>JAGVMP010000002.1 GCA_020053735.1 Pseudomonadota bacterium
ATGACTGCCAGACCTTGTAGCTTGATATTCAAATATCACTACAGGCTTATTTGCCTTAGCAGCACTGCAATACAACCATGCGTATGAATTTGATTGAGGTGAACGATTTGTTTCTTTAAGAACCTGAAAAGTGGTTTCATCTGCGTGAACAATATCTTGATTGCGTAATTCAGATTTCAGTACTGCATACAATGGTTGCAATTTATCTACACAGCCAATCATCAAGTTCGCTAAGGTAGTGCGATTAAATGGCATTCCAGCATGATTAAATATAGTTTCTTGGCGATAGTACGGCAGACCAAATTGGTATCGTTTTACTGCAACATCTGCTAAAAATTCTGGGCTGCTGTAACTGCTGCCGGGTATCAATGATTTTGGCCCCTCAGCAACTGTAAATTTGTCGCAATTGCGGCAAACATATTTCTGTCTTACGTGCTGAATCACTTTGTATTGTGCTGGAATTACAGTTAGTCGCTCGGATATTTCTTCACCAAATTCATGCAACTTTCCTGCACAGCATTCGCAGATTTGTTTTTCTAGAGGTAATTTGTATTCAACTCTTTCTCGTGAAATGTTTTTGGGCAAAGGTTTGCGCCCAGCATTGCTTGAGACTAGTTTTAGTTTTTTATTTTGATGAGTTAAGCCTGCCATAGATACGTGTGTTACAGCTGGGGTATCTCCCACTTCGATTGGAGGTGAAGTGAACTGCTCTGAGCTTGCGCCAAACTCTTTGTGTTTAAATAGTGCTACCTGACTTTTGAGATACTCATTTTCTTGTTCAAGAGTTTTAGACTTGTCTACCAATACAACAAAATTTTTATGTAACCTTAAGAAAGTTTGGGCACTATAAATTTCATTATGTGTTTCCATATTCAAATGGCTATATGAAGAGAATCCTTCATCGTGCCAATTCACTATTATCTGGTTATTTTTTTCATCTTTTTCAACACGCACTTCCCCATGAAATTTTGGATTAAAGAGCTTATCCAACATTTCAGCCTCTTCATCGCTCATTTCGGGCAAAAGGGATTGAACAGGCATCTATTAAAATCTGCCCTAGATTAATACTTCCAGACCCTTGCGGTCTAGGAGATTGAGTAATTTGAGTGAAGGGCCGCTAGGGTGCTTGTCACCCACTTCCCATTTGCGTACAGTTGAAGGACTGGTATTGAGGACAATAGCAAATGCAGACTGACTAAGTTTATAGCGGTCTCTCAATGCACGAATTTTCGCCTGGTCATAGTCAGGAATAGGTTGCAGGCACATGGCTTCATACTGCTGCATTCTATTTTTGTTAATAAAATCTAGTTCAAGTAAATCCTGTGCTGTCTCATGGACAGCCTCTAATATTGAGCTTTTAGCAATACGTTTAGTGGTCATAATATATCTCCAACAATTTCCCTTGGGCAACGGCATAAGTTAGCGCGTCATCATTTAAAGCTAGTAAATCTGTTGCGATTTCTTTTAAAGCGTCTAGTTCATTATCGGTAATGTTAGCACGTACATTTTTCTCAAATCCGTACAGGAAAAACCAATGATTACCAAAGTTCGTGGCAACAATCGTTCTTGCACCACCTCGTTTACCGCGCCCAGCAACAGCAACTCGTTTCTTGACTATACTACCGCCCAAGTGTGCATCTACCAAACCATGTATCATTTCTGAAATGGCATTGCAAAGAGACTGATCAGTTAAATCAGTTTTGCTCATCCAGCGATGAAAGTGTTTTGTTTTGAATACCCGATGCATTGTTTGAATGATGCCACTTGGTGGCATAGATTGTCAAGCAACAATTTTAGCTAAGAATGGGCGGTGCGCTTGTTTTTGTTCAATGGTTAAACCTTGCAGCAACCAAGCAAGTTGAGGACGGGTAATACAGATGGATTCATTGTTAGTGGATGGCCATTTGAACCTGCCTTTTTCGAGGCGTTTGTAAAACAACCAAAAGCCATTCTGATCCCAATAGAGTATTTTGAGACGATTGTGATGCTTGTTGCAGAATACGAACAGATGCCTCGCCAGAGGATCCTGCTTAATGACGAATTGGGCGATACCAGCTAGACCATCAATTGACTTACGCATATCAGTAGCGCCAGGTGCTAGCCAAACTTGCTGAGCAACAATATCAAACATGGTTATTCAGCTAAAACAGCAAGTACATTTTTTAATGTCCTTGGATGAAATCCAATAGCTAACGATATTTGATAGTCATTTTTGACAATCAGAGTGACTCCAGAAAAGCCAGCGTTTGGTAATGGCAGCGTTTCACCTTCTACCTCTTTTGCAGAGCCTATTTGCTCAGATATGACTACTGGAATCAGTGGTACTGCATTATGTGGAGAGGTGAAAACTGGAACCTCTGGTTCACTAAATTTCCGTGACTCTTTGACGTGCTTCAACTTCCAGTTTGAAAATGACTTGAGATTTAATTTATGACTGCGACAGTACTCAGTCTGAGTGACACCACTTTTTTGCCAAGCATCAACGTGATCAAGCCACCACTTAGTATTTCTTATTTTTAACCGCATATAACCACCTACTAAATTTCATCTGAGGCAGTATTAACTAAATTTATGTTGATTGTAATGTGTGGGGAAATTGGCGCTTACTTTTTAACCCTGCCAATATCGATCCCAATAACGACCTTTAGTGGTAATTCTTGAGGATTTTTGTCTTTTCTGCTTTCACATTTTTAAACTTCTTAGGAGAAATCTGTATGTGTATTCCCAACCAAAATTATCTACTAGATATTCTTGATACTGTGCTGACATGGGATTTGTCAGATGAGGTGCTAGTAGATGTCATTTGTGACCAATTAAAGCTAAAGGAAGGTATAAGTCCAGATGAAAGCTAATAACAATCGTACGGTTAAATTCCCGGTAGTTATTTAATTCAATTACAATTAACGCAAGTATGTAAGAAGTTTTAGATCAGCCGTTTGTATAACCCATAGCACCTGAGGCCGTTGGGGCGCTTCCCTTTAACACCCGACAGGGCTCTATGAAAGGAAGAGAGTGGGTTCAATCCCCACCAGGTGCGCCAGATAATTATGATTGCAACTAAAGCAAAGAAATCATTCAAGAAACGTTTTGGACAGGCCAATCACCTACTCATTACTGCATTGGTTGGACTTAATGCAATCGAGACAGGTCTAGTCACAAAGAAACCTGACGGGTTCAATACCTCTTGGAATCCAAGGGCTCCCGCACGCTCTGCAGAACGAGCTAGGATATTTACACTCAAGTCGTTTCTTGGATGGGCAGTAGAATCCTTAGAGATGTATCTCACCGAGCTGAACCGAAAGCCTAAAGAGCTGGAATCTGAAGAACTTGCGTCTATATACTCTAAGGCAGGTCAATCAATATATAAGAAAACCATTTGGGTCGGAGAGCACGCAAAGGTCGATCCTGTGCTAATAGCATTGATGGAAGTGCTAATTACATGGAGAAACTACACATTTCATTATGACATCGACAACACGATTCGTAGCGAAAGCGTTGTGCTTCTGAGGAATTCAGCAGATAGGCTTCGTGAAGAATTCTGCGGGCTCGAAATCGACCAACTTCAGGAAACTTGGAAAAATCAGGATGATTTTACCTTCAAAGAAACGGCATCTCTTATAAATGCAACGCATAAGTATGTTTCCGCAGTTGATGCTTTCGCTATAACTCAGATTAACAAAACAAAGTATATGACTGACGCTCTTGAGCTCCATTTTCGTTCCAACAAAAAAGCAATTCAAAAATTACGATCACTACCTCATGAGAAGAAGATTCGTTTCATCAAAAGTATCACTACAGACTTAGTGGGCGTAGATGTTTTCAAAGAAGGTGAAGCAGAGCAATTGCTAGAATCTGTATATGGCATCTTTTAATAAAATGTTTCGAAAAAACTTGATGCAATGCTCTTAAAAACTTTGGTGATTCAGCTTAAGTTGTTATTAGTCAAAATGGCTAATTAATCAAGAATTAACGTTTTACATCCCGCTATAAATTGCCGCCACGCCGCAACGTTTTGCCGAAACCCTTATCTGGCATACAAACCCGCGTTGCGTTTTCTGTTGCGTTTCACTTCTGTCAAAGCTCACCTATCCGCAACAAATTTCTGCCGCCACCAAAGCGCAACGCCGAATGCCATACCCAGCTTAGAAAGTGGCGTGTTGCCGATTTTTTCGGCTGAGGTGACGCCATTTGACCTGTTTAAAATCGGCCAAAAATCCAATACTTGACTTGCTGAATCACAAAGTATATTCTGCGCACATATATATAATATTTATATATAAATCAATTACTTATAATAATTTATATCAAGCACAAGGAGCCTTAACTACGATAAAAATATTCAACTAAGCATTTATACCCTTATGTCTACTGACATAAAACTATGACGATTAAACGCTACCACGACGGTGCCTATTACTAATATAACAATAAAGGTACTTAAATCATGGAAAATCAAATTTCAACATCTAAGTTGGTCGCGCCAAGCGTCGTTTCCGAAGAAAGCGACGTCCCTAGTGCCGATACAAATCTAACATCAAGCATTAAAGCCCTACACCCTTACCAAAATCAGAAGTCCAGTGTTAAAAAGGCTCCACCCTCCAAGCATAAAATCTTAAGTAAAGAAGCACAGAACTTACCGTTTGACGTTTACGATGCCTACGATAAGCCAGTTATTCTGAGTGAATTATTAGATGAGGTATCAAGAACCATCCGCATATTTGTCATAGTGGAGAAAGTACACGCAGATGCCGCAGCCCTGTGGATACTTCATACCTATGTGGTCGGCTATTTTGATACGTCACCCATCTTCATTATCAATGCACCTGAACGTGCTTGCGCCAAAACTTTATTCCAAACTGTTTTAGCATATCTTGCAGCTCGCGCATTGATGGCGTCAAACGCTACCGCCTCATCACTATTTCGTTCTATTGATTTATGGCAACCGACAATCTTCTTTGATGAAGCCGACACCTTCTTTAAAGACAACAACGATTTACTTGGTATGGTCAATGCAGGTTACAAGGCCAGTGGTTTTGTGCTGAGAAGTGAAGCCGTTGATGATTCATTTGTGCCTCGCAAATTCCCAGTATTTGGTGCCAAGTCGATTGCTGGTATTGCTTTGGAAAGGCATTTACCGGATTCCACCATGAGTCGCGGCATTGTCATTAATATGCGCCGCAAGTTACCAGATGAAACGGTGACGCGTTTGCGGTATGCAGAACCCGGATTGTTTGCAAGGCTATGTGCCAAACTGGAACGTGCTGCGGATGATTATGCGGAAGCTATTCAACAGGTACGCCCACATTTACCGGATGCATTAAGTGACCGTGCTCAGGACAATTGGGAGCCTTTACTGGCGATTGCAGAAGTTGCAGGTGACGGCTGGCTTGAACGCGCTACCCAAGCAGCATTGATACTCTCAAACCAATCCAACGAAAAAGTCAGTACGGGCAATGAATTACTGTCTGACATTCAATCCATCTTCGATGAAAGAGCTCATGGCAAGAAAAATTGGGACAAAATTAGTTCATCAGAATTAATTACCGAACTGGAACATATTCCGGAAAGCCCTTGGGCGACTTACAACCAAGGACGCCCTATTGCGCCTAGGCAACTGGCCAGTCAACTTGCTGTGTATGGCATCAAGTCGAAGACTGTACGTCTTGGTCCCCACGATACACCGAAGGGCTACGAGCTTAGTCAGTTTGAAGATGCTTTTGCACGCTATCTCAATGCTGCTGATGCATCTGTTCCTGAAGCTGTTCAATACGAAGATACATCTTTAGACACGCCTACCCCTTCAGATGCGAGGCTTTATTAATCATGTTTACACAGTCTTTATTTCTTACTTTTATTTTATCTATTGGAGGTGCTTAGTATGGCAATTATTAAACTCACGCCGAGTAATCTGACTAGCTTAAAATGTCCTGCTGGCAAACATCGTATTGAATACTGTGACTTGGATGCCAGTGGCCTATATTTGCTTGTGAGTGAAACGGATCAGCGTACGTTCTATTGGCGTACTAAAGTTGATGGAAAAACCAAACATTGCAAGATTGGGCGCATTTCAGAAATTACTTTGGCTGATGCACGGGCTGAGGTAAGACGTCTGAAGGAGCAGCATGCATCTGCTGCAAAACAAGGCAATTTATCGTCTGATGTATTGCGGATTGAAGCGATGACACTGAATGACCTATGGGACGAATATTACCCGTTTGCTCAATCTACAGTGCCCAGATCGGTTAAGCGGCTAGAGCAATTATGGCGTCTGAAAATCAAGCCCTGTTTTGGGTATATGCGCTTACGCGATATTCATGTTCGGCAGCTTCAGACTTTCTTAATGGATTTACGCAGACAAGGTTTATCTGCTGCAACGGCAGATTATCATGGCGCTTTGCTACGTAGGATGGGCAATATGGCGGTACGATGGGGCTATTTGGACGTCAACTTTGCAAAAGGGCTTCAGCTCTATCATGAGTTTAATGGTGTTGAAAATATCCCTACAGATGAACAACTGAAAACCTTGCTAGAAGTGTTACATACTGATAGCAATCGTCCAATTTGTCAGCTGGCTTTATTTTTACTTTCGACAGGTTTGCGCCTTTCAGCTGTACTGGGTGCGCGTTGGTCTGATATCAATTTCACTAATAAGCAAATGCTTCTTCCCGCCGCAACTGCTAAGTCAAAACGTCAAAGTTATATTCCACTTTCAGAAAGTGCATTGGAAGTATTAAAGCAGATTGATCGAAAAGAATCTGATGTTTATGTGTTTACAAATCATAAGACTGGTAAGAAATTTGTCAATATTTTTAAACCATGGAATCGCATTCGTATCAAGGCTGGAGTGCCTTTCCTTCGATGTCATGATCTGCGCCATTGCTTTGGAACGTATTGTCTTAGAGGCGGACAAGACCTAATAGTAATAGCAAAACTGATGTCACATGCAGATATTCGTACTACTCAACGCTACCTGCATGCGTCTGAAAAATCCCTATTTGCAGCAACCAATTCTGTTTCTGACAAAATTTCAGAGGTGATGCGGATGAAGCCGAAGGAGGTGCCCACAGTCGTAGCAGTGGTTTAAGGAAAGTTTGGTCGCTGGGTGGCCTGGTGAGCGGTGCAAACCGTTTCATTTTGGCTACTCGGTGTGCCATACGCTTGCAAACATGGGGCGAGTTAGGCGGAGGTATCAGCGCAAACTAATCTTCAGTCATTATCTCGCATTCACGTTAATACAATTTTTAATGAGGGTTTCGAAGTTCTATTACGTTCGACAGTTCTGCATACTTCATCCAAAGTAAACCTGTTAGTTTTCTTGCAGTTACGGAATCTAAAGCCCAAGCTCAACCAAGGTTATGGTTCGACATACAAGTTCGATTTTGCGAAAAGCTCAGAGTGGCAACTTGAAAAACTTGTTACGTTTTTTGTACTTACGTAGCAACTGCTTAGGATGTTTAGTTGTATTGAAAATCCGCGTGTCGCAGGTTCGATTCCCGCTCCGGCCACCAGTATTAATAAGGCTTTAGCTTAATTGCTGAGCCCTTTTTTGTTATCTGTGACTAAATAGTGACGATTCAATCACATTATTTCGAGAGAGTTTATCTAATTTAGGCTCAAGGCAGACACTCAGCGCTACGGTTATACACTTACAATCAGACGGAAAATCGAAGTGACCAGCATATTGTCGGTTCTGGATAATGCAGTTAGTGCAGGTGTTTAGCCACCCGCAATTACACAGTTTTTACCACTAAGCTTCGCTTTGTACAGTGCTTTATCAGCTCTATTGATGAAACTTGCTGTAGTTTCATCTTTAAACATTGCTGCGACTCCAAAAGAAGCGGTCACTTGTCCAACTTCACCATTCACTTGATCTGAGATACTTTTTCTAGTTCTCTCAGTTAATACTAAAGTTTCCTCCAATGTGGCATCTGGCAAAATGATTAAGAACTCTTCGCCTCCCCATCTAATAACGTTATCCGATGACCTTGACACTTCTTTTAATGTACGGCCAATGGTTTTAAGTACGGCATCACCAACAGCATGACCAAACGTATCATTTATATTTTTGAAGTTATCAATATCTAACATCACTAAACAAACTGGTTTTCCATGATGTTTTCTATTACTGTCATAATGCATTAATAATTGTTCGCCAGACCTTCGGTTAAGCAAGTCGGTCAGGGAATCTTTAGCTGCTAAATCTTTGAGGGCATTTTCTTTTGATATACGATCCGTTGAGTCTTTACTAAAACTGACATAGTGAGATAAGTTAGCATTTTCATCCTGTATGTGCGCGATACTTTGATCGACATAAAATACTGTCCCGTTTTTTCGTATGTTGGGTTTGAATGACTGAAAGTGTAAATGGTTGTTTGATTCTCTAAGTTCAGTTTTTAGCTTTTCCTCTAGAGTAGCTTCCTTCCACAAAAAAGATGGATGTTTACCAATTACCTCTATTTCATGATAGCCAGTTAGCGTTTCAAAACTAGAATTAACAAAAACAATTTTATTGTCACTGTCTGTAATAATGACACAATCTGGAGAATCATTTAGCGCTCTAATAAGTAGATTACGTTCTTCTTCTGCTTTTATATAAGAGGTAATATTTTTTTGCACTGAAATGTAGTATTGAATGATTCCATTTTTATTTTTGATTGGTGAAATACTCCATTCAACGTGATATGGATTCCCATTTTTATCATAGTTGATTGTCGAATCTTCAAAGTGCGTGCCGGAATTGATACAAACTCGCAATTTTTCGATGACTTTTTGATCCGTTAATGGCCCTTGTAAAATTTTAGGAGATTTTCCAACCAGCTCATTAATTGTGTAGCCAGTCATTTTTTGAAAGGCTCGATTAGCGTAAATTATCTTAGGCCCGTCTAAATCATTGCTAGCATCTGTTATTACTATAGAACTGTAAGATTGATCCAGCGCAGCCTGAAACAATACTGCCTTATCTTCATAAGGGATTATTAAATTTTCATTAGCGTTGCTGGGTGTAAGGTTCATTGATACTTCTGATATTTATAATTAACATTTAAATTACTTCAGGTTTTTATTCCAACGCTTCTTTATTAATACTCGGCAAACATTCAAAGCCCGGTCGAGCAAAGTAATAGCCCTGAAATAGATGAACACCTTGAGAATACAGCGTGTCGCGCTCTTCCCTAGATTCAATTCCCTCGGCTATGATTTTAATTGACAACTCTTTGCACACCGTAATAATCCCCGATGCTAAAGATCTTCGAACACGGTCATTGTGGATATTCCTTGTTAATGACATATCAAGTTTAATGACATCTGGCTGCCAATCAGCTAACAGATTTAAACCCGCATAGCCAGCACCGAAATCATCAATTGCCGTGGTGAAATTTTGTTTTTTATATTCAATAAATATTTTCTTTAAATGATCATGATCTAAAACTTTTTCACCTTCAGTAACCTCAAACATAATTCGGTTTGTTGGGAAATTTAACTCTGCTGCTGCCTCGAGTGTAGCTCTGATGCATGTTTCAGGCCGATATACTGCATTGGGCAAAAAATTAATGCTTAACATACCTTGTAAATTTAATTTTTTAGCTAAATCAAGTGCTTTAACACGGATAGCCTGATCAAATTTATACCTATTTACATCGGTTACTTGAGACAAAATGAAAGCAGCACCTTCATTGTTAGGTCCCCGAACCAGTGCTTCATATCCGAATATCGTTTTTTCATGAAAATTTACGATTGGCTGAAATGCCATGGTGAACTTGATACCAAGTTGATTTAAATCTCTACAGTCACTGCAACCCACTGGTTTAAAATTAGCTGCTATTTCCATAAATCACCTCCATTTTATATTTCTAAACAATATTGCGTGATGAAAAAAATGTGATCAATGAAACCACAAACGCAATTATAGATAATATTAAAGCTAGATTAGATTTAAGTTGAGCGGAATTTACCGCTGTTGTTTTATCCTGTACATTTTTTGCAGCTAAGTTTAATGAATTAGCTTGATTTAAATCACTACTAACATCATGGGAATTGAAGAGCAGATTCAGAAATTTATTGATAATTTCTCCAGAAAATAGATAGGGATCAAATGTCTGGAAGTTATTTTCTTTAAGAAACTGCTTTATTTGTTCATCTAATGGTGCAAACTTCATTGCCCAATCCCCAAAAGATAAGTTATCAATATATTTTTTTGATATGACTTTTAAGTCTTTATGCCGGTTATCTACTTCTAACTTAGTCAGTAAACTATTTACAGCATCTTCTTCGCCCTCAAGGCATTGAAAGAAAACACCATCACCAAAGTAAAGTACACCAACTAATCCATTGACACGATTATTCATCCTAGATTTAGCTAAAATTCTAGCTACATTAGGTTCTATTTTATTAGTAACATCATGGGATTCAAAAGTTGAGCGGCTGATATATATTATCTGTAATAGTTTTTTCATAGCGGAATTTTCAAATTATATAAATATATTATTATATACAGACATGTCTATATATGAAAAGTTCTGCTATTTAATTTGCAAATAATAAGTGGTATTAAAAACTGTTGTATTAAGCGAAGCTCTAAAAATTTGTAATGGTTAATAGCGTGACAATTTTTTCACATCTTGGCGAACTTCAGCGAGTTAAGGCGAGCCAATACATGGATTTATATTAATATTTTTGAAATTGAAAATCCGCGTGTCGCAGGTTCGATTCCCGCTCCGGCCACCATTATTGATAAGGGTTTAGCTTAATTGCTGAGCCTTTTTTTATTGCCAAATTGATTAAAAATTTCAAAAAAACCCATGCCTACCAGCATAGAGGTTACGAATACTAAAGGCTGGTAACCACCTTGTAAGACTGATGCCAATGATGGCCCAGGACAATAACCACCGAGTCCCCAACCTACACCAAAAACTAAACTACCTATTATTAATTTATGGTCAATATTGCTACTTGCAGGTAATTTGATTGGCTGCCCAAAGAATGATTGCTGTCGATTTTTAGTCAGATGAAACGAAGTCGCTGTCACCACAATTGCGCCTAGCATTACTAATAATAGTGACGGATCCCAATTACCGAGAATATCAAGAAATCCTATTATCTTGTCTGGATTAGTCATTCCAGACAATATCAACCCTAGGCCAAATATTAAGCCGGTAATAAACGCTGTCATTATTTGCATATCAGTTTAACCCATTAAATGTTTAGCAAAATAGACCGTAAGCACGCCTGCGAGTATAAATGAAACAGTTGCTGCGAATGATCGCAGTGAGCCACGTGATAGTCCACATACCCCATGCCCACTGGTACATCCTGAACCATAGCGCGTTCCAAACCCAACCATCACCCCTGCGATGATTAGTGTTGAGATATCCGCATCAATTTTTGAAACTGGTAACGGGTTTGCAATCATGTATACAAAGGATGAAATCATGAGTCCTGAAATAAACGCAACTCTCCAGCCGATATCCTCTTTAGCCGGCCTTAATAAGCCACCTACAATTCCACTAATCCCAGCTATACGCCCGTTAAAATACAACAGAAGTGCGGCAGCCAAACCAATCAGCATGCCGCCCGTAAGCGACTGCCATATCGCAAAATTTGCCCAATCTATATTCATACATATTCTTTTAAAGTTAATTTGATTAAATTAATCATTGTAAAAATTAAAACATGACTAGCTTTATTATCATTGCAATCGCCATCAAGTAAGCAAATATTGCAAAGCTGCGCTGAATAATTTTATTCGGCACTCTGTGACTAAAGGTTTTGCTCACTAGCATGCTGACTAAAGTTGTAACCGCAAAAGTAATTGCGATTTCCATATTAATGACATAATGTTTAGCATAAACAACTAAACTCACAGTAGAAACGAGTGCGGTAACTGCGAGTGATGTTGCAATAATTGATTTCATCTCTAAATTCGTCACTTTAGTCAGTGTAGGCACAATGACAAACCCACCACCCACCCCAAGCAACCCAGATAGAAAACCAGCAACACCACCTGTAGCTACAAGACTTTTTGCGCAGGGCGCTGTCCAAAACAATTTGGAAGTTGCAGGGTTTAATGCGCAAGCTGGTAATGGTTTGCTGAGGTTGACTTGAGAAGCCTCTATACTTTGTAACCACATAGTAGTTGCAACGTATATCAATACAAATGCAAAAAACATACTGAGTAACTGATTCGATAAATACTTAGTAAGCCAAACGCCCACAGGGGCAAGCAGCATGCCAAATAAACCAATCACCATTGCAGCTCTATAGCGCAATATTCCAATGTAAAAGCCATGTACAGTAGCTACAATTGAAGTGAGCAATACCGAAAACAGTGCGATTGGTGCAGCTTCTGTCATGCTCAAGTTAAGGAAAAATGCCAGTAAGGGTATCGCCAATATCGAACCGCCGGCCCCCGTAAACGCAAGGACCAATCCAACGAACAACCCTAAACTAGCAGTGATAAGAATAATATCCATATATTAATTAGCTTTGATTTATTTATTACTTCTTACAAATTTCTTGATGAAGTACTTGCATGACTGCCAATGCAGATTGACTGGCGAGAAGGTAAAAAATATTTTTACCTTCTCGACGCGTGGCGACCAAATCTGACTGGCGTAAGATGGTGAGTTGCTGGGATAAAGTTGGCTGTCTAATATCCAGTGAATCTTCTAGCTCCCCGACAGATTTTTCACCCTTAGAAAGCTGGCAAAGTAGCATTAGACGGTCCGCATTGGCCATCACTTTCATTAGCTTTGAGGCTTTATCTGCAGAAGCACGCAATTCATTAAAGTTGATTTCTTGTACTGAGTTCATAATAAGGATATTTAATATACACAAATACATTATATTTTAATATATAATATTATTCAATATAATAATTTAATGCTTTTAGGAGCAACTAAAATGTTTAAGCAACTTTATGATGAGGCATCATCTACGCTAACCTATCTAATCTCAGATGATGATACTAAAGAAGCACTATTAATTGACCCAGTCATCAGTCATCTAGATGAATATATCGCGATGCTCGAAGCAAATGATTACAAACTCAAATACACATTAGAAACGCATGTGCATGCAGACCATATCACCGCAAGTGGACTACTGCGCGAACGATTACAAACTGAAACGGCTGTCAGCCAACTTTGTGGCGCCTCAACTGCCGACATACAGCTTAACGACGGCGATGTTTTGCTGCTTGGCAAGCAAAAAATTAATGTATTAGCGACTCCCGGCCATACTGCAGGCAGCCTGTCTTTTTTATGGAATGATAGACTTTTTAGTGGCGACGCTTTGCTTATTAACGGCTGTGGTAGAACTGATTTTCAAGGCGGCAATGCTGTGACTTTGTACAACAGCATCCAAAATAAGATATTCTCGTTGCCAGATGAAACGCTGATTTATCCTGGGCATGACTACAATGGGCGTCGTGTGAGTTCTGTTGCCCAAGAGAAGTTATCTAACTCAAGATTAGCAGGAAAATCATTGCAGGAATTTGTTCAGATTATGAATAGTCTGAACTTGCCAAAGCCAAGCTTGATTGATATTGCCGTGCCTGCTAATAGAATGTGCGGTGTACCTGAAGAAAGCTTAGTTCAGGGTTAAGAATTCAAACTTTACACTTGCTCCAGTCACCAAATTTGATAAGCCTTACAGAGATGTAAGGCTTTTTCATTGAACCGCCTTATTTTCATAATTTATATATACCTAGAGAGATACACGCTAAAGCCGAAATGCAGTTTAATTGACACATATCAAATCGCTTAGGCCTCCAAACCAGTAACATTCAAGCATCAACTTAATAGCAACTTATTACTTAATCGGAGATTTAAATGATGAAAATGACATTATTAACGTTATCGTTAGCGGCTGCATTTGCACCCGTTTTAGCGCATGCTGAGGCTGGAGACTGGGTTGTTCGCGCACGCGCGGTGAATGTTAGCCCAAATGAAGACAGTAAATTAGGTAGAACAGTGAACGAAAACGTTGCAAATGTGATGTCTCCAGGTGCTGAATTAGCAGTCAGTGATAAAGTGATTCCCGAACTAGACATTTCATACTACTTTACTAAAAACATTGCAGCTGAGCTAATTCTCGCCCTCGGTACACGCCATAATGTAAGCATACAAGGTGAAGCTGGGGCTGTGGTTCCTAATCAAGATTTAGGCAGTGTAAATCTTCTGCCACCCACATTGACTGTGCAATGGCACTTCAACCCTGACCAAACGATTGACCCATACGTGGGTGCAGGCATTAATTACACTAACTTTCTAGACCGCAACCTGAAAGTGAGTAGTGGTGCATTGGCTGGCACTAAAATCAAAGTGGATTCAGATAGCTGGGGCTATGCTCTACAGGCAGGCGTGGACATCAATCTTAAAGATGGCTGGCTCATCAACTTGGATGCAAAGTATGTCAACATTGAAACCGATGTGAAACTGAATGTTGCTGGCTGGACAAAAATCGACTCGCTTGATATCAATCCTTGGGTAGTTGGCATAGGTATTGGTAAAAAGTTCTAAACTAACCTCCTCCGCATCGGAAATAACTCATCCGCTTGCTTTGCCTCTGTTGGTAACAACAGGGGCTTTTTTATGGCCTGTTTTAATTACACCAAATTTTTACTTGATGCATTAAATCCATCCAAATAGCCCAGCCTGCTACAACACTCAGTAGCAATCCAGCAATTCGCATACTAATGCTTTCGTTAGGCCAGCTAACGCCATTTTTAAGTTTAAGCCATAACCAAGGCCCTGCCATTAATGAAACACTCGTCCCAATCGCAAAAGTTGCCATACTTAAAGCGCCGTTTAGCGGATTCGCATTTAATGATGCAACTAATAATGCCGAATACAGAAGCCCACAAGGCATCAAAGCCCAAAGCATGCCCGTTGCTATTGTGCCGCCTGGCAGGTGCGATAATTGGCGAACATGCGCCCAAACTTGACGGCCAAAGTTATCTGCCCATGTTGGTTGCCGAGCGTAAAAAAGCAACATTAAGCCCCAGCCAAACACCAATACATGAAAAAAAGTCCACAAGGGGTGCAAGGCGAGGGTTTGTTCGGAAAACCAGACCAAACTTTTAACGGAGCCAGCTGCAACGGCCCCAAGACTGGCATAACCAATTAATCGACCAGTCTGAAACTTCCATAAATCAGAAGTACCGTTCTGCCCTTTTTGTAGACTGGCACAAGCAGCGCCACACATTGCAATGCAGTGTGGCCCGCCAGCCAATCCCATAAATAATGTGGTGACTACAAGTGGGGTTTGCATAATCCCACTTAGATGATTTTAGAGAAGCGAGCGCGATTTCGGTCAGTTTGCAGGTAACGATCAAACACCATGGCTATTGCGCGCACAAAAAACCATCCCGTGTCTGTCACTTGAATTCCATTTTCATCTATTTCTAATAGACCAGCATCTTCCAACTCTTTTAACGCGACAAACTCTGTAGCGAAGTAAGTCTTAAATTCAATTAAATGTGCAAGCTCAATAGCTTCATATTGAAATTCACCTTGACACATAATCGCCATTATCAATGTGCGGCGTACCAAATCATCGCGAGATAGTGCCAAACCGCGCACCACTGCGAAACGGCCTTGATTCAGATAGTCATAATACTCGTTCAATATTTTAGAATTTTGACTATAGGTAGCACCAACACGTCCGATTGCTGAAACGCCTAATCCAATCAAATCACAGTCAGGTCGAGTGCTGTAGCCTTGAAAATTACGGTGCAACCTACCTAGCCGCTTGGCTTGAGCAAGCGAATCACTCGGCAATGCAAAATGATCCATCCCAATGAATACATACCCGGCGTTAAGAAACGTGCTTATCGCTTCAGACAACATGGCAATTTTAGCTTTTGCTGAAGGTAACTCATAGGCGCTAATGCGGCGTTGCGGTTTGAATCGCTCCGGCAAATGCGCATAAGCATACAATGCAATTCTGTCAGGCTTAAGTTCAACAACCTGTGCTAATGTGCGCGCAAAAGACTCTATTGTTTGCATAGGCAACCCATAAATCAAGTCGACATTCAACGATTCAAACTTTTGGCGCCGCGCAGCCTCAACCAACTTAAAAACCTGCTCTACTGGCTGAATGCGATGTACCGCCTTTTGTACCTCTGGATCAAAATCCTGTACACCAAAACTCAAGCGATTAAAGCCCAGTGCAGCTAAATACCTAAGTCGGCTTGCATTCACAGTACGGGGATCAATTTCGATAGAATACTCACCTGCTGGAGACAGGGAAAAGCTGCGTTGTAACTTTGTCATCAGCCCTGTAAGTTCTACGTCAGTAAAAAATGTTGGTGAGCCACCACCTAAGTGCAGCTGAGAAATGCTTGGTTTAGCGCCAAACTGCTTGATATATAAATCAATTTCTTTACTAAGATAACCTAAATATTCTGCACTGCGTTCATGGTGTTTAGTAACAATCTTGTTGCAGGCGCAAAAGAAACAAAGCGACTCACAAAACGGAATATGCACGTAAATAGACAGTGGCAGTGCCAGTCCACCTACCTGTCTTTGCTTTAGCGCTTGCTGATAATCAACCTCGGTAAATGCCTCTACAAAACGATCTGCGGTAGGATATGAAGTGTATCGTGGGCCTGCAATATCATATTTACGCAACAATTCTGCTGACACAACTGGCTTTTGTGCACTTTCATTAACAATCATTGCGCTACTCCTATTCTGAGATGAAATTCTGCCAGCAATAGGTACAGATAGCTTTGATACAAATCAAACTATTGCATTGCAATGCGAAAAGCGTATGCTTAACCTATATGCCGAGTATAAAAATATGAATTCAGCTATCCATCCAGAAACCATTAAAGTTGCTTGCTCCAGCTGTAATTTACGTGAGCTGTGTATGCCTATTGGTTTCAACCTAGATGACATGAAAAGACTGGATGAAGTCGTTGCGACACGCCGCCGCATTAAGCAAGGCGACCTACTGTTTACGAGTGGAGAGCCATTCACGTCACTTTATGCCATTCGGACTGGATTTTTTAAAACCAGCGTTTCTACTGATGATGGCCGTGAGCAAGTCACCGGCTTTCAAATGGCTGGAGAGGTAATTGGTTTGGATGGGATTGTCAGTGATTCCCATAGTTGTAACGCGGTCGCACTAGAAGATTCTGACGTGTGCGTGATGCCTTTTGCCAATGTCGAAGAGTTGTCACGCGAATTTCCAGTATTACAACGCCACGTACATAAAATTATGAGTCGTGAAATTGTGCGCGAAAACAGCATCATGATGCTGCTTGGCAATATGCGTGCAGAAGAAAGACTAGCGGCCTTTTTATTAAACTTAGTACAACGCCTGCATGCGCGTGGATTCTCGCAATCTGAATTGGTGCTTAGAATGACGCGTGAGGAAATAGGCAGTTATCTCGGCATGAAACTGGAAACCGTAAGTCGCACTTTTTCTAAGTTTAGCGAAGATGGCATTATCGACGTCAAGCAAAGGTATGTGCATATTGTTCAGCCAGACGCACTTAAGAAAATTTTCAATCCAGATAACTGTTAATACAATTCAAGGCTTAATTGACTTAACTCCAGTGGCAGCATGATTTCTAGCTTGCTGTGCAGGCGCAAGAGCTTCCCGTTGCGCATCTAGCGTTTTGTTAATCTCAACCCCTTTACGGTAATAATCCTCAATTGCGGGGTCTGGTGTGCGAATAGCAAAATACAAAGTGATAAAAGACGCCACAACAACTACCAATGGCCCAGAGACAACGAGCCAAGCATAGCCAAAACGCCACCACGGTTTTATGTCTTTTTTTTCCATTGTATTCTCCTAAAATTCCCTTAAAAAGAAGTAGTCTTTATCTTGGAACTAGAAATATCGACTTTTCTAACACCGTTTCTTTATCTTCCACCGATTTAATCTCAAATAGAATTTTGTGAGACCCCGGCCTAAGTGAGCCATCAGGGATTTCCAGATCGACTACAACCCAACGCGATTCGGCTGGTTTGACAGTAATTATTTTGTTTGCTTCTGTATGCTCTAATTCAATTTGTAAATCTTTAATACCGCTCACGCTCAGTTGATAATGCTGCGTATTTTCCGTTGCGTTCATAATTTGCATGCGATATACATTTTCTAACATGCCATCTTCAGCAATCCGCCCCATCACACCGCGGTCACGCACCACATTGACGCGAAAGGGCGTTCTTACCCAGAGACTGACTAATAAGCCTGTGATCAATAATGTTAGAGCAGCGGTATAAATTAAAACACGCGGCCGGAAGATGCGTTGCAACATTTGCTGGCGCGACCAATTGTTGTTTACCGCATTCTGAGTGGAGTATTTTACCAAGCCTCTTTCGTATCCCATTTTATCCATCACCGTGTCGCATACATCTGCACATGCACCACAGCCGATACACTCATACTGCAAGCCTTTACGAATATCTATTCCGGTAGGGCAAACCTGCACGCACAAGCTACAATCAATACATGAACCTAGCTCTTTGCTCGCTTCAAGCTTGCGTGAGCGACCTCCCCTCGGCTCCCCACGTGCTTCATCGTATGTAACCACCAAAGTATCATCATCAAACATAGCACTTTGAAAGCGCGCATAAGGACACATATATTTGCACACTTGCTCACGCAAAAAACCAGCATTCCCATAGGTTGCAAAACCATAAAAAAGCACCCAAAATGTGTCCCATGGCCCTACGCTGAAATGAGTGAAATCACTGAATAACTCTCTGATTGGTGTGAAATAGCCGACAAATGTAAATCCAGTCCACAACGCAAATGCAATCCATGCCAGATGCTTGCCAATTTTTTTAAATAACTTTTTGGCAGATATTGATGACTCGTCCAGCTTCTGCCGAGTAGCACGGTCACCCTCTATTTTTCTTTCTATCCAAAGAAATATTTCCGTATAAACTGTTTGAGGGCAAGTATAGCCACACCATAAGCGGCCAGCGATGGCAGTAAATAAAAACAGTGAAAGCGCGGAAATAATGAGAATCGCTGTTAGGTAAATCAAATCTTGGGGATACAGCACCAATTTAAAAACATAAAAACGTTTAGTGTCTAAATCAAACAACAACGCCTGACGCTGACCCCACTCTAACCATGGCACGCCATAAAAAAACAGTTGGGTCAGCCATACCATGACCCAACGCCATTTTGTAAAGTAGCCAAATATACTCCGCGGATAAATCTTTTCTTGCGCCTCATACAGTGAAATTACCACCTCTTTTAAGGGAATGGCTTTTTCAGTTACTCTAGGCACACGCGCTTGGTTCATTTTTCAGTTTTATTAAGGCTATTTACTAACCTTGTTAGATAACCCCCAAACATAAGCGGTCAACACCTGCAATTGCTCTGGGGTAAGTTTCGCCGTTTGTGCTGGCATCTGGTTAATTTTGCCTTCATTAATACGCTTAATAATGGAGGCTTCGCCAGCACCATGTAACCAAGTATGGTCTGCCAAGTTTGGCGCACCAATCGCCTGATTGCCCTTGCCATCCGGCCCGTGACAGGCGGCGCAACTGGTGAATTTTTCCTTACCCAGTTTTGCCCGTGCTGAGTCATGTGCACTGTCTGACAGGCTTAGCACATAGTTCGCTACATTTTGCACATCTTCTGCAGTGCCCACCATGGCTGCCATCGGTGGCATCATGCCATTGCGGCCGTTAGTAATGGTTTCTAGAATTTTCTCTGGGCTACCGCCAAATATCCAATCTTGATCTGTGAGGTTAGGAAAGCCGCGGCTGCCACGCGCATCCGAACCATGGCACTGCGCGCAATTATTCATAAATAAGCGCTCACCAATGGCTTTGGCCTCGGTATTATTGGCTAGTACATCTACAGGCATGTTCACAAATTTTGCATATAGTGGCTTTAACGCCTCATTTGCACTCTCAACTTCTTGCTCATATTGATTCACTTGAGTCCAGCCAAACTTACCTTTATAACTGGCCAGTCCTGGGTAAACCACTAAATATAGTAATGAGAATACAATCGTAATCACGAATAACCACATCCACCAAAGTGGAAGCGGATTGTTCATTTCGCGCAAATCCTCATCCCAAACATGGCCACTGGTATTGTCGCCGTCTTTACTGGTTATTTTTATTTTGCTAGTTAGCCAAAGCAATAAAGCACAGCCAAGAATGCCTATTAAGGTTAATACAGCAATGAATATAGGCCAAAAACTATGATTAAAATCGGTCATTTTATTTCCCTCTAATCTTCATCAAAGGGCAGTTTGGCTGCCTCTTTAAAATCTTTTGAATTGCGTTTGCGCCAGGCCCAAACTACGATACCAACAAATAAAATAAAACTCACAATGGTGACGAGTATCCGAAGTAAATTGACATCCATTTTGCGTCCTTTCGATTACTTAAGGTGAATGCCCAAGACTTGTAAATAGGCAATCATCGCATCCATCTCTGTTTTGCCTTTTACTTCCTCAGCTGCCCCAGTAATCTGAGCATCGGTATAAGGCACACCTAATCGACGAAGCGCACGCATATTGGCCCCTATGTCTGCATTGACTGGTGCGTTCTCCAGCCAAGGATATGCCGGCATAATCGACTCAGGCACGAGATCGCGCGGATTAATCAAATGGATACGCTGCCAATCATCGCTATACTTACCGCCAACACGATGCAAATCTGGGCCAGTACGCTTGCTGCCCCATTGAAACGGATAATCGTAAACAAACTCACCTGCGACAGAGTAATGCCCATATCGCAAAACTTCTGCACGCAATGGTCTTATCATCTGCGAATGGCAGTTATAGCAACCTTCGCGCAAATAAATATCACGCCCAGCAAGCTGCAACGGCGTATATGGCTGCAAACCTCTAATTGGCTCAGTGGTCGATTTTTGAAAATATAGCGGTACTATTTCTACAATCCCGCCGATTGCTATTACCAGCAAAATCAACACAATCATTAGAAAGTTATTGGTCTCAATTTTTTCGTGACTAAAACCACTTTTGGTATTTTTATCGGTTGGCTCATGGTTTGACATGCTGGTTTCCTTAAGTGTGAGCTGCGACAGGTGGGATAGAAGCAAGCGCAGGCTTGCAATTGGTAGCCGTTTTAAACACGTTCCATAACATGATAAGCATGCCACTTAAATACAACACCCCACCTAGTAGCCGTATCATGTAATACGGTTGTTTGGCCTTTACGCTTTCTACAAAGGTATAAGCAAGCGTGCCATCCGCATTAATCGCACGCCACATCAGCCCCTCCATCACGCCTGCTATCCAAAGTGCGGCGATATAAAGCACAATGCCGACAGTAGCCAACCAAAAATGCAATTCAATCGCTTTTATACTGTGCATTTGTTTCTTTCCAAACAAGCGTGGCACCAAATAATACAACGCACCCATAGAGACAAATCCAACCCAACCTAACGCGCCAGAATGCACGTGACCAACAGTCCAATCGGTATAGTGCGATAGTGAGTTCACTGTTTTAATCGCCATCATCGGGCCTTCAAAAGTACTCATGCCGTAGAAAGATAACGAAACGATCATGAAACGCAGAATTGGATCTGTGCGCAATTTATGCCATGCGCCTGACATCGTCATCATGCCGTTAATCATGCCGCCCCAGCTTGGCGCCAGCAAGATAAGTGAGAACACCATGCCTAGAGATTGTGTCCAATCAGGTAGCGCTGTGTAATGCAAATGGTGTGGGCCTGCCCACATATAGGTAAAAATCAAAGCCCAAAAGTGCACGATGGATAAACTATAAGAGTACACAGGACGCTCTGCCTGCTTGGGTACAAAGTAGTACATAATCCCCAAGAAACCTGCTGTTAGAAAAAACCCAACGGCATTGTGCCCGTACCACCATTGCACCATCGCATCTTGCACCCCAGCGTATGCGGAGTACGATTTCATGAATCCAACTGGGATCTCTGCACTATTGACAATATGCAATAGCGCAACCGCTAATATAAATGCCCCAAAAAACCAGTTTGCTACATAGATATGTTTAACCTTGCGCGTGCCGATAGTGCCAAAAAAAACAATCGCATAAGATATCCAAACAAGCGCGATTAAAATATCAATTGGCCATTCTAATTCGGCATATTCTTTACCAGTGGTATAACCCAAAGGTAAGGAAATAGCAGCTGCCAGAATTACCACCTGCCAACCCCAAAATGTAAACGAAGCCAATTTATTGCAGAATAAACTGACATGACAGGTGCGCTGCACCACATAATAAGAAGTAGCGAACAAGGTACAGCCACCAAAAGCAAATATCACCGCATTAGTATGTAATGGCCGCAGGCGGCCAAAACTTGTCCACGGTAAGCCAAAGTTAAGCTCTGGCCAGACAAGTTGTGCAGCGATAATCACGCCCACCAGCATGCCAACTACCCCCCAGACCACCGCCATAATTGAAAATTGTCGCACCACAGTATCGTTATAAGTGGTCGCGTGCGTGTTTGAATATTGCATTTTTTACCCCTTTTTTAACTTCTGTTCGGATTATGCTTAAACTTATTCAAGATTGATTTGATTCAAATCAATCTTCATGCAAAATGCGCTCACCCTCTTCTTCTACATCTTCAAATTGGTCAGTATTGATTGCCCACCACAAGCCACCCAAAATCAAAAGCACCAAAATGACTGACAATGGGATAAGCAAAAAAAGAATATCCATTACACACTCCTTAAAACTGTTGCGGAACTGCGCGACAACCGCGCTGCATTTAGAATCACCAGCAATGAGCTTAGCGCCATGCCTAAGCCCGCCAACCATGCAGGCAACATGCCAACCACTGCCAGCGGCACACAGATGGCGTTATAAGCAGCAGCCCAAATTAAATTTTGTTTAACAATACGCATGGTGCGTTTGGCTTGTGTAATGAGGTGCGGCACCATGGCTAACTGCCCACCCATTATCACAAAGTCAGATTGTGCTTGCGCCAGCGGCACCGCTTGCCCAATAGCGATTGAAACATGTGCACTAGCTAGCACTGGCCCGTCATTCAAGCCATCACCCACCATCGCCACGTGGCGCGCTTGTTGTTGTAGCGATTGAATATGTGCAAGCTTATCCTGTGGGGTACAGTTACCAAATGCTTGGTGAATTCCAACCAAGTGAGCAATGCGCTGCACTGACTGCAATTTATCCCCTGATAACACTTGTAGTTGTATATTACTTTCCTGCAAGGCGCGAATTGCTGAAATTGCATCAGGTTTGATTGCCTCAACAATTTCAAAACTGGCCAACCAACCTTGTTGCGAAACTAGATGTACCGTTGAGACATCGTCGCTTGAGCGATTAATATGTGCACTATCTAATACACAAAATTGTGCAGATCCAAGCTTTAAATTGCCATAAATTGAATGCGCTGTCAGGCCAGATCCTGAAATTTCCTGCACATTCCCAACTTCCAGATTGACATCTGGCACGGGGTATTTTTTAGAGGCCTCAACCAAAGCACGCGAGACTGGATGTAATGAGTATTGTGCAAGCGCAGCGGCAATTTGTGTGGCTTGCATTTCGCTCAAACTGTCATCCGTGGCTATCGCGCCCACCGTCATCCTGTCCTCTGTCAGCGTGCCAGTCTTATCAAATACGATGGTGTTGATGGTGGTCAGCGCTTCCAACGCCTGCATTCTGCGTACCAGCACCCCGCTACGTGCCAGCGCGCCAGATACAGTCAGCATCGCGGCTGGTGTGGCAAGTGAAAGCGCGCATGGGCATGTCACAATCAACACTGCTACAGCGACCATCAATGCACGACTGTGATCGACCTGCCATAAAATAGCGGCAGAACCTACTGCCGCAAACAGCACCGCCAGCAAAAATGGACGCGCAATGCGGTCTGCCAATATGGCCAGCCTAGGCTTATCAACTGCCACGCGCTCCATGAGTGCAACGATTTGTGCATAACGGGTAGATTGACCAACCTTATCAACGCGTACCTGCACAGATGCATTGAGGTTGTGGCTGCCAGCAATCACTTCTGAGCCGACAATTTTTGTTACTGGGCGCGATTCTCCCGTTAACAAGGCTTCATCTGCGCTGGTGGTGCCAAGCATAATAGTACCGTCTGCGGGGAATGCTTCTCCTGGTAGCACTCGCACGACATCACCCACGTTTATGTTACGCACGGCAATACGCTCAAAATTACCATCACTTTTCAAGCGCTCTACACTGCTAGGTAAGCGTCGCATCAGCGCATCTAACGCACCCGCGGTGCGGTCGCGCATGCGCAACTCTATCCAACGACCTGTTAATAGAAAAAATACAAACATGGTTAGTGAGTCAAAATAGACTTCACTGCCCCACCAGCCAGTGGGTTCGAAAGTTGCGGCCGTACTGACCAAAAATGTAATTAATATGCCTAGCGTTACTGGCATATCCATGCTGATTTGATGCTGTTTTAGATCGTTGAGCGCATTGTTAAAAAATGGCCCACATGAGAATAAAAGCACTGGCATGGTCAATATCCAGGATGCCCAACGCATTAAATTCAGCGCTTCAGCAGTCATTTCGCCTGGACTGGCGTAATAGCTCGGAATTGCGTACATCATTACCTGCATCATGCAAAAACCAGCAACCAGTAGCCGCCAGAGCATTAAACGCTGATTTTTACGGCGATCATCCTGCATAAAAGCATCGGCTGCTGGCAACACTTGGTAGCCAGCCAGACTAACTGCACGTATCCAATCTGAAGGTTTAGTTACATCAGCAGACCAGGTTAAACGCGCTCGCCTGCTGGTTGCATTGACATCGGCACTTAATACACCAGGCACTGATTTCAGTGCTTTTTCGACATTTATCGCACATGCAGCGCAGTGCATCCCTTCAATGACTAAGCGCGATTCCCATTCGTGGGGTTGATCACCTTGCTGGCTAAAACTCAGCCATTCTTCGGGCTCATCAAGCGCAACATACGAAGCTTCAACCGCCATACCTGTATAGCGTGTCATTGACTCGATAGCATTGACTGTTTTCATACAACCCACTAACTCTGAGTAACGCAATATTGTTACGTTACAGATTTACATAAAATTTACCTAGGCGTGCAAACACGTATGGACCAGCTTATGCTAAACCCCTTTAGCTTATTTGCTATTGATACAAATCAAGTGATGATGTTAATTTTCAGGCCCATTTAAAATGAATCTATATTTTTTACTGTAGGAGCGCGCTTACTGAGTTTTCAGAGTTTGTCGAATATTTACTCATTCATCTAAAAGATAGAATTCTCTAAAGTTGAAGTGAAGCTTAATTCACTTTGATATCTATCTTAAAGCTCATGGTGAAAGGATATTAGATGATGAATAGAAACTTAAATGAAAAATTATTTGTAGCCAGTGTCATCATGATGACTGGCTTTTTTGGACTTACTTTAGGACTAACATTAGGTTTAGTTTTTTAAATTGCAATTTATATAGTCACTACAGAATGTCAAAATGAAAGCTGCCCTGAAAGATACCAAGCACTCTGGTCATCTTTATCTGCGATATTACCTAAATCAACATATGCCGCCGTAAGTGCTAAATACTTTGAAGGGAACCACGCAATAAATAAATCTTTTGCATCATCTTCTTTAAAAGAATTTAGATTGTTAGGTCTGGCGCGATATTCAGTACCTATCAGCAAACTGTCCGTTAACATCAATGCGGCTGATGCGGCAGGCTGTAGTTGGTATTTGTCGTGATTATCCCCTCCAAAACCTAGCAAACCAAACTGGTTGGCTTTGGTAGCTTGCAAGGTTATATTTAGCAGGACGTTTCTGCCACCAACTGCTGCTAAATATAGTTTAGTAGCAGATAAATAAACATCAACACCCGTTGCACGCTCTGCACCAAGCGCTTTGGGTACTTTATCAAAATCAACATTATGTTTAACTTGTATGCCAGCGGCTACCTGCGGCACCCAAGTATCTTGATCATAAACTGCATCACCAAACAATCGCACTTTTGCACCTAGCGTATGCATACGAATATGCTCGCCTGGTACTGTGTCACTTAAACCAAAACGCTGATGCGCGTATGAGATCTCGACACGATTGTTGAAACCAACTGCAAATCCAGCTAAATTCATATCAAAATCATCATTGGTTTTGGCATGCGTATAAAATGCAGTTGCGCCTATTTCTTCGCGTGTTCCGTAGCCTGCAATCAGCGCCCATGGCGTCAGTCCCCCACCCGCAGAACCTTCTATTTGCATTACGCCGCCTGTGGCTAGTAGCCTTTCACCAGCTGGTATATGGTTAGATGTGATACCTACAAAAAGTAACGTTAAAACTTGTAATAATTTTTTATTATTCATGTGATTAAATGCAGTGCGCAAAATATGAACCATTAATGTGACATTAAATCTATAGTAGGCATGTTTTGTGCGTACACTACTTATGAAGTTAATGCATTGTAGTTTAATATCAAGCAAAACTTATGCCTAATGATTTAATCGTAGTTAGTCACCGAGTGTTTACAAGTAACACAGGGGGGAATAATGTAATGTATAAAAAAAATATTTTAATGCCTATGTTGTGTTTAGCGATTAGCAGTTTAGTCGCATGTACCAACTTGACGAATCCTGATAAATCCAGTCCTATAAAAATCCAGAACCATAGTTTGTTTCAACGCATTGGCGGATTGCCTGTATTAACAAAAATTGTAGATGAGTCTATTGATGAAATAGCCAACTCACCAAGAACCAAACGTTCATTTGACGGTATTAAACTGGCTCCACTGAAAGAAAGTATCGTGTTGCAACTCTGTAAAATTACAGATGGTGGTTGCATTTATGAAGGCGAAACGATGTTAAATGCGCATCGGGATGCAAAAATATCTGAAGCTGAATTTGATGCATTTGTGGACATGTTTCGAACAACACTGACTAAACATTTACCTACCCGCGAAAAGAATGAATTATTAAAAATACTAGCCCCCATGAAACGCGATATCGTTACGCCTCTTTAACACTAGGCAGCTTTAAATTCATAAGTCAATTACAACAAAAGGCGAGCGCTTTGAATAAATTGTTACCGCACCATCACTTGTTAATTTGCAGCATTTTATTAAGTGCTTTTACCGTACCAACCTATGCGGGAGAATTAACCGTAAATGTACTGGATACTGCTGGTGCCCCTATTGAGAATGCTGTCGTTTATGCAGAGCCTGAGAATATAAGCCCGTTGCCTATAGCACCAGCCATAATTGAACAGCGAGGTAAACAATTTAACCCCTTGGTAAGCGTGGTACAAACGGGCACCGATGTTACGTTTCCTAACTTTGATAGCGTTAGGCATCACGTTTACTCTTTCTCTCCCGCCAAAACATTCGAGCTGAAATTGTATTCTGGCGTACCAGCTAACCCTGTTAGATTTGATAAAGCAGGTACAGTGGTATTAGGCTGCAATATTCATGACAACATGCTTGCATTTATACAAGTGGTAGACACGCCGTACTTTGCCAAAACCAACAAAATGGGTAAGGCTACATTAAGTGATTTACCAAATGGTAATTACACATTAAAAACTTGGCACTATGCTTTAGCAAAAGAGAAAGATATTTTTGAAGCGCAATTGGCAGTAAAGGGTTCACAAGCGGCTACTATTAATTTAACACTCAAACCTTTTTTAATCCCAGCACGGAAATAATTAGTTTTTTATTTTTTATTCATGCCATTTAAAAGCTTACGTAGCCGCATCATTTTTACATTCCTCACCCTTATTTTGGTGGTGCAGTTTGTTGGGTTTATTGCCATCTGGTTTAGCATCAACAAGAACGCACGCGTTGCTATTACCGAACAGTTAGGTATTGGTGAGGAGGTACTGCGGAATGTGATTACCAGAAGTGGCGAAAATCTCACCTTGAGCGCTCGAATTTTAGCCACTGATTACGGTTTCCGTCAGGCAATTGCAACCAACGATTATGAAACCATTAAATCTGCATTGGATAATAACGGCGCTAGAATCGATTCAGATATCAATATGTTATACAGCCCAGCAGGCGATCGAGAGGTAGTATCAGGCAGCATACCAGCTTACTTAATAGACACGCCAATTCTAAATCTCATTGAATCGTCTCAATCAGGTGGCAATTCGTTTGGTACAGCTGTATTTAATGGCAAGCCTTATTTGCTTGTAGCAGTGCCTGTAAAAGCACCATTGACCATTGCCTGGATTATCACGGGCTTTGAAATTGACGATAGCTGGGCAAAGCGCATTCAAGATGTATCAAAGTTGGAAGTCAGTTTTATTACTAAAACCAATGACGCAATTGCTGCCAATTCTTCAGCCATTACTTCTAAATGGAATTTGTTATCAACAACGATGGATAAGCGCTCCGCGCAAGATATCGTTAAAAATATTCCATTGCAGTGGCCACAACAAGTAACAGCCAAAAATACTGCCTTAACCAAAACCATGGATAGTGAAGTCACTATTCAAGATTCAGATTACAGCACACGTTACGTAGAGTTGCTAAATGATGATAATCAGGTACTGGTCGCGGTACTGCAACGCTCAATTAGTGAGTCACTGGCACCTTACCTCACACTACAGCTCAATTTATTAGCACTCACAATTTTGGGAGCACTTGTATTTATTGCTGGCAGTATATTTACAGCTAGACGCATTACTCAACCTTTAACTGCTTTGGTTGATACTGCAGAATTGTTAGAAAAAGGTGATTATAGTGATGTGATTCGATCAAATAGCAATGATGAAATTGGCCATTTGGGACGTACATTTGATCGTATGCGTGAGGCGATTGGCGAGCGTGAACGAAAAATTAGTAAATTGGCTTATTGGGACGAACTGACACAATTACCCAACCGTGCATTTTTTACGGATCAATTGCTTAAGTTTGCTGAAAATTACAAAGAAAATAACCAAACATTTTCAGTGCTAATGATGGATTTGGATCGATTTAAACACGTCAATGATGTGCTTGGACATTCTGCGGCTGACAAGCTATTAACGGGTGTCGCATATCGACTTAAAGCGAATTGCAAGGGTGATAATGA
The DNA here is from genome assembly GCA_020053735.1 of Pseudomonadota bacterium. Classification (GTDB taxonomy): domain Bacteria; phylum Pseudomonadota; class Gammaproteobacteria; order Burkholderiales; family Methylophilaceae; genus Methylotenera_A. The sequence goes on from JAGVMP010000002.1 coordinate 28,986, forward strand.
TATCGTTGCGCGACTTGGCGGGGATGAGTTCGGTATAATTTTAGCGAATACTAATGCTGCATTAGCAGTAGAAGTGGCTCGAAGATTACGATCTGCATTAGAAACACCAATTGCACTAAACGACTCATTTGTGGATTTAAGCGCGGGTGTAGGTATTGCTAATTATCCAGAACATACAAAAGATATCGAGCTTTTGCTAAGCCGCGCTGAAATCGCTATGTACGCTGCAAAGAACTCGGCTAGTGGGGTAACCGTTTATCACAGCGGCTTAGATGTTGCGAATGAAGAAAACTTATCGCTTGTGAGTGAGATTAGAGTTGCGGTTGAACAAAACCAGTTATCTTTATACGTACAACCCAAAATAGACTTTGCGACGGGAAAGTTACTGGCTGTAGAAGCATTAGTGCGTTGGAACCACCCAGAACGTGGTTTGATATTTCCCGATATGTTTATCCCATTTGCGGAGCAAACTGGTCATATCAGTAAAATTAGTTATTGGATGCTGTGTGAGTCGGCACGTTATGCTGCGCATTGGCAAAAACAAGGCCTTGACATGACACTTGCTGTTAATTTATCAGCACGTGATTTAATTGATATTGAGTTACCGAACAAGTTAAAAGAAATCCTCGCAGAACACAAATTATCCGCAAGTTCTTTGTCATTAGAAATTACCGAGAGCAGCATCATGGATGACCCAGCACGCGCGCTAGATACTGTAGAGCGCATTGCCAAAATGGGCATTCAATTATCAATTGATGATTTTGGCACAGGCTACTCATCTTTAGCCTATCTTAAACGCTTACCAGTCAACGAACTTAAAATTGACAAATCATTCGTAATGAATATTGAACACGATAATGATGACGTCACCATTGTTAAATCTACAATTGAGCTTGGCCATAATCTAGGCTTAAAAGTGGTTGCTGAAGGTATCGAAAATAAAAACGTATGGAACATACTTAACGCTATGGGTTGCGATTATGGGCAGGGTTATTTTATGAGTAAGCCTATGCACGCTAGCAAATTGCTAGATTGGTCAAAGCAGTGGGCACAACAAACGATATTGGTAATGGCTGAAGACTAAGCCCAAAAAGCGAGACTGTCATGGTCGTTTGCACTACAGTTTTCGGCTGGCAAGACATTGCGGATTACATTGAAATCAGCCTATTTAATGCCTTCACATCTTATATTTCGTGTGTACAATATACGGATTAAATAGGATGCATCATGAAAAGTTACTCAGAAATTGAAGCAAGTGAATTATTTGATCACATTAACAAACCCAAAGTATTATTGGTGGATGTGCGTAATGACGATGAAGTGGCGCGCGGCGTTATTCCAGGCGCACTGCATATTCAGCTATCCATGTTGCCATTGCAATACGAAAAACTGATGAACGCGAACTCAGTGGTTTTTTATTGTCATAGCGGCATACGCTCTGCCCATGCGGCTGATTTTGCCGTTAGCAAGGGCATACAAGACGTGTTTAATTTAGTAGGTGGCGTGGTGGCGTGGGGAAAAGCGGGCTACACATTAAGTATTAAGAAGTAAATTTGCTAAAAAGTCATTTGATAGAAAAAATTAGCCCGATTGGAAAACTAACGGATTGGAAAACCATGGAATTTGATAAAGAATGTGACGCGCGCAACTTAAATTGCCCGCTGCCAATTTTGCGTTGCAAAAAAAGCTTAGGCGAAGTTGAGGCTGGGCAAACCTTAAAAATCATCGCTACCGACCCGGGCTCAGTGAAAGATTTTCAGGCTTTTTGCAAACAAACAGGGCATGAGCTATTACAGCTGGATCAAGTAGATAGTGAGTTTACGTTTTACATTAAAAAACGGGCAGATGCCTGATAAGTGTTAGATGTAGCATGACCAAAAACTCACCAAAAAAACTTGCATTAATTGCCTCCAAAGGTACGCTTGATTGGGCATACCCGCCTTTCATTTTGGCATCTACCGCTGCCGCGCTAGACTACGAAGTACAAATATTCTTCACTTTTTACGGGCTTACCCTGCTTAAAAAAGATTTAAGCGAGATGAAAGTATCACCCCTTGGCAACCCCGCCATGCCTATGCCAGTCCCTATGCCTAATTTGGTGCAGATGATTCCAGGTATGGAGAGCATGGCCACCATGATGATGAAGCAAAAAATAGCCAGTAAAGGTGTGGCGAGCATAGAAGATTTGCGCAGTGCATGTATTGAAAGTGGCGTTAAGCTGATTGCCTGCCAAATGACCGTGGATTTATTCGACTTTAAAAAAACTGATTTTATCGATGAAATTGAATTTGGTGGTGCCGCGACGTTTTTTGAGTTTGCGGGTGAATCAGATGTGAATTTGTTTATTTGATTATCACAAATCAGCACGAGAAAAAATGAAGCCTCTGCAAGCCAGTATTCATAAGGATTGTAGGCTATGCCAAATGATTAGCCATTAGTTTAATCTGCAATTTAAATTAAATAGTGTGCTTATTTATGCTGACACCTTTTGCTCTATTAACGCTTTTACAAAAACTTCAATATCCCAGTCACAGCCACCACAGCCAGTTTTAGCGCCTGTCCAGCGTGAAATAGCTTCTAAATCCATGCCTTGCTGCACTAAATCATAAACTTGTCCTCTTGTAGTGCCACTGCAAGAGCAGATAATTTCATCAGTGAGACTCTCTTTTTCTGCAGTCATGTGCAAATGGCATTATTTCAGTTTTGCTAACTGCGCTTTTAGCTTTTCTAAATTCGCAGTAAATTCCGCAACCCGCGCTTTTTCTTGTGCCACAACTTCAGCTGGCGCACGCGCCACAAAACTTTCATTATTAAGCTTACCGTTAGCTTTTGCAATTTCACCTTCATAACGTGCGATTTCTTTGCTAATACGCTCTCTTTCTGCGGCAACATCAATCTCAACTTTTAACATCAGTTTAAAATCATTCACCAGCATGACAGGTGCATCCGCTTCTGGAAGTTCTGCCACAATCGCAACATCTTCTAACTTAGCCAATGCCTTTAAATAGGGCGCATAGGCTTGTAACTGTGTTGCATCTCCAGCAGCAACTAATGGCACACGCGCTGCGGGTGAGATACCCATTTCACCACGTAAACTGCGACATGCATCGACCATTTGTTTTAATTGTGCCACCCAAGCTTCAGATGCTGCATCCAGTTTATCAGGCTGCGCTTTTGGGTAAGGCTGCAGCATAACGCTTGGTTTATCAATACCAGTCATTGGGGCGATAGTCTGCCAAATCTCTTCGGTAATAAATGGCATAATCGGGTGCGCTAAACGTAAGATTGTTTCTAAAACTCTTAACAAAGTACGTCTAGTGGCGCGCTTTTCGGCATCATCCCCATTCTGGATTTGTACTTTGGCTAGCTCTAAATACCAGTCGCAGTATTCATCCCATACAAATTCGTAAATCGCTTTCGCAGCTAAATCGAATCTATAGTCAGCAAAGGCTTTTTCTACATCTGCTTCTGTGCGTTGCAATATACTCACAATCCATCTGTCAGCTTGGCTAAACTTACGCCCGCCCTCACCGCAACTGGCGGCATCAAAGCCGTTATCTTGAGGCGTTCCATCTTCTTTCAGTGTATTCATCAACACAAAACGCGTAGCATTCCATAATTTATTGCAGAAATTACGGTAACCGTCGCAGCGCTGCAAATCAAACTTAATGTCGCGGCCTGGGCTGGCTAAAGCGGCGAAGGTAAAACGCAAGGCATCCGTGCCGTAAGCAGCAATCCCTTCGGGGAATTCTTTGCGCGTACGCTTCTCGATTTTTTCTGCATCTTTCGGGTTCATTAAACCCGTAGTCCGCTTTTTGATGAGCTGATCTAAACCAATACCATCTATTAAATCAATTGGGTCTAGCACGTTACCTTTAGATTTACTCATCTTCTGGCCTTCCGCATCGCGGATGAGGCCATGTACATACACATGCTTGAATGGAATTTTGCCGGTGATGTGCTTGGTCATCATCACCATACGCGCCACCCAAAAGAAGATGATGTCGAAACCTGTCACTAAAACACTAGACGGTAAATATTGCTGCAAAGCAATATTGGCGGCATCTTTGGCTTTGTCGCCTGTCCAGTCCAAAGTAGAGAAAGGCCAAAGCGCTGATGAATACCAAGTATCTAAAACATCATCATCGCGTGTTAAGTCACCTGTATAGCCGTCTTCTGCGGCTAATGCTTTCGCTGCATTTTCATCATGTGCCACATACACTTTGCCGTCATCTGTGTACCAAGCTGGGATTTGATGACCCCACCAAAGTTGACGTGAGATACACCAATCCTGAATGTTATTCAGCCATTGGTTGTAAGTGTTCACCCAGTTTTCTGGATAAAACTTAATTTCGCCGCTTGCTACAACGTCTAACGCTTTTTGCGTGATGGATTTACCCGTTTCATCAGGTTTACTCATGGCAACAAACCATTGGTCGGTCAGCATCGGCTCAATCACAACGCCAGTTCTATCGCCGCGAGGCACTTTGAGTTTATGTTTTTCAGTTTTGACTAAGTAACCTTGAGCATCTAAGTCAGCTACCACTTGCTTACGTGCAGCAAAACGCTCTAGACCTTGATACTGCTTGGGCGCAGCATCATTCACGTTACCGTTCAAGGTGAGTATGCCAATTATCGGCAGTTTGTGACGCTGACCTACCGCATAGTCATTAAAGTCATGGGCGGGCGTGACCTTCACTACACCAGTACCAAATTCTTTATCAACATAATCATCAGCAATAATCGGGATTTCACGGTCGCATAACGGCAACTTTACATTTTGACCAATCAAATGCGCATAGCGCTCATCTTCAGGATGCACCATCACTGCCACATCACCGAGCATGGTTTCTGGACGGGTAGTCGCAACGGTTAGATGTCCATCACCGCTGGCAAGCGGATAGTTGATGTGCCACATAAAGCCATCTTCTTCCTCTTGCACTACCTCTAAATCTGACACCGCTGTGCCGAGTTTTACGTCCCAATTTACTAATCTTTTTCCTCGGTAAATCAAGCCTTCGTTATACAAACGCACAAAAGTTTCGGTGACGGTTTTGTTCAAGCCTTCATCCATCGTGAAACGTTCACGGCTCCAATCCGGTGAAGTGCCTAAACGGCGCATTTGTTTGGTAATCGTGCCACCAGAATATTCTTTCCACTCCCACACTTTTTCCAAAAATTTCTCGCGGCCTAAGTCATGGCGCGATACGCCTTGCGCATCTAACTGACGCTCAACCACAATCTGTGTAGCAATGCCCGCATGGTCTGTGCCTGGTTGCCATAACGTATTGTCGCCACGCATGCGGTGGTAGCGTGTCAGTGCATCCATTAAAGTTTGGTTGAAGCCATGCCCCATATGTAATGTGCCTGTGACATTAGGCGGTGGTAACAAGATACAGAAGTTGTCTTTAATTTCAGGGTTTGACTCTGTAGGTTGGTTAAAACCAGCAGCATAATAGCCTTTGCTCTCCCAAAACGCATACCATTTGGCTTCTATGGTTTTGGGGTCAAAAGATTTATCTAGTTCTTGGTTGGGGGTTTGCGTAGTCATAGCCGCCATTTTAACATAGGCACCATGCTTACTTAAATCAGGTCGATTGGTTTAGCTTAATTTAATATAAGTGATGAGTATCACCACAAATACTGCAAAGTGTATTGAACTCCAGTGTCGATACTGCTGACGCAAAGTTTGTGGCGATAGTGCAGAAATTAAAAACAACTGCCCATTTTTTGGTTTGGTCAGCGTATACGTTTCATTATTCGCGTGCATTTGATGGCGTGCTTCAACTTCGCGGCGCGCCTCGGTTCTTGCAAGCTCCCATTCGTCCATATCAATTTGACCATTTAAGTTTTGATCAAAACTCCTAAGAAGTTTCGAAGGATTCTTTTTCCAAGAAATCAGCAGGTCTGTCGTATCTTTTTCGATAGCCCTTGTTGTATTGTAATGATGCAAAGTATCTAAATAGCCAAGCAAATAGAGTGGTTTGCCTGCTGGCAAATACTCTTCTACATAACGATGATCATTCTTAATATGCGTACGCTTTTCTGCATAAATCACTTCCGCACCAGCTGGGTTAACCATACATACGCCCGACTCATCCTGCAACTGAAATAACTGCTTACTCTCAGTGTAGTTAAGCAGTCTATTGTCTGGCTTGTTAGTTTCAGGGTCGACCCGATTAGCATAGACATACGCGCGGTACCACACGCACGGAATATCATGATAGGGTGTTTTAAAAAGCTTGGTGGTAGATGCAACACCTTGCAGTTCAATATAGCCTTGTGCTGCTGAAGCGATAGTGGAAGTGGGGGCTTCGGTGATTTTAAGCAATCTTGAATAGTTAAATAAGGAGATTAAAAGCGTTAAGCCAGTCGCGATTGCAAAAAGCACGCGCCATATTGGCGCTTCTGGCGAAGCAACGTACGACTGGAATGCTACAAACAGCATAGCGCACGCCAAAGCCAACGCAATCACGTTGATATTTTTACTATTCACGCCTTCAAACATCTATTACCAAACGCGTGCGGCTAGGCCTTAAATCGCTCGCTCACATCTACATCTTTTAATTCTACAGAGGCAAATCTGAGCATTTCTTTTCGCTCAAAATTAAAAATGGCCGCCACAATTAAATCGGGAAATTGTGTGATCCTCACGTTGTTGTTATTCACAGAGTCATTATAAAACTCACGCCTATCTGCGATTTGATTTTCCAAACCCGTAATACGTTGCTGCAAATTAACAAAGGTTTGGTCTGCCTTTAAATCTGGGTAGCCCTCAGCTACCGCATATAAGCCACCTAAACTGCTAGTGAGTGCTGACTCTGCTTTACTTAGACCTGCTACATCGTGTGTCTCACGCGCCGCATCAACCCCCATACGCGCACTAATCACTTTCTCTAAGGTTTGCGATTCATGCACCATATACACTTTGCAAGTATCAATAAGTTTTGGCAGTTCATCATTGCGCTGTTTTAACAGCACATCAATATTCGCCCAAGCTTTTTCTACGTTATTTTTAATGCTGACCAAACTGTTGTATGTCATGATGAAATAAATCAAAATTACGGCCAATACAATATAAAAAATCATGCACTATCCCCTTATTTATTATCGATTACTGCTTTTCGCCAAAAAATTCAACGCCTACTTTCTCCCAATATCTTGAGAAGCGTTTTAAGCGCTTTTCACTCACTTCAGTTTCGGCAAATTTAGTTTCTGGCAGCCACTGTGTGTTAAACGGCTCCAGCAATGCCTTTACTTGTTGATTGGGCGTGTCTTGCGTAAAAACTTGCCCTACACCGCGCTCTTTAAGTATGGTACCCGTGTCGCCTATCCACGTTTCAACATCTTGCAATTCACTTAAGCAATCAGCCACAAACTGCAAGCGTTTAAGCGGCCATTTTCCATGCAAAATATCATCAAACACAAAAATCTTAGGCATAGACCTGCGTAGCAAAGGGTGTGCTGAGGACAGCATTTCATCATGCACAAAAATAGCGACTGCTCGATGCGTAGACAGGGATATTCTTTCGGGCATTATAACGCGATGCGCCTTGGCTGGAGCAGCTGCAGCGCTTGAAAATAACTGCTCTTTTAACTGCTCGTAACTGGCGTCAAACGGGCATGTTACCTTGCAGTTAGCACAGTATTTATCGCCAGTGAAGCGACTTAAACTTTCTTTATTGAAGTAATAAGGCTTAGAACTAAACAGCGATGCGACCCACTGCCATGAAAGATGGTTAGAAGCCTTGTCACCATCCAGCAAATAATTCTCAAACCAGTCGGCGGCCTCGCGCCAATCTACTTTAAGCCAATGCACCACATAGGCCGCAAACCACATACGGCCATGATTATGCACATAACCTTCTAGGGTTAAATCACGAATGATGCCATCCATACACGGCAAGCCAGTGATGCCTTGTCGGATAAAATCAGGCATCAGTTTATCGCCAAGCGCTACTTTAGGGTCTTCAATATCGCTAAAAATACCATTGCCTAACTGATACCACACACGCCGCCAGTAATCGCGCCAAGCTAACTCTTGTACAAATGTCTCGGCCTGCACACCATAACGACCACGCACATTATCAGACGCCTCTTTTAGGGTGATACAGCCATGCCGAAAATATGGGGAAAGCCGAGAAACTGAGCCATTTAAGAAGTTACGATTACGTCCGTAGGCATCTACATCGACGGTGTTAATGCGCTTTTGCGCCTCTTGTCTACCACCACGCCAGTCTTCTGACAAAGGTGCGCCAATCGCTTGCGGAAACATGCGGCGCATATATTGCAAGCGTTCTGAACGCTCGGCCGGTATAACCAGTTTAAAAGATTTTGTCATTTAAAATATTCGGCAGTCATCTTTAATATCAATAGTTTACACTTATTTTATAAGTTTATTTCGAGAATATTCTTTCCATTATAGTTATTCGTTTCCGCATTGCAATACTTATCCTTTTAGCTGCAGGATAATTGTTTTTCCTCAAATCTAATAAATTAATGCTAAGATATTTCTGATACATCATTCACTACTTTTATGAGGTAAGCATGCTAGACGCAATGTGGATTTGGGGCGCGATTGGCCTAATTTTATTGGCGGCAGAGATGGCCACAGGCACTATTTATTTATTATGGTTTGGCGTTTCCGCACTGAGTGTGGCTATTGCTGTGTGGATGTTCCCAAATGTTGCGCTGGCATTGCAATTTGTGATGTTTGCAGCACTATCTATCAGTTCACTTGCCATTTGGAAGCTGAATTACAAAAAAACTGAAACACACTCAAGAGTAGGCCAAGCACAAGGTGAGGAAATTGGCCGCGTGGGTGAAGTAACCAAAACGTGTGGCCCAAATCAAACTGGTGCGATTATGTTTGCACAGGGCCTAATGGGTAGCCGCGAGTGGCCTGCCATTGCCAATGAAATCATCGAAACAGGTACCAGTGCTTCAGTAGTTGCGGTAGAAGGTAACACGTTACGTATTAAGATTATTTAATTATTTAAGGGAAGTAAAATGGAGATTTTTAGCTTAGTACTGATATTTTTAGCCATTGTTGGCATATTCAAGGGTGTCAGAATCGTTCCACAAGGTGAAGAATGGGTAGTAGAAAGACTAGGGAAATTTGCGGGCGTATTAAGCCCAGGTTTACATGTCATTAACCCGGTATTTAGCCGCGTAAGCTACAAGGTCACCACCAAAGATATTATTTTAGAAATACCGCAACAAGAAGTGATTACGGCCGATAACGCAGTGATTCTAGCCAATGCAGTGGCGTTTATTAAAGTCAGCAATATTGAGCGCGCCGTGTATGGCATTGAAAATTTCCGTGAAGCCATGCGCAATATGGTGCAAACGAACTTGCGTTCTATTATTGGCGGTATGGAATTAAACCATGCATTAACTTCGCGCGACCGCATTAAAACCGAGCTCAAACAAGCGATTGCCGATGAAGCGTTGGACTGGGGTTTAACCGTAAAATCAGTTGAGATTCAAGATATTAAACCATCTAATAATATGCAAGAGGCCATGGAACGCCAAGCCGCAGCAGAGCGTGAGCGTGTGGCGGTGGTTACTGAGGCGGAAGGCGCCAAACAATCACTTATTTTAAACGCAGAAGCTCGTTTAGAAGCGGCACGGAAAGATGCAGAAGCACAAATGGTAGCTGCCAAGGCATCAGCAGAGTCGATTAAATTTATCTCAGATGCAGTGAAAGAAAACAACACTTCTGCCACGTTCTTATTGGGTGATCGCTACATTACTGCCATGCAAAAATTGGCCAGTTCCACCAATAGCAAAATTGTGATTGTGCCAGGAGATTTAGTCAGCGCGGTGAAAAACTTGGTTGGCGGTAAATAACCACAAAGCGCATTATCCGCATGACTGAAAATGCTGCTCTGCAAGCCGCATGGGTATTGGCTCTCAGGGCAGTGTTTTTAAAGTTATATAACTAAGCGCACACCGCACATTTAGGGTCGCGCGCAAATTTGATTGTCCGCCACTCCATACTTAGCGCATCTAGCAATAACAATCGTCCCTGCAAACTCTCACCAATATTCATTAATAACTTTAACGCCTCTGCTGCTTGCGTGGTGCCAATCATGCCTACCAGGGGCGCAAATACCCCATTTTCAGTACAACGCATTTCTTGGTCACTCCCTGTGTCTGGGAACAAGCAATGGTAACACGGGCTAGCTTCATGCCTAAAATCGTACACTGTAATTTGCCCCTCAAACCGCACTGCTGCGCCAGAAACCAGCGGCTTTTTAAGCGCAAAACACACGCGGTTTAGCGCATAACGCGTGGCAAAATTATCACTGCAATCAATCACTACATCTGCATCTGCTGCCAATATTTTAAATTCGTCCTCGGTAGATTTTTGCTGCACGGTTTGCACATTCACTTCAGGGTTAATTTCGTAAATAGTCTGCTGCGCAGAGAGCGCTTTATTGGTACCAACACTTTGCGTGGTGTGAATAATCTGCCGCTGTAAATTGGTTAAATCTACCGTATCAAAATCACAAATAGTGAGCTTACCTACGCCAGAAGCCGCTAAATATAAGGCCACTGGCGCACCTAAACCACCCGCACCTACAATTAATGCGTGGCTTTTTGTTAGCTTTTCCTGGCCCGAATATTCAACTTGTGGCAATAGAATATGGCGGCTATAACGAAGGAGTTGCTTGTCGTTCATTTAAGGAAGCTTACCAACACTTACCATTCTATTCATCAATACGTTTGTAGAAATCCAAACTACAATATCGTCAAACCCGCCTGTGGCAAAATCATGACTAACAAAATCTTTATCGCCATCAACATTTTCCTGCTCGTCTAAACCAGCTGGGGGTATGACAGCGCCATTTTGTCCAGTTGAAAATATGACCAGCGGCACGTTACTGGCTTCAGTGCCACTGCAAGCACTTGTTGTACAAACCCTTATTAATCCTGCACCCGAGCCTGTAGTCGTTAATAGAAATGTTGTACTAAAAGCATTATTAACTTGATATTGATAACGTCTACCCCATGGATCAAGTTGTTTGGTATCCAATGTAGCCCAAGGTACGTTTCCTCCAGATGTAGAAGTTGCATTGGTGTTTGCACATCCATCATCTGTGCCATTACCATCAGTATCTGGGCAAGGCAATCTGCCGTTAATCACAGCAAAACCTAATAAAGCCTCCTTGATTTCTAATAAGTCTCTACGAACTTCCGCATTGCGACTTTGCTCAAGTTGTGCAGCTAGAGGTATAAGAAATGCACTAATGAGCAAGCCGAGTATCACCAGCACAATTGCCATCTCTACTAATGTGAAACCAGATTTATATAACTTATTCATATCAAGGAACAGTCAACGTCTCGCCATTTAGGGTGGTCATTGTTACTACTTGCCTGTCAGCAGAAATTTGATAGTTTATTAATGGCATCCAATTATTATTAACTAAAATACTTTTTATCCTAGTGTTAAAGAATAAATTGTCTGGGTCAGTATTATTCATACCTTCATAAGATGGAGACCCCACAAGCTCGGCTAAATTTACGATGCCATCGTTGTCCGTATCTGCAAATGGAAAGTTATTTGCCCCTTGACTGGAATAATACCTAACAAGGCCTTGAGTGCTATCACCACGCACTTCTCTCAAAATTCTTCTTTCTATCAATTGAAACAACTCTGCTTGGGTAACTAGAATTGACACATCATTAAATGCACCCATTGCACCCATAGTTACAAAACTAGTATCTCCATCATTATTAGTTAAGTCTAAGTAATTAGAGACAGCGAGTGTTGATCTATTTTGACCAGATAGTGCGAATCCCGAGGAAAATATAATAGCTACCGCTGCATTCGCATTTCCATTTACGGTTAGCTGCCCTAACGTATTAGAGTTGATAGGCGTGTTTCGAAAACCTGGTGACAAAACATACCAAAGTTTATCACCATTACCGTCACGTATATCGCCCAATCCTAAACTACGCCAAGGCAATCTGCCCACAACTGGCAATGCAGAATTGCAACTACTTAAGGAGGAGCCTTCATTTGGCGTTCCTATCAAGCTAGTATCTTCTGGGCAAGGAAACTGACCAGGCTTTGCTGTAGAGGGCGGGTCAGAAGTTTCTCGCATTACAGACCAACCTAGTAAAGCACTTTTTGCATCAAAAAGTGCTTTTGCAGTTTTATCTTTTTTTATTGCCTCTAACTGTTTACCATTTAAATTATTAAATATAAACCCAAGAACTAGTAAAGAAATTACTACCGCAAAAATAATTAAAGTTGCACCTTTCTGGCTAAGTTTTCGCATAGAGCTTAGTCACCAATAGTGCCAACATCACCTTGTGCCGCATTGTTTCTTGCCTCGCGCACGCGACCTGTTTCTGGGTCGTACACTTGGCCGGCTTTTAAATTAAGTTGCTTGCCGTTACCCGATAACTTTAATGGCACTCGGTTGCTATCCTCACGCAAACTGCCCACTGCAACATCTTGGTTGCGCGAATTTTCTTGCAGGGCTTGATCGTTTACCCACACCGTACCTTGTTTACCATCGTTACGTTTTACATAGCCCTGTAAATTAACCGCATCAGGAAGTACTATAGGCGAGGCTTCTAGATTGTCTACTGGCGCATCAACAACAGTTGGCGCGATTAATTTTTTCTTGGTTTGGCGTAAATGATCTAAGTTACTACGCTCAGCTGGCGAGGTAAACAGGCGGCCAATCGGCTCAGCCGCTAGTGCTAATTGAACAGAAACTAGTTGACTGTAAAAAAATAAGCTGACAATTAAAAATTTCATCACAATGCCCCGGCTGTTGTGGTACTAGAAAGCTGTGGGTCGCGTAAAGTAAGCCAATCTATTTCGCACTCTGCTTGCATATTTGCTGCAATGTTTTTTGTATTAACTACCGCGCCAATCGGGCGTTGTATTTTGCAGTCGCGCACAATAAACGGCGTGGTTTGCTCGTGCAAACCATCAATAATTGCCAGCATATCACCCTCGTGCAACATATCCAGCTTTAGGCTCATGACCGATCGGTTTAACCTAAAACTACCCAAGTTAGGTAGAAAACTAGGCTTGTAGGCTTCTTGCAGGCCGATACTGTAATCTATGCTAAATAATTTGTATTTGGAATGAATGTTACGCAACGCTTCTATCCATTCTATTCGCCGCTCTTCGCCAACAAAGCCATTTGCCAGCAAATCGTTATATACGGGCAAATATTTTATGATGGTTTCTTTTTCTAACCCGGATGACTGAAATTTCTGCCTCGCCTGGTTGAGCATATTTTGCTGCGTTTGTAAGGCAGTTTCATTTTTCTCGCGATATTGGTCAGCAAAGCTAACTAGCAGTCCCACAACTATTAATGAAGCTCCCAACCCTATAATGGGATAACGTAACTTTCGCCAATCTTGTTGATTTAAACTCATATAAAGTTACTCATATTGCCGCTCCCAATGTTGGTAGGTTGGCAGTCTGTTTTAATATAATTTTAATTTTAAATATGGCAGGTGGGCGCTCTGTGGTGGCGCCTTCGTCAGTGGTACTACCTTGCAAATTGGCGAGTGAGCTTACATTCACAGGCTCTTGTAACACAACCACTTGCTCCACCAGTGCGTTCTCTCGCAGGCGGCTTACAAACTGGTTGACGCTATTGAGCGCTTTGCGATAATCGCCAGTAAAGTTTTTAATTTCAGCATTCACAAAACCTATTTGTATCAGCTTACTTGGATCACTATTCGCTACTGGCTGCGATATTGGGGTTTGCGCTTGCGTATTAGCGTTGCCATCTTCATCTTTCAATTCCTTATCGCTGGTTTGCAACCAACGCAGTCTATTTAAACCAATTTCAGGTGATGCTTCAAACGCTTGACTTAACACTTGCATAAGTTGGCGCGGGGTTTGATTATTATTTTTAATGGTTTGCGCAAGCTCTGCGGCTATTTTTAACTCAGTGCTGGCAATGGGCGTAGTGGGGAAATTCTTCGCCACTTCCTCATATTGCTGTTGCTGCTGCAGGGTTTGTGCTGCAATAGATAGCAACTGATCTTTTTGCTGCGAACCTTGCCAGCCATAATAACCAGCTAAAATAACACCCAGCGTAGCAATGCTGGCAGTAGCAATATTAATTTTACGTCGCACATTATTCAGGCTATGAATTTTGCTTAATGTAACTGGCGCCAAGTTATCAGGCACGTTGCCATTAGCCAATAGCTGCATGTGCAACAACTCTGGATGCGTTTTTACTAAATCGGCTGCAATATTCACATTTTTGGCATATGCCAACAGATCTACGGCTTTACACTCCAAACCTTGTTCTTGGCTAATATTTTTTGCTATTTCATCGTGAGTACCATCTACAGCAGGCAGCACCATTTGCAGAGGAGTTTCGCCAGTAATTAAGCGCTGGCTCAATAAATAAAGCCGAGTTTTATCAATCTCGACCAAATAGAAATATGCTAGTTGGTTAGGCTTTACATCTTTCATAGGCACTAGACGGCTCATGCGTAAGCGTCCATTGTGCAAATAAGTTTGGCGCAGACCAGAAGACAAACGCTCGCACAGCAAAATATGTGGCGCCATTAGCTTCATTTGACGCACGACCACTTGGCTAATCATAGGCAATAAATACACGCCCACTAGCGGCGCCTGATTGGCCTGAATCGCATCCATCCAACCTTGTAAAAAGTCGGCATTGCTTAGCGCAACAAAGAGAAATTGATCATCTTTGCGTTTATCGCTGGCACGTTTAATAAAATGTGCCGCGCGATACAAACTGTTCCGATTAAATTGATTCAGCTTACGCTCGACAATCTCACGCCGCCCGCCGCCTGTGGTGTGTGGCAAGCTTTCCAAACGATAATCTTCTTCTATCGCATCAGCAATTAGGTAGACATTAATATCTTTGTATTGCGCTAGAAATTCGCTAAAGCGCGTATGGTCTTGGCTGGTATTGCCAAATACCACGTAAGTTTGCAATTTTGTGCCATGCCAAAAACCAGCCGTCAAACTGGTGTTTGTGGCACATAAAATTAATTTTTTGGGGCTAGCTAACATTCTGGTTTTTAATCATTAAAACTTCATTTTACCAAACGAATCGTACACCGGACCAAGCACCGACATCATAATAAACGCTAATATTAAGCCCAGAATTACCGTCAGCGCAGGCTCTAGCAATTTAAGCATTTTTTGCATCATTTCATTCACATCTCTATCGTAAAAATAGCTCACATTGAGCAGCGACTTATCCAGCGCGCCAGTATTTTCGCCCACTTTAATCATACGCACCACTAGCGGTGGAAACAACCCTGCATTTTGAAAGCTCTCGCTCATGCTATCGCCTGCGTTAATCTGCGCATGAGCACGGCTCAACGCATCGGCCACCACGCGATTACCGACAATTTTTTCACAGGTTTTAATAGCATCTAAAACTGGAATACCGGTTTGATACATCAGCGCAAAATAACGTGCAAATCGCGCCATAATAATTTTTTGTAAAATCTCGCCAGTCAGTGGTAACTGTAATTTAATGTAATCAAACTTATAGCGCGCATCTTCACTTTGCTGAATATAAGCAGCTAGACCAGCAATAACAATGATTGGAAGAGTTAAAAATAGCCACCAATAATTTACGAATGCGTTAGAAACAAAAATTAAAATACGTGTATTCAGAGGTAGTTCTTGACCTAGGCTGTTTAAAAACTTTACCATCTCTGGCACTAAATACATCATCAAAAATGTCACGGCTGCCATCACTACTACGAACACAAACAATGGGTAAGCCAGCAAGCGCTTAGTTTGGCTCAACAGCTCATCTTGCCATTTTAAGGTGTTGCTTAAGTTATCAAACACTGTTGATAACTGGCCAGTTTGCTCTCCAGCAGCTACCAAGTTTACAAATACCTCATCAAATACATCAGGGTGTTCGGCCAAGGCTTGGCTGAGCATTTTACCGCCTTCCACCTCACCCGCTAAGGCACCTAAAACTTTTTGAAAATAGAGATTTTGAGTGCTTTCGCGCAAATCATTCAGGCCTTCTAACATCGGCACACCTGCACTTGTAAGCTGCTCCAGCTGAAAGCAAAACATGACCAAATCGCGATTATTAACCTTATTTTGCGTGAAAACTTTTTTAGATTTTTCGGTCGATTTAAAGGTAATTAAATCTAAACCCATGCGCTCCAAGCGGATCTCTAAATCCACCTCATTCAGTGCATCAATCTGGCCTTGTGCATGGCGGCCAGTTTGATCAATTGCCCTGTAGTTAAAAGTTGCCATGGAGATTTGCTGATAGGTTTTTACACTATATTTTTAATAAAGCACGCAAAATGCACTAATGTAAAATACGAGAAGTTAAATCAATCACACGCATCACTTCATCTATACTGGTATAGCCTTCCAATATACGACGTACGCCGTCATCGGCGAGTGTGGTAAAGCCCTTTTCAAGCGCTAATTTACGCAACTCGTCAAAGTGTGCGCGCCGTGCAATCAGCGAATCTAAATCGTTGTCAATGCGCAATAATTCCATAATTGCCATACGGCCACGATAGCCAGTTTGGTTACAACGCTTGCAACCCTTGTGCTTAAATATTTGAATCGCCTCGTTACGCTTTACGCCCAAAATTTTGCGCTGGTCATCTGTCGGTTTAGTCGGCTCCTTGCAATGCGGGCACAGCACGCGCACCAAGCGCTGCGCTACCACACCAATAATATTACCCGCCATAATGTCGGGAGAAATTCCGATATCGGTAAGCCTAGGGATAGCACCCAGCGCGGAGTTGGTGTGTAGCGTGGTGAATACTTGGTGGCCAGTCATGGCTGCTCTAAATGCCATGGTGGCGGTGTCAGCGTCACGTACCTCGCCCACCAAAATAATGTCGGGGTCTTGTCGCATAATCGAGCGAATGCCGTTGGCAAAATCTACTTTGTTTACTTCTGCCACCGAGGTTTGACGCATCTGTGTCACAGGGTATTCTACTGGGTCTTCCAGTGTCATAATATTCACCGCTTCGGTATTTTTATGCGAGAGCAGCGAATACAGTGTAGTGGTCTTACCGCTACCCGTTGGCCCTGTGACCACCAATATACCTTCTGGCCGAGTCATCATCAGTTTAAGCTGCTCAAGCGTATTGGTGCGTAGTCCCATGCGTTCAAGCGGAATAATAGAACGTTCACGATCCAGCACCCGCAACACAATATTTTCACCATGAATGGTGGGGTGAGATGACACCCTGAAATCAATCGGACGACCACACAAATTCATATTCAAACGGCCATCTTGCGGTGAGCGGGTTTCAGCAATATCCATACCACTAATGACTTTTAATCGCACGGCGACACCAGGCCAATAGCTTTTATGCAAGCTGCGCACCTGCTGCAGTACGCCATCAATTCGGTAGCGAATACGCAAAAATGCAAACTCAGGCTCAAAGTGAATATCCGATGCACCACGTTTCACAGCATCCATCAATAACGCACCTACCAAACGTACTACTGGCTGCGTGTATTCTTCGCCCTCAGCGGTCAGGCTTTGGTAGTCAATTTCACCAGTCTCTATCTCACGTAAGATGCCGTCAACCGATAGTTCATAACCATAAAATTGGTCAATATAGTCTTCTAACTGTGCATCAGCTGCCAACACAGGCTTAAGTTGAATTTGCCCGCCCAGCATGGCGCGAAGCTGGTCAAGTGCCACCACGTTAAACATGTCGGCCATCGCTACTATCATGGTTTTGGTAGCGTCTTCATATGCCACGGGTAGTAAATGATAGCGCCTTGAAAAATCTTCAGGCACCATGCCGAGTGCATCTACATCGGCCACCACCGTGCTTAAATCAATACTTTCTTGTCCAATAGTGTGCGCAACCAAATCGCGCACCATATTCTCAGACACAAAGCCCAAGCGCACCAATTGGCGGCCTAATGGGATGTTGTTCGTCTCTTGCTCAATAAGTGCAATGCGCAGTTGGTCCTGGCTAATCAAGCCCTGCTGTATCATTAATTCGCCTAGGCGTAGTTTGCGTCTTTGTTCAGCCATTAAAAAATTCTGCCATTATTTATGTTCTATCTATTTTTGGATTTATTGAATTGCTGCTATACGCGCTGATAATGCTGCCTTGTCAATATTACTTGCATTGCTGGCTTGCGCTAAGGCTTGCTGATAATACGGCAGTGCTAATTTTGACTTGCCCATTTGGTCTAAGCTTACGGCCAAGTTATAGGCATTGTCTGCTGTCTTATTTAAACTATAGGCATCAAAATAAGCTTGTTGCGCCGCTGGCCACTGATTTTGCTCGGCATATAAGTTACCAAGCGCTACATGCAAGTTGGCGTCATCTGGTTGCTTAGCTAACATATTTTTCAAGCTGATTTCGTTGGTTAAGTCACTACCTTGAGACCGATTATCCAACAAGGTCGCCTGCGCAACATTGTTACGTGGGTCCACTTCTAGTACTTTGCCATACCATGCATTTGCATCTGCGCTGCGGCCTTGCCTAGAAGCAATTGCACCCAAACCCAACAACGCATCTACATTGCGAATATCCTGTTTTAACACTTGCTTATACAGCTGTTGTGCCTGTGTATCATTGCCTGCATTATATGCCTCGTAAGCGCTCATCAGCACTGGGTTTACGCTTGGTTGCGGCGTAGATTTTGTCACACTGAAAGAAGCGCTTTCTGAGGCTATTGCAGTATTATTTTTAGGCGAGTTTTTAGATTTGCGCGATTTATTATTGGCTTTATTGGCAGAAAAAGACGCTTGCAAACGATTCGAGCCATCATCGCTATCAGTCAGATTATTTTCATTTATTTCACTGGTGTTTTCTGCACTGTCATCAAAAGTAAGCATCACTTCATCTTCTTCAATTGCAACTGCTTTATTTGTTTTTTTTCTAGCCATCATAGGCTTAGATTCTGCTAGCTCAAATTCAGGCGGCATAACAGTCTCTGTTGCTGAAGGTGCTACTTCTAAAGACTCAGCAGCAAGCTCACTGACATTTGTTTGGGTATCTTGAGCCTCAGGAATAGTCTGTGGAACAACCTCTGCCGTCGTGGCAATTTGTTCTAATGGCCGCGCTGGCACCACAATGGGTGGGGAGCTATCAACAAATTGATAAAAATATAGCCCCATGCCCAACAATGCAATTAAGCCAGCGCCTGCAATCATGATTAATCGGGCGCTATCAGTTTTTTCCTCAAGGCCTTTGGCAGAAAACACATTAGCCGCACTTTTTGCTGTGACATGCTGGTTAGGCTGCTGAGTGGATGTTGTAGCTGCAGGTGCTGTGCTAACCGCTGTGCTGGCTGGCTTTGCAATATTTGCAGCGGCATCTGAAAATGAGCTACCAGTTGGACTTAGGGATAACTCCAACTCTGCCCCAGCTGTTTTTTCTGGATTTTGAGTATGAGGCAGTTTACTGCTAACATCAGCCTGCATTTCAATCTCGGCTTTAATTTCGCTAGCTTGTTGTTGCTCAGTTTTAGCATTTTGGGCTTTATCTAATGCTTTAATTAGCAGGCTCATGAATCTAAAACCTAATTAATTCGCTTCTTCTAATACATTTTGCAATTGTTGGGCAGGCAGATATTGTTTATAGCTTTGTAACTCATCGCTTTCTAAACTGGCATTAAGCACTACGGTAGGGCGAAGAAATATCACTAGCTCTGTTTTTTGAGTGGCATCATTCTTACCAGTAAACACTTTGCCTACCCCTGGAACCTCAGATAATCCAGGGACTTTATCGGTATTGCGCTGAATTTCATCCTGCATCAAGCCCCCTAGGACAGCGGTATTTCCACTATCAATTTGCAATATCGATTCCATCTCGCGCACTTGAATTTGTGGAATTTGACTAGGAACAACAACACCTCCACCCGCACCATTTAATGCAGGATTTGGATCGCGGACAAAGCTAAGAACTCGAGAGATGGTCGGACGTACATTGACATTTACTTTACCTGTGTCGTTAATTTGTGGCGTCACACTCATTACCACACCTACAGGCACTGTATTTGGCGTTGTGGTAATAGTCGACAACGTATTACCACCAATTGCGCCCTGCGACTGTTGCGCTTGTACAGTAAAATATACTAAATTATCCACCACTTTTAGTACCGCAGTTTGGTTATTCAGCACCATTAGCTTTGGGCTAGAAAGTACTTTGGTATCGCCGAACTGTTTAAGCAAAGTAATAGATGCCGCAATGTTCCCGATACGGCTCATTGGATTTAAATAACCAGCCACCAAGCCAGCTGTAGGCGCGAAGCCAAGTGCATTATTTTCGCCCGTGCTAAAGCCCCCTGTAGTGGTATTAAAGTTAACACCTTTTGAGCCTAGCGTCTGACCAAACACAAAGCCGCTATTACTTGGCGTGTTATTTAATCGGCTCCAGTCAATGCCTGCTTGAAAACTATCATTTAGACGAACTTCCACAATGGTCGCCTCAATCAACACTTGACGGCGTGCACTGCCCATCACACGGTCGATAAACTCTTGTACCTTTTCGTGCTGCTTATTCGTGGCACGCACGCTAATTACGCCTGTTTCTGGGTTAGCGATCACGTTGGCTGCTAATAAAGTTTTGTACTCTGAACGCTGTTGATTGCGCTCTTCTGTTGCAGCTCGAGTGGCTTCTGCTTGGCTTGCTATGGTTGCTGGCATGCCATTAGCGTTCGTCTCCTGTGCGTTTGTTTCAGTGGTGCTACCAAATCGCGACACAATCACTTCTTTATCAGTTTCTGCTAACAACTCTTTAATATTTTGAATTAACGATTCCCACAAGTGATTTTTTGAACTGCTGTCCACCGAAGTGCGCGAGCTATTATTGGCTCCGCTGCCAGAAGTGCTTGTCGTTACACTAGCGCCACCTGCACCAGTACTTGCGCTCTGACCTGTGCTTGAAATTTCTGCCGCCGCACCAATGAAACCTTTGGTATCGCGGTTCATATTCACATAATCTACTTTATAAATGCGCAACACTGGTTGGTCTGGAGCAATATAAAGAGTGTTTCCATCCATTTTGTAGGTTAAATCGACTTGTTTAGCTAAACGCTCTAAAATAGCGGGTAAGGTTTGATCCACTGCATTTAATGTAGCGCGGCCTTGAATGGCGGGATGTATATCTACGTTGATTTTGCTTTCGCGTGCCAGCGCAAACAAAATTTCTTTAACGGGTACTTCGTTGACTACAACACTGTAGGTTTGTGCTTTGGTAGTGGCCTTGGGTGGCGGTAATTGCGGGGCACTACGTACTAACTTGGGAATAGGTGCAACATTGGTGTTTTGCGCATTATTTTGACTGGCTTCGGGGGTGTTGGCTTTGCCATCAATATGACCAGCCGACGGTTTCACTTTGGACTGATGCGAGCAGGCTGTAATTGCCAAAATCACCAGCACTACACTAAATTTAGCGCCAAATTTAACCATGCCAACGCTCATCTTATTATTTAGGCCGATATTATTAATACCTTGATTTTGCACGACTTGCTGCCCCTAAGGTTTTTGTACTACTGTTGTTATCGCATAAGTTGCATTAAATTGCAATACTAACTTATTGAAAAACTTATAAATTATGTTTAGTTATTACATTTTTACAAATTTATTTGGTTTCTTGTAACACCCCTGCAACAGTACGCAATTGCGGACGATTTTTTTGTATCTCTAACGGTAATTTTTTTAGTGCTTGCATGGCTTCTACGCGATTAGCAAAACTACCATACAACACGGTTAAAAATGGCAGGCCATTCACTCTGGTTCTGTAAACATAAATATTATCCAACTCCACTTGCTGGCTAAGCACTTCCAAATCGCTTTTGAGCTGCGCTGCGCTACTGGCTCCCATCAGTTGAATGGTGACCGTACTTGGGTTTTGGCTAGCGAGCCAAGTGGAAGTTGCAGTTAAGCGGCCAGTTAAAATATCTGGGCTTACTTGAGAATTGATTTGCGGACTCATTGCTTGGTCATTATTTACTGGAGCGGTTTTGACAGGGCTGGAAGGCTTATGGATATTGGCTTCTGGGCCAGTTGTTTTGATGTCTGTTGTTTCAGCCGTTATATCAGTGCTTGTTGCAACTGTATTTTTAGGTTTTTGCAGCCACATACTTGCCGCATATCCCAGTGCCAAACCAATTACCAGCAAGCCTGCCCACATCAACATTTGCGTGTTTTTGGCTAGTTTTTTTGCAGCCTCTACGCCAAATTCACTGTCGCCAATCGCAGCCTGCACATGCTTGGGCGTCACCTGATATACATTTTCGGCAAACGCGGCCAGCAGCGCTTTATCAGCCAAAATATTCACCCGCCTCACCAAACCATCGGCGGCATTGGCCAGTTTTTTTACTGCGGCGGCTGTAAACATTGGCGGGCCAAAGTAACCTGCCGCACGCAGCCTAAACATTAAATACTCGCCAATCTCTTTGGTTTGTAATGGCGCTAAGTTAAAGCTGTGGGTAATACGCTCGCGTAGCTGGCGGATATTGGCTTGATTGAGATTTTCGTCTAACTCGGGCTGGCCAAATAACACAATTTGCAACAGTTTATCGTGCTTGGTTTCTAGATTTGAGAGTAAGCGAATTTCCTCAAGGGTAGCCAACGGCATACCTTGTGCCTCTTCAACAAAAATCACCACTTGCTTGCCCGCTGCATGTCTTGCCAGTAGGTGTGTTTGCAGCACTTGCATGACTTTTAGTCGGTCGGCATTTTTAGGTAATTTTAACTGTAGTTCAAAGGCAATGGCGTGCAAAACATCTTCTGGCGCCACACTGGGGTTGGCCAAAAAAATGCTTTCAATTTTTTCTGGCAAAATCGTTTGCAACATGCGGCACAACATGGTTTTACCGCTACCCACCTCACCCACCACTTTAACAATACCTTCACCACTGGTAATAGCGTAGATTAAGGCATCCAGCACCGCACCACGATTACCGCCGGTAAAAAAAACTTCAGTATTTGGGGTGATTTTGAATGGCGGCTCTTTTAAGCCGAAATGTGCATAATACATCGCGCTTTATTTGGTTTCTTCTTGTAGTTGAATGCGTGAGTATAGTGTCGTTCGATTAATACCCAACATTTTTGCAGCTTGACTTAAATTGCCGTGGGTAATCCGCATCGCGGCATCTACATAAGCTTTTTCCCATGATTTCAACACTTGGCCTAAGCTTACATTGGCCTCATTCTGCAAGTGTTGCAAGGCATAACCGGACAAATCACCATTGTTGCTAATAACGGCACTGCCACCATCTACCTCGTTTTGGCGCGACAAATCTAGCTCTGCCGACAGTTGCAACTCATTCACCGTTTGGCCAGCGTATTTAGCGATGAGGCGGATAATAATGTTACGTAGCTCGCGCACATTGCCCGGAAAGTGGTAGCTTAGCCAGCGCGATTTTGCGCACTCATCCAACTTAAACGCTTGCTGTGCAGTTTCACGCGCATAAAACGTATTGAAATGGTCGAGTAAAATCAGACTGTCTTCCGCTAAATCACGTAGCGGCGGCACTTTAACGGCGAAAACGCCCAAGCGGTGATACAAGTCACTTCTAAAATTACCGGCACGCACTTCAGCACGTAAGTCTCGGTTAGTGGCAGCGACCACACGTGCCTTGCTTTTGCGCACTTGCGTTTCGCCTACGCGTGTGTACTCGCCGTTCTCTAATACACGCAATAATTTAGCCTGCATTTCTAGCGGTAATTCGCCTATTTCATCTAAGAAAAGCGTACCTTCGTTGACATCTTCAAAATAGCCCGCGTTGGCTGTGTTAGCACCTGTAAACGCACCCTTAGCATGACCAAATAAAATAGATTCTGCCAACATGGGCGAAATGGCGGCGCAGTTAATCGACAAATAGGGCTGTTTATTGCGCTTGCTAAAACGGTGAAAGTTGCTGGCGACACGCTCTTTACCGCTACCCGATTCGCCCTCAATCAATACAGGAAATGGTGAATCTGCAAATTGGCGAATTTGTGTAATCAGCGTTTGCATCGGCAAGCTTTCGCCTATCATGCCACCATTTTTGTCTTCTTCTGGCTTAGGTAACGCCTCGCTAAGCTCAACGCTTTGTACTTTTAAGGAGTTTAAAAGCAGCTCTTTAAGCTTATCAACATCGCAAGGTTTGGGAATAAAATCAAGCGCACCCAAGGCAAGCGCATGCTTAACGTTGACGTCATCACTTTGGCCAGAAAGCACGTGTATTTTCATGCTGGGCGAATGTGCAAGTAGCTCGCCAATCAGTTTAAAACCTTCATCTGGCTTGTGCTGCATGGGCGGCAAACCCAAATCCACCAATGCCAGCGAGGGCGGCTCGTCTAACTGTCTGAGTAAACTTTTAGCCTGCGCGCGCGAATCTGCCACGCACACCTCGAAGTGTTTGCTTAGCACAAAGTGCAAGGTATCGGTAATGAGCGGGTCATCATCAATGATGATAAGCACCGGACGGAGCTCAGCCATGCTTTATCCTTATCATTTACTACGGTTATTCTTATTTATTTTAAGGATACTATAACCGTTATAACGCGGGCTATCAAGGCAAGCTGAAAAGAAATTGGGGTGGCTGATGGGGCTCGAACCCACGACAACAGGAATCACAACCCCATATCGAAACTTAAGTAAGAATCTGAACCTTAAAACCTTTTTTGCTTATTCATGTCTATTATTGTGTATCAATTTAGCAACGCATATCTGAGGCTTATATTTACAGCAATGTGAGGATATTAGACAATTTTTTGGTTACATTTAATTTACAATTGAGCCGAATATGCTTGCTTATTGTTACAAGTATTTGTTATGATTACGTTATAAGTGCATATATATAATAGAATTTTTTCATTTCTCGGGGTTGTGCTAAATGTTCAATGAACGTAAAGTAGCCCAAATGGCAGCTTACATGCTTAAAAGGCGTGGTGGCACCATGTCTCATCTAAAGCTGATAAAGCTTCTTTATCTGGCAGACAGATCATCCTTAGCATCTTACGGCGCATCAATCTCAGGTGACACCTTCTACTCGTTACCTAATGGACCCGTGCTGTCTAGAACATTAAACCTTATGGCGGGCGTTATTGAGTCTGAGGCGCAAGGCTGGGAAAGCTGGATATCAGATAGAGCTGAGCATCAGGTCTCGCTTAGAAAAGACTTTGATCTAAATGACTTGGACTACTTAAGTAAAGCTGACATTACCATATTAGATAGTATATGGCAGCAGTTTGGTGCAATGTCTAGATGGCAGCTTGTTAACTACACCCATGACGGCAACTGCCCAGAATGGGAAGATCCCAATGGCTCATCAATCACTATTACTCCTACTAGGATCTTTTCTGCCTTAGGAAAATCGAATGAAGAGGCATCGATTCTTGCTTCTGAAATTGAAGCTGCAAAATCAATAGACAGGCTTTTTGCTAGTTTATGAGTTTGTTTTTGCCCTTTCAAAGGGCAACGCTACTAATTCCATCTGCATCAACATCTGATGCAGATCGCAAACATCTATTTATATTACTCACAAGCCCGCATCCCCACCCTGAAAGCAACATTAAGTCTTGCCTCTTAGTAAGCGTATCCACCATAAAGCCTAAAATCCACTTTGATCCAGCCTGTAAACTATATAAAGGGGATCATCCCTTTATCAAAGAAGACAGCTTTGTTGTTTACAGACTTGCTCGTATCGAAACTACTGATAAGTTAATTAACGGCGTAAATCAGGGGCTTTTTTACCACAAAGAGTCTTTGGGAGAAGAGATATTCGCTAGAGTTTGCCATGGATTGGGTGAATCAATTTTCACAGCTCCTGCCATGCTTAGATTCTACGAATTGGCTACTGCCCAGAAATAGAGAGCACTTTCCTTCTTATGTAAATAAGGGTTGCTCAAATACCCTTTCTATCTTATTGTGCTCATATCAAAGGAGCAAGATATGAGCAACGAAAATTCCACTAAACCTCTACCTGAGGACGCCATTACTCAAAAGCTTGAAAAAAACAAATCACTTACTTACAAGGCATTTGATTTAATAACAGATGCAATTCTGCCGCTCCCTAAGCGTAAGAGTAAAAACGAAGTAATTGCTAAACTCACTGATGAACAAGTTCAAAAGATATCTGATATCCAAGAAAATGCCATTGCTGCGTTCACAGGCCAGCTAGATGAGCTTGAGTCTGCTCTAGGCATGCTGGCAATGGGTCATCACTTTGGCTGGAAGGTGCTATATATGATTCATAGCAAAAAAACTATACGCAAATATGAAGATATTTTAGGTGTAAAAATACGCGATATTTTTCCTGAGAAAGGTCCAAGTAGTTATCGCTCATTTGGTCTTAATCTTGCTGAGAAAATTGGTAATTTTTGGAAAGTTGCAGGCGGCGATATCAAAATACCAGATCGACGCAAGGTTGATTATGAAGGATGAATTATATTTCCTTAAGGGCACTTGACAAATCCTTAGTTTAAACTCATAGTAGAGAAACTTGATATTTCTCTACTATGAACGAATTTAACACATCTAAATTTGGTTTAAATGAAACCACCATCGGCTCGGAGATTTGGACGGATGCGCCAGCACCGTCAAAATCATCGAACGAAGGCGGAATAGCATCTATTCAAGCTTCCACGATGCAGCAAACCTCAGAAGACCCCCGTCTGGTAATACGGGGGGAAAGTTTAAATAATACTAATAATGATAGTAGTGAAAGTTTTGAGCTTTTTAGTATTAATGGCAAGCCAACTCTTATATCGACCCCGTTACCTAAAGCTGATGGTGAACCTTATGCAGCAATCACTGATTTTCTAAACTGTACTTTTTCTTTTAAAGAATTTGATCTTGATTCTGTAATTTTTGATTTGGTAAACTGTTTAGGCTCTAGTTTTTCACCAGTTAAAAATAGATTTAAAGGTTTACATGGCTGGGAACAGTCAATCCAGCTTGGCGAATCAAAAACATTCTTCGCATATGGTGGCCAAAATAATACTGCCTTTATATCCATACCAGCTGAAGGCTGTCATATGGTATCTAGCTGGAATAATTTAACCATCCTCTTACAAGATAATTTTAAAGCTAAAATTACTCGCTGGGATGGAGCAATTGACGATTACTACGGTATTTATAATGTTGATCTTGCTGTTAAGTTATATGAAGAGGGTATGTTTAATGCTGGTGGAAAAACTCCATCATGCAATCAAATTGGTAATTGGCTAAAGCCTGATGGTAGCGGTCGCACTTTCTATGTTGGAAAGCGCAAAAATGGAAAAATGTTGCGTATTTATGAAAAGGGTATGCAGCTTGGTGCCAAATTCCATCCATGGGTTCGCTGGGAGCTTGAGCTTCACAATAGAGATCGCATTATTCCTTTTGATGTTTTAATGGAGCCTGGCAAGTATGTTGCTGGCTCATATCCTAATGCCACTGGCTGGATTCAGGAAAAAATGGAGAGGATCAAGACTTTACAAAATACTACTAAAATCAGTTATGACTTCTTAACAACATGTGCGTCACAAGGATATGGCAAGCATATCAATGTGATGTTAGAAATTGAAGGATCTGCAGAAAAAGTTATTGAAAAACTAATACGTCAAGGCATTCCAAAAAGATTAAATATACCAATTCTTGCTAATAATGAGGGCTGGTAAAAATGAGCCTACTGGGTGTTTTATTTTTGTCTTCTGAGGAGTTAAAAAGCTTAACTGACCGCAAAGTCGCCAAAGCCCAAATCAATTGGCTGAAAAAACAATCATACCCTTTTGAAATTAGCGCTGCTGGCAAACCAAAAGTTTTACGCTCTTTAGTTATTGACCGACTCAGCAATACTCATCAATCCACCAACACTAACGAACCAGATTTTGATGCTATTAGATAGCGGAGTATAAATGGGTCGTCGTCGCAAAAATAATTTTAACTTACCGCCTAGAATGTACCTAAAGCATGGTGCTTATTACTACGTCTCAAGAGAAAATAAATGGACTAGGTTATCAGATAATAAAGCTGTCGCATTTTCTAAGTGGGCTGAAATTGAAGGTGAAACACCAAGAGACTTAGGATCAGAAAAACCGCCTGCTGGGTCAATGGCTGCATTGATTGATAAATACATGATTGAGATAGCACCCAAAAAGGCAAAGTCAACTTATACAGGCAATTTAATTGAAGCCAAAAATCTTAAAGATGTATTTGGTAAAACTCTAGTTCTAGAAGTTAGACCTATGCATATTGCAAAATATTTAGATATACGTGGCATTAAAGCACCTATCAGAGCAAATAGAGAAATATCCTTACTCTCACATATTTTCAGCTATGCAATGCGCTGGGGTCAAATAGACAGAAACCCTTGTCTTGGTGTAGCTAAACATCCTGAAAAGGGTCGTGATGAGCTAACCCTGATTTGACGGACACTTTTTAAAAGAGGACAGTATAGTCCAAACTTTAGGGAGTGTTTATGGGTAAAGAAATACAAGCAGTTAAAAGC
>JAGVMP010000014.1 GCA_020053735.1 Pseudomonadota bacterium
AAAACATTCTCAAGCTCGCGCCTAAGCATTCGTTGCGTCTATGCAAGTGTCTTAACCACAAACACCCACACTTATCAGTCGTTCATATTGTTAAAGAGCGTAATTTCAAAACCTGAAATTGATTGGTTGCATCACTTCGGATACCGCAAAAAATCTAAAGCGCTAAGCACTTCGATTTATTGGTTGCGGGAACAGGATTTGAACCTGTGACCTTCGGGTTATGAGCCCGACGAGCTGCCAGACTGCTCCATCCCGCGTCCGATTCGACGTACATGCCGCCGAGAGATGAGACTATAGCAAGAATTGGCACCTTGTGTCAAAGCATTTATGGCTTTTATTTAAGGTTTTATCATTGCCACTCACTTGGTATTGCAGTTAGATTAGCAACAATCATTACTACCAGTCGTGCTAACCCATTCAATGCAAAGCGATTTACACGTAAAAAAGGCATGCCCTGCAGGCCGCATGGATATTGGTCTGCAGGGCAATAAATTTAATGTATGTTGGTTGAATGTAAATTAAATATTAAAAAGCCACTCGCATGAGTGGCTTTTTAATCAGCAAGGTAACTAAATTTTAGCTTCTGAATTTTACTTAGCAACCGAACCAAATACCTTTTTAAGCAAACTGCTGGCTTGTCCTAACGGGTCTTTGCGAATGGCTGCTTCTTCTTTCGCAATCATAAAATAAACGCCATCCAGCGCTTTGTTTGTCACATACTGTTCTATATTGGCATCCTCTTTTTTTA
This sequence comes from Pseudomonadota bacterium, assembly GCA_020053735.1. Taxonomy (GTDB): domain Bacteria; phylum Pseudomonadota; class Gammaproteobacteria; order Burkholderiales; family Methylophilaceae; genus Methylotenera_A. The sequence goes on from JAGVMP010000014.1 coordinate 749, forward strand.
CCACGCCAAATTGACTGCCCATCTCGGCATATTTGTTGTAGCTGGCGGCCAGTTGCACATTCTCAGTCGCTTTTTGTACAATCGGTAAAAATTTCTGGCTCATTTGTGCAGAGGTGGTTTTTTTAAAGTATTGTGTGGCAGCGTCTTGCGGACCCGTCAGGATGGCTTTGGCATCAGCCAATGTCATTTGTTTAATTGAGCTTACCAAGAGTGCTTTGGCTTCAGGCACTGCGGCTTCAGCTGCGCGGTTCATCTTAAGAACAAGCTCATCCGATTGCTTACCCATCCCCATCAGCTTCATACCTTTTTCTATTTTTTGCAGTGATTTTGGTAACGGGATTTTGACTTCTTTATTACCAAAAAAACCATCTGCCGCACCCAATGTAGAAACGGCTTTGCCTACGCCTTGCGTCAACGCCTCTTTCAGGCCGCCACTGGCCTCCTCATTGCTTAAACTACTGACTCCAGCGCTGCTAGTGGTGGTTGAACTGCTACCACTGGATTTAATCGCGTCTTTAAGCGTGCCGAAATCTAAGGCATTGGCATGTGTGACAAACAGTGCGAGCAACGTAACTGGCAGAATGTGTTTCATGTGAAATACCCCTTAATCTGATTCAATTATTCTAGTTACTCTAATTCTAGTTGCTTTAACGGAATTTTCACACAAGCGTTTACACTATTTTAATTCTTATCCACTTTATTTCTTGATGGCTTGTACATGCCAAATATTCTTAGCATACTCACCTATCGTCCTATCACTAGAAAACTTGGCCATGCGCGCCACATTTAGTATGGCGCGGCGTGACCACTCATCTGGGTTTTGATAAGTCTTGCTGACTTCGTCTTGACAGGCAATATAGCTGGCGTAATCGGCCAGCAATAAATAATTGTCGTAATTGAGTAAATTGTCGATGATGGCTTGATAGCGATGCGGTTCCTGCATTGAGAAAAACCCGCTACCAATCATATCAAGCACCTGTTTCAACTCGGCATTTTGCTTGTAATACTCACGTGGATTGTAATTGTTCGCTTTGGCCGCAGCCACTTCTGGCGTGGTTAAGCCAAAGATGAAAATATTGTCGTCACCCACTTCTTCCATAATCTCAACATTGGCGCCATCTAAAGTACCTATCGTCAGCGCGCCATTCAGTGCCATTTTCATGTTTCCAGTGCCACTGGCCTCGGTGCCAGCAGTAGAAATTTGCTCAGACAAATCTGCACCTGGAAACAAAATCTCAGCTGCAGAAACTTCGTAATTAGGGTAAAACACCACTTTTAGTTGGTCACCCACGGCAGGGTCGTTATTCACAATTTCTGCCACATCATTAATTAAGCGAATGATTTGCTTCGCCACCCAGTAACCTGGTGCGGCCTTGCCACCAAAAATGACCGCACGTGGTGTAGCCAAATTTTCGCCCTTACGAATACGGTTATATAAAGTAATCACATGCAGCACATTCAATAACTGGCGCTTGTATTCGTGAATACGCTTAATCTGTACGTCAAACAGCGCATCTGTGTTCAGTTTAACGCCGGTGACCGCTTCAATTTTTTGCGCTAACCTTAACTTGTTAGCCGTTTTTACTGCGCGAAACGCCTTGCGAAAATCTTTATCATCTGCCAGCGGCGTTAACTTTTTAATCTGCGTTAAATCTTTCTGGAAGCCATCACCAATAGCAGTGGCAATTAAGCTGGTAAGCGCAGGATTGGCTTGATTGAGCCAACGCCTAGGCGTTATACCATTGGTGACATTCGTCAGTTTATTTGGGTAAATTTTATTAAAGTCTGCAAACAACGTGGTTTTTAACAACTCACTGTGCAATGCAGCCACACCATTGACAGTGTGCGAACCCACCACTGCCAAATGCGCCATACGCACGCGTCTACCGTGCGTTTCATCAATAATTGATACACGTTTCACCAACTCGGTATCGCCAGGGAACAAGTGATTGACCATGGTGATAAATTGAAGGTTGATTTCGTAAATAATCTCTAAATGCCGCGGTAACAAGCTGCCAAATAAGTCTACCGACCAAGTTTCAAGTGCCTCTGGCATTAGAGTGTGGTTGGTATAGGCGAATATTTTATTCACCAAGCCCCAAGCAAAATCCCAAGCCAGATGATGATGATCAACCAACTGGTGCATCATCTCTGCCACACCAATGGCGGGGTGCGTGTCATTTAATTGAATGGCGATTTTATTGGGCAAATCTGCCCAATCTTTTTCAGTTTTTACATGACGCGTGGTGATAAAGCGCCGCAAAATATCTTGAATAGAGGCGGATACGAAAAAATATTGCTGCTTTAGACGCAACTCGCGACCAGAGGCGGAAGCATCATTTGGGTACAATACTTTCGAAATCGTTTCAGAACCCGTGCGCTCCTCCACTGCTTCGTCATAATTCCCATCATTAAACTGGCCCAAATCAAAATCTTTACTGGCTTTAGCAGACCAGAGTCTTAAGTTATTTACGGTTTCGGTGCCATAACCTGGCACTGGCATGTCATAAGGCATCGCCACTACTTGCTGCGTGTTCACCCAGTGATGCGCAACATGATTACCCTCTTTTACTGGCACTACATGCCCATAGAATTTAATTTCGTAAGTAGCCTCTGGGCGTTGAAACTCCCACACATTGCCGTAGCGCAGCCAATTATCCGCGTTTTCAACTTGCTGGCCATGTTCAATGCTTTGCTTAAACATGCCGTACTCATAACGAATGCCATAGCCAGTGGCAGGAATATCCATGGTGGCCATGGAATCTAAAAAGCAGGCGGCCAAGCGCCCCAAGCCACCATTGCCAAGCGCCGCATCATATTCCATCTCTGCTGTGGCCTCCATAGAATGGCCTAATGCACCTAAACCATCCTTTAGCTCATCATTAATGCCCAAATTCAGTGCAGCATTACTCAGCATGCGCCCAATCAAAAATTCTAGAGATAAATAATAAACGCGTTTTGGGTCTTGATCGTAATAGCTATTTGCGGTTTCTACCCAACGCTCCACCACGTGATCACGCACGGTAAAAGCTGCTGCATGGTACCAATCTCTAGGTGTGGCAGCCTTATCAGTCTTAAAGCACGAGAATACCAAGTGATTTTGTAAGGCCTGTTTGACAGGCGTTAATTTAGGGAGTGCGATACTTTTTTTTGTAGATTTAATCATGGCGGGCCTTTGGATTTGTGTGTCGCTTATTGCTAGCATTTTAGCAAATATCGCGCCAAGCTTTATGACAATTCGTTTAACTTCAGTTTAACCACGAAAAAAGCCTGCATACTTGATGCAGGCTTTATCAACTAAGCAGCTAATTAAACTGTTTTAAATCAAACCAGTAGGCTGTTCATGCGGCGCACGAAACTGGCAGGGTCGTTCAACTGCCCCCCCTCTGCCAGCAAGGCTTGGTCGAACACTAGATGTGCTAAATCATTAAATTTCACTTCCTCTGCCTCATTTTCTAGGCGTTTAACCAATTTGTGCGTCGGGTTAAGCTCTAAAATCGGCTTGCTTTCAGGCGCATTCTGACCAGCCGCCTTTAAAATACGCGCCATATTGCCCGACAAGTCATGCTCCCCCGCCACCAAACAGGCGGGACTATCTGTGAGCCTGTGCGTCACGCGCACTTCTTTTACTGCATCACCCAGTGTAGATTTAACACGTTCGATTAAACTTTTGGCATCCTCTTCAATTTTCTTTTGGATTTCTTTTTCGGTTTCAGTTTCTAATGCACCTAAATCCAAATCACCCTTAGCGATAGACTGCAGTTTTTTACCTTCAAACTCAGTGAGGCTACCCAATAACCACTCATCCACCTTGTCGCTCAACAATAGTACTTCGATATTTTTCTTACGGAAAATTTCCAAGTGTGGGGAATGTTGTGCAGCAGCAAAGCTATCCGCTGTAATATAGTAAATCGCCGTTTGTTCTGGTTGCATCTTCTCTACATAGTCTTTCAAAGAGATGCTCTGCGAGGCAGTATCTAAGCGGGTGCTGGCGAAGCGTAAAAGACTCGCTATTTTGTCTTTATTAGCAAAGTCTTCCCCTGGCCCCTCTTTCAACACACGACCAAACTCATCCCAAAACTTCGCATAATCATCTGGCTTGTCCTTTGCCATGTCTTCTAGCAAGCTCAATACTTTTTTTACCGAACCATTTTTAATCGCATCCACATCGCGGCTATCCTGCAAAATTTCACGCGAGATGTTCAATGGCAAATCGGCTGAGTCAATCACACCGCGCACAAAACGCAAATATTGTGGCATCAGCTTTTCTGCGTCTTCCATAATAAATACGCGCTTTACATACAATTTAATACCGTGACGACGTTCTCTGTCATACAAATCAAATGGCGCTTTACTTGGAATATATAGCAGTGAAATATATTCCTGTTTGCCCTCGACGCGGCTGTGCGTATAGGCTAGCGGGGCTTGGTAATCATGCGAAACGTGTTTATAAAACTCGTTGTATTCGTCTGCAGTGATGTCATTTTTGCTACGCGCCCACAAAGCCGAGGCTTTGTTAACCGCCTCAAACTCATCGGTTAACACCATCTCACCGCCAGCTTTTGTTCCATCAGGGTTGTCCGCACCCTCTTTCCATTCCGATTTTTGCATCATAATCGGCAAAGTAATGTGGTCAGAATATTTGCGGATAATCGATTTTAATTGCCAATCATTTAAAAATTCATCCTCATCTTTGCGCAAATGCAGGGTGATTTCAGTACCGCGCGATTCTTTTTTTACTGCATCAATGGTGTAATCACCCTCGCCCGCACTTTGCCATTTCACCGCCTCTGCACTGCCTGCGCGGCGCGTGGTCAATGTCACTTTATCAGCAATAATAAACGCGGAATAAAAGCCCACACCAAATTGGCCAATCAAGTTAGCATCTTTAGCCTCATCTCCGGTCAAGGCATTAAAAAATTCTTTGGTACCCGATTTTGCAATGGTGCCGATATTGGCAATCACCTCATCACGGCTCATGCCAATGCCGTTATCACTAATCGTGACAGTGCGTTTAGCTTTATCAAAGCCAATGGTGATTTTTAAGTTACTATCGTTTTCATACAAAGCGCTATTAGCCAGCGCCTCAAAGCGTAGTTTATCGGCCGCATCAGACGCGTTAGAAATGAGCTCGCGCAAGACAATCTCTTTATTGCTGTACAAAGAGTGAATCATCAACTGCATCAGTTGCTTTACCTCGGCCTGGAATTCCATTTTTTGTGCTGCCATTTTTAGTCCTTTTTTTGCGTTAAACTTAATAAGAAAAATATAAGTAAAATTATTTGTTATAAATTAGAGTAACTAGTAAATTGGGGTAAAGTAGGTACTTTTCAAGCGTTAATGGCTTAAATCATGGCTTAAATTTATGTTCCAAGTTTATGGCAAAGTTGATGCCCAAAATAAAGGTAGGCTATGGCAGATATTCGAACAGTAGAAATTGATTCAAGCACCTATCAAGTAACCGTGGTAGCGCAAAGCACCACAACGCATACTGTCACCTTGCAGGCCGATTACGCACAAAAGATTACCAACGGGTGTATCAGCAATACTGAATTGCTCAAAAAATCATTTGAATTTTTACTACAGCGCGAACCCAACACCAGCATCTTGCGTAGTTTTGATTTAAGTATCATTAGCCGCTATTTTCCCGAATACGAGCGCGAAATTGGTAAATAAAAATTTACAATTAATCACACTAAATGTCATAAAACTGCGGCCTAACTATGCTATAAAAGCGTATGCAAAACGATAATACTGTTTCATCTAACCAACCTTTAGAGACATTACTTGCCGCTGTTGATTTAGGCTCTAACAGTTTTAGGCTAGAAATTGGTCGCTACAACAATGGCCAAATTCATCGCGTAGATTATTTAAAAGAGGCGGTGCGGCAAGGTGGCGATTTAGACGCCGAGCGTAATTTAAGGCCAGAAGCCATAGAGCGTGGACTGAAATGTTTAGCGCGTTTTGGCGAAGCGATTAAAAACCTTCCCAAGCAGAATGTGCGCGCAGTAGCCACACAAACACTGCGCGAAGCCAAAAACCGTGATGAATTTTTAAAGCTAGCCAAAAAGGCACTAGGCTACGAAGTTGAAGTGATTTCCGGCGTCGAGGAAGCACGGCTGATTTACCAAGGGGTTAGCCGCTTGCTACCCCAATCGGACGAACGGCGTTTGGTGATTGACATTGGCGGCCGCTCCACTGAATTTATTTTAGGTCACCATTTAACCGCTGAAACCACAGACTCATTGCGGGTAGGCTCAGTCACTTGGTCACTCAAGTATTTTGCTGATGGCCAACTGAGTGAAAGAAACTTTGAGCGCGCAGAAATTGCTGCAGAGTCATTTTTAGATGCGGTGGCTGATAACTATCAACCTACCTATTGGGATGTCGCTTACGGTGCATCTGGCACAGTGGGCGCGATTGCCGAAATATTGGCAGCAGCGGGCTTTGCTGAAGACACAGTGACACGCAAAGGATTGGCGTGGCTGCGCGCGCAGCTAATTAAGGCAAAAACCATTGATAAAATTGAGTTAATTGGCCTAAAAGAAGATCGTAAAGCAGTAATCGCTGGTGGCTTAAGCGTATTGATTGGCATATTTGATTTGTTGAAGCTTGATACTTTGATAGTTGCCAAAGGCGCGTTGCGACATGGTTTACTGTACGACATGAGGCAAGAAGATGCCGTTAGCAAAGATTTGCGCGATTCCTCAATTAACCACCTGATTGCACGATTTGGAGTCAATATAAAACATGCTACCAACGTAGCCAAAGTTGCTCTGAGTTTTTTTAACCTACTAGCTACTAACATGTTTGAGAATGAAGAAGATAGGCAAAACTTACACATGCTAAAACAAAAGCTGGGCTGGGCTGCGATGTGCCACGAGGTTGGTAGCGCCATTTCGCACAGCGAATCACAAAAACATGGCGCTTATATTGTCGACAACACAGAGTTGATGGGCTTTTCCCAAAGTGAGTTGCATCGTTTAAGTTTATTGGTGCTGGGGCACTGTGGCAAACTAAAAAAACTGGATGCTGATTTTAGCGATGAAGGCTTTGTTTACCAGTTAATTTCGTTAAGGCTGGCAGTCATTTTTTGTCACTCGCGCAGTATGCCCGTGTTAAAAAACATCACCTTTGAACGCGCAGAGAATACCTTTCTATTGAGCCTGCCAAGCGCTTGGCAGCAAGCCTTTCCACAAACCTCGTATTTGTTAGAAGAAGAGGTACTAGCCTGGAATAAAACCGATTGGAGTTTAATTGTATCTACTAAAAATTAAATGTAGCTCATTGATTTCAATATGAAATATGACAGTTTTATGACAGTTGACATGCCTAATAAACGGTATAAACTGTTTATACCGTTTATTAGGAGAGTTCCATGTCACAAGCCATAGCCCCCAAAACAACAAAAGTAGCATCAGCTCCGGTGAAGCCCGCAGCTGCCAAGTCAGCTGCAGTAAAGCCAACTGCGCCGAAACCAGCAGCAAAACCTAGACCATCTAGATCAGCGTCAAACCCTGCCGCAACTAAGCCAATGGCGACAAGTACTGCGATTAAAACTATTGCCAAGCCAGTTGCTGCAAAACCAAAAGCTGCAACCGCAAAGAAAACAGCTAAAAAATTGCCTAAACCAAAATTGCTCAAGCCTAAGAAAGTCAAGACAGAAAAAGTTAAGCCAGAAAAAATTAAAATGGAACGCGATAGCTTTACCATGCCAAAAGATGAATATGCGCAACTGGCATTGCTTAAAGCACGCTTAAGCTCAATGGATCAACCCGCTAAAAAAAGTGAATTATTGCGTGCGGGCATCAAACTGCTGGTAGCGATGTCTGATAACACCTTAAAAACCACGCTGGCAAAAATACCAGTCATTAAAACTGGCCGCCCTAAGAAATAAAGACTAGGGAAAAACTAGAAAAAAACTAATCCAGTAGACCATTAATCCAGCAAGCTCGGTGATTGCACAGCAACAATATTGTAGCGTGTCGCATTAGCATCTAATTCGTCAACCGATAGGCGCAGCCACCATGCTGCGCCTTTTTTGATGCTAATTTCTTGCGAAGTGAAGCTGGTTAAATGTGCTACCAACTGCCAGAGCCAAGGCTGGTGGCCAACTAGCAAGACGTCCTCTGCGCTTGTTTCGAAACTAGTTAGCACGGCTAACACTTGTTGCAAGTTGGCGCTGGGATTTAATGCCTCCACTATCTTAACCTCACCTTTTAAAGCTTGAGCTGTTTGAAAGGCACGCATCGCAGGACTGCTCAGCAACAAAGTGTCTTTTGGTAAACGCTCACTCAACCAATTGGCCATGCGTTTAGCTTGCTGTTTGCCTTTGGGCGTCAGCATGCGCGCTAAATCCCGATGTTCGCTTTGCATTAAAAATTCGTCTTCACCTTGGGCTAAGGCTGGATGCGCTTCAGCGTGTCGCCAAATAATGATATTTTTAAATGCTGTCGATGTTTTACTGGTTTTCATATTATTGATATTCATATTATTTGTCTTGATATTGTTGAATCAGTGTTTCTTGCGCGCTAATCTTTACTTTATTTAATGTTTGGTTCAGCGAGGTATATTCGCCACTCTGTATTAATAACCAAGCATCTTTAGTGTCGTTTAAATAAGGTGCCACACACTCCTGCATAATGCGCGCTTGCATCTGTAGACTGGTGATTGGCCAAGCAATTTCAATGCGGCGCAACATGTTACGGCTCATCCAATCAGCACTAGAAAGCCACATTTTTTTTGATTGATTAATTTCAAAGTAAAACACCCGCGAATGTTCTAAAAAGCGCCCCACAATTGACCGCACACGTATGCGGTCTTCTAAACCAGCTGCGTCCAGCGGCAATATACAGGCGCCGCGCACAATTAAATCTATTTGCACGCCTTTGCGCGCAGCTTCAATTAAAGCACCCACTAATACTTCATCTGTCAGTGAGTTCATTTTAGCGATAATTTTTGCGCTGCCACCCAGCAGACATGCCCGCTTAGCCGCATAGATATTACGTAGCATAGCGCGCTGCAAATTAAACGGTGCTACCAATAATTTTCGCATCGGCGGCAATGCGGTTTGGCTAACCAGATGTCTAAAAATATACTCCATCTCACGCGTCAACACAGTGTCGCTTGTAAGCATGCAAATATCGGTGTAAAGCTTGGCAGTATTCGCGTTGTAATTGCCCGTAGATAAATGCGCATAACGCTTGATTCGATTACCTTCCTTACGCATCACCATCAGCATTTTGGCATGCGTTTTTAACCCCAGCATGCCGTAGACAATTTGCGCGCCAATGGCTTCTAGCGATTCCGCCCAGTTGATATTGGTTTCCTCGTCAAAGCGCGCCTTAATCTCTACAACCACCACCACTTCTTTACCGCGCAGCACCGCCTCTTGCAGTAGCTTGAGCATACGTGTATCGCTGCCAGTGCGGTAAATGGTTTGATGAATTGCCAACACATTAGGGTCATTCACCGCTTCTTCTAGAAACTGAATCACTGCATCAAAATTCTCATATGGGCGATGAAGCAGCACATCGCCACGCTTAAGCTGCTGAAAAAATGATTCTTTAGCTACCAACTGCTGTGGCCAGCTCGACCGAAAAGGCTTAAACATCAACTCAGCCCTGTTGGCCAAACTAATTAATTGAATCAGTCGGCTTAAATTGACTGGTCCAGATACACGATAAAGTGATTCTGACGGTAGCCGGAATTGCTTCAGTAGAAATTCGGATAACGCATCCGAGCATGATTTAGATACTTCCAAACGCACTGCTTCACTATATGGGCGCTGCGCCAGTTCGTGCCGCAATGCACTGGGTAAGTCACTCATATCATCTTCATCTAATGCCAGATCTGAATGTCGGGTAACTCTGAATTGTGAAAAATTCAGTATTTTGCGACCATTAAAAAAGCTGGCTAAATGTGCACCAATGATACTGGTAAGCGTCACGAAATTTTGCGCGCGACCATTAGGTAAAGCAATCACCCGCGGTAATGCACGTGGCACACGCACAATACTTACCGTTGGCAAACCTGTTTTATCTGGCGCCAACTCCACAATAAAATGTAGTGCCTTGCTGGCCACTAACGGAAATGGATGCGCCAGGTCTAACGCAATGGGCATTAACAAAGGCTTTACATTTGTAAGAAAATAATGCTCTACCCATTTTTTTTGGTTATTGGTTCGCTCGCTACTGGCTACTATATCGATGCCTGCTGCCTTTAACGCTGGCATCAACTCATGGTTAAAAATATCATACTGGCGATTGACCAAAGCGTGTGCTTGACTAGAAACTTGAAGGTAAGTCTTCTCGTTGACCGCGCCCTTTTTAGCGCCTGCACGCATGGCGTCTAGTTGCGCATCCATGCGCACCTCAAAAAACTCATCCAAATTAGATGCCACAATGCACAGGTACTTCAATCGTTCTAACAATGGATATTCTTCGCGCTGCGCCAAAGAAAGCACACGCTGGTTGAAACTGAGGATGCTTAAATCACGATCGAGCAATTGATAACTAGCTAATGGCATAGTGCAGTATGTTATGACATTTTTTAAGTTTAATTATGACAGTTTTGTGAAAAATACAATTTGACTCAAAGTGTAAGGCCTACAATCTGAACTTTATATTTCATCTAATTTATTCAGTAATTGTGTAGATTGCATTTGAATGGCCGCTACTTCTTCCGCGTCAAAGCGCGCCACATTTTTCGCCATGAGTGCAGTGCGCGGGTTGGCTGCAAACGAATCGTAATGTTTGATTAAAAAATTCCAGTACAAAGTGCTGGTCGGACAAGCTTTTGGTCCTGTTTTTAGCTCCGATTGGTATTTGCAGCTGCTGCAGTAATTGCTCATGCGTTTAATGTAGGCGCCACTAGCGACATACGGCTTGCTAGTAAAACGCCCACCGTTGGCATAAAGTGCCATGCCTGCCACATTAGGCAGCTCCACCCATTCCACGGCATCCACGTAGACAGCCAAGTACCAAGCGGCAACTTGCTTGGGGTCCAACTCTGCCAATACGCCAAACATACCAGTCACCATCAAGCGCTGAATGTGGTGTGCGTATCCATGCTGCATCGTATCGTGAATGGTTTGGCGCATGCAGTTCATCTGCGTGTCACCAGTCCAATACCAGCTTGGTAACTGACGCGAATGCTGGTAGTGATTGCTTTCGGCCATTTGCGGCATGTCTAGCCAGTACACGCCACGAATAAACTCACGCCAGCCCAAAATTTGACGGATAAATCCTTCTACGCTTGCCAAAGGTAAAGCATTAGGCTGTAATTGCTGCTTTCGATAGGCCACCACAGCGGCATGAATCACCTCACGCGGATTCAACAACTTTAAATTAAGCGAGCTAGATAACAGTGAATGCCATAAATAGGGGCTTTTGCTCTTATCTGCCTCGGCCCACATGGCGTCTTGGTGGTCACCAAACCCTGCTAGTTTGTGCTGAATAAAGTCGGCTAAAAACTGTAAAGCCTGTTCGCGTGTGACTGGCCAAATAAAGTATTGTAAGCTGCCAGGATGATTGGGAAAGTACTTTTCAACATCCTCTATTACTGCTTGAGTAAGCCCATCAATATTGACTTGTGGCGCATTTGGCACATTTTTCGGCCCTGCTTTACCAAAGGTTTTGCGATTATCTGCATCATAATTCCAGACGCCGCCTTCAGGATCTTTGCCTTGCATCAGCACATCGTATTTTTGGCGCATGTTGCGATAAAAAAACTCCATACGTAACTGCTTTGTCGATTTTTCACCCACTCCAGCCCAGCGTTTAAAATCGGCTTTGCTACACATAAAATGTGTGTCATCTCGAATCACCAATTGCACATTCTGTTGCTTACATAGCGCGATTAAATCTTTCTCTAGCCGATATTCACCCGGCTCGCAAACAATCACTTTTTGTGGCTGCAGAGTTTGAATGTGGTGCGCCCAAGCGGCTTTTAAATCAGCAAATTCATGCTCCCCCAACTTCAAATAGCTGACCTGCAAAGCGCATGGATATTGGTCTACAAGGCAGGCATAAAAATGACGCATAGCAGATAAAAACAAAACGATACGCGCTTTGTGGCTCCATACATGCGTCGCCTCACCTGCACATTCCACCATTAGAATATGGTCTTGCGCTGGGTCAAAATCCTCTAGTGCTGGGTTGTCTAGATTAAGCTGATCGCCCAGAATTAAGATTAAATTGCGGGTCATTTTGTTATTTTATTTGACTGCTTGACGACATTTGTCTGAGCAATATTTGACTTCATCCCAATTCTTTGCCCACGCTTTGCGCCAAGTCATTTCGCGCCCACACGCTGCGCAAGTTTTGCTGGGTAAGTTTGATTTATTACCTTTGAAAGTTGTTTGGTTTATCACGCAAGGTGTGACTATTTATGCAGAATGCAGTTCAATGCTAATTGTGCCGCCACAAAACCAAAGGTAGCAGTGACGCTCACACTAGAGCCATAACCAGCACAATTTAAGCCGGTTATCGCACGAGCATTTTTTGCATCGCCAGCAGCCGCATGGGGATTGGCTTGCAGAGCATCGTTAGTGATGTTGGTGCTTTTTTCCAGCGCGCATACATCATTTTCAGCCTCATTTGGCTGTAAAACCAATTCATCAGAATAGACGCAAGTGATGCCAAATTTAGCTGATTTTTTAGCGTTGGAGGCTTTTGGAAAATCATATTCACGGCGCAGTTGGTTGCGCACTTTGGCCAGTAATTTATCCCCTGTGACCATGCTTAAATCAGTGGTTTTAATACGCGTTGGGTCTAGCCGCCCCCCCGCTGCCCCTGCCATAATGAGTGGTGTTTTTGTGGATTGACAAAAGGCGGCTAAGGCAATTTTGGCTTTGGCATCATCGATGCAATCAACAACAATATCGCATTCGAAATTTAATAGATTGGCTACATTATCAGGCGTAATAAAATCTTCAATTTCGCGCACTTGGCAACTTGGGTTGATGGCGCGGATACGCTGTGCCATGGCGGTGATTTTGGCCTTGCCAAACTCGCCTTCCAGAGCGTGAATTTGGCGGTTCACATTGCTTTCAGCAATATTGTCTAGGTCGATTAAGGTGAGTGTGCCAATCGCATTGCGTGCTAGTGCTTCCACCGCCCAACTGCCAACACCACCGATACCAATCACCACCACATGCGCGGCTTGCAGTTTGGCTAAACCCGCATCACCGTATAAGCGGCTGACGCCTCCAAACCGTCGCGCAACATCTATTGCACTCATGCTTCCAACACGGCTGTCTCTAATACAACAAACGCCGCCGCTAAATTCTTCTCGTCGCTCACGCTGAGGTGAGTTTGTGTGATGTGTTTTGCCGTCAGAAAAGCCTGCAATTCATCGGCCAATAGCAAGACAGGCTTGCCCAAATCATCGTGCGAAACAGCAATATTCTGGAAAGTGCAAGGCGCACGTAAACCTGTGCCTAGCGCTTTGCTAAACGCTTCTTTAGCAGCAAAGCGTTTGGCTAAAAAGCGTGGCCTTATTTGGCTTTTTAAGTAACTCGCCAGCTCTGATTCAGCCAAAATACGTTTGGCAAATTCATCGCCAAATTGGCTGATAGAAGCCTCAATACGCGCCACTTCGACAATGTCGGTGCCTATGCCAAAAATCATCTACTTATTATGCCGAGCTTGACTTGGCATCTTGTAAGTTTTGAAATAATGCGTGAGATTGCGGGCCCAGCCCGCAATGACAAACTTTGGTTTATTTGCATGCAGCTTCTTTCATTAGCAACTTCATCTCCGCCACCGCACTATCCCAACCCACAAATAGCGCGTGCGCCACAATGGCATGGCCAATATTCAGTTCTTCTAGGCCTGCAATTTCGGCAATTTGGTGCACATTGTGATAATGCAAGCCGTGGCCTGCGTTAACCACTAAGCCCAACTTAACCGCATGTGCGATGGCTAATTTAACGCGCGCCAGTTCTGCTGCTTTGTCATGCTCAGTTGCCGCATCAGCAAAAGCACCCGTATGAATTTCCACCACAGGCGCGCCAGCTTTTTTAGAAGCATCAATTTGCGCAATATCTGGACCAATAAACAGCGATACGCGGATGCCGTGGCTGGCTAATTTCCCACACGCTGCTTTTACCTTGTCAAAATGCGCAACCACGTCCAAGCCGCCTTCTGTGGTACGTTCTTCGCGCCGCTCTGGCACCAGGCACACATCCTGCGGCTTTACCTGGCAGGCAATGGCAATCATTTCATCGGTGACTGCGCATTCCAAGTTCATTTTGGTTTGCAGCAATGGGCGCAGCGCAAAAATATCCGCATCTTGCATATGGCGGCGGTCTTCACGCAAATGTAAGGTAATGCTATCCGCACCCGATTGCTCGGCACGTAGCGCGGCTTGCACTACACTGGGATATTTGGTGCCACGCGCTTGCCTAATGGTGGCAACGTGGTCGATATTGACGCCGAGTTTAATCATTTTGTAATTTTATACTTTCAATTTTTGTTGCAATACTTTGTTACTCATTAAAATTTTGTGCTTACATATAAAGCATATGCGCGCATAAAATTTTAACTCGCGCCGCGTCTTGCTTAGAAACTTGAAATATAAAATCACAAAATTGTTTTACATACCTTGCAGATCAATCAGCAGTTGCCGCGTATGTAATGGCTTATCCCCCAAGTAATGGGCCAACAAATACCGCATCAATTGCTTACTTTGGCTTTGCGTTTGCGCATCGCTGTAATCGTCACGCGCCATATCTAATAAGGTTTTGCCACGACATTGTACGCCATTTTTGGTAGCGGCAAGTTCACAAGCGCCATATTCCGCCTCGTAACGATAGGTTTTATCGGCCTCAACTGGCACATCATTTTCATCTTGCAACAATGGCACGGCATAACCCAGTTCTTGTAATAGTTTCAGCTCAAATCGACGTAATGTATTGGCTAAATCTGATTCTACAGAGAGCGTTTGCAAGGCGGCTGCATAATAGGCAAATAAGCTTTCATGCGCGTCCTCTCTTGGTAACAGCCTGAGCAACAGCTCGTTCATGTAAAAGCCACACATCAAGGCTTCGCCTTTCAACAAGGTGAGGCCCGCACTCCAATCTAAGCTATGCAAGGTTTTAAGCTCATTCTTTCCAGACCATGCACCTGATAGCATTTGAAACGATTGCAACAGCCCACGCATTGCAGAATGTGGCCTGCGCGCGCCTTTGGCCACTGCTGCCACCCGCCCAAATTGCTGGCTAAATAACTCGACGACTAGGCTGGTTTCTTTAAATGGATAAGTATGCAACACATACACTGGTTGCGCTGTTTGTTTGAGCGCATCTTGCCGGAATGCATTGGATGCTGCGACCATGTTTAGTCTGGCTCAGACTCAGGTTCTGCTAGACTTTTAAGTGCCTCATCCTCAGCTTTTTGAATCAAAAGTGGCACCAGCATTTTTGTGGGGTCATCCGCCGAAAATAAAATCATCGCGTATTTAATTTCAGCATCGGCATGCACAGGGGTAAATTTTCCAAAACCGTAGCGCGAATTGCGCATCAGCTGCCAAGCACCTTTGGGTTCGGCATATTCAGGCTTATCAAAGTAGTGCTTAATGTCTTCAGTGCCTAAGCTTTTAAGGGGATAATCGCCATTATCCGCTAAAATAACCCAGCCCATTTCGCCCTGCTTGCTGGTGTTTTTTAACTGGTATAAATACCAGTCGCCCTCTTTATTTACATCGGTTTCGTACGCTAGCTGAAAAACATTATTGATAGCGCCAGTTTTTTTGTTATTGGCATAATAAACGCCTTGGTCATCCAGCGTGATGGGTTTGCCATAAATTGGCAGATTGAAAACGTTGCTATCCGTCATAATAATATTTAAATCAATAACCCAAGCTCTTTAAAGCCCTTTCGTCATCGGCCCAGCCGCCTTTTACTTTTACCCAAGTTTCTAGATAGACTTTACTGCCAAATAATTTTTCCATATCTTGGCGCGCTTCAGTAGAAATCTGTTTCATTTTCTCACCATTTTTGCCAATCAGCATCGGTTTTTGGCTGTCTTTATCCACAATGATCGCGGCAAAAATACGCTTTAGATTTTTCACTGTTTCAAACTTCTCAATCTCTACTGTTACCGAGTAAGGCACTTCATCGCCCAGCAAACGAAATATCTTTTCACGAATCATCTCCGCCGCTAAAAAACGCTCATTTTTATCGGTCAATTCATCTTCACCATACATTGCTTCTTGCTCTGGCAAATAGCGTCTGGTGGTTTCTAGCAATTCGTCTAAATGCAGTGATTTTTTGGCACTAACCGGGATAATGCCAACAAACGGATGCAGCAAATCGAAGTCTTGAATGAGCGGCAACAAGTTATTTTTGTCGCCCATCAAATCGGCTTTATTAACCACCAGAATCACAGGCTTATCTTTTGGCAGCAGCTCTAATACTTTTCTATCCGCATCGCCCAGCTTCATTGGCTCGATGACAAATAGCACCACGTCCACTTCCGTGAGCACGGTGGTGACGGTTTTATTGAGCGTTTTGTTTAAGGCATTGAGGTGTTTTTGCTGAAAACCTGGCGTGTCTACAAACACAAATTGCGTATCTTCTGTAGTGTGAATGCCCAACAGGCGGTGCCGCGTGGTTTGTGCTTTACGTGAGGTAATGGCAAGCTTCATACCCAAAATATGGTTGAGCAATGTCGATTTGCCGACATTGGGGCGGCCAACAATAGCCACAGTCCCACATCTAAAAGTGTCCGATTTAAGTGCTTGCTTCATTTGACTATTTTTTGCTTTCTGCAATTTGATTTATGGCCAGTTGCGCTGCTTGCTGCTCAGCGATACGTCGGCTACTGCCTTCGCCCACAGTGGTTATATTAAGCTTATTAATGACACATTGCATTTTAAAAGTTTGCGCATGCGCTTCACCATCAATGGCTAGCACATGGTAATCCGGCAATTCAATTTTTTTGCCTTGCAAATATTCTTGCAATTGCGATTTTGCGTCTTTATCAATCATTTTTGGATCGATATTGGCTAGTTTGTCAGCATAGAGTTTTAGCACGAGGACTTCGGCCTGTGCAAAACCACCATCGATATAGACCGCACCAATAATAGCTTCTAGGGCGTCTGCTAAAATAGATGGCCTGCGCCAGCCTGCACTTTTAAGCTCGCCCTCTCCTAGCTTCAGTTCATCACCAAGGTTTAAACTAAAAGCAATATCTGCCAAGCTAGACTCTTTGACCAGTTGCGCGCGCAAGCGACTTAAATCGCCCTCTGGTAACCGAGTAAAACGCAAGTAGAGCTGATGCGCGATAATAAAATTGAGTACGCTATCACCTAAAAACTCGAGGCGCTCATTATTGTTAGCGGCAAAACTACGATGGGTAAGCGCTTGCAACAACAGCGCAGGATTTTTGAATTGATAGCCTAACCCCTTATTAATCAGGCTATCGAGCGACATATTGCAAAAGCTTATTTAGCTGAGGTTGCACTAAAATCAAGCAGCACACTGGCGTTTGCAACAATAGGAATCGTCACTTGATAATCCACCGAAACCACACCGCCATTCACCACCAAATCTTTGCCTGTCACTACTGTAATATTATCTACAGCAGCAGATTTTCCAAACGCTTCTGCCACCGCTTTCTTATCACTCGTATCCGCAGAATTAGCTGCTTTTTTAATTGCGTTTTTCACGTTCATAAACTCGATGTAAGCTGGCAGCACTTTCATACCTACCACGGCAATACACACAATCGTCGCAATGACGATTATCAAGCCAATAAACGTCATGCCAGCTTGTTTATGTTGACCTGTTTTTTTATGATGACCACTTTTTTCAAGTTTAATGGTTGTCTGCATTTTTTGCTCCCTTATTTTATCGCACTGCCAATACGGTTAAATTGGTCAAAATTCATCCAAATATAAAACGCCTTACCCACTAAATTCTTTTCTGGTACGAAGCCCCATACACGACTATCAGCACTATTATCACGGTTATCTCCCATGGCAAAATAGCTGTTATCTGGCACCGTTATCGTCTCACCATCCTGCAGTTTAGCACCAGGCATGTCTGCATTATATCGATTTGGAATATCATGCACCAAAATATCATGCGGGACATCGCCTAATTGCTCTTTAGATTTGCGCGCGCTAATAATATTAGCACCTTGCATTTCATATTCGTAATTATTTTCAAACGTCACATCCAGTTTTTTACCATTGATAATCAACTGCTTGTCTTGGTATTGAATTTTATCGCCTGGCACTCCCACCACGCGCTTAATGTAATCAATTTTTGGGTCTGGCGGATAATGAAACACAATCACATCGCCGCGCTTTGGCTGATTCATTTCAACAAAAGTATTGTTTAAAATAGGCACGCGCAAGCCATAAGTAAATTTATTCACCAAGATATAATCGCCTGCCAACAAGGTTGGCATCATCGAGCCTGAGGGGATTTTAAACGGCTCCACCAAAAATGAGCGCAGTACAAACACCAATAAAATCACCGGGAAAAAGCTTTTCGCGTACTCCACATACCAGGGCTCATCCACACCAACCAAACGGTTTTTGCGCAGCACCAAAATATCCAGTAGCCAAATCAGGCCAGTCACTGCCAATATCACCACCATAAATAATGCAAAATACATACTTAACCTTTATTTGTGTTCTACGTTTACTTGCGCTCTATGTTTATTTGTCTTCAACTCTAAGGATTGCTAAAAATGCTTCTTGTGGAATTTCCACATTGCCCACTTGCTTCATGCGTTTTTTGCCTTCTTTTTGCTTATCTAACAATTTGCGTTTGCGTGAAACATCACCACCATAACATTTGGCAATGACGTTTTTACGCATGGCTTTTACCGTTTCGCGAGCAATAATGTTAGCACCAATACTGGCTTGTATCGCTACATCGAACATTTGACGTGGGATGAGCTCGCGCATTTTTGCAGCTACTTCACGGCCACGATATACACTATTGGCGCGGTGTACGATTAAGCTAAGCGCATCTACGCGCTCACCATTGACCATGATATCAAGCTTAACCAGATCTGCTGCACGAAACTCTAAAAATTCGTAATCCATGCTGGCATAGCCGCGTGACACTGATTTTAATTTATCAAAAAAATCCAAAACAACTTCATTCAGCGGCATTTCGTAACTTAACATCACTTGCCTGCCCATATATTGCATATTTTTCTGCACGCCGCGTTTGCCGTTGCATAGCGTCATCACAGGGCCGACATAATCTTGTGGCATCAGCAAATTCACGTTAATCACTGGTTCACGTGTCTCTTCAATGCGTGACGGCTCTGGCAAACGCGATGGATTTTCAATTTGCACTACACTGCCATCTTTTAGTAGCAGCTCATACACCACTGTAGGTGCAGTAGTAATCAAATCCATGTCATATTCGCGCTCTAAGCGCTCTTGCACAATTTCCATGTGCAATAAGCCTAAAAAGCCGCATCTAAAACCAAAACCCAAGGCGGTTGAATTTTCTGGCTCAAATAAAAGCGAAGCATCATTCAAGCTTAGCTTTTCTAAAGCCGTCCTTAATGCCTCAAATTGATTTGACTCTACCGGATAAAGTCCTGCAAACACTTGCGGCTTCACCTCTTTAAAGCCTGCTAAAGGCTCGGCTGCTTGGCGGTCGGTGTGCGTTACCGTATCGCCCACTTTGGCATCTTCCAGCGATTTAATGCCAGCAATAACAAAGCCCACCTCACCCGCAGACAGGGATGTTTTTTGCAAAGACTTTGGCGTGAATACACCGACTTGCTCGCACAAATGTTGCGCGCCTGTCGCCATTAAGCGAATTTTTTCTTTAGGCTTGAGTACACCATCAATCACCCGCACTAACATCACAACGCCAACATAATTGTCGAACCACGCATCAATCACCAATGCCTTGAGAGGCGCATCTACATTGCCCTTTGGCGGCGGTACTTTTTTAATCACGGCTTCCAGCACATCACGCACACCCAAGCCAGTTTTGGCAGAGCACAGCACGGCGTCAGAGGCATCTACGCCTATCACATCTTCAATCTCTTGTTTCACGCGCTCAGGGTCAGCTGATGGCAAATCAATCTTGTTCAATACTGCCGTTACTTCTACCCCCAAATCCAGCGCAGTGTAGCAATTGGCCACACTTTGCGCCTCTACGCCCTGACTGGCATCCACCACCAACAGCGCACCTTCGCAAGCGGATAAGCTGCGCGAAACTTCGTAACTAAAATCGACATGGCCAGGCGTGTCGATTAAATTTAAATTGTAAATTTGGCCATCATCTGCCTTGTATTGCAGTGCCGCAGTTTGCGCCTTAATGGTGATGCCACGCTCGCGCTCAATATCCATGCTATCAAGCACTTGTGCTTCCATTTCGCGATCTTCCAAGCCACCACATAAATGAATAATGCGGTCAGCCAACGTCGATTTACCGTGGTCAATGTGCGCGATGATGGAGAAATTACGGATGTTTTTCACGAGTATTTTTTGGTATCTTTTAGCTTTTACAAACAAGAAAGGCGCATTCAGCGCCTTTCATACGATTGCCAGCATTTTACAACAAATGCCTGTTTTTCATCTAATTATTAATCTTCATCTAACTATTTTGTTACTTTAATTGGCACATAGAGCGTGTTCTCGCCACGCAATACCAACACAGCCACTGTTTTACCTGCAGCTATCGCGTTAATTTGCTTGTTAAATAACTCCACACTTTGACTCTCTGAGTTATTCAAGCCCAAAATGACATCACCACGGCGAATGCCAGCTTGCGCGGCTGCACCAGCACTCTCTACTACTACCAAGCCGTTTTTACCATTGAGTTTTTTCTTTTGTTGTGGTGTCAGCTCTTTTAGCGTTAAGCCAATCTTATTAGCCTCAGCTTTCGCTGGCGCTTTGCCTGGCGTAATGGCTTCAACTGAATCTGTCGGCATTTCACCAACGCCAATATTGAGATTTTTAACCGCGCCTTTGCGCAACACTTCAACAGACACAACTTTACCTGGCTTGGTTGCACCCACTGCTCGGGGCAAATCGCTAGAACTGGTAATGACCTTACTATCAAACTTGGTAATCACATCACCCGCAAGTAAGCCGCCTTTATCTGCAGGACTGTTTTTTTCTACGCCCGCAATCAGCGCACCATTAGTATTTTTCATACCAAACGACTCTGCCAATTCTTTGGTCAGCTCTTGAATAGCTACGCCCAACCAACCACGGGTGATTTTGCCAGTGGCTTTAAGTTGGTTTGAAATATCAATCGCCACATCAATCGGGATACTAAATGACAAGCCCATAGAGCCGCCACTACGACTATAAATTTGCGAATTGACACCGACCACTTCACCGCGCAAGTTATACAGCGGGCCACCCGAGTTACCAGGGTTAATGGCCACATCAGTCTGAATAAATGGCACAAAATTTTCTTGTGGCAGTGCACGACCTTTTGCACTAACAATGCCTTGCGTCATGGTGTTCTCTAAACCAAATGGAGAGCCTATCGCCGCCACCCACTCACCTACTTTTAGCGTGGCAGGGTCTCCAATCGTCGCTTTTGGTAAATTTGTCGCTTCAATTTTAATCAGAGCCACATCGGTACGTTTATCGGCACCAATAATTTTGGCCTTAAACTCACGCTTATCAGACAACTTCACCAACACTTCATCAGCCTCGTTTATCACGTGCGCATTGGTGAGAATGTAGCCATCGTTGCTAATAATAAATCCTGAACCCAGAGACTGTGATTTATATTCTTGCCCACCTTGGCCGCCCTGCCCAGGCACACCTGGGATACCAAACCGCTTAAAGAACTCTTGTAGGTTTTCATCATTCTCCATACCAGGAAATGGAAATGCAGCACCACCAGTTTGTGCCACTTGTGTGACGCTAATATTCACTACCTCAGCGCCATGCTTTTCGGCCAGTTCGGTAAAATCAGGTAAAATGCCTACTGCACCAGCTTGGCTGGTACTGATAAATGCAAATAATAAGGTGGCTGCTGATGCCCATTTACTTAAATTTAACTTATATAAAGTTAGCTGGCTAAAACTCAAATTTAACATCTAAAAATTTTCCTTAAAAATAACTAAAATATCTTAACAAGTTCTTAATTTGCAATTTCTTAATTTAACTCGCCACTAATTCATCAGTCGCTAATCTCAAAATTACAGGTTGCTGCAACCTAAAATAACTACTGGACACCGTATGGCCTTTTACCCACAATAAACCTAACGCCAAGCCAACAGCCGCACCCAACATGGCACCTAGCTCGGTCGCACTAAACTGCTTTGCTAATATGGCGCCAATTAGCATGGTTGCAAGTGGCAGCATATAAAGCAACATGGCACTTTTTAACAGCGCCTTCTCGTTAATCCCCACGATAACGCTGTCACCCACTTTTGCGTTGATACGATTTTGCGCTTTAAAGGCAGTAGATTGATGGGCAAACAACTTGCCCCAAATCGAGTTGCCGCAGCCGCGAGTTTGACCGCACAAACCACAAGCGGTTTTGCGTTCAATTTCTAGTGTTGCGGTAGTGCTTGCTGTGAAATCGCTCGAAGCATTATCAAGCGAGAGGATAACTGCGCGTTCTTCAATCATAAGCGGCTGACTTAATTACTTGTTAAGGTTGTCTATTTATTAGCTGCGGTTTGTTTTTTAAAGCTTACCGCTTTGGCAATTTGCATCACAGTGGCAGGCGGCACTTCGCCCACTACAGTAATCTGGTAGCCATCCATCACATGCGCGCAAACATTGGTAGAACCGATACCCATACGACCCGTTTTGGGACGCATGCCTTTGTTAAGTGGCTCGATAAACAGTGAAACAGAACTGATGCCGTCTGAAAAGATCATCTGATCGACAGGCGTCGCTTTACCTGGCACGACCAATGCACGATGATCCACTTTCACATAACCTACAGGCAATTCCGCTACTATCCAATCACTGTCTACGTGATTAACAGCGGTTTTATCTTGCATTTCATAGCTTTTGCTGACATCAATTTTGGGCTGAAACCAATTCACATCTTGCGAATTAAGCGTGCTGAGTTGAGTAAATTCAATTTGTTCTAGTGTTTTATTTTTACTATCCACCAGCGTCATTTTCAGCAACAACCCATATTCGGTATCAGTCCAAATTTTGTAGCTATACCGTAAAGCGTCATTTGAAACCAAATCAATCATCTGCGCCTCGCGCCCAGCAATATATTCTTTGGCGCCAAGTGTTGCGCTGTAACTGGCTTTAATAGCACGCAAATCGGTAGGCAACATGGCAGGGAACAAGTTTTGGCCACGACGTTTTTCGATGACCATTTTTTGATTATTTTGGCGCATGATGACAATATCATTGCCCTGACTATATACCTCGCGTGGCTGATTAGCTTGCGAGCTGGATGCTTGCGTATTATTGTCTAGCACTACATTGCGCGTCATTTCGCGGCCTGCGTTGTTCATATGCGTAATTTGCACCGAGCTTTTTTGTTTGCCATTTTGATAAACAAATACGCCTTGATAATTTAGCTCGCGTGCCGCGTAAGCACTTTTTTGCAAATTCAGCCATGCATCATCTGCGGCCAAGCTGGAAATGCTCAACAAACTTAAAAATAGTGCGCCAATAAAACGCAACATTATTACTTAGACTCCGTGAAGCTGGCAGTTTGAATATAGTAAGCCGCACCATTGGGGGCAGCAGCTTGGTGCGCTTGCAGGTATTCAGTAGGTACACTTTGTGCAATTTCTACTGGCATCAACTCTTCAGTTTGATTCAGTTGCAGCACCATGACACCCACAAACATCACCGCAGCTACAGATGCTGCAATCGACCAAAATTTTCCACTACGAGTTGCAGTTAATCTAGTCTCAGGTGCTGACACCATATCAGTGCGTTCTTGTAGCCTATTAGGCGCAAATACAATAGGCTCGTTTTCTAGTGCACCCATCACACGACTACTTAAACTATGGTGCGTATTCATTTCACCACGCATGGCATCACCAATTAAATGATAATGTGCCCAACATTGTTTAAGCTCGCCGCCCGCCTTGGCAGAAGCAATCAAATGGTCGGCGCTATCGATTTCTAGCTCACCATCTATTAATGCAGATAACTGATCTTTCATACTGACCTCTAAAAACTAAAATATTAAGATTAAATACTTAACAAAAACTACCCGTTAACAACTACCAACGCTTACCTTCTTTAGCATCCAACAACGGTTTCAACTTTTCTGATATGGTCTCGCGCGCTCTAAAAATACGCGACCTCACCGTGCCAATTGGGCACTGCATCAAGGTGGCGATCTCTTCATAGCTTAGGCCTTCTAACTCACGCAACGTAATCGCTGTGCGTAACTCCTCAGGTAAAGCCGCCACTGTGTCGTTAACTGTTTGCGCAATCTGCTTAGTCATTAAAGCAGTTTCCGGCGTATCGGTGGTGCGCATTTCGTAACCACCTTCAAAATTCTCTACATCTTCAATCTCAACTTCTTGCATCACTTGCGGCCTGCGCCCCATCGAAACCAAGTAGTTTTTAGCGGTGTTAATGCCAATACGGTACAGCCAAGTGTAAAACGCGCTATCACCCCTAAAATTGGGCAAGGCACGATAAGCCTTAATAAATGACTCTTGCACTACATCTTCCACTTCCGCTTGGTCGCGTATCATGCGCCCAAGCAAGCGCCCAAGCTTGCGGTGATACTTTTCCACCAACAAACCAAACGCTTTTTTATCGCCTTGTTGTGCGCGAACCACCAAAATTTGGTCTAGCTCGCGGTTGCCTGCGCTGCCACTTGCAACTGCAGTTGGCGCTCTAGACGAGTCGATTACCAATTCACTTGGCGGCTCCATAGGCTTATCTGCCATTGAGGTACTGCTCCCTGTTTCAGGCTTAACATAGCCTGCTTTTATCTCAGCGGTATTATAACCCTGATGCGCAGGTTGCACGAAACTTGTACGGGCCAATTCCTCAATTTTAGTCGTTCTAAACATCTATATTCCTCCAGCATTTACAGTAAAGTAGCGCTATTTTTACAGCCGGGCAGTAATAACACCTAGCTTATGGTTAAAGACCTAGCTAAACTCTTAATAGTTCATTCATTTTTTAGCCCTCATGAAACAAGCATTTGACACTTTAATTATTGGTAGCGGCTTGGCTGGCCTAACGATGGCCTTGCAAATTGCCGATACAAAACGGGTATGCATTGTCAGTAAACGAGAAGTATCTGACAGCGCCAGCAGTTGGGCGCAAGGTGGCATTGCGGCAGTTTTGAATAATGAAGTAAGTAATGAAGATTCCATTGAAGAACACATTCAAGACACCTTAATTGCAGGCGCAGGCTTGTGCGATGCAGAAATTACCCGCTTGGTGGCCACCAACGCACGCGAGGCGGTAGAGTGGCTGGTAGACCAAGGTGTGGAATTTACCCGCGAGGCCGATAACAGCGGCTTTCATCTAACCCGCGAAGGTGGCCACAGCCAGCGCCGTATCGTGCATGTGGCCGATGCCACTGGAAACGCCGTGCAAAAAACCTTGGCACAAAAAATTCGCGAACACGCCAACATTACCATTCTAGAAAATCATATTGCTGTTGACTTACTGACTTCTCAAAAAGTGAGTAAATCTGCAACTGAAAACCGATGCTTGGGCGCTTATGTGCTGGATAACCACACTGGCAAAGTCATGACCATTGCTGCACAGCAAACGGTGCTGGCTACGGGTGGTGCGGGCAAAGTGTATTTGTACACCACCAATCCCGATGTCAGCACTGGCGACGGCATTGCTATGGCGTGGCGCGCAGGTTGCCGTGTGGCAAATATGGAATTTATTCAATTTCACCCCACCTGTTTATTCCACCCGCATGCCAAATCATTTTTAATTTCTGAGGCGGTGCGCGGCGAAGGCGGTTTACTACTCTTGCCAGACGGTACGCGCTTTATGCCAGAACACGATGCGCGCGAAGAGCTGGCACCGCGCGATGTCGTGGCGCGCGCCATTGACTTTGAAATGAAAAAACGCGGTTTAGATTGCGTCTACTTAGACATTACCCACAAACCACTGGCGTTTATCAAAGAACATTTCCCCAATATTTACGCGCGTTGCCTAGAACTCGGCATCGACATTAGCAAACAAGCTATCCCAGTAGTACCTGCCGCACACTACAGCTGTGGTGGTGTGATGGTAGATGCGCAAGGCCGTACTGACATCGCCAATTTATACGCCATTGGCGAAACCGCCTGCACTGGCCTGCACGGTGCAAATCGGCTAGCTAGCAACTCATTGTTGGAATGTTTGGTGTTTGGTCGCGCTGCGGCGCACGATATTCTCAATGCGCCCTCGCAAGCTATCAGCCAATTGCCGCAATGGGATGAAAGCCGCGTTACCGATGCCGATGAAGAAGTGCTGATTACGCACACTTGGGATGAGCTGCGCCGCTTTATGTGGAACTACGTCGGCATTGTGCGCACCGATAAACGCTTAAGTCGGGCGCTGCATCGTATTGATATGCTGCGTGATGAGGTGCAAGAGTTTTACAGCAATTTTAAAATCAGCAACGACTTAATCGAGCTGCGTAATTTGCTGCAAGTGGCTGAACTCATTGTGGAAAGCGCGATTTCACGCAAAGAAAGTCGTGGCTTGCATTACAGCAAAGACCACCCCAATTTAGAATCTGACCCCATTCCTACCGTGCTAGAACCGAAAAATTATAGTGGTTAATCCGTCGTTGCCATCCCAACCTTTCGGCCTGAGCTGTGAGCTTGCCGAACAGTCGAAGGGCCCACCTCTCAGCCGTTATTCCTGCGCAGTGATTTTAGCAGGCATTTTGCAAAGCAAAAGCTCGCAAAGCGGGAATCCATTTTTTTGCTTAGGCTAAGCTCCACCTTTGCCCCTCTCCCCAACCCCTCTCCCCAACCCCTCTCCCGCCTGCGGGCGAGGGGCTAAAAACGTGCCACTACACTCTCTCGCAAAAGAGAATACCAAACCGCATACCATAACCCTCACCCGCTGGCGGGAGAGGGTGCGCGACAGCGCGGGAGAGGGGCAAAGATGGTTTATTTTCTTAAATTTTAAACAATTCATCACTGCCCTAGCAACCGCATGGCTTTTGGTTTTACTTATGGTGGCCTGCAGCCTACCTGTTTTTGCTGCCGAAATCACTTATTTTTACGATGGTGATACGGTTAAAATCAAAGACGAGACTTACGAATACAAACTGCGCATCACCGATATTGATGCGCCTGAACGCAACCAAACTTACGGCAAAAAATCTCGCCGCGCACTGATGGATTTTTGCAAAGAAGCCAATATCTACGTAGCGATTAGTGGCTACGATAAATACGATCGCAAGCTAGGCAAGCTGTTATGTAACCAGCAAGATGTGAGCAAGCATATGGTGAAATATGGCCACGCTTGGTTTAACAAGCGCTATTCGATGGATTATTCACTTGCGCTGCTACAAGATGAAGCGCGTAAAAATAAACTGGGGCTTTGGCAAGCCCAGCAACAAACCCCGCCTTGGGTTTGGCGGAAAAATCATCAACATTAAGTGTGTTAACATTTTGAGTAATTATCAACATTAAACATACACTCACTTTTAAGTGATACGCCCAAACTGGCACACATTTCACGTTAGGTATAAATATATGGAAAAATTAGTATTTGAGTTTGGTGAAATTGATGACTCTAGTGTCTCCGACATCGAGTCGGCAGCTATTTCCAGCTATTCAAGTTTAATGCAAAACTATTCTCAAGGTTCTGTTGATGGCTCAGTGTCTGTTCGTAACATCGGTAAAGGCGCAGATTGGTCAGTAATTGTCCTTACAATTACTGGTATCTTTTTTGCTATTCCTGAAGCACATAAAAAAGTGAGGGAATCTTTTGAAGAATGGCAGCATATCTTCAAAGAACTTAAATCACTGTATACATGGTTAATCCCTAAAAAACAGCACTATATCCGAACCAATATTTATTTCTAATTGCCCTAAATATAGTTTCTGCGCAAGCAAACCTAAGAGACTTAGTATTCTTAGGGTTCACTTCGCTTCCAGAACATAATCCTGACCTTGATAAATATCCCGCGCTACTTTTTTCATTCGCAAATAAAATGGACATACTTCAGATAGCAATTGCACGCAACGGTGAGATATTCTGGGAGAATAGAATTCAGTTAATGGATAAAAATTCTTAAACACGTTTTACAATTGTTAGTAATCTAAAAAATACCAAGCTCGCTTTAATTGTAATTCCCCGTATAATGCGTTTTCCCCACGCAAACCAATCAGCGTAGCGGTCTTTTTTCTATCAGGTTATCTAAACCTAATTATTCGTCAGCCTCGATTGGTATGCTTCATAAGTATTTGGCCGACTTTACATACCAAGCTGGAGCATTACCTTGTCAATTGAAACAACAAACACATCTAATTTTAACGAATTAGGATTATCCGAACCCATTCTGCGCGCCATTGGCGACGCGGGTTACACCACACCAACCCCCATTCAGTCCAAAGCAATTCCGCAAGTTTTAAGCGGTGGTGATTTGCTGGCTGGCGCTCAGACGGGCACTGGCAAAACCGCTGGTTTTACCCTGCCGATTTTACATATTCTCAGCCAAAAAGCGCGCAACTCAGATGCAATTAAAAGTCGCCCGCGCTGCTTGATGCTGACGCCAACGCGAGAACTGGCGGCGCAGATTGAAGAATCCGTTAAAACTTATGGCAAATACCTGCCGCTCACCAGCACGGTTATTTTTGGTGGCGTAAACGCCAACCCGCAAATTGCGCGCTTAAAAAAACCGCTGGATATTCTGGTCGCTACGCCTGGCCGCTTACTGGATCATGCCAACCAAAAGAATGTTGACTTGAGTGGCGTTGAGATTTTGGTGCTGGATGAAGCCGATAGAATGTTAGATATGGGCTTTATCCGCGATATTAAAAAAGTACTCGCCATGTTGCCCAAGCAACGCCAAAACTTATTATTTTCTGCAACTTTCTCTGATGAAATTAAAGCACTGGCAGATGGCTTGTTGCATAACCCAGGTTTTGTAGAAGTCGCGCGCAGAAATACTGCATCTGAATTAGTAGAACAAACCGTGCATATGGTGGCGCAAAGCCATAAACGCGAGTTAATGAGCTACCTGATTAAACAAAATGACTGGCAACAAGTATTAATATTTACCCGCACCAAACACGGCGCGAATCGGCTTGCTGAAAAATTAATTAAAGACGGCATTGAAGCCGCGGCGATTCATGGCAACAAAAGCCAAGGCGCACGCACTAAAGCGTTGGCAGGCTTTAAGGCAGGCGAAGTACGCGTACTGGTGGCAACCGACATTGCCGCACGCGGCTTAGATATTGACCAATTGCCGCAAGTTGTGAATTTTGAACTGCCCAACGTGCCAGAAGATTATGTGCACCGCATTGGCAGAACTGGCCGCGCAGGCAGCAGTGGCGCAGCAGTTTCATTGGTAGACCGTGAGGAAGTAAAACTACTGAAAGACATTGAAAAACTGATTAAACGTGAAATACCAAAAGTGCAGGTAGAGGGTTTTACACCCTCTGACAAACCAGAACCTGAAGCGCCACGATCTACGCAACCACACGGTAGACCGCCACGAGGACATGGCCAAGGCCAGCAACAACGGAAGTCACAAGATGCAAACCATAATGGTTCTAGGCAAGGTCAAAATAATGGCCAAAATGCAAATGGTCAAAACTCGAATCGCAATCAAGGCCAAAAATCTTCACAAAATAGTTCTACGCAAAATGGTTCCAGTAAGCTGATGTCAGAAGCTGCGCGCCATCAAGCCATGCCACAAACGCCATTGTTTGCGCCAAAACCGCAACCGCGCAACCCGAATGCTAGAAATACTAATCCCAGAAGTTCCAATCAAGGTGGGTTTGGCACCAATCCCAATACTAACTCTGGCAGCCAACACAGAAGCGGTGGCAGGGGTAGATAACTATTCAAACATTTAGTTAAAAACTCATATTTTTAAGTAAGACAAGGCGCGAATCCAAAAATTGGACGCGCATATGGGTTATATGTAAGGATAATTTTTTGATGAGCAACGCCGTATTGCAAAGAGAGATGAGTTTTTAATGAAAATTTGGGTTGATGCAGATGCTTGCCCGGTGGTCATTAAAGAGATTTTATTCCGCGCGGCAGAACGCACAAAAATTACCACCACTTTGGTAGCAAACCAATTTTTACGCACACCCGCATCGCCCTACATTAAAACAATTACTGTGCGAAGCGGGTTTGATGTAGCCGATAGCAGAATTGTGCAGGAATGTGAAATTGGTGATTTAGTCATTACCGCCGACATTCCACTGGCTGCCTTGGTGGTGGCAAAAGGTGCCCACGCACTCAACCCGCGTGGTGAGCTTTATACCGAAGCCAATATTAAAGAACGCCTTGCTATGCGCAATTTAATGGATGAGTTGCGTGGCAATGGCATAGAGATTGGTGGCCCTGCAGTATTTAATCTAACCGACAGGCAAGTCTTTGCCGCCGCATTAGATCGTTTTATCGCAAAATCACAAAAATAGTTTAAAATTCTACTCGATCATTTTTATACACACTTTAGCCCTAAGGATTACCCATGCAAATTGCCATGAACACTGTTGTCACCATGACTTATCAACTTAAAAATAGCGACGGTGAAGTGCTGGAATCCAGCAACGAGCCTGTGGCTTATTTGCATGGCGGTTACGATAATATCTTCCCAAAAGTAGAAGAAGCCATGCATGGCAAAAACGTGGGCGATGTGGTGACTGTAGATTTGCAGCCAGCTGATGCGTTTGGCGAATTTGACGAAGAGTTAGTACAAATTGAGCCTGCAAGTGCCTTCCCAGCAGCAGATTTAAAAGTGGGCATGCAGTTTGAAGGTGAAGATGAAACAGGCGAGGTGATTTTATATACCGTGACCGAAATTGCCGATGACAAAGTGGTAGTTGATGGCAATCATCCGTGGGCGGGTGAGCGCGTCGTGTTTACCGCCACCGTGACTGATGTGCGTAAAGCCATACCAGAAGAAATATCTCACCAGCACGTGCATGGTGCGGGCGGACATCACCACTAATATTTAATTGATTGTTTAAGACAAAAAAGGCACTCATTTGAATGCCTTTTTTAATTAGCTCAGCAAACTCTTCCAAAAGCAATTGGCCTAAAAGCAATTAGGCAAACTTATCCCTTCCCGTCATTCCCGCGTAGGCGGGAATCCAGTTCACTTGATAAAATCGCCTAGATTCCCGCCTACGCGGGAATGACAGATGATGAGTTGTAGTGTTTAAAAAATATTCGATAATTATTAAGTCTTGCTCATTAATTTTTGCAACTTATACAGTAAATCCAGTGCCTGCTTAGGCGTTAGGTCGTCTGGCAATATCGTCTCTAGCTCTGCAATGACCGGATGCAATTCAACTGGTGCAGGCTCAGCCTTCGCTGCAAACATATCTGGCTGATTGTGATTTGAGGTGAATTGGTTACTCTCTAGCTCTGCCAGTTTGCGCTTTGCAGCGGCAACCACGCTTTTGGGAATGCCCGCCAACTGCGCCACTTGTATGCCATAACTCATGTGGGCGGCGCCCGCTTCTACTTTGTGTAAAAAAACGATCTTATGGCCATGCTCTACTGCATCTAAATGCACGTTGGCGGCGTGCTTAAATTCATCCACAATGCGCGTTAGCTCAAAATAGTGTGTAGCAAAAAGGGTAAAACTTTTATTTTTTTCTAGCAGTTGTTTGGCGACAGCCCAAGCCAAACTCAAGCCATCAAAGGTCGAAGTTCCACGACCAATTTCATCCAGCAACACTAAACTCTTGTCCGTTGCGTTATGCAATATATTGGCTGTTTCGGTCATTTCTACCATAAACGTAGAACGACCACCAGCTAAGTCGTCAGATGCCCCAATTCTGGTGAAAATACGATCTATTTCGCCGATTTTAACAACATTTGCCGGCACAAAGGCACCACAGTGTGCCAATAATACGATTAACGCAGTTTGTCGCATAAAGGTCGATTTACCACCCATATTCGGGCCGGTGATCAGCAACAATTGACGATACGGATTCATCGCCAAATCGTTCGCCACAAACGGTTGGGCAATACCTTCAACCACAGGGTGGCGACCGCCTTCAATAATGATACCCGACTCGCCCACAAATTGCGGCTGCACATAATTTAAAGCTTGCGCACGCTCAGCAAAACAGCATAAAACATCTAGGCTGGCAACCGCACCGCTATTGGTCTGCAGGGCAGTAATAAATGGGTTTAAAGCATTTAAAACTTGTTCATAGAGCATTTTCTCACGTGCCAACGCGCGATCGTTCGCGCTTAACACTTTGTCTTCAAAGGCTTTAAGCTCTGGTGTAATAAAACGCTCAGCATTTTTAAGCGTTTGACGACGGCGGTATTCTGCTGGTGCATTTTCAGCTTGAGCACGGCTAATTTCAATATAAAAACCATGCACGCTGTTGTATTCTACTTTGAGATTTTGTAAGCCTGTGCGCGCTTTTTCGGCTGCCTCAAATTGCAATAAAAAGTCACCATGATTGGTTTGCAAAGCACGCAACTCGTCCAAGTCGGCATCGTAGCCATCCGCAATCACGCCGCCTTCTCTCAATAAAGACGAAGGCTCTGGCTTGATGGCTTTTAATATACGCAGTACTTCAGAAGGCGCTTGTAGATTAGCACCTAGCGTTTCCAACAATATGGCCTTACTACTGACTAACAAATTTTGCAACAAGGGCAGTTGCAACAAACTCTCACGCAGCCCTGACAAATCGCGCGAGCGTGCGGTTTTTAACGCCACGCGTGTCGTGATGCGCTCAATATCACCTATCAATTTTAAAGATGCCTGCAAGCTTTGATGCTTGTTAGTTTGAATAAGCTCTGCAACTGCCTCGTGACGCTTAGCCACCAAGTTTCTATCACGCAAGGGATGGTGCAACCAAAGTCTGAGTAAGCGCGTACCCATCGCAGTTTGTGTGGTGTTGAGGAGAGAATATAAGGTCGGCGAAGTATCGCCACGCAAGGTGACGTCTATTTCCAAATTCCGGCGCGTGGCAGCATCCAACTGAATATATTGTGAAGTTTGCTCAACGCTCAGCGCTGTAATATGCGGCAGTGCGGCGCGTTGCGTATGTTTAACGTAATCTAACAACGCACCTGCCGCACACAAAGCCGCGGTGAGTTGCTGCGCACCAAACCCACTTAAATCCAGAGTATTAAATTGTGCAGTGAGCGTTTTAAATGCGCTATCGACATCAAACTGCCAAGGGCTTAAGCGCTTTTTTGCACAGTCAAAATTTTCCAATGCGCTGTGTTTAAAATCATCCGTGCAAATAATTTCTGCTGGGTTGATTCGCTGCAACTCTTGCGCCAATTGGCCAGTCGCAATCTCGCTCAAAATAAAACTCCCCGAAGCCAAATTGATGCGCGCCAGACCAACTACTCCATCCGCCGCAAACACGCTGAGCAATTGGTTATCACGCGTTTCGTCTAGCAACGCAGAGTCAGTCAATGTACCAGGTGTGAGAATGCGCGCGACCGCACGCTCGACGGGCCCTTTACTCGCGCCAACTTCCCCTACTTGCTCGCAAATAGCCACCGCTTCGCCGAGCTTGGTGAGCTTGGCTAAATATTGCTCGGCAGCATGATATGGCACACCCGCCATCTTGATAGGCTCACCATTGCTGGCGCCGCGACGCGTCAGCGTGATCCCTAATAATTTTGAAGCTTTCTCTGCGTCTTCAAAAAACAACTCATAAAAATCGCCCATGCGATAAAACAGCAGCATATCGGGATGCTGTGCTTTGAGCGCCAAATACTGGCGCATCATCGGTGTATGGTTGACGTTTAGTTCTGACACGAAGTGAATTTTATATAAAGTTAATCTGCGTTTTCGACATTATGTTCGAAATATCAACATTCATTCACGATTATTTATGGGAAATATTTTTTACTAAAAATATATTGTTTAAAAACATAAGGTTAAAATACTATCGATTTAAAGTGGCGTTGGCATTATTTGTGCATGAAAAGGTTTAGTTATTTACTTTTTCAAGGAGAAATAAATGCAATATAACCAGTATGATGTTTATGCACAATTTTTGGTCCGCTGCCGCGAAGTGATGGGACCATTCGATTTGGAAAGGCTAGAGCACGACGAAGCCTACAAAACTGATTTTTTTAAACGCGTGGCCTTAAGTGCAGATGATCAAATTTTCGCGTTGGCAGATTTAGTCAGCCGCGTGATGCAAGACGAAACTATTAACGTACATTAACACTATCGACATGAATGCCAAAATGCTTGCTTTTGTAGCTGAAGCTCGCATTGCTGCCTGCATGATTACCACCATGATAATGATGATTTACTGGATATGCGTGATGACCAACACCCCCATGTGGCCTAGTTTGATGCCGCACAGCATGGTTGGGATGGTACCAGCTTCCATTGTGCAAGCCACCATAAGCTCGACCCAAAAAAATGGGTTGACTTTGCACAGGCTCTGGCACACCGCAAGCTACATACATCACACTTTTTTTCGCAGCCACTAAATCTTTATCGCGCCATGAAGTGCGCGAAACTGACTCGAAATTATCTTTTGCTTGCGCGCACTCATCTTCAGGTGAAAACACAGGTTGGCTGGTTGCCACAATGAGAGGTTGAGGCGCTGCTTCACCTTCCGCAATCGCAATCAAACGCCAATGTTCTTTTGTAGTGGCTAACGATTTTGCTAATTTAAAATCTCGGCTTAATACTGCGCGTGTCACAGCTGAGTCTACGGCACTTGCTTGCGCTAATTGTGCTGTTTGTAAAGCTTGTGCACTTAATGGTGATGATTTAGTCTGAATGACTGTGAGCGTTTGCTTCTGCGCCTGATGGCAGGGCGAATCGGTATAAACCACTTTGTTTTGACGCGTTGCATCATCTACAAAAGTACATTTATACACTTGCGCATTTACATGTGATGTAAATAAAAAGCCTGCGATACTTAATGCGATATTTAATAAGTACAGATGCAATTTCATCATCGTCTCACAATCATTTTATTACTTAACGCGTGTGACAACACAACAAACTACAAATTCACATTTACTTTACCGCTTTATGCCAAATCTTTACATCGGCTTTGTTTTTAATTTCTCAGTGAGATGTGGGCTTAACACTTGCAACATTTGTGCGAATACTTTTGGATTGGCTGCCACAATATTACCAGTGTGCAACCAGCCCTCGTTGCCTTCAAAATCGCCAACAATACCACCAGCTTCCTGAACCAATAGTCCACCAGCCGCAATATCCCAAGCTGACAAATTAATCTCAAAGAAACCATCAGTATAGCCTGCCGCCACATAGGCTAAATCTAACGCAGCAGAACCTGGGCGGCGAATGCCTGTGGTTTTTTTAATCATATCTTTGAGCATCGCCATGTAGGTATCTAGATGCGTAAAATCGCGAAATGGGAAACCAGTGCCGATGAGCGAGTCTTGCAATTTGGTTCTATTAGTCACGCGAATGCGTTTATCGTTTAAAAATGCGCCACGGCCTTTGGTGGCCGTGAACAAATCGTTGCGCACTGGATCATAAATGACTGCTTGAGTGAGCACCCCATTTTGCTGTAACGCAATCGAGATGCAGTACTGAGGGAAATTGTGTAAAAAGTTAGTCGTGCCATCTAACGGGTCAATAATCCAAATGTTTTCAGATTCTTGATTGGTGTTACCGCTCTCTTCACCCAAAAAGCCGTGGTCTGGATAGGCATATTTCAAGGTATCAATAATCGCTTGTTCAGCTGCGTGATCCACCTCGCTTACAAAGTCGTTAAAAGTTTTGCTTTTTACGCTGAGCGCATTCACATCTTGTGATGCTTTGTTGATAATTCTGCCCGCTTCGCGCGCGGCTTTTACTGCAATACTTAGCATTGGATGCATTTTATGGTCTTTACTAGAAGTCAATGATTCAATAATTGCGATGGCAAATCGCGGTGTTGCAAAACACAAAAACACTTCGCTGTACTTGTTTGTACTAATCATCAGTATTTTTGTTTTTTGCGCCTTGCGCTTTATCCATCGCACTTACTGACTCATCGCCATGTGTGTGATGGAAAACAAAACAATGTTAAAGAGCTGTTAAAATGCTATTTTAGCATTAATAGGCGCAACCCCAAATTGTCACAGCCAAATATTAAAAGCACTATTTTCGATAATATCCGCATCGTACTTTGCCAAACCAGCCACCCTGGCAATATTGGTTCCACCGCACGCGCCATGAAAACCATGGGGTTCAAAAACTTATACCTTGTGCAGCCAGATAAATATCCAAATGCCCAAGCCACAGCCATGGCAGCAGGCGCAGATGATGTATTGGATAATGCAATTGTCACGCAAACATTATCTGAAGCATTGGTAGGCTGTGCTTTTTCTATTGGTTTAAGTGCACGCAAACGCTATTTAAGCCATGAGACGGTAAATGCGCGCGAAGCTGCCCTGCAAGCTAACAAAATAGTGGCTTCTCAGCCAGTTGCATTTGTATTTGGTACGGAAATGAGTGGCCTCACCAACGCTGAACTCGATTGCTGTCAAATGCTGGCGATGATTCCTGCTAACCCAGAATATTCATCGCTAAACTTAGCCATGGCAGTGCAGCTGGTATGTTACGAGCTAAGAATGACTATTTTGAATGGCGCCCTAGAACCCACTAGCAATCAAACCAATGGCGATGCGCCTACAGGCGAGCCGCTAGCAACAAACGATGAGTTAGAGCGCTTCTACACGCACTTAGAAGAAACGCTATTGCACATTGGCTACCTGAACCCTAACGCGCCTAAAAAATTGTTCGAACGTATGCGCCGCCTGTATTCTCGTGCACGCTTAGAAAAAGAGGAAGTCAACTTGTTGCGCGGGGTGCTTACACTTACGCAAGCACCTAGAAAGCACACAAAATATTAACACTAGCAGATTAAACCCGAGCAAATTAAACCCACTAAATCAGTCAACAATTATTATTATGGCATAATAGTGCCTTTAATTAATGCATATACCCCTATGTTCAATCACTTAAAAGAAGATATTTCCATCGTGTTTGATCGCGACCCTGCAGCGCGCACGCACCTCGAAATTTTAACCACCTACCCTGGCGTGCATGCACTACTTATGCATCGCTTTAGTCATTGGCTTTGGAAAGCAAAATTTTATTGGCTTGGACGAGTGTTCTCGCACATTGGGCGCGGGCTGACTGGTATTGAAATTCATCCTGGCGCTACGATTGGTCACCGCGTATTTATCGACCACGGCATGGGCGTAGTGATTGGCGAAACGGCAGTCATCGGTGATGATTGCACGCTATACCATGGCGTTACCTTAGGCGGCACCTCATGGAACAAGGGCAAGCGTCATCCTACGTTAGAGCAAGGTGTAGTGATAGGCGCAGGCGCAAAAGTGCTGGGGCCGATTACCATTGGTAAAAACGCAAAAATCGGCTCAAACGCCGTCGTTGTGAAAGATGTACCAGAAAACGCGACTGCGGTGGGTATCCCTGCGCGCATATTAGAAGAAGAAAAAGCCAAAGCCGAGGCACAAAAAGCAAAATTCAGCGCCTATGCGGTGGGTGGCGATGAAAATGATGCGCTGAACCCAGAGGTGTTGAGCAAAGTCATCCACGATTTGATGCAACATGCTGAGAAGCAAGATCAAGCGATTAACTTACTGCGAAGCCAATTAGCCAATATCACAGCTTCAGATAGCAATGTTGCTGTGGCCTTTTCCACCAAAAAACCTACTGCAAAATCCACGTTAAAGACTGCTAAAACCATTAAAAAATAACTGAAACTAATTTGGTTAATAATTGACTAAATTACTAGGTTATTATAGAATGTTACCATCATGAGACTTACCACAAAAGGCCGTTTTGCCGTTACTGCCATGTTAGACCTCGCTTTAAACGAGACTGACAAACCAGTGACGCTGGCTGATATCAGCGAACGGCAAGCGATTTCTTTGTCTTACTTAGAGCAGCTTTTTTCGCGTTTACGCCGCCAAGGTTTAGTGTCTAGTGTGCGCGGGCCGGGTGGCGGTTATCGCGTAGCCAAAGCACACCACGAGATTTCTGTTTCGCACATTATTACCGCGGTGGATGAGCTGATTGATGCGACTCAGTGCGGTGGCAAAGAAGATTGTCACGACGAAGGTCGTTGCATGACACATGATTTATGGGCATCGCTCAACAACAAAATTTTAGACTATTTATCGGGCGTTACTTTATCCGACATGGTAGAAAACAAGCGCCAAAACGATGCGGGCAATACAAGCCAATTGGTATTTACCCCGCGCAGAGCATGTACTACCGCTACTACTGAGGCAACCGCCTAATGGCAAACGCGTATTTTGACCACAACAGCACCACTGCGCTTAAAACCGACGTGCTGGAAGCAATGTTGCCATTCATGGCTAGCCAACATGGAAACGCTACGAGCCGACATAGTTTTGGCCGTACTGCACGCGCCGCTGTTGAGCATGCACGTGAGCAAGTGGCCAATGCAGTGGGCGCTTATGCCAACCAAATTGTGTTTACCGCCAGCGGTACTGAGGCCAATAATTTTGCGGTACGTGGTATTTGTAGCAATCTTGACAAAGGCCAAATTTTAACTAGCGCCATTGAGCATCCGTGCGTGTCGCGCCCTGCTCTGGCCATACAATCTAGTAGCGTGCAGGCAAAAAATATTCATGTGGATAGCGATTGCAATATTAACTTAGCACACTTGCAAAAGCTCCTGCTTACCCCCACTAATTTAGTGTCGGCCATGTTGGTGAACAATGAAACAGGTGTGATTCAAGATATTACTAAAGTGGCAGAAATGGCGCGCGAACGCAAAGCTTATGTGCACACTGATGCAGTGCAAGCGTTAGGCAAGATCCCCGTTAATTTTTTTGCACTTGGCGTGCATGCCATGACGGTTTCTAGCCATAAGATTGGTGGGCCGCTTGGTGCAGGCGCCTTGGTGTTAGATAAACGTATTGATATTCAACCCTTGCTTTATGGCGGCGGGCAAGAAAGAGGTTTGCGTAGTGGTACTGAAAATGTGGCAGCGATTGTCGGTTTTGGTGTGGCGTGCGATTTAGCCACAAAAAATTTAAGCGCCTTCGATGTACACACGGCTAACTTGCGCGACCATTTAGAAATTGGCCTTGCAAAACTAAATGCCGTTATTTTTGGCTATAACGGCTTGCGTGTGGCTAATACCAGCTTTTTTTCCTTTAAATATATTGAAGGTGAAACGCTAGTCACTGCATTAGATAAAGCTGGTTTTGCTGTTGCCAGCGGATCTGCCTGCTCATCTGACAGCACCGATCCAAGCCACGTGCTGCTTGCGATGGGTGTGCCTGAAGATTTAGCGCGCGGTGCAGTTAGAGTAAGTTTTGGCTTGAGCAATACCGTTCAAGAAGTTGAACATTTTTTATTAGCACTTAAACAAGAGTTAACCAGATTAAGAAATTTAACGGCAGTAATGGCATAAGCAATGCCATTTATTAAAGGCAACCTAGAAAGTAAACACTAGCAATATGGATAGTACGAATATGGCAAATATGAACCAAACCGACAGACCGCCGATTTATTTAGATTACTCAGCAACCACGCCAGTAGATATTCGCGTGGCCGAAAAAATGATTCCGTATCTCACGGAGCATTATGGCAACCCTGCGTCTCGTAGCCACCCCTACGGCTGGACCGCCGAAAAAGCGGTTGAAAACGCACGTGAAGAAGTTGCCAAATTGGTGAACGCAGACCCGCGCGAAATTGTGTGGACATCAGGCGCGACAGAATCGAATAACTTGGCAATTAAAGGCGCGGCTAATTTTTATGCGTCCACCAAGGGCAAGCATATTATTACCATTGCCACCGAACACAAAGCGGTGATTGACGCTGTGCGCGAGCTTGAGCGCCAAGGCTTTACTGCCACTTACCTAGAGCCTGAACCAGATGGCTTGGTAGATTTGGCTAAATTTAAAGCTGCCATTCAGCCCGATACGGTATTGGCATCGGTGATGCTGGTGAATAACGAGATTGGCGTGATTCAGGATATTGAAGCAATCGGCAATATTTGCCGCGAAGCTGGTGTGATTTTTCATGTAGACGCCGCACAAGCCACGGGTAAAGTGAAAATTGATTTAGCCAACTTACCGGTAGATTTAATGAGCTTTAGCGCGCATAAAACTTATGGTCCTAAAGGCATTGGTGCGCTGTATGTGTGCCGTAAACCGAGAATTAGAATAGAAGCACAAATGCATGGTGGTGGCCACGAGCGCGGCATGCGTAGCGGCACATTAGCCACGCATCAAATCGTGGGTATGGGCGAAGCGTTTCGCATCGCGCATGAAGAAATGGCCAGCGAAAATGAGCGCATCCGTATGCTTAGAGACCGCTTACTTACTGGCTTGCAAGACATTGAAGAAACTTATGTGAATGGCGATTTAGCGCATCGCATTCCACACAACCTGAATATTAGTTTTAATTATGTAGAAGGCGAATCACTGATTATGGCGGTAAAAGG
Source organism: Pseudomonadota bacterium (assembly GCA_020053735.1). Lineage (GTDB taxonomy): Bacteria > Pseudomonadota > Gammaproteobacteria > Burkholderiales > Methylophilaceae > Methylotenera_A. Next base: position 41,281 of record JAGVMP010000014.1, read on the forward strand.
CATTGCGGTTTCTAGCGGGTCTGCGTGTACATCGGCCAGCTTAGAGCCAAGTTATGTATTACGCGCACTTGGCCGTAGCGATGAGCTAGCGCACAGTTCTATCAGGTTTAGCATCGGGCGTTTTACCACAGTCGCGGATGTGGATTACACAGTTGAACTGATGAAAAGTAAAATTGAGAAATTAAGAGAATTATCTCCACTTTGGGAGATGTTTAAAGATGGCATTGATATAAGCAAAGTACAGTGGGCAGCACACTGATAATTTATCTTTGTTCGTCTGGTGTTGTTGTCGAATTGCTCGTTTAGAAAAGCTAAATGTCGCAATCCGCCGCCTAGCCAGCCAAACAAATCTTAAATTTTCTGTAATTTTGATTGGTAATAGTTAAAGTTTAAGAATTAAAAGATAAAGCAAAATCGAGGCAGCAAGCCGATGACAGTACGTTTTTGTACGGCAAGGCGAAGCTAACAAAGAGTTTGTGAGATATTTTAATTCTCATTAGGAGAACGAAAATGGCATATTCAGATAAAGTTTTAGATCACTATGAAAACCCAAGAAACGTCGGTTCATTAGATAAAAATGACCCGAATGTCGGCACGGGCATGGTAGGCGCACCAGCGTGCGGCGACGTAATGAAGTTGATGATTAAGGTCAATGATAACGGCATTATTGAAGATGCCAAATTCAAAACCTATGGTTGTGGTTCAGCCATTGCCTCTAGCTCATTGGTGACCGAATGGTTAAAAGGCAAAACCGTGGACGAAGCTTATGCCATTAAAAACTCTGCCATTGCGGAAGAATTGGCCTTGCCGCCAGTAAAAATTCACTGCTCAGTGTTGGCGGAAGATGCAATTAAAGCAGCAGTGGCGGACATTAAAGCAAAGCAATCAGCAAGGGCGACCGTTTAAAAGATGGCAATTACATTGACTGAAACTGCGGCAAGCCGTGTCGAAAAATTCCTGAGCAATCGAGGTAAAGGCATTGGCTTGCGCTTGGGTGTTAAAACCACAGGCTGCTCTGGTATGGCCTATACGCTTGAGTTTGTGGATGATTTAAACGCAGAAGATATGGCGTTTGAAAGCCACGGTGTAAAAGTAATTGTTGACCCGAAAAGCTTAGCTTACATCGATGGCACCGAACTCGATTTCACCAAAGAAGGCTTGAACGAAGGCTTTAAGTTCAATAATCCAAATGTAAAGGATGAGTGTGGCTGTGGAGAAAGCTTCACGGTTTAAAAATGACTGCGCTCGTGATAACTTTGTCGCTCAAATGTTCAAAATCTTCATTTACAAGTACGTAAACTCTGGTTTTTCACATTCTCCCTTCGCGTTCTAACTTCGCTCGTTACATTTTTAATAATGCCTTCAACTAATTATTTCGAATTGTTTAAACTACCCCAAACTTTTAGCCTAGATGTAGCAATCTTAGAAAGTAATTACCGAAAAATACAATCTGAGTCGCATCCAGACCGTTTTGTCACTGCTTCACCTGCAGAAAAATTAGCCTCTATGCAAACTGCAACCACAGCAAATGAAGCCTACCAAACACTTAAATCACCCGGCCTGCGTGCCGCATATTTATTGAGTCTGCAAGGCGTGACAGCGATAGATGAAAAGAATAACCAAATGCCTGCCGATTTTTTAATGCAGCAAATGGAGTGGCGCGAAGCGATTGAAGACGCGGAAAATGCAAGCGATGTTTCAACGCTGGAAAATCTGCTGGAAGAAATTGGCATTGCAGGTAAAAGTTTACAAGAAAGCTTAAAAAACCAATTCCAGCACAACCATCTAAGTGAAGCGACCGATAGCACGCGCAAACTGATTTTTATGGATAAAGTTCGTGCGGATATACTTAAATCAATTGAAAAACTAGACTAAATTTTAAAAAAACAACATGTCAGCTCAATATATTCAAATTCTATCACTCCTTCTCCGCCGTCATTCCGACTGGAGCATTTTGCAAAAATGCGAACCACGGAATCCAGAAAAAAACATATCTCAAATTAACCTAAACTGGATTCCCGCCTACGCGGGAATGACGATGTAATGGCACTGTTACAAATATCCGAACCCGGCCAATCTGCCGCACCCCATCAACACAAATTGGCGGTGGGCATTGATTTAGGCACCACGAATTCACTTGTTGCCACCGTGCGTAGTGGTTTAAGCAGTGTTTTGATAGATGATGATGGTCATGCGCTGTTGCCCAGCGTTGTACGTTACTTACCCGATGGTGATATCGACGTGGGTTATAGTGCACAGGCTGCGCAAAGCCAAGACCCAGCTAACACCATCATCTCTGCCAAACGCTTTATGGGCCGTGGCTTGAAAGATATTGATGTTTCGCTGCAACCGTATCACTTTGTTGATAATAATAACGAAATGCTGCAAATTGAAACGCGCGCTGGCATTAAAAGCCCAATAGAAGTCTCTGCAGAAATTTTAAAGGCACTCAAAAATCGCGCAGAAAAATCACTAGGTGGCGAGCTGGTGGGTGCAGTGATTACCGTCCCAGCATACTTTGATGACGCGCAACGTCAAGCCACTAAAGATGCTGCGCGCTTGGCGGGCTTGAACGTACTGCGATTGTTAAATGAACCCACCGCCGCCGCAGTCGCTTACGGCTTAGACAATGCGGCTGAGGGCACTTATGTCATTTATGATTTAGGCGGCGGGACTTTTGACATCAGTGTCTTGAAATTATCAAAAGGTGTATTTGAAGTACTTGCCACCAATGGCGACAGCGCTTTGGGCGGGGACGATTTTGATCGCCGTATTTTCTGTTGGATACTTGAGCAAAGTAAATGTAAGCCAGTCAACGCGCAAGATACACGCTTGCTACTGACCAAAGCACGCGAGGCTAAAGAGTGGCTGACTGACCACGCCAGTGCACAAATCACCAGCATTTTAAGTACAGGTGAAGTAGTTAATGTCAGCTTAAGCACTAAACAATTTAACGAGCTTACGCAAACTTTAGTGGCGAAGACGCTCGCACCAACTAAAAAAGCGTTACGTGATGCCAGCTTAGATATCGAGGATATTAAAGGCGTGGTACTAGTAGGTGGCGCAACACGCATGCCTCAAATACGCCTAGCTGTGGCTGATTTTTTCAAACAATCACCTCTCACCAATTTAGATCCCGATAAAATCGTCGCTCTGGGTGCTGCAATACAAGCCAACACCTTGGCAGGCAACAAAAGTGGTGCCGATTTATTGCTGCTGGATGTGATTCCATTGTCGCTTGGCCTGGAAACTATGGGTGGCTTGGTAGAAAAAATTATCCCACGCAACGCGACTTTGCCGATTGCGCGCGCGCAGGAGTTCACCACCTTTAAAGACGGCCAAACCGCCATGAGCATTCATGTGCTGCAAGGCGAGCGCGAGTTGGTGAGCGATTGCCGCTCACTGGCCCGATTTGAATTGCGTGGCATTCCACCGATGGTGGCAGGTGCAGCTCGCATACGCGTGACTTTTACCGTAGATGCGGATGGCTTGCTCAGCGTTTCGGCACGCGAAATTGCCAGCAATGTAGAAGCGAACATTGTAGTGAAACCAAGTTATGGTTTAAGTGAGGAGCAAATTTTAGCCATGCTTAAAAGTGGCTTTAGCGCGGCAGAGGCTGACAAACAAGCACGCGCTTTAGCCGAAGCAAAAGTAGACGCAGAAAGTTTGCTGGAAGCGATTAAAAATGCGTTACAACAAGATGGCCATTTATTATCTTTAAATGAAATAAAAACCATACGAGAAAAAATAGATGCTCTGCAAGCCAATATCCATGCGGGCGCTGGCGATGCTAATTCCAATGCTATTATTAGAGCAACAGAAGCATTAAATGCGGCTACCGAAAACTTTGCCGCAAGGCGTATGGATGCTAGTGTAAGCCGCGCGCTGGCAGGTAAAAATTTAGAAAATTTAAACTTGTAACTTTCATATACGTTCTCTGTCATTCCGACGAAAGTCGGAGTCTAGTGACGTTATAAAGACGCCGGATTCCGTGTCAGGCACGGAATGACAAAAGAAGTACGAATGAAAAATTTAGAAAAGTGTAGGATTAGGATCAAAGAATGCCACAAATTATTGTATTACCACACGTAGAGCTCTGCCCCGATGGTGCTGCCATTGAGGGCAAAACAGGTGACTCTATCTGCGAAACCTTATTGAGAAACGAGATTGATATTGATCACGCTTGCGACATGGCGTGCGCTTGTACTACCTGCCATGTGATTATACGCGAAGGCTTTAAAACCATCGAAGCCTCTGATGATCAAGAGGATGACTTACTGGATAAAGCCTGGGGTTTGGAACCAAACTCACGCCTATCTTGCCAAGCGATTATCGGCAGCGAAGACTTGGTAATCGAAATTCCAAAATATTCAATCAATATGGCCAAAGAAGGCCACCGCTAAAGCAATCTAGAGCAATAAAGTATCTTCTAGAAAATTAACTTGGCCGGTTGATATATTGTAAACACCGCCAATCAAGCCAATTTTCTTCTCGTTAAGCAGGTCTTCGATAATATCGCTACTGTGCATAATCTGCTTGATTTGCACTTTTACATTTAACTCACATACTTTTGCCACAAAATCCTCATTATTAGAGTCGCGCGATTCAAGCACGGTTTTTTCTTGACGTACCGCTGGTCGAATGTGGTTAATAATCTCGCCGATATGCCCTTCTCTGAAGTTATCACACGCCGCCTTTACCGCACCACAGCTGGTATGCCCTAGCACCACAATCAGCTTAGACCCTAAATACTTGCTGGCAAATTCTAAACTACCAATGCCTTTATCTGACGCAATATTGCCTGCCAAACGCACACTAAATACATCACCTAAGGCTTGGTCAAACAGCATTTCCACTGGTGCGCGCGAATCGCTGCAACTTAAAAAAGAGGTAAATGGATGTTGTTTGTCTTTAGTAAGATGGATTAAAGACTCGAAGTCTTTTTTAGAGATTTGATTGTTAACAAAACGCTGATTGCCTTCAATCAAAATATCCAAGGCTTCTTGCGGGCTCATTTTATCGCGGTCTAATAATGGGTGTTTGTACATAATGTGAGTTTAAGACGCTAATTTTTTAAGTGAGCTTGATTATACCCGATAAGCGCTAGACAATAAAAAACCCGCTACAAGAGCGGGTTTTAATAAAGCCATTCAAACTTAGAATGTCAATTGCGTACGTAGTAATAATGCTTTTTCGTCATCTTCTGAATCACCATTGACAAGCAATGGAGCACCAACAAGACTTTCAAAATCAGTTTTCACGTAATCAAGCATGAAACGTACATGTGGATTCGGTACAAATTTCACACCGAATGTCCATGCATCAGCTTCTGCAAAGCCAGACGCCTTAGTGGTAATTTGAGCATCAGTGCCTGCACCTGCAATAAGCCCTAATGTATTATTGTCACTTGCGTCAAACTTGCTATAACGTACACCAATTTCCCATGCACCACCGCTGAAATTAGTTGGGTCAAAGTTATTGGTCGGTTTTAAAGCACCAAATGCACCATTTTTGTAACGGTCAGCATGTTTTTCACCAGTAATGGTCCATAAACCTTGTACATAGTAAGTTTTAACATCTAAATCATACCCTCTAGTAGCAGTATCAAATTCAAAATTAGATTTAGAATATTGGCCTTGCACTTTAAATGGACCATAAGCTAAGGCTGTTTCTAAACCAAAACGGCTACGATCAATACTTGAATCCGAAGTAGTAAAGGCTGAGTTAACAACTGGAGCTGTGTTGAATGAAGCACCGCGCGCTTCTGTAGATCTGTTGCCACCAAATGCAGCCGCGCCATCACCTTTAGAAATATCACCTTGTGAGAATGCCAAACCACCGTGCAATACCATCTCTTTATTTTCCATGATTTCTGCAAAGTTAACAGTTGCTCGGCCGATGATATCTACACCATCCACACGTACATCATTCTCGGTGGCATTAATACCTCTACCAGTAGAAGCGGCTAGGCCATAAGTGACACCCTTATAAGGCGAGCCATGTACCATCGCGCCGATTTCTTTAGCAGGGACGTACGCATCAACAAAGCTACGCTCAATAAAGTCGATATTGTTCGAGCTAGTGAGTTGCTCTAAGCTAAATGGCATTTTAAATTGGCCAAAACGGAACTGTACCGGTTTCCACCAAGCAATGTTTAAATAGGCAAGGTCAAGTATCGAACTACCGCCCGATAAGGTACCAACAACTTCACTTTCGTAGTAATCTAAAAACTTCACTTTTGCACCTAAACGTGCGCGACGAATATCAAACGTATCAGCACCTGTGCCACTTAAAACTGCTGAGCCGTTGTCATCTTCACTATAATTGAAGCTACGATAATCTGTGTGTACACGCCCGTTAATAGCTAGGCTATTTTTACCATCGCCACTTTCTAATACGATGCCATCTTTATATTTTGCAGAAATACCTGTTTCTTTTTTCTTGTCAGCAGCTTCTTTTTCGCCACTGCGGCCTCTTAACAATAGCGCGCCTTCTTCTTCTGTTAACACGCCTTTTGCCATTAATGCATTGACAATATCATCAGTACTATCAGCCACTGCTGTTGTGCCAAAGCCTGCTAAGAACGTGCTTGCTAATGCGCCAGCAACCAAATTACGTAATTTAAAATTCATTTTTAAGTCCCCAATTAAAACAATTCGTTAAATTTTTCAACACACGAATTTTGAGACTTTAATATGACAATTTGATGACAAAGAGCTATTTAAGGATGCCATTCATACCGTCTACGTTGTATTTTTGCGACAACAAAAAACCGCTTGCTGGCAACAGCAAACGGTTTATGAGCCCGCCGAAAAAACTATTCAGCTATTTGTGATTGCATGTCTTCTACACTGATATGACGCACATCTTTGCCTTGAACCATATACACCACATTTTCAGAGATATTTTTTGCATGGTCACCAATACGCTCTACGGCTTTGGCAATAAACAGCACTTCTAGAGAGATAGATATGGTGCGCGGGTCTTCCAGCATAAAAGTAATTAACTGACGAATAGCCGCTTGATATTGCTCATCTACCTCTTCATCCATGTGTGCAATTTCAACCACCTTGCTGGCATCAGACCGTGCAAAAGCATCTAGTGCCATATGCAGCATGTCTCTAGCTGTGTTAGCCATTGCTTTAATTTCTACAAAACGCGGCGTTAATTTGCGTTCTGATTCGCTTGATTTAAGTGCGAAGCGTGCAATTTTTGCCGCCTCATCACCAATACGCTCGAGGTCAGTAATACTTTTTATCATCATCAGCACCATGCGCAAATCGCTTGCTGCAGGCTGACGCCGCGCAATAATACGGCTGCAATCTTCATCTATTTGCACTTCTAGTGCGTTGACTTGGCTGTCTTTTTTAATCACACTTTTTGCAAGTGTTGGGTTGCTTTTTGTCAACGCCTCCATTGCATCCACCATCTGTTGCTCAACCAAGCTGCCCATTTCTAGCACCTTGGCACGGACCGCCTCTAAATCAGCGTCGTATTGTTTAGATATATGTTCAGATTGCATGGTGTTTCCTTGTTTATTCTAATATTCGATGAAAACCTAATTGATTCAGCAATTGAATTAGCCAAATTTACCGGTAATGTAGTCTTCAGTTTCTTTACGGGTTGGGTTGGTAAAAATAGTATTCGTATCGTCATATTCCATTAGCTCACCCAAGTACATATACGCTGTGTAATCTGATACGCGCGCAGCTTGTTGCATATTGTGGGTAACGACAAGAATCGTTAATTTTTGCTTCAATTCACTCATCAGCTCTTCAATATTTGCGGTGGCTATTGGGTCTAGCGCCGATGTTGGCTCATCAAACAGCATAATTTCTGGGTCTGTAGCCAATGCACGCGCAATGCACAAACGCTGTTGCTGGCCTCCAGATAGATTAAAGGCTAAATCTTGTTGACGGTCTTTAACTTCGTTCCACAGCGCCGCACCCTTAAGGGCTTCTTCCACTTTGTCATCTAGCATGCGCTTATTACTTTCTCCTCGTACACGCAAGCCATAAGCCACGTTTTCATAAATACTTTTAGGAAAAGGATTAGGCTTTTGAAACACCATGCTTATACGCATACGCACTTCAATCGGGTCTACCCCATGCTCTAAAATATTGGTGTTATCTGGGTGCATCACAATTTCACCCTGATATTTATTGCCAGGGTACAAATCATGCATACGATTAAAACAACGCAAGAATGTGGATTTTCCGCAACCAGAAGGCCCTATCAGGGCGGTAATTTTATTTTCATATAAAGGCATGTTCACACTTTTAAGTGCTTGCATGCCGTTGCTATAAAAAAAATCAAGGTTTTTTGATTGTGCTTTAATGATGCTCGTTGTATTTTGCATGTTTTTCTCTAATATTTTTTATATTGAATATGCTTACCATTTAATATTTTTACGAATTTTGTAACGCAGGTATATTGCAGTTCCGTTCATTAACAGGGTGACAATAATAATCAGCGCACCGGTCGCCGCGGCATTTATATGGAAAGCGTGATCTGGACGTGATAGCCAGTTAAACATCTGAATCGGCAATACGGTAAAGCCTGAACTCAGCCATTCAAAATTAATAAAAGGAGCAACATCTGTGACTGGAGATGGCGGCAAGAAGGCAATAAAGGTGAGTGCACCGATGGTGATAATAGGGGCAGTTTCACCCAGTGCGCGCGCCATGCCAATAATCACGCCAGTCAAAATACCGCCGTAAGAATACTTCAATACATGGTCATATACCACTTGCCATTTAGTGGCCCCAACAGCATAAGCAGCTTCGCGGATGGCGATAGGAATGGCACGGATAGACTCGCGCGTTGAAACGATGACAATAGGCAATATTAATAAGCCCAAGGTTAAACCAGCGGTAAGGATGCTTTGGCCTAAACCTAGAATATATACAAACAAGCCTAATGCTAAGAGACCATAGACAATCGATGGCACACCAGCAAGATTGGTCACATTAATTTCAATGAGATCTGAAAACCAATTTTTAGGTGCGTACTCTTCAAGGTACAACCCAGCCGCTACACCCATCGGTACCGCCACCAAAAACGTGACTAGCATCACCAGTGCAGAACCTACCCAGGCTGACAGCAAGCCTGCGTTAGCCGCGCGGCGCGATGGAAACTCGCTTAAAAACTTTAAGTTAAAGCGCTCAAAACCATCCATCACCAAATCGCCAAACAGAATTAATAAGGTAAGCAACGCAAACATGAGGGCAAGCAAACCAATCACTGAAAAGATATAGTCATTGAGCTTATGGCGCTTAATCATGGCGCGCACAGCATCTAGGTTTTTAAGTACCGAAGCTTGTACCTGGATGGGCGCTTTTGTTGGAGTATTAGTAGTCATATGTTTACTCATTTAATAATGCTCACGATATTTTTTGCGAATCAGATGTCCTAGGATATTGAAGCATAAAGTGATTCCCATTAGCACCAAGCCCGCAGCAAAAATACTTTGGTAGCCAATACTGCCATGCGGTAAATCACCTAATGCCACTTGCACAATATAGGCGGTAATGGTGGCTGCACTTTCCATTGGGTTAAAGCTGACGATTGGCTGTTGACCTGCAGCTACTGCTACGACCATCGTCTCACCTACTGCACGCGAAATACCTAAAATATATGCCGCGACAATGCCTGATATAGCGGCTGGCGTCACTACGCGAGTAGCGGTTTGAAAGCGTGTTGCGCCCATGGCATAACTGCCCTCGCGCATACTCATCGGCACCGCACGCATGGCGTCTTCAGCTAAAGATGCAATGTAAGGCACAATCATGATGCCCATGACAATACCAGCGCTTAACATATTAAAGCCGGGTAACTCTGGAAAAATCTTTTGTAAAATAGGCGTTAAAAATAGTAAGGCGAAATAGCCAAATACAATGGTAGGAACACCTACCAACAATTCTAAAAGAGGCTTAACAATTTCACGTGTTTTGTGGGATGCAAATTCTGATAGATAAATCGCGCTAATGGTACCTATTGGAATAGCTACTGCAAGGGCAACGGCAGAGGTGGTGAGCGTGCCTGACACTAATGGCAAAATACCATAGTGCGCATCCTCAAATAGTGGTGTCCATTGTGTATCAGTAAAAAAATCTACTAGAGAAACAGTTTTAAAAAAGCTTAAAGATTCGTAAAGTAAAATAGCCACAATTGACAGCGTGGTGGCTACTGCAGATAGTGCAGCCAACATTAGAATAAATTCAATAATGCGCTCTTTAATATTTCTGCGTACATTTTTAGCTAAGCGTGGGCTAATAGTTAAATTTATAGGTTGATTAAGCATTTGAGTAGCCGTATTCATAGTGATGAGACTCTTTTATTGTAGCCGAAAAATATCGCGCTTATCGTTTAGATTGATGACACGGAGCAAAAAAGGAGCGCTTTAGGCGCTCCTTTTCTTATAAGACTTATTTAATTCTGCTTAACAAATCACCAACTTTAATACCAACTTCATTTTTACCACCAAAGCCTGTACCTGGTTTATTTGCTTTAAAGTGCGCTTTAACTGCAGCGTAATCTTCAGCTGGTAGCGGTACGTATTTCACTTCTTTAACCAGCTCTGGGGCATTATCTAGATAGAAATTGATGAATGCTTTAACTTCTGGCTTAAATGCTGCCGCTGTCGCATTCACGTAGATAAAGATTGGGCGTGCGAGTGGTTGATAAGTACCGTCTTCAACCGTTTTTACAGAAGGCAACACCGCTGGTGAGCCTGCTTTCACTGCGACTGGAATTGCGCGCAATTTATCTTTATTTTCTTCGTAGTACGCCATACCAAAATACGCCATACCACCCGTATCACCGGTCACACCTTTTACTAACACGTTATCATCTTCTGATGGTGTGTAATCAGTACGGTGCGCTTTAGATTTGCCGTTAATCGCTTCACTAAAATAATCAAATGTACCAGATGCTGTGCCTGGACCATATAAACCTAATTTTTTGTCAGGATAAGCTGGGTTCACTTGTTTCCAATTTTTCACGCTAGAGCCTGGACCCCAGATTTTTTTCAACTCTTCAACGGTGATGCTTTTTATCCAATCATTTTTGTCGTTCACAACAACTGTTAACGCATCGAAAGCAATCGGGAGCTCGATAAATTGAATACCTGCTTCTTTACATGCATCGATTTCTTTTTGTGAAATTGGGCGTGATGCATTTGACACATCAGTTTCACCACGGCAGAATTTTTTGAAACCGCTACCTGTACCAGATTCACCCACTGTGACTTTGATTTTTTGTGATTTTTGAAATTCTTCAGCAACAGCTTCGGTAATTGGATAAACCGTACTAGAGCCGTCAATCTTAATAATTTTATCGGCTGCTTCAACCAAGCCGCTAGTGAATGCTGTTGCAATTAATGCTGCAATACCTAAACTCTTTAATATCATCATTTTTCCTTTATTTACTTAATTAACCTAGTCAAATAATAAAAAGAAAATATGACAGTATTGTGACAAATAACCAAAAACCACATATTGCTATGTGGTTTTTATAGGTAGCTTGATGTAAGACTAAATGGCTTATGCTTCAGGCCGCATGTGCGGAAAGAGAATTACATCACGAATACTGGGCGAATCAGTAATCAACATTACCAGTCTATCTATACCAATACCACAACCACCAGTCGGCGGCATACCATATTCTAGCGCACGAATAAAATCGGCATCGTAATACATCGCCTCAGCATCCCCTGCTTCCTTGGCCTTCATCTGCGCAGTAAAGCGCGCCGCTTGGTCTTCTGCGTCGTTTAATTCACTAAAGCCATTAGCCACTTCTCGTCCTGTAATAAATAATTCAAATCGCTCTGTGATGTCAGGATTTTTATCAGAGGCTCTTGCCAACGGCGAAACCTCAACAGGGTAATCAATAATATAGGTCGGTTGCCATAATTGACTTTCAGCCGTCTCTTCAAACAATGCCAATTGCAATGCACCCAAGCCAGCGTGGTCAAATGGTTTTGTACCGTGTTTTAAAATTTCTGCACGTAAGAATACAGCGTCATTCAGTTGTTCTAAAGTATATTGTGGCGCGTATTTTTGTATGGCACCCACAATAGTAAGTCGCTCAAACGGCTTGCTTAAATCAACCTCTTTGCCATCGTAACTGAGCACCGCTGTGCCACGCGCAGCTATCGCAGCAGCACGAATAGTCGCCTCAGTAAAATCCATTAACCAATGGTAATCAGTGTACGCCGCATAAAACTCCATCATGGTAAATTCTGGGTTATGCCGAACGCTTAAACCTTCGTTTCTAAAGTTGCGGTTCATTTCAAACACGCGCTGAAAGCCACCCACAATCAATCTTTTAAGGTATAACTCTGGCGCAATACGCATGAACATTTGCATATCTAACGCATTGTGGTGTGTCATAAATGGCTTGGCCGATGCACCACCTGGAATGGGATGCAACATCGGCGTTTCCACCTCTAAAAATTCGTTTTGAATCATGAAGTCGCGAATCGCCGACACCACTTTACTGCGTGCAATAAAGGTGGCGCGAGCTTCTTCACTGGTAATTAAGTCGACATATCTTTGCCGATATTTAATCTCCTGGTCACTCAAGCCATGATATTTTTCAGGCAATGGACGTAGCGATTTAGTCAGTAATTTAATCTCGCTGACATGAATCGATAACTCGCCCGTTTTGGTTTTAAACAAGCGGCCTGTAACGCCCAAAATATCACCTAGATCCCAGTGTTTAAAGTTTTCGTATAGCGCCTCGCCGATTTCATCGCGCGCGACGTACAGCTGAATACGTGCACCTGCATGCTCGCCGCTGCCATCTTGAATGGTGGCAAAACTGGCTTTACCCATCACCCGTTTTAACACCATACGGCCCGCCACAGTGGCAGGAATGCTTTGTGGATCTAGCGTTTCTTTATCTTGCACAGCATAGGTTTTTTGTAAGGTGTCTGCCTTATCTTTTGGCTTGAAATCATTCGGGAAAGCCGCGCTATTACTCGCCTTTGCCGCATCGCGTAGCGCTTTTAATTTCTCGCGCCGCTCAGCGATTACATGGTTTTCGTCAATCTGAATTACTTCGTTTACTTGGTCGGTCATTATTTATTCTCAAAACCTGCGTTTTTAACTAAAGCGTTATTTTATTACATTTGCGAATAATTCTTATGTTTCAATTCTTATTAGTCCACATTGAATTACAAGTACCCCTCTTGCTCACCTTTTTGTTGGTTCACTAACATATAGCCTGCCAATGTTTTTAGCTCCACTGGTAAATTTTGCTTTAGTAATCCTGTAAGCTGTTGTTGATCAAATTCTGAAAGCAGTTTTTTGTTTGGTAGATTTTTTAATTCGTCTACGCCCATTTTCCAAGCCGTTGCTTGTAAGTCTGATGCATGAAATAGTGCAATCGCGCTTAATGCTATCGCAATGCCTGCTGGGTCTGGGTCGCAGGCGACTTTTGCAGGTGCTGGTGCATATTTAATTAAATGGCTTACGGATTCTTTCCACCAGCTTGGCGGATAGCCTGGCAGCCAAATTACACCTTCGTTAGCGTGTCTATTTCGTGCCACGCGCTCAAAACTAGTGCGGTTTTCAACAAAGATCCAAGCAGTAACGGTGCGGCTTGCAGACTGTATACTTTTAACGGTCGCGGGTGTAAGCGCAGCAAAATCTGGCATAGCAGATAAGTTAATTTCACCTAAACCAGTGTGCAAAACCATATTGGCAGAGACCAATAACAAAGGTGTGTGCTGCTCTATGTTAAATTCTGCCAAATCAAAATGTGTATCTAGCCAATCCCATTCTGTTTTAGTGATTTCTTTAGTGGCAGCGCGCGCAAACATTGAAAAATCACGGTAAGTACCCACACGTTCATCTTCACGCCAAGCCAATAAAGACTTCACCATCATAGCGCGAGGAATAGCACGGCTTAAAGGCATGGCGTCTAGCGCACTTAATACCGTAAGCAATAATTCGTCACTCTCTGCATTCGCTTGCAATTCGGCACGCAAGGTTTGCCATTGCAACGCAACTTCATCAAAATCGGGCAAACCAAGCTGGCTACGCAAAGCTTTCATTTCGCGTAGCTCCACGCGATATGGCCACCAATCGCCATGTTTGCGTTCTTCATCTACAACCGCCCAGCCTTTTTTTAATAGCCAATCTAACAAAGCGTCGGCTGTAGATTTTTTAGCTAAACCGGCTTTTTTAATCAAGGTTTCCCAGCGACTACTCCCTCCCAAGCCTACCCACTGGACTAATAACTCACGCCATTCTGCTGGAATAGTTGCAAGTGATGTAGGTGAAGACTCCGAAAATCGTCTGCGCTTTTTAGGTAAACGCGATTTGTCGAGATATTCGATTTTTAAAGCATTGCTCGTCATCAATTAAGACTTCTCACGCACCAGCACGCCCACACGCGGCGCCCATTGGGCTTCTGCTTTCTTTTTAGAAGTGACTAGTGTGAGCATGGAGGGGTCATACTGAGCTAACCCTGATTTGACGGACACTTTTTAAAAGAGGACAGTATAGTCCAAACTTTAGGGAGTGTTTATGGGTAAAGAAATACAAGCAGTTAAAAGC
>JAGVMP010000003.1 GCA_020053735.1 Pseudomonadota bacterium
ATAATAACGTTTGTATTGTAAAAAACCTTCAAGGCTTAGCATGTCCGATAAACAACATACAAAAGAGAGCTTAAGCGAAAGCCTGCAGCAGGTTATTTCTCTCTTAGAGAAGCATAAACTAGTAGAAAATCTTGTACATAAACAAGGAGTGCCTAGCCACGACCTTGCAAAACAAGATTTGGTTGAGTTACTTGTACATAGACAAAATTTAAGCGAACTACAAAAGAAATTAGATGCGCTGCACCCTGCTGACGTTGCGCATATTCTCGAAGCGTTGCCGCTTGAAGATCGCTTAAATCTTTGGGAGCTAGTTAAGGCTGACAGAGATGGCGAAATTCTGCTGGAAGTCGCGGATTCAGTCAGACAAAGTTTGATTGCCGATATGGATTCGCAAGAACTGTTGGCCGCTGCCGAACAGTTAGATGCAGATGAGCTAGCAGATTTAGCCCCAGACTTACCAAAAGACGTATTGCAAGATTTGATGGATAGCCTGGATGCGCACAATCGTGAGCGTTTACAATCCACCTTGTCCTATCCCGAAGATGCAGTTGGCGCACACATGGATTTTGATATTGTCACGATTCGTGAAGATATTACATTGGAGGTGGCGTTGCGCTATCTGCGTCGCTTGGGCACTCTGCCAGAACTGACTGACAAATTATTTGTGGTGGATAGAAACGATATTTTGCAAGGCGTGTTGCCATTGAAGCGTATGGTCGTAAGCGATCTGGAGGCGAATGTGGTTGATGTGATGGCAGCTGATTCGGTCAAGTTCCACCCGCAAGATATTATCGATGAAGCAGCACAGGCTTTTGAGCGATATGACTTAGTGACCGCGCCAGTAGTAGATGCTAACAACAAGCTTGTAGGGCGCATTACAGTAGATGCGGTGATGGATTTTATCCGAGATGAATCTGAATCCGACATGCTCTCTATGGCGGGTTTGCGAGATGAAGAAGACTTTTTTGCCTCTGTTTGGAAATCGGTACAAAACCGCTGGGCTTGGTTAGCGATTAATTTAATGACGGCTATTTTAGCTTCACGGGTAATCGGTTTATTTGAAGGCTCAATTGAAAAAATAGTCGCGTTGGCTGCGCTGATGCCAATCGTCGCTGGTATAGGCGGCAATTCAGGCAACCAAACCACGACCATGATTGTGCGCGGTTTAGCTTTGGGACAAATTTCTGCACACAATATGCAATCACTGATTAAAAAAGAAATGGGCGTGGCTTTACTAAATGGTTTATTGTGGGGTAGCGTGCTGGGTTTAATTGCTTATGCGCTTTATAGCAACTATCAATTGGGTCTAGTGATGATGTCTGCGATGACATTAAACTTACTGTTAGCTGCCGTGATGGGCGTAGTCATTCCATTAAGGATGCATAAATCTGGCCGTGACCCTGCAGTGGGTACTAGCGTGTTGATTACAGCGGTGACCGATAGTGGTGGTTTTTTTATATTTTTGGGCTTAGCTACAATTTTCTTAATTTAGTATGCATTTAATATGAACGCAGAAATTCAACTTATTTGGCAGGAAATACAAGCCGACATTAAAACCCCAGTCATCATGTGGCAATTCGCCATCATTGTGGCTGCTGTCGCGACAGCATGGCTAATTAACGGTGCTTTACGCAACTATGTGATGTTGCGGGCGCCAGAGCATTGGAAGGTCGCCATCGGTAGTATTAATCGCACCTTGTTTCCGCTTTCAACACTGGTATTTATATTAATTAGCCAATGGGTGCTCTCTGGCTGGCAACATACAAGCTTACTGCAACTTGCAAGTCGGCTGTTCCTTGCCATGGCAGTTATTCGTTTAATAGTGTATTTGTTACGCTATTTATTTTCGCCTGGGGGCTGGCTCAAAACACTTGAAAGTATTATTGGCTGGAGTGTGTGGGGCGTTCTGGCGTTGCATTTAACGGGGGTGCTGCCACAGATTATTCAAGGCTTGGCCGACATGCGCTTCAATATAGGCAAAAATCCAGTGAATTTGCTGTTGGTATTGCAGGCCTTGCTTACCGTACTTATTACTATTTTTATCGCCTTATGGTTGAGCCGCTTAATAGAAAATAAGTTAATGCGTGCCGAGCAGGTCAATGTTAATTTACGCGTAGTCTTAGGCAAACTTATCCGCATTATGTTGCTATTTATTGCGACCCTGGTGGCTTTGTCTGCTGTTGGTTTAGATATTACCCTGCTCTCAGTATTTGGCGGTGCATTGGGCGTGGGTTTGGGTTTTGGTTTACAGCGTATTGCTAGTAACTATGTAAGCGGATTTATCATCCTGCTTGATAAATCAATGCAAATCGGAGATGTCGTCACCGTTGATAAACATTACGGTGTAGTGCGTGATATGCGCTCACGTTATATGGTGCTGGCCAAACATGACGATACGCACGTGATTATTCCTAATGAATCACTTATTACCATGGCGGTAGTCAATCACTCGCGTACTTCGCATACCGAACGTGTGCAATTGCAGTTTACAATAGCGTTTGATAGTGATCTTGAGCAGGTGATTGCGTTAGCGATAGAAATTGCAAGTAAACAGCAGCGTGTGTTAGCAACGCCAGCACCAGAGGCACAAGTAAACAGCTTTGGCGAGCATGGGGTTGAGCTGATATTAACAGTGTGGGTAGCTGATCCAGAAAATGGGGTGGGTGGTTTGCGCTCAGCCATTTATCTAGATATTTGGAAGGCCTTTAAACAGCATGAGATTAAATTTGTGAAGCCAGCGCCAAAGTAGCGTATTTGTGGTAATGAGAAAGGCAATAAAAAAGCCAGCAACGTAGCTGGCTTTTTAAAACTTAAACCTAATTCTAGGTTTATTTTAATTTGGTTTCTTTATAGATGACATGCTTACGAACAACAGGATCAAATTTTTTGATTTCCATTTTTTCTGGCATGGTACGTTTGTTTTTAGTAGTGGTATAAAAATGACCTGTACCAGCACTTGATTCTAATTTAATTTTCTCACGCATGATGTTCTTCTACCTTAGATTTTTTGGCCAGCAGCACGCATATCTGCAAGCACGGCATCAATACCGTTTTTGTCAATAGTACGTAACGCATTGTTAGTAATACGCATGCTCACCCAGCGGTTTTCGCTTTCAACCCAAAATTTACGGTTTTGTAAATTAGGTAAAAAACGGCGTTTTGTTTTGTTTTGTGCGTGAGAAACATTGTTACCCACCATTGGCTTTTTGCCAGTTACCATACATACACGTGCCATGGTTATCTCCAAATACTTTGCTTTTTGCGAAAGAGCGCAATTATAGTACGAAACCTAGGTTTGTTTCAAGGTTTATTCAGCCTAAATATAAGATTTTGTAGTGGTTTTTTAATATTTCTCTAGTGCTTGCCAGTGCTTCCAAATCCACCATCAGCACGTTCAGAGACGGTAAATTCATCCACCACATGAAAATCGGCTTGTACCACTGGCACAATCACCAATTGCGCAATGCGCTCCATGGGGTTGAGTAAGAATGACTCTTTGCTGCGATTCCAGCACGAAACTAATAATTGACCTTGATAATCCGAGTCGATTAAACCCACCAAGTTGCCCAATACAATACCGTGTTTATGGCCTAATCCAGAGCGTGGCAGAATCAGTGCGGCATAATAAGCGTTATCAATGTGAATCGCCATACCAGTGGGTATCATCACGGTTTCACCAGACTGTATGGTTTGTGTATGCTCAATGCAAGCCCGTAAATCCAAGCCTGCAGAACCAGGCGTGGCGTAGGCGGGCATCATATGATGTAAACGCGGGTCAAGAATTTTTAAGTCAACAGTAATGCTCATAATCGTTTTCCAGAGAGAGGTCTTGTTGTTAAATGAGTCGGCTCAAGTGCGTCAAAATTTCGTTCGCTAATACCTTCTTGCATGCGCGTGGCAAAGTGTGTGCCCCATTATTGTCAAGTAACGTTAGGGTGGCATCATCTTGTCCCATGCTTTCACCGACCAAATTAGCTACCAATAAAGGTAGTTTTTTGGCTTGACGCTTGGTTTCAGCATGTTTCAATAAATCTTGAGTTTCAGCGGCAAAGCCAACACAAAATGGCGCATTTGGCAGGCTGGCAACTTCTGCCAAAATATCTTTATTGGGCTGGAGTTCTATATTGAGCGTTGCGGTTTGCTTTTTAATTTTTTGCACGCTGGGTTTGCTGGGCGAGTAATCCGCGACTGCGGCCACGCTGATAAAAATATCTTGGTTTGAAATATTGGACATTACCGCTTGGTACATGGCCTGAGCGTTGGTGGCGTTGATATTAGTAATATTGGCAGGCGGTGTTAATGCGGTCGCACCACTCACCAAAGTGACTTTTGCGCCCATGTTGATGGCCGCTTGAGCCAGTGCATAACCCATTTTCCCACTGCTTAAATTGGTAATGGCACGCACTGGGTCTATCATCTCTAGTGTGGCACCAGCGGTAATCAGCACGCGTTTTCCCGCTAATAATTTGGGCGTAAAGTGCGCTTCTATTGCTGACAACAACTCTTCAGCTTCTAGCATGCGGCCAAGTCCAACTTCGCCGCAGGCTTGCTCACCAGTATCTGGTCCTAATATATGTGCACCATCTGCTGTAAGCTGCGCGATGTTGCGTTGTGTGGCTGGGTTATCCCACATTTGCTTATTCATGGCTGGCGCAACTAGCAGCGGACAGTCTCTAGCGAGACATAAGGTAGATAACAAATCATCGGCTCGACCATGTACCAGCTTGGCGATAAAATCTGCACTGGCGGGGGCGATTAAAATCGCATCAGCATCGCGACTTAGCTCGATATGGGGCATGCCATTTGAAATTGAGCTGTCCCACATGCCAATAAACACAGGCTTGCCAGATAAGGCTTGCATCGTAACAGGCGTGATAAATTGACAAGCAGCTTCAGTCATGACCACTTGCACGGCTATATTTTTCTTAACTAGCAAGCGTACCAACTCTGCCGCTTTATAAGCTGCAATGCCGCCCGTAATGCCTAAGACTAATTTTTTGTTTGCTTGACCCATAGCATGATTTTATATGAAAGGCGCTTGAATAGCGATGTGTGCGATAACGCCTTAATGCTGATAATATTCATAAAATCTATAGTGAGGAAATTGATATGGGAACCCAATGTTTAAAAAAATAAGAATTTTTGTTTTGTTAATTGTATTCGCAACGGTGCTTCAACAAACTTTTTTAGACAAGGCCGACTTAACGTGGAAAGATAATTTTTATGTGGCAGTTTATCCTGTGAATGCGGATGGCAGTGCCGAAGTAGCGAGTTATATTAAAACACTGACGCGCGATGATTTTGAGCCGATGGCCGAGTATTTTGCTGAGGAGGGTGCGCGTTACAACCTAGGCTTGCGCCGCCCAGTGGAAGTGCAACTGGGTGACGTGGTCAACGAAGTTCCACCAGCACCGCCCATTGGTGGTAGCGTATTTAGCACTATGCTTTGGAGTCTAAAATTTCGCTGGTTTGCATGGAATAATAGTCCAGATGTGCCGGTAAAGCCTGATATTCGGCTCTACTTGCTTTACCACGACCCAGCTACAACGCTGGCATTGTCGCACTCAACCGCTTTAAATAAAGGCCGTATCGGCCGCGTTAATTTGTTTGGCAATAAAAGCTATGCCAAGCAAAATTTGGTGATTACCGCGCACGAACTACTACATACACTCACTGCAAGCGATAAATATGATTTAGCCAGCACGCTACCCACTTACCCCGATGGCTTTGCTCAGCCGGACAAATCGCCCCTTTACCCACAAGATTTCGCCGAATTGATGGGAGGCAGGATTGACGTGAATGAAACCAAGGCTGAGATACCTAAAAGCCTAGCACAAACGCTGATTGGCGAGAAAACGGCGCGTGAAATTGGTTGGATGAAGTGATGCTGGTTCTTTCTCAAAATAAAAAAGAACAAGGCAAACGAGTGAAGACAGTACATCTTTGCGTACGGCGAACGAAGTTTAACGCCATTATTTTTTATTTTCAGGAAGAACACAAATGGCGATAACCGACTGGCCTGCCGCCGAACGGCCAAGAGAGAAGTTAATCGAGCTCGGTGCACATGCGCTGTCTGATGCCGAGTTGCTGGCTATTTTTTTACGGGTTGGCGTGGTGGGTAAAAGTGCAGTGGATTTAGCGCGTGATTTGCTCAGTCAGTTCGGTAGTTTAAATAGCATTTTTGCAGCAACAGAACATGAACTTAGCCAAGTGCATGGCATCGGTAGTAGCAAGTACGTGCAATTACAGGCGATTTTTGAAATGAGCCGCCGTGCACTTAACGAGCAATTGCAACGACGTGACGTATTGGCTTCACCGCAAACGGTGCGTGATTACTTGGTGCTTAAGTTGAGCAGTTATGCAAAAGAGGTGTTTTTGGTGCTGTTTTTGGATACACAAAACCGCCTATTGGCGACTGAAGAAATGTTTAGCGGTAGTCTCACCGAAACCAGCGTGTATCCGCGCGAAATTGTGAAACGTGTTTTGCATCACAATGCGGCTGCAGTGATTTTTGCGCATAACCATCCCACCGGCAATGTCAAACAAAGCCAAGCAGATGAGCTGTTGACCAAACAATTGCAGCAAGCACTAGCGTTAATCGATGTGAAAGTACTGGATCATTTTATTGTGGCGGGGAACAATACTCTGTCATTTTCACAGACTGGCTTGCTATAAGATCAAATGGCCTGCCCTGTAAGGCGCATGGATATTGGCTTGCTGGGCATGCCTAAAGTGTTATGTGATGCTGTGAAAGTAAAACCATGGCACCGCGCGATTATGTGCCGCGTTAATCACCACCACTTGTCCCACTTTCACTTCAATGGGAGCATCAAATAAATATGCACACTGCTGCCAGTTAGACACTTTGGTGGTTTGTGAGGGGTGATTTTCAAACATGACTTTACTGTCGCCATTCATATCTAATTGCATCCATTGCACTAGTCCATAACAGATGCCAGCGGTTTTGACGGTGATTTCTAGCGTTTTAGTTTGCGCAGGAAAATAGCCGTCACCTTCAAAATCAAACTCAAACGCGGCAATGCCGTCACTTAGTAATTGAATATCTAGGTCATTTCTGGCAATCATACGTTTTTTAGAAACGATGCGGTTAAAGCCTTGTAAATTCAAGCCAAACGCATTATCCACCAGTAAGTTACGGCGAATATCCTCGCCTGTAAATAACCCCACCATAATGCTGCCCGCAGCAGGGATGACTTTGCCATTGGGTTTAAGCAGGCGCTGTTTTGCGTCTTCCAGACTTGGCAACACATGCTCACCTAGCATTTCACTCGAGAATATTTCTGATACCAAAATATCGGCTTTAGCGCGCATATATTTATCTTCTGCCGAGCCAACTTCAATCTCAGTCGATTTTTTTGCGATGACATCGATATTGGCAAAGCCATTATCGGCAATAATTTGTTGCGCAGTTTGTGCAATCAGCGGCACTGTTTCACAGGTGGTTACGTGTTTCGCGCCAAGCTTGGCTGCCATCATGGCCAACAAGCCAGAGCCTGTGCCAATTTCGAACACGGTTGATTCAGGCTTGATGACAGATTTAAGTGCATCAAAATAGGCTTGGTTACGATGCTGCTCATTCATCATCGGCACATGCCATTCTGGCACCACGCGACTAAGCGCCAAATAAGCGCCTTGCTGTGCGGCAATGTTAGTGGGATTCATCGCCAGCACTTGGCGAAAATAGGTCAGCGCCTCGTCTGGCGCGGCCAGTTCTTTAAGCAGGGCGTCTAAATTGGCAAACGCCTCAGCCGAGTTTGGAGTAAGCGCCAGCGCGGCGATAAAACTTTGTGCAGAGGCGTGCAAATCGCCTTGCGCTTTTAGCACAACACCCAAGTTGCTGTGCACCTCGGCATAATTGGGGCGCAGTGCCAGTGCTTTGCGGTAGCAGTCGCCAGCTTCTTGCAATTGGTCTATTTCTTGATAAGTGGCGCCTAAATTAACGTAGGCTTCTACATAATTAGGGTTCTCAGCCAGCGACTGTTTCATTAATTGCACTGCAGTTTTAAAATCACCCTTTTGTTTGGCGAT
Organism: Pseudomonadota bacterium; assembly: GCA_020053735.1. Taxonomy (GTDB): domain Bacteria; phylum Pseudomonadota; class Gammaproteobacteria; order Burkholderiales; family Methylophilaceae; genus Methylotenera_A. The sequence continues at coordinate 8,050 of JAGVMP010000003.1, forward strand.
TAAACCCAGTAAATGCAAGGCATCTGGCTGCTTGGGCAGCGCGCGGAGCACTTGTTTATACAGTGTTTCAGCTTGCATTAAATTGCCCGCTTGATGCTGTGCCATAGCGCTTTGCAAGGCCTGCTGTGGTGACGCATGTTGCGATAATTGCGGTGCAGTGTTGGTGTGCGTTGGGTTTACACCAGTTTGCTCGCAACATTGTTTATATTTTTTGCCACTGCCGCATGGGCATGGGTCATTTCTGCCAATTTTATGGGATACCATTTTAATAATACCGCTAGATTTTATATGCTAGTTATACGGGTGATCGAATTTTGATGATTGTATCAATTAATCAGAGTTACTCTAATCTTAAAGACTACTAATTTGTAGTTAGACCAAATACGTAGCCATTAGGCCAATTGCAATTTAGCCAATCGTGCATAGAGTCCATCTTGTTCTTTTAATACCGCTGGACTGCCAATTTCTATTATCTTGCCGCTTTCCAGCACGACAATGCGGTCAGCTTTTTGTACCGTGCTTAAGCGGTGTGCAATGATTAGCGTGGTACGGCCAGCCATGGCAGCATTTAAACCTTGCTGCACTAATATCTCACTTTCGGCATCTAGCGCACTGGTGGCTTCATCTAATAATAAAATGGGCGCATCCTTCAGCATAGCGCGCGCAATCGCAATGCGTTGGCGTTGTCCGCCCGATAATCTGGTGCCACGCTCTCCCAAAAAAGTCAGGTAACCTTCAGGCAGTTTTTGGACGAACTCATCTACTTGCGCGGTCTTGGCAGCAGCGATGACTTCTTCATCTGTTGCAGTAGGTTTGCCGTAACGAATATTTTCGAGTGCGCTCGCCGAAAATATCACGGCATCTTGCGGCACGATTGCAATACTGTCGCGTAGGCTTTTTAAACTTAGCGTATCAATCGCTTGGTTGTTAATTAAAATTTCGCCAGCGCTCACTTCGTAAAAACGTAACAGACATTGAAATAGCGTCGTTTTACCCGCGCCACTTGGGCCAACCAAGGCAACCGTTTCGCCTGCGGCAATATTCAGCGTGACATGGTCTAGCGCGTTAATCTGTGGGCGCGATGGGTAATGAAACACTACATTTTTAAAGCGAATGGCGGCTTGGCGAGTATTCAACAAGGTAGCAGGCTGGGTGGGCTCTTTAATGGCGGCGTCTGCGTGTAGCAGTTCTAATAAGCGCTCGGTAGCCCCTGCTGCCCGCATGGTGTCGCCCCAAACCTCCGCCATGGTGCCGACCGCGCCCGCTACCATCAGCGCATACAGCACAAACGAGGCCAGCTCGCCACCTGTCATGCTGCCTGCACTCACTTGCTGCGCGCCTACCCACAACACAAAAATAATAGTACCTAAAATCGCTGTCACCATTAGCATGGTGAGCATGGCGCGTACGCGCACCCGCTTTAAGGCAGTGGTAAAACTCAAATCGGCAGACTTGCTAAACCTCGTAATTTCAGCAGTTTCTTGCGTGTACGATTGCACCGTGGGCATGGCATTTAAAATCTCACCCGCCATGGCGCTGCTATCGGCAATGCGATCTTGTGATTCGCGCGATAATTTTTTGACTTTTTTGCCAATCAAAATAATCGGCAAAATCAGCAGCAACATCAGCCCGATGTTCAACGAAAATAAGTAAAAATTAGTCACTGCCAGCATCACCATGCCGCCGACAAATTGAAACAGGCTGCGAAGCCCCATCGATATTGAGCTGCCGACCACGGTTTGAATCAAGGTGGTGTCGCCCGTTAAGCGCGATAACACTTCGCCTGTTTGGGTGGTTTCAAAAAACTGCGGACTTTGTGTCATCACGCGCGCATAGACTGCACTGCGTAGATTGGCCGTCACGCGCTCTCCTACCCAAGATACCGTGTAATAACGCCAAGCAATCATCAGCGCCCAAAACGCAGCCAATACAAACATCACTAAAAAATGACCATTTAGACTAAGCCCACCAACTAGGCCTCTGCCCGTTGCGGTTTTGTTGGTCACAAATCCAAAATCAATGAGATCGCGAAAAGCCAAAGGCACTAATAAAAGTGTTGCAGAACCCAGCGTGAGTAGCACAAATGCCAGCAGCACTTTTGCGCGATAAGGTCGTAAAAACGGCCATAAATTAGCGAGTGATGAAAGCTTCTTGATGGGGGCTTTTATTGCGGTTGGTGGTGTTGTTGGCATGGGATTTAATCTATAAAATTAACAAGTGATAGTAGCACTAGCAGACCATCATGTGGAGCTTGTCAGGCGGGTTAGGTTCATGGGCTGTGTCTGATTTATACTGATAAAAATTATTGATTAAACAAACGATAAACAAAAACGATATGAATAAGACATTAAAATTAATCATTTGGGTTGCAGTTGCAATTTTAGGGGCGTTTGCTTTAAGTGCCATTGCCTTAAACCGTGGTGAGAGTATAAATGCACTCTGGCTAATTACCGCTGCTGCTTGCATTTACGCCATCTCTTATCGCTTTTATGCGGCGTGGATTGCTGCCAAAGTATTGGTTATTGATGAAACGCGCGCTACCCCAGCTGAGCGTTTAGATAATGGCCGCGATTACATGCCCACAAATAAATGGGTGGTGTTTGGCCATCATTTTGCCGCCATTGCTGGACCTGGGCCACTGGTTGGACCAACGCTGGCAGCGCAATTCGGATATCTTCCTGGGACTTTGTGGATACTCATTGGCGCAGTATTAGGTGGCGCAGTGCAAGATATGGTGACACTGTTTTTCTCCACCCGCAGAAACGGCAGAAGTTTAGGCCAAATGGCACGCGATGAAATAGGTGTGATTGGTGGCACGGCTGCGTTGGTTGGTACATTCTTAATCATGATTATCTTGATTGCTGTGCTCGGTCTCGTGGTGGTAAATGCCATGAAGCATAGTCCGTGGGCGACTTCAACGGTTGCAGCCACGATTCCGATTGCAATGATTATTGGCATTTATATGAGGCAGATTCGCCCTGGGCGAGTATTAGAGGCGAGTGCAATTGGTGTTGTATTGCTGCTGCTGTCAGTGTTAGCCGGTGGTTGGATAGACCATCATGAAACACTAAGAACTTATTTTGACCACGATGGTTTGCCATTGGCTTACGCGATTATTGTGTACGGCTTTGCGGCAGCTGTGTTGCCGGTGTGGCTGCTACTCGCACCACGCGATTATTTATCCACCTATATGAAACTAGGCACTGTTGTTTTGCTGGCTGTGGCGATTGTGATGTTGCGCCCAGAAATTCATATGCCTGCTGTCACCCAATTTACCGATGGGTCAGGGCCTATTTTTGGCGGTAAGTTGTTTCCGTTTGTATTTATTACCATTGCCTGCGGGGCGATTTCTGGGTTTCATGCGCTGATTGCTTCTGGTACCACACCTAAGTTGCTAGCAAACGAGCGTGACATCCGCATGATTGGTTACGGCGCGATGTTGCTAGAATCTTTCGTCGCCATTATGGCGATGATTGCCGCCACAGTGCTAGAGCCTGGCGTGTTCTTTGCCATTAATAGCCCCGCTGGCGTGGTGGGTAAAGATGCGATTGACGCTGTAGCTAAAATTAACAGTTGGGGTTATGCCGTCACGGTAGAGCAGATGAATCAACTGGCCAAAGATATGGGAGAGAGCAGTCTGTTTGCGCGCACAGGCGGTGCGCCTAGCTTGGCAGTGGGTATGGCCAGCATATTTGGCAGCGCGTTTGGCAAACATTTGTTGGCGCTGTGGTATCACTTTGCCATCATGTTCGAGGCGATTTTTATTCTCACTACACTCGATGCAGGCACGCGCGTAGGGCGCTTTATGCTGCAAGATATGTTGGGCAACTTTAATAAAAAACTTGGTGAAACTTCCTATATGCCGTCTGTCATATTCACTAGTGCCATTGTGGTGGCAGGTTGGGGCTACTTTTTGTACATTGGCGTAATTGACCCCAATGGCGGTGTCAATATTTTGTGGCCACTTTTTGGGATTGCCAACCAAATGCTGGCGGCAATCGCCTTATGTGTGGCCACGGGCATTTTAGTAAAATCCGGCAAGTTAAAATATGTTTGGGTCACCGCGTTGCCGCTGGCTTGGCTGGTGACGATTACCACAACCGCCGCTTGGCAAAAGATTTTCAGCGATGACATCCGCGTCGGTTTTTTTGCCGCAGCGAATGATTTAAGCACGAAGCTAGCCGCAGGGGTATTACCAGCCGATAAAGCCGCTGTTGCGCCACAGTTAATTTTTAATCAACAATTAGATGCTTACTTGACCCTGTTTTTTGTGGCGATGTTATGGATTGTGATTATTGATATGCTCATTGTTTGTGTGCATGCTCTGCAAGGCAAGCGGGTATTACCTCTCAGCGATACTCCATATATAAGAACTGGTATTTAAAATGTTGAATTTAGCAAAAATCGGCCATTTCTTTTTACATCTTTGGCGTGGCGTGCGTGAGCTTTCTGGTGATGACGCTTATGTACAATATTTAAAACACCACGCAGCATTTCATGCGAACGCTGTTGATGTTGCACCAGCGTTGTCACGCAAAGCCTTTTTTAAGCTTTGGCAAGATAGCCAGTGGAAGGATGTTAGGCGGTGTTGCTAAAAAATCCACACAAAGATAAGGCTTTTTCAGACGAAGATTTGTCGCGTATTATCGAAATGGGCTGGGAAGATAGAACTGCGTTTGAGGCGATTGAAGCCCAATTTGGGCTGAATCAAGATGGCGTGATTAAGATTATGCGTGCCAATTTAAAACTTAATTCTTTTAAGCTGTGGCGCGCTCGCACCCACGGTCAAACGACGAAGCATGCACAATTACGTAGCAATGATGTGACAAGGCACCAATCACGGCAACACAACAAAATTCACAGATAAGAAAATTAGTAACTTTGATAAATCTTATCAATATCCATTTCGTCTTTTTCTGTGGCTGAGCCCACTTGATATTCAGTAACGGTGACATCTGTTCTTAACCTGTTCGTCTTTATAGGTTGGTAGTCCGCAATGGTGTAGCTAAACTGGGGCTCTTTTTTAAATAATCTTTCAAATAAACTTTTCATTTTTATATCTCAACAGATGGTGCAGAGTGATATGCAATCTGCATGCCATGTTGAATAAAATTTAAATATTTGATTTTATTATATTATTTATATAGCGCTTGGCCTGATGGTGGTGATTTATCTTGATAATGATGACTTATTAAGTGATATGTTGGGTTTTCGACGACGCTTTAATTAACAGCACTTAAATTATCTGTCTAAACTATTTGCCAAAATAATGACTTTTCGATTTAAAAAACATCCAAATGCCAATCACGATCATTGGTAAACTCAGCCACTGCCCCATGCTGAAGCCTAGGGATAGCAAACCTAAATAGGCATCGGGTTCACGTGTATATTCAGCGATAAACCTAAAGCTACCATATCCAATTAAAAATAAGCCTGAGATTGCGCCAATAGGACGTTGCTTGCGCGAAAACCACCATAGAATAGCGAATAGCAGTAATCCTTCTAGCGCAAATTGATACAACTGGGATGGATGTCTTGCAATCTGGTCAACTTGCGGGAAAATCATGCCAAAACTTGAATTTGTTGCGCGACCCCACAGCTCGCCGTTAATGAAGTTTGCCAAGCGCCCTGCGCCTAAGCCAATTGGCACTAGCGGTGCGACAAAATCCATTGTCTTTAGCCATTTTTGAGGATATTTGCGGTTGAAAAAAAACATAGCGACCAGCACGCCTAAAAAACCGCCATGAAAGCTCATGCCGCCTTGCCACACTTTAAAAATATCCAAAGGGTTCTGCAAAAAATGCCCAAACTGGTAAAACAAAATAAAACCCACTCTACCGCCTAAAATGACGCCCAAAGCGCCGTAAAATAAGGCGTCATCCAACATTTGGTTGTTCCAACCAAACCAGGGCTTATGTTTGATTTGATGTCTACCCAATAGTAAAAAGGCGACGAAGCCCAGCAAATACATTAAACCGTACCAGTGAATGCCGAAGCTATCAGTGATATGTAAGGCGATTGGGTCAAATTGCGGGTGAATTAAAGGCATATTTAGCATGTCATATCATCGTGGTTACGGTAAAATACTATTATACGTTTAATTGCTCTAGGGTTTCAAAACATGCCAGTTTATCGTTCTCGCACCACCACTCATGGCCGCAATATGGCAGGCGCGCGCGCTTTGTGGCGCGCCACGGGCATGAAGGATGGTGATTTTGAGAAGCCAATCATTGCCATCTCAAACTCGTTTACACAGTTTGTGCCTGGCCATGTCCATTTGAAAGATTTAGGTCAATTGGTTGCGCGTGAGATTGAGCGTGCCGGTGGTGTGGCCAAAGAATTCAATACGATTGCGGTAGATGATGGTATCGCCATGGGCCACAGCGGCATGTTGTATAGTCTGCCTAGCCGCGACCTGATCGCTGACAGCGTGGAATACATGGTGAATGCGCACTGTGCCGATGCATTGGTGTGCATTTCAAACTGCGACAAAATTACCCCAGGTATGCTGATGGCGGCGTTGCGCTTAAATATTCCTGTGGTATTCGTATCGGGCGGGCCAATGGAGGCGGGTAAAGTCAATTGGCAAGGCGAGGCGCTAAAACTAGACTTGGTCGATGCCATGGTGGCCGCGGCAGATAGCAAAGTTTCAGATGCAAAATCGGATGCAATTGAGCGTTCCGCTTGCCCCACATGTGGTTCTTGTTCTGGCATGTTTACGGCAAATTCAATGAATTGCTTAACCGAGGCTTTAGGCTTGAGCTTGCCTGGCAATGGTTCTACACTTGCCACGCATGGCGCGCGTAAACAGCTGTTTTTGCAAGCAGGCCGCTTAATTGTAGAGTTAGCCAAACGTCATTACGAGCAAGATGATTACAGTGTATTGCCGCGAAGTATTGCAAGCGTGCAAGCGTTTGAAAATGCGTTTGCGCTGGATGTCGCTATGGGTGGTTCAACCAACACCGTGTTGCATTTGCTGGCGGCCGCGCATGAGGCTGGTTTGGATTTTACCATGCAAGATATTGATAGGATTTCCCGCAAAGTTCCCTGTGTGAGCAAGGTTGCACCAGCCACACAAAAATATCACATGGAAGATGTACATCGTGCTGGCGGCGTCATGGGTATTTTGTCTGAACTCAGCCGAGGTGGTTTGATACATCGTGATATTCCAACTGTGCACTCTGCCAGCATGGGCGCAGCTTTAGATAAATGGGATATTGTCACCACCACCGATGAAGAGGTGAAGAAGTTTTATCGCGCAGCCCCTGGCGGAATACCTACCACCATTGCCTTTAGTCAAAGTATGTTGTGGCCAGATTTAGATACAGACCGTGCCAACGGTTGCATTCGCGATATTGCGCATGCCTATTCAAAAGATGGTGGGCTTGCAGTGTTGTATGGCAATATTGCACTAGATGGCTGTATTGTAAAAACGGCAGGTGTGGATGATAGCATCCTTAAATTTACTGGCCGCGCGCGTATATTTGAAAGCCAAGATGCGGCGGTAGAAGGCATCTTGGCTGATGATATCGTGGCGGGCGATGTCGTGGTGATTCGCTACGAAGGTCCACGCGGTGGCCCTGGTATGCAAGAAATGCTCTACCCAACTTCCTATTTAAAATCGAAAGATTTAGGCAAAGTTTGTGCATTACTCACCGACGGCCGTTTTTCTGGCGGTACTTCTGGCTTAAGTATTGGTCATGCCTCACCAGAAGCCGCAGAAGGCGGCGCAATCGGTCTCGTGGAAGAGGGAGACACGATTGAAATTGATATTCCAAACCGTACCATCCATTTAGCGATTACTGATGGGGAAATGGCGCATCGTCGTGCCCATATGGAGTCGCTGGGTAAAGCCGCTTGGAAGCCAGTCAACCGTGAGCGTCATGTGTCACCAGCCTTGCGTGCATATGCCGCAATGAGTACCAGCGCCGCTCGTGGCGCAGTGCGTGATGTTTCCCAAATAGAGAAATAAGCATTAATTTAAATCCAATTTAATTGGAGTGAATAAAGACAATGAACACAGAAACCACAGAAATAGATGTCATGGAAACTAACCCACTAGAAAATAATTTAGTAGACACCAGCGGGCTTAAAACAGAAAAGCGTTTAAGGCTGCATGCGCATGTGTTGCAAACAAAAGATGAAAGTGGCATGCAATATCTAGAGGTGGATAACCCACTTTGCACTGCAAAAATCGCGCTACAAGGCGCGCATGTGATGCACTGGCAACCTAAGTTTTTAAAAGACCCAGTATTATGGCTATCTAGTAATGCTAGGTTTGTAAAAGGCCGTTCAATCCGTGGCGGCGTGCCAATTTGTTGGCCGTGGTTTGGCGCACACCCCACCGATAGTACCTTTTGCCCGCACGGCTTTGCCCGTGTGATTCCTTGGCGTGTCATCGATATCGATGCAACGCCCACGGGCGCTACGCGCATCATGCTGGAAATGCTAGAAACGGAAGAAGCAAAGCGTCAGCTTTCTTATCCCTATGCACTGACCATTACCATTACCGTGGGGAGGCGTTTGCGGGTTGATATGTCCACCACGAATAAGGCCGATCATCCGTTTGTGATTGGGGAAGCGTTTCACACCTATTTAAATATCAGCGACATTGCCAACGTAAAAATTACTGGCATGCAAGATTGTGTTTATGCGGACAAACTACTTAAGTATCAACGCCACGTAGAGCATAACGCTCTTAAGTTTGATGGTGAGTTTGACCGTGTGTACATTGACCATAGCTCTGATTGTACGGTGCATGATACAGGTTTTAATCGCCTCATTCACATATCAAAATCGGGCAGTGATACCACTGTGGTGTGGACGCCAGGTGAGGAAAAGGCTGCGCAAATGGCTGATATGGGGGCGCCCGAGGAATGGCGAAAGACAATCTGTGTAGAAACCACCAACGCCTTAGATAATATGGTGGTGATTAACCCAGGTCGTACCCATGTCATAAGTGCGGAGTATGTAATCGAGACGCTGTAATGCCCAATGCATTAGCGTACGAAACCAGCCCTTACCTACTGCAACATGCTGCAAACCCTGTAGAATGGTATCCATGGGGTGAGCAAGCGCTTGCTTTAGCACGCCAGCTTGATAAACCCATTTTACTTTCCATTGGTTACTCCGCCTGCCACTGGTGTCATGTCATGGCACATGAATCGTTTGAAGATATGGAAGTTGCGGCGATTATGAACGCGCACTTTATTAATATTAAAGTCGATCGCGAAGAGCGTCCTGATATTGACCAAATCTATCAAACCGCACACAGTATGCTCAGTCAAAAAAGCGGTGGCTGGCCGCTGACCGTGTTTTTAACGCCAGATCAACAACCCTATTTTACTGGCACTTACTTTCCTAAAACCCCACGTTATCAGCTGCCTGGCTTTGCCGATTTAATTCCGCGTGTAGCGCAGTTTTACCACGAAAAAAAGCCAGAACTTGCAACACAAAACAACCAGTTAGCAGATGCGCTGAAACGTACTATTCCAACGCCGAGTAGTAGCTTAAGCGCAAATGCAGCTACCTTAAAATTGGCATTTGATTCCCTAGAAAGTAGCTTCGATTTTGAATATGCTGGTTTTGGCAGTGCGCCAAAATTCCCAAATCCTGCCGATATCACACTGCTATTACATCAAGCAAAAGCGGGTAACAAAAGAGCTGAAGCCATGGCATTGCAAATGTTATCTGCCATGGCGAATGGTGGCATTTATGACCAGCTTGGTGGTGGTTTTTGCCGTTATTCGGTGGATGCGCGTTGGAATATTCCGCATTTTGAAAAAATGCTCTACGACAACGGTCAACTACTATTTCTGTATTGTGATGCTTGGCAAATCAGTAAAGACGCCCGCTATAAACAAGTGGTAGAAGAAACGGTGGCGTGGTTACAACGTGAAATGCGCGATTCAAAAGGTGCATTTTATTCATCATTAGATGCTGATTCTCTGGATGAGCATGGGCATTCAGCAGAAGGCGCATTTTATGTATGGCAACCTGCAGAGGTAAAAAAAGTACTCTCGCCAGAAGAGTTTATTGTAGCCAGTCAATGTTTCGGTTTTGATCGTGCACCTAATTTTGAAGACCCACATTCAAACACACAGGCCTGGCACCCTTATTTGGTAAGGCCTGCAGAGCATGATGAAACCGTCATGTTAAAAAGTGCGCAAACTAAGTTGTTTGAAGCACGTACCAAGCGGCCGCATCCTGGGCGCGATGATAAAATTTTAACTAGCTGGAACGCACTCGCCATTAAAGGCTTGGCTCGGGCAGGGCGCGTGTTTAACAGACCAGATTGGATTGAGCTTGCACAAAATTCAGTGGATTTTATCCGCGAAAAGCTATGGTTAAATGAACGCTTGTTAGCCACTTGCAAAAATGATGGTACTGGCAATGCTAATAATAACTACCGTGTACACTTGAACGCCTATTTAGATGACTATGCATTTTTGCTGGATGCTTTAATTGAGTTAATGCAAGCTAATTTTCGTGCTGAGGACCTTGCATTTGCCGAAGATTTAGCTGAAGCGTTGCTAGCAGATTTTGAGGCAGAAGAGGGTGGTTTTTATTTTACTAGCCACACGCATGAGACATTGATTCATCGACCCAAACAGGCCTATGACAACGCCACACCCAACGGCAATGGTATTGCCGCGGTGGCCTTACAGCGTTTGGGGCATGTCTTGGGGGAGTCACGCTATTTGCAAGCAGCCGAACGCGCTTTAAAAGCTTTTGATAGAAATCTGGTCAACAATCCTGCTGCTTGTGCCAGCCTTACCCATGCCTTACAAGAATTTTTAACACCACCAAGTATCGTCATTATTAACGGTGATGCAAAAAAGATAGTAGCTTGGCGCGAGGGGATTCAGCAATATTATTATCCACATCACCTGTTTTTTTATTTAGATGAAGGCTGGGATAAAAATAAGCAAGATTTGCCGCCCACATTACAAAGAAATTTCACAAACGAAGTCAACGCGTGGGTCTGCCAAGGCGTTGTTTGTTCACCGTGTGTGAATAATTTGCAACAGTTACTGGATACTTTATAAGCTTTAGAATTATTTTGGCCTAGTAGGCTATTGTGGATTTTGAAATGTCATGTATGATGCACGATGCAAATTTAGCACAAAAAATTGCAGGTTTTATTAAAAGAATTCAAGGAGATAGCATGAAAGTTTTATTAGCAACAATCGCAGCCGCAGCCGTGTTATTCGCTGGTCAAGCCAGTGCTTCACAAGCATTAGCCCAAAAAAGTGGCTGCTTAGCGTGTCACGCAATTGATAAAAAAGTATTAGGCCCATCTATGAAAGATGTTGCAGCTAAATATAAAGGTGACGCATCTGCTGAAGCGAAATTAATCGCTAAAGTTAAAAAAGGTGGTAGTGGTGTTTGGGGCCCTATGCCGATGCCAGCGAATAGCCCACAAGTAAAAGATGAAGATATCAAATCAATCGTACAGTGGATTCTAGCCTTGTAATGATGGCTATGTAATATTGGTAATAACCAAATAAAAAGCCAGCTTTTAGCTGGCTTTTTATTTGCGGGCTTATTAGTGCGTAGCGCTATTGAATCACGCCGAATAAATATAAAAATACGCCAAAAATAGCAATTGGCGCAATCAAGTTATTAGTGACACGCCATAATGTAAACCAATGACGATTTAAATTTAGCTCATCTTGTACATGGTTTTTATTCATGGCATAACCTGCAAAAATAGCCATTAATAAGCCACCAAGCGGTAATAGTATTGTGGAAGTAAGCTTGTCTAGCGTGTCAAAAATGTTTAGATTAAATACAATTTTAATATCTTTCCATTCGTTAAAAGATAACACTACCGCCACCCCAAGCAACCAAACAGCTACACCTATGCCTAAACAGCTGGTAGCACGCTTAATTTGAGTATTTTCCACTATCCAAGCAACCATGGGCTCCACCAATGAGATGGCTGATGTCCAAGCTGCAAAAGCCACCAACATAAAAAATAGCATGCCAATAAAGTTGCCGCCTGGCATTTGGCCAAAGGCAATCGGTAGCGTCTGAAAGATTAAGCCAGGCCCTGCATTGGGCGCTAGTTGGTTGGCGAATACTAGTGAATAGATGGCTAAGCCGACTAATAATCCCAGCATGGTATCTGCTAGTGCGATGTAAATAGTGGTGCGGGCAATTGAAACGTTGCGTTGTAGATAAGACCCATACACCATGACCGCGCCCATACCCAAACTAAGTGAGAAAAAAGCATGCCCTAGCGCGGATAATACAGCCACTGGCGTGATTTTAGAAAAATCAGGCGTAAACATAAATGTGTAGGCCGCCTGCATATCGCCCACCGACATACTATAGCCAAGCAACACTAACAAAATTGCAAACAGTGCTGGAATTAAAATATTATTGGCTTTTTCTAAACCAGAGTTTACGCCACGCGCAACTACGCCCATGGTCATGCACATAAACAGAGTATGCCAGCCAAGTAATATCAAAGGTGAGGCTAATAAAGCATCAAAATTTGTGCTTGATTGTGATGCGGAAATTTGGCTAAAACTACCAGTTGCAGCCTTAACTATGTAGGCCAGCACCCAGCCACCAACCACACTGTAAAAGCCCAATATTAGCAAGCCTGTGAGCATGCCCATGCCGCCTAAATATTTCCATAAGTGGCTGGCATCTGCTTCTTGCGCCAGTTGTTGCATGCCGTTAAATGGGTTTTTTTGTGCGCGCCTACCCAGCAAAATTTCGGTCATCATTAGCGGGATACCTACAAAAAAAATGCAGGCAATAAACACGAGCACAAACGCGCTACCGCCATTGACACCTATCATGTAAGGCAATTTCCATATGTTGCCTAAGCCAATGGCAGAACCCGCAGTGGCTAGTATAAAAGTCCAACGGTTTTTCCAGTGGCTACGTTGCATGCTAAGCGTTTACTTTTTTAAAGATAAAAAATAACGTTCAGTTTCTTGTTTAATAATCGGTGATAACCACAGCAAGCCAATTAAATTAGGGATTGCCATCATGCCATTCATTAAGTCAGAAAAATTCCACACAAATTCTAGGCTAACGACTGCACCTACCATGACTGCAACTGTAAAAAATACACGGTAAATTTTAATGGCTCGCGCGCCAAATAAATATTCGATGGCCTTTTCGCCATAATAATTCCAACCAATCAGGGTAGAGTAAGCAAAAAGTGCGGTGGCAACGGCCACAATCACACTGCCAGAATTGCCAAGTGTTTCTGCCATGCTGGCACTGGTCAGGCTGGCAGCACCTACACCTTGTGTCCAACTGGCAGCGGTTAAAATCACCAGTGCAGTCATGGTGCACACCACCAGTGTATCAATAAAGGTTTGTGTCATGCTTACCAGCGCTTGTTTCACTGGGTCATTAGTGCGTGCTGCTGCTGCAGCAATAGGCGCAGAGCCTAAGCCGGATTCGTTAGAAAATACGCCACGTGCAATGCCATAGCGCATGGCAGCAGCTACGGTTGCACCTAGAAATCCACCAGTGGCTGCGGATGGGCTAAATGCTGCACCAAAAATCAAGCCAAACGCATGTGGGATTTCACTAAAGTTAAGTGCTAACACCCACAAACTACAGCCTACATAAATGCTAATCATAATCGGCACTAAAAATGAGGTAAATTTGCCGATGGTTTTAATGCCGCCCAAAATCACTAAACCAGTGAGCAGGGTCAACACAATGCCTGTCGCCTGTGTGGGAATTTGAAATGTAGCTTCGAAAATTTTAGCAGTCGCATTGGCTTGTGTCATATTGCCAATACCAAAAGCTGCGCAGGCAGTGAAAATGGCGAAAAGCGTGCCTAGCCAAGGTAAACCAACGCCTTTGGCCAAGTAGTACATCGGCCCGCCGCGCATACCATGCTCACCTTTTTCACGATATTTGATTGCTAATACCGCCTCGCTATATTTGGTGGCCATGCCCACTAGGCCAGTCATCCACATCCAAAATACTGCACCCGGCCCACCTAAGGTAATGGCTGTTGCTACGCCAACAATATTGCCAATGCCCACTGTGGCAGCAAGCGCGGTCATGAGTGCAGCAAAATGGCTAATATCGCCATCACTACCGTGATCTTTAGCCCAAATTAGTTTGAAAGCATGTGGTAAAACACGAAACTGCAAGCCTTTAAGGATGAGGGTGAGGTATAAGCCAGTGCCAACCAGTAAAGTGAGCATCGGTGGCCCCCATACAATACCAGACAGCATTGCCATGATTTCTTCTAATGCCTGCATTGCGCTTCCCCTTAATTTAAAGCACTAATTTAAAGAATTATAGCCACTTAATGCAAATTGATACTTAAAGCCATTAATACTTAAACCCATAAATATTTAAACCCATGAATATTTAAACGAAGTTAAGTAAAATTAAACCCAATCTTTATCAATTAAGAAATCGGTATAAAGCTTAGCCTCTGCACTACCGTTTTCTGGCTTCCAATCGTAGCGCCATTTCACTATCGGCGGCATCGACATTAAAATGGATTCAGTACGTCCGTTTGATTGCAAGCCAAACAAAGTGCCACGATCGAAAACCAAGTTAAATTCGACATATCGCCCACGGCGATAAGCCTGAAAATCGCGTTCTTTTTCACCATAAGAGATATCTTTGCGGCGTTGCAAAATAGGCAAATAAGCTTGTAAAAAACTATCGCCTACTGCGCGTTGCAGCGCAAAACTTTGCTCAAAGCCAAGTTCGTTAAAGTCATCAAAGAAAATACCGCCTATACCACGCGGCTCTTTACGATGATTTAGGTAAAAATATTCGTCACAATGTTTTTTAAACGCAGGATAATAACTAGGGTTAAAGGCATCAAGCGCGGTTTTGTTGGTGCGGTGAAAGTGTGCGCAGTCTTCTTCGAAACCATAGTAGGGCGTCAGGTCCATGCCGCCCCCAAACCACCAAATATCTTCTTGTGTCTTTGCGGCTGCAACTGCGTTGTATTCGTCAGCTGATGCTGGTCGTACTAACTGTACTGCCTGCGCATCGCCTTCCTCCACGTCTTGTTTCGCTCGCAAATTCACAGAAGATATTTCATCATTTTTTTGCGTTTTAGCTACAAAAAAACGAATATTCATATGTACAGTGGGCACATAAGGGTTGCGCGGGTGCAGCACCAGCGAAACACCCATTGCTTCCCAGCTTCTGCCAGCAGCTTCGGGGTGGGCGATAGTGGCAGCAGGCGGTAGTTTGTTGCCCAGCACATGCGAGAATCCTACGCCAGCGCGCTCAAATACGTTGCCACCTTCTAGCAAGCAACTATTACCGCCGCCGCCTTCAGGTCTGTTCCAGCTGTCATGCAGAAAGGTTTTGCCATCGACAATTTCTAAGGCTTCAATAATTTTGGCTTGTAAGTTCTGCAGGTAAGTTAAAACGGCTTGCGTGTTCAAAGCTGATTTAACCATATTGTTAGCCTTTAATAGCCCTATAGCCAATATCGGTGCGGTATTGAGCGCCGCTAAATTGAATTTCGCTCACTATTTTATAGGCTTGTTGTTGCGCAAATTTTACTGTTTCACCCAGTGCGGTGACGCACAATACTCGACCGCCACTGGTCACTACTTTGCCGTCATTTAATCCGTCTTGTAATATAGTTCCTGCATGAAATACTTGTGCATCGGTTAGATCTTTTGGTAAACCCGTAATCTCGTCGCCTAAACGTGGCGACTCTGGATAGTGGGCGCTAGCCATCACCACACCCAGCGCGGTACGTCTATCCCATTCAGCTTCTACTTGATTTAATGAGCCAGCAACTGCATGTTCGGCTAATGCGACAAAGTCAGATTTGAGTCGCAACATAATCGGCTGCGTTTCTGGGTCGCCCATGCGGCAGTTAAACTCTAGCGTTTTTATGCTGCCGTCTGGCGCAATCATCAAGCCTGCATAAAGAAAGCCGGTGTAAGGAATGCCATCTTTAGCCATGCCTTCTACTGTGGGGCGAATCACTTCGCGCAGGGCACGGGCGTGGATTTCTGGCGTCACGCAGGGCGCTGGCGAGTACGCACCCATGCCGCCCGTATTCGGGCCTTGGTCGCCGTCTAATAAACGCTTGTGGTCTTGGCTGGTAGCAAGTGGAAGGATATTTTTGCCATCCACCATCACAATAAAGCTGGCTTCTTCACCGGTTAAAAACTCTTCAATCACCACTCGAGAACCTGCGCTACCCAGTTTGTTATCTGCCAGCATGGCATCAATCGCGGCATGTGCTTCGGCTTTATCCATGGCCACTACCACGCCTTTGCCAGCGGCTAAACCATCGGCTTTAATCACTATCGGCGCACCTTGCGCGCTGACATAGTCATGCGCCAGTTTGGCATCAGTAAAGGTTTGATATTTAGCGGTAGGAATGTTGTGGCGCAACATAAACGCTTTGGCAAAATCTTTGCTGGATTCTAGCTGCGCCGCTGCTTTGGTGGGGCCAAAAATCTTTAAACCTGCTGCGCGAAAAGCATCCACCACACCTTGAGAAAGCGGCGCTTCTGGCCCCACAATGGTCAGGCCAATTTGTTCTTTTTGGGCAAATGCCAATAAATCAGCTACGCTGGAGATGGGTACGTTCACCATGTCAGGATTGGTGGCAGTACCTGCATTGCCAGGCGCGACATAAACGCGGCTCACTAGTTTATTTTGGGTAATTTTCCAAGCAATCGCATGCTCGCGACCGCCGCTACCAATTACTAAAATTTTCATTTTTTTACTTCTTTTTTAGTTTTAATATTAGCCGTAAATCCAATAGGATGTTTTTCAGACTTTGGTGGCTCCATTAAGCTACGGATGGCATCAAACACCACTTTAAATTGGTCGTCATAACGATTCTCAAGTGTGTCTAATCTGTGTGTTAAATCTTTATGCTCGGTGACAAGTTGGCGTAATTTAACAAAAGTGCGCATAATTTCAATATTTACGTTGATGGCGCGTTCACTATTTAAAACGCTCGAAAGCGTGGCAACACCTTGCTCGGTAAAAGCATAGGGCGCTGTTCTTGCTCCGCCGCGTTCAGTGCTAGTTTTGTTTGAAGTCACAGATTGTGATTTCAAGTTGGCCCATTCATCGGTGTTAAATTGAAACATAATCATGCGGAAAGCGTAACAAATTACGTTTTACTGCTTGCATCAGAGCACTAGGTGGCACTGCATATAGCCGAGCCAATTCGCTAGACATCATCACACGCTGATTGCGTATTACTTGAATAATTGGCTTTGTTTCGATGGAGTTAGCCATTCTAATGCCTGAAATGGCGAATACCTGTGGTGACCATGACTAAACCATGTGCGTCTGCCGCAGCAATGACTTCATCATCGCGCATACTGCCACCGGGTTGAATCACGCAAGCTGCACCAGCGTCTGCTAATACATCGATACCATCGCGAAAGGGGAAGAATGCATCGGATGCGACTACCGAATTTTTGAGCGACAACCCAGCATTTTGCGCTTTAATGGCAGCAATCTTAGTGCTGTCTACTCTGCTCATTTGCCCAGCGCCTACGCCTAGGGTCATGCCATCGCCACAAAACACAATGGCGTTGCTTTTGACATATTTCGCCACATTCCACGCAAATAGCATGTCGGCCATTTGTTGAGGTGTGGGTTGTTTTTTGCTGACAATGGTTAAATCTGAAGGGCTAATTTCGTGGTTATCTGCGGTTTGAATCAGCAAACCAGAGCCGACTCTTTTGGTGTCGTGTGAGTTGCGACCTTGTTGCCACGCACTTGCTTTTAATCCTAAGGCGCTGCCTTGTGGCAATGCAATTTTAAGCACACGCACATTGGCTTTTGCGGTAAAAATCGCCAGCGCATCCGCAGTATATTCTGGTGCTATCAATACTTCTACAAACTGCTTGCTCACAGCCTCTGCCGTCGCTTTATCTACGACTGTATTGAAAGCGATAATGCCACCAAAAGCAGAGGTAGGATCCGTTTTAAAGGCCTTGCTATAAGCTTCAAGCGCATCTTTACCCAGCGCCACACCGCATGGATTGGCGTGCTTGACGATGACACACGCTATGCTTGAGAATGATTTAACTGTTTCCCAAGCTGCATCCGCATCGGCAATATTGTTGTAGCTTAGTTCTTTACCTTGTAACTGCTCGGCGGTTACCAAGCTGCCAGGAGCAGGGTAGAGGTCGCGATAAAATGCGGCTTGCTGGTGCGGGTTTTCGCCATAACGTAAATCTTGCATCTTAACAAAACGGCCATTGGTTTGGTCGGGGAAGGCGTTACGGCTGCCGTCAATATTTAGGCTGCTTAAATAATCACTAATGGCACCATCATAATTACTAATCCGGTTAAAGGCAGCCACGGAGAGCTTAAATTTAGTATCGCCAGAGACCGCGCCGTTATTGGTCTGTAGCTCAGTCAAAAAGGTCTCGTATTGATTTGCATCTGTCAGCACAGCCACATCTTTCCAGTTTTTTGCAGCACTGCGCACCATGGCGGGGCCGCCAATGTCGATGTTCTCAATCGCGTCTTCTAGCGTGCAATTGGCTTTAGCAATGGTGGCCTCAAACGGGTACAAATTGACCACCAGTAAATCGATATTAGGGATGCCTTGCGCTTGCATGGCGGCTACGTGCTCAGGTAAATCGCGACGGCCGAGTAAGCCACCATGCACTTTGGGGTGCAACGTTTTTACGCGACCATCCAGCATTTCGGGGAATCCTGTGTAATCGCTCACCTCAATCACAGGAATATTGTTGTCGCGGAACAGTTTAGCGGTGCCGCCAGTGGATAAAATCTCTACGTTTAATTTAACCAGTGCAGAGGCAAGTTCGATAATGCCCGTTTTGTCTGATACGCTGATGAGTGCTCTTTTGATGGCGGTCATATTAGTTTTATTTAAGGTTAAGCAAGCAAATACGCGAAATGATAACGCGGCGCACGAAAGCGAAAAAACCGGAAACTACTGTTTTGTAAATGAGGATTTTTGGGCTTTTGTGCAACAAAGTTAGCATGAGTGTAATGCTTGCGATTAATTTAAGTTGTATTGCGCCATTTTCTTGCGCAATGTATTGCGGTTTAAGCCCAGCATTTCAGCCGCTTTTGACTGATTGCCGCCCACTTTATGCAAGATGTATTCCAGCAGTGGCTTTTCGATGCAACCCAGCACCATGTCGTAAATGGCGTGTGGCGGCTGACCGTCTAAATGCTTGAAGTATTCATCAAGCGATTTTTTAACACAGTCAGCGAGTTCGGTTGCCATATTTTCTACGCGACTTATCTATCCACCGCTGTTAAGCGGCGAGCGCCTCAGGCTCTACATCAACAATTTCTTCTGCATAGACCAAACGCTCGTTTTTAGTTTTAAGTTCGGCAAAAAAGTCGTTAATGGCTTGTTGTTGCAGGTCGATAGTTTGTAGCGTGTTCATATTGTGGCGGAAATTGGCCGAGCCTGCTAAGCCCTTGGTATACCAGGAAATATGTTTGCGCGCCACGCGCATGCCTGCAAGCTCACCATAAAAGCCATATAAATCGTTGATATGTTCCAACATCACGGTGTGAATTTCTTCCACAGTGGGCGGTAATAAATGCGTACCTGTTTTTAGGTAATGTTCAATCTCGCGGAAAATCCAAGGCCGACCTTGTGCGGCACGGCCTATCATCACTGCATCTGCACCAGTGTAATCCAGCACGAATTTGGCTTTCTCGGGACTTGTGATGTCGCCATTGGCAATCAGCGGAATATTCACTGCTTGTTTAACCGCCGCAATCGTATCGTATTCCGCATCGCCCATATACAAACAAGCGCGGGTGCGGCCATGCATGGCCAGCGCTAGCACGCCAATGTCTTCTGCCATTTTTGCAATCATCACTGCGTTGCGATTTTGCTTATCCCAACCAGTGCGAATTTTCAGCGTTACTGGCACATCCACTGCGCCCACCACCGCTTTTAAAATTTGTGAAACCAGTGGCTCATCTTTTAATAGCGCAGAGCCTGCCATGACATTGCAGATTTTTTTGGCTGGGCAACCCATGTTAATGTCGATAATCTGCGCACCGTTATCCACATTATAACGCGCAGCTTCTGCCATCATTTTTGGGTCTGCGCCTGCAATTTGTACCGAAATTGGGTTTACCTCGCCCTCGTGGTTGGCACGGCGGCGCGTTTTTTCGCTGCCATACAGCAATGAGTTAGAAGTCACCATTTCAGAAACCGCTAGCCCTGCGCCTAACTTTTTGCAAAGCTGACGGAAAGGCCTGTCCGTCACACCCGCCATGGGTGCGACAACTAGGTTATTTTTTAAAATGTGATTGCCAATTTGCATTTAGATTATTTTTGCACTTTAAATTTTAGTACGATAACGGCGCTGCATTCGTCTTTATCTTCTTCTTGGGTGGCTGGCTGCACATGGTTTTAGTTTAGACAAGCGTACTATCTGTGCAGCCTTATCCTAGCCACCTTGTTCTCATTTCGCTAAATTAATCTAAAAGATTAAACAGCAAAACTTTTTGAGTTGCCTATTTTATACGCAATTAGGGCGACTTAATAGTATAAATTGTTTAATTTTTCATTCAAAAAGACTTAAGTTAAGTATCTAGTATCAAGGTTTAGTCAGGCGTTCTAAATTAGCTAGCCAACTCATGGCTTGTTCGCGGGTTTCGTGACACATCTCAATGCTGGGTTGTAGGCTGGCACAAAAAGCAGGGCGTTCTGGCTGGCCAAATATTTTACAGCGGTTTTCGCCATCTAGTTGCACACAACGCATGCCAGCTGGCTTGCCGTTTGGCATGCCGGGGATAGGGCTGTTGATACTCGGCGCGGTGCAACAGGCACCGCAATTTTCTCTACATTGCATTTTGTATATTTACTACGAGAAAAAATACATGCCCTGCAAGCCCCATGGATATTGGCCTGCAGGGCAGATATTATTAATCGGGGTTTTTATGCACATTTGTAAATATTTTTTATGGATTGCCGCGCCAAAATTAAAAGCTTTGGCTCGCAATAACGAGATTGAAATATAGTTAGTATTTCCTAATCCGTCATTGCGAGAAGTGTAACGACGAAGCAATCCAGCTTTTAAACTATGCATCACACCAAGCAAAACCGACTTTTTCAACACCAGTTTTAAGCGCAATTATCGCTAATTTCACTTGTTCTGGCGCGCCTTTTGCGCCCAGCTCAATTTGTCTATTGGGTTTGAGTTTTGGTAGGCTAAACACTTTAATTTCTGGATATTTCTGCAGCGTTTCATTCATTAAATCAATCAGTTGGCTTTCAATGCCATCCACCACAATAATCGACTGCTCCAAATATTGAGTTTGGTGAAACAAGTGCGCGTAATGTGTATCCAGCACCCATTGCATCATCGGATGCGCCATTTGCGGAAAACCAGGCAAAAAATAATGTTCTTTGATAGAAAACCCCGCCACACGATTCACTGGATTAGGGATTAATTCTGCACCTTGCGGAAAATCAGCCATGAACACTCTTTTAGGGTAAGCACCTTCACCAAATTGCGCCACAACTTCTGCCACAGCCCCCGCGTGGCGTTCAATAGGCACATTTAAAGCATTAGCCGCACATTGTCGTGTGTAGTCATCTGGTGTGGCACCTATGCCACCAAAGCTGAACACAACATCGTTTTTTGCAAAGCTGGTTTTAAGTGCAGCCGTAATTTGCGCTGGGTCATCACCTAAAAAATTTGCCCAACTTAGCTGCAAACCGCGCGCAGTGAGAATTTCAATCGCTTTGCTTAAGTGCCCGTCTTGCCGTTTGCCAGAGAGAATTTCATCGCCAATGATGTAGATGCCAAAGTTTTGCATTTAACTATTTTAATCTAACTGCCGCTAAAGAATAGCGCGGAATATTAACTATCCCGCGCTATTGGGTTATCTACGCTTTCTTGGTATTCGCCAAGAAACGTAACCATAGTCCCATGCATCTAAAATGCGAGCACTGTTCCTGACTCTTCGATAGCGACAAAAAATCCAATTACTTTCATTTTTTATATAGTTCGATTTCATAAAAAATTTCCTTACCCATCTGGGAAACGACGATAAGTATTGATTTTTAATGAAGAATCCACTAATCTATGCTTGCTACGGCAAGATTTATGGGTTTCCCATTCTTCTTTTTAGGGTCACTTAATCGTAAGTTAAGTGACCCTAATTCTTTTGTTGCGCTTTTATCTCATGATGGCGCATGTGCCTTTATTACTGCCGCTATTTTGGTGGCGTCAGCTTCGGTTAAATCCATTGGTAAATTTCTTATTTCAACCAAGGTACCATTACTTATCGGTATTTGTAGTACGTAAGATTTTGGTTCGGTTGGAGGTGGCGGAACTCGAGCAGAGCCTGCATCTTTAGCAGAAGATTTCTTGTTGCTAACTTTAGTTTCAGAGCCATTCTCTTTCGACTGTTTTTTTGTTATGCCAGTCTTATAGCCAGCAAGATTTTCATGATATTTTAAAAAATCACTCAATACAGAATTGAATCTGCTTTTATAAGTTATTAGACTTTGCGGAGTGAACTCTTTACCGAATTTGTTAGAAAATCTTTGAAAGGTCTGCTCTACATCAAGATTTCTTAGGTCTGTTTTTTCCTCGGGGTCAAGTGCCGCCAAAATCTTTAATGCAGCAGCTTTTCTGCCGCTTGCAGTGGCCGATGGGAGTAGGCTTTTTGATGATAAATAGTCAATAAACGCCAATAATTCCGCTTCAGAATAACTTACAGTCATAACGCACTCCTTAAGAGACTACGATTTCTAGCATCTTAACTCAAGGCTTTGTTATTCGTCAATAGGAAATGTTAATTATTTATAAAAAAACTTAGTTTATTTTATGTCCATTTCAATCAATTTTTAAGTAACTGATTTATATATACATTTTAATGTTAATAACATTTTAAAGAAATTGTTATAAATAATATATTATGACAATCAATAAATTTATCTCTAGTGCGCGCTTTCCCAATTGCTACCTATACCCACTTCTGCTAAAACTGGTACATCTAGCTTGGCAGCGCTCTGCATCAGCATTGGCAATGTATTTTTAACCAGTTCCAGCTCGTTATCAGGCACCTCCAGCACCAATTCATCATGCACTTGCATAATCAGTTTGCTGTTGAGATTTTCTGTTTTAATCCACTTATCGACGGCAATCATTGCAAGTTTAATCAAGTCTGCCGCTGTGCCTTGCATGGGGGCGTTAATGGCGGCACGTTCTGCGCCCGCGCGGCGCATACCATTTGCGCTATTGATTTCTGGCACCCATAAACGCCTGCCAAAATAGGTTTCTACATAGCCTTTTTGTTTGGCTTCTTCGCGCGTGTTTTGCATGTAAGCCTTTACGCCAGGGTAGCGTGCAAAGTAGCGCTCAATATAGCTAGCGGCTGCGCTGCGCTCAATGTTCAGGTTTTGCGCCAAACCAAATGCACTCATGCCATAAATGAGGCCAAAGTTAATCACTTTGGCATAACGGCGCTGTTCACTATCGACCGCATCACGTTCTACACCAAACACCTCGGCTGCGGTATGGCGATGGATATCCTCGTTATTGGCAAACGCTTGCAACATGCCTTGATCCTGAGAAAGGTGCGCCATAATGCGTAGCTCGATTTGTGAATAGTCGGCAGAAACAATGTGGCTACCTTGCGGTGCAATAAATGCTTCGCGAATACGACGGCCTTCTAAACTTCTGACTGGAATATTCTGCAAGTTAGGGTCGCTGCTGGCCAGCCTGCCCGTAATCGCCACCGCTTGGTTATAGCTGGTATGCACGCGGCCTGTGGTGGCATTGATCATTTTTGGCAGTTTGTCGGTGTAGGTGGATTTTAATTTGGCCAAACCGCGATAATCCAATAGCACTTTGGGCAAAGGGTGGTTGAGCGCAAGTTCTTGCAACACGTCTTCATCAGTACTTGGCGCGCCACTTGGCGTTTTTTTGGTGGGTTTAATGCCGAGTTTATCGAACAAAATTTCTTGAAGTTGTTTGGGTGAGGCTAGGTTAAACGGTTGGCCTGCCAACTCGTAAGCTTGGTTCTCCAGTGCAATTAATTTAAGGCCAATCTCGTTGCTTTGCGCCCTTAACATTTCAGCATCAATCAGCACGCCATTGCGCTCGATGGTGAATAAACAGCCCGAGCTGGGCATTTCAACTTGGCTGTAGATAAAATTAAGCTTTTCGTCATGTGCGATTTGTGGGTACATCCCCAAATGTAATTGCAGCGTAATATCGGCGTCTTCTGCCGCATATTCAGCTGCTACCTCTACCGTCACTTGGTTAAAGCCGACTTGCTTGGCGCCTTTGCCTGCCACATCCTCAAAATGAATAGTTGTTAGGCCCAAATGCCGTTCTGCCAGTGCATCCATGCCGTGCGTTTTATGTGACTCAAACACATACGATTGCAGCATGGTGTCGTGCGCAATGCCGTTTAAGGCAATGCCATGATTGGCAAGTACATGCTGGTCATACTTTAGATTTTGACCCACTTTTTTAATCGCTGGATTTTCAAGAATGGGCTTGACTCTGGCTAAAGTTTCAGCAAAATCAAGTTGGTCCGGTGCATCAAAATAATCGTGCTTAAGCGGCAGATAGGCGGCGCTGCCAGCTTCAACAGAAAATGACATGCCAACAATTTTGGCTGTCATCGGGTCAAGCGACGTGGTTTCGGTGTCGAAACACATCAGTTCTGCTTGGCCTAATTTTGCCAGCCAAGCGTCTAATTGATCATTGCTTAAAATGGTTTCAAAGTTGCGATTGGTGTTGGGTTGATAGTTAGCTTCAAATAAATCCGTTCGTGGTGAGCCAGTCGAACCACTTTTTTGTCCTTCGACAGGCTCAGGACGAACGGGATTGGAAATGGTGTTAAATAAATCATTCGGACTATTTGATATGCTTAAAACAGGTGCCCCAGAAGCCGCATGGGTATTGGCTTGCAGGGCAGGTTTTTTCTCTCCAGTGTGTAATTGGGCTTGCACACCATCTTGCATATTATCCAACTCACGGCGCCAGCTTTTAAATTCAAAGCGGTCAAACAGTTCTGCCAATTTAGCTTTATCGATGGCTTGTGGTGCAAGGTCGCTGAGATTTTCCTGAGTGCCAATATCGCAGCGAATCGTAATGAGGTCGCGCGCAGTGGGTAGCCATGGCAACGCTTTACGTAAATTTTCGCCCACTACGCCAGTAATTTCATCGGCATGCGCCACAATATTTTCTAGGCTACCATATTGCGTCAGCCATTTTACGGCAGTTTTTGGCCCCACTTTTTCTACACCCGGCACGTTGTCTGAGGTATCGCCAACCAATACCAAGTAATCAATCATTAAGCTGGGCGGAATGCCAAATTTCTTTTCAACCCCAGCAATATCCAACACGTCATCTACCTTGCGGAAGGCATCGCGCATAGTGTTCACTACGGTGATTTGTTCGTTGACCAATTGCGATATATCTTTGTCGCCAGTGGAAATAATGGTGCGGATGCCTTCACGTTCGGCCTGTTTGGCCAGTGCGCCAATCACGTCATCGGCTTCTACACCGTCAATCATAATCAACGGCCAGCCTAGGGCTTTAATCGCCTCGTGCAGTGGTTCTATTTGCGGGCGCAAATCATCTGGCATAGCTGCGCGGTTGGCTTTATATTGTGGGTAAATATCATCGCGAAAGGTTTTGCCTTTGGCATCGAACACGCACGCGCTATAATCACTCGGGTAATCTTTATGCAAACGGCGTAACATATTTAACACGCCCTGAATCGCGCCAGTGGGTTCGTTTTTGCTGTTGCGCAAATCAGGCATGGCGTGAAAAGCGCGATATAAATAACTAGAGCCGTCAACCAGTAATAGCGTTTTCATGTTTTAGGATGCTTTAAAAAATGACAAAAAATTACCAAAAATAATCGAGCCAGAATTGCTTAACAACTCGGAAAGCCATGAGGCATGGCACGTATTTGAGATTATGGCAGAATTTGTGAGCGCCACCGAGAAGTTGAAAGAAATTACCCCCGCAGTGTCCATCTACGGCAGTGCCCGCACCGCAATCAGTCACGACGATTATATGCTAACTGAAAAAATCGCACGTTTGTTAAGCGATGCTGGTTTTAGTGTTATTTCTGGCGGTGGCCCTGGCATTATGGAGGCCGCCAACAAAGGCGCTTTTGCAGGAAGATCGCCCAGCGTAGGCTTAAATATTGAGCTACCACATGAACAAAGCAGTAATAGTTATCAAGATATCAGCATTAATTTCCATCACTTTTTTATGCGCAAGGTGATGTTTGTAAAATATGCCAGCGCCTATGTAGTCATGCCAGGTGGCTTTGGCACGCTGGATGAATTGATGGAAGTGATTACGCTGATTCAAACTGGAAAATCGCGCAAAATACCGATTATTTTGGTGGGTAAAGCGTTTTGGGGCGGCCTGATGGATTGGCTAAAAAATACACTGGTGGCGCAAGGCATGGCAGAGCCTAAAGATTTAGATTTGATTCAGTTGATAGACGAGCCAGAGGCGATTGTAGAAGCCATCTTTAGCTATTATGAAACTAGAGGCTTTGAGCTAACCCCAGCTGAGAAAAAGGCGCAGCTATTTTTATAGCGTAGCCCAATAAAGGGTGCAATTATTCTTGTAGTTTTTATTTGGTCTTTATTTGCATTGGAATACGTTTATTGACGCTGAATTTGCTAGAATAATCTTATACATCAATTAAAGGCGACACATGAAATCTTTTAAATATCTCTGGCTGGTCTTACTTGCATTGCCTTTGCTGACAATTGCTGCAGATAAGAAAACACCTGACAATCTAGAGCCACTAGAAGAAGTGCCGCCCCCGCCAAAAGTGATTGATGGTGAGGTGCTAGAAGGTGAGCCGCAAGTGACCATTCGCAAAAAAGGCGCAGAAACCATTGAGGAATACCGTATTAATGGCGAAATGTACATGATGAAAGTGACGCCAGAGCACGGTGTGCCTTACTATTTGCATAAAGAAGATCAGCAAGGCGGCTGGGTCAATATTGGTCCTAATCCGCCGATGAGTATACCGAAATGGATACTCTTTCGATTTTAAATAATAAACCAAAATACTGTCATCAAACGTTGTTGCGCACCAAACAAATGTCGTTACATACAATAACGTATGCGCCTCCATTTTTATTTTGCGCGCGCCTAGTTTGATTTAACTATTTTGATTTATTTGGCCTGAGTATTTCCTGATAATTTTATGTCTGTTTTCACCACCCTTAGTTTAGAAGAAGTGCGCACTTGGTTGCGCGATTTTGACTTGGCTGAAATTATTGAGTTGCGCGGCATTGCAGCGGGCATTACCAACACTAATTATTTTGTGGTGACTAAAAACAATCGTTTAGAACCAGCAAAATATGTACTGACCATTTTTGAGAAAAATCAGCCTAGTGAGCTAGGCTATTTTGTTGATTTAATGCGTTTTTTATCGTTACAGGGCGTGCTGTGCCCGCTGCCGATTGCGGATAAAGCGGGTGTGAGTTTGCATTTGCTAAAAGGCAAACCCGCGCTGATGGTGACCTGCTTAAATGGCACAGATATTCTTGCGCCCAGCATGAATCAAATACAACAAGTGGCGCGTGCGCAGGCGTTTATGCACAAAAAAGGCTTAGGTTTTGTGCAAACAGGTACTAATCAGCGCGATAAAACTTGGCGTATTAAAATTGCGCAAAAAGTGCTGCCAAAATTGGCTAAAGTTGACCAAGTGTTGTTGCAAAACGAGCTGGATTATTTGCATGCAAAAGATTTTAGCCAATTGCCGCGCGGCGTGGTACATGGTGATTTGTTTCGCGATAACGTGTTGTTTGATGGCGAGCAGTTAGGTGGCTTTATTGACTTTTATTATGCCTGTAATGATGCACTGGTCTACGACGTTGCGATTGCGGTAAACGAGTGGTGCGTACATCACAATGGCGCGGATATTGGTGAGTTAGACAAAGATAAAATTAACGCTTTTTTAACCGCATATCAAGAAGTTCGCGCCTTTGAGCAGAAGGAATTTGCGGTTTGGGTGGATGTGTGTCGCTTGGCTGCTTTACGTTTTTGGTTGTCGCGCTTACATGATTTTTATTTTCCGCAAGCGGGTGAGCTCACGCATACCAAAGACCCCAATCACTTTAAACACCTGTTGCAACAATGGGTTGCAATTGCATCCACTAATATTGAACTACCACGTAAGGATTAAGCATGGCCATTTTACAATCACGCACCCAAACCGGCATTAGCTGGGTAAAAGAGAGTGCGGCTTTATTTAAAACCGCACCACGCAAATGGCTTTCCGTAGCCTTGGTGTATGTTGGCTTGTTTATGATGTTGCCCTCTATCCCTGGCTTGCAGTTCTTTGCGTTCATCAGCATCCTCATTTGGCCAGTATTTTTGGCAATTGCCATTGCGCTTTACCGCAATGCGGAAATGAAAAAGCAACAAAATGTGAACGAAATTATTACGCAAATCCAACCTAAAATATCACAATTAGTGGGCCTGGGAGGCGCATGTTTACTGTATGCGGTGCTGGTGAGTTTTTTGCTGAATAGCGATTTGCAAGGCCTAGAAGCGCTAGTGGGTAACAAAGAAAAAATGACTGAATCGCAAATGATGGCATTTTTGCAAACCATGTTTCCGCTGTTGTTAAAGCTGACTTTGCTGCTGATTCCGCTGATGATGGCGACATGGTTTGCGCCCATGCTTATTGCGTTTAATAACTACAATTTAGTCAAAGCCATTAAATCGAGTATTGCGGGCTCGCTACAATATATGGTGGCGCTGGGTGCCGCATGGATAGTGCTTACCGCAGGCATACTTGTCCTGATGTTAGCTGTTGGTGTTGTGGCAGGTATCATCAGCGCGATGGTGCCCATGCTGGGGCAAATGCTCATGTCGTTGATTGTGTTTGGTTGCTTATTACTGGCCACTGCGCTGATGTTGGCGTTTCAATATGTCAGTTATCGCGATGTATTTCGAGCAGCTTAAAGTCTAATTCAACGTTCGCCCTGAGCTTGTCGAAGGGTGTTATGTGGTTCGACCATTCGACAAGCTCATGACTCACCACGAACGGCTTTAATTTAGCTCAATTTAAATCTTCTCTAGCTTGGCATATTCCATGGCCAGCGTTTTCAAGCCTTCTCGGCCAAAATTAATTTTAATCACCAAGTTGGCGGCGTTGCCTTCATAAGTCACCACCACACCTTCGCCAAATTTGGCATGGCGCACACCTTGGCCGATTTTAAACGGGTAACTGCTGTTATTCTGCGCAACTGGTTTGGCATAGCTTTCACTATAATTGTTGGCGGGTTTTGCCATCGGCTTGCTGTTAAGGCGCTTTAATAAACCTTCAGGTATTTCATCTAAAAAGCGTGAAGGAATACCATAGCGTACTTGCCCGTGTAGCATGCGGCTTTGTGCGTGGCTTAGATACAAACGTTGCCGCGCGCGCG
This sequence comes from Pseudomonadota bacterium, assembly GCA_020053735.1. Lineage (GTDB taxonomy): Bacteria > Pseudomonadota > Gammaproteobacteria > Burkholderiales > Methylophilaceae > Methylotenera_A. Next base: position 37,448 of record JAGVMP010000003.1, read on the forward strand.
TCACCGCCACATACATCAAGCGACGCTCTTCTTCTAGCCCACCTGTTTCTGAGAAACTTTGCTCATGCGGGCATAAACCTTCCTCTAATCCACTGATAAATACAGCTTTAAATTCCAGCCCTTTAGACGCATGTACCGTCATTAATTGCAACGCATCATAGCCTATTGTCGCTTGATGCTCACCTGCCTCAAGGCTGGTATGTGTTAAAAATTGTGTCATTAAATCTTGCCCAGAACTGGCATCGCTATCGCCATCGACGTTGTTATGGTTACCAAAGGCTTGGTTAGTAAACGCCACCGCGGCAGTCACCAATTCTTCTAAGTTTTCAATGCGGTCTTCGCCTTCGCGCTCGTTTTGGTAATGCGCTTTTAAGCCAGAAAATGTGGTGGCAAGCTCTGCCACTTCGGTCAGCGTGATGCCATAGGCTTGGTTGGTCATTTCGCGGATTAAATGCACAAAGCCTTCAATGCCCTTGCTACCCGCCTTGCCATTGCCTACCTTGTTGATTGCAGCTTGCCACAAGCTACAATCATTTTGGCGTGCGCCTTCCTGCAGTTGCTCGAGGCTACGCGCGCCGATGCCACGAGTGGGGAAATTAATCACGCGAAGTAACGCGGTATCATCGTTAGCATTGGCGATAAGGCGCATATAGGCCAGCGCATGTTTAATCTCGGCGCGTTCAAAAAAGCGTAAGCCGCCATACACGCGGTAAGGTAAATTAGCCGAAAATAGCGCGTGTTCCAGCACGCGTGATTGCGCATTGCTGCGGTATAGCAGTGCCATATCCGCTAACGGTGTGCCTTCACTTTGCAGCATTTTTACTTCGTCTACAATAAATTGCGCTTCGTCATTATCGTTGTAGGCTTCGTAAATACGCACAGGCTCACCTGCACCTGCCGAAGTCCATAAGTTTTTGCCTAAGCGATTATTGTTGTGGCTGATGATGGCGTTGGCAGCATCTAAAATATTGCTGTGGCTACGGTAATTTTCTTCTAACTTAACGATATTTTGTACGTTAAAATCTTTTTCAAAATCGCGCATATTGCCGACGCGCGCACCACGAAAGCCGTAGATGGATTGGTCATCATCGCCCACGGCAAATAGACAGTTTTCTTGACCTGCTAATAGTTTTAGCCATAAATATTGCAAGCGATTGGTATCTTGAAACTCGTCAACTAAAATGTATCGAAATCTAGATTGATAATGCTCACGAATCCGCATATCACGCTGCAGTAACTCGTAGCAACGCAGCAGCAGCTCGGCAAAATCGGCCACACCTTCACGGTTGCATTGCTTGTCATATTCCTCATAAATTTCGCGCATTTTCTGGCTGTGTGCGTCATAAGCCTCTACCTTGTCGGCGCGGATACCTTCCTCTTTGCAGCTATTGATATAGCCTTGCACTTGCTTGGGCACAAATTTTTCATCATCCACATTCATCAGTTTCATCAGGCGCTTAATACTGGATAACTGATCAGCGGTGTCAAGAATTTGGAAAGTGCTGGGCAGGCCAGCCTCACGATGATGTGCGCGCAATAAGCGGTTGCAAAGCCCGTGGAATGTGCCTACCCACATGCCACGCGTATTGATTGGTAACATTGCTGTAAGCCGCGTGAGCATTTCTTTAGCGGCTTTGTTGGTAAAGGTGACCGCCATTAAACCAAGCGGGGAGATCTGCTCTGTTTGAATCAGCCAAGCGATTCTAGTAGTGAGTACGCGGGTTTTACCACTGCCTGCACCTGCTAATATCAACGCAGATTGATGCGGCAAAGTGACGGCTTCGAGTTGCTTATTGTTTAGGCCAGTGAGGATAGAGGATTCGTTTTGCATGCTGATATTATCGCATGGCTTAGATGAAAAATTGGGTGAAATTGGCTAAAGCTTGCGATACAAAATGTTACAAAATCAACAGAAATTACTGGAACTAAGCGGTATTGAATAAGTCTGAACTTGCATGATGGCTAATTTGTTTTTAGCTATCTTTCCGCTTCTTTCCTCCCTGAGCGGAAGCCTTAGACGATGAGGCGTTTTGCCCCGATTTAATCCCCTTAATCGGGGCTTTTTTTAACTATTTTTACTGCTTTTTAATTTCTGCATCAATTTTCTAATCGACTTAAGCCAAAGTGTAAACAAATTGTAATTAGATGACAAGTACTTCGTGTGTGACTTCAACGCTTAGAGTTGCCAATTAATCGGGATTTGGCCTCGCTGAGTTAAGTACTTGTTTATTGTCGAGAATTGATGGTTACCAAAAAACCCGCGATGCGCTGATAGCGGTGATGGATGCACAGATTTCAGTACTAAATGCTTACTTTCATCAATAAACGCGCCTTTTTTCTGCGCATAACTGCCCCACAGCACAAACACCAAACCTTCGCGATGCGCATTTAATGCGGCAATGGCGGCATCTGTAAACGTTTCCCATCCTTTGCCTTGATGCGCACCTGCTTTTGCCTGCTCCACTGTTAGTGTGGCGTTGAGCAACAATACGCCTTGCTCTGCCCAAGCTGTCAAATCTCCATTTCGGCTCATTTTTATATTTAAATCAGTCGAAATTTCTTTAAATATATTCATTAAAGATGGCGGTAATGCAACACCGTTTGGCACAGAAAAACTTAAACCATGCGCCTGTGGTTGCCCATTATTATCTTGGCCGTGATAAGGGTCTTGCCCAATAATCACCACCCGCACTTGTTCAAAAGGCGTGTGATTAAACGCATTAAAAATTAATGGGCTAGGTGGAAAAATGACTTTACCAGCCGCTTTTTCCTCTTTCAGAAAATGACGCAATACCTGCATATAAGGCTTTTCAAGTTCATCACCTATGACTGCCAGCCATGATGGGTGAAGTTGACCGGGTTTTTGTTGGATCATAAAGATAATTATAATCTACAGCGGTATCTGCAAAGCTTAAGTTTATAACTGATCACACACCGCTGAGCAAGAAATCAATGGCGGCAACAATATCATGCTGATATGCCGTCAATATTTCAATTTCTGCACCTAAATCACGTTTATGAATGCCTGCAAGTTGTGGCGTCATCATGCAATAGTTTTGCCCTTGCACGGCAAAAATTGGGGTGAGCTTGCTCATAGGGCTGTGTGCCATCGTCTCTACTTTGGTCAGTGGTACAACAACGCAGGTTTGCATGCTAGCGAGCAAATCGTTTTGAATATTAAGTAACAAGGGATAACGCGCTTGCGTGGCTTTATTTTTATTGTGATACACACTAAATTGCGCCATTAAAATGCCCGCAACGTGTCGCTAAACGTACCATTTGTATCCGCTTGTTGATTATAAGCATCTATAGCTTGTTGATTTTGCGCCAGCCATGCTTGTTGCTGCTTGGCTTTAACCAAATCTGCTAGCGTTTTTTCTAAAGTGGCAGATAAATTGATATTTAGCGCGCGCGCTTGATTGAGTAGATCACCATTAATACTCAAGTTTGTAGCGCGCTTAGGGGCTTCTGTGTCGTAACTAATTTGCATATTTATCACCTCATGTAATGCGCAAACTATATGCGCATATTAAATGCGTGTCAAATAAATTCTGTGTTGTCTAGATTAGGCTTACTCTGCACTGGTCAGCGCCGTGATACGGGTCTTGCCCAATAATCACTACGCGCACTTTATCAAAAGGCGTGTGATTAAACGCATTAAAAATCAATGGACTAGGCGGAAAAATCACTTTGCCAGCCGCTTTTTCCTCTTTTAGAAAATGCCGTAAGGCTTGCATATATGGCTTTTCGAGCTCATCGCCAATGACTGCCAGCCATGAGGGGTGAAGTTGACCGGGTTTTTGTTGACCCATAAAAGTAATATCAATCTAGAGGGCTAATTGACATTATTTTAAAGTGCAGTCTTCGACCTTTACCGCAAACTCACCAAGATATTGTCCAGAATTGTCATTAAAAACATATCCCATATCGACCACATCAACTAATGATTTTAAATTGGGGTTCGTGCATATATTGTTTTTTTGAGTCTCATGGATTTTTGATAGTATTTTTTTTGGCAATTCATTCCTTTCTAAATCTAAAGTATTTCTATATAAAAGAATAATTCTATTATTTTTGCTATGGGTGCATATTGTTGAATCTGCTGTTGTGATTTCATCCAACTTTTTAGGGAGATTAGAATTAAGTTGAGAAGAGAGGTAATTACATTCCTTGTAAGTTATTCTCTCTTCTGCTGAAATTGCATTAGCACTAATAAAGCATATTGCTAGCAATGCAATTGATGAGTTTTTCATATTTAATTTACCCTTTCGCAAAGAAGTTGAGTCAATCATCACAGCTCAACCTTGGCTTGCGCACTATGGCAACTCAGACCGAAGAATATACTCTCCTTTCAGCACTTCATAGGCCACACCCTCTTCCCTTGGGGCATCAGACTTTGTTATTACCCAAACTTCAGTTTGGTTCGACTGCTTCGCTTTTTCCGAGTTTTGAGAGCGCCATTGAGGAATTGAGGACGCCAACAAATCTTCAGCAACTCTTGATATTTGAAACTCAACGCAGGTAATGCACCAAAAGTGTTTTCTATTTCCATGGTTGCGGGAGTCAAATTCAGCAGAGTTTTTACAGAGAGGGCAGGCTTGTGTTTGCTGCATTTTAAACTCCTGATAAATATGTACTTCTAAGGTGGAAATAACATCCTAATTGATAGGTTGCTTAACGTCAAATGGCAATAAAAAACCTCGCCGAGGCGAGGTTTTAATACTACGGAGTAACAATGTTGAGCTTCGTGATTGCATCAACCCGCCGTGAGGCGGAAAGTTGATGTAACATTAAAGAGCCTACATCATACCACCCATGCCACCCATCCCACCCATATCCCCACCACCCATTGCTGGTGCGTCATCTTTAGGCAGTTCAGCTACCATACAATCAGTCGTTAGCATCAAGCCAGCCACTGAAGCTGCATTTTGCAATGCGCTGCGGGTTACTTTTGTTGGATCTAAAATACCCATTTCAATCATGTCGCCGTAAGTTTCGTTAGCCGCATTGTAACCGTGGTTGCCTTTGCCGGCTGCCACGTTGTTGACTACTACAGATGGCTCAACCCCAGCGTTTTGTACGATTTGACGCAAGGGTTCTTCAACCGCGCGCAATACGATTTTAATGCCAGCCTCTTGGTCTAGGTTATCGCCTTTTACTTTAGAAATGGCATCACGTGCGCGAATTAATGCAACACCGCCGCCAGCCACAATACCTTCTTCAACCGCTGCACGCGTTGCGTGTAGTGCATCTTCTACGCGGGCTTTTTTCTCTTTCATCTCGATTTCAGTGGTCGCGCCCACTTTAATCACGGCAACACCACCTGCTAATTTAGCCACGCGTTCTTGCAATTTTTCTTTGTCGTAGTCGCTAGTCGCTTCTTCAATTTGTGCTTTGATTTGTGCAATGCGAGATTTGATTGTGCCTTCAACACCAGCGCCGTCGATGATGATGGTGTTTTCTTTGCCTACTTCAATGCGTTTAGCTTGGCCTAGATTTTCAAGCGTGACGTTTTCAAGTTTTAAGCCCACTTCTTCAGCAATCACGGTACCGCCAGTTAAGATAGCAATATCTTCTAACATGGCTTTACGACGGTCACCAAAACCAGGTGCTTTAACTGCAGTGGTTTTTAAAATGCCACGGATGTTGTTTACCACTAAGGTTGCTAGCGCTTCGCCATCAACATCTTCTGCAATAATCAATAATGGACGACCAGATTTAGCCACTTGCTCTAACGTTGGTAGTAAATCACGGATGTTTGAGATTTTTTTGTCGTGTAATAACACGAATGGATTGTCTAGTAGCGCGATTTGACGCTCTGCATTGTTAATGAAATAAGGTGAAAGGTAACCACGGTCAAATTGCATGCCTTCTACAATATCGAGCTCGCTTTCTAAACCCGAGCCATCTTCAACGGTAATGACGCCTTCTTTACCCACTTTATCCATGGCATCAGCAATGATTTTGCCGATAGATTCATCAGAATTGGCTGAAATTGAACCGACCTGCGCGATTTCCTTGCTGGTTGTGCAATCTTTAGATTGTTCTTTAAGGCTTGCAACTGCCGCTACAACAGCTTTATCAATACCGCGTTTTAAATCCATTGGGTTCATACCCGCAGCAACTGATTTCATGCCTTCGCGAATAATCGCTTGTGCTAATACCGTTGCAGTGGTTGTGCCGTCACCAGCGATGTCAGAAGTTTTTGAAGCGACTTCTTTTACCATTTGTGCGCCCATGTTTTCGAATTTGTCTTTTAATTCGATTTCTTTAGCGACTGAAACACCATCTTTAGTGATGGTTGGCGCGCCGTATGAGCGTTCCAGAACCACATTTCTACCTTTTGGGCCTAATGTTACTTTAACGGCATTGGCTAAAATGTTTACGCCGTTAGTCATTTTTTGGCGGACTTCGTCGCCGAATCTTACGTCTTTTGCTGCCATGTTAAATTCTCCTGATGTTCTTTAAAATATGCTTAGATTAAGTCGAAATTATTCGATTTTTAACTATTACTCAACAATCGCCATGATGTCTTCTTCGCGCATCACCAATAACTCTTCACCATCTACTTTTACTGTTTGGCCTGCATATTTACCAAATAACACTTTGTCACCCACTTTGACATCTAATGCATTAATTTTGCCGCTGTCATCACGTTTACCATTGCCCACTGCTTTTACTACACCTTGGTCTGGTTTTTCGGTTGCACTGTCTGGAATCACAATGCCAGATGCGGTTGTACGCTCTTCTTCTGAACGTTTTACAATCACGCGATCGTGTAATGGACGAATTTTCATACTGAATCTCCTAATGGGTTACTATTACGTTTTAAAAAATTGTTGGATTAAAATTAAGCTTAAATTGCTTAGGCAATGCGCTATTTTAGCACTCTCGTACCTAGATTGCTAAACTGGGGCTTGAATTAAATTTTTCAAGTGCAATATGTAAAAAATATGACGATAGATAATAGTAATTTACAAGGTAAAGCCGAGGCGGCTATTCAGCAAATTAACCTTGGTTATAATGCGCAGCAGGACAGGCTGCTATTAAAGGTGGGCTTGGCGGATAATTCAGAGCTATTGGTATGGCTGACTTATCGCATTACCAAGCAACTGTGGCAAATGTTGAACGGCGAAACGCACTTACCGACTGCAACTTCAATCAAAACTGAAACGCCACCGCAGCAAGCAGTGGCTTTATTTAAACAAGAGGCAGAAGCCAGTGAGACGCTGCAAAAAATGGACTTCGCAACCGAGTATCAACCGCGCGCTGAAGTTGTGAATGATGGCGCAATGCTGGCAATAAGTGTGGTACTTATTCATCATCCAAACAAGCCATCTAGTCTTGAAATGCCCTGTTTGGAGGGCATTACCGTGCGCATGAATTTAAACCAAGAGCTTGTTTTGGCGTTGTGTAATATGTTGCAGCTGTCGACCAAAGAGGCATCGTGGGAACTGGGCACTGACTTAGCTACCGCAGTGCAAGCACAATCAAGCACTTTATTTGCCGAAAACCCTGAAGCAAAAAAGACACTGCATTGATGGGTATAGTGTAAAGATGAATACGGTGCAAAAATGGACCTGATTCGGCTTGGCCAGTCTCATTTAAACGCACCTGATTTAATTGTATCTAAAATCTGTTTGGGCACCATGACGTTTGGTGATCAAAACAACCAAGATGAAGCGCATCAACAGCTGGACTACGCCGTGGCGCAAGGGATTAATTTTATCGACACGGCTGAAATGTACCCAGTGCCGCCCAAGGCGGAAACTTACACCCGTACCGAAACCATCATTGGTCATTGGCTAAAAAACCAAGCACGCGACAAGCTGATTATTGGCAGCAAAATATCTGGACCACGTCGGGGCTTGGGCTGGATACGCAATAACGAATTCTCGCTGGACCGCGCAACTATTAGAAACGCTTTGCACGACTCACTCACGCGCTTGCAAACCGACTACATCGATTTGTACCAAATTCATTGGCCAGAGCGTAATGTGCCGCTTTTTGGGCAATATCAGTTTGATGTGGCAAACGAAATCGATGTGAATGGTAATGAAAAGCAATGGATAAGCATTCAGAACCAGCTTGAAACACTGGCCGAGTTGATAAAAGAGGGGAAAATCAGGGCGATTGGTTTGAGTAACGAGCAACCTTGGGGCGTGATGGAGTTTTTGCGACCTAGTAAACAGTATGGCTTGCCGCATATTACCACCTTACAAAATGCTTATAACCTACTTAATCGCAACATTGATTTTGGTATGTCTGAGATTTGTTATCGCGAAAAGGTCAGTCTGCTGGCATATTCTCCACTGGCGTTTGGACATTTAAGTGGTAAGTATATTGCCAACCCACAAGCTGTGGGTCGTGTGACCATGTTTAAAGGTTACGCACAACGTTACACCAAACCAAACGTCATATCGGCATGTCAGGCTTATGCCCAGCTTGCACAAACGTGTGGGTTTTCGCCTACAGAGTTAGCATTAAGTTTTGTGTATCATCGGTGGTGCGTGGGTAGCACCATAATAGGCGCCACCAGCATGGCGCAATTGCAACAAAACATTGCTGCGTATCAAGTCAAATTGACGCCAGATATTTTGAAAGAAATTGACGCGATTCATTTGCGCTATACCAACCCCGCACCATAAGCTGGTGTTCTTCAATGAGTGATAGATAGTGAATAGGATACGATGACTCAGTATTTTAAAATTTTATGGCCGCAAATCTTATTGATTTTGCTACTGATATTACTGGGGACAATAACGCCTGCGCACTTGCAAGCAGCAGAAATTCTAACGATTGAAGATGCTTTAAATAAGTGCAAAGACACTTACCCCACACAGCTACAAGCCAAAAAAAGGTTAGCTTGCTTTGATAGTATTAGCACGCCAGCCATTGAGATAAAAGCTGATGCGATACCGACAGTAACCGATAAGACGCTAGCTAAGGGTGCAGCCGCGATTGCACCAACCACCAGCGCATCAGTCCCTGCCGATGCGCGTATTCCAGAAGCAAAAATTGCCATTAAAAAAACCAATGCAAACCTAAGTTATCTAGAAAGAAAATGGCGTCTGACTTCAGAGGGTGATTGGGATATCAGCGATTTTGAGACTTATAAAGCTAACTATTTGCTGGTCACTAAGAACAGTAATGTAAACGACACACCTACTAGCCCGAGTAGACCGAATGCAGGCGATAGAAACTTAGATAGTAAAGATGTTAAATTTCAATTGAGTTTGAAATCCGAGATGCTCAACAATATTCCCTTAATTCGAGATCTGCCCTACGTCACTAGCTCTAGGCTCTGGGGTGCTTACACACAACAATCTTATTGGCAATTGTTTGATGCAGCGGCATCTCGACCACTGCGTGAAAATAACTACGAGCCTGAGATTATTTTATCATTGGGGATTGATAACGAGGTCGATGGCGTCAAAAAAGATTACATACCACGTATGCTAAACTTGGGTGTCGTGCACCAATCAAATGGCCGCGATAATCCACTTTCACGTAGCTGGAATCGTGTCTATTTAGAAGGGGGCTTTGAGTTAACTAATCGTATTTCATTACTGGTGCGCCCTTGGTGGCGTATCCCAGAAAATAAGGATGATGATGACAATCCTGATATTGAAAAATATATGGGCTATGGCGATATGACAGTAAGATGGGAAACAGAAAGCCGTGATACTGCAGTATCTTTATTAATGCGCAATAATTTACGCTCTGACAATAAAGGCTTTGCCCAAATTGATTTGCAACAGCGAGTATTTAATAATCCTTATCTTAAACTGCACTTTCTAGCATCTACTGGCTATGGTGAAACATTGCTAGATTACAACCGCTCACAAAATGTGCTGGGCTTAGGTATTTCGCTAGGAGAGTAAGCTAAACAAGCTGATAAATAATAGGTATTTTTGACGAAATAAATAAAAGGTGTTACTTTAGTAACACCTTTTATTTTAAGGAAAATATCATGGCAACTACTAGCTTAAAACTTCCAGACGCTTTAAAAGAGCGCATTTCAAAAATTGCCAAAGCTACAGGCAAAACGCCGCATGCTTTCATGGTGGATGCGATTGCAGAGCAAGCAGAACGCGTTGAAGGAGACCGCGCGTTTATGGCACAAGCGCTAGCTGCTAAAAAGCACTATGATGATACGGGCGTTGGCTATGATGTCGATGAAGTACACGCCTATTTGCGCGCTAAAATTAAAGGGATTACATTGCCAGAACCCAACCCAGTTAAGCGTAACTAATGGCAAGGCTAGAATACGCACAAAGTGCTTTAGCGGATATTAAGCGCTTAGTTGATTTTTTGATTGATAGCGACCTAATTGCTGCATTAGAGACATTTGATATTATTGATGAGGCGATTCAAATTCTCAAACGTCATCCTAATATTGGTCGGCTTACCAATATCACGAATAAACGAGAGTTAGTGATTTCTAGAGACCGAACAGGCTATATTGCCATATATGAATTTAATAAATTGACTGATATGGTGGTTATATTGGCAGTGAAACATCAACGTGAAGAAAGTTTCGACTAAATAGAAGAACATAAAAAATGATAAAAAAAATCCTGATTTCCACATTTTTGGCGTTTGTAGTCTACAAAGCTTCGGCTTACTATTTTTCTTACACAAGCTCAACAAAGCTAGCTAGTTGCCCCACAGCTAGTAATGCGACTCAAGCAAAAGAGCGCGCCATAAAGACGCGAGAAGACTTGTTAGCAAGCACTAAAGCATGGCGTTGTTTAAAGCAAAAGCAAAACTTTGCAGAAGCTCATTTTTTTAAAATACATGAAGGATGGTTGAATCCAAGTATCGAATACGTAAATCCGCCTTTTACTGAAGCAGAATTAAACCCAAAAGTCACGCTTACTGACGAAGCATTAAAAAGAGATTTAATTGCTTTCAAAGCTATATATTCTCAGGAATTTATGAAACAGTATTTAGCAAATATGCGTTTGGCTCACAGTGGCTCGCCTGAAAAAGGCTATCAACGTGTAAATGATTCTTTACAAGTACTTATTGCAAAATTAAGAGATTTCAAACCAGAATCTACGAAGTTCGGCACATTAAAGACCCAACTGGCTTACTCTTTGAACCAAGTTAAGCAAAACAATACTGATGCGATAAGCCTTAACAATAAAGCTAACTTAATAATAGCATCAAGCGACACTTTGCTTGCCAAGCCAAAGGAAGAAATAAGGCAACGTAAAAATGAGTTATTACGTAACCAAAGCGAGTTAGACTCGCTAGTATTTCAACTACAAAGCAATGTTAGTAAGCAAGAAGAGTTAGGTAATGAGCTAATTAAAACGAGTGACGAGATTGATGTGCTTTATAAAATGTACCTATAACTTAATGAATGAATAATCAAACGCTTTTAACACGCAGTATGCAATCTGTGTGGCACCCTTGCACACAGATGAAGCAGCATGAAACATATCCGCTTATCCCGATTGCGCGTGGCGACGGCGTGTGGCTGTACGATGCTGATGGTAAGCGCTATTTAGATGGCGTGAGCAGTTGGTGGGTGAATTTATTTGGGCACAATAACACGCGCATCAAAGATGCCATTAAGCAGCAACTGGATACTTTAGAGCATGTCATGCTGGCAGGATTTACTCACCAGCCAGTTGTCGAGCTTTCTGAAAAACTATCCAAACTCACGGGGCTTGGCCATGCGTTTTATGCCAGCGATGGCGCCAGTGCTACTGAAATTGCGCTCAAGATGAGTTTTCATTTTTGGCGTAACTTATATTCAGAAACCCAAGGCCAACCAAGCAAAACAAAATTCATCAGCCTGCAAAATAGCTACCACGGCGAAACGCTAGGTGCGCTGGGTGTGACAGATGTGGCGATTTTTAAAGATACTTATGCGCCTTTATTGATGCAATCGGCACAAATGCCCAGCCCAGATTTTAGGCTAGCAGAAACTGGTGAAATCGCAGAGGCTTATGCCCTGCGTTGCGCGGAAGACTTAGAAAAATATGTGGCTGAACACCACGAAACGCTTGCTGCGTTTATTATCGAGCCACTAGTGCAATGCGCGGCTGGCATGGCGATGTATCCTTCTGTGTATTTGAGGCGCGCCCGAGAGATTTGCACCAAATATAGCGTACATTTAATTGCCGATGAAATTGCCGTCGGCTTTGGTCGCAGCGGGACGATGTTTGCTTGCGAACAGGCAAATGTGACCCCTGACTTTATGTGTTTATCAAAAGGTATCACTGGCGGCTATTTGCCATTATCTGTGGTGCTCACGCGCAATGAAATTTATCAAGCGTTTTACCATGACAAAGTGACGAAAGCCTTTTTGCACAGTCATAGTTACACTGGAAACCCACTGGCTTGTAGCGCAGCATTAGCCACTCTAAGTATTTTTGAAACTGATGATGTTTTGCAAAAAAATCGCGAAACATCAGATTTTATTTGGGGTGAAATGCAAGCATTGAATAACCTGCCCATTGAACATTTGCGTCGTCCTAATTTAAATCGTTCGGGCATGATTTTCGCATTTGATGTCATCACCAAAAACCCAAATTTTTCGCGCGGTTGCTATGCAGCGGCGTTAGCGCAAGGCTTGCTGATTCGGCCAATTGGCAACACGGTTTATTTGATGCCACCTTACACGATTAATCACGAGGAGATATCATATGCTCTGCAAGCCAGTATCCATGCGGTTTCCAAGGCTATCAAATGAATGTGCAGTTAATTAAGCCATTTTTTATGCTTGCTATGCTATTTTTTTCTACGCTTGCGCAGGCCGAATTACCCAGCACAGTAGCGGATGCACTTAAAAAAGCAGGTATCCCACAAACGGGCGTGGCTATTTTTGTACAACCGGTAGATGCTGCATTACCGACGTTAAGCCAAAACGCCGATAAAAGTCTCAATCCTGCCAGCTTGATGAAGCTGGTAACCACGCACGCTGCGCTAGATTTACTCACGCCCAGTTATCGTTGGAAAACCGAAGTTTATCGTGACAGTAGTTTAGATAATGGCGTGCTGAATGGCGATTTAATCATTAAGGGGAATGGCGACCCAAGTTTTAAAGCACAAGAGTTTTGGCGCTTACTCATGAGTTTGCAGCAGGCGGGTGTTAAAGAAATCAAGGGTGATTTGGTGATTGATAAAAGCCACTTCGCCAAAAACGTAGGTAATCGTAAAACATTTGATAACGAGACTTTTGATAAAGAAAAATGGCGCGCCTACAACGCTGAACCCAGTGCATTTTTAGTGAATGGACGCAACACCAGTTTTAAATTTGTGGCGGCCGAAAACAGGGTGAATGTCAGCCAAGAATTTGAGCTGCCAGAAGTACAAATTATCAACAATATGAAGTTATCCCAAGGGGTCTGTGGTGACTGGCGCAGTCGTTTTGGCTATACGGTGAAACAAAATGCGGATGCCTCAGTTGTTACTTTTAGCGGCACTTTTTCACCAGATTGTGGCGAACGCTACTTAGAGCTGAGCGTGTTTGATGACGAAAAATATGCGTTTTACACCTTTAAAAAGTTGTGGCGCGAGCTAGGTGGAAAATTCAGTGGGAATCTAAAAATACAAGAACTGCCATTGAGTGCCACCAAAATATTGGAGCAAGTATCTGACCCGCTTGGCTATGTGATTCGTGACATTAATAAGTGGAGCAATAACTTAATGGCGCGGCAATTATTGCTCACAATCGCAGCAGAAAAAATTGGCGTGCCTGCCAATGAGGCTAAAGGAGAAGCAGCAATTAGGAGTTGGTTGTTGCAGAAAAATTTAAAATTTGACGAACTGGTGATAGAAAATGGCTCTGGTTTGTCACGCATTGAGCGCATCAGCGCACAACATTTAGGGCAGTTGTTAGTAAGTGCTTACCACAGTGCAATCATGCCAGAGTTTATGGCTTCGCTGCCAATCTTAGCGCAGGATGGCACGGTTAAAAAGCGTTTAAACGGTAGTCAAGCTGATAGCCGTGCGCACTTAAAAACTGGCTCAATTGATGGCGTAAGTGCAATTGCAGGTTATGTGCTAGATAGCCAAAATAAGCGCCATGTCGTGGTCATGCTGGTAAACCATGCGCGCGCGGGTGCGAGTCAAACAGCGCAAGATACACTGATTGAATGGGTATATCAAGAGTGAATACACGCATAAACCCAGTCATAAAAGCAGCAACTGTAGCCGTTCGAACTTAGCCGCGTTTGCGGTATCATATTGCTTGGATTTAAATTAGAAAGCTTACCCATGAAATTACTGAATATTCTATTAGCCAGCGTGTTTGCATTTTCGCTAAACGCTTGCCAAGCCGAATCAACCACTTCACCACAGGAAAAAACTGCAATGACATCAAGCACAGAGTTACAAAAAATAGACACATTACCTGGCACAGGCCGTGAAGCCGAGCCAGGTTTTAATGTAAGTGTGCACTACACGGGCTGGTTGTATGACGAAGCGGCAGAAGGTCACAAAGGCAAAAAATTTGATAGCAGTGTTGATAGAAAGCAACCGTTTGATTTTGCACTAGGCGCAGGCCAAGTGATACAAGGCTGGGATGAAGGCTTTGCCGGTATGAAAATAGGTGGTAAACGTACACTGATTATTCCACCAGAAATGGGCTATGGCGCACGCGGTGCCGGTGGTGTGATTCCGCCGAATGCGACATTGATATTTGATGTGGAATTGTTGGATGTAAAGTAAATGAAAGTACGCATTAAATGGATTGAGGGCGTCAGTTTCGTTGGCGAATCCGAAACTGGTCACGCCGTGGTATTGGATGGTGCACCAGAAAACGGTGGTCGCAATATTGGCATGCGGCCGATGGAGATGCTACTGATTGGCATGGGCGCCTGCACTTCATTTGATGTGGTATTGATTTTGAAAAAAGCACGTCAGCCGATTGTGGATTGTGTGGCAGAAATTGAAGCGCAGCGTGCCGATGAAATCCCAAAAGTGTTCACTAAAATCCATGTGCATTTTGTAATTACTGGCGATAACTTAAATGCTACGCAAGTAGAACGTGCAGTGAAGTTATCGGCAGAGAAATATTGCTCGGCCAGTATTATGCTCAGTAAAAGCGTGGAAATTACCCATGACTATGAAATAAAATCTGTTTCACATGACTAATTTAACCAAGCCAAATGGTATGTTGGGCATCCGTCATCTGGCGCTGTTCGTAAAAGAATTAGAAACAGCGGTGGATTTTTACACGCGCATCATGGGCATGCGCATAGAGTGGCAGCCCGATGCTGACAATGTGTATTTAACTAATGAAGGCGATGTGTTTGCACTGCACCGAGTAGATTACGCACCGCAAGCACAGCAGCGGCTAGACCATATTGGTTTTGTGTTAAGAACGCAGCAAGATGTAGATAACTGGTACGCCTATTTTATGCGTTGTGGCGTAAAAATCACTGAAGCACCTAAAACGCACCGAGATGGATCACATGGCTTTTATTGCTTAGACGCGGTGGGACATTTGTTAGAGCTGATTTATCATCCGCCAATTTCAGCGCTTATATCGGGTGAATCGCCTAAAGCGTAATCACCTTCATCGTTAATGGCGCTTCGTTTTCCAAAACGTTAATCAATCTATCTACATTGGGGTGTTTGCCAGGGCAGTTTTCTGCGTCCTCAGTGTGCTCAGCATACAGCGCCAAGCCTTCTACTGCAGCATCTAGCGTAATGCCACCATACATTTTATATAGGTGGTAAAACACCTTAATTGAGCCTTGAGTGCCTGGTTTGTTTTCAATGCTGCCTGCGGGTGTGCCATTTTCAAGATAAAGCTCTATACGCTGCACCTCATCGGCGCTATCTAGCGTTAGTAGCACATCACTAAATTTTTGCATATTCTGTTAAAACCTTAATATTAAAAGCCTAAATGTAATAAGCTGTTTTTGTCATTATTTTAGAAGCAAGCTGCATGCCAA
>JAGVMP010000011.1 GCA_020053735.1 Pseudomonadota bacterium
TGTTTTAAAAATTTTCGGTATCAGCATCCCGTCTTTTCAGGTAGGCGGCGGTATTCTACTGATGTTAATTGCCATTAGCATGATGCATGGCAAACAAAGCGGTGCCAAACAAACGGTAGAAGAAGCGCAAAGCTTGTCAGACCGCGAGGTCATCGCAATTGTACCGTTAAGCATTCCGCTATTGGCAGGGCCAGGGGCCATCTCAAGCATGATTTTAAGTGCTCAACAGCAACCCACTTTTTTTGAGCACTTTATACTTGCTGTTCCTGTATTCATTGTGGCGCTTTTAATTTGGGCAATTTTGCAATTAGCGGATGCAATATCCGAACGTTTAGGTTCGATTGGCATTAATATTGTAACGCGCCTGATGGGCCTAATATTGGCTGCCATGGCTGTAGAGTTTATCGCCCATGGTTTAATGGGTTTGTTTCCGCAACTGGCGAGATAGCTGTAAAATCTAGATAACTGTAAAATATAGCCTAATCAATACATAAGCACTCTCTTGAAAAAACCGCAATTTAAACCCAACACCACCGTAGCCGCCATTATTGAACAAAATGGCAAGTTTTTGCTAGTCGAAGAAAAAACTGACCGTGGCAACCGCTACAATCAGCCCGCTGGACATCTAGAAGATAACGAAACGATTATTCAGGCGGTTATTCGCGAAACCATGGAAGAAGCGGCTTATGAATTTATGCCAGAATCTTTGCTAGGCATTTACCACTGGAAGCACACACATAATGACACCACTTATTTGCGCTTTGCCTTTATTGGCAAAGTCGGCGTGCACTACCCCATGCAAGCATTAGATGACGGCATTGTGCAAACGGTGTGGATGAGTGTGGATGAAATGCGCGATAAAGCCAATTTAATGCGCAGCCCGCAAGTATTGATGTGTGTTGAGGATTTTCTAGCAGGAAAGCGCTATCCACTGCAAGTGGTGACTCACTTATGAGCAAAAAGCGTATCGTGGTAGGACTCTCTGGTGGCGTCGATTCTAGCGTCACTGCACTGCTATTAAAGCAGCAAGGTTACGACGTGGTGGGGCTTTTCATGAAAAATTGGGAAGATGACGATGACGATGAATACTGCTCATCCAAGCAAGATTTAATCGATGCAGTTTCAGTGGCCGATAAAATTGGCATCGATATTGAAGCGGTGAATTTCAGCAAAGAATATAAAGACCGTGTGTTCGCCAACTTTTTAAGCGAATACGAAGCAGGTCGTACGCCCAACCCAGATATTCTGTGCAATGCTGAAATTAAATTTAAAGCGTTTTTAGATCACGCCATGAATCTGGGTGCCGATTTAATTGCGACCGGGCATTACGCGCAAGTGCGTGAAAATCCATTGAAACCAGGGTTGTTTCAACTGATGAAAGCCGATGATGGTAGCAAAGACCAAAGCTATTTTCTGTATCGGCTTAACCAGGCCCAACTTTCTAAAACACTGTTTCCTTTAGGAAAATTCTTGAAAACCGAAGTACGTGAAATCGCCCGTCAAGCTGGGCTGATTAATGCCGAAAAAAAGGACTCTACAGGAATTTGTTTTATTGGTGAGCGGCCGTTTCAAGAGTTTTTGGCACGCTACCTGCCCAAAAAACCGGGTGATATTAAAAATGCTGACGGAAAATTAGTCGGTCAACATGATGGCTTAATGTATTACACCCTCGGGCAACGACAAGGCTTAAAAATTGGTGGAAGCCGCGATAGCAACGGCGAACCATGGTTTGTAGCGGCTAAAGATATGCAAAAAAATGAGCTGATTGTCGTGCAAGGCCATGACCATGCGCTGCTACAAAGCGATGGCTTGATTGCTAGTCAATTAACATGGATAGAGGATGATGACCCAAAAACCAACTGGGTGTATGCGGCCAAAACGCGCTATCGCCAGCCTGATGCACCGTGTGAGATTGACGCGCTGAACAAAGAAAATGTCACCATCAAATTTGGTCAAAAACAATGGGCGGTGACAGCAGGGCAAAGTGCAGTGGTGTATGAAAGCAATGTCTGCCTTGGCGGTGGAATTATCACTGCAGCAATATAATTTAAAAGTTTGGTGGAATTATCACCGCGGCCATCTAATACACATCTGGTACAAACATCTCTTGCGGCACTGGGTTGCGTACATAATCGTCATGATGCTCACGCTGTGGCAACTCAATAGCAGGCTTCTTAATTTCCTCGTAAGGCATTTGGCTGAGCAAATGATGGATACAGTTCAGACGTGCTTTTTTCTTATCTACCGCCTCAATTACCCACCATGGCGCTTCGGATATATGCGTGCGTTCTAACATCACTTCTTTGGCCTTGGTATACAGCTCCCAGCGACGGCGCGACTCCAAATCCATTGGGCTTAATTTCCATTGCTTCAACGGGTCATGAATGCGCCCCAAAAATCGTAAGTGTTGCTCTTCATCAGAAATTGAAAACCAGTATTTAATGACTTGAATGCCTGAACGCACCAACATTTTTTCGAACTCGGGAACAGAGCGAAAGAACTCTTCATATTGTTCATCATTACAGAATCCCATTACGCGCTCGACACCCGCGCGGTTGTACCAACTACGGTCGAACAATACCATTTCGCCAGCAGCGGGTAGATGGGACACATAACGTTGAAAATACCATTGTGTACGCTCACGCTCATTGGGAGCTGGCAAAGCCGCTACTCGGCAGATGCGCGGATTTAATCGTTGTGTAATGCGTTTAATCACACCGCCCTTGCCTGCCGCATCACGGCCTTCAAAAATAATCACGACTTTGTGACCTGTTTCAGCCACCCAGTCTTGTAGCTTTACTAGCTCAGCCTGCAAACGGAACAGTTCACGGAAATAAGCCCGACGAGACTCTTTCGATTGGCTGACGTCTGATTTATTAGCGTCGCCAGCAGCACGTTCTAGATGGCTGTCCTCTAACTCAAGCTCAAATTCTTCATCATAGCTATCAATTAAGTCGTCATGAATGCGCTTCATCACATCCGCGTCGTTTAAGTTCATTTAATTCTCAGTATTGATTAACTTTACGTATTTAGAATATAGATTATTTGTGACGATTTTGTGACAAGCATAGTCCAATTTAACTAAATATCATTAAAATAGACGCTCTTTAGGCCTGATGGATATTGGGTTTCACGCATGAATAACCAGCTTTGACGTGTAAATAACCAACTTTAGTTGGTATGTTTCACGGGCAAGCCAAATACTGGCTTAGCTGGTATATTCTGCGGGGACAACCCTTGCGGTTGCAGAGCATATATTCTAGCAATGTCCTCAAGGCGTTGGTTTTGAAAGCTCTTTTTCTGAGCAGCTGAGAGATGAGCAGCTGAGAGATGAGCAGCTGAGAGATGAGCAGTGAGGGATTTGAGCAGTGTAATTAGACACGCAAAAACCCCATCGGCAGACCAAACTTAGCAAGCAATCATTAAAAGAGTATAGTAAGTACACGTAGCCAGATAGCTATGGGTATATGTGTTAAAACTGCACAAAAAAAACAGATATAAAAAGATTATAGCAGCGGAGTTAATAGAGTAATTAGATTAGATAATAAATATCAATTACAAAGAACAATTACTATGCTGAATTATTTAAGAAGACTGCGTGGCAAAGGCATAAAGGCTAGACTGCTAAACCCGATAGACGCATTTTATGACCATATATTTGGTGTCAATACGTTTGCCACTAAAAAATATTTTGGCGATTTGAGAGAATCAACTTGGCAATCAGATTACGTACCTACTAGTTATAAAGATATTTTTATTTTGCTAAAACAAGCAAGACTGGATAAAAGTAGTGTGGTCATCGATTTTGGTTGCGGTTTAGGTAGAGTTTCATTTGCTGCCGCATACCTAAATGCTAGGCAAAGTATTGGTGTCGAGTTCGATCAAGGCTTATTTCTTGCAGCTGAATCCAATAAATCCAAATCTAAGTTCAAAAATAAGATTGTATTTGTTCATCAAGATGCTTCAATTTTTCCCATACCCAACACGGCTAGTATTTTCTTCTTCTTCAACCCGTTTGGCTTTGGAACAATGTCAGACGTTATCAAGAGAATTGAGAGGTCGATACAAACGTCGCCACGAAAAATAGTGATTATTTACTATAACCCATTGTTTCAAAATGTATTAAAGGCATCCACCACACTCAAATTAAAGCATGAATGGTCGGCAGGAAAGACGCAATATCCAGCCCAATTTTGGACCAATTAGCTCACCACAGGCATCGTCGCTTTAAAGCTCGGCCGCTTCACCAATAAACTGTAATGTTTAGCCAAATTGGGGTAGTTATCCTGCCAATTCAAGTGCTTAAAGCGCAAATCTAAATACCCCAAGGTACAGCCCAACGCAATATCAGCTAAGCTAAAAGTTTCATTTACACACCATTTTTTCTTAGTAATATCCAGATTAAGCACCTCTAGCCCGCGCGTAACTTTTTCTAACTGTTTATCAATATTGGCCTGCAATTGTCTTTCTGCTGGTTTACGTTGTTCCAGCATCGCACTGACAGCTGCGTCACAAACGCCATCTGCAAGCGCCTCCCAGCGGCGCACCCGGATTTTGCTGCTGCTATCAGTGGGAATTAAATGCGTGCCAGGTGCATGATTATCCAAATACTCCACGATCACACGTGAGTCATACACGCTATCGCCATCCGCCAAAATGAGTACAGGCACTTTTCCCAATGGGTTATGGTTTTTGACGATGCAATCTGGGTCTGCCAACACCACTTCTTGCAGGTCTAGTTCGATGTGTTTTTCTAGCGCAACAATGCGCACTTTGCGTGCATAGGGGCTATTTAACGTGTATAGCAACTTCATGATTTTCACTCTTTTTGATGGCTTAACTGCATTATAATAGAATTATGAAGTCATCAACATCTACGCCTTTATTTAATCAATCCTATCCGCGCGGCTCGCAGGCCTTTACAAATTTAGTACAACAAAACGTAAAATTAGCACTAGCAGAAGATATTGGCAGTGGCGACCTCACCGCTTCCCTCATCCCAGCCAGTCAACGTGCCAGCGCCACGATTACTTCGCGCGAGGTTGCAATTATTTGCGGGCAAGATTGGGTAAACGCGTGTTTCCTGCAGCTAGATGAAAATATCCAAATTAATTGGCATGTGAATGAGGGCGACAAAATTGTGGTCAACCAACTACTGTGCGAAATTACAGGCAATGCGCGTGCGCTACTGGCAGCTGAGCGTTGCGCCTTAAATTTTTTGCAAACACTTTCTGCGGTATCCACGCATACGCGTGAATATGTAGATGCGATTGTCGGCGCCAATATTAAATCTAGCACACAAATTTTGGATACGCGCAAAACACTACCGGGGCTGAGATTAGCCCAGAAATACGCAGTCACTGTGGGCGGTGGTGCCAACCAGCGCTTGGCTTTATATGATGGCATCCTTATTAAAGAAAATCATATCGCTGCAGCAGGAGGGATTTTAGCTGCTCTGCAAGCCGCATCTGCATTGGCTTCTGGGGCATCAATTCAGATAGAGGTGGAAAATCTGGATGAACTACAACAAGCGCTAAGTGCAGGCGCCATCAGTATTCTGCTAGATAACTTTAGCTTGGCCGACATGCGCGAGGCAGTAAAATTGAATAATAACCGCGCACTCTTGGAGGCATCTGGCAACGTGAATTTAAGCACAGTTCGCGATATTGCCGAAACTGGCGTGGACCGAATTTCGATTGGGGCACTTACCAAAAATATTCGCGCCATAGATTTATCAATGCGTATAAAATAGGCATGTATTCATTTACTTAAGCTAACAAGATGAGCAAATTTGCCAGCACAATACAGCCAAAAACCAAACTCAATTTAGGTGATGTACTGCGCATGCTGGTCAACGATGGGCGACTAGATAAATCGCAGGCAGAAAAACTGTACAAAGACCGTAAACTAGATGGCTCGAAGCTGCACCCGATTGTGGTGATAGGCGAGCAAAAATGGAAAGATTTAAGGCCGCCACATAAAACTTTAAATGCTGATTATTTATCGCGCTGGCTGGCGACACAGGTTGATTTAGATTTTTACCATATCGACCCATTAAAGTTGGACTTTACCACCGCAGCGCAAGTGGTATCTAAGGCCTATGCCGAGCGGCTAAAAATCATGCCAATATCGATTAAAGGTGACGAAGCGACCATTGCAACCGCTGAGCCTTTTCAAATTGACTGGATACCAGACTTAGAGCGCATTTTGGGTATGCGCATTAAGTTGGTGTTTTCTAACCCTGTTGAAATTAGTCGCTATTTGCCCGAGATTTACAGCTTGGCACACTCAATCAGTTCCGCTAACACCGCTAAAGCTGGGCAAATCGTGGGTGTGCAGAATTTTGAGCAATTGATTGAACTGGGCAAAGATAAAAACTTGGATGCCAATGAACAGCACGTGGTCAATATTGTAGATTGGCTACTCAAATATGCGTTTGAGCAACGCGCCAGTGACATCCATTTAGAGCCACGCCGAAACACAGGCATGATGCGCTTTCGTATCGATGGTGTGTTGCATCAAGTGTATCAATTGCCAAGCAATATTATGAACGCGATTACCAGCCGTATTAAACTGCTGGGCCGCATGGATATGGTAGAAAAACGCCGCCCTCAAGATGGTCGTATTAAAACCTTAAGCAATGATGGCACTGAAATTGAGCTTCGCTTATCGACGATGCCAACGGCATTTGGTGAAAAAC
This sequence comes from Pseudomonadota bacterium, assembly GCA_020053735.1. Lineage (GTDB taxonomy): Bacteria > Pseudomonadota > Gammaproteobacteria > Burkholderiales > Methylophilaceae > Methylotenera_A. The sequence continues at coordinate 6,701 of JAGVMP010000011.1, forward strand.
TAGTGATGCGTATTTTTACCCCCGACGTGATTGTGCAAGATTTTATTCAGTTGGGATTCTCAAAAAAACAAGCTGATTTATGGGCGCATTGGACAGCAGCGCCTAATGGTATTATTTTGGTGACTGGGCCGACTGGCTCGGGTAAAACCACTACTTTGTACTCCACCCTAAAACAGCTGGCCACACCAGAAGTAAACGTCAGCACTGTGGAAGACCCGATTGAGATGGTGGAACCTGCGTTTAACCAAATGCAGGTGACCACCAATATTGGCCTGACGTTTGCCGATGGCATCCGCACATTAATGCGGCAAGACCCAGACATTATTATGGTGGGTGAGATTCGTGATATTGAAACAGCTGATATGGCGATTCAAGCAGCGCTGACAGGTCACTTGGTGCTGTCCACACTACATACCAATGATTCGCCCTCAGCTGTCACAAGGCTACTTGATTTAGGCGTACCCGCTTATTTAATTCATTCTTCAGTGTTAGGCATCATGGCACAGCGTTTAGTACGTACGTTATGCACCGCCTGCAAAGTGCCACATGAAATCACTGATGCAGAATGGACATCCATCACGCACCCATTTAAAGCAAAAAAACCGGATACGGTGATGAAAGCGGTTGGTTGCATAGAATGCCGCAACACAGGTTATCGCGGCCGTAGTGGTATTTACGAGATGCTGACTATTACCCCTAAATTGCGCAAACTCATTACACCCAATGCCGATTTAGCCCAGCTTAAATTGCTCGCTTATCAAGAAGGCATGCAACCACTGATGGTGAATGGTGCAGAAAAAGTTGCAGCTGGCACCACTACGATTGAAGAATTACTAAAAGTAGCGCCGCCGCTAGACCAGTAAGCCAGTAGATAATGACTGAAAGCTTGAACCAGCTTAATTACAGGTACTAAATTTACAGACGCTAGCTTTTACCACCTATCATCCTTTTTACAAGATTTCGCTTTTGTAATTTAGAGATGACTGCAATTGCCAACACATGTAATAACACCATCAGCATCAGCGCATCCGATAAATAACTATGCAAATCGACAGGCCAGTCCTCGCCCCAATAAGCATCAGTACGACTCAACCGGCCAGTGAGCCCCAAAAGTGCTATCAGCAGCCATATCACATACACAGCTAGCTGACCTAATGGATTATGCCTCAGATGCTCAGTCACAGCACCTACATGCATTTCTTTTAAGTGTTGCAAAATTGCTTGGCTTGTGGGCCAGTAAAGACGTGCGTATGCTGTTTTTGTTTTAACAGCATGAATAATACGTATCGCAATTAAAACAAGGCAGGCATAGCCAATCATACGGTGCCAATATCCAGTATCATTGACGAAATTAGTGAGCACGAACAGCGCCACCAACCAATGTGTGATGCGCACTGTTAACGGCCAAACATCTGTTTCTACGCGAGTCTCGTTTAACGAATTATTCAGCTTTTTATTCAACTTTGCTAGTCAACCTCAGCTTTCACAATGGCGAGAGTTTTCATATCAAAATAAATTTCTACTTTTTTGCCCTCTTTATTAATGCCATATATCTCGTAACAATTTCCATCAATTTTAAATTTTTTGATTTTATAGCCTTCCTCTTTCAAGGTTTTCTTTAAGGTATCTTCAGCAGCCCACTCTTCTTTTGGGTAAGCCGGACAATCCGCCGAAGCCATTGCCTGTATTGGTAATAAACTCATCACTGCTAATATAAAACGCATAAAACTCCTTATTAAAATTAAAGTTACGAAATCACGAGTAAAAAACTATGCTCTGCAACCGTAAAGGTTGTCCCTGCAGAATATACCAGCTAAAGCTGGTTATTCATGCCTGAAAGGCACATGGATATTGGCTTGCAGAGCAGCATAAAAATGCTAGGTATCTGCCCACATACGAATAAGATTGTGATAATTCCCCGTCAGCCGAATCACCGCCGCACTATCGCCAATTTGTTCACGTAAGGTAGCAATTGCAGCATCCATGTCGAATAGCAAAGTCCGCTGTGCATCATCACGTATCATGCTTTGCACCCAAAAAAAACAGGCCAGCCGCGCACCACTAGTGACTGGGCGCACGTGATGTAAGCTAGTGCCAGGATAAAGCACCATATCGCCTGCTGGTAACTTAACAGCTTGCTGACCGTAAGTATCTTCCACCACCAACTCACCACCATCGTAAGCTTCGGGGTCTTCTATAAACAAAGTGCACGAAATGTCGGTGCGCACATGCAAGCCTGTTAAAGCATGTGTACGCACCGCGTTATCAATATGCGCACCAAAATCCATGCCCACTCGATATTGATTAAACAGCGGTGGATAGATTTTTTTGGGTAAAGCTGCAGAAAAGAACAGCGCATGTCGGCTTAACGCTCTAAGCACGATTTCACGCGCTGCCTCTGCATCTGCTGATGTCTCAGGTAGCTGAATGTTGCGCTTCACTTTTGCTGATTGCGTACCCGCAGTGACTTTGCCATCTGTCCATTCAGCCTTAGCCATCAGCGCTTGCAGCTTTGCAAGTTCATCAGCATTTAATACTTGGGGTACGCGCAACAGCATTAAAAATCCTCCGCCTCGTCATTCCCACGAAAGCGGGGATCCAGTGGCTTTGTTTGGGTTCTAAAAATGGATTCCCGCTTTCGCGGGAATGACGGTGCTAAGTTGACCATTTACAACACTAAAACTTAAACTCTGTTGTCACTATTGCTTGCCTACGGTTACCTGGCACTGTTAATCCACCATTTTCATACAAATCACCATAATATGTTTTATTCAACAAGTTTTTTACATTCAATTTAACTGCCCATTTTTGCGCTTCATAAGCAAGCAAAGCATCTAAACGTGCATAACCTGGTAAAGCATTCGGATCAAATTTTCCATTGGTAAATTGCGCATTACCATTCGCTGCTGAAGGATTATAGCCAAAACGCTCACCTTTAGCTTCAACACCACCACCCACTTTCCAATTGCCTAAGAACTTATAGGTTGTCCACAAGTTAAACGTTACTACTGGCGCATTTCTTACACGCTGTCCTTCAAATCTAGTATCCGCAGTAGTAATTACGCCTGTTGTTGCATTCACATTTTCAGCAGCATCAATAATTTTAGCATCCATTAAAGAGAGGCCGCCAAACACTTCCCAGTTGTCAGTCACTTTACCCGCAATCTCAAATTCAATACCATCTGTACGACGTTTTTTAGTAAGAATTGTAGCGGTAGCTTCTAAATCGGTATTGCGCTCCCAATTTTTGGTTGAGCGGTATAAAGCCGTACGGAAAGATAAATCTCCATCTAAAAATAGCCATTTTGCACCCAACTCTACAGTTTTACTTGTTTCGGGTGGTTGTGGTGTGACAGTTAATTGATAAAGGTCTGCTGTCGGACTAAACGAATCACTCCAGCTTAAATAATAATGATTTTCTGGGGTTTGGTGCCACGACAAACCTGCACGATAACTATTCTCTCCATAGCTCAATTTAGGCGACGTCAGGCTAGAATAGTTTGCGCGCATTTCATCTCGCCTTACACCCACCAACACATCCCATTTAGGAATAATTTCTACTGTATCCTGTACATAAAATGCGTAGTTGTCAGCATCAAATTTAATGGGATTGCCTGTTACTTGGCTACTTCTGTATAGCGGGTTTGCTACAGTGCCTAAATTACGCAAACCTTGCCGATATGAGTCTTCTTTCAAATACTCCACACCTGTCAAAACTTGATGTTTCATGCTGCCTAAATCGAATTTAGTGCTGAAGTCAGATTGCAAATTAACCGTTTCGTAATCTAAAGTACGTGCTTGGTTTCCGCCCGTACCTAAAGTGGCAGTTGGCACCAATGAATTACTTGCTGTTTTTGCCCAATAAGCACGCTCATAATCTGCATTTCTTAACTGTGTACGTAATTGCGTATCTTCGCTAAATTTATGTGTAAAAATTGCTGTGCTTACGCGTGTATCACTGTCATCAAATGTTTTATCACCGCCGTGATATACAGAATCATCAATTGTCCCACCTGCAACATTGCGGTCAACTGGACGTTTATTAAAAAAGCTAATGCCAAAATCTGGCGTATCGCGTGTTTGTGTGTACACATGATTTAAAAACAACTCATTATCTGTACCAATACCAGCACCAAAGCTTACCGCAATGCCTTGACGATCGATGCCTGGATGGTCACCATTGGCAGGGTTTTTACGGTAAGTCTCTTCTGCGCGATTCATCACATTCAAACGAATCGCAGCAGTATCGGTAATTTGTTTATTAAAATCACCAGTAAATTGATGATAATCATACTCACCTAAGCTACCTGTTACGTTGTATTCATCTTCTAACTCTGCCATTTTGGTCACTTGGTTAATCACGCCACCCGCCTGGCCACGGCCAAATAACATGGCTGCAGAACCGCGCAATACATCCACCTGCTCTAAGTTAAACGTCTCACGGTTGTATTGAGCAGTATCACGAATACCGTCTAGATAAATATCACCAAAAGTGTAAAAGCCACGTAAGTTAAAGTTATCGCCACCACGACCACCTTCCGCCGCGTTAAAAGTCAAACCAGAGACATTGCGTAAGGCTTCACGTAATGAACCTATTTGTTGATCTTTCATCAACTGGCTTGTAACAGTTGTCACAGCTTGTGGAATATCATGTGGATCTTGCAGCGTTTTACCTACACGTGTTTTAGTGGCTTGATAGCCATCTTTTGCCGCTTCTTTTTTAGATTTAACCGTGACCTCATCTAACTCTTCGGCTTTAGCCTCCGCTGCTGGCGCTGCCTTTTCAATCAATGGCGCTGCTTCTTCCGCCATTGTTACGCCAGCTTGTACAGCCAACACAACTGCCAAATAAATCGTTTTTTTACGAAAACTATTTTTATTAAAACCCTGCATTGTAAAACTCCCCTTAAATAAATAACTATTGGCTACAGGAGTTATACTCGTTGGCTATATTTGATTAATCAGAACTTGCTAATGATAACTATTATCATTTAATAAATCAATCTAACAGGGATGCATTAAATGTTTTAGCGCAAGTACTTAAAACTTTTTCGCCAAAAAACCACAAGGAAACCGGAGAAAAATCAAATCTGCGCCTCCAGTCTGAACGAACTGAGAAACCCGCCTTTTAGTTGCTAGCCAGCTAGTGAATTCTTTTAAGTGGATTATTCGCCTAATGTTCGGGATGTTGGTTCTCGAAATGTTGTTTTTGGAATGATGGCTATCGATGTGCAGAGTTAAAACAAACTCGATTTAAAACAACCGCGTCACCGTTCTAAATCATTTAAAAAGAATGCTCTGCAACCGTAAAGGTTGTCCCCACAGAATATACCAGCTGAAGCTGGTTATTCGTGCGTGAAAGCCGCATGGATATTGGCTCGCAGGGCATGTGTTTTTACGTTTTTCGGCTCAATTCAAATAGCAATTAGTATTTCCAAGTTAGCGTAGCTAAGCCACTAAACGGCGCAGCATAAAAAGCCTGTCCAAAAGACGCATATCGCATGCTAGATAGGTACTTTTCATCGGTTACGTTATACAAGTTAACCGCCGTACTCCAATGGTTGTCAATTTTATAGTTCGCCATTAAATTGAGTGTTGCATAACTGTCTTGTTCATACCGTACAGTGCCAATATCAACATGTGTTTCACTCTGCCAGTTTAAGCTCGCGCCTACTTTTAGATTATGAATAAGCGGTACGTTATAAACAGTCGTTAAATGTACGAGATGTCTCGGGACAAATGGATTTACATTTTGGTCTTGATCGCCTTTTACACTCATCAAACGCGTATAACCCGCATTGATATTTAAGTTATCCGTCACTTCACCTGAAACATCAAATTCGTAACCTTTGCTGGTCGCTTGAATACCTTCATAACTTGTGACAAGCCTTCCTAATCGGTCAGGTACTGTGCCAATTGCTTGGGCTTGATTTTCTTGCTCGGTTCTAAACAAGGCAAAAGAACTATTTAACTTTTTGTTAAACCACTCACTTTTAACACCCGCCTCATAATTTTTACCTTTTAATGGCGCTAGTGTTTTCCTGTCAGCGCCTAATTCCACTTGTGGTCTATAAATGCCCGTATAGCTTGCATACACAGAGTGTGTGTCATTTAAGTCAAATATGGCGCCCACGTATGGTGTAAGCTTGTTATTCTCTTTTGCTTCTTGTAGCGTGCCATAAGCCTCGCCTTCTAGCTCGTAACGAAGCAAACTGCCGCCCATTGTCACTTTTAAAGCATCGGTTGGGTTTAGCTTTACAGCGGTATAAATATTGGTCGTAGTACTTTCGTAGTCAGAGTCTTTAGTTTCGGCAGCAAACGTTGGTTGCGGAAAACTCCCTGCAGCATCAAAGCTACCAAGCGCAGCGCCAATCGTGCTGCCTAGGCGTGAGAACTCTTTCATACTGGTTTTGCTTAACGTTGCGCCGACTACCAACTCATGCTTGCGCCCCGCCAACTCAAAAGGCCCATTGGCATAAATATCAGCTACGTTGTCTTCAGTCTCAAAGTCATAGACAACTGGGTAGCTAAATAAACCCAAGCCAGTGGCACGATCTTCATTACCGTAAACATAATTATGCGGGCCTTTAGATGTCGTTTCTTTGTGCGTTAACTGTCCTTTAACCTTCCAATCATTATTAAGATAGTGCGTTAATTCTGCAAAAGTAATATTGGTGTCCACATTTCTGCTACTCCACTCAGGCGCGGTCGAGTCAGACACTTTATAATCACGCTTGCTGCCATCTGCATAAAGTAACGCTAGGCTACCAAAATTATTGCCTCTCGAATCATTTTGCTGATATGTATGACCAAGAGCTAGATTGGTGCTATCGGTTAAATCCGCTTCAATCACACCATAAATCACGTTTCTTTCTGTGCTGTAGCGGTCGAGATAGGAGTTTCTATTTTGATGCGCAGCGACTAGACGTCCACGCACGCTACCATCAGCATTTAGTGGGCTGGAAACATCTGCATCTAAACGTCGATTATCCCAAGAGCCTGCTGATAAATCGAATTTTGCTTGAAACTCTCTGATAGGACGCTTACGAATAAAGTTAATGGTGGCTGAGGGGTTGCCCGTTCCCGCTAATAAACCATTGGCGCCCCGCAATACTTCAATGCGGTCATACACAGCCACATCCAAATCGCCATAGTTCGTGCCACTAAAGCTAATCGGGGAGTTGAGGCCGTCTATTTGAAAACTAGTAATGTTAAAGCCACGCGCTGTGTATTCAGTACGGTCTGTCTCAAATTGTTCAACTTTAATACCCGTTGCATAAGACAAAGCATCGTTCACTGAAAGTATGCGAAAATCATCTAATTGCTGACGGGTAATGACTGAGATAGATTGCGGTGTTTCACGCAAAGTAGTGTTCAGCCTAGTGGCTGTGGCTGTAGATTTAACGGTATAGGACTTTGTTTTTTCACTTGGCTTTGCTTCATCACTAGCCCCAGCTTTCACCGCCACCTCAGGCAAGGTTTCTGTTTCAGCCGCAGGCATGGCTTCTTCTGCAGATGAAATTAATGGCAAAGCCATCATTAGTGCAACAAATAAAGTCCGTTGACGAAATAAATAATTTAACTGCAAACTTTGCATTACAACTCCCCTATAAAAAATGCTGGCTATAGGAGTTAAAACTCGTTTGCTTGCGTAAACTAAAAGCTAAAAATACTTATTAAGTCTTTCTAACCCAATAAAAATAGACCATGACTAAAATTGGCGCTATCAAACCAGCGAGTGAAATTTCTTCTACCACGCCATCTTCTAACAGCGCCAAAACCAGACCCAGCGCCGTGAGCACGCCCAAGACAGCTGGCCAAATAAAGATTTGTTTTAAGTTTTTATTTTGCATAAATAAATGTGTGGCCATGAGCTAGTAGGCCTCACTTAACCTTATCTTGGATTCAATATCTGGAATATATTGTTTGCGTTTTTTCCACCACAACATTAGTCCAGTCCACAGCACCACGATGGTAAAAATATCTAAAATTGTCCAAATAATTTTAAGTGGCATACCGCCGTAATCCCCAAAATGTAATGGTTGCGAGATCAGCAGTGTTGCCAAATACCAAGGCACTTCTCTACTATCTGTCAGTTTTTCGGTTTGCGCGTCTATCAATACTGGCTTGAATAAGCGCGAAGTAATCGGGCTATCGCCACGCATAAACATGCCATAGTGATGTGGGCTAGAAAAATCCGTACCTGGAAAGGCAATAAAGCCCAGCTTCATGTGCGGTTCGCGTGCCTGCGCAGTATCGACCGCCGCTTGTAGTGAGCCAAATGTTTTCGGTGGCGGCAGGCCTTTATATGGCGCTGTCATGGCAGACATTTGATCAAACTGCCAATATTTTATGACCAGATCTGCCCATGCATTGATAACACCTGTTGTACCCACCACCAGTGCCCAAACTAAGGTAACCACACCTAAAAAATTGTGTGTATCCAAACGTTTTAATTTTGGTGTGCGGTCTCGGCGAATTTCGCCAAATTCGAGTTTTCGCATAAAGGGCGCGTATAACACTACCCCAGAAATGATCGCCACTACCAATAGCACACCCATCAGTCCCAAGAACAACATACCTGGCAAGCCTGCAAATAGGTCTACATGCAACCTAAACATGATATGTATAAAGCCTTCATCAAATTTAGGCTCTTGCAATACTTTGGCAGTGCGTGCATCCAGCTTTACAAATTTTGTGTCATCCTCTGATGTCGCTGTCTTACCTAGACTGATTGTCCAAGTCTTATCATCGTCAATCTCGCGAAAGGCAAACTGCGTTACTAGATTAGGATATAGTGCTTTAGCATTCTGCAAGAGCTTATCCATGCTCGCATACGGCGTATTTGCAGGCAGCTCTGGCGCCTCTACTTCATTTCCTAATAAATGGTCTATTTCATGTGCGAATATTAAAGGTAAGCCAGTCAAGCACAGCAGCAACATAAATGCCGTGCAAACTAAGCTAGACCATTTGTGTACCCAAGCCCAAGTTTTAAGTGATGCTATACGCATTGTTTTTTACTCATCATTTTCTTAGTTTGGTCTTAGTTTGGCTCACTGACAAAGCCTAACTTGGTCACACCCGCATTTTGCGCATCGGCCATCACTTCTGCCAAAATTTGGTAACGCGTTTCCTTATCGGCACGAATATTCAGTTCTGGCTGTGGTTTCTGCTCGGTAATTTGTAGCAGTTTTTGCTTTAGCTCGCCTTGCACTAACGGCATATCATTCCAATACGTTTTACCAGTGCCGTCAATTGACAGTGAAATGACTTCTGGCTTATTTGGTAATGGCTGGCTGGTCGCTTGTGGTAAATCAATTTTGACCGCGTGCGTCAATAATGGCGCGGTAATAATAAATATCACCAACAGCACCAACATCACGTCCACTAAAGGCGTGGTGTTGATTTCGCTCATCGGCTGCGCGTGTGAATTTAACGATGAGTCGCTACTAAATGAATGGCCGCCTATCATGCTGGCACACCTTGTGGTTTATTTGTTGGCAACGCATTCACGCTGTTTTTTGTTTGTTTAGCTTTTTGGTTTTTAACGACTAGCGGTGCGCCTGTGGTCAGCAAAGTGTGTAAATCTTGCGCAAAAGTATCCAGCATGGCAGTAATCACGCGGTTTTGTTTTACAAAAGCGTTGTAAGCCAACACTGCAGGGATTGCTACGGCCAACCCAATTGCCGTCATGATTAAAGCTTCGCCCACTGGGCCGGCTACTTTATCTAGCGTGGCCTGACCGCTAGCGCTGATGGTGGCGAGTGCGTGATAAATACCCCACACCGTACCGAATAACCCAACAAATGGTGCAACGCTACCAACGGATGCCAGTACAGACAACCCAGCATCTAGTTGCGATGTGGTTTGGCTTAAGCTGCGGCGCATGCTGCGCGCAACAAATTCATCATAACTGCAAGACTCTGCCAAATTTTTTGCCGCATGCGTTTGGTGATGATGCGCAGCATCAAACGCGTTGGTTGCTAATTGATGCGCAGGTGAGTCAATTTTAATCGTATTGATAGCAGTGTGCAGGTTAGGCGCTGCCCAAAATTCGGCCATATATAGCTTAATTGAGGTCTTAATTTTTAAAACCTGCACGGTTTTTACCAGCATAAAATACCAGCTGGCGACTGACATCACCAGCAAAATGACGGCAACGGCGATAGACACAAAGCCGCCTTGCATAATAAAAGCGAGGCTATTAAATTCGGTAGGTTGCATAGGGTTTCCTTAAAAAAATGATTAATTTAGTTATAGTTAAATTTAGTTTGCTAAGCTTTGTTTATTTAAAATCTTATATTTAAAATCTTAGTTATCGAGTGAAAATTTCATCGGCACCAGTACAGAGGCACTCAATGGTTGATTGTTCTTTTTGGCGGGGATAAAACGCCATTTTTTAACAGCAGCCACAGCTGCATTATCCAATCTGTCGGAGCCGCTACTTTTTTCAATCTGCACATCTTCAGCAGCACCATCGGCAGACACCAACACTTTCATTAACACCCGGCCCTCTTCGCCTTGGCGACGTGATAATGATGGATACTCAGGCGCAGGATTGTTTAAATATGACACGCCAAATCTAGGTGGCTCAATTTTTTCTTCAATCACCGGCTCCGCTTTTTCAGGTGCTTTTGGTGACTCAGCAACCAATACTGGCGCGGCTTCTGGCTTGGTTATTTCCTCTTCTTTTGGCGGTTCCGTAGTCGCTTCCACTAAGCGCTCTACAGGTTTTTCAATTGGTATAATTTTCTCAACCACTTTTTTTGGTTTTACAATGGGCTTAGGCTCAGGTTTTGGCGGCTCAATAATCGGTACGAGCTCGGGTATTTTTTGGGCCTCTGGCGCAGGCGGTGCAATGATGCTCACCATCATCGGCCTTACTGGACTAGCTTGAATTTTCTCAAGCGGTTTTTGCGTGCTCAACAAATAAATAACCAGCACATGTGCAAGTAATACCAGCGTAATGGTTAGCCATGCAGATGATTTTTTTTCTGCAGCATCATTAGGCAGTTGCACAACCTGCAAGGGCAAGCCTTTCAGCTCACGCTTTTTAATTGGTAAATCAGCCGCATAAGTAGCAGTACTGACTACATTTTTCTGGGTAAAAATATCGATTACTGTGGAGGTTTGACTGGTCATATTTTTAATGCACACTTAAATCAGTAGTTTGCTTTTGCGCTTGCTTTTGTTCTGCGCTGGCTTTTTCTAAACGGTAGTAACTTAGGCGAATATCAGCATCTTTCAGCAAACTGCTCAGTGCTTCTAAAGATTCGGCATCGATGCGCAAACTAATCGCACCTATTTCCATCTCTACAACATCGCAAGCCTCGCAAAACGCAATTGCACCTGCAGTATTTTTTGCTAGCAACACACGAGCATGCTGATTTTTAGGGGTCATGGCGCTTCCTAATACAAACTGGTTATTTTGTTAAAATAAGCTTGTTTTGCTTGGTAATGCGCAAAACATAGGTTTCGTTTAAATGCTCAATCATCACTTCTTTTACATCCGTAAATAATTGTTTGGTGTTAAGGCGCTTGATGCGTGACAACTTAATATCACAATTGGGCGTTTGCTCAGCCACAATCGCCACATCAAAATTCATGTGTTCTTTGGCGGTTAGATTGGTGATTACTTTCATGTTAAACCCAATAATATGCGCATAAAAAAAGTGGCCGACTGACATAAGCGGTAGAACTTAATGCGGCCAAAAGACCATTCACATGATCAAGGAGATGCACGGTCAAATGTCTTAGCAACACTTGATGTACATTTGCAACATTTAGCGTATGTTTGGGATCCGCTAAATTCTTTTGCCAAACGAGCTAATCAATAAATTTAAACTCGGTTGGCGTAATACTCAACCACTTGCTGCACATCAACGGGGAACGGCACGTCTTCAATCGCTGGCAAGTGTGCTACCTTTACCGCTTGCGTTGCTTCATCCCAACTCATCCATTCTGGGCGAGTAAGTGCTGGGTTTTTAATCGTTTCAATCACCATCGGGATGTTTTTACTTTTCACTTTAATGCTGACTTCATCGCCAATATTTAGTCGAATTGAAGGTATGTTGGCCGCTTTACCGTTTAGCATTAAATGGCCATGACTGACCAACTGGCGTGCTGCAATCACAGTAGGCGCATATCCCGCCCTAAACACCACGTTATCAAAACGGCGTTCGAGCAGTTGCAACAAGCGCTCGCCCGTTGGCTCTTTGCCTTTACGCGCATCTAAAATAAGTCGGCGCATTTGCGTTTCGGTGAGGCCGTAGTTAAAGCGTACTTTTTGCTTTTCCTGTAATTTAACGCCAAAATCAGAGCGGCGTTTGCGTGACGCCTTATTACCATGCTGGCCAGGTGGAAATGGGCGCGCTTCAATGGTCTTACGTGAAAGCCCAGGCAGATCAACGCCTAGCGCACGCATTATTTTTACTCTTGGTCCTGTTAATCTCGACATCCTTAATTCTTCCTAGTAAACATTCCTAATTTTTTAATTTTTTGCGTTTTTATTGCTTAAGTTTTATTGCAAGGTATTGCTAGCGGGCATTAATTGCGTTTCTATATACAAGTGCTCGCGCAACACTTCATCCCACTGAAACACCATGCGCTTAGCAATTTCGACAATGAGTTTTGTTTCTGCATACTCTGGCGCAGTCAGTTTATGTGCCAAGCTTGATGCAGATTTCGCTATTTCTAAGGTTGGGTTCAAAGCGTATTGTGTAGCTACACAGCACATTGCCGCCATTACCTCTTTTGCAGTTGGTAATTCTGGGTCAAACAGCACACTATGCTTGTCTGCATTTACGGCCTGAATTTGCATATTAATTTGCCATCTATTAATGTAAGTGCAAATGATAATGATTCTTGTTTAATATGTCAACACATTCATTTGTAAAATAAAACACCTACCGCAACCTTGACCAAATGCCGCTAAACGGTTAATGTTTAGGGTTCAATATTATTTCTTATTAATTCAAGGTTTTATGGCAATATCGTCCAAAAACGCGATAGTAAATCCCGTTAGCGCGCAAACTCATAGTGATAGCCTAGACGCATCACATAAAGATGCATCACATAAAAAAACATCGCATAACGAAATCAGCGGTGCTGAAATTGTTATTCGCTGCTTAAATGAAGAAAAAATTAAGTTTGTATTCGGCTACCCGGGTGGCGCGGTGCTGCACATTTACGACGAAATCTATAAGCAAAATGGCTTTAAACATATACTTGTACGTCACGAACAAGCAGCAGTACATGCAGCAGACGCTTTCTCTCGCGCCACAGGTGAAGTGGGTGTTGCATTAGTCACCAGCGGACCAGGTGCCACCAATGCCATTACTGGCATTGCCACCGCTTACATGGATTCAATTCCTTTGGTAGTTATTAGCGGCCAAGTACCTGTACCTGCCATTGGCTTAGATGCCTTTCAAGAAGTTGATATGGTTGGCATTACGCGTCCGTGCGTTAAACACAACTTTTTAGTAAAAGATGTGCGTGACATTGCCGAAACCATGAAAAAAGCTTTTTATATTGCGGCGACTGGCAGACCTGGTCCTGTCGTGGTGGATATTCCAAAAGATATTACTGCGCACAAAACCAGTTTTCATTATCCTAAATCTGTTGAAATGCGTTCGTACAATCCCGTGCTTAAAGGCCACAGCGGACAGATTAAAAAAGCGATTAAGTTACTGTTAGAGGCCAAACGCCCGATGATTTATACGGGTGGTGGTTTAGTGTTGGGCGATGGCGCACCAGAATTAGTCAAGCTTGCACGCACGCTGGGCTACCCAGTCACCAACACCTTAATGGGCTTGGGCGGCTACCCTGCTTCGGACCCACAATTTGTGGGCATGCTAGGCATGCACGGTACCTATGAAGCCAATATGGCCATGCAAAACTGTGATGTACTGATTGCGGTAGGCGCGCGCTTTGATGACCGCGTGATTGGCAATCCCAAGCACTTCTTAAGCCAAAAGCGCACCATTATTCATATTGATGTTGATCCATCTAGCATCTCTAAACGCGTCAAGGTAGACGTGCCGATTGTCGGCCATGTGCAATCGGTGTTGGCCGAAATGAACGAGGCTTTGTTATTAGAAACTACAGGCACTGCTGAAAAAACCAAAAACGATACTAAGAATGATATTAGTGCTTGGTGGGCTCAAATTGGCGAGTGGCGTAAAGTACATGGTGGCCGTTATGAAATGTCTGACACGGTGATTAAACCGCAATACGTGATTGAAAAACTGTGGGAAGTGACCAAAGGTGATGCTTACGTCACTTCTGACGTTGGCCAGCACCAGATGTGGGCTGCCCAATACTATAAGTTTGATAGGCCACGTCGCTGGATTAACTCAGGCGGTTTGGGCACCATGGGCGTGGGCTTGCCGTACGCTATGGGCTGCCAGTTCGCGGATAAAAACGCACAAGTGGCATGTGTAACAGGCGAAGGCAGTATTCAAATGAATATTCAAGAGCTTTCAACCTGTGCGCAATATGGCTTGCCGATTAAGGTCATTTTGTTGAATAACCGCTACCTTGGCATGGTACGACAATGGCAGGAATTCTTTTATGAGAATCGTTATTCAGAATCATATATGGATAGCCTGCCCGATTTTGTAAAATTGGCAGAGTCTTATGGCCATGTTGGCATGCAAATTACCAAACCAAGCGATGTTGAAGGCGCATTAAAAGAGGCCTTTTCCAAAAAAGATAAATTTGTGTTTATGGATTTCATCACCGAGCAATCTGAAAATGTATTCCCCATGGTAGAAAATGGCCGCGGCATTTCAGAGATGATACTAGGTGACGAAAAAAAGTCAGATGAGAAAAAAGGAGCGAAGTAATGAAACATATTATTTCCATCCTGATTGAAAACGAAGCTGGTGCACTGTCTAGAGTTGCGGGCTTGTTCTCGGCACGTGGTTATAACATTGAATCTCTCACAGTAGCCCCTACTGAAGACTCCACTATGTCACGTATGACCATCGTGACGTCTGGTTCTGATGAAGTGATTGAGCAGATTATCAAACAGCTGAACAAGCTGGTGGATGTGATCAAAGTGCTAGATTTAAACGATGGCAAGTTTATCGAACGCGAACTGATGCTGGTGAAAGTGAAGGCTACCGCACAATACCGCGATGAGATGAAGCGTATGTGCGATATATTCCGTGGCCGCATTATTGATGTGGCTGATGGCAGTTTTACCATAGAGCTTACCGGCTCTGGCAGCAAGTTGGATGCTTTTATCGAAAGCTTAGACAACACCGCGATTTTAGAAACCGTGCGCACAGGTGCATCGGGTATTGGTCGTGGTGACAGGATTTTAAAAATCTAGTTTTGAAAGTCTAGTATTGAAGATTTATTTAAATAACTAATTGTATTAAAAGGGAAATGAAATGAAAGTTTATTACGACAAAGACGCAGACCTGAGCATTATCAAAGGCAAAAAAGTCACCATCGTGGGCTATGGCTCGCAGGGTCATGCCCACGCAGCCAACTTAAAAGATAGCGGCGCAACTGTGACTGTGGGTTTACGTAAAGAAGGCAGTTCATGGGCAAAAGCAGTTAACTCTGATCATAAAGTAATGGATATTGCGGATGCCGTGAAAGAAGCAGATGTGGTCATGGTGCTCTTGCCTGATGAGACTATGGCTGGCATTTACCATGCTGAAGTTGCACCTAATTTGAAAAAAGGTGCGGCAGTAGCGTTTGCACACGGCTTTAATATTCACTACAACCAAATCGTGCCACGCGCAGATTTAGATGTCATCATGATTGCACCGAAAGGCCCAGGCCACACGGTGCGTTCTGAATACCTGAAAGGTGGTGGTGTTCCTACTTTAATCGCTGTGTACCAAAACACTTCTGGTAAAGCGAAAGAAATCGCATTGTCATATGCAGCTGCAAACGGCGGCACCAAAGGCGGCGTGATTGAAACCGATTTCCGTGAAGAAACCGAGACCGATTTATTTGGTGAGCAAGCCGTGTTGTGCGGTGGCGCTGTTGAGTTAGTTAAAGCAGGCTTTGAGACACTAACCGAAGCAGGCTATGCCCCAGAGATGGCTTACTTTGAATGCCTGCACGAGCTTAAATTGATTGTAGATTTGATGTACGAAGGTGGCATTGCCAACATGAACTACTCTATCAGCAACAATGCAGAATACGGCGAGTATGTCACGGGTCCTAAAGTGATTAGTGACCAAGCGCGTGCTGCCATGAAAGAGTGTTTAGCCAATATTCAAAACGGCAACTACGCCAAACAATTCATTTTAGAAGGCCGCACTAACTACCCTGAAATGGTTGCGCGCCGCCGTTTAAATGCAGCGCACCCCATTGAAGTGGTTGGCAACCAATTACGCGCCATGATGCCTTGGATTGCTAAAAACAAATTGGTAGATCAAAGTAAAAACTAATTTTTGTTGATTTAATTCAAAGGGCAAAACGTTAAAGCGATTTGCCCTTTTTTATTAAAGGATTTGTGTGCCTATTTCTATTATCTTACAACACCTGCTCCCCAAGCAAGCATTGACAAGGAGTGCGGGCATGCTTGCAAACCTTCGTGCAGGCGCACTTACCACAGCGGTGATTAGCTGGTTTGTAAAGCGTTATCAAGTAAATATGACTGAAGCGGCCAACGCTAATATTTCTAGCTACAAAACTTTCAACGAATTTTTTACACGGCCGTTAAAGGCTAATGCACGCCCACTGGCAAAAGCAGATTTTATTTGCCCAGTAGATGGCGCGATTAGTCAATTTGGCCGCATTGAACAAGACCAGATTTTTCAAGCCAAAGGTCATCACTATTCAACGCTGGCATTGGTTGCAGGGCAGAAAAAACTAGCTGCAAAATTTGACAATGGCCACTTTGCTTGCCTGTATTTAAGCCCTAAAGATTATCACCGTATTCACATGCCTTGTGATGGCAAACTTAAAAGTATGACGTATGTGCCCGGTGATTTATTTTCAGTCAACCCCACCACTGCAGCTAACGTGTCGAATTTATTCGCACGCAATGAACGCGTCGTGTGTGAGTTTGAATCAGACCAGCATGGTACGTTTGTGATGGTGCTGGTAGGGGCAACGATAGTGGGAAGCATGGCGACGGTTTGGCACCAAGAAAATACTGGCGCACCTAATGGCATCATCAACCCACCGCGTACCGGCCAGATACGCAGTTGGAACTATGAGAATATCACACTCAAGCAAGGCGACGAAATGGGGCGCTTTTTGCTGGGGAGTACTGTGGTCATGCTGTTCGAAAAAGACATGCTACAATTTAATGCAGCTTGGCAGCCAGCACGTGCGATTAAATTGGGTGAAATGATGGGTGCCAAATAGCTTGGCTATTTGGCAGTAACTGGCTTTTTGTTCACTGGCCTAGCTGTACTATTAAAGTCTTTATTAATCAGCCCTTTATGATGCAAATGCGTCGACAGCTCATTCAGCGCCGATTTATAGACTTCACGTTTAAACTCAATCACGTCTTCTAGCGGCACCCAATAATCACTCCAGCGCCATGCATCGAACTCGGGATGCTCGCTGGCACGCAAGCTTACATCAGTGTCGCGGCCAACCATGCGCAACAAATACCAGATTTGTTTTTGGCCTTTGTAGCTGCCACGCCACTCGCGTTTTACCCAGCTACTTGGCACCTCATAGCGCAACCAATCACGCGTGCGACCTAAAATCTGCACGTGTTTTGGCTCTAAACCAATTTCTTCCATCAACTCCCGATACATTGCCTGCTCTGGGCTTTCACCGTAATTAATTCCGCCTTGCGGAAACTGCCAAGCATGCTCTCGTATTCGTTTACCCCAAAAAACTTGGTTGTGTGAGTTGCAAAGAATAATGCCCACATTGGGGCGATATCCATCACGATCTAACATTTTGCTGCGCCTAAACTATTTAGTACCATTTTTTCATATTTTAAGCACTATTGAAAGCTGTATTTGGGAAAGCACACGTTTGTATCTACAATGCTAAGCATGAAAAAACTAATCCTGATTTTGCTGTTTACCTCGTGCGCGTGCGCACCCACAATCAAGCCCAGTAGCATGGCATATATCACCAATCAAGGTGATAACACGGTTTCAGTCATCGATATTCAACAGAACAAAGTGATCGACACCATTAAAGTAGGCAAAGCGCCAGTCGGCGTAGCGATTTCCAGCAAACTAAAACGCGTGTTTATTAGTAACGTGGAAAGCAATAATATTTCGGTGATTGATACTGCAAATAACAAAGTCATCGAAAGCATTGCTCTGCAAGGCTCACCAGTAGGGCTTGCCATGGCACCTGATCACAACACGCTGTATGTGGCGGATTGGTTTAGTGACCGCATTATCGCAATTAATACAGCGGATTACAGCCAGCGGCGCGAGGTGATGGTTGCCAAAGCCCCTGCTGGTTTGGTGGTAAGTGCAGATAGCAACACCCTTTATGTGGCTGCGCGCGATAGCAACGAAGTCGCCGTGGTTGACACTAAAAGTTTTGCTGTTATCAAACGGATTGCCGTTGGCGCGCATCCGTTTGGGCTGTCTTTAAGTAACGATGGTAGTTACTTATACGTCGTGAATGTCTACGACAATACAGTTTCAGTGATTAACACGCGCACATTGGCGCAATCCAAAATAAAAATGGGTGAGCACCCCTATTGCGCAGTTGCCAGTGCCGACAATAAAACCCTGTACGTCACCAATACGCAGGATGACACCGTTTCAGTGATTGATTTGGCCTCACAACAAACAGTTGCACTAATCGATGTGGGCATGACGCCAGAGGGCATTAGTTACGATGTTGCCAATAAATTTGTGCTAGCTGCCAGTTGGGGTGAAAATAAAGTCAGCGTGATTGATGCGCGCACCAACAACCTAAAAGGCCACATTAGCACTGGTGACAAAAGTCGGGCATTCGGGCAATTCATATTGTCTGAACAATAAAGAGCACAGTTCATCCTCTCCGAACATTAAAGGGCACAATTTATATTGGAATCAGCATGCGTCAATGCAATCAAAAGCGTCACGTTACTCAAAATATGGGCTTATTGGCGTAACTGATTTATAATACGACCAGCCTAGTTTTTATTAAACGTTTTTTAATTGTCTTATACGGAGAATATGGAATGAACAAATTTTTAGCAATGTTAGCATTGGCCATTTTACCGAACCTAGCTTTGGTTCCTTTGGTATTTGCGCATGGCCCTACACCACAAAAAGTAGAAAAATCAATCGTCATTAAAGCTGCCCCTGCTAAAGTTTGGGCGATGGTAAAAGATTTCGGCAACTTGCACGCTTGGCATCCAGCCATTGCAAGCACTAAGTTAGAGAAAAAAGGCGACGAAACACATAGAACATTGACTTTGAAGTCAGGTGGCGAAATTCACGAGAAATTACGTAGCGCCGATGACAAAGACATGAAATTGAAATATGAAATTACAGGCGGCGTTGCACCAGTGGCCGATTACAACTCTGTAATGACTGTAGCCGCTGGCCCTGGTGCTGGTGAATCTACCGTGACATGGGTAGGCCGTTTTTACCGTACTTATAAGCTAAACCCACCAATCCCAGCTGGCCAAGATGATGAAACAGCTTTTAACTTCATCACTGGTGTTTACGATAGTGGCTTGGCCAACCTTAAAAAGGTGCTCGAAAACTCAAAGTAACTAATGCCGCCACAGGGGCGGCAACAGCAAACACTGTATCAACAAGTGGTAGTGCTGTAGCACCTAAAAAACCGTGGTGGAAATTTTGGTAATGTAGCGCATAAATTACATCGTTAGAATTAAAAAGGATTGCTAATGCAATCCTTTTTAATTTGCAATCACACCCCACCCCGTCATTGCGAGGAACTGCGTGACGAAGCAATCCACAAGCTAATATTATAAAAACCACTGGATTGCCGCGCCAATATTAAAACCTTTGGCTCGCAATGACAAAGGCAGAGTGACATGAATGGTAATAGGTTAATCGGCACTGACACTTTTTGTCAGCTAATTTAACAAAAAAGCGGGTGAAAACCCGCTTTTTTGTACCTAAAATTGCCATTCACGCGCCATATTTCTATTTAATAAAAATTTTTTCCTATATAAAACAATTGGTTAATCAATACCTGTAAAAATTGGCACAGCCGTTGCTAATATCTTTTCAAGCACTGGTAACAATAACTACCGGTGTAAGTACTAAACGGTAGTTATATTCAATTAAATTTTTACAAAGGAAATTAAAATGATGATGAAATACACTTATAACCAAACCCAAAAAGGTTTCACCCTAATTGAGTTGATGATTGTTGTGGCAATTATTGGTATTTTGGCTGCGATTGCAATTCCACAATATAGTAACTATATTTCACGTACACGATCTGCCTCTACAATGGCTGAATTAGGTTCTGTTAAAACTGCAATTGGTTTATGTGCACAAGAAACTGGTGGCCTTGCCGGATGTGATAGTGGCGCTAATGGCGTTCTTACTCCTACAGCGACTGCCAACGTAATCACCCCAGCTGCTATTGTTGACGGCGTAATTGGCGGCACCAGTGCTGCGCAAATAACCCCAGGCACCAATACCGCTTTCACATTAACGCCTTCTACACCTACAGCTACAACGACTTCGATATCTTGGACATTGACTGGCCTGTGTTCAGACACACGTGGTATCAGAGCTGGTAGCCTAGGTTGCTAATTTTGTAGAAGTAATAAATACGTAAGCCTCAAAAAATCCCTTTAAAAAGGGATTTTTTGTTTAAGGCTAATATTAATTAATATTTACTAAAATATATATGTCTAGAATTAAAGCCGCAATCATTCATTTCATTATTAGCCTGACAATTGTGTCAGCAATTATTATCTTAATGTTCACATTATGGTACCCGGATGCATACCTCGACTTAATGGGAGGAAAAACCCTAATATATTTGATTGCGGGTGTTGATATTTTTTTAGGCCCGTTACTGACTTTGGCAGTATTCGATGCCAATAAAAAGCTCATCAAGTTTGATTTAACGTGTGTCGCAGTTTTACAAATCGCCGCTATGAGTTATGGGTTATATGTAATGTTCCAGGCAAGACCAATTTTTACTATATATAATCAAAATGCGTTCTATGTTGCATCTGTTGTTGATATCGTTCCTAGCGAACTAGCGAAGGGTAAAAGAAAAGAATGGCGTACTGCGTCTTTGACCGGGCCAAAACTAGCTGCTGCAAAACCTGATTCAAAAAGTAAATATGAAAGAATGTTTTATGAAACCGAATCTCAAACAGACACAATTCAGCAATATCCGAGATTCTATGATGATTATAAAAATCATTTAACGAGTGTTGTTAAAGCTGGCAAACCTTTAGCAGAGCTTGCCAAAATAAGTCCTGATAATAAACAAGCAGTTGATAGGTTATTAATTAAGAGAAAACAAACTATCGGCGATTTCTTGTTTTTACCAATTTATGCTGTAACCGGCGAAATGTCTGCGATTGTAGACGCCAAAACTGGCGCCTTAGTAGAAATAATTGATGCAAAACAAAAAACACCTAAGTAAGACCAAACTATTTTTTGTTGCCATAATCTGGACCACGCGTACCGCCTGCCAACACCATCGCGTTAATGCCAAACTGTGCGAGTATAAATGCAGCGGCGCTGCTACGGCGCCCAGTTTGGCAATATACAATGTATTGTTTTGTAGCATCGAACTGTGAAATATAACTACGTAGCTCATGTAGCGGCGCGTTAATGGCGCCTTCGATATGGTGATAGGTATATTCTGATTCGAAACGCACATCCAGCCATTCAGCAGTGCCGCTCGCCACTTTGGCTTGCGCGTCTTTGAGGCCAATCATGTTGATAATGGGTGCTTTAAGCAGTTCAACAAAATCTTGTTTTTTAAGCCGTAACAGCTGCCCACTGGTTTTCATGGTCACCGTGGCGTTACGTTTGGTATCCGATGCTAATGCTTCTTCGCCAAAGCCAGCCCCTTTAAAAATCTCTGCCAATACAATGGCGCCTTGGCTAGGGTCTTTTACGCGACTAACAATGGCACTGCCTTCTTGAATTAAATAGTAGTAATCGCCCTCTTGCCCTTGCGTAATAATCGTTTGGCCAGCTTCAACCTCTAATGGCTGCATGCGCGCAAACATGGCCTCGATATTGGCTGCTGGAAGCTTGTTGAACACCCCGTTCTGCAGTTTAAACGCATTGAAACTAGCGGTATCTAATTTAAACTCTTTTTTAACTAACTTGGTTTCTGGCAATTGGGCAGGCGGGTAGCCAGAGAGCTGATCCCACGTCAGCATGATATCCAGCAAATCTAAATCGATGCGCACAATCTCCAGTGGTGTCAACGCAATGGTGTCTTTAATATTTAAACGGCCAGCATCTACTGGGTGCTTGGCAGCATCGGTGCCTGCACGCAAAATCACCTTATTGCCATTATCGTAGCGTATGCCTAAATCACCTGTCACCACATACAGTGCTTGCATGCCGTTATTCATCATGCGCGTGGGGTCTAAATTTTTGCTAACTTGCTCTATAAAACATACAGCGGCTAGCTCATCCAACCGACTTGGAGAAAGCCTTGCCACTGGCTCAAACCGCACTAGTGTAGATTTACCGATTGAAATAGGGTCTCTGTTATCATCCATGGCTTTACAACTCCAATACTTGCTGATTGCGTAACGCAATGCAATGCTTGGTGGCTGAATTCGCTGCAATTTCTTGCATAATAGTAGAATCTTCACCAGGCTTAAGGTGCGTAATAAATATTTGCGGAGCGCTTTGTAAATGCGACAGTTCTATTGCCAATGTATCTGGGCATAAATGCTTAGAAAGCATCGCTAAATGTGCCTCAGCATTGCTAAACGCTGTTTCTATAATTAAATATTTTAAGTTATTGACTTGGTTGACTGCCTGCCAAAAACCTTCACCGCCGGCGGTATCGCCGGTAAATACCAAACTACCAAATCCACTATCTACCAAGTAACCGACCGCCGGTACCACATGACTAGCTGGCAGCGCGGTAATGGTTTTTTGGTTAATCTGTACTGATTCCCCCACTTTAATCTCGTTATAAATTAAAAAGGGAAACGCGCTATTGGGGATTTTAGAAAAATCTGGCCAGACCAACCAATTAAAAATATGTTGTTTTAAAATATCAATGACTTCACAAGTGGCATGAACAGTTACAGGATTTTCACGCAATCCCATAACAGTATCTAACAATAAGGGAATAAACCCAATGTGGTCAATGTGCGTGTGTGTAACAAAAATATGGTCGATTTTTAGTAAGGCTTCTAGCGATAAATCACCCACGCCAGTGCCTGCGTCTATCAACACATCGTCATCTAGCAATAAAGCAGTAGTGCGCATATTGCCGCCAATTCCACCGCTACAACCTAATACTTTAACTTGCATGTAAAGTCTCTTTATTTTGTTTAGTTTCTATATCCATTAAAGCATTTGCATACAGCGCGCATTTGCTCATAATAATATCTTCAATGCCAAGATGCGCATGAATAGTTTTCGTCATAGATGTCAGAAATTCATTCAGTAGCAACACTAAATCACGTAGATATGGGCGGATTTAAGTGTGTTTACATGGCTATACGCAATAAACCTGCCAACATCATTAACAACACTTCTATAATAGACATACTTATACAACTTAGCATTATTATGTCCACAGCCATAGAATCCCCAGTCGAAATTTGCCAAATAGACAACCCAACTGCTAGCGTCATTTGGCTACATGGCTTAGGCGCTGATGGTCATGACTTTGCACCTGTGGTTGAAATGCTAAACCTGCCTAACATTCGCTTTGTTTTGCCACATGCCCCCTATCAAAAGATCACCATGAATAACGGCTATGAAATGCGCGCATGGTATGACTTGTTTGGCTTAAACAGTAGCCACCCACAAGATGAAGTGGGTATAGAAAGTTCTAGAGCGTACGTTGAATCACTCATTGCCAAAGAAAATCAGCGCGGCATTGCGAATTCAAATATCGTGTTGGCAGGTTTTTCGCAAGGTGGTGCTGTCGCACTGCATACCGCTATGTGCCAGAAACAAGCATTGGCAGGTGTTCTGGCGCTATCGACTTATTTGCCTTTACAAGATAAATTAGCTACCCAAAAATCGACTCAAAGCTTAAGTACGCCCATATTTATGGCGCATGGTAGCTTTGACGAAGTCATTACGTTAGAAAGATGTAGGCAATCTATAAGCGTCTTGCAAGAAAATGCTTACCAAATCGAGTGGCATGAATACGCGATGGCGCATAGTGTTCACCCACAGGAAATTAATGATATTCGCCTATTTTTACAAACGGTCTTAATTGGTTAAACTATTGGGATTGAACCCACTGAGATTAAACACGCAAACGGGTTAAGTTTTGCTAGAATCATACTAATAGACAACCAGAATAAAATGACCAAAACCACCCAAAACGAAGCGCCAGATTTTGAAAGCGCACTGCTTGAACTTGAAGCCATTGTGAGTCAAATGGAATCGGGTAATCTGCCACTTGAACAATCGATTAATGCTTATAAGCGTGGTGCTGCACTATTGCAAACCTGTCAAAAGTCGCTAAATGATGCTGATCAGCAAATTCGCATATTGACCGAAGCTAATCAACTTGAGGCGTTTGCGTCAAGCACCGAATAATGCATGAACCAGCCCATGATACAACCTATTAACGAGCAAACCGACGCATTTAACACTTGGGCGCATAGCAAGCAAATGCGTATGGAAGATGTGCTCAATACGCATTTACCGCCCAGCAACACTTCACCCATGCGTTTGCACGAGGCGATGCGCTACGCCACCTTAGGCGGCGGCAAGCGTGTGCGGGCCTTATTGGCCTATGCGGCGGGCGAGTTTTGTGGCGCAGACCTCAATAAAATTGATGTGCCAGCAGCGGCTGTAGAAATTATTCATGCATTTTCACTGGTGCACGATGACTTACCATGCATGGATAACGATGACTTGCGCCGCGGCAAACCTACCACCCACAAACAGTATGGCGATGCGCTTGCATTGCTGGTGGGCGACGCACTTCAAAGCTTGGCATTTCAACTGATTTCGCAAGACAAACAACTAAAAAGCGCCACCCAAAAGCTACAAATGTTGCATATTTTAGCACTGGCCAGCGGCTCACGCGGCATGGCTGGCGGGCAAGCCATTGATATTGAGAGCATCGGCATTCCACTCTCTCGCCCCGAGTTAGAGCACATGCATATTCAAAAAACGGGTGCACTGATTCGTGCTGGTGCTTTGCTTGGTGCATATAGTGCCGATAAACCTAAGGACGATAAAATCAAGGCGGTGGATCATTTCGCTAAATCCATCGGCTTGGCATTTCAAGTGGTGGATGACATTTTGGACGCCGAAGCCAACACACAAACCTTGGGTAAAACTGCAGGCAAGGATCAACTGCACAACAAATCTACTTATGTCACCATTTTGGGCTTATCTGCCGCCAAACAATTAGCCAGCGAACTGCATGCAAACGCCATGGCGGCCTTGTCTTTTTACGGGCGCGAGGCAGATTTGCTTCGACACTTGGCCAGCTTTATTACCCATCGCAGCTTTTAACGCAGCACTTTTTTATGTCCTCTTTACTAGATAAGATTAACTCGCCTGAAGATTTGCGTCTGTTAAATCGTGATGAACTGGCAACGCTAGCAGCAGAACTGCGCGCATTCTTGGTGACGAGCGTTTCGCAGACTGGCGGGCATTTGGCATCTAATTTAGGTGTTGTCGAGCTCACTATCGCGCTGCATTATGTGTTCAACACACCCGATGACCGGCTTGTGTGGGATGTTGGCCACCAAACTTATCCGCATAAAATCTTGACTGGCCGTCGTACCGCCATGGCCAACCTGCGCAAACCGACTGGCATTGCGGGCTTCCCGCGCCGCGGTGAAAGTGATTACGACACCTTTGGTACTGGTCATTCCAGCACCTCTATCTCAGCTGCACTGGGCATGGCAATTGCCGCCAAGCAAGCAGGGTTAGAGCGTCGCAGTGTGGCGATAATTGGCGATGGCGCCATGACCGCAGGCATGGCGTTTGAAGCGCTGAACAACGCTGGCGACATGGATGCTGATTTACTCGTGATATTGAATGATAACGACATGAGCATCTCTAACAATGTGGGCGCACTCAATAATTATTTGGCGCGCCTACTGTCTGGTCGTTTTTACGATACCGTGCGCCGCAGCGGCAAAAAAATGTTAGGTGCAGTGCCGCCAGTGCAAGAGTTTGCTAAGCGTGCCGAAGAACACGCCAAAGGCATGGTGATGCCTGGCACGCTGTTTGAGGAGTTTGGTTTTAACTATATTGGACCGATTGATGGCCATGATTTACCTGTGCTGCTAGACACCTTGAGCAATATTCGCGCACTAAAAGGCATGCAGTTTTTACACATTGTGACGCAAAAAGGCAAAGGCTTTGAGTTGGCCGAGCAAGACCCCAACAAATATCACGGTGTGAGCAAATTTGACCCAAGCAACGGCTTTTCAGCTTCTTTAAACGCAAAAAAAACTTATACGCAAATTTTTGGTGACTGGCTAGTGGATATGGCTGATGCAGATGAAAAACTCATCGGCGTCACGCCCGCCATGTGCGATGGCAGCGGTCTGAATGCATTTTCAGAAAAATACCCACAGCGTTATTTTGATGTTGGCATTGCCGAACAACACGCACTGACTTTTGCTGCAGGCATGGCTTGCGATGGCTTGAAGCCTGTGGTGGCTATTTACAGCACATTTTTGCAACGCGCTTACGACCAACTGATTCACGATGTTGCGCTGCAGAATTTAGATGTTTTATTTGCAATTGACCGCGCTGGCCTCGTGGGTGCTGATGGCCCAACGCATGCGGGTAGCTTCGACTTAAGCTATTTACGCTGCATTCCCAATATGGTGATTATGGCGCCTAGCGATGAAAATGAATGCCGGCAAATGCTCACCACAGGTTATTTGTACAAAGGTGTTGCCGCCGTACGCTATCCGCGTGGCGCTGGCACAGGTGCAGTTATTGAAATCAAGCTAGAGGCTTTGCCAATTGGCAAAGGCCAAATTGTCTGTCAAGCAAAAGCCCAACAAGGCAAAAAAGTCGCTATTTTAGCGTTTGGCAGTATGTTAGCACCTGCGCTGCAGGCAGCATCAATATTGGGCTGCAGCGTTGCCAACATGCGCTTTATTAAACCACTGGATATCGAGTTAATTGCCAGCCTAGCTAAATCGCACGATTTAATTGTGACCATTGAAGAAAACGCGCTCATGGGTGGCGCAGGCGCGGCAGTGCTAGAAGCCATGCAAACACTACATTTAAACAATCCTACCCTATGCCTTGGCTTACCAGATCATTTTATTGAACATGGTGTGCATGAAACCATGTTGGCAGAATGCGGTCTAGATAGCGATGGAATTGTGGCTGCCATTACGAAAAAATTAAAAGCGATTATTTAATTTAGCTATATTGATTTAATTATTTTCAGCCCAATCTTCCAACTATTAAATATTTGTTTACTCAAGCGCATGCGAGTAGACTTTTAATCAGATAAAAGTTGCGCTAAATTTTATGGAAACCGCCCGAATTTATGAACCAACCTACCCTACCAGATCACGCTAAAAGTCCGATTGAGGATACTCAGAGCATGCCAGATGTGCGCCATTTAGACATTAATAAAGTGGGTATTAAATCGATTCGTCACCCTGTTGTGGTGAAAGACAAAACTGGCGGCGAGCAGAGCACAGTAGCCGTTTTTGACATGTATGTGCACCTGCCGCACAATTTTAAAGGCACCCACATGTCACGCTTCGTTGAGATTTTAAACGTGAATGAGCACGCGATTTCAATAGAATCATTTGAAAGCATTTTACGCGAAATGGTGCAGCGCCTTGAGGCCGAATCTGGCTATGTAGAAATGCGCTTTCCTTATTTTGTCAACAAATCCGCGCCCATTTCTGGTGTAAAAAGTTTGCTCGATTACGATGTCACTTTTATTGGCGAAATCAAAAATGGTAAATTCGACATCACGGTAAAAGTGCTGGTGCCTGTCACCAGCTTGTGTCCATGCAGCAAAAAAATCTCTGATTACGGCGCGCACAACCAACGTAGTCATGTCACAGTAACCGCGCTGATTAACGACTTTATCTGGATTGAGGACATTATTAGTTTGGTAGAAAAACAAGCTTCGTGCGAGTTATATGGCTTGCTGAAACGCCCAGACGAAAAATTTGTGACCGAGCGCGCCTACGACAACCCAAAATTTGTCGAAGACATGGTGCGCGATGTAGCGACACAGTTGAATAACGAAAAACGCATCGACAAATTCATTGTGGAATCAGAAAACTTCGAGAGCATCCATAACCACAGTGCCTATGCGTTGATTGAAAACGACAAGCGCAAAAGATAACCGTTACAAATTTAATTTAGTTTTACTTAATTTTTCTAGCAGCAATTTAAGGAGCAGTTTCATGAGCCAACCAGCCACTCAAGCGCAACCTAAAAAGAATGCGTCATTTTTTCAAATCATGAAAGCAGTGTTATGGAGCATGCTTGGAGTGCGTCAACAAAAAGGCTATGAGGATGACACCTCGAAAATTACGTTAAAACAAGCCGTGGTTGCAGGCATTATTGGTGGCATTATTTTTGTGGTGAGTATGCTGACTTTTGTGCGTTTTGTGATTAGCCAACTAGGTTAATAATTGCGCGAATAACTCAACCACCAGCGCGACAAAAAATTAATGCCCTGCAAGCCAATATACAAGCGGCCTGCAGGGCATTGTTTTGATAGTTATTAAACTAGTCCGTTTTAGTTGGTATTTTTTTCCTAATATTTCCTAATACTTTTTAGTAAGCGTCATAATCGAGTTATCACGCTTCATATCCAGCTTATTCAAAGCCGACATGCCCAGCAACACCATTGATGGCGAACCACCTTCATTTACAATTACATCGACATTGTTCAGCGTGATGGTGCCAATTTTTAGCGTATTCACTGTTACCAAATACGCCATCACCATGCCGTTGGCTGTGTTTACAGGCACTTTCTCACCTTTTTCATAATCAATTTTGGCAAATTTAGCATCACCACTATTCATCGCCACTGTGCTCGCGCCAGTATCTACCAAGTATTTTAGTGATGCGCCGTTAATACTCAACTTACCAGTAAAATGACCGCGACTATCTGCATACAAACTTACTGGGTCGTTAGACACTGGGCCTGCACTACCCGCTACCGAAGCAGCCTGACCCATTTTTAGCGTTTGTCGCTTGCCTTCCACCACAAAAGTGGCCGATTCACTATCTGCCGAAACGAGTTTGACGCCATTTTTGGTTTGACCTACGCCTATGCTTTGTGGCGCGCTGCCGTTAATACTCACCAAGGCTTTACCGCTAAATAGACCCACCACGTTTAAGCGCGTTTCGGCCATTACTGACGAAGCAAGCAAGCTTATCAAAAACCCAAACAATAATTTTAACTTCATCAATACATACTCCAATTTTTACCAACTTCAATACAGTTTCACGCTGATTTAGTTCTACTTCTAAGCCAGACTAGGCACGAAGAAAAAATTTAAACGCGCATATGCTTTATATGTAAGTTTATATTTTTTATGAGTAACAACGTATGGCGACGAAGTTGGGCTAAAGCATTAACTAAACATGCCAGCACGCGCATGCGTTTGGCTCAACTTCAACCCTAATGCTATCACAACAAAGCCAAGCAATGGGAATAACGCCGCCAGCAAAAACGTATTCTGCCCGCCCAAATATTGCAATGCATAACCGCCCGCAAGCCCACCAACGGTGCCGCCCACGCCATAAGCTACGCTGTTGTAAATGGCTTGGCCCTTAGCTTGGTGGCGTCCATTAAAAAACTGCGTAATCACCTCCACCGATGCCGCGTGAAAGCTGCCAAAGGTAAACGCGTGTAAACTTTGCGCGATTAGCAACCACCATAAGCTATCTACAGCAACGCCTATCATGCTGAATCGGAGGACAGCCAACGCTAAACTTGTGAGTAAAATTGCTTTTAAGCTAAAGCGCGCCATCAATTTTGGCATTAGCATAAAAATGATAATTTCGCAGATAACGCCTAGCGACCACAATAAGCCTATCATACCTTTGCTATAACCATGCTCGGCCAAATAAATGGAGTAAAAGTTATATAGCACGCCATGTGCAGTCACCATCAGCGCGCAGCCCAATAGCAAAGCAATGACGACTGGCTGCTTGACAATCTGCCAGATAGAAAAATGGTCGTGCGCGTGTGGCGCTACAGTGGCATCGGGCAGCTTAAAAGTCAGGCCGAATAAAACAATCTGTACGCCTAATAAAAACCACAACAAACTTTTAATGCCGTAAGCATCAATCAAGAACCCTAACGCAACCGCCGCTACAATAAAGCCCAACGAGCCCCACATGCGGATGCGGCTATAATGGCCGTTGGTGGTAGCCAGGTGCGCTAGGGTAAGCGACTCTGACAAAGGTAGCGTTGAACTGGTAAATAAACTCAGACATAACATAACGAAAAACAGCCACCAGAACCCGTGCGCCCAAAAAACTGCGATAAATCCAAGCAAACCAAGTAAAGCGGTCAACTGTATCCACTTAACGCGTTGCCCAGTGTGGTCGGCCAGCCAGCCCCATAAGTTAGGCGCAAAAATACGGCTGATTTGAAACAGCGACATGAGGATGCCGATATCGGCTGCCGAAAACTGCTCGGACTGCAAATACAAGCCCCAGTAAGGCACGAATGCGCCTACAAAAAAGTAATAGATGAAGTAAAAACGCGAAAGATTGGCGTGTAGCGCGCGGCTCACAATGTAGTGTCTACAATTAAATCTTGGGAATGGTTGAAACTACATCGGCATTTTGCCCACGGTGGCGCAACGCATGATCCATCAACACCAGCGCCAACATCGCTTCAGCAATCGGCGTAGCGCGCACACCTACGCATGGGTCATGCCTACCAGTAGTTTGCATGGTAATTGCATTGCCGTTTTTATCAATGGAGCGTCGTTCTTGTGGGATGCTAGACGTTGGTTTCAGCGCGACATTGACACGAATTTTTTGCCCACTCGAAATGCCACCCAAAATACCACCCGCATGATTGGTCACGAATCCACTGGGCGTCAGTTCGTCTGAATGCACACTGCCGCGCTGGGCAATACTGGCAAAACCCGCGCCTATCTCCACGCCTTTTACTGCGTTAATGCCCATCATTGCATGCGCAATATCTGCGTCAAGCCGGTCAAATACAGGCTCGCCCCACCCTACTGGCACACCTTCGGCCAACACGGTAATGCGCGCACCGACAGAATCGCGCTCAGCACGGATATTATCCAAATAGGCTTCTAACTTTGGCAAAATAGTCGTGTTGGGCGAAAAGAATGGATTGTCGTTGACGCAATCCCACGTTTCAAAAGGGATTTCAATTTCACCCAATTGGCTCATATAGCCGCGCACGGTGACGCCAAAACGTTCTTTTAACCACTTTTTAGCAATGCCACCCGCCGCGACACGAATTGCCGTTTCCCGCGCACTGCTACGGCCACCGCCACGGTAATCGCGCACGCCATATTTTTGCGCATAGGTGTAATCGGCATGACCAGGTCTAAACGTATCCATGATTTTGCTGTAATCCTGAGAACGTTGATCGGTGTTACGAATCAGCAAGCCAATTGGCGCACCTGTGGTTTTACCCTCAAAAACTCCTGAAAGTATTTCTACCGCATCAGCTTCTTGGCGCTGTGTCACATGGCGCGAGGTGCCTGGCTTGCGACGGTCTAAATCAACCTGTAAATCTTCTGCACATAAACTTAAACCTGGTGGGCAGCCATCTACAACACCGCCGATGGCCGCGCCATGCGATTCACCAAAACTGGTTAAGGTAAATAAAGTTCCAATTGTGTTGCCAGACATACGACCACCTATAAAAATTAGTTTTTTGGGGCAATTGCTATGTTACGCGGTACTCGCTCCCTCGCTGTACAACACCGTACTGCCTCGGGCTCTGCGTTCCGTGCGCCTTGCACTTCCCCCAAAATCCTGCATTTTTATAAGGTGTTCATACGAGATGATTAGTTATCAATATTTTAACATACTCAAGATTTTAGGCCTTGTATCCACTGCGTATAAACCTGCGTAGCAACTTTATTCAGAAAAAAACAGTGCACAGCCAAATTCTCTTGCATCGCATTCGACTGTTGCACGCCTTTAAAAAAATCAAGTGTGCTACTAGCAGATTCGCGCAACTCTGCCTCGCCTTCTTCGCACCATTTCTTCACCATGTCCGGTGTCATTTCAATATGCGTTTGAAAAGCCACATGTTTACCCATACTCCAAGCTTGGTTTTGACAATGCAGGCTAGCAAGCAAGTGGTTGGCGCCCGCTGGCATACTAAATGTCTCGCCATGCCAGTGAAAGGCATTAAAGGTTTCAATCTCACCAAACCAGTGTCTAGCTGCATCGCTTTTACTGACAGCAACTTCGCCCCAACCAATCTCTTTAATCGCATTTTGAGTGATGGTAGCGCCCAGCGCTTTACTCATCAACTGACCACCTAAGCAATGCCCAAGCAGTGGAATATCATTGTCTTTGGCTTGGCGAATCAATTGCAGCAATGGTGCCAACCAGGGCAGATCGTCATTTACACTCATCGGCCCGCCCATTAAAACCATGCCGCTGTAAGTCAATATCGATGCGGGTATCGGAGCACCTTCATCCACTTTGATGAGTTGCCACGGAATGTTTTGCGTGTCCAAAAAATCGCCTAAATAACCAGGCCCTTCGTGCGCCAGAAAGCGAAAAATAACGACAGGCTTTGTTGTAACCGTATTCATAAAACTTGATAGCTTCCTATTTCAATGTTATCAATGGTATATGCCCCAATCGCATAGCGAATCAGTCGCAAGGTTGGAAAGCCTATTTTAGCGGTCATGCGGCGCACTTGGCGATTTTTTCCCTCAGAAATTTTAATTTCTAACCAACTGGTCGGAATCGCTTTACGCTCACGGATGGGCGGATTGCGTTGCCATAAATGCGCTGGCGCTTGCATCAGTCTCACTTTTGCGGGCTGCGTGACAAAATCGCCCAAATCCACGCCATTAATTAAAGGGATTAAATCGGCATCCAGCGGCGCACCTTCCACCTGCACCCAATAAGTTTTGGTTTCTTTATGCTTTGGATGACTTAATTTGTGTTGCAAGGCGCCATCATCGGTTAAAATAAGCAAACCTTCAGAATCAGTATCTAAGCGACCTGCAGCATAAATATTAGGGATGGCGATGAAGTCTTTTAACGTGGGATGCCCAGGTTTTCCATTTTTTGGATCATGCACACTAAATTGGCACACGACGTTAAACGGCTTATTAAATAAAACAATCATTTTAGGAAGCAAACAATAATGACGAAAGCAGATTCAAAAATAGCAGATTCAAAAATAATAGTCCCGACGTATGGCGAAAAAATCACGGTTAACGCTGACAACTCGCTCAACGTGCCCAACAATCCGATTATCCCATTTATTGAGGGCGATGGCATAGGGGTAGATATTACCGCGCCCATGCAAAAAGTGGTGGATGCCGCAGTGGATAAAGCTTATAACGGCAAGCGCAAAATTGCTTGGATGGAATTATATGCTGGTGAAAAGGCGGTGAAAACTTATGGCAAAGACAAAGAAGGTAAAGACACTTGGTTGCCTGCCGAAACCATGCAAGCGGTACGCGATTATGTGATTTCGATTAAAGGTCCGCTCACCACGCCTGTGGGTGGTGGCATCCGTTCTTTAAATGTCACTTTGCGTCAAGAGCTTGATTTATATGTGTGCCTGCGCCCGGTGCAATATTTTACCGGCGTGCCCAGCCCAGTCAAACATCCTGAAAAAACCGATATGGTGATTTTCCGCGAAAACACGGAGGATATTTACGCTGGGATTGAATGGGCGGCTGGCAGCGATGAAGTAGAAAAAGTGATTCAATTTTTAAGCGATATGGGTATGCGTAAAAAAATTCGCTTTCCTGAAAATTCCGCCATCGGCATTAAGCCTGTCTCTGTCGACGGTTCTAAACGTTTAATTCGCAAGGCGATTCAGTACGCCATTGATAACAATCGCAAAAGTGTCACCATTACCCACAAAGGTAATATCATGAAATTTACTGAAGGCGGCTTTAGGGACTGGGGTTACCAACTGGCCAAAGAAGAATTTGGTGCGGTAGAAATTGATGGCGGGCCTTGGCTAGAGATTAAAAATGAAAGCTTGCCGAATGGCATTGTGATTAAAGATTGTATTGCCGACGCATTTTTACAAGAAATTCTGTTACACCCAAGCGATTATGACGTGGTAACAGCCACCAACTTAAACGGTGACTACATGAGTGACGCGCTGGCCGCGCAAGTAGGCGGCATTGGCATTGCGCCTGGTGCAAACTTAAGCGACACCGTGGCCATGTTTGAAGCGACACATGGCACAGCGCCAAAAATTGCCGGTAAAAATCTGGCCAATCCAAGTTCGATTATTCTTTCTGCCGAGATGATGCTACGCCACATGGGCTGGCTCGAAGCGGGCGATTTAGTGCTAGCTGGTGTGGCTAAAGCCATTATATCGAAACGCGTGACAGGAGATTTTTCTAGTCAAATGGAAGGTGCAACACAAGTCGGCACCGCTGAATTTGGTGATGAAATTATCAAACACATGTAACACGAGGCCAATTGAACGTCTCTGCAGACCAATATCCATAAGGCTTGCAGCTCTACTGTTTTAATAGGCAATAAAAACGGCTCACATCACGAGCCGTTTTTATTGCTGATTACTCAATATTTTAAAGACTTATGCTTTTTGAATATTTGAGGCTTGCTTGCCTTTTGGGCCTTCAGTCACGTCAAAGCTGACGCGTTGGCCTTCTTTAAGGCTTTTATAGCCAGATTCAACAATAGCTGAAAAGTGTGCAAACAAATCGTCTCCACCATCATCTGGTGTCACAAAACCAAACCCTTTTGAATCGTTAAACCATTTTACGGTACCTAGTGCCATTTCTACATCCTTCAATATCTATTTATACCTTTAGGGGGGAGCACCCCCAAAACGTTCGTTTCAAGCGACCAGCAGAGATAAATCTAGACTAGTCCTGAACTCAAACACCTTTAAAAGTCTAATTAAAACTTCATACGCGCTTTATATGTTACCAATTGTAAAAAGTCAAGTTTTAAGCTTAATGTGTTGTTTATTTGGCATATTTTTTCCCACAATCAAATGTAAAATTTAATTAAATACCATGCATTACCTTTACAAAAAAAAAGTTAAAGTGCATTATTACAGCATACAGAATTATTGTTTTAAAATTTAAAATATTGTTTAAGTACAATAGTTTAGATAGAATAGATAAATAACTAGATTAGAAGTTGGCTCAAGAATAAAATTAAAGTGAAGAGTAATCTATGGCTGCAACCGCAACATCCATTAAATTAAGTGGTCTTGCCCGTCTTTTGGTGCAAGAAAATTTGCTGTCTGAAGCAGACGCAAACACCATTCAATCGCAAGCTAACGTTGCCAAAACCCCGTTTATTTCTAATGTGATTGCCAGCAGAAAAGTTTCATCGGAAAAAATCGCTGAGATTAGCTCAAAATCGTTCGGTTTCCCTTATTTTAATTTAGATGTTTTTAACGCAGATTACCTGCCTGCCAAATCAATTGACTTGAAATTGATGCAATCTAACCGCGTAATTGCACTTAAAAGTCAAAATAATGTGTTGTTCGTTGCGTTATCCGACCCCACCAATTTGCATGCGCTAGATAGCGTGCAGTTCCAAATGGGCATGACCTTGTCTCCTGTAGTGGTGGAAGATGACAAGCTGGGTAAATGGATAGATAAGATTGTCGAATCCAAAGATACGGCCATGACCTCGTTGGATGTAGATGGTGACTTTGACCTCGACATGGGCAGCGGTGAAGAAGAGACTGTTACTGACACACAGGAAGTTGACGATGCGCCGGTTGTAAAGTTTTTGAACAAAATGTTGTTGGATGCAATCAATATGGGTGCATCAGATTTGCATTTTGAGCCTTACGAAAAATTTTATCGCATTCGTTATCGTATTGATGGCGAGTTAAGAGACATAGCACAACCGCCACTGGCGATTAAAGACAAGCTTGCTTCGCGTATTAAGGTGATTTCCAGCCTAGACATCTCTGAAAAGCGTATTCCTCAAGATGGCCGAATGAAGCTGGTTCTGTCTAAATCACGCACCATTGATTTCCGTGTCAGCACTTTGCCACTGATTCACGGCGAAAAAATTGTGATGCGTATTTTAGACCCGACCAGCGCCACCTTGGGCATTGAGGCATTAGGGTACGAGCCTGCACAAAAAGAGGCTTTACTGCATGCTGTATCGCGTCCGTATGGTTTAGTGCTGGTGACAGGGCCAACTGGTTCTGGTAAAACAGTATCGCTTTACACCTGTTTGAATATTCTCAATAATCCTGGCGTGAACATTGCCACAGCTGAAGACCCATGCGAGATTCCACTGGCAGGCATTAACCAAGTTAACGTCAATGACAAGCAAGGATTGACCTTTGCAGCGGCACTTAAATCTTTCTTAAGACAGGATCCTGACATTATTATGATTGGTGAAATCCGCGACCTTGAAACGGCTGATATGGCGATTAAAGCGGCTTCGACTGGCCACATGGTACTCTCAACTTTACACACCAACGATGCGCCATCTACTCTAACGCGCCTGATGAACATGGGCGTTGCACCGTTTAATATCGCCTCAGCAGTGTCGCTAATTACCGCGCAGCGGCTTGCTAGACGCTTGTGTAAAAGCTGCAAAGTGCCGATTGATGCGCCTAAAGAGGCTTTACTAGAAGTCGGTTTTATTGAAGAAGATTTTAAAGAAAAATGGCAACTGTACGGCCCTAAAGAAGGTGGTTGCGAAATGTGCAACAACGGTTACAAAGGTCGTGTTGGTATCTACCAAGTGATGCCAGTGACCGATGCCATTTCGCGCATTATTATGTCGCAAGGCAATGCGATTGACATTGCAGACCAGGCCAAAAAAGAAGGGGTTAACGATTTGCGCCGATCAGGCATCCTTAAAGTAATCCAAGGCCTAACCTCGGTAGCTGAAGTTGAAGCCTGCACCAATGAATAATGCAATGAGTAAAAAGTGACTGCAAACATCCAATCTTGAAAAATGAATGCGTAAGTTTAATCTAAGGACGCGATATGGCAGCGAGTGCAAGCAAGCAAATTACCTACCAGTGGGAAGGTAAAGACAAAAAAGGCAAAGTAATTAAAGGCGAAATGCGCGCCGCTGGGGAATCGTTTGTTAACGCGACGCTCCGCCGCCAAGGTATTAGTGTCACCAAAGTAAAAAAACAAAGCGCATTTGCCAGCAAAGGCAAAATTACCGATAAAGATATTACCTTATTTACACGGCAACTCGCCACCATGATGAAAGCTGGCGTACCTTTATTACAAGCGTTTGACATAGTCGGCAAAGGGCATAGCAACCCAGCCGTAGCAAAATTACTGGGCGACATTAAAGCCGACGTAGAAACTGGAAGTAGCTTGAGCACTTCATTCCGTAAATATCCACTTTATTTCGACAACTTATTCTGCAATCTGGTTGGGGCAGGTGAACAGGCGGGTATTTTGGACACGTTGCTTGATCGCTTAGCCACCTATAAAGAGAAAATTCAGGCCATTAAAGGTAAAATCAAATCGGCTCTATTTTACCCAATCTCCATTCTCGTGGTAGCTTTTGTCATTGTTGCCATTATCATGATTTTTGTCATTCCTGCGTTTAAAGAATTATTTTCTAGTTTTGGCGCAGATTTACCTGGTCCAACATTAGTAGTGATGGCTATTTCTGATTTTTTTGTCACTTGGTGGTGGGCTATTTTTGGTTCTATTGGCGGTGGCTTATGGTTCTTCTTTTATACTTG
Organism: Pseudomonadota bacterium; assembly: GCA_020053735.1. GTDB lineage: Bacteria > Pseudomonadota > Gammaproteobacteria > Burkholderiales > Methylophilaceae > Methylotenera_A. The sequence goes on from JAGVMP010000011.1 coordinate 44,648, forward strand.
GAAACGCTCCGAAAAAATGCAATCAACGATGGATAGGCTGATGCTAAAACTACCTATCATCGGCGAAATAATACGTAAAGCTACGATTGCGCGTTTTTCCCGCACGCTTTCTACTATGTTTTCAGCAGGCGTGCCTCTGGTTGAAGCGCTGGATTCTGTGGCAGGAGCTTCTGGCAACCGAGTTTATTTTGATGCCACCAAGCGTATTCAAAGTGAAATTAGCACAGGAACCAGTCTAACAGTCGCCATGCAAAATGCCAACGTATTCCCCAACATGGTATTGCAGATGACTGCCATTGGTGAAGAGTCTGGTGCACTGGATTCGATGCTAAGCAAAGTGGCAGATTTTTTTGAAGCAGAAGTAGATGATGCGGTAGATGCCATGTCAAGCCTAATGGAACCTGTGATTATGGTGGTGTTAGGTACCATTATCGGTGGCTTAGTTGTGGCGATGTATATGCCAATATTTAAAATGGGGTCTGTGGTTTAAAAAACCCAGACAACCAAGCAAATAGTAGTTAAAAAAGCTATAATTTTAATAAGTGCATATTTTATTAATTAATTTGCTTCTTTGCTGCTTGCAAACCTTTTTCAATTTCTTTATGGGGTTGCGCACCCAGCATGCGTTTGCCATCAGAAAAAATAAGCGTAGGGGTGCTAGTCACGCCAACTTTTCTAGCGAGCTCACCAATGCGCTCTAATGGCACTTCGCAATTGCCCGCATTGCTTGGTAATTTATTATTAAAATTCCAATCATTCCAAGCCTTTACGCGATTGGGTGCGCACCAAATAAGCTTAGATTTATTTGCCGCATCTGGGTGTAGTGATTCGATTGGGTACAAAAACGTATAAATCGTCACATTATCAATATTTGTTAGCTCATTCTGTTCTAAGCGCTTACAAAACGGGCAATCCACATCTGAAAACACCACCAGTTTACGACTACCGTTTCCCTTCACCACCTTAATCGCTTGATCTAGCGGCAAGCTACTAAAATCAACTTTAGTTAATTCGTCTAAACGCTCACCCGTCACGTCCTTTTTGGTCTTTGGGTCAACTAAACGACCTTCTGCAATTAAAAAGGTCAGTTTTTCATCGGTATAGACAATCTGCCCGCCCATAAATACCTCGTACAAACCTGCATAAGGCGTTTTCACCACGCTTTCTACCTTAAATTTCGGGTAGGCGGCCTCAATCGCTTTTTTAAGACTGGCCTCATCCGCCAAAGCAAATTGGCTGATGACTAATAAGCTAAGTGTTGCTATGTGTTTTAAATTGAATTTCATTTTTACTTTCTATATATTATTTACATCGTGAGTTAATCGCTAGTTAATTAATACTAGGCCACTTGTTGAATTAATAATTTCTTAAGGGTTGCTTGGTGGTTGAGTTGTTTAAATCCCCAGCCGGTTACTTTCTTAATCACTGCACTGTCATTGGCAAACAGCGTATCTAAGCCACTGGTAAGTGTGTTCATTGTAGCAATATCTGCCAGTCGTGCACGCGCATATTTGCGTAAAAATGTGTACTCACCAATGTCTTGCATGGCATGTACATTAGTCAGCATTTCTTGTAGTTGCCTGACATCACGCAATCCTAAATTCATGCCCTGCCCCGCCATGGGGTGTACTTGGTGCGCTGCATCTCCCACCAGTACAACACGCTCTGCGATTAACTGCGTTGCAGTTTGCTGCCTTAAGCTAAACGATAACACTTTACCCAGCACACGCAAACTGCCTAATTCATTTTGCGAGCGCGCCTGCACTCTTGATGCTAACGCCTCGCCTGATAACGTTAACAATTCAGTCGCCTGTTCGGTTGACAACGCCCACACCATTGACACATGTTGCTTGGGCAAGGGTAGCAATGCCAAAGTTTCGTGCGGTGCAAACCATTGCCGTGCAATATCTGCGTGGTTATTGTCAGCCAAGAAATTCGCAACGATAGCGATCTGGTTAAAATTTTTGTGTTTGACCGCAATATTTGCTTGGCTCCGCACCCAAGAATCCACGCCATCTGCAGCAATGATTAAATTGGCGCTAATACTGCGGCCATCTGCCAAGCCCAAATTGATATGTTGCTGGACATTCACTAAAGATAGACATTCAACCTCTGTAATCACCGTCACACCCAGTGCGCTAATTAGCTGATTGAGCGCATACATGAGATTTTGATTCTCGATTATTACGCCCAATTTGTCTAAATTCGCATCGTGATCATATAAAGCTAGCTTGTTGTCTTGCACATCCCACAGCTGCATACCGCTAATCGTATTGACACGGCTGGCATCAACTTCATCCCACACCCCTAGCGCTTGCAACCAAGCCTCAGAATTGGCAGTTAGCGCATAAATGCGCGCATCCCAAGCTTGCTGTTTTTTAACTGCGGTTTTTTGTGCATTAACAACAATCACTTTTTTACCTAGCTTTGCGCAAGCGATTGCTGCCGCCAAGCCGACCAAGCCTGCCCCCACAACGATAATGTCAGCCTGAATACTTTTCTTCATTTACCGAAGCTCATTTTACTAATCAGCAAATTTTTTGCAGGCTTGAGTAACTGCAACAAACCAAGACCAGCGCCGCGCATGGCTTGCAAGCCAATCAAATCGTTATTAAAGACATTTACCAGCAAATCGGTAAACAAAATGCCACCACGTGTATCGCGGCTGCGCTGTTGACTATATCGCTTCAACATGTCTGCACTGCCCAACTCTGCTTGAGGCGTGTTGATCACTAAATCAGCCAGTGTCCATGCATCGCGCATACCCACATTAAACCCTTGCCCCGCCACTGGGTGCATAGTTTGCGCAGCATTGCCGATTACGGCAAGATGTGGCGCAACAGATGGCTTGAGCACGCTCAACTTTAATGGAAAACTCATGCGTTTTTCTATACTTAAAAATTTCCCCACGCGGTCACCAAACGCTTGATGCAGCTGCGCCAAAAAGGTTTTATCATCCAATGCAAGAAGCCCATGAATATTAGCTTGCAGACCAGTCCACACTAATGAAAAATCATTATCGCCATTAGGCAACAATGCCATTGGCCCAGTTGGCGTAAAGCGTTCATATGCAATATGATTGTGCGGTAATTCTGCTAGCACTTTGGTCACCAGTGCATCATGACCGTACTCTTTGGTTTCTTTGTGTATGCCTTCAATTTCGCCCAGACTGCGGCCGCCATCGGCTACCACGCATAATGAAGTTTGTAGTGTGTGTGTTGTGTTGGCGTGGCTATAGGTGACGCTACTAGTGTCTTGCCCAGGCTTAATTTCTGTCGCTTCTGCTTCATAGATAATACTGCTTGCATCCAAAACAGCATCTAAAGCCTGCGTGATAGCACCATACGGTAGCACATATCCCAACGATTGTAAGCCATGTTCATCTGCGTTGAGTTTAGTGCGGCCTAACCCCCCGCGTTGCGAAATATGAATGGTATTGATGGCAGTAGCGCGCGCTTCAACTGCAGGCCAAACGTCCAGTTTTTCTAAGATGAGTCTACTGCCATAAGACAAAGCCAGCGCACGTGTATCTTGATGTGATGCGCCTTTTGCACGCGCTTCTAGCATGGTAAACGGCACGTGTTGTTGCTGTAAAGTCAGCGCCAATACACTGCCCACTGGCCCACCACCGACAATGACGACATTGTGCAAGCACGGTTTATGCATGGCCAGCCATCAGGTTTTCAATATCAACCACACTTTTCACTGCGTTTTTGGTCAACACTTCGTTACCTGTTTGGGTAATCAGCACGTCATCCTCAATGCGAATCCCAATGTTCCAAAAGTGCTCTGGTACGTTATCTGCGGGCCGCACGTAGCAACCAGGTTCCACGGTGAGCACATTGCCTGCCTCTAACACACTCCAGTTACCTTGTTTATCCTTATAATCACCTGCATCGTGCACATCCAAACCCAGCCAATGGCCAGTGCGGTGCATGTAAAATTGGCGATAGCCGCCATTTTCCAACACCTCGTCTTTGCTGCCCTTACATAATTTAAAATCAATAAATCCTTGTACTAAAACATCTAGTGCTGCTTCATGTGACGCATTCCAATGATGACCAGTTTTTGCGGCAGCAATCGCCTCCAACTGCGCATTTAATACCAGTTGATATAAGTCTTTTTGTGCAGCGCTAAATTTACCGTTAACAGGGAAGGTGCGCGTAATATCTGAGGCATAACCGTCTAGCTCGCAACCTGCGTCTATCAGCAATAAATCACCGTCATTTAACACGCAGTTATTGGCGTTGTAATGCAAGGTACAAGCATTGGCGCCACCCGCTACGATACTGGTGTAGGCTGGTGCTTGTGCGCCATTTTTGTAAAACTCGTGCAAAAATTCGGCTTCCACTTCATATTCATGCAAATTTTGTTTTGCAGAATTTAAGCCTACAAAACGCATAGCACGATTATGCGCTTCTGCTGCAATATTGCCTGAAAGACGCATGGTAGCTTGCTCGTAGGGCGATTTAATTAAGCGTTGTTTATCCACCAATTGACGTACATCTAATATCACTTCTGGTGCGCTTACGCCAGTGCGTGCCAAGTCTTTTACTTTATTTAACCAGCCTGTGACACGCGCGTCCCAAGCAGTATCGGCGCCTAAACTATAAAATAATTTGGCCTGGTTACTTAAAAGCTTCGGCAACATTTCATCCAATTGCTGCATGCTGTAAGCCGCATCAAAACCAAACTGCGTTTTCGCCGCCTCTGGTCCAAATCGAAAACCATCCCAAATTTCGCGCTCTATATCTTTATCGCGACAAAATAATACGCTTTGCGGCTGGGCTCCTGCAATCAGCACCAACAAAGACTCGGGCTCGGTGAAACCTGTTAAATAATAAAAATAACTATCAAATCGGTAGGGGTAATGACTGTCGCGATTGCGGATTACTTCATTCGCGGTAGGAATAATGGCAATGCCCTCACCCATGCTGGTCAGCAATGTTTGCCTGCGCTGTTGAAGTTCTTTTATTTTAAGCATGTGTTTCAGCCATTTTTATTAACCGTAATTCAATAAACTTTCATCTAAACATTTTAGCCGCTCTGGCGTACCAACATCGTGCCAAATCCCTTGATAATATTGTGCAGTAGCAGCATTGTGTTCAATGGCTTTGCGCAATAATGGCGCCAGCTTTGCAGGCTGACCTTTTACCACCTCCGCAAATAAATTGGGGTGATACACGCCCACGCCTGAAAAAGTCAGCATGCCAATATTGTTTTTGCCGCCATCGTTTTTCAATAGGTCATCTTCTATGGCAAAATCCCCGTTAGGGTGTTGCGGCGGATTATCCACCAATACCAAATGCGCCATGACTTTTTTAACGCCTCCACAATCCGCATGCATATTAGCCTGCAGGCCTGCATTAAAGATACTTACAGGGCTTCTAAAGTCAATCTCTGTATAAATATCACCATTCACTACTAAAAATGGCTCACCGCCATTGGTATTTTTGGTCAGCAATTCTAGCGCATTGGCAATGCCTCCCGCCGTTTCTAATGCCACTTTTTCTGGACTATATTGAATGGACAAGCCCCACTGTGCGCCGTTCCCTAAGGCGTTTTCTATCTGCGCGCCCAAGTGTGCGTAATTAATCACAACATCCTTAAAGCCTGCGGCTGCCAAGCGCTCAAGATGCCACACAATCAGCGGTTTACCGCCTACTTTAAGCAGGGGTTTTGGCGTGTGGTCAGTGAGAGGTCTCATTCGCTCACCACGCCCCGCAGCTAAAATCATGGCTTTCATAAACTATTTTTATGAGTGATTCGCAGCTTGATAATTTTCAGCGCGTGCTCGCTCATTCCTCGCCTATAAACAACATATGTCTTTGTCATTTGCTCCGCGGCGTCTTGCGCCTCATCCCATAAAAATAGCTTGATTATAATTAAAGTCTATACTACATATTTCGGACGTGGTACGCGGCCTTCTAACGCATCTAATAGTCTTAGCATTGGTCGCAATTCGACATAACGCTCACATACTTTACGCAAATAATGCAGTACCAGTGGCATATCATTTAAGTAGCCATCTTTGCCATCGCGATGGCTCAAGCGTGCAAAAATACCCAGCACTTTAATATGTCGCTGTGCGCCCATCCATTCAAAATCACGGTAAAACTCGCTAAAATCGCTTGGTACTGGTAGTTTTAATTTGCGCGCTTTTTCCCAATAGCGTACCGCCCAGTCGATGATTTGTTCTTCATCCCACTGAATATAAGCGTCCTTGAGCAAGGACACTAAATCGTAGGTAATCGCACCGTATACTGCATCTTGAAAATCCAATACGCCAGGATTATTGTCTTTAGTCATCATCAGGTTACGCGAATGATAATCGCGATGCACGTACACTTGGCCTTGAGCAAGAATATTTTTGTTGAGCAGTTCGAAGGTATTTTTGAGCGCTGTTTGTTGCTCCGCATTCAGCTCAAATTTTAAATGTTTGGCCACATACCAATCGGGAAACAACTGCATCTCGCGCGTCAGCAAAGTGGCATCGTAATTGGGCAAAATATTTGGTTTGCTGGCTAATTGCAGTTTAATCAGCGCATCGGTGGCATCGCCAACCATTTTTTGTGCTGTTGTTGTGTTGAGCGCACTTAAGTAAGTGTTATCACCCAAATCGCTTAACAGTAAAAAACCGTTGGCTAAATCTTGTGCCAACACTTGCGGCACATTTAAACCAGCCGCTAAAAACAAATGGGCCACGTGGACAAATGGTGTGCAGTCTTCTTGTGGTGGCGGCGCGTCCATAGCAATTAAAGTTTGATGGCCTTTAAATTCATGCGCCAAATGCACCCTGAAATAGCGCCTAAAACTGGCATCGGCCGAGGCGGTGGTGAGTGTGAATGTTTGCGCGGGTAAGACTTGTTTAAGCCAGATTTCTAATTGGTTTTTTCTATCCATGTTAAATATTGCTACTGCTAGCCTTTATAATGTTGTTTGTTCAAGCGAGTTTTTGCTTGATTAGCACTTGCATGTATGCGATTTTATCATTCATGCGTAAAATACATACCTTAAATCATTTTTAGTGGTTTTGCATTGCATAGCAGCTACTCAACCCTTCATTTTGCAAAATTATTTTTTGCGGCATTAGCTAGCACTTGTTTGCTGGGCTTTAGTGTCATTTCATCTGCAGAAACGCTAGAATCAGAATCAACAGGCTCAGATTTAACACTCAGCACCGAATTATCAAATGTCCCTGAAACACTCCAACCTGAGGCCTTACCTGGCGCCATAGAAATTGAAGGCGACAAACTCGACTTGTACCTTGACCGTAAAATGCGCGCCTCGGGTAATGCCGTGATTAGCAAAGGCGAGCAAAAAGTGTATGGCGATAATATTGAGTACGATGTACAAAATGATGAACTCAAAGTAGATGGCAACGTACGCATTGATTTGGGCGATAGCGAATTGCGTGGCCCTGCCCTTAAAATGCGGCTGAGTGAAAGCATCGGTGAAATGCGTGATGCGTCGGTGACACTGAATAAGCCATTAGATCGCAACCAAGAAAATACAGTACGTAATGACCCCAGTGTATATACACAATCCAGATTACTAAACGCACAAACCACGCTGACTGATAACCCGCGCTTGTATCAAGACAATTACCGTGAGCCAGCAACACCGATCGGGCAAGCGTCTTTTGATGCCAATGGCGACCCAAAATTTAACTCATCGCGCGGCGATGCTAAGGCCATATTTTTTGAAGGGCAGGATAAAAAACGTTTAACTGGTGCGCGCTACACCACCTGCGAGGCAGGCGTAGACGATTGGTATATTAAGGCCAGTGAAATCGAGCTGGATGACTATACACAATCTGGCACGGCAAAAAATGCACGTGTCGAGTTTAAAGGCGTGCCGCTGCTTTACACGCCTTGGATGAGCTTCTCCTTCAACAATGAACGTAAATCTGGCTTGCTGGCACCAACGGTAGGCACCACCAGCCGCAGTGGTTTTGAAACGCTGATACCGTATTACATTAATATCGCACCTGATATGGATGCCACGGTTGGGGTGCGCTATCTAAGCAAGCGCGGTGCCCAATTGCAAGGCGAGTTTCGTTATTTGGGTGAAAATTATTCGGGTATTAATAATATCGAGTATTTAAATGACGATAGCTTGAGCGGCAAGCAGCGCTATTACGCCAATATAAGTCACAGCCAAAATTTAGGTGCGGGTTGGTCCGCCGGCTATAATGTTGAAAAAGTATCAGACGACGAATACTTCTCCGAAATGTCTACCCGCATTACGAGTACCAGCCGCGTCAACCTGCCGCAACAAGGCCGTGTGGATTATGTGGGCGATGTGTGGCGCTTTAATGGCCTCGTGCAAAAATATCAAACGCTGGATAAAATCAATTTCCCCTATGAGCGCTTACCTCGGCTGACGCTGACTGCCGATAAAGAGTGGGATTACTTTGACACTAAACTTTATAGCGAATGGACCTATTTTGATCGTAATAATAAGGCGCCTATCGCCGCCACGGGTAGTCGACTGACTGTTTATCCCAGCATCAGTGTGCCATTTACACAGCCCTCCGGTTATATCACGCCCAAATTTGGTGTGCATGCCACCAACTATCGCCTCAATGATAATAACTTTAATATCGGCGGCAACAGCATCAGTAATAACTCAGATAGCCGCACTCTACCTATTTTTAGTTTAGATAGCGGCTTGTTTTTTGAACGTGACGTCAATATCGTTAAAAATAGCTATACGCAAACCATCGAACCACGTCTGTTTTATGTCTATATCCCCGAAAAAAATCAAGATCAGTTGCCAGTATTTGATTCAGCTTTAGCAGACTTAAATCTCACTACCTTATTTAGTGAAAATCAGTTTACGGGCAACGATCGCATCAACAATGCCAACCAGCTTAGCTTGGCATTTACCACACGCATGATTGATAAAGAAACTGGCGCCGAGCGTATTGCCGCTACAATTGGTCAGCGTTATTATTTTGATGATCAAAATGTTACTCTACCAGGCAGCATTGCCTCAAAAGACAATTCCTCAGACATCATTGCCGCCCTGACTGCAAGGCTCTCAAACCAGTGGAAAATTGACGCATTTTGGCAATACAATACCGATGATGCGGGCACGGTACGCAGCAATCTTCTAGCGCGTTACAACCCAGAGCCAGGTAAACTACTCAATATGGGTTACCGCTATACACAGCAGTTCTTGGAACAAGTCAACATTTCTGGGCAGTGGCCGTTAAGCCGTGGCTGGTATGGCGTTGGGCGCTTTAATTATTCCATCAAAGAAAAAACACTGATTGAAAGCTTAGCTGGCTTGGAATATGACGCAGGCTGTTGGCAAGCACGTACTGTCATCCAGCGTGTAGAAACTGCAACTGCGGAGGCAAACTATGGTCTATTTTTTCAGTTAGAGCTTGGCGGCTTGGCTTCCATTGGTTCTAACCCACTTAATTTACTCAGACGGGATATTCCTGGCTATTTAAGTAGTAGCGAAATTCCCACTAATTACAGGCAGCAAAATTATTACCGATGAAAATATATTTTAAATTATTAATGTTATTAAGTTTTTCAGTATCGTTATTGGCCAATGCTGGTGGGTCTGGTGCAGAAAGAAAATCCAATGAAATTGTTAAGATGGATCGTATTATTGCCGTCGTTGACCAAGCTGTCATTACCGAGCAAGAACTATTAGACCGTATCCGCACGGTAAAAGCGCAGTTAGAAAAGCAAGGTACAGAACTGCCGCCTGATAATGTTTTAGAAAGACAGGTGTTGGAACGCTTGATTGCAGATAGTCTACAACTGCAAATGGCTGCGCAAACAGGAGTTAAAATTGACGACACGCAGCTCGATAAAACGATTGAGCGTATTGCCGCGCAAAACAAAATGAGCGTTGATGAATTTAAAGACGTGCTAGAAAAAGACGGTATGCCATTAAGTAAATTTCGCGAAGATATTCGTAGCGAAATCACCATCGCTAGAATCCGTGAGCGCGAAGTGGATAATAAGCTGAACATTTCTGAAGGTGAAATTGACAACTATTTAACCACACAAGCCAACCGTGGCGAGGAGCAGGATGAATTTGAAATTTCGCACATTTTAATTCGCACGCCCGAGGATGCTAGCCCAGAAGACCTGGAAAAAGCTAAAACCAAAACCCAAGAAGCCTTGAAGCAGTTGGCTGATGGCATAAGCTTTTCACAAGTTTCTGCAAGCCTATCGGACGCGCCAAATGCATTAGAAGGTGGTGACATGGGTTGGCGAAGTGGCGCACAGTTACCCGCCGTGTTTTTAGAGGTGCTTAAACCCATGCAAAAAGGCGAGGTCTCAAAGTCGATTCGCAGCCCCAACGGTTTTCATATTTTAAAGGTCACAGACCGTCGTGGTGGGACGTCTTCACTCGTAATTGGTCAAACTCATGCGCGGCATATTCTTATTAAGTTAACCGAAGTGGTTTCAGAAAAGGAAGCCAAACGTAAGATAGACAGTATTAAAGAACGCTTAGATAACGGTGTAAAATTTGAAGAGTTAGCGCGCCAATACTCAGAAGACGGCAGCGCAAATAATGGAGGCGATTTGGGCTGGGTCAATCCTGGCGATACCGTGCCTCCATTCGAAAAGGCCATGAATGAACTAGGCTTGGGCGAAATAAGCGATCCCGTACTCTCACCATTTGGTTGGCATGTCATTCAGGTAACTGAGCGTAGACAGCAAGACATGACAAAAGAAGCATCGCGCTTAAAAGCACGTCAAGAAATTCGCACTCGCAAATCTGAAGAAGCTTACCAAGATTGGATACGCGAAATGCGTGACCGTGCGTTTGTTGAACTCCGTTTAGAAGATAAATTTTAATTTAAAATCTTCTTTAGTTTAATTTTTTCTGGGCTTTGATTCTGTCTATACCACGCATAGCAATCACCTCGGGCGAGCCTGCTGGTATTGGCCCAGACATCTGTGTGCTATTAGCACAACATGATATTGCAGCAGACATTGCCGTAATTGGTGATGCAAATATGTTGTTGCAACGTGCGCAACAACTCAATATTGATGTCAATATCCACGCTTACGAAGCGATACAAACCCCTCAAAAACACCATAAAAACAGTTTAAAAGTACTACATATCCCCACTGCCGCAGCTGTGTATGCCGGCAGCTTAAACCCTGCAAACAGCCCCTATGTGTTGAATACGCTGACTTGTGCGATTGATGGCTGTACTAGTAACGGCCGTACTGGCGGCGCTTTCGATGCAGGCTTTGATGCAATAGTTACCGCACCAGTGCACAAGGGTGTCATTAACGATGCAGGCATTGCGTTTACTGGCCACACTGAGTTTTTGGCAGAACATACTCAAACAAATAATGTAGTCATGATGCTGGTTGGTGCTGGCATGAGGGTTGCACTGGCAACCATTCATTTGGCGCTTAAAGATGTACCTAGCGCCATTACCAAAGAAAGTTTAGAAACGACTATTCGTATTTTACACGCAGATTTAATACAAAAATTTGGCCTTGCAAACCCACGCATTTTGGTGGCTGGACTTAACCCACATGCGGGTGAGGATGGCTATTTAGGCCGAGAAGAAATTGAAACGATTAACCCTGTATTAAATAAACTACGTGAGCAAGGAATGCAGCTTATAGGGGCACTCCCTGCCGACACCTTATTCACACCAAAATACTTAAATAATGCCGATTGTGTACTTGCCATGTACCACGACCAAGGTTTGCCCGTGTTAAAACATAATAGCTTTGGCAGTGGCGTCAATGTGACGCTTGGTTTGCCTATCATTCGCACCTCAGTTGACCATGGCACTGCATTGGACTTGGCTGGCACAGGCAATATCGAGATTGGAAGCATGCAAGCTGCGCTTAATTTAGCGATTGATTTAGTGCATAAATCTCAAACAAAAAAAGCAAAAAGCTAACATGAAGCATGTTGCAAAAAAAAGGTTTGGTCAAAACTTTTTAACCGATCAAACCATCATCGCTAGCCTGATTAATGCCATAAACCCACAAAAAAACCAAACCCTTGTTGAAATTGGCCCTGGATTAGGTGCGCTCACCAAGCCGCTACTTAAAAAAATCGACCATCTGCATGTGGTTGAAATCGACCGTGACATTGTCAGCTGGATGCAAACTGAGTACGCCAAGCCAAGTTATGCTAGCAATCAAATCACCATTCACAATATAGATGCTTTGAAGTTTGATTTTAGCAAATTGGGAAATCAGTTACGTGTCACTGGCAATTTGCCGTACAACATCTCCACCCCCATTTTATTTCACTTGTTAGATAATCTTGCACACATAGCTGATATGCACTTTATGCTGCAAAAAGAAGTGGTAGAGCGCATGGTGGCTCAGCCATCAACCCCCGCATATGGGCGGCTTTCAGTCATGTTGCAATATCATTTGAGTATGGAATATTTAATCACTGTGCCCCCAGAAGCATTTGAACCTGCCCCTAAAGTCGAATCTGCTTTTGTACGCTGCGTGCCGCATACCAGCTTGCCTTTTGTTGCAAAAGACACTGCATTATTCGCCAAAATAGTGATGGCGGCTTTTGGGCAGCGCCGTAAAACCATACGCAATACCCTTAAAGAATATATGCAAGATGAGGATTTTGTGCATCTAAGTTTAAATCCACAGCTTCGTGCAGAAAACTTATCTGTCAAAAGTTTTGTAGATATTAGTAATTTTTGCAGCAATAAATAACGATAAACAATAGACCTACAAAGTTTTCAGGTTTGCAGAGGTAAGAGTTTTGCAAGAGTATCGCCTCTTAACCTGCTATCGCATACGTCATTTTTGTTTACGAATATGCCATTAACCTTTTTTGTTCATTTTTTACGATTGAATAACACTCGCAACAGCGTTGTTCTAATAACCTGCGGTTAAGTACGTTAATGTGTCCTCTCGAATAACTAATCACGCCAGCCTCTTGCAGTTTAAGTGCTGCCACAGTCACACTTTCGCGACGCACACCCAATAAGCTTGCTAACAATTCTTGCGTCATGATTAAATCGTTGTGTTGTAATAAATCTAGACCGGTTAATAAACGACGACACAGTTGCTGGTCAATCGAGTGATGACGATTGCACACTGCAGTTTGAGCAATTTGTGTAATCATCAACTGGGTATAACTCAGTAGCATATGCAATAGAGGTCCATTTTTGTTACCTATATTTTTAGCCATTTTGGTGCTTAAACGATACGCCTGACCTGCGCTTTGTACCATGGCTTGATTTGGCGTTTGATTGCCACCCATAAAGACTGATATGCCGACTACCCCATCTTTTCCAACCATCGAAACTTCAGACGAAGTGCCTTCTTGCGTGGTATAAAGCAACGATATAATAGCGGTAGTAGGGAAAATCACATGCGTATGATTTATGCCTGGCTCACACAAGACTTGGCCTAGCTTTAAGTCAACCAATTCTAATTCGTGCTCCCACAGACTTAATTCAGAATATGGTAGCGAAGCTAATAATAAATTTTGCTTGGGCCCAATTAAATGCTTGTCTCCAATTGAATCAGCAGAAAATGATTCTGGATTTAAATTGATTGGCAGGCCAGATACAGGCAAGCTAGACGTTGCTTTTATTAATGTATTCATTGTGCTCTTCTTGATTGCTATTTTTAGGAGCTTCTATCATGAGCAAATACTGATTTTTGAAACATAGGACAACGCTGTTTTTATTGTCAGCACCCTCCTACTTCAATTTTGTGTTTGTTATGGTATCTTAAACATCAGGTTTCCATTTATTAGGCGCACATGCAGCGAGATTTCCGTATTGCCACATTCAACATCCATAAAGGCTCAACTCATTTTGATGCCAGTTTTGCCCTGCATCATCAACGTGCATTGTTGCAGCAACTGCACGTTGATGTGGTGTTTTTGCAAGAAGTACAAGATGTGCATTTGCTTAAAAGCAAACGCTTTTCGACATGGCCTGCAGCGGGACAAGCCGAATTTTTAGCCGATTCGGTGTGGCCAGATTACGCTTACGGCAAAAATTCAGTGTATCCAGCCGGTCATCATGGCAACGCGTTACTTTCAAAATTTCCCATTATTAACACGCATAATCAAGATATTTCTGCGCACACTTCAGAGCAACGCGGTATGTTACATTGTGAAATTAATGTCCCGCATTGGGATACCCCTTTACATGCTATTTGCCTGCATTTAGGCTTATTTGCATGGTGGCGACAACAACAATTATTGACAGTGGCGCAATATATTGACACGCATGTGCCAGCAGATGCAGCATTAATTATTGCAGGGGATTTTAATGATTGGAGCACGCTTGCAGGCAAGAAATTTGCTAAACGTTTACATTTGCATGAGGTGTTTGAGCACCACACAGGCAAACATGCGCGTAGCTTTCCATCATGGATGCCTATGTTAAGGTTAGATCGTATTTATGTGCGTGGTTTTCAAATTAAACATGTAGAAGTGCATTCTGGCCCAAAATTTATTAAGCTATCGGATCATGCTGTTTTAACCGCAACGCTAACTAAGAAATAAGCAAAAAACATGAGTATATTTATTGGTGGCAATCAAATACAGTTACTGCGCAATGGCGCTGAATATTTTCCTGCACTTGAAGCAGCGATTGAAAATGCCACGCATGAGATTTACCTGCAAACTTATATTTATGAACCAGACAAAATAGGCGTGCGCATAGGAAATGCACTTAAACGTGCAGCGCAACGCAGCGTGACAATCAACATATTACTGGATGGCTTTGGCTGCAAAGATTTACCAGCTGATTTTGTAAAAGATTTAGAAATAACAGGCGTAAACGTGATGTTTTACAGGCCAAAAATATCGCCTTGGACGTTCAAAAAAAGTCGATTACGGCGCATGCATCGCAAAGTGGCAGTGATTGATGGCAAAATTGGCTTTGTTGGCGGCATTAATATTATTGATGACCATAACGTACCAGACAACATGCCACCACGCATTGATTATGCGGTGCGTATAGAAGGCAAATTGCTGCCCGCGATTTTAAGTAGTGCGAGTAAACTGTGGCGCCGCATCTCTTGGGTGCATTTACACCCTAAAAATTTGGAAGCTACTCAGCTTAGAGCACCTGCTTCGAAGCCTTTAACGTTCGATATATCGCCAGAAATAACATTGCAGCAAGAGAAAAAGCGCAGCGTTATTGCTGCGTTTATCTTGCGTGACAACGTAATACACAGACGTAATATCGAAAGCGCCTATTTAAAAGCAATTGCACAGGCACGCACGGAAATTATTATCGCCAATGCCTATTTTGTTCCTGGAAGACGCTTTCGTAAGGCGCTGTTGGCCGCAGCAGAACGCGGCGTGAACGTAAAGTTATTATTGCAAGGCCGCATGGAGTATTTTTTAATGTTTGCCACGCATGCATTTTATGCAGCATTTTTAAAAAGTGGTATTGAAATCTACGAATATCGTAAAGGGTTTATGCACAGCAAAGTGGCAGTGATTGACAATGAATGGGCTACTGTAGGTTCTTCAAACATTGACCCATTTAGCTTATTGCTTGCGCGCGAGGCCAATATCATCGTCAAAGACAAGCATTTCGCTATGGAATTACGCACCGATATTATGCATTCAGTCCAAGGCGGCGCTTACCACGTGTTGGCAGAAGAATGGTCTAACCGCCATATCTTCAAGCGTTTTTTGTCATGGCTGACCTACGGAATGGTGAGAGCATTTGTCGGTTTAATTGGTTACTCCAAACAACAATAATCAAAAGCACAATAACCAATTAAACCGCAAAACCTAGCCTTGTCTATCTACCTGCATCAGCAGTTACACGCCAAACCTTATTACCCACATCATCCGTGACCAATAGCGCACCCTGCTTATCAATCACAACGCCCACTGGACGGCCATAAGCTTCACCTTCTGGACTTAAAAATCCAGTCAGCACGTCAGTTGGCATACCCGCAGGTTTACCATTAATGAATGGCACATAAATCACCTTGTAACCACTACGCGGCTTGCGATTCCAAGAGCCATGCTGGCCAATAAACATGCCATTGGCATAAGCTGCAGGCAATTTAGCATTGACAGACGAAACCAAGCCCAGTGATGCGGTATGAGCACCTAAAGCATATTCAGGAGAAACTGCCTTGGCTACCAACTCTGGCCTTGATGGTTGCACCCGCTCATCGACATTTTGGCCAAAATAACTGTACGGCCAGCCATAAAAAGCACCCTCTTGTACTGATGTTAAATAATCTGGCACCAAATCATCGCCTAGCTCGTCACGCTCATTCACCACAGTCCAAAGCGCACCAGTTTCAGGCTCCCAAGCTAAACCATTTGGGTTTCGCAAGCCTTCTGCATATAGCCGATGCGCACTGGTTTTAATATCCACTTCCCAAATAGCGGCACGGCCTACCTCAATATCCATGCCATCTTCAGCCACATTACTATTAGAACCAACCGTCACATATAACTTTGTACCTTCATTATTGGCGATGATATTTTTAGTCCAATGATGGTTAATTGGGCCGCCAGGTAAATCCACCACCTTGGTTGCGGGTGCGTTGATTTTTAAATCTCCCGTTACATATGGGAATTTGACGACTGCATCCGCATTGGCGATATAAAGCTCATCACCCACCAGCGCCATGCCAAAAGGCGACATCAAACCCTCCAGCAATACAGAGTTCACATCTGCCACACCATCGCTATCAGAGTCACGCAACAGAGTAACGCGATTTGCACTTGGTACACCCGCGCCTGCCCTTTTCATCACTTTGCCCATCACCCAGCCTCTAATCTTTTTGGTGATACTTTGGTCCGTTTTACCCTTGGGTGGTGCATTGGTTTCGGCTACCAACACATCCCCGTTAGGTAGAACATATAACCAACGTGGGTGATTTAACCCTTCAGCGAATGCCGCCACTGAAATGCCCGTCGCCGCAATTGGCTTTGCCTGATCTGGCCAACCGATTGCTGGTGCAATATTCACAGTAGGCATTAATTTTTTTTCTGGTGCGTTTAATGAAGGATTTGCTCCGAAACCCACACTGTTACCAGTATTAACATCCACGTTTACGCTTTCCCGATTGGCACTTTCATTATTGGCAGTACAAGCCGACAAACCCAAAAGTGAACTGGCAACCAGCAAAGCGTAAAAATTTGGCTGAGTTCGTAATTTCACCTGAGCCAATTGTTGAATGAAGAATTTGCTATGCATAGTTTAAAGTGTAGATATTATTGTGCTTTTAAGCGCATGTCATTTTTTACAGATGCAACACCTTCTACACCACGCGCAACTTCGGCAGCTTTTGCGATATCTGCATTTGAGTTAACAAAACCACTTAATTGCACCACGCCTTTAAATGTTTCCACATTGATTTCTGCCGATTTTAAAGTAGGTTCATTTAAAACAGCTGTTTTAACTTTGGCAGTAATCAAACTGTCATCAATGTATTCACCAGTGCTCTCTTTTTTAGTGGTTGATGAACAACCGATTAATGTTGCTAAAGCCGCAGCTGCTAAAAGACCAGAAATAGTTTTAAAATTTTTCATACGTTTACTCCTTAGTTAAGTTTCGTTATTTATGTCACTTGAATCTTTAATATTTGCTCAATCTTCTATCAATTAACTTATTAATCATTTATTAGTGAATTAATTATGCTAGATTCGCACACACACTCGATTTTCAGCAAAATGCTCTAACAAAGATGTCTTTCGACATTCAATTAAAGTAAATCGCGATAGACGAATCGTGTACTGGTTTTCCAAAAAGTTCTGTGCGATAGCGCACTTAAATATCTGCTCCTTTCTGATATGTTTGCGGTAATGGCAAATCATGTTTAAAACTCCATTGAATTAAGCTTAAGGCGGCTGAAGGTAATGCAAAAGACTAATCTAATAAAACTGGCAATAGCGCTTTGTACTACATTTATTGTAGGTTGTTCGTCTATTCCGCTCATGGTGCCAGATATGGCGCTGTCATCGAAAAAGGTAAAGCTTGAAGGTGCGAATGGCAGTTTGAGTCATGCTCAAAGCAAAGCCATATTAACCAAGCTTAAAAAAGATGGCGATGACACTAATATATTTGATCGCCATCTAGCACTTGAGTCAGAAATTGTTGGTAGCCCGTTGATAGTTGGCAACAAAGTGGATTTACTCATTGATGGTCCTTCCACTTATAGCGCGATGATACAGGCGATTGAAGGTGCGAAAGATCATATCAATATGGAAACTTACATTATTGAAGATGATGAAATCGGTCAAAAATTCGCTGAGTTATTTATAAAAAAACAACTAAACGGCGTGCAGGTGAATCTTATTTATGACAGTGTCGGCTGTAGTAGCACCCCTAAAGAGTTTTTCAAAAAACTGTCCGATGCCGGCATCAATGTGTTGGAATATAACCCCATCAACCCTTTAGATACTCGAAAAGGCTGGGACGTTAATCAACGCGATCATCGCAAATTATTAATTGTGGATGGTGAAATTGCGTTTGTTGGCGGTATCAATATTAGCAGCGTGTATTCCAGCGGCTCTTTCGGTGGTAGCGCTTCTGGCAAGAAAAACAGTAAACCTAAAAAAACAGAAGCAAACATTGAAAGTACAAATACGCTCTATCCAAATATCGGCAATTCAAATTTGGGTCCTGTTCCATCGAACAACCCTGCGCAAGTACAAGCTGTATCAGAGCTAGAAGGTACGCCTTGGCGCGACACGCATATGCAAATGACTGGGCCAGTGGTGGCTGAGTTTCAAAAATTATTTTTTGAAACTTGGGCAGCACAAAAGGGGCAGGCATACGCACAAAAGAATTACTTCCCAGCATTAACCAACCAAGGCAATGAAATCGTGCGCGCCATTGGCAGCAGTCCAGATGAGCCTTACAGCCAAATTTACTCCACACTAATCTCTGCGATTAATAGTGCAGAAACGCAGGTTTTTTTAACCAACGCATATTTTGTACCTGATCCACAATTACTGGCATCGCTAAAAGAAGCGGTTGCACGCGGCGCCGATGTGCGACTGTTGTTACCCGAAAAAACGGATTCCCTCTTGGTATTTTATGCATCTCGCTCTTTCTATGATGAGTTACTGAGTTCGGGTGTAAAAATTTATGAAAGGCAAGGCGCTTTGCTGCATGCTAAAACGGCATTAATTGATGGCGTATGGTCAACCATAGGCTCTACCAATTTAGATTGGCGCAGCTTTGTAAACAATCAAGAAATTAATGCCGTCATGTTGGGTCAGGATTTTGGCGGGAAAATGCAGGCAATGTTTGAGAAAGATTTAGCATCTTCCAAGCTAATAACACTGGAGGCTTGGCGAGCTCGTTCAGTTGCAGCGCGATTAAAAGAAAAGGCCGCACGAGTATGGGCAAGATTGCTCTAGCTTAATATGAGGATACAATCAATGTTAACAATAAAATCATTACAACCAATACTCTTAGTTTGCAGTATGTGTTTGGCTTCTATGGCTTTAGCCATACCGTCTACCACGCCAGAAAACAATGCTAAAACCTTGAACGAGAAATATATAGAATTAGCCGACCAATTGAAGAACAATCAATTTAAACGCCCGCTCTATCTTAATTCTGAAGAGTCATCAGACAATTTAAAAGGTGAGATTTATGCGGTAGTTAACCACTCGTTTGCCAAAGTAAATGCCGCACTAAATAGCCCAGCGAATTGGTGCGATGTGTTGATATTGCACATTAATATTAAATACTGCCAAGCATCTGGCGACAAAAATGGCACGATGCTGAATGTTAATCTGGGGAAGAAACATGACCAGCCTTTAGAAGACACCTCTCGCGTCGAATTTAATTATCGTGAAATGATGAACAATTCTGATTACTTCGCAATACAGTTGAATGCAGAGAAAGGCCCGTTGGGCACATCTGATTACCGCATTTGGATTGAGTCGATACCCCTAACAAACGGTCAAACTTTTCTGCATTTTACTTATACGTATTCATTTGGCTTAAGCGGTAGCATTGCTATGAAAACCTATTTAGCAACCATTGGCAGAGACAAAGTTGGATTTACCACCACCGACAAAATGGTGAAGGGCGAACCTGACTATATACAAGGCGTGAGAGGCGTGGTTGAGCGTAATACCATGCGCTATTATTTAGCAATTGATGCCTATCTTGCAGCCTTGACTGTTCCACGCGATAGCCGGACAGAAAAGCGATTCCAACTTTGGTATTCCAGTAACGAAAGTTATCCACGGCAGCTACATGAAGTGGAGAGAGAAGACTATATGACCATGAAACGCAAAGAATATAAGCGCCAACAAGCGATACTATAGTCAAAATTCCCTACATATTTGGGTATTGGGCTAGGGAAGCTAGAGAGCGGAAAAAGTGTTGAGGCTTTATGCGACATAAATATAATATTAGAACTGTTAAGTTGTAGTTGATTGCTTAGTCAGCTCACAATGCTGTTAGAATGCGCTCGTTCAACCTAGACAAGTTTTCATTTAAAACCACTATTAAAACACTACAATTAAAAGAACGCTATGATAGAAAATAACACTGCTTTACAACTTGAAATTGCCGAACTGATGGTACAGGCATTGAATCTAGATGTCGCTGCCGCTGAAATAGAACCTGATGCCCCACTGTATGGTAGCGGGCTAGGTTTGGATTCGATTGATATACTGGAAGTCGCACTAGTCATTTCCAAGCAATATGGCTTGCAACTTAAATCGGATAACGAAAATAATCACCAGATTTTCAGTTCGCTGCGTAGCCTTGCAGAGTATGTTGCCACCCATAAAACCAAATAACATTGTAATCGCCGCTCCATGTTAAAAGCGTTGAAAGTCATGCGTGGCATTGGCATCGTATCGATCATCGTGACATATGCGACACTCGTTCATCACGTCAACACATCAAGGCAGTCAAGCATGCTCGGCGCCCTGTTAGCGTTAGCACCGCTACTATTAATTACGCTAACTTTTGCGTTGAGGGTGACTTCAAAATTTTTAGGCATAAGCCTCATCCTGCTTTTCTTGATCGCAAGCTGGTTGACATTACCGCTGATTCAACAACATACCGCATCAATATTCTGGTTGCTGGATATCGGCCTTATGTTAATGCTACTCCTGACTTTTAGCAGAACTCTGTTGTCTGGCCGTAAGGCTTTATGTGTACATTTTGCTGAACTCATCAATGGTGGTGCATTGCCTGTTGTCCATGAGCGTTATGCGTATAAAGTGACCATTGCTTGGGTCATATTCTTTGCCATGATGATATTGGTCTCAAGCTTGTTGTTTTTTCTCGCGCCACTAGCCAACTGGTCATTCTTTGTGAATTTTTTGACACTGCCTTTAGTGGCACTGATGTTCATCGCAGAATTTATGGTACGTCGACACGTGCTTACCGACCTGCCTGAGGGCAATGTACTGGACGCGGTGCGCGCCTATCTGAACTCCAAGCGCGCTCATTAAGTTAGTCGTTCATGCAAAAACTACCTCTAATCACCCATTCTGCACTGAATAAAACCATCTCCTGGCGCAAAGGTGCGCCTATTTTGGTTGAACGGTTTTTAGCCGATGTGGCTTATCTGGCCGCCACATTACCAGCGGGTAAACACGTATTGAATGTATGCCGCGACCGTTATCACTTTGCCGTCGGTTTCGCCGCGGCAATGGTCAGCAACAAAGTGAGTCTGCTGCCCCCTACCCACACACCAGAGATGGTGCAACAACTGCAGGCATTTGCTGCTGATGTGTTTTGCCTACACGATAATAAAGAATGTGATATCGCATTACCTAAGTTGAGCTACCCTGTAATACCCGACATTTCCGCACAACCGCAAGTCTCACACCCTAAAGCCCAGCAACTGGAAATCCCGCTGCAGGAAATCCCACAGATAGATGCTGAACAGCTTGCCGCCATTGTTTTTACTTCAGGCTCTACTGGCACACCTGTGCCGCATAAAAAAAGCTGGGGGTCGCTGGTAAGCAATGTCCTAGCACAGTCGGAGCGACTCGAACTTGATAGCGGCACTGACTATACGATAGTAGGCACCATCCCACCACAGCATATGTATGGTTTCGAATCCACTGTATTGCTACCTCTGCAAAGTGGTAATGCCTTAAGCAGCGAACAACCTTTTTACCCAGCAGATATCGCAGCCGCATTAACTGACATCGTGGGCGAACACATATTGGTCTCTACGCCACTGCATTTGCGATTGTTGTTAGACGCGGATATTGAGTTGCCCAAACTATCTATGGTCTTATCCGCCACGGCGCCTTTATCCAACGCGCTGGCGCATAAAGTAGAAGCGTCGCTAAAAGCCCCTTTAATCGAAATATATGGCAGCACCGAAACCGGCCAGATTGCTACTCGCCAGACTACCAAGACTGAGGAATGGCAGCTCTTGCCCAATGTGCGCCTAAGTGCACGTGATGGGCGATTCTGGGCTGATGGTGGACATGTGGAAATTGCCGTACCGCTGAATGATGTGATTGAACCCCTTGAAAATGACCGCTTTTTGTTACTGGGTCGCATGCAAGACATGATCAATATCGGCGGTAAGCGCAGTTCACTAGCTAACCTTAACCATCACTTGAATAACATCACTAGCGTTATCGATGGTGCTTTTTTCATGCCAGATGAGCTCTCACACGACCATGTTACGCGCCTGTGCGCCTGTGTAGTGGCCCCCAATCTAACTGCCGCTCAAATATTGGCTGAATTACGCACCCGCATAGATCCGGTATTTTTGCCGCGGCCATTGCTGTTTGTGCAATCATTACCGCGCAACAGCACTGGGAAATTACCGCGCAATGCGCTACAAAAACTGATTATCCAGCATATGCTTGCTAATCAAGAAGAATGCAGCACTTGAAAATACAGCCATGAAAAAGCAAAAGGCTCTCAGTATCTCGGCGGACCATCCCACGTTTGCTGGGCATTTTCCTGACATGCCCATCTTGCCAGGCGTGTTGCTATTGGATGAAGTGATGCATGCCATTGTTACCGAGACTGGACTGCCTGCTACAACTTGGCAAGTGAGCACCGTTAAATTCCTCAGCCCATTAAAGCCGGGCGAATCGATTATCATCGAGCATGAACAATCAGCCAATGGCAGCATTAAATTTGAAGTGCAATGTGCAGGGTTAGCAAGTAACAGCCGCAAAATTTTAATGGGCAATTTAGTATTAAAATCCAAACCTTCAGAGAGCGGCGTATGACCCAGCCCAAGGAAAGCACTTACCAGAAATCTGCACCTTGGCTCAAGCAAAAAGAGCGTAGCAACACGCTGATGTTGCGTATCATGAGCTGGATATCGCTACGTCTAGGTCGTCGCGCTGGCCGTTTGGTGCTACATTTGATTGCGCTGTATTTCGTATTGTTTGCCCCCGCCAGTCGCCGTGCATCTTTAGGCTATTTGCCGCGCGCCTTAGGCAGACCTGCAAATTTGATAGACCTGTATAAACATTTTTTCTGTTTTGCCTCCACCATCCATGATCGTATTTATCTTATTAACCGCCGTTACGATTTATTTGATATCGATATTCAGGGTAAAAACGTCATTCGTCCATTAATCGACGCAAAAAAAGGGGTGCTGCTTATGGGCGCGCACTTGGGTAGCTTCGAAGTGATGCGTGCTATAGGTCGAAAAGTGCCTGGTCTAAGCGTGGCTATGGTCATGCACAAAGATAATGCGCAGAAAATCAACGCCATGCTTTCCGCTATCAACCCAGAAGCCTCTATGGACGTTATCCCCTTGGGGCATATTGATTCTATGTTGCAAGTGCAACAACGCTTAGATGAAGGTATGCTAGTCGGGATGTTGGCGGATCGCACACTAGGTGATGAGCCTATGGCACAACTAGAGTTACTTGGTGCGCCGGCGGCGATACCGACTGGGCCATTTCGCATGGCAGCTTTACTGCGGCGTCAGGTGGTATTCATGGTGGGGCTGTATATGGGGGATAATCGTTACCAAGTGCATTTTGAAACGTTAGCAGACTTTGCTGAGGTTCCGCGTGGAGAGCGCGATCAGGCAGTGGATAAAGCGATTGCCCGCTATGTCGAGTTACTGAATCGTTATACACGTTTAGCCCCTTACAATTGGTTTAATTTTTTCGATTACTGGCAATCAGTACCAGCATCATTAACTGAAAAGAGTCACAATATCCATGAATAATCTTCTTCTACGTCTTTGCTTACTTGTATGTAGCATATGGGCTATTACCCCCTCCAGCCATGCACAAGCGACTTGGGATTTGGACCAGCTGATGCAATCATTGGCAACCACACGGACAGGCCATGCCAGCTTTATCGAGAAAAAATTCATCGCGATTCTAAATAAACCTGTGGAATCATCAGGCGAGTTATTTTATACCGCACCTGATCGCTTAGAAAAACGCACGCTGCAACCAAAAGCCGAGACCATGGTGCTGGATAAGGATAAGCTGATTGTGGAACAGCGCGGTAAAAAGCATGTGCTGTCATTGCAAAGTTATCCCGAAATAGCCGCGTTTATTGATAGCATACGCGGCACGCTGGCAGGTGACCGCAAAGCCTTGGAACGCAGTTATAAATTAGGTATGGTCGGCACTGAGCAGAGCTGGAACTTAAGCCTGTTGCCGCTAGCAGATAAAATGAAAAAAGTCGTCACAAGCATCGATATCAGCGGTTCTGGTAATACACTGGAAACCATAGAAATTAAGCAGGCGGATGGTGACAGTTCAGTCATGACGATTACACCTTTACCTGCACTCTGATATCTTAGCCCTGCCAGACCAGTTTACTCGTGCAGCCAAGTAACCCACATTTATCTAAGCTACTATCCAAGCTACGGCGTTGCAACACTGCAATCGCTATATGGCTATTGATGATCGTCGTCAGCTTGGTCATTATTAGCCGTAGCCAGTTTACTGCAGACTTATCCGCATTCTTGCCTAGCAATCCTACGGCGGAACAGCAATTACTGATGGATCAGCTCAAGGACGGTTTAGCCTCACGCCTGATATTAGTCGGCATAGAAGGCGCAGACCTGGCCACCCGCGCTACGCTTTCTAAAACAATAGCAAAAAACCTGCGTAGCAATCCAGCTTTCGTCAGTGTGAATAATGGCGAGGCGATTACTACAGAACGTGACCGCAGCTATCTGTTCAATCACCGTTACCTGTTAAGCCCAGCAGTTACACCTCAACACTTTACTGTAGATGGCTTGCATACCGCCATTAGCGACAGCATTGACCAGCTTGCCTCCCCTGCCGGTTTACTCACCAAATCCCTACTACCGCATGACCCTACCGGTGAAATGTTACAGCTGTTAGACGCAATGAATGCCAGTAATAAACCCGAACTCGTAGAAGGGGCATGGGCCTCACGCGATGGCGATACAGCCTTACTGCTGTTACAGACTAGCGCTGTAGGCTCGGACACCGATGCACAAAAACAAGCAATGCAATTTATTCAGCATGAATTCGACCAGGCAACGGAATCTATAGCTGTCAAAGCACAGCCTACCTTACTGATGACTGGTCCTGGCATGTTTTCAGTCGTTGCACGTGACACCATCAAAAGCCAAGTGCGTGTCATATTTGTTATCAGCACTGTGTTAATTGCGCTGTTGCTGTTCGCGGTTTATAGGTCACTCTCCGCATTAGCATTGGGTTTCCTCCCTGTAGCCACTGGTATCCTAGCTGGCATCGCCTCCGTCAGTCTATGGTTTGGCGTGGTGCATGGCATCACACTAGGCTTTGGCACTGCATTGATAGGCGAAGCAGTCGACTACTCCATCTACCTATTTATGCAATCGGACCAAACTGGCGATAGGGAACAGAGTCGCAAAAAGTGGGTTCAACTGGTTTGGCCTACGGTGAGGCTAGGCGTACTGACGTCAGTATTTGGGTTTGCCGCGCTTCTGTTGTCGGGCTTTCCAGGCTTGGCGCAGCTAGGTTTGTATTCAGTGGCGGGCTTGGTTGCTGCGGCTATCATGACACGCTATGTTTTGCCTTCTCTGCTGCCTGCCGATTTTCGTATCCGTGATGTCAGCAATGCTGGGATAACGCTATCGCATTACGCGCAACGCGCTCGACGCTTACGCTGGCCAGTCGTTATATTGGTGGCTGTTTCCAGCATCATCGTATACCAGCACCACCATCGTTTATGGAATACTGAACTTGCCGCACTAAGTCCAGTATCTGCGGCTGACCAAGCACTAGACACTAGGCTGCGTGCAGGCATGGGCGCACCAGATGTTCGTTATGTCGTCGTTGTATCGGGCGACAGTCAGGAAACGGTACTCAGTGATACAGAAAAAGTATCAGCAGCTTTAGATGGATTGGTGGGGAAAGGATTACTGAGCAGTTTCGATAGCGCCAGCCACTACCTACCTAGTCTGAAGACACAACAAGCAAGGTTAGCCAGCTTGCCAACGGCAACCGAGCTAAAACTTAGGCTAACCGCTGCATTAAAAGATTTACCTGTGCAACCTTCGGTACTCGCTCCTTTTTTAACAGAGGTGGAAGCTGCACGCACCAAGCCATTGTTACAACGTACCGATTTACAAGGCACTTCAATGGCGATGGCGGTTGATGCAATGCTACTACAACAAGGCCAGCATTGGAGTTCACTGATTCCACTCACAGCACCAGAAAGTGGCAATATCGATGCAGCACAAGTACAGACTGCGCTTGACCAAGCACAGATTGAAAATACCTTATTTGTAGATATAAAAGCTGAATCCAACCGCCTATATTCTGGCTACATGCAAGAAGCTATTTTATTATCGCTCACTGGCATCGCAGCGATTATCGTACTGTTATTGTTTGTGCTGCGTTCGCCGTCGCGTGTCATGGCGGTTATTGTGCCACTGGCAGCTGCTGTACTCACGGTGATGGCCGGACTGACCTTGTTTGGCCAACAGCTTATTATTCTGCATTTAATAGGCTTGCTTCTGATTGTGGCTATTGGCTCTAACTACGCTTTATTCTTTAACCCAGTCAATAAGCAGGGTATACCAGATATTTCACCGCGCACTTACGCCTCATTGGTATTTGCGAATGTAGCGACCGTGCTGGGGTTCGGCTTACTGGCTTTTTCAAGTGTGCCAGTGTTACAGGCGATGGGTGTCACCGTTGCCCCAGGAGTGATTCTGGCATTGGTTTTCTCAGCCGTTTTTGCACGTAACAAAGATTAAACGCAATGCGACACCTGATTGATTTAGCAAATGCTGGCAAAAAAGCCAATACGCTGATCATTCTGCTACCTGGCGCCAACCACCTGCCAGAGGATTTTGTCACTCAAGGTTTTGTAAGCGCGGTCAGGCAACGTCAGCTAAATATCGATCTGGTCATGCCTGAATTGGCGTTTGACCAGATTGCTGATCAAACTGTATTGCGGAAAATCCACGATAACGTGATGCAACCTTATACCAGCTTGGGCTATCCTACCATCTGGATTGCGGGTATTTCCATAGGCGCTTATGTGGCAATCGCCTATGCACATCGCCATCCCGGGCAAGTGAATGGTTTGCTGCTGTTAGCACCGTACCTAGGCAACCGCATCACAACTGGTGAAATTGCATTAGCCGGAGGCGTTAAGGCATGGGCACCTAATGCCATCCCTGATGACGATACAGAACGCGGTAATTGGTATTGGCTAAAAAACCATGCAAATACTGCACATACGCACACTACACATACGAATACTACAGAAGTACATTTAGGCTATGGAGAAGAAGATCGGTTTGCCGATGATATTGCAATGATGGCGCAAGTATTACCTGACGAATATGTAGATAAGATTCCAGGTGATCACGTCTGGCCTGTGTGGCAACAGTTGTGGCACAACTTTCTAGACAAAAGATTTAGTACCTGATGATGGCAAACCTTCAAGGTAACAGCGCTCAATCAAAAAATTGGCAACCTAGTTTACTCATTAAAATCTCGGTTATCCTGCACGCTATATTGTTGGTCGTTCTACTCTTAGCACCCAAGTACTGGCCTTGGTTGTTGGCTATCTTTATTACCAATCATTTAATAATCACCGCTGTGGGTTTGTTACCCCGCTGCGACTGGCTAGGCCCGAATTGGACGAAACTGCCGCAAGCTGCGACGCGACGTAATGAAATTGCGCTTACTATTGATGACGGCCCAGACCCGCTGACAACCCGCGCTGTACTAGAGATTTTGGATTGTTACCGAGTCAAAGCCACATTTTTTCAGATTGGTGACCATGCATTGCAGCAGCCTGAGCTATGCCGCGAGATTATTGCGCGTGGCCATGCGATTGAGAACCATAGTCAGCGACATAAGCTGTATTTTTCGCTATTGGGTCTAGGCGGCATCATGCGCGAAATCACCGATGGCCAAGAAACTTTAAGCGGCATAACTGGCATACGCCCACAGTTCTTTCGTGCGCCTGCCGGTTTGCGCAACCCCTTCCTAGAGCCAGTGTTGAGCCGTTTAGGTTTAAGGCTTGTAAGCTGGTCTGTACGTGCTTTTGATACCAAAAACAGAAATGCGGAAAAAGTTAAAAATAAACTAATCGCAGGCTTGAAGCCAGGCGCTATTATCCTACTACATGACGGCAACGCTGCTCGCACCAAAGCCGACGTGCCTATTATATTGGCTGTTCTGCCTGCCATACTAGAAGCTGCGCGCGAAAAAAATTTGCATTTTGTGACTTTAGCTGAAGCCGCCGCTTGATACTACTTACAATAATTTTGCAGTCAGTTATACTCAAACCATGTCGCATATTCCACGGTTAAAGAAAGCATAGATTTTTTTGAAACCATTATTACTTTCACACTTCACTGTTACCAGTTGTATCGGCATCGGGTTGCAACAAACATTGGATGCACTATTGCAAGCACGGCAAGCGCTTAAACCTTGTGATTTTGAAACCGTTGACTTACCTACTTTCATCGGCGAGGTTGAAGGCTTGAATGATGTGAATATGCGTGACGACATGGCTGATTATGACTGCCGCAATAACCGCTTGGCACAACTTGGGTTAGAACAGGATGGATTCAATGACGCCGTGAATGCCGCCGCTGCGAAATATGGGCAAGACCGTATCGGTGTCTTTCTGGGTACTAGCACAGCTGGAATTCTAGAAACTGAGTTGGCCTTCCGTAATCGGGACAAGCTCACTGGAACGTTACCCGAGGATTTTATATACAGTAAAACCCAGAACACTTATTCAGTCGCAGATTTCACCCGTCACTATTTCAAGCTGGCAGGGCCGGCAGCGGTCGTATCCTCCGCCTGCTCTTCTAGCGCTAAGGTATTCAGCGTGGCACGGCGTATGATTGAAGCTGGCCTAATCGATGCCGCTGTCGTAGGCGGTGTCGATACCTTATGTTTAACGACGTTATATGGATTCAATTCGTTGGGGCTGCTATCAACTCAAGCCTGCCGCCCATATGACATCGCACGAGACGGCATCTCTATTGGTGAGGCCGCCGCTTTTGCCTTGCTGGAGCGCCCATCCCATGCTATGGATGACAGCGCAGTATTATTGCTGGGCATCGGTGAATCAAGTGATGCCTATCATATGTCATCCCCGCACCCCGACGGGCTGGGCGCAAAAATGGCCATGCAGCAAGCTTTACAAAGCGCCAGTATGACTCCCACTGATATCGACTATATCAACCTACATGGCACTGCTACACCCAGCAATGATGCAGCAGAAGCCAAAGCGGTTACTGCAGTATTCACACAAGCCGTTCCATGCAGCTCTAGCAAGGGTGCTACTGGGCATACGCTTGGCGCAGCCGGTGCGGTAGAAGCTGTGATTTGTGCTCTGGCGTTGCAGCATGGATTCATTCCTAGCGGGCTCAACACAACAGAAGTGGATGCTGAACTAAAACTAGATTATCGATTAGAGAATCAACTCCAACCTTTGAAGCGCGTCATGAGTAATTCCTTTGGATTTGGCGGCACCAATTGCAGCCTGATTTTTGGCCTAGCAGGGACTAAAGGAGACGCTGGATGACTCCCAAGCTCACCGCCTACATTGAGGGCATCGGCCTAATCGGTCCCGGCTTTAACGACTGGGCCAGCGGCCGCCAGATACTTGCTGGTCAACAGCCTTACCAATCAGCTAAAACAGTCATCCCGATGCCTGAGCTATTGCCTGCAGCTGAACGCAGGCGCGCCAGCGATATCGTCAAGTTGACATTAGCCACTTCGCTACAAGCGATTATCGAAGCAGGCTTACAAGGTGAAAACTTGCCTAGTGTATTTTCTTTCTCGAATGGAGATGGCCTTAATTGCCACAGCATCTGTGAAATGCTGGCTTCGGATGATAGGGAGATATCACCGACGCGATTTCATAATTCCGTACATAACGCCGCAGCAGGCTACTGGAGCATTGCCACCAAAACTATGGCAACGTCCTCGGTGCTATGCGCCTTTGATGCCAGCTTTGGCGCAGGCTTACTTGATGCACTAACGCAAGTAACGGTAGATGACACGCGTTGCATCTTAATGGCCAGTGACACCCCTTATCCTGAGCCCATGTTCAGCAAGCGACCTATACCCGATAATTGTGGTATAGCGCTACTACTTGCGCCGCGGCAAGGTGGTAATAGCATCGCACAAATTCAGGTAAGTTTTACGCATGACGAAGCTTTTAAATTTTCAGACACTGCCCTAGAAGCTTTGCGCATCGCCATCCCTTCTGCACGCGGCTTACCACTATTACAATTGATTGCCAAAGGACAGGCTAACAGCGTTGTACTGGATTATCTGGATGATTTACGTTTATTAGTAGAGGTGAAACTTTGCTAAATCAGCAGTTGGATAAAGTATGGATTGCCAACCATATCCCACATCAAGGTGATATGTGCCTGTTGGATAGCGTGCAAACGTGGGACCATGCAAATATTAGCTGTGTTGCCACCAGCCACCGTAACGCTGACAACCCCTTGCGCGCGCATGACCAGCTAGGCATCGCCAGCGGTATAGAATATGCCGCCCAGGCAATGGCGATCCATGGAGCATTATCCGCGCCTGCAGATAGTCCACGCCCAAAAGTAGGTTATCTGGTAAGTGTGCGTGGCGTAAATATGTACACAACACGCCTAGACAACATCGCTGCAGATTTATGCATAAATGCAACATGTATGATGGCGAACGAAAGTAATATGCTATACGAATTTAGCGTGAGCGCGAATGACCGAGTACTACTAGAAGGTAGAGCGACTGTAGTGTTAAACGCCGATTCATTCCAATAGCCACTGCAATAGCGCCACTGCATTTGAGCCATTAAAATTGATTCAGGAACACATATGAAAAGAGCTTTAGTAACTGGGGGCAGCGGTGGAATCGGCGCTGCCATTTGCCGACGGCTTGCCACAGATGGTTGCCACGTTTATATTCACGCAAACAATGGCATCCAAAATGCAACCCAGCTTGCAGCAGAGATTCATGCTGCGGGTGGCAGTGCTTCCGTTTTGCAATTCGATGTAACTGACCCGGCTGCCGTGAGCGCTGCTCTTAGCCCATTGGTAGAAAATGAACCCATCCAGATTTTGGTCAATAATGCGGGCATACACGATGATGGGGTATTTCCGGGGATGAGTTCAGCACAATGGCATCGCGTCATAGACGTATCTGTACACGGCTTCTTTAACGTCACCCAGCCTTTAATGATGCCCATGATACGCAGCCGCTGGGGTCGTATAATCAATGTGTCGTCCATCTCTGGCATTACTGGCAACCGAGGCCAAACTAACTATTCCGCAGCCAAGGGTGCATTGAACGCAGCGACTAAATCCTTATCCCAAGAAGTCGCCAGCCGAGGCATAACTGTCAATGCAGTGGCGCCAGGCATCATTGAAACTAATATGAGCGAGAGCACATTTGATGCACAGGCCATTGCCAATATGGTACCGATGAAACGTGCCGGCACGGCCAAAGAAGTGGCGGATCTGGTAAGTTTCCTTGCCTCTGACCAAGCGACTTACATTACTGGACAGATAATCTCCATCAATGGTGGGATGATCTAATTCTCAAATATTGTTGCTGACGCGTTAATCACGTTGACTTGTTAAACACGAAGTTAAACCTGCGATAAACGCCGCATCAATAGCATTGGCAATCGCAAGACAAACCCCACAAACAGTCGCGTGTACATCCAAGTCAGCAATATATTGTCACGTAGGTAGCGAAAATGCGAAACGCCACCTTCCTCAATACTAAAATAACGCACTGGTGCAGGCAGATTCACCACTCTAACACCCCGCCAGCTTAACCGTACGGCAGCCTCTGGATCAAAATCAAAATGCCGCATCCATGGATTAAAGCGCATCACTTTTCTGAGCGGCTCTATAGGATAAATACGAAATCCAAATAGCGAATCACCGATACCACCTCCCAGTGTTTCGAGATTCGCCCACCAGTTTGAGATTTTGCGACCCTGCACACGAATATTGGGCGCACTGGCATCAAAAATCGGTTTTCCTAGAATCATTGCATCAGGATTTTTCATGGATTCATCCATAAACTGTGGGATTAAATCTGCGGGATGCTGCCCATCGGAATCCATAGTAAGTACATGTGTAAAACCTTCGGCAGAGGCAATATGAAGCCCGTGCAAAACAGCAGCGCCCTTACCTTTGTTGCGCGATAAATGAATCACTCGCAAACCACTATCTGATTTCGCCATATCATGCAAAGTGATTTCCGACCCATCGCTACTGCCGTCAATGATGACCCAAACCGGGTTCCAGACTTGGCGGGCGGTACGCACGGATTCATATACTTTGACGCCCGGATTGTAACTGGGAATAAGGACGATATGCGTTTTCGAAGGGCTACTCATGGCAATGTTGTCCCATGTGAATTGAGATTGGCACTCAGTTTAGGATAATCAAATCCAGAAAGTAATGACTGCTTGGCGCAAGGCCGTAAAGTCTCAGTAAAATACTCTTCTAGTTCTGCCATAAAATGGTGAGGATTGTCTGGCGGCGGGAAACGTTTACCTAATTTTATTTTATAAATCACGGGCATGGTCGGCTTGCGAAACAGCGACCAGCCTTTGCTTAAATAGGGTGAGTTAGTTTCTATGATGAGTGTTTGCACAGGTACTTTTGCCTGCTGTGCAATCAAGGCTACACTACCCTTCAACGTATTTATGGGTTGCCGCACAGTGCGGGTGCCTTCGGGAAACAAAAGCAAATGGCTACCGGTTTTAAAGTCTTCAGTAGCCTGCATTACCATTTGCCGTATCGGTTCATTACGTATATATCGCGCTAGCCGGGCTCCTGCGCCTAGGAAAATATTGTTCATCAGCTCTGCTTTCATCACACACGCAACATTGGGTAAGCGTGAGATCACCATGACGGCATCCAATAAACATGGATGGTTAGGGGCAATAATCATTGGGTTGTCGTTCCGCAGCACATCCAATTCGGTTAAATCAAAGCTGCAACGCTGTGAAAGGCTCAAACTGGCTAAATAAGCACGGAATGAGATCATGATGACATAACGGCCTAGGTAGATGGCATAACGCTCGGGTAGCAACGGATAAAGCATACAGGCAATCAATGTCCAGCA
Organism: Pseudomonadota bacterium; assembly: GCA_020053735.1. GTDB lineage: Bacteria > Pseudomonadota > Gammaproteobacteria > Burkholderiales > Methylophilaceae > Methylotenera_A. The sequence continues at coordinate 78,149 of JAGVMP010000011.1, forward strand.
TAAACTCAAGAAACCCAGCCAGATTAATCCCAAATATAAGACAAGATAATCATAAAGTTGTAAGAACAAACCCAAAACAAAATTTGTCTTTATTCCGTTCATGCCACTTTTGCCATATCAAATTCCGCTACCGATTGAATGCTGGCTTCAATCTCAACTAATAAATCGTGGCGGCAGATATCCGCTTGTATAAACATGGCGTTGATCTGGCCTTCCAAATGATTTTGCAGCTCTGCACGCACTACATCCAAGTCTTCAGACCTGCGGATATATACTCTTAAAAAAGTATCATGCAAGCTAAATCTCGGCTCGTCTAACATACGATTGGCTTCTGCAATGACAGCCTCAAGATTCAATATGGATTCCCTGGTTTGCGCCGCAACATCTGATGCATGCTGTGTCTGGTGGCCGACGATGCTGGCCGTACCGGAGATGAATAAAGTGACCTTATTGCCACTGTGCAATAAAGTAGCACGCGAGAAACTCGGTGTAAGTGGCCCATATTGCCTAGGATAGTCATAAGCCTTGATTTGGCGCGGATTCTCAATAGCAACTGCTTTATTCTTGCCTGCCAGAAATGCAATGCTTAACGGACCATTTGCCAAGCCCAGTGCGCAGGCGGCCGGCAACTCACTCCCTGCCTCCCTGCCGCTCTGCATCAAAACGCGTTTACGACCCACGTTAAACTGGTGGTATCGCTCTAAATCATGGCTAGCACCATTAATATGCGCCATGTAATTCCAGAAGCGGTAAACATGGGAATAGCCTAGATCATCAATCAATGCGAATATCTGACGATAAGCAGATTCGGTAGCCTGCTGTAATAAAGAAACCGCATTTTCATTTTGCTGAGACTGCCCTTGTGAAAATTCCAGCTCATCCAAACGGATGACGCCGAACAGTAGCTCACCATTCAATCGATATTGAATCGCCTCTTTGTTACCGCTAACGAGAGGGTTGCTACTGGTGTTTTCTGAAGATAAATCGCTCAGCCATATTTCGCAGGCAATATTTTCACCCGCTAGAACTGGCGTATTTAAATGGATTTTAGGTACTTCGTTTAGGCCATCTGAATTAGATTCGTTAAAACACACAATTCCTAAAACCCGGTCTTGCCACGTCTGCACTTGTCGCTGTGCGTCCGGAAAAGGCATGTACTCTATTTTTATGCCCATTTTCAATAACTCACTAGGTCAATATCATACGAAAATTAGGGGATTGGACTTTATAGAAGGATTTCACAAATGATTACTTTCGCTATTAAGCGGATGATTATAGCGCATGGTTTTTATATGAACGCAGCTTTTTTATTTTCTCATCTGAAAGCTACAAATCGTAGTCATCTCTGACTACGATTTATATTGGGTAGGGCGGGCGGCATCAAGCCCACGATAAACGGATTAAAAAAATTAGACTGTATTGACCAAGTTTAATTAAATTTTACCAGCTAGCTTTTATTGGCACCACGTGCACATTCGCTCGAGTTAGGTTTCGATAGACATTCCTCTTTCTAACAATCGGCCACCACCCATATAAAAAAGTCTGGATTGGTCGCCACATCGCAACCCAACCACCAATGAGCAAACTTTCCTTTAGTAACTTTAGAAATGTATTGCTAGAAAAATTAGCGTCAAGCACATCTGCCATAAGTAGACACGCACCCAAAAAACTAAGGCCTATCAAAAGGCTAACGCGGCCTTCAAGCAGGTATTGACGCAAGTTATGATTAGACCGTTCTGCTTTATCTGCAAAGTGGTTTTGGATTGCCTCTTTGACTAGCTTGCTAGGATCTTCTAGTGGCATTTTTTCAATATGTACAATAATTTTGAAATGACTATTTTGTGGAAAGTCTAGCGCCCAACTTTCTAGGAACTCCTCAGCATCTGTATCAAGATTGCGATGATGAAATGGCGTTGGATCCATTGAGTTAAAAAGCTCCGAGAGCTCGGTAATACGCAACTCAATTTGATGAACGGGATGAAGATTCTTTTTCATAGTATATAGAGTCTATAATAAATCATCTATCTAATCTATTTGTCCCAAGTAATGACACTGATCATTTTGTGATTGATGTTAAGAAAGCTCCTTTTGGTAAGCTTCAAGAAAACTCTCAGTAATTTCCAGTAATCCTATAAGCGCTGTACGTATTTATGGAGATAGTAGATTGGTATCCAAATATACACTCTTGAAGTCTAGATATCTGACTTAGAGGTATTAAAATATCTGAATGGGATAATGCTGAAAGTCATAAACTGACCCAAAAACACAATGAAATTTTTATTGAGGTAAAAGCTCAGCTAAGAAATGACGATATCGTCGAATGGCTTGGGTTTACTATAAAGAAAACCCTGAACTGTTTGGCATCCCAGTTTTAATAAGTACTCCGATTGATCGGCTGTTTCAACGCCTTCAGCCACTAGATCCTTACCTAGACTTTTCGCCATCGAAATAATCGCTTGTATCACAAGCCCGTGGTCGGGATTATCTACAATTCCTTGCACAAAAGATTTATCGATTTTAATTTCACTTACTGGAAATTTGTTTAAATAACTGAGTGCTGAATAACCCGTACCGAAATCATCAAGAGAAATTCTAAAACCCATTTTATCTAGGCTTTTTAAGATTTTTCTAATTTCCTCACTATCATTAAGTAACAAGCTCTCGGTAATTTCTAACGTAATCCAACGGGGGTTACATTTGGTTTGCACTATAGCAAGTTTGATGGCATTTAATAGATCGTTATGGATGAATTGGCGGCTCGACAAATTGATTGCAACAGTAATAGGTGTTCCTAGCCTGGTGTTCCATTTTACTGCAGCATTAAATGCGGTGAGCAAAGCCCATTGCCCAATGTCGATAATGATTCCAGAATCTTCAGCAATACCGATAAATCTATCAGGAGATATCATCTCGCTATGATTTCTATTCCAACGTAATAATGCTTCTACGCCAATGGTTTTACCCGTATGCAAATTAATTTGTGGTTGATAATGAAGCAAGAACTCATCGTTCTGAAGCGCGCGCCGAAGAGAGCTCTCAATATCATTACGCTCAACTACTTTTTGGGTCATTTCGGAAGAGTAAAATTGAAAATTATTTCTTTGTTTCTTTGCTTGGTACATCGCGATGTCAGAAAATTTTACAAGGTCACTCGCTTGCCTGCTATGGTAGGGACAAATGACTATTCCAATACTAGCGGTAATAAACAATTCTGAACCATCAATCAAAATCGGTTGTTTTAAAGACTCAAGAATTTTGCTCGCTATTTTGCCTGCATTTTCGTTTTCTTGAATATTCGATAGTAAGATAGCAAACTCATCGCCACCAAGACGAGCAACGGCATCTGTAGACCTAACACAACTTTCCAAGCGCCTTGCAGACTCACGTAATAGCAAGTCCCCTCCCGCATGCCCATGCAAATCATTCACCGCTTTGAACCCGTCTAAATCAAGCATTAAAACTGCAAATGAGAAACTTTTTTGACTCGTTTTTAATATAGTAGCCTCAAGTTTTTCGAGAAATAATATACGATTTGGTAATTTAGTGAGGGGGTCGAAATATGCTAAGTTATTAATGCGCTTTTGACTTTCGTACGACTCCGTAACGTCTTGCCCCACTGCAATGACTGCTTTTACCTGATTGACAACATTAAACTCTGGCGCAAGCACAATATGCATAATTTTCTGCCTACCGTCTTTTATGGTCACTTCTAAAGCTACGTTCTGGTTCAGCCCATTCTGAAACACTTCCCTGATTTTTTCTTCAAGCACAATAGCTGAACCTCCTCCAGGAATCTCAGTAGGCGTTGTACCTAACAGAGATTCTGAATCCAATTCAAAAAATTGAGAATTTTTACTATTCAGGAAGACGCGTTTACAGTCGCTATCAAATCTCGTCACAGTATTGGGTGAGCTTTCTACTAGCGATTGATACTCTTTTTCTTTTTGTATACTTTCAGTGATGTCTCTGGCATATCCAAGGGAGCCAACTACCTTACCATCTGTGACCAATGCGGATTTATAAGACTCAATCCAACGATAGTTTCCTTCTGAGTCTTTGATTGGAATGATTACTCCAATCGGAGTATTACTGTGCATGGCTTCTTGATCGCCATCCACATATTGCTGCGCTAAATCAGCAGGGAAAAAATCAAAATCTGTCTTTCCTATGAGCTCCTCACTTGAGGAAACGCCTACCATATTTGCGTAGGCTGTGTTTGCAGCTAATAACCGACTGTTAACATCTTTCAGCCAAACCATAAATGGAAAGTTATCAATTAATGTTCGAAGATATTGTTCGCTTTCTAAAAGCTGAGGATTGATTTTTTTCATAGATGGATTTTGTTGGTGTTATTTATATCCAATTCCACATTAAATAAAAATATTACCTTAAAACTATAAAAAATACTTCTATTGCTTTTCTTAATATAATCCTACTAACTACTGAATCATCAATTCTGTTGCTTCCTTTTTATGAGGCTAAAAAATTTACGAAACTGTTTTTGCTCATACTCCATGTATTTCTCGAAGGTTTGCGTGTCGTCAGTTAAACGTGGTTAGCCAGTTTTGGTAGATTATTAAAATTTAATACCACAATTTTAACTTTCTAGACTAGATGTTTCAAATAGCTGGCGGTAAGCTAATCGCCAGCATTCAAGGGGAAATACAATGCCAAACGCATTTGCAACCATAAGCTTTACTGATAGCGTAAAAGCAGCCCAAATTCGCTATGGAAGTCGTGAAAATAATAAACACTTTGAGTTATCAGACGATCCACGTAATGAAATCGGTGCGTTTGAAAAAGAGTACATTGAAGCGCGTGATAGTTTTTATATGGCGACCATTTCAGAAAACGGCTGGCCTTATGTACAGCATCGCGGCGGTCCAGGTGGTTTCATCAAGGTACTGGATGCACGTACAATTGGTTTTGCCGATTTTAAAGGCAACAGGCAATACATCAGTGTTGGTAATTTAAATGCTAACTCGCGCACTTCACTCATATTGATGGATTACCCTAACCGTCGCCGTCTTAAATTGTGGGGGACGACACAAATTATTCATGAAACCGACGAACCTGAATTGATTAAACGCTTAGAAATACCCAGTTACAAGGCGCGGGTTGAGCGTGGCATGGTGATTCGAATTGAGGCAATTGAGTGGAATTGCCCACAGCACATAACACCACGATACACCGAAGCCGAAGTAGATAAACTAATAGAACCTGTGCTTGAGGAAAATAAACGACTACGTGATTTGCTGGCAGCGCGCTTATCTGATGGAGACGGTACTTCCTAACAAACGACTTGAAAGATTTACTCCAGCTCTTTCTCTTTCAATCTACCAATTATTCGAAAACATTACGATGGCTTAGACTACTATACGGCTACTAATAAATGAACAGGGGGTTACGTTTTATCGTAACCCATTGATTTATATGGTAGTGCTGGGATCGAACCCACGACTAACGGATTAAAAGTTCACCCAATATCTAGCGTCGGATTAGCTTAAAAGGCCATATCAGTTCCGCAAAGTCTTACTCATAAAGCGATTTACACCTAGCATATATGCGACTCTTTTTATTTTTGCGGATCAAAAAATCTCTATTATTTAATATATCTTTCTCCAAAAATTAGGAAGGGAACTTCCATCACCTATGTTAGTGTTTACACAAAAATTTTGGACACGTCCAAGCAATCAGTATATTAAATTTAAAATGAATTATTACTACATATAATTGGATTTATTTTTTAAGTTGATACAAATCTAGCTTGTTCCAGAGGCTTCTCTCACTAATTTCTAGTAACCTAGCCGCTTTAGCTTTATTACCGTGACACTCCAAAAGTGCCTCGGAAATTAACTTCTTCTCGATTAATGCAACCGTTTCTGGTATTGAAAGATTGTTTAAAACTGAGCCTACTGCACTATATAAGCTTAGGTTCCTAGCATCAATAATATCTTTAGGTAAATCTGCTAACTCAATCTGTTTATTTTTGCAAATGATAGCTGCGCGTTCCATCACGTTTTGCAACTCACGCACGTTGCCAGCCCATTGATATTGCTTCAATGCTGACAGCGCAACTTCTGTCACATCAGCTTTATGGAGCTGAGCAAAGTGTTTTGCCAACAAAGAAATATCACCAGTACGTTCGCGTAGTGGCGAAACATTAAGCTGAAAAACATTCAGGCGATAATACAAATCCTCTCGCAATTTACCTGCTTGAACCGCTTCTAAAGGGTTTCTGTTGGTAGCAGCCACAATACGTAAATCTAATGAAATTTGCCGGTTATCACCAACCTTTTCAATCACACCTTCTTGCAATGCCCTCAGCAATTTTGCTTGTAAATGCATTGGCATTTCAGTGATTTCGTCTAAAAATAATGTGCCCCCGTTTGCCAGTTCAAACTTACCGGTACGAGATTTTAAAGCTCCTGTAAATGCCCCTTTTTCATGCCCAAACAACTCTGATTCTACTAGGTCTGCTGGGATAGCCGCACAGTTAATCGCTACAAATAATTGATTTTTACGTGGGGATTGCTGATGTAACATTTGAGCAACCAACTCTTTTCCGGTGCCTGTCTCACCGGTAATTAATACAGTAGCTTTACTTGGGGCTACTTGCTCAATCAAATGTTTAATTTCTTGCACTTGCGAACTGTTGCCAATCAATAGTTCTGTAGGCTGCTTTTCCTCACGAAAATAAGTATTCTCAACTTGCAGCCTCTTATGATCTAACGCTTTTGCAATAGCAATTTCTAACGTTTCCAGCTCAAATGGGCGCAATATATAATCTGATGCGCCTAACTTCATTGCTTCAACTGCTGTTTTAATTTCCCCCTGCGCTGTCACCATAATAAATGGCAGGCTTTCTGATTGCTGACGTATAGCCTCTAATAATGCTAGGCCATTCATACTCGGCATATGAAAATCACTGACAATTAAATCAATGTGCTCTGTTTTTATTATTTCTAAGGCAGCTTTACCATTGTTCGCTATTAAAGGTTTATAACCAGCTTGGCGTAAGCTAATTTCTAGCAATCTACGCATATTAGGTTCATCATCTACCGCTAAAATAGTTTTCAGTGTTTGCATTTTTATCTTAAATTATTTCACTTCAAAAGGTAGAGTAATTGTAAAGAGTGCGCCGCCATATTGACTGTTTGAACAAGTAATTTCACCTAAGTGCGACAGTACAATCTGTCGAACAATCGCCAAACCTAACCCTACCCCGCCTGCACGTTGAGTAAAGAAAGGTTCAAAAATTTGCGCTTGAATCTCCGCTGCCATCCCAGGCCCATCATCAGATATTTCAACTTTTGCAGTGTCTTCTAATGTATATAACCTTATATTTACTTTGCCGCCAGTTGGCAAAATTTGAATCGCATTCATTAAAATATTCATAAAAACTTGAGTCATTTGATCTGTATCTATTTCCAAAAACACAGGTTCTGCCAATTCAGCATTCAATACAATACCATTTGACTCTGCCTGGGTTCGCAATAAGGCAATGGAATTGCTAATCACTTTTGCAATATCCACTCTAGCAAACACAGGTGGACGTGGTCGCGCTGCATCAATTAAAGTAGAAACTAATTTATTTAAACGTTCTGTTTCAGAAATAATAAACCCCAGCACCTCTTTACCATCGTTGGTGAGCGTTGGCTCGCGTAATAGTAAATCGGCAGATGATCTTAATATGCCAAGTGGTGTACGGATTTCATGGCTCATGGCGGCAGCTAACTCCCCTACTACCGCTAATTTAGCAGCTCTAGTGAGATTAGTTTGAGTTTTAGCCAAATCATCAATCAATCCTTCGAATGCCAACCCTAATTCCTGAACTTCTGGTGGACCTGATTTTGGTGTTTCACTGAGTTGTCCTTGTTTAAAGCTACGGACAAAAATGGTAAGTTTAGCTAAAGGTTGCGTAATTGCTTGCGCTATGGGGGTGACTAAGAACGCTGCAAGTAAAAGTGTACTTGCCAGCAAGGCAAGGAATATGTAGCCCAAACGATGTACGGGTGCGACTACTAATGAATGCAACTTTTCTACACGCACCTCCCATTTTGAGACTGCTGACTGGCTAGGAAATTGACTAACTGCACGCATTTCATAGCCGTCTTGTGTGTTCCAATTACTGGTGGATGCTAATACATGACCTTGTTCATCAAATAAGGCTGCAGCAGTAGGTTTACGCACGGCTGTTTTAAGAAAATCCTGTATTTGCTGCCAATTGAATTCAGCAACAAGTTTTCCAATCACTTGGTTAGAGTTGTCGTCTCTAATTTCTTGAGAAATAGCCAATACATTATTTTTAATCACATAGAAATCAATCCGTTTTTCAACTGCGCCATGACTAAACCAATAAGTGTGTAAATTTGCTACCTTATTTAACAGCTTAGCATCGCTGGAAGCAACCACCTTATTGTTAATATCCACCACATAAATTGTTTTATATACACCATCATAGCTGCGGTTTAACTCTTCTAAAAATATAGATAAGCGTTTATCTACATCTTCAAGCAGTAGCTCTTGCATAATGGCAAGTTGACTCCAGGAAGCAACATTTTTTACTCGTTCAAACATCATGCGAGTCACATCATTTGCTACAGTGTGGCTAAGTGTCTCTATATCTCGCGTGAGCTCTTTTTTAAGCACCACTCTTGCTTGATAAAAACTTAAAAAGCTGACTAGCATTGCTGGTAACAATCCAGCCAAAAGAAATGCTACTAACAAAAGCTTGGGAATAGTTAGGCGTCTAATCAAAACGGTTAATACGCTTACGTTTTATCAATTATGAGATAATAATGATTGGTCAGATAGCATCGCAAATTAATTGCGAACTTGAGGTTATTCATGCGAATTTGTAGTATTTTCATTATTAGTAGTCTAGCCTTGAGTATTGGGCTATGCAAGCCCGTATTTGCTGAAGAAATACCTAATTGGAGAGAAAATTTTAAGCTGGGTGGATTTAGTAGCGCAGGCATCACAATCAATCGCGATGAAAGCCCAGAAGCAGCAATAAATGAAGTTAGCTTACTGCTCACATGGGCTAACGATTCACGTTTAAGTTTCTTTAGTGAACTAGAGCTGGAGCGGCCGTTGAGTTGGGGAGATGATGAAGAATTTAGCCGAAAAGAAGGTAGATTGGATTTAGAACGTTTTTACTTTGATTACAATATTTCAGAAAAAATGAATTTCCGTGCAGGTCGTTTTTTAACACCCAACAGCCGCTGGAATCTTTTGCGTGCGCCTCCACTGGTATGGACAAGTTCACGCCCACTTGCCACCTCAAGGCTATTCCCTACCAGAACAGATGGTTTAATGGTGCATGGCGCCGTACCTTTTAAAAACAGTGCCTTTGAGTACAGGCTATTCGCAGAACTTTTAGAAGATCAAGAGCAAGATAATAATGAATTGCAATTTGAGCGGGTGCGTGGCGCTCGTTTCAGTTTAAAAAGTGATTCGGACATAGGTATTTCGCTGGTTTCCTTCACTGAAAAAGGTGTCAATGAAGGTAATTACCGCATGTTAGGCCTGGATTATCTGACACATTTTAAAGAGATAGAAGTCAGTGCTGAAGGCTTTCAAAGGTTTGATACTGATAATAAAGATGGCGGCAGTGGTGCATATGTACAGACTGCTGTGCCACTCAGTTCAGTAGGTTTTCAAGATTGGTATTGGATTACACGGCTGGAGACATTTCAACGCCCAAATGAAGGATCTTTTGAGCGTTGGCTGTTGGGGGCAACTTGGCGGATTAAACCTACACAACTGCTAAAACTAGAGTTTATAGGTGGCAGTGGCGACCAGCCTGAATCCCCTCGTGGGTTTACTGCTTCATTTGCACTGTTTTTTTAACGGTGTAATGTCGTGCATTATTTAACGACCATTGTCTTAATGCTCTCAATAATGGCATCATTTAATGCCTTTGCTAATGAACGCCAGCCAGTTATTGCAGTTGTGGTGGATGGTAAGGAAAATGTGGCAGAGTTAAAATTTACCAGTAACGAGCTACGTTTATTTTATTGGCGCAAACAATTGTTCTGGCCTATGGGTCGCAGGATTAAGCCTGTTAATCTGACTGCTGAACATTCGTTGCGCCTGCAGTTCTCTCAAATTGTATTAGGTAGCACTCCAAAAAAGCAGATTGATTATTGGAATGGTTTGTACTTTGACGGCATATCTCCACCCTACTCGGTTAATTCCGAAGAGGCAGTTTTACGTTACGTATCACAAACTGACGGCGCTATTGGTTACTTGAATGCCTGCAAAATAGACCATCGTGTAAAACCTTTAGCTTGGATCATAAATAATCAAATTAGTATGAGTGAACCAGCTACAAATAACTGTGATAAATAGTGAGAGTTACTTTTTAGAAATAACCACAATTCCAGCAAGAATTAATAGGGATCCGCAAGCAATGCGCCAAGTAATTGCTTCTTTGAGTAGCCACCAAGCCAGTAGTATGGCTATCACCACACTGCCCTTGTCTATTAAAGCAACTGTTGCTACATCGCCTAATTTAAGTGCTTTGTAATAAAAAATCCAAGACCCCGCTGTGGTTAATGCCGATAAACCAAGCCAAATATAATTGACTTTTTGTAATGCTTTGAAGTCCATTGATGTTGAAGAGAAAAATGCAAATACCAATATAAACCCACACACAAAAAGTGTGCGAATCATTAAACCCAGTTCAGCTGAAATACCAACTAAACCCTGCTTTGCAATCACAGAAGTAAAGCCTGCAAAGCACGCCGAAATAATTGCGTAAATAACCCAATGCTTCATTTTAATTCAGCTACTTTTTTTAATTTTTAATTGCATTATCTAGGTACTAATTATTGTATTTACTCAACATAGATTTTATAACTTTCATAGCATAATACCCACAGAGAATAAACCGTGATTCTCCCCCAAAAATCAACAAATACAATAGTGTTTGGTGTGTTACTAATTTGATTGAAGTATGCTAGTAGCAGAAACAATGGAATGTTTAGGCTGACTATAATCAACACTAAATTCCTTAACGGCCTTGATGAAGAAATGTATTTTATATACAACGCAAAGCCAATAAACCACATCGAATAAACAGTAAACCTGCCCCAAAAATCAATAAACACAGCTGCATTAGCAGAGGTGCTCAGCAAATGCAAATATGCCATTGCGAGAAACATTATTGTGTTTGTTACAACCAATAAACCGAAAAAGTTTTTTAAATAATCGTTTTTCTTAATAATCATTGAATTTCCTAAAAGCATAAAAATTTATTTAAACAATTCATTATAAAGTTAATGCGCACCTGCTTTAGCTGCACGTTGTGGGAAAAAGAGTATGCAAACTACAATCACAAATAATAAAGCAGCTGAAGCCGAAAAACGACTTAGATCTAGACCGCCTTTGGCAATTGGCTTATCAAGAAAATCGCCTACCACCGCACCCAGTGGGCGGGTTAAAATAAACGCTGCCCAAAACAAAGCTGTTTTGGATACGCTTGTAAAATAATACGCTAACGCAATTGCCACCAGTAGCCCACCAAAAATAAGCGCAGCGCCTATATAACCCAGCCCAGCCGTATCGGCCGTCCAATCACCTAGCGCGGTGCCGAGCGTTTGCGAAAACATGATAGTCACCCAATAAAACATCTCTGCCTTTGGAGTGCTCACAGTGTTAACTGATACTGAGCCTAGCGTTTTGTACCAAACCATTAAAGAGGCCAATAGCAAACCGAACAGAAGTGTAGACCCGCCTGTATAGCCAATCCCTAAAGAGCGTGTTGCAAAGTCGGCCAAAGTTGTACCCACCGTTGTAGTTGCAATAATAGTTAACCAATATAAATAGGGGTGGAATTGCTTGGCTTTAATTTGCGCCGTTACTGCAATTATAAAAATGGCTGCAAAAATAAATGTACTAACTAAGTAGCCCAAATTTAGCGACATAGACATCGCATCACCCGCTGTTTCACCTAAAGTAGTGGCAAAAATCTTAATTACCCAAAAAATTAGTGTTAGCTCAGGTACTTTGCTTAAAGCATATTTGCTTGCATTATCCATGATCAAATCCTTGCAATTAATTAACTTGATTGTCTGAAAAATAATTAAGCATAACCTTCTCGCATGAGAAAGTTATGCTGCCTTGCTTAGCTAGGTCTTACTTTTTTGCCATCATTGCCGTCTTTTTCATCACTCTCATTTTCGACTGTATTTTCTAAAACTTTACCAGTCTGAGCATCAATACTCACTTCATGCGAAGCCTTGCCTACTTCTATCTCAAAAGAATAGCGAAGACTACCACTTTCTTGCTCTAACTCTTCTTCTGTGATTTTTCCAGGCTGGGTTTTCAATGCGATAGCACGCGCTTCAGCAATAGTTACCTTAGCATCTTTCGCCAATTTTTCACCTTCATAAGCATGTGCGCTTAAAATACCCGCCATAAGCATTATGCCCAAACCAGCTTTAACAACTTTTTGATTTTTAAACATCTTAAAATCTCCTAATATTAAAATAACATCACAAAATGTAATGCCATGGAGACATATTAAATGACCAAGACTTAACAGATACTTACAAACAAAGTCTTATAGAAAAATTAATATTAAACTATTTGCCTAGTACGGTGTTTTCTGGAAATGTAATTGTCACGACCAAGCCTGTGCAGGTTAAATTATCAGAAAGTTCTAACTTGGCATCATGTGTTTGCGCAATATTGTGCACAATCGCTAGGCCAAGTCCGCTACCTGTAGTTTCAGTACCTTCACGCCTATAAAAACGAGTTAACACGCGCTCATGTTCCTCAGGCGGAATACCATGGCCATTGTCAGCAACGCATAAAACGATATCTTGTGCCTTACTCTTAACGCTCACGTTAATTTGACCAAAACTAGGGGTGTAACGGATGGCGTTATCAATCAGATTGCTAATCAAAATGCGTAAATTCTCTTGTTGACCTAATATCAAGATATCGGGGCTTGCTTCTAATCTTAATTCGATATGCTTTATCGTCGCAAATGCCATAAAGTCTTGTACGGCTTTATGTGCTAAAGCACTTAAATTAACCGATTCAAATTGCGAGGTTGCCGCTTGCACTTCGCTTCTGGCAAGGTTAAGCAATTGCCCAACCAAGTGAATACATCTATTTAAACGATTATTGAGTTTACTAAAGCCTATTTCCAACTGAGTGTCTTTATTGGCGCGCGCTGTTAATTGCAATTGCAGTTTAAGTGCAGTTAATGGCGTGCGTAACTCGTGTGCAGCATCGGCAATAAAGGCGCGTTGCGTCTGTATGGCTTGGTTTAAACGCTGCAATAGCTGATTAATCGCTGCTACCATAGGTTGCACTTCAATTGGCAAGTCAATTTCATCTATGGGCTGCATAGCATCTTGGTGACGTTTAGCCACTGCCGATGCCACAGCTTGTAAAGGCCTTAAACTGCGCCCTACCACTAGCCAAATAAGCCCCGCTAATAGTGGAATAAGCATTAAAAAAGGCAGCAACATACGTGCCGCTAAGCTTGCTGCTAATTCATTACGTTCTTCTATAAGCTGCGCTACCTGTATATGTTGCGCGTTGCGCTGCAAAATAAATATTCGCCATGCCTTATTTTGATAAGAAACCGTCTGTAAGCCAGCCAACTTGTAACGCGGCAAGGCACGTGCTGGTTTTGGGTTGTAAATAAGCCTTGATTGGGCATTCCATATTTGAATCAGGTTATCTTCTTCCAGCTCTTTATCGGTAGATTCTAAGGTGATGACATCATTTTGCACCTGTATCGACAAAGCAACTTGCTTGAGCTGATAATCAAACAACTCATTAATTTCTTCTTGCGCAATCCAATACAAACTTAGGCCAGCAATGCTAATGGCGATTAACATGCCAAGGATTAACCAAAGCAACAAGCTACGCCGAATAGATTTGATATTGGATTTCATGGTAGATTTAATGGTGCTGCCACCTATAACCAACACCGCGCACATTCACTATAAATTCTGCGCCTAGTTTTTTGCGCAATCGATGAATATGTACTTCCACACTATTGCTGGCAACCTCGTTTTGCCAACTATAGAGTTTTTCTTCTAGCGCGGATAACGACATCACACGCCCTGGTGGATCAAGCAAAGCCAGCAACAATGCAAATTCGCGTGCTGATAAATTGATGAGTTGTTCATCAATAGTTACTTCAAAGGTGGCGGGGTTGCAACTAAGTGCCCCTACGGTAATAATAGGCTGTATGCGGCCACTATGGCGGCGTAACAGGGCGCGTAACCTTGCAAATAGCTCATCTAATTCAAACGGTTTAACTAAATAATCATCCGCGCCCGCATCTAAACCAGCAACCTTGTCTGCCAATCCATCACGTGCTGTTAAAATTAGTACGGGTTGAATGCCGCCTTGTTTCCGGTAATCTTTAAGTACTTGTAAACCCTGTTTTTTTGGCAAGCCTAAATCTAACAACAGCAAGTCATAAACACCGTTAGCTAAAGCCAACTCTGCACCAAGGCCATCTTTAACCCAATCTAGCGCATAATGTTCACTGGTAAGTGCTTCACTAATACTTTCACCAATCATCGTATCGTCCTCTACCAACAGCAAACGCATCAATTAATCCTATCACATTAAATTAGGCACAAAATTGACTAATCATTTCGATTCTTGCATAAAAGCAATGTTCTACTTCGATTTTGACAACTTTGACTTCATTTCTTGCTCTTTTTTTCCAATTTTATCATTAGCTTTGGACTCTAAATTTAAGAAGCAAGATCGCACATTTGAGCCGAGGTCTTAAATTACGGGTTTAAATTCTTCGATATTTTTAGTGCGCCAGTTTTAAATGCGTAATTAGCCGTTTGATAATAAGCAATTGCTTCATTCAACAATAACTTATCCATTATTGTTGGTGTAGACTCCATAGTGATGGGATCAACCTTGTAAGCCTCTATTTTTTGTTTGGGGCTCAATACAACCAGAGTATCATTTTTGTAATAGCCTAGCTCTTGATAATTGCTGATGAAAGCACGTGAAGCAATTTGCTCGGATTGATCTTCAAACAGCGACTGACCAAAAAAATGCTCGTCACCTTTCTTGCCCAACACATCTAGTAATGTTGGCACAATATCGATTTGGCTAGCCATACGGCTGTAATGACCTGCAGGCAACATATCTGGCGCGTAAAAAATTAGGGGAATATGATATTTAGCGACTGGCAGTTTGGTTTTACCAGCCACAGATGAACAATGGTCTGCCACAATCACAAATATGGTATCTTTAAACCAAGGTTTTGTTTTGGCTTTTGCAATAAGCTGACCAATAGCGTAGTCAGTATATTTGACCGCACCTGCTCGATTGCCTTGTGGCAAATCAATTCTACCTGTGGGATAAGTAAACGGGCGGTGGTTACTCGTCGTCATAATTTGTGCAAAAAATGGCTTACCTGTTTTGGATGTGGTATCTAGTTGCAATATTGCATTATCAAATAGACTCTCATCATCTACGCCCCAAACATTTTCATGCCGTATGGTTTTTTTATCGAAATCAGTACGGTCTACCACTTTGTAGTTATTACCTCTGTAATAAGCATTCATGTTATCAAAGTAGCCATAGCCACCGTAGATAAAGAATGTGTTGAAGCCTTGCGCTCCTAGCATTTCGCCAATCGTGGCCAAATGCTCATTATTAGGCCTGCGCACGATGGCTTGACCAGGAATAGGTGGAATTGCAATAGTGAGTGCGTCTAAGCCTCGTACCGTGCGCGTGCCAGTAGCAAAAATCTTGTCAAACATTAGCCCTTCTTTGGCTAATTTATCCATATTAGGTGTTAGGTTTTCTGTATTCCCATATGCGCCAACATAAGATGCTGAAAAACTTTCTACAGACACTAATACAACATTTTTTGGACGGCGTTTAAAGTTTCCCATTTCGAACGTTTCAGCTTCGTCAACATCTTCTTTAAGTACGTTAGTCGTTAACTTTCTTTCAACTTCAAGGCCACGTAGAACTTTATCGGCTTTGGCTTGCGGAATCGTTTTATAAAACTGGTCGTAATCTAATTCATTGCGGCGCATGGCGGAGGCCAAAGTAAACAAACCATTACCTGATAATTCATTGGCATAGGCGTTTTTACTAAATGCCATTTGATCAGCATTGGCAAATTGGTAGCTTAATAGTGGCAAACCTAACAGCGCCAACAGGGTAATTGTTTTCTGTTTAGCCTGCATAGGATTATGTTTAAACGCAATAAATTTGTGCGCCAATAGCATCATGCCGACTGCTAACACAGCGATTGTTAGCACTATTAAAGGCACAGGATAAGACTCACGAATATTACCAACCACTTCATGGGTATAAATCAGATAATCGACAGCGATAAAATTGAATCTTGTAGTAAACTCTTGCCAAAATATGACTTCCGATATCACGCCAAATAACAGGCAAAAAGTAACGAACCAAGCAATTACCCATTTAAATAGGTTAAGCCAACGCTTGGTTCGCCAACGATTTGGCAAGACAATAGAGAGTAATAACCAAGGTACGATTAAATAAGCCAGTGTGCTTAGGTCGAACCATAAACCACGACTCAACATTTTAATAGTTTGGCCAAGCGATAGCTGTGCTGGACCAACATCTACCCAAAGCGCTAGCCTCAGTAATAGCCATACGCTCAAAGCAATTAAGCCCAGAAAGACAGTGAAAGGTAACTCAATACGTGCGGATTTTAGTGTTTTTTGCATAAGATACTTATCGATAAAGTTAATTAGGTAAATTAATAGGTGAAATCAAGCGATCTATACTCAGTTTGTTTCTTTATGACGAGATTAGGCATGCAGCAAGCACTAAGGATTAATAAAACCAACCAAACCACCCAAGCCGACCAAAGACTGTGCGATAAAAAATGAGCACCACGTAGCATTTGTGTCCACCCCATTACAAAACCCAGCATGAGAGAAATTACTAAACTGACATAGGCAAATATCGGATGAGTACGTCTGAATGCAAAAAAGAATGCCATCAATGCAAAACCACCGCTGGCATGCCCTCCTGGCCAGCAATGCCCTGCCATTTCCCCTTTTGGCAAGTTAGCGAACAATGGATAAAATGGAAAGTTGCCACCAAACTGGATTAAATCCCATGGGCATGCATGCATGCTTTGGCTTTTGAGAATGGAGACTGCAAGCGTGCTCAACATCATGCCTGCAAAAGACCAAATTAATTGACGCCGGACCAAAGCAGATAATTTTAATTTGTGGCCAAATGTGGCTAAAAAAAGCGTCATTAATGCAATAAAAATTACAAAATTGCGCAATCCTACATGCATGACTTGTGTTAAAAACGCATCATTCTTCAAACTGAAAATTTTATTGTCTACATCGTAGTAAGGGCTGATTAAATCAAAATCTAAGTTGGTTTTTGGATAAACCCACAGTAGCAATACTGCACAAGCAATCAAATAAAACACTTGCTTAATGTGCCAAGTAGCGAAAGGTGATAACTTGTTGATAAACATGATTATTGAACGCCCGATTTAGCCGATTTTTTAGTAAAGTGGCTTAAATCTCGCATGATTTGCATATTGCTGTTACTTTTCTTAAGCAACATAGCGCTTGCTTCAGCTCCATTGAGCGCAACATCTTTTCTTGTGCTTACTTTTTGCATAAAGAAAGCTTTACTGTTTACTGGCTGAACAATTTTCACGTCTTGATCCACATAGGCCAATTTATCCCAGTCTGCGATATAGGTATGATCACGTGCTTCATCACCCAATAAGTTGAAGCCAATACTGTAATCAGTGTCTGGATTAGTTACACCTAACATTGGCATTAGGGTTGGCACAATGTCGCTGTGGCTGGTTAATCTCGCCACAATTTTTGCGGCTTGTTTTGGGGCATAAATTACTAATGGTGTACGTACTTGCTCATCGACAAATGTTGAGTTATGTCCCCAAAAACCATGCTCCATAAATTCTTCGCCATGGTCACCGACTAAAATCACAATGGTGTTATCAAGCAAGTTTTTCTCTTTAAGGTAATCAAACACGCGCTGATATTGACTATCCAGATGATGTACTGCATTGATATAGCGATTTTTAATTGGCACAATATCTTGACGTAGCGCTTCTTTGCTTAAGGTGGCATAGTTCAAATCATCACGATACGGATTTGCAATCACACTTTCAGGCGGGAAAAAGTAGCGCGCGTGTGGAGACTCAAAAAACATAAAAGTAAAGAAGGGCTTGCTGGTATCGCGATTGTCTATAAATTGAAGCAAATCAGTTACATTTTGCTGATCGTTTTGCCAGGTAATTTTACCGTTACGTTGTAAGGCCTGCATTTTGGTCTCTGGTACTTGTGCAAAAATAGTTCTATCAAATTCGGGATAACTAAATAAGGCACTGGTAAAAAAGCGCATCTGGTAATCTTGCTTCTGCATCACATCAATGATTGCTGCACCCCGCTGCTCTTGTAAAAACTGAAACCAGTAGCTGGCGGGCATGCCCATAAACATACTAAAGACACCAGCGCGCGTGCCATTGCCCCCACTATAATTTTGCGTAAAACGCGTGGCCTGTTTGGCAAACTGCCAAGTATTGGGCATAACCTCTTCATTCAAAGTATCAGCTCGCCAAGATTCAGCCGCCAGCCAAATAATGTTGTAAGGCTGTGCAGGTTTGCTGAATTGAATAGGGTTTAAGGGATAGTTAAGCTTGCCTTTGATTTTAAGAGAGGTGTCTCGTCTACCTGTAATTCCCATCGCTCTGAATAAGCTGCGTGAGGATACTGTTTGGTAAAAAGGTACCGCCTGAGCAACTGAAGCAAGACCATTAGAAGTAAAACGATCAAATGCGAATGTCATGTGTAGCGCAATAACCGCAATTAATGCGATTAAAATAGCGC
The DNA here is from genome assembly GCA_020053735.1 of Pseudomonadota bacterium. Classification (GTDB taxonomy): domain Bacteria; phylum Pseudomonadota; class Gammaproteobacteria; order Burkholderiales; family Methylophilaceae; genus Methylotenera_A. The sequence continues at coordinate 97,027 of JAGVMP010000011.1, forward strand.
GCCAATTAGAGATAAATTTGAATGAATTTAGTTGGGTTGCTGTATTTGTTTTGCTTAAACGAATCGCAACATAAAGCAAGCCGATTTGCAGCAAGAAAAAGCCTATTGCTATCGCTACAAAGCTAGCATCAGTTGCTGCACTACCACCTAAAGACTCTATTCCACCTGGGGTGAATACTAAGTTGAGAACAAATCCATTGATGTACATGCCATATAGTGCGTAAAGCTTGGCATTTGCATAAAACAGTAAGGTAGTTACACCTGTGGTAACGATGGCAGTGGCATAAACAATTGTTTGATAATTATTACTTGGTGAATCAGCTTGCTCAATTTTGGCTTTGAGAAGTTTTTTCGTGAGATGTGTAATGGCATAAGCTGGTATTAAATAAAACACCCCGTACATTAAAAAGGCAACTATTAAAAATACAAATGTGAGATTGTTTTCTAAATAAATAGACTGGAACTCAATCGAACCAGAAACTAGAAATAAGATGAGTAAATAGCTGAAGGCAAAAAATAGTCGTAGAGCAGTGTTGAGTAATGACATTTGAATTATTGATAGTAATTAAGTTATGCCATTAGTATTGCAAACACCAAGCCAACAATCTAACCAAGCAACAAAATATATAAGATATTGTTTTTAAATGTAATTTAATATTAAAACAAATCGGAAAAAGCACAAACACTGCATTACTTGCATGAAGTCATAAATTAACCTGCAAAATTTGCAAGAGTAATTTGCTTAGGTTGGTTGATTGATAAACACTGAGCTGGCTGGCCTAAGCAGCCTTGTTGTAAATGGTAACTTTTAAGTACCAAACCATGTGCATCATATTGCTGTAAATGCATAGCGGATTTATTTAGGCGTACACTTAAAAAGCCATGCACAGACTCACCATATTTCAACTGACTATCTCGATATTTGATAGGATATAAATCAGCCCCACCCCCCCCAGAAATAAAATATAGGGGTTCGTTTTGGTTAACGATAGCTTGTTGATTGTGATCATGCCCGCTGATATAAGCATCAATTTTCGCTACTTTAAATGCTGGCAATAAAAATTGTTGCATCAGCGCGGTTTCATCCGCATGTTTGCCATAGTTACGAACTGGGTGATGTCCGATCACTATGCGCCAAACAGGTTGTTTAGTGTTTTCTGCAAAGCTTTTCTGAATAAAGTCAGCTTGTGTTTTTAATGATTCAGCATTTGGTTGGGTATCCAAAAATACGACTCTTAATAGTGGCCTGCCCCCAATATTTCCCATATCTCTTGCATAAAATCTGGCTGGCATGCGCCAACGATTAGAGCCACTATTGTGTTCAGAATAGGCTAATTCATCTTTGATTTTTTTCAACTTGTCATGATTGCCCAGTACTGCGTAAAAAGGTACCGCATCTAAAAATCTACCAGAATAGACATTTTCAAAATATGCGTTCCACACTTTACTCTTCAAACCCAAATCTCTGCCCGTATAAAAGTTATCCCCTAGGATAGCGACAAAATCTAATTTCTTATTTTGTTCTGCAACCTGTTCCATCGCTTTAGCTACACGCCATTGTACAAAATTACCTTTGCCCGCATCGCCCAAAGCAAAAAAAGTAATCTCTTTGGATTCGTTGATGTCAGAAGGAATGCGCTGGTTTGGTTCTTTAATAATAAACAGAAAACATGCAACTAAGAACAATATAAGCACAGATGCAAATAGTAAATATTTGGTTCGAAGTGAATTTGACATAAGTATAGATTCATCAAAGTTAATTTTTTATATTTATGCAACAAATATGCCTTCAATACAACCTTATGATTTTTATAATAAAAATTAAAATCACCGCTAATTATTAGCAATTTTCATGCAAAATATGCATAAAATTATTTGTTTGTATGTAGGTTTCATGCAATATATGCATACTCGATCAGTAAACTCATCACCAATATCAAATAGGTAAGCACTAAACTAGAGTGTTTACTTATGTAGGAAAACCGCTAAAGGCTGTGAATACTAAAGCATGGGGCAATACATTAAGGCGTGCTGGTATTACAGATTTCCGCTGGCATGATTTAAGACATACTTGGACAAGGTGGCAACGACAGGCTGGCACACAGACGCATGAGTTACAACGCTTAGGGGCTGGTGGAGCGGTATGCCCATCTTGCACCTGAAAGCATGGCAATTGCTGCGTAACGACTAGATTCGAAGTTTGATGGTTACATTCTGCTAAACAAGCCACCAATAAAAAAAGTCTAGTCATCTCTGACTAGACTTTATATTTGGTAGGGCGTGCGGGGATCGAACCCACGACAAACGGATTAAAAGTCCACCCCCAACATTGAGTACTGGATTGCACTACATGGTAGTATTTGTTCCGCAAAGTCTTACTCATGAAGCGATTTACACCTAGCATATATGTGGTTCTTTTTATTTTTGCGGAACAGAAAATCTCTATTATTTAATAACATCCCCTCAAAAACCTATTGACGATTACACTAAAACTTTGGGCACGCACTCGCAGTCAATTTATTAACTTTAAGATGAATATAACTGTTGTTGGATTTATTTTTTAAGTTGATACAAATCTAGCTTATTCCAAAGACTTCGCTCACTAATATCCAGCAGCCTGGCTGCTTTAGCTTTATTACCTTGACACTCAAGAAGTGCTTCGGAAATTAATTTCTTTTCTATTAATGCAACCGTTTCTGGTATTGAAAGATTGTTTAAAACTGGATCTGCTACACTATGTAAACTTATGTTCCTAGCATCAATAATATCTTTAGGTAAATCCACTAATTCGATGTTTCTATTTTTACAAATGATAGCTGCGCGTTCTATAATGTTTTGCAACTCACGCACGTTGCCAGTCCATTGATATTGCATTAGTGCTGACAGCGCAAGGTCTGTTATTTCAACTTTGTGGCGCTGAGCAAAGTGTTTTGCCAACACAGTTATATCATCAGCACGTTCACGCAATGGCGGCACATTAAGTTGAAAAACATTTAGGCGATAATACAAATCCTCTCGTAATTTACCTGCTTGAACAGCTTCTAACGGGTTTCTATTGGTGGCCGCCACTATGCGTAAATCTAATGCTATTTGACGGTTATCACCCACTTTTTCAATCACACCTTCTTGTAATGCCCTGAGTAATTTTGCTTGTAAACGCATGGGCATTTCAGTGATTTCATCTAAAAATAATGTGCCGCCGTTTGCCAGTTCAAACTTACCAGTGCGTGATTTTATTGCGCCTGTAAATGCCCCTTTTTCATGCCCAAACAATTCTGATTCCATTAGATCTGCTGGAATAGCCGCACAGTTAATTGCTACAAATAATTGATTTTTACGTGGAGATTGCTGATGTAACATTTGAGCAACCAGTTCTTTACCCGTGCCTGTCTCACCAGTAATTAATACAGTGGCTTTACTTGGGGCTACTTGCTCAATTAGGTGCTTGATTTCTTGTATCTGTGTGCTGTTGCCAATCAATAGTTCTGTAGTCTGCTTTTCCTCACGAAAATAAGTATTCTCAATTTGCAGCCGCTTGTTATTTAACACTTTTGAAATGGCAATTTCTAATGTTTCAAGCTCAAAAGGTCGCAATATATAGTCTGAAGCGCCTAATTTCATTGCTTCAACTGCAGTTTTAATCTCCCCCTGCGCTGTCACCATAATAAACGGCAGGCTTTCTGATTGCTGACGTATGGCTTCTAATAATGCTAAGCCATTCATACTCGGCATATGAAAATCACTAACAATTAAATCAATGTGCTCTGTTTTTATTATTTCTAGGGCAGCTTTACCATTGTTCGCTATTAAAGGTTTATAACCCGCTTGGCGCAAGCTAATTTCTAGCAATCTACGCATATTAGGTTCATCATCTACTGCTAAAATTGTTTTCTGAATTTGCATTTTTATCTTAAGTTATTGTGATTTAACTAACTGGCTAAGTGGCAGGCTGATTGTAAAAAGTGCACCACCAAACTGACTATTTGAACAAGTAATTTCACCATGGTGTGACAGTATAATCTGACGCACAATTGCTAAACCTAAACCCACCCCACCTGCACGTTGGGTAAAAAAAGGCTCAAAGATTTGTGCTTGAATCTCCTCTGTCATTCCAGGCCCATCATCAGATATTTCAACTTTTGCAGTGTCTTCAACTGTATGTAACCTTATATTTACAACGCCGCCTGTTGGCAAAATTTGAATTGCATTCATTAAAATATTCATAAAAACTTGAGTCATTTGATCTGTATCTACTTCCAAAAATACAGGTCCTGCAAATTCGGAATTTAATACAATGCCATTAGATTCTGCCTGACCTCGCAATAATGCAATGGAATTTTTAATTACCTGTGCAATATCCACTTTAACAAACACAGGTGCACGTGGTCGTGCTGCATCAATTAAACTAGAAACCAATTTATTTAAACGTTCTGTTTCAGAAATAATAAACCCCAACACCTCTTTGCCATCGTTGGTTAGTTTAGGCTCACGCAACAATAAATCAGCAGATGATCTTAAAATCCCTAGCGGTGTACGTATTTCGTGGCTCATGGCGGCAGCCAACTCCCCTACTACTGCTAATTTAGCAGCCCTAGAGAGATTGGCTTGGGTTTTAACCAAATCGCCAATTAATCCTTCAAATGCCAACGCTAACTCTTGCACTTCTGGGGGACCTGATTTTGGCGTTTCTGACAATTGTCCTTGCTTAAAACTACGCACAAATATGGTAAGTTTAGCTAAAGGTTGAGTAATTGCTTGCGCTATTGGGGTAACTAAAAATGCTGCTAATAGAAGTGTAGTTGCCAATAACGCAAGGAAGATATATCCGAGACGATGTACAGGCGCGATTGCAACTGAATGCAACTTTTCTACTCGTAACTGCCATTTTGAGACGACTGACTGACTAGAAAATTGGCTAACTGCACGCATTTCATAGCCATTTTGTGTGTTCCAGTTGGTAGTTGATGCTAATAAATTTCCTTGTTCATCTAATAATGCTGCAGCAGTAGGCTTACGTACGGCAGTTTTGAGAAAATCTTGTATTTGCTGCCAGTTGAATTCAGCAACAAGTTTCCCAATAACTATATTAGAGTTATCGTCTTTAATCTCTTGAGAAATTGATAGTGCATTACTTTTGATTTTATAAAAATCAATCCTTTTTTCAGCTTCACCATGACTAAACCAATAATTGGGTAAATTTGCTGTCTGATTTAACAACTTAGCATTGCTAGAGGCAATAACCTTATTGTTAATATCGACAACATAAATCGTTTTATATACACCATCATAGCTACTATTCAACTCCTCTAAAAATATAGACAACCGTTTATCCACATCCTCAAGCAGTAGTTCCTGCATAATGGCCAGTTGACTCCACGAGGCCACATTTTTAACCCGCTCGAACATCATGCGCGAGACATCATTGCTTACAGTCTGACTCAGGGTTACGATGTCTCGCGTGAGTTCCTTTTTAAGCACTACTCTTGCTTGATAAAAGCTTAAAAAGCTGACTAGCATTGCTGGGAGCAGCCCAGCTAAAAGAAATGCCACTAACAAAAGCTTGGGAATAGATAAACGTTTAATCAAAACCGTAAACTCGCTTACGTTTTATCAATTATGAGATAATAATTATTAGTCATATAGGATTGCAAAATGATTGCAAACTTGAGGTTATTCATGCGGATTAGTTGTGTTTTCATTGTTGGTAGTCTAGCCTTGAGCATTGGGCTATGCAAGCCTGCATTTGCTGAAGAATCGCCTAATTGGAGAGAAAATTTTAAGTTAGGTGGATTTAGCAGTGCGGGTATCACAATCAATCGCGATGAAAGTCCAGAAGCGGCGATAAACGAAATTAGTTTGTTGTTTAGTTGGGCTAATGACTCACGTTTAAGTTTTTTTAGTGAGCTAGAACTTGAAAGGCCGTTAAGCGTAGGCGACGATGAAGAGTTTAGCCGTAAAGAAGGCAGGCTAGATTTAGAGCGTTTTTACTTTGACTACAATATTTCAGAAAAAGTAAATTTTCGTGCAGGTCGTTTTTTAACACCCAACAGTCGCTGGAATCTTTTACGTGCGCCTCCTTTATTGTGGACAAGCTCGCGTCCTCTTGCCACCGCAAGGCTTTTCCCCACCAGAACAGATGGTTTAATGGTGCATGGCGCAGTGCCATTTAAAAACAGTGCATTTGAATATAAGCTGTTCGCAGAACTAATAAAAGACCAAGAACAAGAAAATAACGAGTTAGCCTTTGAACAAGTGCGTGGTGCGAGATTTAGTCTAAAAAACGAGTCCGATCTTGGAGTTTCACTATTATCGTTTACCGAAAAGGGCATTAATGCAGGCAGTTTTAGAATGCTGGGTTTAGATTATCTGACGTATTTTAAAGATATCGAAGTGAGTGCCGAAGGTTTTAAAAGGTTTAATACTGATAATAAAGACGGTGGTAGCGGTGCATATATACAAACTGCAGTGCCACTTAACACAATAGGTTTTCAAGACTGGTATTGGATCACTCGGCTGGAGACATTTCAACGTCCGAATGAAGGGTCTTTTGAACGTTGGTTATTAGGTGCTACCTTGCGGGTTAAACCTACACAGTTGCTCAAGCTAGAGCTTATCGGTGGCAGTGGCGACCAACCTCAATCCCCTCGCGGGTTAACAGCTTCATTCGCACTGTTTTTTTAACGGTGTGATGGCATGCATTATTTAACAATTATTGTATTATTCATTTCAATGACGGCATCATTAAATGCTTTTTCTAATGGGCGCCAGCCAATAATCGCAGTGGTGGTGGATACTAAAGAAAATGTAGCAGACTTAAAGTTTACCAGTAACGAATTGCGTTTAATTTTTTTGCGCAAACAATTGTATTGGCCAATGGGGCGCAGAATTAAGCCTGTAAATCTGACTGCAGAACATCCGTTGCGCTTGCTGTTTTCTCAAACAGTATTAGGTAGTCCGCCTAAAAAGCAAGTTGATTATTGGAATGGTTTATACTTTAACGGAATATCTCCGCCGTACTCGGTTAATTCCGAAGAAGCAGTTTTACGCTATATATCACAAACCGACGGTGCAATTGGTTATATAAACGCCTGCAAATTAGATGATCGTGTAAATCCATTAGCCTGGATTGTGAATAATCAAATTAGCATGAGTGAACCAGCTACGAGTAACTGTGATGACTAAGTAAGGCTTACTTGTTAGAAATAACCAAAAGTCCAGCAACAATCAGTGGTGTCCCACAAGCAATTCGTCATGTAATCGCCTCCTTAAGTAACTACCAAGCCAGCAATATGGCTATCACCACACTGCCCTTATCAATTAAAGCAATGGTTGCTACATCGCCTAATTTAAGTCCTCTATAATAAAAAATCTAAGACCCCGCTGTGGTCAGCGCCGATAAACCAAGCCAAATATAATTGACTTTTTCCAAATGCGCCAACTCGCTTGCAGTTAACATCGCATAGAGAACGAAATAAAGTGCTAACCGCCTGCCAGGCAAAATTTAAACACTTGCTTGTATATTATTTTAAAAATAAACGATAACTCCCGCTGTCACCAATCACTTTAAAGTTAATTAACTGGTTATTTAAACTGGATAACTGTTTCTTTTTTACAGCAATATAAATAGGTTTATTTTTTGCTATTGCATCAAGCTCTTGTAATGTTTTAATATTTAACGATTTTCCATTACTATAAAAGCTTGCTGAAAAAGGTCGATCATTTAAAAATACGATTGGTTGCAAACTATTTTGCATTTTATAAAGTGAGATGATTGATTTTGCGGATTTACTATCTGCCCTGTGACCTAACGTTAAAGCACTCAATATACCCAACATTATAAGCAGGCTAATTACGCTACCGAAATAGATAATTTTCTTTATCAATAAATGATCAAATTTATTTAACCAAAGCGCTAAGTACATTGCTAAAGGCGGCAACCCAGGCAGTACATACGTCCACAAAATATTGCCTGACATGGTAAAGAACAAACAAGGTGCAAGGCCAGCTAATAATAAAAAGTGATTTTCTTTACATTGATTGGCTACGTTATTTTTATGAATTTGTTTTTTATAAATCCAAGCTGTTAAAGGAAGCATAAAGCTCCATGGTAATGCGCCGTAAATTAGGTATAGCCAAATGACACCGTGTTTAGTTGCATGAGCACTGCCATACATATCTCCTTTCCACCCTGAAACTGTAAAACGTTGCCAATGCTCGCCAACAAAAAAATAATTTAAAAAACCAGGTGTATGCTGTTCAGCAATTAAATACCAAGGCAACGCGGCAGCAATAGCCAGAATTGAACCTGTTATCCAAGGTAGCCCTTGCCAAGTTTTTTTTATTGATCCTGTAGTAAGTGCCCACAAACTAATAGGAAGCAATACTAACACCCAGCCAATGGGGCCTTTAGCAAGTAACATTAAAGTTAAACCAATAAAAAAAATCCATTGCTCACGTTTTTTTTCATTTTCGAGACCAAATAAACTCAGCCAAAAACCGCGCAACGATAAAGTACTGCCTAAACAAAGTGCCATATCAGTCATTACCGCCCCTGAAGACACCATAAACAAAAATGATGTACTTAATATTGCGATTACATAGAAGGGATTGATCAGGCTACGTTTTGCCCAATCATAACTAATGATTACAATTAATAAAGCGGCAAAAAAATGAGGAATTCGAACAGCGAATTCATTAACACCAAATAATTTAATTCCAAAAGAAGACATCCAAAATGATAAAGGTGGCTTCCCCCAAAACGGCACTCCAGTATCAAACCATGGCGTTATCCAATCATTCGTTTCAGCCATTTTGCGCGCAATTTCACCGTATCTACCTTCAGTAGTATCCATTAACGGGTATAGGCCAAGTGAAATTAATCGAATTAAAATTAATACAATAAGCACATACATCGTGCTTTTGCCTAAATGTAATTCGCATTCATGCCAGAAGTTTGATAATTTTTTCATGCGTTTATGCTTACTTTGAACTAAAATATTTTTCAATCAGGTAAATTGGTCGTTGTTTAATTTCGGTATAAATAAGGGCGATATACTCCCCCAAAATACCAATACAAAATAACTGAATACCGCCAATAAATAGGATAGTAATAATTAAAGTTGGGAACCCTTGCACAGTTTCATCTGTGACAAGAGTTTTTAAAATAAAATAAGAGGCATATATAAAAGTACCTCCAGCACTTATTAAACCTAACCAAGTCGCTATTTTTAATGGCATTGTTGAAAATGCTGTTATCCCTTGCCATGCTAACCTAACTAATTTCAAAAACGGCCACTTTGAATATCCAGCTACTCGCCCATTACGCACATACTCTATGGTTGCTTGTGGGTAGCCAACCCACGCATACAAACCCTTCATAAAACGGCTACGCTCGGGAAGTTGATTCATCGCATCAATCGCTAAACGGCTAAATAACCTAAAATCCCCTACATTGTGTGGAATAGCTACTTCACCGATTTTGCCTATTAAGTCATAAAATAAACTTGCTGTTGTTTTCTTCCAATAAGTATCACTTTCCCGTGAAGCACGCTTCATATTCACTATATCGGCGCCATTACGCCAAGCTTTTAACATGGCAGGTATAAGTGTTGGTGGGTCTTGCAAATCCGCATCGATTATAATGGCTGCTTCGCCACGACATAATTTAAAACCTGCCGTCATAGCCGCTTCTTTGCCAAAATTACGACTAAATTTTGTGTAAGCAATCTCAGGATATTGATTTCTTAAATTTAATATGATGGCCTCCGTGTTATCTGCACTTCCATCATTAATGTAAATAATTTCATAGGTGATATTTAGTGGGTTTATCACTTTAATTAACTGTTCATTAAATAAAGGCAGAGCTATTTCTTCATTGTAAACGGGGACTATGATGCTTAGTAAAACTGACGTTGTCATGTAAATGTCCAAAAACGGTTGATGGTAAAAGTTAAAATTAATGCAGCTACCGTAGCCATTAATTGCGCTAACAGATAATGTAAATGGATGCTAAAAACTGCCACTATGATTGTCTGAACAAATATACCAAGACAAGCAACCAATAAAAATTTAGGAAACACCAGTGAATGTTTGGTTTGGCTTGAAAAAGTATGATGATAATTTAGGAAGTAGGCGGTAAATGCACCATATGTACTTCCAAGTAAAGTACTTTTCCAAGGTGCTAATAAAAAATAATAAATGCAGATTAAAAATATTGCATAGTGCAACATCGTTGCAATTGCGCCAACCAAGCTGTAATGAATAAAGGATTTTGTTAACGATTTAAACATGCTTAAAAATGGCTTGATTGTTAGTTAACTAAGGTAAATTAATAGGCGAAATCAAGCGATCTAAATTCAGCTTGTTTTTTGTAACTGGCTTGGGCATGCAGCAAGCGCTAAGGATTAATAAAACCAACCACATTGCCCATGCAGACCAAAGACTATGTGATAAGAAATGTGCACCGCGTATCATTTGAGCCCAGCCCATCACAAAACCCAACATGAGAGATATAACTAAACTGACATAGGCGAATATTGGATGAGTGCGTCTAAATGCAAAGAAGAATGCCATCAACGCAAACCCGCCGCTTGCATGACCACCTGGCCAGCAATGACCTGCCAATTCACCTTTTGGTAAATTAGTGAACAACGGATAAAATGAAAAGGTGCCACCAAATTGGGTTAAATCCCACGGGCATGCATGCATACTTTGGCTTTTTAGAATGGAGACTGCAAGCGTGCTTAACATCATGCCCGCGAAAGCCCAACTCAATTGACGGCGCACCAGAGCAGATAATTTTAATTCCTTGCCAAACACTGCTAGCAGAAGTGTTATTAAGGCAATAGAAATTACGAAATACCGTAATCCCAGATGCATATATTGTGTTAAAAATAAATCATTCTTTAAACTAAAAATTTTAATTTCTACGTCGTAATAAGGCTTGATTAAATCAAAATCTAAGTTGGTTTTTGGGTAAATCCAAAGTAAAAATACCGCACAAATAATCAAATAAACTACTTGTTTGATGTGCCATGATGCGAGCGGAGATAGCTTGTCAATAACCATCATTAATGCGTGCTTGATTTAGTTGGTTTTCTTGTAAAGTGACTTAAATCACGCATTATTTGCATGTTGGTGTTAGTTTTCTTATGCAACATGGCGCTGGCTTCAGCACCATTAAGTGCAACATCCTTTCTTGTACTCACTTTTTGCATAAAGAAGGCTTGGCTGTTTACTGGCTGAACAATTTTCACGTCTTGATCTACATAAGCCAACTTATCCCAGTCTGCGATATAGGCATGATTACGTGCTTTATCGCTCAATAAGTTGAGGCCAATACTGTAATCACTATTTGGATTTGTTACGCCTAGCATTGGCATTAGCATTGGCATTAGGGTTGGCACAATATCGCTATGGCTGGTTAATCTAGTCACAACCTTTGCTGCTTGTTTGGGGGCATAGATTACAAGAGGCGTGCGCACTTGTTCATCGACAAATGTTGAGTTGTGGCCCCAAAAACCATGCTCCATAAATTCTTCACCATGGTCGCCTACTAAAATCACAATGGTATTGTTTGTTAAGTTTTTCTCTTTTAGATAATCAAACACACGCTTATATTGACTATCCAAATGATGCACTGCATTTATGTAGCGGTTTTTAATCGGCACAATGTCTTGACGAAGTGCCTCTTTGCTTAACGTTGCGTAGTTCAAATCATCACGATATGGCTTTGCAATCACACTTTCAGGCGGGAAAAAGTAGCGCGCGTGAGGAGACTCAAAAAACATAAAGGTAAAAAAAGGCTTTCTGGTATCGCGTTTGTCTATAAATTGAATTAGATCACTTACATTCTGCTGATCGTTTTGCCAAGAAATTTTGCCGTTACGTTGTAAGGCCTGCATTTTGGTCTCTGGTACTTGTGCAAAAATAGTTCTATCAAACTCTGGATAACTAAATAAGGCACTAGTAAAAAAGCGCATCTGGTAATCTTGCTTCTGCATCACGTCGATGATTGCTGCACCGCGCTGCTCTTGTAAGAATTGAAACCAGTAACTGGCAGGCATACCCATAAACATGCTAAAGACGCCTGCGCGTGTGCCATTGCCACCACTGTAATTTTGCGTAAAACGTGTGGCTTGTTTGGCAAATTGCCAGGTATTCGGCATTACTTCTTCGTTTAAAGTGTCTGCTCGCCAAGATTCTGCCGCCAGCCAAATTATGTTGTAAGGCTTTGCAGGTTTGTTAAATTGAATGGGGCTTAAAGGATAATTAAGCTTCCCTTTGATTTTCAAAGATGTGTCTCGCCTACCTGTGATTCCCATTGCTCTAAATAAGCTGCGTGAGGAAACTGTTTGGTAAAAAGGCACCGCTTGAGCCACTGATGCAAGGCCATTAGAGGTAAAACGATCAAATGCGAATGTCATGTGAAGCGCAATAACCGCAATTAATGCGATTGAAATAGCGCGCCAATTAGAGATAAATTTGAATAAATTTAGTTGGGTTACTATCTGTGTTTTGCTTAAGCGAATTGCAAAATAAAGCAAACTAATTTGCATCAAGAAAAATCCTATTGCAATCGCAGCAAAACTAGCATCAGTTGCTGAACTGCCACCCAAAGATTCTATCCCGCCCGGTGTGAATACTAGATTGAGAACAAATCCATTGATATACATGCCATATAATGCATAAAGCTTGGCATTTGCATAAAACAGTAAGGTACTTATACCTGTGGTAATAATTGCAGTGACATAAACAGTTGTTTGATATTTATTATTTGGTGAATCAGCTTGTTGGATTTTGACTCTGAGAAGTTTTTTTGCGAGATGTGTAATGACATAAGCTGGTATTAAATAAAATACCCCATACATCAAAAAAGCAGCAATTAAAAATGCAAATGTGAGAATGTTTTCTGTATAAATAGACTGAAACTCAATCGAGCCAGAAACTAAAAATAAGATGAGTAAATAGCTAAGAATGAAAAATAGTCTTAAAGAAGTGTTGAGCAATGGCATGTGAATTATTTATAGTAATTAAGTTATACCATTACTATTGCAAACACCAAGCCAACAACTCAAACCAATCGAAAAATCAATTAACTTATTGTTTTAATTATATATTTTATATATGCCAATAAATTAAACAATGCACAAACACCGCATTATTTGCATAAAATCATTATTTAACCTGCAAAATTTGCAAGAGTTAAATGCTTTGGAGAATTCATGGATAGGCACTCAGCTGGTTGACCTGCGCAGCCTTGCTTGATCTGGTAATTATTGAGCACTGCACCACTTGCATCATATTGTTGTATCTGTAGCGCATATTGATTCATGCGCACACTCAAAAAACCATGCACAGATTCACCATATTTCAATTGACTATCTCGATACTTAATAGGGTACAAACCAGCACCACCCCCGCCAGAAATAAAATAAAGAGGTTAGTTTTGGTTAACGATTGCTTGTTGGTTGTGGTCGTGGCCACTGATGTAAGTGTCGATTTTCGCTTCTTTGAGCGCAGGCAATATATATTGCTGCATTAGCGCAGTTTCATCGGCATGTTTGCCATAGTTGCGAACGGGGTGATGTCCTATCACTATGCGCCAAACAGGCTGTTTAGTGTTTTCTGCAAAGCTTTTCTGAATAAAGTCAGCTTGTATTTTTAATGACTCTACATTTGGTTGAGTATCCAAAAATACAACTCGTAGTAGTGGCCTACCCCCAATACTTCCCATATCTCTTGCATAAAACTTAGCCGGCATACGCCAGCGGTTAGAACCACCATTGTGCTCAGAATAGGCTAATTCATCTTTAATTTTATTAAGCTTATCGTGATTGCCCAGTACCGCATAAAAAGGTATTGCATCTAAAAATCTACCCGAATAAACATTTTCAAAATATGCGTTCCATACTTTGCTCTTTAAGCCCAAGTCACCGCTTGTATAAAAGTTATCTCCTAGTACAGCTATAAAATCTAATTTCTTATTTTTTTCTGCAACCTCTTCCATTGCTTTGGCAACGCGCCATTGTGCAAAATTACCTTTACCTGCATCCCCCAAAGCAAAAAAAGTAATGTTCTTAGATTCATTAATGTCAGATGGAATGCTTTGGTTTGGGTCTTTAATAACTAACAAAAGAAATGCGAATATAAGCGATGCTAGTATGATGATAATTAAGTAATATTTTTTTTTTTAGTAATTTTGACATATAAGACTAAGCGCTCAAATTATTGAAGTATCTGAGATACTGCAAATTACACGCCCATATTGCATATTATTGATTTATATAGAAATAATTATTTTTCAGGTTTTTTTATACAAAAATTCATGCAAACTATGCATGAGATAACTACAATTTTTGCAGGGTTTGCAGGCTTAATGTAAATACTGGGTAATGTTATCAGTAAAAATTTAGTTTGAATTGAATGACCAATAACATGATGCTGTTTTGCATATTATGTGATGATCGGTTTCAAAAAATACTTTTTAGTACTAATAATCAATACAGCAACTGTGCAACCAAATTTAGAAAGCTACGATGTTTCACACTGATCATCCTGAGCAATAAGCTTGATAGCTATTTCGACTGGCACATCACAACACATCACCTAATTTAACCACTTGAGTTGGTTATACTCAACTTAACTAGATAATTTTTTACGTAAAAAACTAACCTCCTAATGCAGGATAGGCAAGTTGCCGAGATTTGTCAGACAAAATGAGTAAACTGCGTCTTTTAACGATATTTTTATGCAAGCTGACATATCAATATAAACAGTTGGTTTCACCATTCAAATTCCTTGTTCTATGAATCTTGGTTTCGTCTAGTCAGTGGGCGCGTTACAACCGCACGCTTCAATCGACTTTCGCGGCATAAACGGTGTTTCTTATCATTTTTGGTGTGCCTATCTGCCATTTATTCCACGTTCAATTGACCGCTGAATAGCCTCGCCCTTCATTTCGCCGAACGCGGCAGTTGAGTGGTGCTGTACAAGTGCTTCGTTCATTTATCAATATGAATGGAGCATCAAAATGACGATTAGCAACCCAATTTACGATTTAATCTTAGGCAACAATCTAGAAATCATGGCAACCTTGCCAGACAATTATGTGGACTTTATTTTAACTGACCCACCCTATTTAGTGAATTATATTGACCGCACGCAACGTAGCATTGCAAATGACATTAATGCCGATTGGTTAATGCCTACATTTAGCGAGCTGTATCGGGTGTTAAAACCGAATAGCATGATGGTTTCATTCTATGGCTGGACTAAAGTAGATTTATTTTTTGCGGCGTGGAAAGCAGCTGGCTTTCGCGTCGTGGGTCATATCGTCTATCCGAAACGTTATGCATCCAGTGCTGGCTTTTTAGCCTATCAACATGAAAGTGCGTTTTTGCTGGCTAAAGGACAACCTGAGAAGCCAAGTAAACCATTAAGCGATGTCGGCATTTGGCAATACTCAGGGAATAAACTGCACCCGACACAGAAGCCCTTATCGGCACTCACGCCTTTGATTCAAAGTTTTACACCTGAGAATGGTTTGGTACTAGACCCGTTTGCAGGTTCAGGTTCTACTTGCGAAGCCGCAAAGCTTTGTGGTCGTCAATATATTGGTATTGAAATTGATCAACAGTACTTTGGTTTGGCCAAAGCGCGATTAGATGGCATTTCAGCTAGCATCCACAATAAATTAGCCATTAGCGCTTAATAGCATTCAACAGCCCAGCAATGGGCTGATTTTTTATTACGAAAGGAAATTTAAATGACAATTAGTAACGATATAATTTTAGAATTATTAACGAAAGCCAATGCTGATGCGCAGTCAGTCGTTATCAATTTACGTGAAGTTTATGGTCTCTCAGCACCATTACTTAACTTGCTTATCGAGCGAGAATTAGCGGCTGCAGTGCATTTAAGCCAGCATCTCCATTCAATTTTAGAGTGTGCTAGATTAGAAAAAACTCTAAACCAATAAACTTCAAGCTACAGCCCCACTTTACCGTGGGGCTTTTTTGTTTACTGGCAGCTGGTGTGTATGCGTAAGTACCTGGCTATCAATCACACAACATCACAACAGCGTTGAATACCTATCAAGATGGCCAAGTGCAACGGGTAATACACATAAAATACCCACTTTAGCCTTGGTAATTTGAAGTGGATTTTTGAGACGATAAAAACAATGGGGATGGCAGCAAACGCCCAATGATTGCCATTGATTAAAACCAAACTCGCCGTGGTTAGTATCCAAATCAATAATGTCCAAATTTTTTGCGTTTTGCAGTACGCCCAAACCACTAGCACGTAACCGACTGCGACGTAGTGACCTTCTACAAACAGGCTACCAAGCACAAATAATGCAACTGCCAACGCGCGAGTGACAATGATTGAATCAGCATTGTGATTGTGTATACTTTTATCGATTAAATACATGATGCAAGTAGCTAACCCTAAAGTGAACATGATATTCAGTGAGCCTAAACCACAATGATGAAATGCAAGGCTGTAAAATGGTGTGGCGACCAAACCTATGATAAACATGCGCATAATCACTCGGTGATAAATGTGACTTTCTAACGCATCGCATCTCGCTAGATTATAAGCCAGCACAAATCCAAACAATGGCATTGCTAGCCTACCCAAGTTATACATCCAAGCAAACTGTGCTTGAAATAGAATTTTGTTGGCATGGTCTAAAGTCATGGCGATTAATGCCAGCCATTTCATCGCTTCAATTGATCCGCTTGATAGACTTAGCGTTGGTAAGTTGAATGGAAGTTTTTCTGCTAGCTTGTGCGCCATCATTTTGTACGCGGTAATGACAACGCATCACCCTCAACGCTTTTATAGGTTTTAGGTGCATGCTGCGCGTTTTTATTCATGTTTGGTGCATTGACAAGCCTTATAGGCTGGTCTGACATAAATGCAATCACGTCTTTGGCTAATACACGGTCACTTTTAGCTTGCGAACTGGCCAGTGCATTCGCTATGTTCGCCCACGCTTGAATTTGTTGTGCATGATTGTTTAATCGTTTTTTTGCCTTAGCTATTTGTAGCTTACTTGGCTGAAGTATGGAAGACTTGGACGGCATAATGCGTTGTGTCGCTTCAAGGTTTCTGGCTAATTGGTGTATTTGATATTGCTGCAAGGGCTGCTTCACAACTCCGCGCGTTTTACGTGGGGTAGCATTAGCGTCAACGCCTAGCTTGCGCAGATTTTCTGCAAAGCCTTCGCGCCAACGTTGTAAATCATTTTTGCGCGGGTTCAGCCGTTTGTCTTTTTTATGGATGGGTGACATCTTAATCACCACATGCACATGTGGATTATCCGTATCGGTATGCAGCGCAAAAAGATATTCATGCTTGCCACCAAACTCTTCTTTTAAATATTCACGTACCGCCTCGTTTACTACCTCTGGTGGCGTGCCTTTCTTCATGGAAAACATGACATTCATAGTTTCGCACCGATAGCTTATTTCAGGAATATCTGCTGCCCAATCTTTTTTTACATCATTCACATCTGCCCTAGCATTCAGCAGCCGACCTTCGTGGTCTTCAAGCATTACTTTGCCATTGCGTGAAATATAGTCCAAGTGATTGCGTATAGTGGCCATACCTTTACCCGCATTCTTCTTGCTGGTGATTTTAACCATGACCTCAGGTGATCGTTTTGTGGTACGGACGATTTGGGCGCGAATTTCGCCCGATTTATTGGGCAAGCGGATGGTTGTCCAAGACAACGGCTTGACGACCAGTTTTTTAAATTGCCTGACGGGCGGATAGAATAGCTTGTCACCCCAATTCAGTAAAAAACCATCAATAAATACTTTGGGTTTAGCCATGCTTAAGACTTGGTCATACCTGAAATTTGACCATGCTTACCAGCGCTCGATATTGTGGCTGGCAATCGCTCTGAGTGCTTGCTTCTCTGCATCCAGATTTTGCATTAGTAGCTGCAACGTTAGCATCAAATCAACTTGAGTGGGATGTAGCTCATGGCTATTCAATGCGCGCGCCACTTGATTTAAGTTATGGCCTAGCATTCTGACTTGATACAAGCGTTCGTCCAGTTTATCGAGTTCAAACACCGTCAGCGGTGTATGTTGAATAAACTGATAGCGCACCAAAGTCACCAACCATTTTGCGGGGCTAAACCCCGTCTGCTGAGCGTGTTCAATCAGCTTGTCATATTCTTGTGTGGTCAGCCGAATTTCGACACGATGTTTGGCTTGGCTGTTTTTTGGTGCCGGCAATACGCCTTTAGGTATATTTAATAGGTGCGCTAAGTCTGTGCCACCTGTTAATAGTTTGCTGATGAGCTGGCGTAAAGCCTCGCTGGAACTCATGCCAGATTGCAAACAATACTGCTCCCAGTCCTGCTTTAATGCCGTTCTAAACATGATGCGACCAACTAAAGGCATTATCTACCACGCGACATTTGCGGCTGAGTATGGTCTTGACGACGCTGTGGTTGATTGATTGCTACCGATTGATCCTTTGACGTGGCTTTAGCGTCATACACTTTGGGATTGGGTACTTCAACACCCATGGTTTGTAGCTTTCTGACAGTAAGCGCGGAGCGCTGTTTTATGGCTTCAATGGTTTTGGGGTCAGCGCCTTTAGCTTTGGCGGTAGCAATCATCGCAACTTCTGCCGCTGTTGTTGGTAGAGCCATCATCATCTCCTTATTTATTGAATGAACAGCTGACCATGTTTGGTCATCAGCAAGGCCAGCTTGATGTATCATCATCGAAGCCATAATTAACGCTTAGCCGATGGCTTAGGTTCGGGCTTGTTTTCAGGCGTTTTAGCGTCTTTTGCGGCGGCCTTCTCTGCCTTAATATTTTGGCGGATGTCTTGATTGCGCGTCCATGAGCGCTCGGCTAACGCATCCAATGATTTTTCCATTTCAGGCATGCCTAACTCTTTGGCGGATTTTTTAAGTCCCGCCACCACACGCTCCAAGTCATCTTTGGCACGACTAAACGGAAATACTGTTGCATCGTCAGTGGCTTTGCCTTGTTTGTCTTGATAATAAATCGCGACATCGGGGCGGCGTAACTTCTCTACCGTTTGTTTAAACTCATCACTGATAAAATATAGTTTAGATTTATCATGCGCAATCACCGAATTTTTACCGATTTCTTGCAATACATGATTGTCGATAATCGCAATATCGCCTTTATACACACCGCCTGCTTTGGGCGAATAGACCTGCGTGCCTTGCCCGTACACCAAAGCGGCATTCATTTTGACGCTTTCATTGATCGTATTATTTGTAGATACTGCTGCCTTTGTCGCCATTTGATTTCTCCTGTTTTGTAAAAAATGTGCTGATTGATATTGCGCCATTGATGACCATCAGCTCTTAAGCCTTCAATTCGTGGGATACTTTATTTATTACGCCTCACCATCCATGTCAGCAAACGCTGTTTCCATACGACGATATGCAGTTTGCGTATCTAAACCACCGTCGTTTTCTAAATAGCTAGCCTGGTCTAAGGTATCCAGCATCGATAGTTGCTCTCTGGTCACACCCATATTGACCAGCGCTGCATAGACATAATCTTGCACTGCCTCCTCGTCCAATGGGTCTTTGGCAGGCGGCAATTCGATTTTGTCGTAAAGGTCTAAATATTCGGCAGTGATGGGCGGCTTGAGTGCGTAAGCATCCAAGTCCATTTCGTTCACATCGATTGCGCGTAATCGGCTGCTGACTTTACCCACAAACAGCGCAATATCAATCGGCTTCAGCATGGGTGCTGGTAACAGCCTGTGCACAAACTCAGGGTCGTCAAAATAACGAATTTTGTCGCAAAGGATGGGTTTCATGTTTTCTAGAAAGATGATTTCTTTCCATTGACCGATCTCTTTCACTTCTTGTGGCAAAAGCAAGGCACGACGTTGGTCGGAAGTGTTGTCAGAGCCTCCGCCATTTTTGCTAAAGCCTTTAGGACGGCTGTTACTGGTGCTTTTTTCTGTGAAATAGCCCAAACTTTCCGAAACTTCGTTGGCATCTTTTTGATCACGCGGCGCATACACAATATGCATGGCGTGGTTGGTAATTAATGTTCTCGCATCGTCTTTGCCATAACTGGTCGCAGATTCTAATTGCGCGGTGCTTTGTATAATCGGTAACAGACGCAAGTTGTAACCTGCAATATGGCCTACTGACTTTGCAATAATGTTCACCACGCCAATACTGGTGAATTCATCCATGAGTAATAAACATTGATATTTCAGTACAGATGGATTTTTTTGTGGCAGTTCTTTGGTGTTGAGATTGACTAACTGGCTAAACAACAAATTAACAATGAGTTTGGCATCGTCTAATTTATTCGGCGTAATGCCAATGTAAATGGACATTTTCTGCTTGCGCACATCGCGCACATCAAAATCACAGGCACTGGTGGCCGCATCCACAATCGGGTTACGCCACGGCAATAGCGGCGCATTAAAGGTGCTTAAAATATCCGACAACACATTGTCACTGGCATTGAGGAAGGTAGTGAATGCGCCACGGCATTCGCTGCTTAACCAGTCATACGGCATAATGCGCTCGGTGAAATATTTTTTAATCGGCAAGCCTGAATCACGTCCGGAGGTTTGGCGCAGTATTTCACCCATGGTGACAGGGTAATCGGGTAGCGCTGAATCAGCGCCATCCTCTTCACGTTGGTCACGCAATTCGCATAAAAACAGCACCACCGCTAAAAACAAATTGCGCGCATTATCGTTCCAGAACGCCTCTTTGCCACCACTCGGCCAAATGGCATTGCTCATGGTGATGACATCGCCTACCCGAAATGCGCCCTTGCTAATGGCACTTAGAAAGTTGTAACGGTGTGAGCGTGGCGCAGGTTCGCCATTAGCATCAACATCCTCAGCAAACGGGTTAAACAAATACACATTTTGCTTGAGGACATCTCGGCGATAGCCTGCCGTGATGTCAAAATTCTCTTGTTTGATGTCAAGTACGCATACCGATTCTTCGTAGCTAAGTAGATTGGGAATGACTACCCCTACGCCTTTACCACTACGTGTGGGTGCAGCCAGTAGCACAAATTGCTGCCCTGGAAAGCGTAAGGTCTTCCCACAGTACTTACCAACAACGATTCCTGTATTGCCAAACAGACCCGATTTGCTGACTTCGGCAAAATTTGCCCAGCGTGCGCTGCCATGCAAGGCTCTTTTTTCGTGTAGGGCTAAAGCAATCAATAGTGGCAACACCAAATAAACCATCCCCAAGCTGGTAATCGCTGCTAAGGCGATGCGCTTACCACCACCGACCAACTCACCATGTTGCCAAGCAGTAAAATAATCTGGCCATGCCCAAAAACACACTTTTATGCCATAAGTCATTGGGTTGTATTTAAAACTGAGCAATACCAATACACCACTCAGCAGCATCACGAGCGGGATTGCAGCCGCAACCAGCAGTAAAATGCCCATCACCTTAAACAAGGCTTGGTTTTGCTTGTAGGCAGATTGAAGAGGCTTCATCATGCTCACAATTTAGTTGTGCTTTAGTGGTTCTTGATGAGAGCTGGTATCGTGGTCGTATCACGGTTAATCGGCACACGCTTTGCGCCATCAGGCACAATCAATTTATTAGTATTGCTGCACCCTGCGAACATCAGCGCACTCATCAAGGCAATAGTGAATGGTTTTTTGTTGAAGTTGATCATATAAATTCCTTGTTTGCTTTATGTTTCAAAGGCGAGGTTTAGTTTTTGGAAAGGGTTGTAGTAAATAGCGGTCATTTTGTATTCAGTACCGATTTGTACTTCGTTTTCTACTTGATCGTCATCGAGAATCGCTCTTTCCTCTAAATGCGCAATGACATCGACAGCACTTAACAATAAGCGTTTAATCGCCACATCTTGATAAGCAATCGATTCGGGGTGTTCTTTGACCATAAAAACAAAGCGTGCGATGGCTTCTGTCGGCGAGCCTGCATGCCAACTGGTGATGCTGCCACCATGGCCACTCAGCAACAATTTCAGGTAATCGTAACTTTCAGCGCCACGTAATTCAGCCAGCAACACACGGTCTGGATTCATGCGCATTGTGCTGTGAATTAAATCGGAAGGCGTGACTTTGGCTTGCCCTTGGCCGCCTTTGCTATAAGTTAAATGCACCACGTACTCATGATTCGGCAGAAACAATTCTCGCGCATCTTCAATGGTAATAATCGATTCGTGTTGCGGAATAAACTGGCATAGCATTTTAGAAAACGTGGTTTTACCTGAACCAGTTTCACCAACAATGCCGATGGTTTTGTCGGCTTTCACACTATCCATAAAAAACTGATCAAATAATTGATTCTCGAGCAGATTGATTAAGTGAATATCTTTTTTACTAAGCAATCGCATCGCTTGCGCAACCTCCTCTTTAGCCAATGACAATTCACGCGGGCGTAGCCATACCGTTTCAGAAAACACCCCATCCGCTTTGTATTCGGTCATGGTTTTAGTCATCTGCATGGGCTTGCGGATCGATAAATTGACCAAGCCTTTTTGCACCACTGGTGGCAGCACCACTTGAATACGTTCATCGTTCGGTAAATTGGCCGATAATATGGGCGTAGCTTTGCTGACGCCTTGATTGCTATAGTTACCAACTGCCGCCGCAATTTGCTGTAAATATTCAAGGCTGAGTGCGGGAACGCTTATTTTTTGACGACCTTTGTGATTTTTGAGAATAAGCTCATGAGGCTTGTTTACAAAAATATCGGTCACATGGTCTTGGTTTAAATAGCGTTCAATCGGCGCAAGCAGCAAACGCAGACTTTCGTCGCCTTTGATGTTGCTGGCATTAGTATTACTTTGTGCGGACAATGTGCTGTCATCAGGCACGATTATTTGCCCTCATTGATTGTTAAGGCATACACATCAGAAAAATCTAAATCACGCGCCACCACAATGGCAATGCGTTCACCCTGATTTTTAGTGAGTGTGGGCGTCAGGTTAATTGATTGTTTGAGTATTTGACTAGCCACATCCTCACCTGACCTTTGCGCACCCGGAAAAGCAATGGTTGTTCCACTTCCGCTGCTATTTTTTGCAGTTTCATACGCGACTAAGTCTTTAAAAGTAGACAGCAAAATGGCTGCACCTACACGCTCCAGCCAATGCTTATCGACATCGCCATCAAAACCGCTACGGCCAAGCGCATCTGTTCCCAAGGAGTTAATATCAATGACCACGCCTTCAGGCGTTTTAATACGTTCCCACAATACGGCCAGCCGAGCATCACCTTGCTTTAAGCCAGTATATTCACCCGTCAGCAACGAACCACGCTCGACCAATACCACCTTGCCATTGTCAGAGTAGCTATTACTGCTGGTAGTACACGTCACTAAGCCTGGGTTCGATGAATTGATGGCTGACTCCAGTACACAATCAAATGTATTGCCTTTGGCCAAAATATAATTCCGATTACCGAGCAATCGCGCTTTAGCTTTAGGGGTTGCAGTTGGCACAAATTGCAGACCGTTAGCGCGCGTCTCGTTTAGTGCAGTTTTATTGGGCTGTGCATAGGCATCCGTATTACTGATTGAGCCAGTATTGCCTATAGATGTGTCATTAGTTAAAGAAGCGGCACCTTGTGTCATAACAATCGACGCATCGTAGCGACTGTTCTTGCGCGTAGCAGTGACAGCTGGCATACCAGTTTTAGCTGCGGCAGTTTGGTCACTGATAACAGGAATTGGCGTTGCGACCGAGCTTTCTGTGTCAGGGATTAGTGTTGCTGCAGGTATATTGGACTGTTGACCAACAGGTGCAATATGGATGGGATCACCCTCCGCACCTAATGATCGTGTCTTATTTTCGATCACTACTTTTTGCGATTTCTTGTCGTTTTTCTGTACGGCTTGATGCGCTTTTAACTTGCTATAGCCTACATATAGTGTGCCAGTAAATATGAGCGGCACGACCAGTATCAGCAACATACCTAGCCAGTTTCGTTGAGGCTTGTAAATTGCCTGAATATCTGTTTTGTGCGAGGCAGCTTGTTCGGCTTCTACTGGCGGAATAGTGATTTTTGGCGCGTTGATTTGATTCGTTGTCATGACTTACTCCAACAGTTTGCGCGACACATTGGGAATAGCCGTGCCATGTAGCGGACTGCCTCCATCAATGTCGTAAGCGTCATTCCAAATACCCACCACTTGCTGACTTAAGCGCAACACATACTGTTTAGCGACCCCATGAATGACGAGAATGTCTTTGTTATCGCCTTCCATATGCGTGTTGACCATGCTTTCTTGACTAATTATTTCATGGCGAGTGATTCCATTACTGGTGATTTCATTATTAGTGCTTCCGTTACCAGCGACAGTCACTTTGAATACCGCAGGAATTTCACGATGATTGGGGAGATACAAGTAAGTAAAATTGCCATCATCCCAAGCGGCTTTAGGCGCAATGCCTTCAGACTGTGGCATCACCTGCATGCTGTAATGGGTGTTTTTGACAGGTGGTGGTAGCGCTTGTAATACTTTAATTTGCGCAAGTTCCACTTGCGCCATTTGTTGCTTTATTTCAGTAGGTGTCAGTGGCTCATTTTCATAGTTAAATGCGACATGCCATGTGCCTTTATCGGCAGCACGGTGACTTAAGACGCGTAAATCAAATACATAACTACGCTTATCCGTTTTAACGGTCAGATTGCAGTTGTGGGCATTCTTTTTAGGCTTAAGCAGGATGAAATTGCTGCCCACATTGGCAGAAACAATCCAGTTGTCGCCGTCGCCACCTCCTACACCGTCTTTGACAATATGCTCATCTGCCGCTAAATCAATATGCGTCACAAAACCATGCTTTGCTTTAATCAGGGTGGTTGTATGTTTGTCATAAGCAATCCGCTGGACTGTTGTATCTGCTACTTCTGCAAAAACTGGCGCGTTTGCAATTAGCAAGCCAAAAGCAAGCACCCATGTTGAACGAACGATTAATTTCATTGTGCATGCCCCTCGCTATTGTTTGCCGCTTGCGCAGCTGGGTTAGCTACTACAGGGTTGCTGCTTTTATTGACTTTATCCACCACATAGCCAGTGACTTTGAATCCGCTAGGATTGGCTATTATGTTTTTTTCTAAAGTACGCAATGTTGGTTTTTGGTAGGTGTAACTCAGCGTGGCGATGTATTCCGCGCCAATTTCAACATCCAGTCCGCGCTCGCGTGTGCTGCGCTCAAAACGTACCACCGCCGTGCCTGAGTTGCTTGGTGGTAGCGTACTTGAAACAATATGAATACGGCGTTCGGTATAATTACCCAGCTGCTTATCAATCGAGTTCGCCCCTTGATATAGCGCATCATACGCTTTTGCAATTTCATCCCCTGACAATGCCATGGTTTTATCATGGTCGTATTGCAACAGCATCCAGTTGTAACGTTCACGGCTATTGACGTATTCTTCCACCCAGTGCTTGTCCCATTGTTCTGAACTCATGGGTATGGCTGTACTGGTATCTACCAATTGCGCTTCGCCAGTTGCTTGGTCAACTAAAAAAGTCATGGGCACGACTTTATAAAATGGCAGCATTACCACCAAACCCGTGATGCTTAAAGCTGTAAACACCGTTGATACACCAGCGATTTTCCAAGCACGCGATTCAGATTGCATCAGCGCCAGCGTTTGCGAGGCTTCCCAATCTCTGGCCTGTTGGTGAATGTCTGTTTTGTCTTTGTTAAACGTTTGCTTAACCGAGCTCACTAATTTTTTAGCCAATTGAATCATTATTATCCTTGTGTCTGTCTATTTAAAACTGTTCTTATCGACGCATACGACTAGCAATTTGATGAGCAACGTGTCTAGCAACATCTCTAGCACCTTGCCCCATGCTTTGACCCAGTGCTACAGCACCTGCGCCTTGCCCAGCAGCTTGCAGCCCTCGCCCGAATCCACCACTAACTCCGCCCCCTACTGGCGCGATTGTTCCGCCACCACCAGTTCCAGCACTAGAACCGCCATTGCTGCTTAATGCTCTCCAAGCTTGTCTGCCCAATGCCGCAGTGGCTAGCATTAAACCCAGTCCACCTGAGTTATCACCGCCACCCACTAGGCTGTGGGCGATGTTGTCGAGTTTGGTGAACATATAGCCAAATAGCACCATAATGGCGGCTAGCTTT
This sequence comes from Pseudomonadota bacterium, assembly GCA_020053735.1. Lineage (GTDB taxonomy): Bacteria > Pseudomonadota > Gammaproteobacteria > Burkholderiales > Methylophilaceae > Methylotenera_A. The sequence goes on from JAGVMP010000011.1 coordinate 123,165, forward strand.
AATACTGATTTAATGGCTTCTACTTGCTGAACACCGATAAAATCAGCGGAGCGATCTACGTTAAAACCCAAATGAATGATGAAACCATTCACGATAACGAACACCAGACCTAAGAAAATAACGATAAAAAGATTTAGAATCAGCACGTACACTATTTTATTTTTCCAGCCCTCAAAATAATTTTTAGTCGGCTCAAAAGCTAACGCAGTAATAAATAGTGGCCCGATGGCTAAAGCAAGGGACAAAGTGAGTTGGGTGGTAAATAAGGTGTAGGCGACTGCTAACACCAACACCATTAAACCTAGGGAATACAAGCCTGAAGACACTTCAAGCGATAAGGCAGACGGAACGTCATACCAATCGATGCCTTTGGCGGCTGTTTTAATGCTGTCATAGGGGACAAGTAATTTCTCAAAATTACAATCAATCACCGACAATACGGCTTGTGTGCCAGTGCCAGCGGGAATACATACTGTCGCGCCTGCATTAGCTGAGCTTGCATTTGAAACACTGGCCATTGCTTGTGCCATAATATCGCCTACATTAGTCGCAACAAATGTTTGATAAACGCCAGCCGATAAAGCGATGTATAAAATCAGGTTCATCTTGACTGATTTCCACACAAGCGTAATCAGCGGTGCATGCACTTCACCACGCATGACGGCATAACCTGCAAATAGGTAATATACCGTCAGCGCAGCTGTGACAACACCAATCAATGCGAGGCTAAGCGCAGCCGAGACGCTATTGACGTAGGCATCCACAAATGAGAAAAATGTACCGCCGATGTAGTTAAACATGGTGTATCTTTGTCGTTAGTGGTCGATAAAATTGCTTGACAACTATACGGCTAAACCGTACATTAATACTATGCACACGGTGATTGAAACTGAAATTTTTACCAAATATGCGGCTGACGTTTGGAATGAAGCGACTTATAGCGAATTTGTGACTTACATTGCGGCCAACCCGTTGGTGGGCGATATTATTCCGCAAAGCGGTGGTTGTCGTAAGGTACGCTGGGCGCGACAAGGTACGGGCAAAAGTGGCGGCGTAAGAGTGATTTACTTTTTCACCGTGCATGAATGTGTTGTTTTGCTGATTGTGTACGCTAAGTCTAAGTTTGAGAACTTGCCTGCACACATTCTTAAAAAACTGAAAGACGAGGTTGAAAATGAATAAAATTGAAGATCCAGAATTAGCGCAATTTTGTGAAGACTTAGTTACTTCTGCCAAGCAAATGAAGGCAGGTAATGTGCGTGTAGCGTTTTCGCCAATTGCTAATATCCGCAATAAAATGCACTTAAGCCAAAGTAAATTTTCTGATTTACTGGGTGTGTCTGTACGCACGTTGCAAGATTGGGAGCAAGGTCGCGCCAAACCATCTGGTGCAGCTAAAACGCTACTTAAAATAGCTGAGCGCAACCCGGAGGCATTGATAGCAGTCGCTTGATTACTCATATGAGTGGTGTTTAGCATCGCTATTAATGCCAATCCGTAATCGGAGCTGGATAAGTACCAACAGCACCAACTCTTGCTTTTGCAGCGGCATAGTTCGCTTCTTTTTGTTGCTGTATCACGAGCTTGTTTTTAACCTCCGCTAACTGCGTACTCAGTTGCATCTGCATCATGGCGTTCTGCACTTTGGTTTGCTCGCCTGCGATACGCGCTTGCAACTCTCCAATGGACTTAGGGTCGGTCGTGCTATTGATTTCGTTAATCAGACCTTGAATTTGACTTTGCAATGCCACACTGGTGTTGTAAGCATTTTCAAAACCCTGTTGGTCTTGATAATGCTTTTTAGCTTGCGCTTCGCAACGCGTCAGCTCAACACCTGCAAATCCGACGCAAATGGCAGGATGCTCTAATACTGGACTTAACACTTGGTTGTAAACATTTTTCCAGTCATCAGGCAGGTATTTTTTTAAGGAAGGATCATTGAGCAGATTGCCAAACCCTCTATTGCCTGTCAGTGCCGTGTATTGCTGCACTTGTTGGTTAAACTGGTCTTTCATGGCGGTGAGTTGTAGTTCCCATTTTTTGATATTTTCTAGAGTGTTGATTAGATTGGCGGCATCAATCACAGGAATACCGCCTGCATAAGCTGCGCTAGCCATCAATACACTCATCGCCAGCACAAAAGCTATCATTGATTTTCTAACTTGTTTCATTTGAAACCTCCCTAGTAAAATATGAATATCCTAAAATTTAAATCTGTTGATTTTTTACGTAAAAAATAATGGGCATTCAATTGACCCAATGCCCGCAGGTTTTTGGGGTGTTGTAGTTCCCGCCAATACCTATACTGCCAATTCCCCCATACCCATTGCTTATGCCTTGAAATGGCCAAAAACCTGATTGTTGCGGCGGGTCTATCACATAATGTGCGCCCTGACCTAAATCGGTATATTCATGACCTTCATAGGCACTGCAATAGCTGGGTTTCGTGCTTGAGATGCAGCCCACACCAAACCCACCTATTATTCCACTGCCAGCCGTATAACTAAGCAGTGTGGCGTTAAGTGATGCTGCATCACATCTGCCTGCACCATGCGCGATGGCTTGCACAAGTGACTGCATTTGTGGTGTCTGTGCCGACACTGGGCATAAATTCAAAAAGTTGATACGCGCGTCTAACGTGTCGCTAAAATCATCAAAATCAATATCGAAGTAATGCGTGAGTGAAGGTGTGCATTCATTCGGTGGTGCGCCTGTTGATAGGCACAATATGGCTTCGCAGGACAGCTTCACCAAACCTGTCAGCACCCCATCCGCTTGTGCTAGGCTGATTTGTACTAGCAATGCTGCGGCAATCAACCACTTAATCAATGTTAGTTTTAATGCTGGTAACTGATGGGGATGGTTCATAGTTTGATTCCTTTTAATGAAGCTCTTGTGTGTACAGTTGGCAAATTGGCGGAAACTAATCTAATTTCTGCACCCTGCTCTGCTTGGTTGCGGCCTTACGCTGCGCTAAACGCCCAAGGTAAATCGGCAACCAACTTTGCGGGTCGTCGCCCACCTCGGCGCGTGTATCGTCGAGTATTTCCACGTTATCTAACGAGGTGCTCAATACATCGAGTATTTCATTCAAACCGCTCAAATCTAAAGTGACCACCGTGGATTTATGACCTTGTTTAACTAGAAACTGGTGACTTGCTTCACCGAGGGTGCGGATGGTGTGAAATTCCATCTCGGTGACTTTAAAACCTGTCACGTAATCATCGTAGTCAGCTTTGGGGTTGGGTAAAAAGATCTGCGTTGCACATTGCTCTACCATGGCGGCAACATGCGGTGTTTTGAGGATTTGCGCTGGACTTTGCGTATCAAAGATACCAAAGCCATTTTGTTTACGAATGGTGTACTGCTTGTTTATTGCAAAATCAGTGAATTCTGGTAACTCTAAACGTTTCCAAAACTCCGCCATCACATAAATAAAGCGGCGGCCATCAATCAGGTTTTCTGTGAGATGCAGCAAGTACATCGTGACAGGCGCTAACAGCTCTTTGTCTTCCAAGAAATCTGTATCATCAAATCCAAACAAACGACCTTGGTTTAAGTCAATGGTGTCATTTGGATTGTCCAGCACCCAGCCATGACTGCCACCGCGACACCATTTTTGCAAATAGGCGTATACGCCATTTTCTTGAGTATTATCCAGCTGCTGGTTGATGGCATATAAGCCACGATTTTTTCGATCAAAGCCCATCATGATACGTATGGCATGTTCTAACTCCATACTTTCATTGGCTTTGAGTGGGTATGGCACGAGGCTTTGCACCAAGGTGACTAAAAAGCGAATATTTTGTTCGGTATTATTTAATTGAAAAGGATTGAACCCTGTCGGCACACCTTTTTTAAGCACACGATAATTGCCGCCCAGTGCACGCAGCGCAACTTCCGCACCACGGTCTTTATCAAAAAATACAATGGTCGGTTGGTATTTCAAGGTCATCAGCAACAAAAACAATTCCAGCACCGTTTTGCCTGAACCGGTCATACCAATAATGGTGGTGTTGGCTGGGGCTTTTTTATCAATAGAATCATCATCGTCATCTGTGCCATGAAAATTAAAGTAATACGGCGCACCATTGGGTGTTTTAAGTATAGTGACGGCCTCTCCCCACGGATTATTATCGCGCTTACCCGTACCGAAGCTGTGCATGGCCGCCAAGCCCGCAAAGTTGCGTGAAGTCAGATACGCCTCACGCGGGCGGTTATTCCAATTACCTGGGTGTTGGGCAAACCACGCAGCATCGGCGACCAAATCAAGCAAGGCAGTTTGATAACCCTCATCACTCAGCACAGACCTTGCATGCGCCATATTGCGACTGGTTTCATCCAAGGTACTACCCAGCACCGCAAGCGTGTAGTGATATTCGCCATAGACAAAATCCCCATTGGTGAGCTGGTCTAGTGCCACATTTAGTGCATTGATTTGTGAAACCCCAGCGTCTTCGGTGGTGATGAGTTGATTGCGTTGCCTCTCTAATTTATCTTTGGCTGTTGGTTTGTCTAATATGGAGAAACTTTGCGTTTCAATATACTCATAAGGCGTGTAAAGCAAGCCATTTAAGCAGCCTGAGTCTGTGTTTTCTGGGTAATCTTTTAGGTCTAGTAGTGCGGCAAATCGTTTTTGATTTGGCGCGCGTATTTCTAACTTCTCACCGACAAAAAACAAACGTGAAGTCTGCAATATCTCTCGAATACAATGGTTGGTGACGGGGACTTTTTCCCATACGCCATTAAGCAAATAGCCATAAAAAGCTAATTGCTGTGAATACTGGATGTTATTTTCTTGGTAGGTGCTGAGTCGTTCTATCTGGTAGACCTTAAGCGAGGTTTGAATTTGCGCGACCAGTTCTGCCATTTTAATCAACGCATAGTTCTCAGCTTCTTTGAGCGCACGCGCTGATTTTTCTGTCATGCCGATTACGCGACCAAACAAGCCAGTTTTTACTGCGCCATACGGGCGATAACACAAGGTCAGGTAGGTTTCGTTGAGCATCATGTTATAACCGTCAAAGCTTGCGTAGTAACGCTGAGCCAAGTTCTCTGAAAACGCATCAGGGTACGGTTGCTGAAACTGGTCGCAGTGTTGGCGACGAATACGGTGCGACCATAAAGCCACCCCACCCAAGCCGCGAATCAGTTGGTTAAGTGCCTCTTTTTTGATGCTTAAATCAACCGCATCAGTGGTTTCAAATGGAATACCCTCAATACGCCAAGTGCTGATGTACGTGCCGTCTAGGTTGCGCACAACGGAATCTGTCACCAAACTACTGTAAGGTAAGTCTTGTGCTGCGGTGATTTCGTGATTAGCAATATGCTGATGTTTTGCAGTCATGGCTTTTTAGTCTCAATGTTTAATTTCAATTTACTGGTCATTTTTTTGCTAGTCGTTTTTTGCTATCAATTTTTAAGCGCACTCTTTTTAAAAGCTTTTAAATATATTAAATCTCTTTAGTGCGACACCCATGTCACCTATTCGGGGCTAAACCCTGACACCCATGTCGCCTATTTGAGTTATACACAAGACACCGATGTCACCCATTTTTGAGTTATCCACAAAACTTTGCAGTTATACACACGACAGCCATGTCATGTATTTGAAGGAAACACATGACACCTGTGTCACCTATTTCTGCTTTAACCATGCGCTTAATGCTCCGTTTCATGGTTAATAGGCTCTATGGTGAGCCCGCCTTTCTCGGCAAATTTTCTGATTAGGTTCTGCATATCAGGATTAAATTTGCTTAAATCGACAGACTGATGATTGATAGTATTGCCATTTCCTGAGACGTTATTGATGTTGATTTGTAAGTTCTCAATCTGAATAATCTGTCCGCTTTCAGGTAACGCAGATTTGATATATTGCTTCAATTCATCTATGGTATTGCTCACCATGGTGGGGACGTAATCCCACGATGCTTCAGCCGCCGTGTTGCCAAATAAGTCACGAATGGCAAGTTTTTCTCGTAACACGTAATGGTTATTTCTACCGAGCTTTTGCATGTTGATATACGCTAAATCTTGCAACTCTTTGATACAGCGCATGACTTGCCGATCAGAAAGTCCTGACTTGAGCGAAATGGTTTCCAGGCTAGGAAAAGACGCGCCCGTATTGAAATTACAGTGCGATTTAATCACTAAATACACCTTAATAGATGAGCCACTCATCTTGGCCATGTCACCATTTTCTATCATGGATCTGAACAAATGAAACCATTGTGTATCGGCTTGCAGCGCAATCGACGTGTCCATGTTGGCCTAACTTTTTTCTGTTATTTTCATGGAGTTTTGCGCCTTTTATAACGCATTGGCGCATAGCTTTTTGCGCCCCAGAACTGCGTGTTACGATGCCTTAAACTCATCTGCAGCCTGAGTACGTGTTGCATGAGTCGCTGGTCATCAAACTTAGAGATAGTTTTCATAACGACGAATATCGGTATCATTAACACCAGCGCGATAAGACCAATGATTGGTTTTAACCATAAGCCCCACATGCTGATGAGCACTAATGGTAACGCGACAAACATCAACGGCATCAATGGCACACCGCCCAACATGGAAGGGCGTGTACAGCCTTTAAATACTGAATCGCTCATGTTTACGGTGCCACAATCACAAGCGCAATCGCACCTGCTGAACCAATAATGACCGCACCGATAAACACGCTGGCCAAATCAACAAATTGTGCTTGTTTCGTCATGACTTTATAGCCATTCCACATCACTACTACCGTCGCCACCCCTACTGCCAAGCCACCTAGCCATGCCACAACCTGATTCAGCATATTAGTGCCTGCGGTTAAGCCTGCATAAGCAGGTGTTGCCAGCATCAACATACTGATAGAAAAAGTGGCGCATACAAATTGAATCCATGCTCTATACTGCGGCTCATGTAGCGTTTTATACACATCTGGTTTTTGCGTACTAGCCAATGTTTGCATTGCGTATTTTTCCTTTTTAGTTTAAAAATTATCCTGATGAACGGAGTTTTCAGTTTTTAAAACACCACCGCACTGCCCGTGTTGACTGCTTTAATTTGTGGCTTAGCTTTAGTCGGCAAGTATTCTGTTTTAACGCGATTGCGTACGTTACTATCGCTGGCTTTACTGGTCATGTCTGCTTTACTAGATATTAGCGTTAGCTTTGCCATCACCTTGTTGGCATATTGCGTACCCACACGTGAATTGAGCTGTCCAGCGTAGTAACAAGACAAGGCTTTATGAGTGGCTTGTTGCTGATAACCTTGTGCAATCGCACGATTGAAACATTCCGCCAGTATTTGGCTGCCAGCGTTTAAGTTGATACAAGTGTCAAAACCATTGTCTAATTTCAGGTTAAATCGACTAAAGTTGCTACGATTTACTTGCGCGACACCAATGGAATAGTTATAGCCTGCATGCTCCAAATAGTGGGCTGTCGCTTTAGCTTCGGCTAAGTTTTGTGGTTGCCGCAGTAAACGCGCGTTTACCACACCGATGGCGTAAGGATTGTGGCCAGACTCCACGCTAATAACGCTTTGCATGAGCTGGTGATTAATCATAGGCGCGCATTGCTGAATGATGAGTGCGTCTAGCATATCTGCCTATTCCCTGCCCTGCGCCTCAGTCAGCATACTGAGCTTCACCTGCTTGGCGAGCACTTCTATCGTTTTACCTGTATCGTCTAATTTAATCCATACAAAACCAACTTCTGTTGGTCGCTCGTGTAGCATCACTACACATGATTGATTGCCTTGATAATAGGCCAGCAGTAACGGTTTTTTAATCTTGCTTGGTTCTGTCGATTGAGTGCTGGCAGGCGCTTTGTTGGGGTCGTAATAAGGAAGTGTTTGTATCGTTACAAGTGGGGTAGTAGCATTATCGCCATCGGCTTGTTTTAGCGTAGACGTTGAATCTGTATCGGCCTCTAACGACTTACGCGCTTGCAGTATAAGCGCATTAGTAATCTCATCATGATGACTGATAATCGACTCTGTTAATCGTGGCGATTCGTCGTAGAGTTTATTCAACTGATAAACCAGCTGTGCGCCCTTCACTTTGCCAGCTTTATAGGCAGTTTCTACCAGTGCAGGCATTTCAGTTAAGGCCAAATGAAAACTGATATAGCTCGCGCTTTCCGATAACAGTTCCGCGATTTTGCCTTTGCTATCCCCTGCCGCAATGCGCTTTTTAATGAACAGCGCAATATCCATGGCAGCCATGTTGGCGCGTTTGGTGTTTTCAAGGACTTGGCTGTAATCATCAAAAATCACCGCATCTTGCTGAACAATAGCCGCTATCGTACTTAACTCGGCCTCAAGCGAGGCACGGTAGCGTCTTGCACCATGAATAATGGTGTAAATGCCCTCAACTGTAGGCCGCACATGGATGGGCGTTTGCACACCCCTGCGCTTGATGTCACTGACAAAGTCTAGCCAGTGCTCATCATGGAAATCTTTACGTGGCTGGTTTTTATCTTCAATGATTTGACTCAAGGGGATGGCCAATATCACATTAAGTTGATTGTCGGGCTTGGGTGCTGTACTAGTACTGCTTGTGCCAAATGTGCCATGAGGCAGCTGATCAAAAGCACTCAGGTCAAAACTAGATTTAAGTGTAGTGGCCGTATTCATTTGTGCCTAGCCAAGCTGCCCGCCAACTCTGGCTTTTTGTTCGGCTAAATGGATGATATTGCTAGCTATATGCTCCCCTACTTCACGTTCAGTTTGGTCGTGCGCTATTTGTGCATGTTCTACTTGGCTATGCTCTTCTACGCCAATACGCTCCAATATCAAATCGAATATCTTGCGTAAGTTTGCCCAGGTACTACGTGCCATGGTGTTGGTTTTAACTATATCGGCAAGCGATATGCCTTGTTTTTGACATTCGGAAATAGCTGAGCGAAGTGGAATTAAAGCAACCACGCCTTCGTTGTTGGTGAAGAAGTGCTGACCTATGCGTTCATTCAGTTCTTTAAGCGCAGCGCGTTGCGTCTCATTGCTTTGCACTTTATTCGGTAAAAACCCTAAAAATTGCAGTTTGGGATTTAGTATCGATTTAATATTAAGAATACCGCGCTGGCCATACAACGTATTACTCATGCCTTCAATGGATTCTTGCATGAGTTCAATCGGACTTAATACCGCATTGGCCAACGTGAGCGCAATCGTGACTCTAATATCCAGCGATGGTGGCCCGTCGATAATACAAATATCATAATAGGCATCCATGCTTTCTAAAAACTGGGCAAAGTGTTGATGCGCAAGTGAGGATAGTTCAGTTTTTATGCCGCCAACCTCTACTTTCACACGTGCTTGCTCTACTAACACACCATTGAAGCGGCCATCGGCAGCCAAAATATTAAAGCCACTGTTATCTGGGTTAATGCTGACTGGCTTCATCATGACTTCAGTCACTGTTTTGGAGAGTGGCATCACCTTGCCACTACGCGCTAAACAATGCGTGGTGTTGGCTTGATCATCAAAATCAATTACCAGCACCCGATAGCCTTGCGATCGCGCATAAAAAGCCAATTGGCAAGTTTGGGTCGATTTGCCCACTCCACCCTTTTGTATACCGATGTAGAGAGTTTTCATGATTTGGTTACCAAGCAGCGGCAAGTCCGCCCAAGTCATTCAATATTTTTTGAGTGCGCAAATTCAGGTCATTTTTTTGCTTAGGCATAAGCTCTGCCCAAGCGGCCATTTCTAAATCTAGCGCTAAGCAATGTCTAAGAATAGTCTGGTTTATATTCATTTTTTCATCTCATCTATGTGGTTGATTCAGTAGTGTTTTTAGTTATTTATAAGGTTTTAACAATCATCACTGCCATTTGTGTTTTAGGTGTCATACAATGAATATTACGTTATATCGTATATATTTGTCAACGACTTTCCGTAATTGCTTTATGCAATACTTTAAATATGAATTTAAGCACTAGATTACGTATAGCTTTAGAGCGCAAAAGCCTGAAATCAGTTGATTTGGCCAAGGCGACAGGCATTGGTACAGGCACAATCGGCGACTGGCTGTCAGGCAAGTCTAAGACGATGGTTGTTGAAAACGCATTCAAAGTATGTGAGTTCCTAGATGTGACACAAGAATGGCTGTTTTTTGGCAAAGGTAGCGTTGACGACATTCAAAATGACACACCTAAAAGAAAAATAGCCAACCAATTGTTAGCACAAACGCCTGAGTATGCGATAGATGATGCGGTGAGCAGACTTTCTGATCTCAAGAAACTCATCGAAACCGCGCAAAAAAGTACCGCGACGGGTCAGTAATGTTATTCAGCTACGTATTCATAATAAGTTAGATTCTGATAAGTAATAAATAGACAATAAACTTACAAGCTATTTCCCTATATTAGCTTTAGCAGCTTCATACTGCAATTCTTGCAATGCATGTCTCGCGTTTTTACAATTAGGCACATCCCTACGCTCATCTAGGTTCTCGCGACACCACGCACTTACCTTAAACCTTAAAGCTTCGTCTTTCTTTAAATCGGGTACGGTGTAAATTTTTTCCGTTGGCGAGCAAGCAATCATCGTCAGAATGAGTGCTGAAATTACCGTAGTTTTAGCCAGCTTATTTTCCATACTTTAGCTCCCTCGCTTTATTATACGAATTACCGTTGACAATTAAATACGTTTTAACGTATATTAGCAGTCATCTTGGTTAAATTCAATCAAACCAATAGGCGCATGAACTTATTTTTAGAACAAACAGATTTGGTGTTACTGACCGGATACACGCGCAAAGCAAAGCAATGCGCTCAACTATCCATCATGAATATCCCTTACCGCGTGAATGTGAGAGGTGAGCCTTTGGTCACCATCGCCTACATCAATGGATTAAAAGCTGAGCCAATTAAAACAGGCTGGCAATCCAATCTAATGGCAGCTTAAACCATGGCGCAGGGTCGTAGACCAACAGTTCATGCGAATTTACCACCACATATGCGTGCACGCGTACGCGGCGACACTACCTACTATTATTACGACACTGGCGGCAAGCCACGCAAAGAAATTTCACTAGGTAAAGTTTATGTTGAAGCCATCCGAAGGTGGTCTGAGTTAGAAGGTAAAAAAACCACACCATTAATTTACTTTAAAGATATTGCTGATCGCTATTTGCTCGAAATTGTACCCACTAAAGCAGCACGCACACAAATCGACAACGTACGCGAAATGCAAAATTTAATTGCATTTTTTAACAACCCACCAGCACCCATCGCAGAAATTAGGCCGATACACGTTAGGCAATACCTCAATTGGCGTACAGATAACGGTAAAAAAAGTACAGTGCGTGCCAACCGTGAAAAATCTTTGCTTTCTCACCTATTTAACATTGCACGTGACTGGGGGGCACTGGATACCGTCAACCCATGTCAAGGTATCAAGGGTTATACGGAAGAAGGTCGAGATGTTTACGTCGAAGATAATATCTATGATGCAATTTATCAAGTGGCAAGCCAACCACTTAAAGATGCGCTGGATTTAGCTTATTTGACTGGGCAACGTCCTGCTGACGTTATCGCGATGAGCGAGGCAGACATCCAAGATAAAATTCTGCTAGTTCAACAAGGCAAAACCAATGCTAAGCTACGCATTAGCATTACTGGGGAATTGAAATCACTCCTAGAGCGCATACTGAAAAGCAAGCAAGCTCACAAAGTGCGTACTTCGCAATTGATATGCACCGAAACAGGCAGACCGATCAGTCAAAATGCATTAAGACTTAGATTCGATAAAGCACGAGATAAAGCCATTAAACAAAATCCCGCAATAGCGAAAGATGTTAAGCATTTTCAGTTTAGGGATTTAAGAGCAAAAGCAGCGAGCGATAAAGCAGAAAGTGAAACGATGCGTGACGCTCAGTTGCAATTAGGGCATAGCTCTATGGCTATGACAGAGCAATATGTTAGGCAACGTCGCGGGCAAAAAGTAAGCCCAACCAGATAGCCTAAATTAGCTAAAAATGTCTATTTGCGGAAAAGTAAGGTATTTGCGGAAATAAATAGCGCGGCTTAACTTCCGTTAAGCCGCGCTGGTATTGGTAGGGCGTGCGGGGATCGAACCCACGACAAACGGATTAAAAGTCCGCTGCTCTACCAGCTGAGCTAACGCCCCATTAAGTTAGTTTTGCTAAACTATTTGGGTAAATCTGGTGTTTGACACATTTTCATAGGCAATATGCATTAGCTACGAAAGGGCGCAATTATGCTAGAAACTGGTCGTTTGGTCAACGACTGTTTCGTGTTTTTAAACTTATTTTCAACTCCCACCCCGTAAAACAGCGGCTATACGATATTACTAAAATTACACACTTAAGAACTTGTGTAAACATCAGTGAATAAAAAACTTTTTGCCCTGCTATAATCACGGCTTCATTTAGGAGCTTTTATGCGAATCATTTTATTGGGTGCGCCCGGTGCTGGCAAAGGCACTCAAGCCACTTTTATTAAAGAGAAATTTAACATTCCACAAATTTCTACTGGCGATATGCTACGTGCTGCGGTTAAAGCGGGCACACCATTAGGATTAGAAGCCAAAACGTTTATGGATAGCGGCGGCCTAGTGCCGGATGAAGTCATTATTGGCTTAGTCAGTGAGCGTATTAAAGAGGCCGATTGTGTAAATGGCTTTTTGTTTGATGGCTTTCCACGCACCATTCCGCAGGCCGAAGCGATGAAGACTGCAGGCGTCGGTATTGATTACGTGGTTGAAATTGACGTGCCAGATGAGGCTATTGTAGAACGCATGAGCGGTCGCCGTAGCCACCCTGCCTCTGGCCGCACCTATCATGTGAAATTTAATCCGCCAAAAGTCGCTGGTAAAGACGATGTAACAGGCGAAGACTTAGTACAACGCGATGATGACAAAGAAGAAACCGTTAAAACACGCTTAAATGTGTATCACAGCCAGACTAAACCCTTAGTAAAATACTATGTGGATTGGGCAAGCAGTGGCCTCCAAGGCGCACCAAAGCACGTGTTTGTAAATGGCATTGGTGACATGGAAATGATTAAAACCAATATTTTTAATGCATTAAGGTAAGTGATTTAACGCATATTTACATGCCAATTTTGTGCAATTAGGATTAAACTGCAATTCACTATCAGCTCGCAATTTACTACGTTTAGAATAATCAGCAATGAGTTTTTGGCTTCAACTCATCATTAAAGGATTAATTAAATGAAAGTTCGCGCATTAGTTTTAATCGTCGTTTTAGGCTTATTTCTAGCATTTATGATACTTAATTGGGCAACCATTTTGGCGCCAACAACGCTGAACTTAGGTATTGCTGAAGTGAATGCGCCACTTGGTTTGGTGTTGCTGGGTATGATTACTTTGCTGACTGCATTGTTTCTTATCTTTATCCTTTATCTGCAAACGTCGGTTTTGTTTGAAGCGCGCCGCCATGCCAAAGAACTACAAACCAATCGCGAATTAGCCGATAAAGCAGAAGCATCTCGTTTTACCGAATTACGTCAGTTTATGGATGCTGAAATTCAAAAACAGGCGACACTTCAAGCCGAATCTAAGTCTGCATTATTAACAAAACTAGATGCGCTAAATGCAGATATTCATCGCGCAATTGATGTATCTGGCAATTCACTATCTGCTTACATTGGCGAGCTAGAAGACCGCCTTGAAACCAAGTTTCCTGCTCAAAAATAATCCTCTGCATTCGCTTAATTGGCCTATTAATCAGTATTAATAGGCCAATTTTCTTAAAAAATTTAACCCCTTAATCGAACCATGCAAAGTCTTAACAAATTTTATTGTCAAGTTTTGCACTCATCGCACACCGCAGCCGTATGACAGGCAATGCGAAAGACCATGCCTTCAAGTATAATTTCAGTATTCCTATTTAAGACCAACAAATCATGCAACAGCAGTACCCATTCAAAGAAATCGAATCAAAAGCCCAAGCATACTGGGAAGCCAATCAAACATTTTCCGCCTCTGAAAATTCAGACAAGCCAAAGTATTACTGTTTGTCGATGTTTCCCTATCCAAGTGGACGCTTACATATGGGCCACGTGCGCAATTACACCATTGGTGATGTGCTCAGCCGTTTTCACAAAATGAAGGGTTTTAACGTGATGCAACCCATGGGTTGGGACGCGTTTGGTTTGCCTGCAGAAAATGCTGCAATTAAAAACAATACTGCACCCGCCAAATGGACGTATGAAAACATAGAGCACATGAAAACCCAGTTGAAACAATTGGGCTTAGGCGTGGATTGGGCGCGTGAGATTGCCACTTGCAAACCAGAATATTACAAATGGGAGCAATGGCTGTTTACTGAGCTGTTTAAAAAAGGGCTGATTTACAAAAAAACCTCAACGGTAAACTGGGATCCAGTCGATGGAACGGTTTTGGCCAACGAACAAGTGATTGATGGTCGTGGTTGGCGTAGTGGCGCACTGGTAGAAAAGCGTGATATTCCACAATATTTTATGAAAATCACTGCCTATGCCGAAGAGTTATTGAACGATTTAGACAAGCTGGATGGCTGGCCAGAGCAGGTTAAAACCATGCAGCGCAATTGGATAGGTAAAAGCTACGGCTGTGATGTGGAATTTCCCATCGTCGGTCAAGAAGGCAGCTTAAAAGTTTATACCACACGGCCAGATACATTGATGGGCGCGACTTATGTGGCAGTTGCAGCAGAGCATGCGCTGGCGACTTTGGCTGCGCAAAATAACCCGCAACTGGCTGAGTTTATCGCCGAATGTAAACGCGGCAGCGTGGCAGAAGCAGATGTGGCAACGGCTGAGAAAAAAGGCATGGATACTGGCTTATTTGTCACGCATCCATTAAATGATGAGCAATTACCAGTGTGGGTGGCGAACTATGTATTGGCGAGTTACGGCGAAGGTGCCGTAATGTCCGTGCCTGCACATGATGAGCGTGATTTTGAGTTTGCCTTTCAGAAAAACTTACGCTCAATAAAAGTTATAAAGCCTGATACTGAAACCAACCTTGAAAAACAACTTGCTGATTTACAAAGTCAGCCACAAGATCCAGAACTGATTGAAATAGCTCCTTTAGTAGATAGTCTTCGGAATGATCTCCATGCGGTTAGGAATCAACCCTACACTACCGAGAAAGGTACTCTTTTCAGCTCTGGCAAGTATGATGGGCTCAATTTTCAAGAAGCTTTCGATGCTATTGCTGCGGATTTAGAGGCCAAAAATCTAGGTAGAAAACGCACGCAATTTCGCCTGCGCGATTGGGGCATCTCACGTCAACGTTACTGGGGCTGTCCGATTCCGATTATCCATTGTGAAAAATGTGGTGAAGTGCCAGTACCTGCTGACCAGTTACCAGTTGTGTTGCCAGAAAATGTGGTCATGGATGGCGTTGGTTCGCCGATTAAAAAAGACCCAAGTTTTTACGAAACTACCTGCCCCACTTGTGGCGGCAAAGCCGCGCGCGAAACCGATACTTTAGACACATTCTTTGAATCGTCTTGGTATTTTGCACGCTATGCGAGCTTTGACGCTAACAAAATGTGTGACGAGCGCGCCAATTATTGGTTACCAGTGGATCAGTATGTCGGCGGTATTGAGCATGCGATTTTGCATTTGCTATATGCACGTTTCTTTAATAAATTGATGCGCGACGTGGGTTTGATTAAAAATGATGAACCGTTCACCAACTTGCTCACGCAAGGCATGGTGCTCAAAGACGGCTCTAAAATGAGTAAATCCAAAGGCAATACAGTGGACCCACAAGCGTTGATTGACACTTACGGCGCTGATACCGCACGCCTGTTTATGATGTTTGCCGCACCGCCAGACCAAAGCCTCGAATGGGCAGACAGTGGTGTGGAAGGTGCAAGCAGATTTTTAAAACGGTTGTGGAAAGCGACTTACGATCATTTGTATGGTGAGCATGTGCAACTAGGCCCGATTGCCGCCTATACAACGGGCGAATTATCGGGTGAGCTCAAAAACTTGCGTTTGCAATTACACCATACCATCGAAAAAGTGGGCGACGATTATGGTCGCCGCCACAGCTTTAACACCGCGATTTCTAGCGTGATGGAACTGATGAACGCGCTTGCTAAAATTGAAGGCACAGATGACGTGACAAGATCTGTGCGCCAAGAAGTGTTGCAAAATGTGGCGTTGTTACTCTCCCCCATCGTGCCGCATATTTGCCAAGCATTATGGGCCGAATTGACTACGAGCAAAAATGATGGCTCTGCAAGCCATATTCTAAGCGCTTGCTGGCCTATGCCTGACAAAGCTGCCATGGTGCAAGACAGTATTGAATATGTGGTGCAAGTGAACGGTAAACTGCGTGGTAACTTAAGTGTGCCGCGTGAAACGGATAAAACAGCAATTGAAGCTTTAACCATTGAACAAGATTTTGTTACTAAATTCTTGGTAGATGGCGCATCTGTGCGTAAAATCATTGTTGTGCCAAATAAACTAGTCAATGTGGTCATCTCTTAAAATGATTAAACACAACCTACGTACACTGTTTTTAACTTGTTTACTAACCAGCTTAGTCGCTTGCGGCTTTCACTTGCGTGGCGCAGCTGACGTTGCGTTTAGCAGTATTTTCATCCAAGGTAATACCCTCGTTATTAACAAAAAACTGGTTAAATCGCTTAACACCAATGGTGTAAAAGTGCTGCCCAGCGCGGAAGGTGCCGAGATGCTGCTTGAAATGTTGGGCGAAGAAAGCGAAAAACGTATTTTGTCTTTAGCGGGTAGAGGTACAGTGAACGAGTTTGAGCTGTATTACCGCGTGCATTATCGCACTAAGCGTGCTGGCGCAGAGTTATGGAGCCCAACACAAACTGTAGAGGCGCGCCGTGACTTTACTTATAGCGACGCTAATTTACTAGCCAAACAGGGCGAGGAAAAGCGCTTGAACGAAAGCATTCAACAAGACGTATTAAGCAACTTAATGCGCAGACTTTCCACCATCAAAAAATAGTCGCAAGGGTTTAATTTGCATGCGCCTAGATTCAAGCCAACTTAAACAGCAGCTAAGCCAAAACCCAACACAAAAGCTATCGCCTCTGTACGTGCTAGTAGGTGACGAACCGCTAGCGCAATCAGAATGTTTAGATGCCTTGCGTTTAGCTGCGCGCAAGGCAGGTGCCGATGAGCGCACCAGTTTTATTGTTGAACGTAATTTTAATTGGCAACAGATCGACCAGTATGGCCAAGCCATGTCCTTGTTTTCATCGCAACGAATTCTGGAGATTCACATCCCCAATGGTAAGCCTGGCGTAGACGGCGGCAAAGCATTGGTTGAGCTGGCGAATAAACCAATCCCCGATACCACGACAATTATTACCCTGCCCGATTTAGAGCGTGAAGCTAAAAACAGTGCGTGGTTTAACGCTTTGCAAAATTCCAGCACCTTAATTGAGTTGAAAGAAGTTGCTCCCAGCCAGCTACCACAATGGCTAGCGGCGCGACTTAAAGCGCAAAATCAAAGTACCGATGCAGCGACACTTGCCTTTATTGCGCATCAAGTAGAGGGCAACTTACTAGCGGCGCATCAAGAAGTGCAAAAACTTGGTTTGCTTTACCCCGCAGGTGAAATTAGCCCAGAAGCGGTGCGCGAATCTGTGCTCAACGTTTCGCGCTACGACGCCTTTCAACTGGGTGAAGCTGTATTGGCGGGCGATGCCGAGCGCACGACGCGCATCCTGCAAGGCTTGCAAGATGAAGGTGAAACCGCGGTGGCTATTATGAACCCGCTGATGTGGGTGCTACGCCCATTGGTACGCATTAAGCACGCTGAGGCACGTGCTGAGAACATGATGAATGCGATGACCAACGCGCGCATTTATGGTGAGCGACAACACTTAGTCAAGCGCGCACTTGGTCGATTAAGCTTGCGCACACTAGAAGCGGCATTACAAAAGCTGTGTGATATAGACAAAACTGCCAAAGGCGTCATGCAAGGCGACGCATGGCTGGAGCTTTCTCGGCTGTGTTTTGGCCTAGCCAAAGTGCGTGGGCGCTAGTTTAGTCTTTCGCAAAACCGTATAATGTCGGCTATGGACATTAAACACGACATTAAAAGCTATATGCAAACAATGGGTGAGGCGGCTCGTAAAGCATCGCGCGCCATGGCTGCGGCCGATACCAACACCAAAAACCAAGCGTTGTTGCATATTGCTGCGGCTATTTTGCGCGAAAAAAACACACTATTAAACGCCAATCAGCAAGATTATGCTGCTGCAAAGGCCAGTGGCTTAGATGCGGCCATGCTAGAGCGCCTTACACTGACTGATAAATCTATCGCCAGCATGGCTGAAGGTTTGCAGCAAATCGCCGCACTGCCTGACCCGATTGGTGAGATGAGCGATTTTAAATATTTGCCTAGTGGCATACAACTTGGCCAAATGCGCGTACCTTTGGGTGTGATTGGTATTATTTACGAAGCCCGTCCAAATGTGACGGTAGATGCGGCTGGGCTTTGTATTAAGTCTGGCAACGCCTGTATTTTGCGCGGTGGCAGCGAGGCGATTCATTGCAATCAAGCGCTTGCCAAACTGGTACATGAAGGCTTGGAAAAAGCCGGCTTGCCACAGGCAGCAGTACAAGTGGTGGAAACCACAGACCGTGCTGCCGTGGGTGAGTTGATTACCATGAAGCAATATGTCGATGTGATTGTTCCACGTGGCGGCAAAGGCCTGATCGAGCGCATTAGTAACGATGCGCGCATTCCAGTTATCAAACACTTGGATGGTAACTGTCACGTCTATGTCGATAATGAAGCTGACTTTGATAAAGCCCTGCGTGTGTTGGAAAATAGCAAAACGCAACGACTTGGTACTTGCAATACAGCAGAATCATTATTGATAGCACGTTCTGTCGCTAAAAGCATGCTACCAAAACTGGCGGATATGCTGACTAGCCACGGCATTGAGATTCGCGGCTGTGCTGAGACTTTGGCTTTGATCCCTCAATATGTAAAAACTGGGCAAGCCAAGCCAGCGACTGAAGAAGACTTTTATACCGAATACTTGGACGCCATTATTTCGTGCAAAGTGGTTGCTGGCTTAGATGAAGCCATTGCGCATATCAACCAGCATTCATCACAACATACCGAAGCGATAGTCACCGAGAATTACACCAAAGCACGCCGTTTCTTGCGCGAGGTGGATAGTAGCAGCGTGATGGTGAATGCCAGCACACGCTTTGCCGATGGCTTTGAATATGGATTGGGTGCTGAAATTGGTATCTCTACCGATAAGCTGCACGCGCGCGGCCCTGTGGGTTTGGAAGGTTTAACCTCGCTTAAGTATATAGTTTTAGGCGATGGTCACGTCCGAGCATAAAACCCATGAATTGGGCGCATAACCGTGTTGCGCAGTGCTCGAAATCCTCATGTACATCTGAGTACATTCTGGTTTCTGCGCGCTGTGCGCCTTGTTCTGCAACCCAATTGATGGGTTTTAAATTTTTAAAATGCAATTAATCGGTTTACTGGGCGGCACTTTTAACCCCATTCACTTTGGTCACTTGCGCATGGCGCAAGAACTCGCTGATGCGCTAAATCTAGCTGAAATACGCTTTATTCCCTCTGCCAACCCACCTCACAAAGCTGCGCCAACTGTCCCGGCGCAACAGCGTGCCGAGATGGTGCAACTGGCCATTGCCGATAATCCACTTTTCAAGCTAGATACGCGTGAGTTAAATCGCACTGGCGCGTCTTATACCATTGATACGCTCGTATCATTGCGTGAGGAATTAGGCGAAAATGGTTCGCTGTGTTTAATCATGGGTAGCGATGCTTTCAGCAAGTTAGATAGTTGGCACCGCTGGGATGAGTTGCTGCACTACTGCCATATTATCTTAGTGCAACGCCCAAACAGCCAATCGCAACCCAAACTATCCGATGAGCTGACAGCCTTTTTAAGTGACCATTACACAGAAAACAGTGATGATTTAGCGGGAAAATCAGCTGGTTATATCCACATGCAACAGATTACGGCACAAGAAATTTCTGCCACAAAAATTCGTGTAATGCTAGCGGCTGGCAAGAGCACAAAATACTTAGTACCAGATATGGTACTGGCTTATATCAAGCAGCAACATCTCTACTCATTAGCTCAAATATCCTAAGCTATATAGCTTCGGCTGTTTAATCCTAGCAGTCAAACTAGCTTCATTTTCTTCGAGCCTCGGCATATTGGGCTCAATTTGATTCGCCACCCAGCCGTGTAAATGCAAATTACGTGATTCTATAGCTTCCACCGTAAGTAAGCTATGGTTAATACAACCCAATTTCATACCCACCACCAATATGATGGGTATATTCAAGACTGCGGCTAAATCAGCCATGGTTTCAGTCTCGTTCAAAGGTGCAGAATTTAAAGGCACCAGAAAACCACCAGCGCCTTCCACAATCACAACATCCGCCATGTCTATAAGCTTTTTAAATGCTTGTTGTATGACGCTAATATCTATTTTAATGCCCGCTTTTTCAGCCGCAATGTGTGGCGCGATAGCTTCATTAAAACTGTATGGGTTAGTGAGCTTACGCGGTGCTTGCACGTTACTGGCGGCTTCCAGTTTCAGCACATCTTCATTCACCCAGCAACCATCCACCAGTTCGCAGCCGGCTGCCACTGGTTTCATGCCAATCACTTTGTAACCTTGTGAAATATATTGCTGAATAAGCTTACAGGCAACGTAAGTCTTGCCAACGCCTGTATCTGTACCTGTCACAAAGAATGCTTGCTTCAACTAAAATCCAATCTTTGGGTGAATTTCTGCGTTGCGCGGTACTCGCAGCCTCGCTGTACAACACCGTACTATCTCGACTTCTGTGCTCCGTGCGCCTTGAACCTCAGCCCAAAGATTGAATTTTTTAGCTGTTTTTTTCATATTTTTTAAAAACAATAGGTGAAAACTCCTGCCCTGCAGACCGCATGGATACTGGTCTCCAGGCATGTCCATAAATCACTTCAAACGTCGCTGGTAATTTACCTTGCGTGCGAAATCGCTCATATTGTTGCGTTAAGTTATTTAAGAAGCCTCTCCCCGCAAGCCCTCGATTGCGACCAAACGTCGCGTTGTGTGCACCGATACTTTTCAAATCTTTCATTACGCCTTTTACGTCATCGTAGGTCAGTGTGTAGTGTTCTACATCCAATACTGGCGCACTGAAACCTGCGCGGGTGAGTGCATCGCCAATATCGTGCATATCAATAAAACGGCTGACATGGGTGTGGCCATTACTGCTGGCAGCACGTAGCTCTTTAAGCGTATCTGGCCCAAACGTGCTGAACATAAACAAGCCATCAGGCTGCAACACCCGCGCCACTTCATTAAATGCAGCATCTAAGTCATTACACCATTGCAACGCCAAGTTACTCCACAACAAGTTCATGCTGTTACTGGCAATTGGCAGGCTTTCAATATCGGCGCATACCAACTGTTGTTTATGCAGAATTTTTTGTAGAAAAGGTTGTTGCTGGCCAGTTTTTTTCAGCATTTTAAAAGCAATATCCAGCGAGACCAGTTTTGCACTTTTAAACTTTTTCTGCAAAGCAAAGCTACCAAGTCCTGTGCCACAACCCGCGTCTAGTATGGCTAAATTTTTTGAAGTAAGTTGCGCAATATTAATTAGACTTAATCGGTCTAGCATTTCCTCTCGTACTTGTTTTTGCAACACAGCGCTGGCATCGTAGCTATCTGCAGCGCGGCTGAAAGAGGCACGTACACGCGCCTTATCGATGCGATAGTCGTCTTGAGGTTCGTCTTGTTTAATTGCTGGTTGCATCAGACAGCAGGTTCGAGAAACTGATTGAGCGTTTCTACAAATTGATCAGAATGAGATAAAAAGGGCGCATGCGCCGCACCAGAGATGACGCGCAAAAAGCCCACTGGCAGTTGCTGCATCATCCAGTGTGCAGCTTGCACCGGCGCTAGAGTATCGCGGTCACCATGAATCAATAAAGTGGGTTTACGAATGCTGCCGATTTCTGCGCGCAAATCAGACTCTAGTAAAATGTGCAGTGCCCGTTGCAGCGTAGTTTGCGTCGGCGTTGGCTTGGTTTCAAAACTCTGCCTGAGTTGCTTGATGGTGCTGCGCGCATCGCTGGCTTTCATACATTGCAGCGTTAAGAATTGCATGATAGTCGCCTTGTAATCGTGGTTGACTTGCTCTGCAAATGCTGCGAAATTAGCGGGGTCAACGCCCGCAAACCAATCAGCACTGCTCACAAATTTGGGTGTTGAACTCACCAAAATCAGCCTTCTAATTCTATCTGGCTGGTTTAACGCGATACGTTGCGCAACCAAGCCGCCTAGTGACCAGCCCAACACATCCGACACGCCTGGAATCACCTCGGCTACTTCATCGGCCAAATTGTATAAATGGTAAGGTTCTACGGGACGGCTGTTACCCATGCCAGGCAAATCCACCAAATACAGCATGTATTTTGCGGACAAACGTTTTACCAGTGATTGCCACACGCCACTGTGCATGCCCCAGCCGTGTATCATCACTAGTGGTTGGCCTTGGCCGATAATCTCTACATGCACGCTCATGTCAAACCTCTAAAAATTAATTGCTAGTCGTAATACATTGTTACTTACAAAATTACCCTTACATAACTTATAAACATTTCTACTTAGCATATACGCGGCCAATTTTTTGGTTCGCGCCTCGTCTTACTTATAGCAATTCATTTTATAGATTTGCTTTTAAGTTAGTTTTTCTGTCAGCATGATCTCTGCCGCATTAAGCGCTTCTGCTAGTTTAATCACATCTTGTTCGCTATGCGCGGCAGAGAGCGAAATACGTAGCCGCGCTGTATTCACAGGTACCGTGGGCGGACGAATGGCCGGCACTAAAATTCCCAACTTTTGCAAGTGCTCACTTAGGCTAACAGCCGCATGGTTACTACCAACAATCAGCGGCTGCACCGCAGTTTCTGATGGCAGTAACTTCCAATTTTTTAAGCGTAGATGTTGTTTAAGTGTGGTAATTAAATGCTGCAAATGCGCCCGCAAATCATCACCGTTTTCTATTAAATTTACAGATTCTGTCAGCGTAGCAGACAGTGCTGGCGGCGCGGGCGTGCTATACACGTAGCTTTTTGCGGTTTGGATTAAATAATCAATCACTACCTGCTGACCTGACACAAAGGCGCCCGCTACCCCAGCGGCTTTGCCTAGAGTTGCCATATAGATTATACGTGGACTTGCCAGATCAAAATGACTCAAACTTCCTTTGCCATGCTGACCCAACACACCGAAGCCGTGTGCGTCATCCACATACAAATAAGCATCATATTGCTCGCACAGGCGCAAATAATCAGGCAGCGGCGCAATGTCACCATCCATGCTAAACACAGCATCGACAGCAATTAATTTATGCTTGGCAGTACTGGCTATCAGTAATTTTTCTAGCGCTGCCACATCGCTATGCGCAAAGCGATGAAACTCGGCCAGCGAGTAATAGCCGCCATCGTTTAAGCATGCATGATTGAGCTTATCGGCAAAAATTGCATCGCCACGCCCTACCAGCGCACCTAATACGCCAATATTTGCCATATACCCAGTCGAAAAAACCAATGCTGCTGGCAGCTCGACAAACTTAGCCAGTTTTTTTTCTAGTGCATCATGATAACGATGATGTCCTGTAATAAGATTTGACGCGCCACTACCTACGCCAGAATCCCCCGCCGCTGCCTGCATGGTAGCAATGAGTTTAGGATGGTTCGCTAAACCCAAATAATCGTTGCTGCAAAATGACAAATAATCTTGCCCATTCGCCACAATGTATTCTGCTTGCGGCGAATCCAACAAGCGGCGCTGACGCATTAAGCCATCGGCTTTACGCTGGTCTAATTGTTTTTGTAAAGCATTCAGCATATATCATTTAATTTCATAAGCCACCTATTTAAAGCGCAGACATTGCGAGCCAAAAGCTTTATCTTTGGCGTGGCAACCATTTATGTAAAATATTTAGAGTCACTGGATTGCCACGCTGCGCTCGCAATGACGGTCTATATTTAGATTTTATTGATACCTAGTTTGCTAAATAAAGCCTTGTCGGTTTCGGCCTCAGGGTTGGCGGTTGTGAGCAACTTTTCACCATAAAAAATACTATTTGCACCTGCAATAAAACACAGCGCCTGAATGCCCTCGTGCATACTCTGGCGACCAGCAGAAAGGCGCACAAAACTACGCGGCATGGTGATGCGCGCCGCTGCAATGGTGCGCACAAATTCAATTGGGTCAAGTTCATCTGTGCCATGCAATGGCGTACCTTCTACTTGCGTCAGCAAATTAATTGGCACACTTTCAGGTGGACGCTCCATATTAGCCAATTGTGCCAACAACCCTGCGCGCTGGTTGCGCGACTCACCCATGCCAATAATGCCGCCGCTACACACATTTATATCTACACTACGCACGCGGTCCAACGTGTCCAGCCGATCTTGATAAGTGCGGGTGGTAATCACATCGCCGTAGAACTCAGGCGCGGTATCTAAATTGTGGTTGTAATAATCTAGCCCAGCGTCTTTTAATTGCTCAGCTTGACCCTCTTTTAACATGCCCAAAGTGGCACAAGTTTCAAGCCCCATGGCTTTTACTTCAGCAATCATTTTTAGCACAGGCTCTAAATCGCGCTGTTTTGGGCCACGCCAGGCTGCTCCCATGCAAAAACGGCTGGCGCCATTATCTTTCGCCTCTTGCGCAGCCTTCACCACCTCATCCAAGGCCATGAGTGGTTCGTTTTCTACCTCAGTGTGGTAACGCGCGGCTTGTGGGCAGTAACCACAATCTTCACTGCAACCGCCAGTTTTAATTGATAACAATGTACTTACCTGAACCGCGTTGGGGTCGTGATGTTCGCGGTGTAAGGTTTGCGCTTGATTGATTAAATCGCTAAAAGGTAGCTCAAACAGCGCCACAATTTCATCTACACTCCAACGATTCACTGTCACCGCTTCTGATTTACAAGCTTTAAGTAACTCTGTGTTTATAATGGCTGTATTAGTGGGGTTTTGCGTGGTTTCTAGCATAGCAAGCCTTTTCTATGTGACTGATTTAATGAGGCAATTATAAGCTGTAAAGACGATATGAAGCAACTGATAAACAAATGGTTAATAAATAATCAACTGTTAAATATAAGCCATTTGAAACAGGTCATTTTTAGGCAAAACTGTGTTCTATGTGACGCTTGTATCGATGCTTCAGTAGCCAACACCCATGCGGTCTGCAGAGCATGCTTAAACGATTTACCTTGGCATCCAAAAACTTCTTGTCCACAATGTGGCTTGGCTTCTGGTGGACAACTATGCGGTAGTTGTATCAGCTCGCCTCCAGATTTTGACGCAACTCACGCCGCATTTTTGTATGCTTTTCCAATTGACGCGATGATGCTACGCTACAAATATGGTAACAGCCTAAATTTAGGTGATACTTTTGCTATGTTTTTAACCGAAAAAGTGCTTTTAGAAGGCCACACACAGAACATTGATTTAATCATCCCCATGCCCATGCACCCACAACGCCTAAAGGAGCGCGGCTTTAACCAAGCACTTGAAATTGCTAAAGTGTTGACTAAAAACCGTAAAGAAAAGTTAGATTATAAAAGAGTCATTCGACAAACCCTAACCCCACCACAAGCCAGCCTAGCACTGAAAGAACGGGTAAAAAACATTAAAGGTGCATTTAAAGTAAATGGCGATAGACTTAATCAATTTCAGGGTAAGCGCATCGCTATTGTGGATGATGTTATGACCACAGGCGCCAGCTTAAACGAACTCGCCAAAACTTTGAAAAAAGCGGGCGCTACGCATGTAGAATGCTGGGTGATTGCACGTACACTACCGCACAAATAAACAATCTATTACTTGATATACAAACCATGTTCCATATTGCCCTTTTTGAACCTGAAATCCCCCCTAACACGGGCAACATTATTCGCCTGTGTGCTAATACAGGTGCTGCTTTGCATTTAATTGAACCACTTGGTTTTAAGCTTGAAGATAAGCAGCTAAAGCGCGCTGGGTTAGATTACCATGAATATGCCAACTTAAACCTTCACAAAAATTGGGATGATTTTAAGCTGGCTATGACGGGCAAACGGCTGTTTGCAATCACCACAAAAGGCAGCCAAAACTACGCAAAAGTAAATTTTAATGCAGGTGATGTATTTGTGTTTGGCCCAGAGACACGCGGCTTGCCTGAAGAAATTCGCAATGAATTTGCGCCTGACTTTAGGTTAAGGCTGCCGATGCTGACTGATAGCCGTAGTTTAAATTTATCTAACTGTGCAGCGGTGTTGCTATACGAGGCATGGCGACAGTTTGATTATAAGAATGGCCTATAAGGGCTATAAAAAAACTTTGATTTATGCCGGTAATTTATGTAAGGTAGTAGTCCTTGCACGCTTAAAAATTAAAAGTTAATTTAATGAATATTTTACCTAATATAGCTATTTTGGATTTAATAGTTCTAGCGATTATTTTGCTTGGATTATGCTTCTGGTTGGTAACCAAAATATCTGAAGCTCGCCTTAAAAAAACCTTACAAAAAGAATCTGACGAATCGCTATTTACCCCACAATTCAGATGCGTTGTGTTTAGCGCTGGTAATCATGCCTGCGCAAACGCACTTGCATATCAAACCAAACCCATATTGATTAGCAATGCACCTGAATTGCCTTTATTAGGCTGCAGTGCTGAAAAATGCGCTTGTAGTTTAGTGCAGTATGATGACAGGCGCACGGGCAAAGACAGAAGAGATATGGAGATGCTTGATGCAAGAAGAAAATCAGCCCATGCCAACAAGCGCTTGCTTAAAGACCGTAGAAGAGCTTCTATAAGAGAATTTTTACTTCCCAAGTACAGAACTTTTATTTAGTAACAATATTATTAGCTTCAGCAGCTAGCAGATAAGCACTTACTGTCGGGTGCGATTAGTTTTTAAACGCCATCGGCCTTTTGTGCGCGGCCAAGCAAATCCATCACCGCATCTTTAGCTGATTTTCCATGCGTCAATGCTTGATTAACTTCATAAGTAATTGGCATATCTACACCCAAACTATCAGCACGGCGAATAACCTCGCGCGCAGTATTGACGCCCTCAGCCACATGACCTAACCCTTTCAGCACATCTTGCAGCGCCTTGCCAGAAGCCAGTTGCAGCCCTACTTCGCGATTTCTAGAGTACTGTCCAGTGCAGGTTAACACTAAATCACCCGCGCCTGCCAAGCCCATAAATGTTTCACTTTTAGCACCCAGCGCCATGCCAAAGCGGGTGATTTCTGCCAAACCACGCGTAATCATAGCGGCGCGTGCGTTGTTGCCAAAACCCATGCCATCACTAATGCCAGCGGCAATCGCCATTACGTTTTTAACTGCACCGCCCACTGATACGCCCACCACATCGGTACTGTTGTATACACGCAGATTACCACCGTGAATCAGATGAGAAGCTTGCAGTGCAAATGCTGCATCATTCGCCGCCAATGTCACCGCTGTTGGCAAGCCACGCACCAACTCTGCAGCAAAGCTGGGGCCCGATAACGCGCCCCAATGTTGACCAGAAATTTTAGGATCTCCTAGCTCTTCCAAAGCCACCTCATGCGGTAGTTTGGCGGTTTGCGGTTCCAGCCCTTTGTGCGCCCAAACAATCGGCAGAGTTGATTTTAATGCCTTGATATTTTTTAAAATATTACGAAAGCCCGCAGTGGGCACAACAGACAATATCAAATCCGCACCTTGGATGGCTAGACCCAAATCGTCTTCGACTTGTAAGTTATCGTGAAATTTGAAATCACCTAAATATAGCGGGTTAGCACGCGACTTGCGCATGCCAGATACGTGACCACTATTGCGCGCCCACAAAGAAACTTGATGCCGATTGCTGATATGCATAGCTAGCGCCGTGCCCCACGCGCCTGCACCCAATACCGCAATCTTACTCACTTAGGCTAACCGCCATTAGTTAAAACCCACATTAGTTAAAACCCACATTAGTTAAAACCCACATTAGTTAAAACCCCAGAGCTTATCAACCTGCACAAAACCAGTGACACCATCGCGGTGTTTTACTTTTACCCAATTATTATTAGCACCGCCAGCAACCAGTTCTAGCACAACATCCTTTTCCACTGTAGCAACCAGCGCAGATGCAGGGTCTTCGGCTGTTTTAATGTCAGTTTTGGTGAGCACCAAAACAGTACGCTTAGTACTTAGCGACTTGCTTTCAACCCAGCTTAATCCACCTTGGTTGTCGCGTACTTTAATCCAGTCACCCAAATTCACAATCACCTCGACTGGATAACCGCCACTTAGAATATAAAGCTTGCTAGCTTCTTTAGACGGCGCATCGTAAGTGATGGCCTTAGCGGCTAGGATTGAGCGGAACTCTAATGCGAGCGCAGAAAAAGATAATGCTAGTCCTGCAAAAAGTATTAAAAACTTTGCAAGACCTAGCATAGGTTTGGGCATAAATTTAAGACCTAGATCTAAGACTCAAATTTAAGGATTAATTGGCTTTTGCAGCATTTTCCGCTTGCTGTTTTTGCTGCATATAAAGCGCTTCAAAATTAATCGGGTTAAGCAACACTGGCGCAAACCCTGCGCGTGTCACCATATCTGATATCGCTTCACGTGCATATGGGAACAGAATGTTCGGACAAGTAACAGCGAGAATTGGCTCTAAGTTTTCATCTGGCAGATTGCGAATGGCAAAAATACCCGCTTGGGTAGCCTCTACCAAAAATGCAGTTTTATCGCCTATTTTTGCGGTCACTGTCACTTTAATCGACACTTCAAAAATACCGTTATCCAACTTTTGTGCCGAATTACCCAGTTCCACATTCACTTGCGGCGCAGCGCGCTCAGTAAAGATTTGTGGCGCACTTGGCACTTCGATCGAGGCATCTTTTACATAGAGTTTCTCAATGCCGAAGCCTGGCTGTGCATCTTGTGCACCCTCTGCTGAAGCAGCTTTATTTTCTTTTACGTCTTCTTTTGCCATGTGTGCTCCTAAAACGATTAACGTTGGTTGAATTAAAGTTAGTGAATTATAAAGTCAGTTATATTAAAGCTAGTTAAATTAAAATTTTAAGCATTTTAGCCGCTTATTAGCTTTTATTCAGCAAAATCTTATTGTGCAAGCAACGGGTCAAGCCCGCCAGCTAAATCTAGTGCGCGCAGCTCATCAAAACCGCCAATATGTTGCTCGTCTATATAAATTTGTGGCACGGTACGGCGACCCGTTTTTTGCATCATCTCCAGGCGCAATTCTGGCTGCAAATCAACACGAATTTTGTTGATTTCTTTCACGCCTTTTGCTGTTAATAACCGCTCTGCATTGATGCAGTAGGGACAAACGGAGGTAGCATACATGAGGATATTCGCCATAGTTAGCTAGTTTTTTACCAATGGCATTTTGGCTTGTATCCATGCGTCCAAGCCACCTTGCAAGTTATTGAGTTGGCTAAACTGCTGCCCTTTTAATATACTGCAAGCGCCTTTAGCACGCATGCCTTTTTGGCAATGCACTAACACGGGCTTGTCTTTATATTTTTCAATTTCTTTTATACGTACAGCCAACTCGGCCATAGGGATATTCTTAGCCCCTTGAATATGACCTGCGGCAAATTCTGTCGCATCGCGCACATCTAGAATAAGCGGTTTACTACGGTTCATCAGCACCACCGCCTCGGTGCTATTAACATTGGTAACGCCACCCGAACTACGATTCAACATAGGCCACACCAGCGCAACACCTGAGCCAATGGCCAAGCCTATTAATAATGCGTTTTCTTTTACAAACTCGAACATATTGATTCCTGTTTTTAATTCAAGATGACTTCTGATTGGATGGCGCTACTTACAAATAAATTCATGCTGATAAATTCAAGCTAATTACCTACTTTAATGTGCTTTTGCTAGGCGTCTTTATGGGCGACTATTATAATAGATAACGCATTCAAAATTTTAAACATTTTACGGCTTAAACAACTATATAAAAGAACATGCAAACCACCATACAAACGACACCTGTCATACTGTTAATTTTAGATGGCTTTGGCCATAGCGAGCAATTTGCTCACAACGCCGTTGCGCAAGCCAGCACACCCAATTTAGACGCAATTAATGCTAGATTTCCACACACGCTGATTAATGCTTCTGAGCATTATGTGGGTTTACCAGACGGCCAAATGGGCAACTCAGAAGTCGGGCATTTAAATATTGGTGCAGGACGCATTGTGTTTCAAGATTTTGAGCGCATTAATAATGCAATCAGTTCTGGTGAGTTCTTTGAGCATGCAGATTTAGTGAAAGCGCTAAAACACTTAAATGCCAATAATAAAGCGCTGCATATTTACGGTCTACTATCAGATGGCGGCGTACATAGCCACATTGACCATATTCTTGCCATGCTTCAGATGGCTGCCCAACAGGGCTTAAGCAAAATATATATCCACGCGTTTTTAGATGGTCGTGATACGCCTCCGATTAGCGCAGCGCCTTATTTGGCTGCGGTAGAAGATAAGATCAAGGCGCTCGGTGTTGGTAAAATTGCCAGCGTGTCTGGCCGCTTTTACAGCATGGATAGAGACAAACGCTGGGAGCGCGTTGCGCCCGCTTACGAAATGCTCGTGAATGGCGTGGGTGAATTTACCGAAGCGAGCGCAAGCGAAGCCCTACACAACGCCTATGCACGCAAAGAATCTGATGAATTTGTAAAATGTACGGTGATTCGTAAACCCAACGAGCCCGCCATCCGCTTAGAGGATGGTGATGCCGTGGTGTACATGAATTTTAGGAGTGACCGTGCGCGCCAAATGACAGACGCGCTACTCAACCCTGATTTTTCTGGCTTTGAAAGAAGCACTGGTTTTGAAAAAAATAAAGTGCCGAAACTATCTGGCTATTTTACGTTGACGCAATACGACGCCAAACAAACACGCGCCACCCCGATATTTGCGCCCTTTAGCGTACCCAACACCTTTGGCGAATATTTACAAAACTTAAATTTAACGCAGCTTAGAATCGCTGAAACTGAAAAATATCCGCATGTCACTTTCTTTTTTAATGGTGGTGAAGAAACCGTCTTTACAGGTGAAACGCGCATTATGGTGCCGTCACCTAAAGTGGCCACTTACGATTTGCAGCCCGAAATGAGTGCGATTGAGATGACCGATAAACTGGTCGAAGCGATAAAAAGCAAACAATATAATGCCATTATTTGCAACTACGCCAATGGCGATATGGTCGGTCACTCAGGCATTTTGGCAGCAGCGATTAAAGCGATAGAAACGCTGGACAGTTGCGTTGGGCGCGTGGTGCAGGCTGCTCAAAGCGTAGGCGCAGAGGTGATTATCACCGCTGATCACGGCAATGCTGAAATGATGTTTGACCCAGCCAGTAATCAGGCGCACACACAACACACAACCAACCTTGTGCCACTTATTTATGTGGGACGCCCTGCCACACTCACCAATACTGGCGCGCTCTCAGACATTGCGCCAACTTTATTAGCAATGATGGGCTTGCCGCAGCCCCGCGAGATGACAGGTAAAAACCTGATTACGTTTGCCTCTTAAAAACCAAATGTTGAAGTGGTTGTTAATTTTTTGCTTGTGCGTGATTAGCACAAGCAGTTTCGCTGCAAAAAAAATAGAGGTAGCGAAAGAAGATTTAAGCGACTTGCAAGAAAAAATCACTGCCTTAAAAAAAGAGTTAGATAACAACCAATCTGCACATAAAGATGCCGCAGATGCATTAAAAGATTCTGAAACTGCGATTAGCAGTGCCAACAAAAAGCTACGCGAAATTAATCAAAAGCAAAATAAAAATAAAAGCACACTCAGCACGCTTAAAAAACAATCACTCACGCTAAATGAACGCTTAAGCGAACAGCAAAAGCGCTTAAGCACCTTACTGCGCCAGCAGTACATGCACGGCAACCAAAGTTACACGCAACTCATTTTACAAAACAAAAACCCCAGTGAAATTGCACGCGATGTGAAATATTTTAGCTACATTGCTAAGCAACACGCCAAGGTGATTGACGACATGCAAAGCAGCTTGCTAAAAGTGAAAGAACTTAACAACAAAACGGCCGAAGCTTTAAAACAGGTGGCAGAGCTGAAAGCCAAACAAGAAGCGGAAAAGAAAACACTAGTAGCACAAAAACAAGAAAAATCTAAAGTAGTCAAAACGCTATCTAAACAAATTTCAGCGCAGCGTGGCGAAATTAAAAAACTCACGCGTGATGAAAAAAACCTGTCTAATTTGGTCAAGCGCCTAGCCAAAATTATTCCTAAGAAAGTGAAGAAAGTTAACAATAAAATTAAAAAATCAGTGGATGACTCTAGAAATGGAAAGCCGAACCAAGTAGTTGTCACCAACGAAGAAACGCCCAGCAACGATTATGCTGGCATTAATTTCTCCGCATTAAAAGGCAAGTTGCGTTTACCCGCGCGGGGTGAGTTGACCAACCGTTTTGGCGCAAAGCGCGACGACACTGGCATCTCATGGAAGGGCTTATTTATAAGGGCGGCTGAGGGGGCAGATGTCAAAACAGTCGCCAGCGGCCGCGTGGTATTTGCCGATTGGATGCGCGGTTTTGGTAATTTGATTATAGTGGATCACGGTAGTGGTTATATGAGCCTGTATGGCAATAACCAAGCGGTATTGAAGTCTGTAGGCGAAGAAGTCACAGCAGGCGATGCGATTGCATCTATTGGTAATAGCGGTGGTAACGAGAGTAATGGCGTATATTATGAGTTACGCCGTAACAGCCAACCATTTGACCCGATGAGCTGGACTGTGCGCTAGTGTAGAAGCGCCAATTTTATTAATGCTAAGACTGCGAATTTTGATTTGAAAACTTAAGTTTAAACCCAGTTTGCTAATCCAGGTCCACTAGTAATGCAAGGCGTAAAAAAAGCACCCAATTTGGGTGCTTTTTAGTTAGCTAAAGATTAATTAGCTGGTGCTTCATCAGCTTGTGCTGCCTCTGCTTGTGCTGCATCTTGTGGTGTTGCTTCTGCTGGTGCTGCAGCCGCCGCGTCTACTGGGCGTGTTTCGCCAGGTACGCGCTCTTCAGCTGTTGGCTCATAACCGCCTGCTTCAGCTGGCGCTTCTGCTGCTGGTGCTTCTGCTGGCGCTGCGGCATCTGCTGCTGGTGCTTCAACTGGCGCTTCTTCTACCGGAGCTTCAGCTTCTTTTTCACCACAAGCTGTTAAAAATAATGCTGCTAATAATGTTGCTAATAATGCTGACGATTTCATAGTAACTCCCATAAGTTAATTTATAAATTTGACTACTTAATACTATCTAGACACCTTCTTACAAAAACTCAAGCCGCCTAGACGATTAATGCAAAAAACAAGCCAATATACCTATATTGGGCATTCTTGTAAATTTAAAGTTCAACTTCTCCGATATTGTACTCATATTTACTTGCATTAAGACTATTCGTAGTTATTTGCAATCAGTTGCCCTTTGGCATATGCCTCTTGCTCATACTGGCTATTACGATAACCATGGCGGCAAGACCAAATATAGCGCCACAACGTCATGCCATGCAAAAACTGCGATACATGCGTCAGCTCGTGACCCAATAGCTCAATACCGCGTTTGGTATTTGGCTGATACACATCCGCCCTAATGTAGATGCGCTCGCCCAGCACCAGTGCGCACATGTTGCGTCGCAACCAAAATGGTACTTTGCCATCAACGATGCGGGCGCGCTCTAATACTATTTTAGCAAAAAAAGGCTTAAAAATAGTGCGCTCTTGCACCGTTAAAGGGCGGCCTTCAACAAACATCGGCTGACTCATCACTTTTATTCGCCCAGTGCGTGCACTAACACGCGCCGTGTCATGGCCGCATGCCGATGTTCAAACAGAAAAATGCCCTGCCACTGCCCCAGTGCAACTTTTCCTTGCATAATTGGGATGGACAAACTTGTCTGGGTCAACGCACTGCGTACATGCGCTGGCATATCGTCCGTGCCTTCCACTGTGTGAATAAATAGGCTATCACCATCGGGCACTAAACGGTTAAAAAACGCTTCCATATCCACCAACACATCAGAATCGTAGTTCTCATTAATCAACAAACTGGCAGAAGTGTGCTGAATATATAGCGTTAGTAGCCCAGTCTGTAGCCCAAGCGCATTCGCCCACTGAATTACCTGCGGGGTAATAT
The DNA here is from genome assembly GCA_020053735.1 of Pseudomonadota bacterium. Classification (GTDB taxonomy): domain Bacteria; phylum Pseudomonadota; class Gammaproteobacteria; order Burkholderiales; family Methylophilaceae; genus Methylotenera_A. The sequence goes on from JAGVMP010000011.1 coordinate 157,351, forward strand.
CGTACAGCTTGCGGCCTTGTGCTTTCAAGCAAATTATCTGGGTAAATTGTTGCACTATCTATCCCTTTTTTATAGCCTTGCGATGAACAGTAAGATTGTATTAGCATAACTTATTCGCGGCACATTTTCACGTAAAGGACCTTAGTGAATGACGACCTATCAAATAAACTCGGAGCTAGCCTAGCCTTAGAGCGCATTATCGACGTACCACGCGAACTAGTGTGGAAGGCTTGGACAACGCCAGAATTACTGATGCCTTGGTTCTGCCCACTGCCGTGGAAAACTGTTGCTTGTGACATCGACCTACGCCCGGGTGGAAAATTTAGCACCACCATGTAATCACCAGAAAGGCAACAATTTCCAAACATGGGCTGCTACTTAGAAATTGTTAAAAATGAAAAACTGTGTTGGACCAATGCATTAGAGCCTGGCTTTCGTCCAGCCAAACAGCCAGAATCTAATCTAAACCACGAGTGCGAATGATTGCGATGATTAAAAAGACCTAATTTAGATGCGAGGAAAAATTGATGCTCTGCAAGCTAGCATTCATGTGGCTTACAGAGCATATAAAAGGAGGTTAGTTACCAGCCGAATCGATGACCGTAACCTAAACCAAAGCCAAACCTACTGCCGTGCCTATGGCCAAAACGTGAGCCGTAACCATAGTAAGGGTGTCCATAAAATCCTCCAAAGCGCGAGCCCCAATATGGGTCGTAATAGCGATTATTATTTAAGGCCCGCTCACGCTGTAATTGCTTTTTAGCAGCCATTTTTTCCTGCTCGCGCTTGTTCATTTCTTCTGCAATGATATTCTGCTTAGCCAACTCGTTACTTTGCTGAATGTAATCTAATACTTTTGCATCTACACCTTGTTTATTTAAATCAAGTACTTGTGTCGAGCTTAACTCATAGCGTGAATTACTATTTTTAATTTTAGCAATAATATCTTCGCTACTTATGCCAGCCTTGCTATCCGCCACAATTTCATCCAAGCTTACCGTAGCCACCGGCGGCGGAATCAATTTTGCCAATTCTTCTGGGGTAATTCGTTCTACTTGACCAGGCTTAGTGCCAGTGCTGGCGCAGCCAGCAAGTATTAATAAACTAAATGCTAAAAATAATAACCGTTTCATTTTGAACTCACTTTCTTTAAAGCAGGCGATGCGCCTGTAATGCTGGCATCAAAATCGTGCCGTTTTGTCTGGTATAGTCCCATCACTTTTTTCACGTAGCCGCGCGTTTCTTTGTAAGGCGGCACGCCTTTGTATTTATCCACCGCACCTTCACCTGCATTGTATGCGGCCACTGCCAACGTCACATCCCCACGAAAATACGACAGCAACCAACGCAAATATGCGACGCCACCTTTAATGTTTTGGCTGGCATTGTAGGCATTTTTTACATTAAAACGCTCTGCTGTCGCGGGAATCAGTTGCATCAAACCATGTGCATCGGCATTAGATTTTGCATTGGTTTTAAAATTAGATTCTGCTGTAATAATAGACAGCACCAACCGTGAATCGACTTTATACCAAGTGGCAATGGTATCTACTAAATCCAGTACCCAGCGTTTATTTTTTGGCAGCTTGGCCACATAGTCATCTATCGCTTGCGCATCGCCATATTGATTTATTGGCGCGCGCTCTGGCGCCACCGCCTCAAGCACACACTGCGGCGTGTCATTGGTTTTAATCTCAATGGTTTCTAACATTTTTTGCGCTTCAAAATGCCCATGCCTAGCGGCAATCCCAAACAAATTGGCGGCATAATCGCGGTTGGCAGGTACACCACGCCCGAACGCGTACAACATACCTAGCCGATACAAGCCTTCCGCGCTGCCATAACGCGAAGCCTCACAATATAGGTTGGCAGCCTTCCAAATTGCATCTTGACTATTTTCATCTGCCACCAATACACTGGCGCGCTCCAGCAAACCTTTAATAATCGGTGGCTCATTATCAAAAATTTCCAGCTCAGCTTGCGTGTAGGCATAACCAAGTTGGCTAGCAAGTAACAAACTTAATCCAAAGCTCAAACTAAGCACACTAGCTCTTAAATTGGTATGCATTAGTTTGATATTGTCACCCGCCTATTTGGCTGCCTTGTTGAAGGTCATTTTACCCACCTTATAATCAATTATGACCGTATCTTTTGCCATAAAATTCCCTGCTAAAATTTCACGCGCCAGTGGGTTTTCAATCTCACTCTGAATCGCCCGTTTTAGCGGCCTTGCGCCATACACAGCATCAAAGCCGGCGTTGGCAATTTCATTCAGTGCCGCATCGCTAATCGCCACATCAATCTCCATCGCATGCAAACGTTGGGTCAGCAATTGCAGTTGCATGCCCGCAATCAATTTCACGTTTTCTGCATCTAGACTATGGAAAACGACGACCTCATCAATGCGGTTGACGAACTCTGGCCTAAAGTGCGTTTTCACCTCACCCATCACCGCCAACTTCACTACTTGATAATCTTGGTCAGCCATGTTCTGTATCATTTGGCTACCTAAATTACTGGTCATAATAATCACGGTGTTTTTAAAATCCACGGTACGGCCTTGGCCATCCGTTAAACGGCCATCATCCAATACTTGCAACAATACATTAAATACGTCTGGGTGTGCTTTTTCCACTTCATCCAGCAAGATGACGGAATACGGCTTGCGACGCACTGCTTCGGTCAATGCACCACCTTCTTCATACCCCACATAGCCGGGTGGCGCACCTATCATGCGCGATACCGAATGTTTTTCCATATACTCACTCATATCGATGCGGATTAAGTGATCTTCACTGTCAAACATAAAGCTAGCCAAGGCTTTGCAGAGCTCAGTTTTACCAACGCCTGTCGGTCCTAAGAATAAAAAGCTGCCATACGGTTTATTTGGGTCACTCAAGCCGCTACGCGACCTGCGAATTGCATCCGAAACCAAGCGCACTGCTTCATCTTGGCCAACGACGCGTTCATGTAATTTGGATTCCATGCTGAGTAATTTTGCCCGCTCCCCCGTCATCATCTTGCTGACAGGAATACCCGTCGCGCGACTCACTACTTCGGCGATTTCATCAGCACCCACTTCGGTGCGCAGCATTCTATTTTTTTGCTGTGGTTTATTTTCACTCTGTGCTGCCTGTTTTAGCTGAGCTTCGAGCGCTGGCAATTTGCCATATTGCAATTCAGATACCTTCTGCCATTCGCCTTTGCGGGTGGCTTCTTCCATCTCAAACTTAATTTTTTCAATCGCCTCTTTAATGTGTGCACTGCCCTGCACCTGGGCTTTTTCGGCTTTCCAGATTTCTTCTAAATCGGCATACTCTTTCTCCAGCTTGGCAATCTCATCTTCAATCAGTGCAAAGCGCTTTTTGCTGGCTTCGTCTTTTTCACGACGCACCGCTTCGCGCTCAATTTTCAATTGAATGGTTCTGCGCTCAAGCTTGTCCAAACTTTCGGGCTTGCTATCGATTTCCATTTTGATGCGCGAAGCCGCTTCATCAATCAAATCAATCGCTTTGTCGGGTAAAAAACGGTCTGTGATGTAGCGGTGGCTGAGTTCGGCCGCAGCTACAATGGCCGGGTCGGTAATCTCTACACCATGGTGTAACTCGTACCTTTCTTGCAGGCCGCGTAGAATGGCAATGGTGGCTTCTACGCTAGGTTCATCTACCAATACCTTTTGAAAACGTCGTTCTAACGCGGCGTCTTTTTCAATATATTTGCGGTACTCATCCAATGTCGTGGCGCCCACGCAATGCAACTCACCCCGTGCCAAAGCTGGCTTGAGCATATTGCCTGCGTCCATGGCGCCCTCTGTTTTTCCTGCGCCCACCATGGTATGAATTTCATCAATAAACACAATGGTTTGGCCTTCATCTTGCGCCAGTTCTTTGAGTACGCTTTTTAAACGCTCTTCAAAGTCACCACGATACTTGGCACCCGCCAGCAACGCAGCCATATCTAGCGAAAGCACTTTTTTGTTTTTCAAACTTTCTGGTACTTCACCATTCACAATACGCTGCGCTAAACCTTCCACAATTGCAGTTTTACCCACGCCTGGTTCACCGATGAGTACTGGATTATTTTTAGTGCGACGGCCTAAAATTTGAATCACGCGCCTAATTTCATCATCGCGTCCAATCACAGGGTCGAGCTTGCCAGCACTGGCTCTTTCAGTTAAATCCATGGTGTATTTTTTAAGCGCTTCGCGTTGCCCTTCGGCTTCTTGGTCATCCACAGCAGCACTGCCACGAACCGCATGGATACTGGCTTCCAGAGCACCTTTTGTAAGACCGTTTTGTTTGAGTAATTTAGCGGTTTCACCCTTATCATCCGCCAGCGCCAGTAAAAACATCTCACTGGCGATGTAAGTATCATTACGCTTTTGGGCGAGTTTATCGGTGATGTTGAATAAATTATTGAGGTCACGCGAAATCGCAACCTCACCACTCATTTCTGAGGATTTTGGTAAATTCGCAATCGCCGCATTTAAGCTAGTTTTAAGCGCATTAATCTGTACGCCAGATTTTAAAAGCAACGATGAAGTGCCACCATCTTCCTGATTTAACAGCGCCAATAATAGATGTTGCGGCTCAATGGCCGTATTATCGGCGCCCAGCGCAAGGCTTTGCGCATCATTAATCGCTTGTTGAAATTTGGTAGTAAGTTTATCAAAACGCATAACGCCTCCTTAAATAGCTATTGCCATTAAGGTGGGGCGTTTTTGCCGTTTTTCAATATGGTCAATCGTAGTGACTATTTTGCTAGCGGCAACACTTGCAAACCTTCTTGTTGTGTATTCCACACTAAATAGGGAGTATTTTTGTGCTGCAGCAAAAATGGATAATCGGCTTTTTGGCTGGTATTTGCCAAAGTTTTAGCATCACTCCAGCTTCTGCCACCATCTTCTGAATGCATGCCTAAAATACTACTTTTGCCATCTTTAATCTCGCGCCAGACTAACCATACGTGCTCTTCTCCAGTTTTTTGGCCACTGCTTAAAATAGCTGGGTGTCCTGCTTGCTTACTGTTATCGCCAAATTTTTTAGCGGGTGATGCTACCCAAGCGACGCCATCCATACGGCTGTAGTACAAACCTGGCTTCTTATCATTGCCATCAAAGTATGCCATGTGATAGCCCCACCAATCTTTTCCCTCACCACCACTGGCAATGGCTGCGCCATGGTGTGGACAGCCATCAATCACCCAGCGCCCAAACGTAGCGCGATGTGGATCTGGCTTAGCGCCTGCTTTAGGAATTTCGGCAATATTATGGTCGCGCTCGCTGCCCTCAAACACATGGCGCCACATGGCGACAGTCGTCCCATCGGGCTTATTGGTAGTGGTAATACGGCAACATTCACAACTATTATCAGCAAGCTTCTGCTCAGGTTTAAAACTTTTACCTGCATCAGTTGAAACTGCATAATAAATCGAGCTACCAACACGCTTTAATCCAGCTTGTTTTGCTGCCACCAAATCGCGCGCATCTAACCACAACACGGTCACATCGCCATTTGGTGCAACGCTTATCTCCTCAAAGCCATGGCCAATTTCTGCACGGTCTTGATGCACAATGATTGGCTTCTCGAAAGTTTTGCCGTCATTAATTGAGCGCGCAAACCAGATGTGACCAGAAAAACGTGTGGGCAAATTCTGCATCCACGTGACATAAATTTCACCCTTACTACCAATGGCGATTTTGGGGCGCACCTCGCCATGTGCTGTAATTTTTTGCTTATCAACATTCACTTTTACTGGTTGAGTGAAATTGTTTCCTAAATTCTCGCTTGAGGAAACTTCAACAAAGCCATCACTGACACTAACCCGCCACAGCTTGCCCTGCGCATCCAAGGATACAGAAATTGCCAAGCTATCAGGCGAGGTCATATCATGCGGTTTTTTCTCGCCATGTGCGTAGGCAGACGTAACACTGAGTAACAAAAGACAAAAAACTAGATAAAATATTTTCATACTTTCAACCCCTAACATTGACAACAAAGAATTTTGAATGTTGCCAGTTTTGCATCAATGTGATTAATATGTCCAGGTAATTCCCATATAAGCCGTTCTTCCATCACCAGGTAAGAATAATGCGCCGTCTACCCCGTTTTGGTTTCTTGCAACACCTGTTGAAGCTGCATATTTTTGATTAGCTAAATTACGACCCTCTAAGAACCATGACCAGTGATCACTCACTTTTTGACCGGCTTTTAAGCCCCAAATAAGGTAATTATCGGCATACAGAGTTTCTGCAAAATCTACATTATAACGTTGTGGTGACCACTCAATAGTTGGACCAATGTAGAATCCCGTTAAGAAATCGTTGCCGCGATACAACAATTCAGAGCGCAATAATGAACGTTGAATACCCGGCAGACGATTACTACCGAACGTTGCATCACCATCAAGTTTAAAGTCGTTAGTTAGCAAACTACTCCGCGATTCCAAGTTCATGGGTAGACGTGCAGTTAAACCCAGCTCTAAGCCACGGTGTATGCTTTTATCTGCGTTCACAGTTTGGCTTGCTAAAGGTGAAGCATTAGGCGCTACTTGCAATAACTCATCCTGTAAACGTGCGTAGTACAACGCAACATCCCAATCGACAAATTCACTATTGCCGCGTGTGCCAATTTCAAATGTCGTACCTTTTTGCGCCTTTAAGCTATTTGCAACACGGTTGTTCAATTCACCAAAACTGGGTGGCTCAAAGCTACGCGAAACATTGGTAAATAACTGTACATAAGGCTTTAACTGATATAGCAAACCAAGCTTAGGGCTGGTTTGTGAATAGGTTTCATCCACGCTTTGGTCACCGCTGGCCGTAATCAATTGGTCTTTTGAGCCACGCTTGGCATACGCATATTGCAAGCCAGCAATCGCGGTTAGTTCATTGCTAATACTAAGCCTATCTTCTACAAATACTTCCATGTTGGTGGCTTTTTGGTCAAAATCATTGATAAGCGCACCACGGCGTGCATTTACATTACGAAAGTTCTTTGCATCTGTTCTGCCATAAGTGGGATTAACACCTGCAACAAACTCATTTTTCAGGCCAAATAGCTGGCCTTGCTGTGTAAGGCGTGCGGTAATACCATAGTCATCTGACTCTTGGTCTATCACACCGAGCGTATCGGTGCCAAAAACAAATAAGTCAATAATGGGGTGAAATAAACTCTTTTTAGAATAAAAAGCACCCAGCTCTAACCTAGTAGAATCAAACAGAAATGTAGTTTTATTGGCTATACGCCAAAGATTCACGTCACGCTCGCTAATGCCCTGCGCTGCAAGCGGACCTGCCGTAATGGTCGCCTGTCTAGGATCATCTTCTAACTGTGCTTTAGTTAAATTACTCGATAACTGCGAGTCATTGTTAATATAACCAGCATAGAAACGCGTTTCGATAATGTCACTAATTTTGTAACCCACATTACCCGTTAAGCGGTCTGCGCTTTGTTGCGCGTTATCTCTAAAACTATCGCTATGAAATTTGCTTGCACTCACAAAATAATCCAGATCTCCTTCTACGCCACCCGCAGAAACGCCTAAACGATAATAGCCATAGCTGCCACCTTCTGTGCGCACTTCAAATTGTGGTGCGGTGTAACCTGTGCGTGAAATAAAATTAATGCTGCCACCTAAATTGCTAGAGCCATATTGTAAGGCATTAGCCCCGCGATAAATCTCAATGTAGTCAGTTGCCATTGGGTCAATTGAGGGGAAATCGAAACTACCATCTGCAAGATTTACTGTAATGCCATCTTGCATGAGTTTAATGCCACGCCCATGAAATGTGCGTTGCAAGCCAGAGCCACGTATTGAAAGCCGCGTTTCTTCTGCACCAAAACGAGATTGCGCTAACACGCCTGTCGCCATTCCTAAACTATCCTGAAAATTACTGGTACGTCCCTCGCGCACACCATCCATATCGATTATCGTCACGCCGCCTGCGGTTTTATTAATTTCTTCACGTGCAGTTTCTATGTCGGGTTGCGTGGTAGAAACTGGCTTCGCTGCCGTTACGTTCACTTCATCTAAGTGTATGGTTTCATTACGCTCAGCCATTGCGAGCAATGGTAGCGCAGCCAATACTGCGAGAAATACTTTCTTATACATCATGCATACTCCAAAAAAAACAAATAATCAGCCGCAAATAATATGCGGCAAAAATAGCTTAGTTTTTAGAGAATGCTAGGCGGTGCCTGTGCAGGCGGAGGAAGTACTGAAAAGCGTGGTAGAGCTACTTGAGAATTTAAGGCAATGCGTTGCGCTTGTGTTTCTAGAATCGCAATGATTGGCGCATGCGGTGCTTGAATCGCCCCATCAGTACTAGGGTTAGCGCAAAATGGGCATGCTGTAAATGGTGTTGAATACCTGTTGGCGCTTTACTTTCAGTTGATTGCGCGGGTAACTCAGTAGCTAATTGCTTGCCCTTGGTAGTCAGCACCTGAATGGTAATCTTAGTGCCGTTTGTGGTACATACCTCTTGCGCAAAACTGGTATTATTTGCAGCGGCTAAGGCATGCGAGATGCTGGGCGCAAACGAAGCAAATACTATTGCAAACAATGCGACTTTATTTGCCAAACGAAATAACTTGCAGAATAATTTTTGCGACAACATGCAATGATTTTAGCATTATTGGTTAAAATACAAAATACTAAAAATTAGGAATTAAATATGGCAGGCGGCAGTTTACTCATGTTGTTGGATGACATCACTACGATGTTAGACGACGTTTCTGTGATGACCAAAGTAGCGGCTAAAAAAACCGCTGGGGTGTTGGGCGACGATTTGGCGCTGAACGCGCAACAAGTGTCTGGCGTAGATGCCAGCCGCGAACTACCTGTGGTGTGGGCGGTAGCCAAAGGTTCGTTTGTCAACAAGCTCATTTTGGTGCCGTCTGCTTTGGCCATTAGCTATTTTATCCCGTGGTTAATTACCCCTTTACTGATGCTAGGCGGCGCGTTTTTGTGCTTTGAAGGTTTTGAAAAAATCGCCCATAAGTTTTTTTTTAAGGAAGATGACGAATCACATAGCCAAGCCATCGCACAGGCAGTAGCTGACCCAAAAATTGATATGGTCGCGCTAGAAAAAGACAAAATTAAAGGTGCGATTAGAACAGACTTTATTTTATCAGCCGAGATTATTGTGATTGCACTGGGCACGGTGGCTACTGAAGTTTTTAGCAAACAAGTTGCAGTGGTAACTGCCATTTCGCTGATTATGACTGTTGGTGTATATGGCTTGGTGGCTGGCATCGTTAAGTTAGATGACCTTGGTTTACATCTCATGCTTAAAAAAGGTCAAAGTTTTTACAAACAGTTACTACGCAAAATCGGTGTGGGCATTTTGGCATTTGCGCCAAAGTTAATGCGCTTTTTAAGCATTGCTGGCACCGCCGCTATGTTTTTGGTGGGTGGCAGCATTATTGGGCATGGCATCCCTGCCATTCGTCATATCAGTGAAGCTTTAGTCGCTAGCGTACAAAACCTACCTACGATTGGTGGCGTGCTGAAAGTGGTTAGCCCCATGTTAGTAGATGCCATAGTAGGTTTAATCGTAGGCGCAATCTGTGTGGCAGGCTTTATGCTGGTGCAAAAAATGATGCCAAAAAAACAAACATAAGCAGCGCATGGAAATCGCCAGAATATTTGGGTTATTTATCGCGACCGCGATTGCAGAAATTGTTGGTTGCTATTTGCCTTACTTATGGCTCAAGCAGAATGGTTCTGTGTGGTTATTGCTACCAGCGGCATTGAGTTTATGTTTATTTGTGTGGCTACTTTCTATACACCCCACCGCAGCAGGCAGAGTTTATGCGGCTTACGGCGGCGTTTATATTGGTGTGGCCATTTGTTGGCTGTGGTTGGTAGATGCGGTTAAGCCAACTTCGACTGATTTGATTGGTGTTACAGTATGCCTAGTGGGCGCGGCTATTATTATGCTGGGAAGCAAGACTAGCTAAGCATAGCTAAAGCCGAAAATATATTTTATTCATCATCGCTAAAGCGTTGTTCTAAAAATGGATCCGCTTTGTTATGGTAGCCACGCACTTCCCAAAATCCGCGTCTATCATGCTCGTGTAGCTCAATGGCTTTGAGCCATTTTGCACCCTTCCAAGCGTAGCGTTTTGGCACCACCATGCGCACAGGGCCACCATGGTCTTTGGTTAAAGTTTGACCTAAAACGGAATGCGCAATTAGCACATCATCATCTAGCAGAGCCTCTAGCGGCAAATTGGTGGTGTAGCCATCATAGCCGTGCATGGTGACAAATTTAGCATTGCTTAGCGGCATCGCTAGCGCCAGCACATCACGCGCCCGCACGCCTTGCCAATCCATATCGAGCTGGCTCCAACGCGTCACACAGTGAAAATCGGAAATGTCAGTAATTTGTGGGAGTGCTTTGTAAGCTGCCCAATCTAAATCTAACTCGTTTTCTACCAAGCCATACACGCGCAGCCGCCACTCACTGGTGCCTATCCACGGTTTAATGCCCATATCTAACACGGGAAAGTTACTCACCTGTTTTTGCCCAGCTGGCACGCGGATATTGTCTCCAAGCTTACCTGGCGCTGCGCCCTTTTTGGCAATCGCAATCTTGCCTTCAATGAGTTTTTTCCAATCTGGCATTTCTATCCTTTGTCATTGCGAGCCTAAAGTTTTATTAGGCGTGGCAATCTATAATAATGTCACTGGATTGCCACGCTTCGCTCGCAATGACAGATTGTTAGTTTTATTTTACTGGCTGTTTAAAGCTATCCCATAACAAAAGTGCGACGCCCACACAAATTGCGCTATCCGCCACATTAAATGCTGGCCAATAAAAATCATTGACGTGGAAATAAAGAAAATCCACCACATAACCCAAGGTAACTCTATCGTACAAATTACCAATGGCGCCGCCTAATACTAAGGCCAACCCCCAACAAAAAAGTTTTTGTGTACGATATTTAATGATTAAATAAGTAATAACGACCACCGCAACCACTGAAACTGCTGTAAAAAACCACTTCTGCCAACCACCAGCATCGGCCAAAAAACTAAACGCTGCACCCTCGTTATGAAAGCGCACTAGCTCAAAAAAAGAAGTAACTGTTTGACGGTGTCCATAGTCAAATGCTTGCTGCACCAGATGTTTAGTGTAAAGGTCTAACGCAACAATAATGGCGCTGATGCTGAACCAACGATAAATGCCAACCATCTTTAAACCCCGTCATTCCCGCGCAGGCGGGAATCCAGTTTAACTTTGGTGGCATGGTAAAAACAAAAATAGATTCCCGCCTGCGCGGGAATGACAAAAATTGAAGAATTAAGCATATTTTCTCTCTTCACCTTCGCCAAATAAGTTGTTCACGCAACGCCCACAAATGGTTGGATGCCCTAAATCAGAACCAACATCAGCACGATAGTGCCAGCAACGCTCACATTTGGTGTATTTGCTAGATGAAACCGCAATTTTTTGCTCTGTATCACTGACCGCTTTATAGACTTTTGCACTGGAAGTGATGGTGACAAATCGTAAGTCATCACCCAAACTTTCCATCGCAGCAAAGACATCACCAGCCACAAAAAATTCCAGCTCAGCCTGTAACGATGAGCCGACCTGGCCAGCACTACGCAACACCTCAATTTGCTTGGCTGCATCACCACGAGCCAAAACAACAGCCTCCCAAGCCTTTATTCTATTGGCTTGCAGACCATGCGCTGGGATGTTATACCAAATACCCTCAAAAACACTCTTGTTCTTATCGCAATCCAAGGCCTGCCAAATCTCATCGGCGGTAAAGCTTAGAATAGGCGCAATTAAACGCATAAAGCTATGCGTAATGTGGTGCAAAGCACTCTGCGCGGCACGACGGGCAGGCGAGTTTTCACCACTGGTATACAGCCTATCTTTAAGAATATCGAGGTAAAAAGCACCCAAATCATCTGAGCAGAAGCTCACCAGTTTTTGCACTGCCAAGTGGAACTCGTAACGGTCATAATCCGCCAGCACTTCAGTTTGCAGTTTTTGCGTTAAGTGCAGCGCGTAACGATCAATTTCCAGCCATTGCTCGGCTGGCAGTAAATCTTTGTTAGCATCAAAGTCTGCAATATTCGCCAGCAAAAATTTGCAGGTATTGCGAATTTTCCGGTAACTATCGGCCACGCGTTTTAAAATTTCGTCGCTAATCGTCAGCTCGCCAGAGTAATCCGTACTGGCCGCCCACAAGCGCAAAATATCTGCGCCGTAAGTATCCATCACCTTTTGCGGCGCCACCACGTTACCTTTAGATTTGCTCATTTTGTGACCACTGCCATCCACCACAAAGCCGTGTGTAAGCAAGGCGTTATAAGGCGCTCTACCATCAATTGCGCAGCCTGTTAACAGGCTAGATTGAAACCAACCGCGATGCTGGTCTGAACCTTCTAAATACAAATCTGCAGGAAAATTAAGTTCTGGGCGACGTTTCAAAACAGCAGCATGCGTTGCGCCTGAATCAAACCAAACATCTAAGGTATAAGTGACCTTTTTATATTCAGAATTAATTGCGCCAGAATTATCAAGGCAAGCAGCACTGGTATTGGCCTGCAGGAAAGCGCTTTCATCTAGGCTAAACCATGCTTCAACCCCTGATTTTTCAACCAAAAGACAAGCAGCTTCTAATAATTGTGCAGTTTGCGGATGAGGCTCACCAGTTTCTTTATGCACAAAAAATGGCATCGGCACGCCCCAGTTGCGTTGGCGCGACACACACCAATCGGGACGATTTTTAATCATCGCCTCTAAGCGCGCACGACCCCAACTTGGGAAAAACTCGGTTGCATCTACCGCTTTATTGGCATGCTCACGCAAACTAACCCCAGTAGCATCCTTCTCATTCATGCCCACGAACCATTGATGCGTAGCGCGGAAGATGACTGGCGTCTTATGACGCCAGCAATGTGGGTAGCTATGGTTCAATCGTACTGATGCCATCAGATTGCCACTTGTAGCCAAAGCTTCAATCACGACTTTATTGGCATCCCAGATGCTTATGCCTCCGACTAATGGAATACGAGAGTAAAATTTACCATCATCACCAACCGGATTATTAACAGGTAAGTTATATTGGAAACCTACTGCGTAGTCATCTAATCCATGTGCTGGTGCTGTATGAACCAGTCCTGTACCCGCATCCAAAGTTACATGTTGGCCAAGAATGAATTGAACGTTTTTCTCAATAAATAATGGATGTTGTAGAAAAATTCCTTCTAATTTTTCTCCTAAGCAAGTGCCAACAATTGAACCATTTTTACCGTACCGCTCAAGGCATGAATCTACTAAATCCTTAGCAAGAATTAAAAACTCTGTTTCTGTCTGAACAAGCGCATAATCAATTTCCGCATTCAAACAGACCGCTTCGTTTGCAGGAAGTGTCCATGGTGTTGTTGTCCAAATAACTGCGTAAACTTTTAAATTTCCGAAAGAAAAATTAAAAGCGCGTTCAGCCTCCTCAATACCTCCCACTAAAGAGAATCCGACATCCACTGCAGGGGAGTTTTTATCTTCATATTCAACTTCAGCCTCAGCCAATGCAGAGCCGCAATCCACACACCAATGCACAGGCTTACTGCCTTGATACAAATAACCATTTTTTTGAATCTCGCCCAAAGCACGCATGATGTCGGCTTCGGTCTTAAAATCCATGGTCAGGTATGGGTTATCCCAATCGCCCAACACACCTAATCGGATAAAGTCTTTCTTTTGCTTTTCCACTTGTTCAGCCGCATAGGCGCGGCATAGCTCACGAAACTTGGCAGGATCGATATTTTTGCCATGATTTTTCTCTACCACTAACTCAATGGGTAAACCATGGCAATCCCAACCTGGCACATAAGGCGCATCAAACCCGCTCATAGTTTTAGATTTAATGATGATATCTTTGAGAATTTTATTTACCGCGTGACCAATATGAATATCGCCATTGGCATAGGGTGGGCCGTCATGCAGAATGAATTTCCTCGCCCCTTTGCGCGCCTTACGGATTCGTTCGTAAAGCTTTTTATCTTGCCATTGTTTTAACCAAGCAGGTTCGCGCTTTGCCAAATCGCCACGCATGGGAAATGGGGTTTCGGGCTGGTTGATTTTGTATTTCAAATCTTTGGTTTCTTCGGTCATTTAAATCTCATAAAATCTTAAATTCTTAGTCATTCTCTTTTTTCGTCATTCCCGCGTAGACGGGAATCCAGTTCAGGTGGCAAATCGCCTAGATTCCCGTCTACGCTGGAATGACGGTGTTAAAAAAATCTCGCGCGACAACAATATCCGCCGTAATTTGCGCTTTTAAAGCGTCCAAACTGTCAAACTTTTGCTCTTCACGTATTTTATGCAAAAACTCTACATGCACATGCTGGCCGTATAAATCCCCATCAAAATCAAGCACATGTGTTTCTAGCAACAGTTTTGGTATGTCTGCAATGCCGCCTTTAATGGTTGGACGCACGCCCAAATTAGCAATCGCGTTCAAACCCTGTAATTTTACCGCATAAACCCCTGTTAGCGCAGGCCGCTCGTGCCGCATGTGGATATTGGCGGTAGGAAAACCCAGCTCACGTCCTCTTTTAGCGCCATGCACCACCTTGCCGCTAATACTGTAATGACGACCTAATAATTGCGTGGCCAAAGCCAAGTCACCTGCCGCCAGTGCATCGCGTACGCGGGTGCTAGAGACGCGACTGCCGTCTAATTCTACTTGCGGTAACGCGATTAAGTCGAAGCCTGCCGCTTTAAAGCTGCTGACATCACCCAAGCGCTTGGCGCCAAATCTAAAATCATGCCCAATTAATACCGTATTGGTATTGAGCTGTTCGCGCAGAATCTTTAAAAAAGCCTCAGCACTTATGGCCGCAAAACGTTTGTTAAATGCACAGATAAATACTTTTTCAATTCCTGCTGCATCAAACAACTCTAGCTTTTCGCGCAATGTTGTTAAGCGCGCTGGTGCGTTGTGTGGGGTGAAGAACTCGCGTGGATGTGGCTCAAACGTTAATACAGCAGGGATTTTACTTAGGCTGGAAGCTGCACCAATATTGGCTTTTAGCAGTGCTTGGTGACCTAAATGCATGCCGTCAAAATTGCCAATTGCCAGTGAAAGTGGCTCGCAAGGTTGATGTGGTAGATGGCGAAAAACCTGCATCGCTTAACTGTTGACCTTAACCACTGACGCGTTTACTAAAATCGCGCGGCCTAAAACCCAACAGCCATAACATCGCAAAATACACCACAGCGCCTACCACTACCAACAGCGCTAGCCATGACAGCTTCATCAGCGTTGCCATCTGCAACCAATCGCCTGCCCGCAGGGCCAGCCAATACAAAGCGCCCGCCATCGCTATTAATGCTGCCGTCATTTTGCTAAAAAACTTAAGCCAGCCGGTTTGCAAGTGATAAATTCCATCGCGGCGCAAATGAAAATACAGCAAACCAGCGTTGATACACGCGCCTAAGCCAATAGACAGTGCAAGACCGGCATGTTGCAAGCCCAGCACAAACACAAACAGCACATTGAGTAATTGCGTAATAATGAGGGTAAAAATGGCAATCTTAACGGGGGTTTTAACATTTTGCCGCGCATAAAACCCAGGGGCGAGCACTTTCACTAAAATCAAACCAATCAGGCCAAGACTATAAGCGATCACCGCGCGTTCAGTCATCATGACATCAGTCGCGCTAAATTTTCCGTAATAAAACAAGCTAGTTACCAGCGGCCTTGATAGCACGGCCAAAGCCACTGCTGCCGGTGCTGCCAGCAAAAATGTGAGCCGTAAACCCCAATCAAGCAATTGGCTGTATTCCACTTCGGTTTTATTCACAAACGCTTTGGATAAACTGGGTAATAAAATAGTCCCCAGCGCCACGCCCAGCACGCCAGTCGGAAACTCCATCAACCTATCGGCATAATACAACCAAGATACGCTACCCGTTCGCAAAAAACTGGCAAAGATATTGTTGAGCACGATGGAAATCTGCGCCACCGATACGCCAAAAATGGCAGGTCCCATCAATTTTAAAATGCGGCGTACCCCTTCATCTTGCCAGTTCAGCTCGTAACGCGGTACTAGTCCTAATTTGTGCAAATACGGCCACTGGAACAGCAATTGCAGCACGCCCCCGACAAACACCGCCCAAGCCAATACTTGAATTGCATTGTTAAAGTATGGCGCAACAAACAAAATCGCCACAATAAACGACACATTCAACCAAACTGGCGTAAATGCGGGGATTTGGAATTTGCTATAGGTATTCAGCACGCCACCCGCCAGCGACACCAGCGAAATAAACACAATATAAGGAAAGGTAATGCGTAATAGCTCAACAGTCAGTGCGAATTTAGGCGCATCTTTTGCAAAACCAGGCGCAGTGATGCCCACAATTAGCGGCGCAGCCAACATACCAGCAATGGTGACCAACACTAAAAATACGCCCATTAAACTCGCCACATGGCTAATTAAGGCATGCGTTTCAGCTGGTGTGCGTTGTGATTTATACTCTGCCAGAATTGGCACGAATGCTTGGCTGAAAGCGCCCTCGGCTGACACGCGTCGCAGTAAATTGGGAATCTTAAACGCCACAAAAAATGCATCGGTGGCCAAGCCTGCGCCAAACATACGCGCAATCAAAGTGTCGCGCGCAAAGCCTAAAATGCGCGATAAAAAAGTCATGCTGCCGACACTGGCAAGGACACGGAGTAAATTCATGCCACACTTAAAATAAAATAATGGCGAGATTTTAACATGTAGCGTTGACTTTTAACGGCTAGTCTTTTTTAACCGCTTGAATTGATGATTAGTTCTTGCAAAATGGGTTAAAAAACACTATTATGCACGGTTTCGTATTAACCACCTTAGTATCAATACATAAGCTTTAGGACAGAGAACTCATGGCAAACACCGCACAAGCACGCAAACGCGCACGTCAATCCGTTAAAGTAAACGCACACAACGCCGCGTTACGTTCAACTTTGCGCACTGCAATCAAAAAAATTATTAAGGCTGTTGAGTCTGGCGACAAAGCCGTAGCCGCAGCAAGTTACCAAGAAAACATTACTGTGATTGACCGCATTGCGGACAAAAAAATCATCCACAAAAATAAAGCAGCACGTCATAAAAGCCGCCTAAGCGCTGCCATTAAAGCCATGACAGGCGCATCTGCTGCTGGCGTTAAAGCAACGAAAGCTGCACCTAAAGCAAAACCAGCTGCAAAAGCGACTGCAGCAGCTAAAACAACAACTGCAAAAGCCGCCGCACCAAAAGCAGCAGCCGCTAAAAAACCCGCTGCAGCGAAAAAAGCAAAAGCAGAATAATTTAGTTATATATTTAAAAAGCCGAGCCCAAAGTAATATTTGGCTCGGCTTTTTTGTTGGCTGACAGTTCTATTATTTAACTCAACCTATATTCAACTCACTGCGCGCAATCAGCGCCACATTCAACGCGGCATCCAGTTTTTTATCTATCACGGTAAAATGTCCCATTTTGCGTGCTTTGCGTGGCTCGTGTTTACCATATAAATGCAACTTTAAATTGGCATGGCTGAGCGCCTTATTCCATAAGGGCTCCAAGGTGTTGTTTTTAGTATCGTACCAGCTATCGCCTAAAATATTCACCATCACCGCATCACTGTGCAAGCTGGCATCGCCCAGTGGTAGGCCAGTCATCACGCGTACTTGCTGTTCAAACTGGTTGGTCACACACGCATCTATCGTATAGTGCCCAGAATTGTGCGGACGTGGTGCGATTTCGTTTACCAACAACTGATTTTTAACCACAAAAAATTCTACACCCAACACGCCAACGTAATCCAACTTTTCGGCCAGCTTTTTCGCCAGCATTTGCGCATTGGCTTTTAGTACCTCACTGCAACGCGCTGGCACAATACTCATATCAAGGATACCGTTGAGATGACTATTTTCAGCTGTAGGGAAAGCCGCAATATTGCCTGTGGCGTCGCGTGCCAGCACGACTGACACTTCCAAATCCAGCGGCAACATCTGCTCTAATACGCAGGTTTCTTGCTGAAATTCGGCGAAGGCTTGCTGCGATTCTGCCTGATTTTTCACCCGTGCCTGGCCTTTGCCATCATAACCAAAACGCGCCACTTTCAATATAGCGGGGTATAGCGTGCTGGCATCTTCGGGCAAGTCTGCAACCGTATTGATCACCATAAATGGCGCTACAGGCAAACCGGCTTCTTTAATAAACATTTTTTCTAATACGCGATGTTGCGCAACAGCCACACAAGCCGCGCTAGGGCGAACAGTAGTAGTAAGTGCTAACTTTTCTAGCGTATTGGCAGGCACATTTTCAAACTCGGTGGTCACTGCTTGGCAAGTTGCGGCGATTTGTTTGAGTGCATTCTCATCGTCGTAATTGGCGCATAAATGCACATCGGCAATTTTGCCTGCAGGGCTGTTTTTGTCAGGGTCGAGCACAGTCACTTGATATCCCAACTCGTGCGCCGCAATCACAAAAAAACGGCCAAGTTGACCGCCACCTAACATGCCCAGCATAGCTGGTGCAGTGATTGTTTGCTTTGTTGCCATTCTACATACGCTTTCTAAATTAAGGCTTTTCGCCCAATATCATGTTGTGCACTTTATCGGCCTGGGTGGCACGGAATTCTGCCAACTTTTTCGCTAAACCGGCATCATGGTTAGCCAAAATAGAAACCGCAAATAATCCTGCGTTAGCCGCTCCAGCGTCACCAATGGCAAAGGTGGCCACGGGAATACCTTTTGGCATTTGCACAATGGAAAGGAGTGAATCTTGCCCTTGTAAATGCTTACTTGGCACCGGCACGCCCAACACTGGCAACGTGGTTTTTGCCGCCACCATACCGGGCAAATGCGCTGCGCCGCCAGCACCAGCAATGATAATTTGGTAGCCTTCACTAGCTGCGCTTTCAGCAAATTTAAACATTAAATCAGGTGTGCGATGCGCCGAAACCACCTTGGCTTCATACGCTACACCAAAATCCGCCAGCATTTGTGCTGCAATTTTCATGACTGGCCAATCGCTGTCTGAGCCCATCACAATGGCAACCAATGGTTTATTCATGCTAAGACTTTCATTAAAAAATTCCCCAACTAAAAACTACTTTCAGTTAAATAATGATTAGATTATCTCTGTGAATCAGCTCTGATTCTTCCACATAACCCAAAATTTTCTCAATCTCGCTACTGGCTTTACGCTTAATACGCGTCGCTTCGTTAGAATTATAATTCACAATCCCGCGCGCCACCTCATTACCAGCCTCATTTACACAAGCCACCACATCACCACGGTCAAAACTGCCTTGTACTTCAATCACACCAATTGGCAACAAACTTTTACCATCTGTTTTCAGCACTTTCACCGCGCCAGTATCTAATACCAGCTTGCCGCCAAGGCGTAAATGGTCAGCCAACCATTGTTTTTTGGCTACCGTTTTAATCTGGGTGGCTTGCAAATGCGTGCCAATGGCTTCACCGTTTGCAAGTCGTAATAACACGTCAGTTTCGCGACCTGAAGCAATCACGGTATGTGCGCCACTGTTGGCTGCACGCTTAGCAGCGAGTATTTTAGTGAGCATGCCACCTGTACCAACATTGCTGCCTGCGCCGCCTGCCATTTGCTCAAGCACCGCATTGCCTGCAGTTTCAAAATTGATAAATTTAGCGTCTTTATTTTTACGTGGATCAGCTGAATACAAACCTTGCTGATCGGTTAAAATCACCAAGGCATCGGCCTCGATTAGATTGGCAACTAATGCTGCCAAGGTGTCGTTATCACCAAAGCGGATTTCTTCGGTCACCACCGTGTCATTCTCATTAATAATTGGAATCACGTTTAAAGCGAGCAAGGTTTTCAGTGTGCTACGTGCGTTTAAATAACGTTTTCTATCGCGCAAATCATCGTGGGTAAGCAATATCTGCGCGGTGTGCAGGCCATGCTGCGCAAAACAGCTTTCGTACATTTGGACCAAACCCATCTGTCCCACGGCAGCGGCTGCCTGTAGCTCGTTTACTTCTACAGGCCTTTTTTTCCAACCTAATCGCTGCATCCCTTCAGCCACCGCGCCGCTAGAAACCAGCACCACTTGCTTGCCCTGTTTTACTAGCGCACTAATTTGTGTCGCCCATGCGGCGATAGCCAGCTTATCTAGCCCCTCACCATTGTTGGTCACTAGGCTTGAGCCAACCTTTACAATCAGCGTTTTGCTATTGATTAATAGGCTATTCTGTAATGATGATTGACTCATTTGTTTGTTCTAACGCTTGTTTTTTCACTTCGTCTAAATGGTCCATAATCGCATAGGTAAGCTCTTTGCAGCCCACTCCACTGATGGCAGAAATGGCGAATACACGGCCTTTATAACCATAATCTTTTACAAATTTCTTCACCACAACTGCACTATCTTGCAACATATCAGTTTTATTCAATACCAACCAGCGTGGCTTGTTGTAGAGTTCTTCGTCATATTTTTTAAGCTCATTCACAATGGCTTTGGCTTCTGCCACTGGGTCAGTCGCTTCGTCAAATGGCGCAATATCCACCAGGTGCAACAATAAAGAGGTACGTTGTAAGTGACGCAAAAACTGGTGACCTAACCCAGCCCCTTCTGCCGCACCTTCAATCAGGCCTGGCACATCGGCGATAACAAAACTGCGCTCGGCATCTACTCTCACTACGCCTAAGTTTGGGTGGAGTGTCGTAAATGGATAATCCGCCACCTTGGGTTTAGCTGCTGAAACACTGCGAATAAAAGTAGATTTTCCCGCATTTGGCATGCCCAACAGCCCAACATCGGCCAGCACTTTAAGCTCCATATACAGTTCAAATTCTTCGCCCGGCTCACCTTTGGTACATTGACGCGGTGCGCGGTTAATACTAGACTTAAAGTGCACATTTCCCAAGCCGTTGTTGCCGCCTTTGGCTAGCATCACTTGTTGTCCATGCTCAGCTAAGTCAATAATCATACGCTCGGTGGCCTTGTCTGAAATCACAGTGCCAACGGGCACTCTTAATACAGTGTCTTCACCTTTTGCACCGTAACATTCTGCACCGCGGCCATTCTCACCACGCTGGGCGCGAAAGGTACGTGTGTAGCGGTAATCCACCAGTGTATTAATGTTGCGGTCTGCTACTACATAAATGCAGCCGCCTTTGCCGCCATCGCCACCATTCGGCCCACCCATCGGCTCGTATTTTTCGCGACGGAACGTGGCAACGCCATTACCGCCATCGCCAGCGTAAACTTTAATGGTTGCTTCATCAATAAACTTCATATCTAAAATGGCTGCGCTCGCAAAATCGAATTTGCGAGGTGCTCATATCCTCAATGTACTTAAATGTACGATTTCGTCATTGCGCTCCTTGCGCATTCGATTTTGCATCGCTTACGCATTTTAGAAGCCTCACTAATAACCCATTATAACTAAATCACCAAATAAAAAAGCCCCATCAAACGATGAGGCTTTAGAACAGTTAAAATTTCTTAAACTGCAACAATGCTGACTGTATGACGTTTTAACGCGCCTTTAACAGCAAAAGTTACCTTGCCTTCAATTTTTGCGAATAGCGTGTGGTCTTTACCCATACCGACGTTATCACCCGCGTGCATTTTAGTACCACGTTGGCGCACAATAATGCTGCCTGCTGAAACGACTGTTTCACCAAATGCTTTAACGCCTAAACGTTGTGAGTGTGAATCGCGACCGTTACGTGAACTACCGCCTGCTTTTTTGTGTGCCATGATTAATCCTTAACTATATCTAATTATTCTGCAGCTTTAGCGACTTTTGCTTTTGCTGGTTTCGCGGCAGCTTGGCCTGCGGCTAAAATTTCACCAATTTGAATTTCAGTAAAGCTTTGGCGATGGCCTTGTGTTTTACGATAATGTTTACGACGGCGGAATTTGAAAATCATCACTTTATCTGCACGGCCATGCGAAACAACTGTCGCATTTACTGTTGCACCAGCAATCAATGGCGCGCCAATGGTTGTGTTGTCACCGTCCGCAATCATCAATACTTTATCGATAATCACTTTGCTACCCACATCGCCCACCAGTTTTTCAACCTTAAGCGTTGCACCAGCTTCTACTTTATATTGCTTACCACCTGTTTTAATTACTGCGTACATAATTTAGCCTTAAATTGCACTTTCTAAAGAACTCGGCATTATACGCAAATAAGCTAGTAAAGCAAATTGAAAATCCAACTCTATGCGCAAAAATACAACTTTTGATTGATTTTAGCCTTAATATCTTCAATAGTAAGCGGCGTCTTAGTTTTGTGAACCATTCTATGGCAATTTGAGCATACAGGAACTACGTTTGCCAACGCTATTTCTAAAGTTCGTTTAAGTTCCTGTTCATCTAACATGAGCACTGGTTTTTGATGGTGTATTTCTATAAATCCTTTGTCTCCCCGTAAAAACCTTCGGAAATCACTCAAAAATAAAAATATTATTCCTGTGATACTCTAAATAATTTAAACGATTTTCAACTGGCAATTTGATATATTTCTTACCCGCTTCTATTCCAATCAGTTGAATATTTTTTATTGTTAAAAGTGGCGAAATTATTAGTTCTTTGTTGTTTTCGAAAGTAATTAATCCATTATCGAATAATTTATCTATGGTTGGGCTAAAAATGAAGCCGTTGTTAATATCTAATCTCTCCTCGTTGCTAGATAAAGCCCAGGGCTTTATATGGCTAGCCAATAATATCCTAGTTTCGTCTATCCCTGTAATTGGGCAGCTTTTTAGAAATTTTAAGAGGTTTTTCCTAAATTTATTTTGCCCAATTCTAATTTTTGCTTGAATGGATTTTGAAGTATCCTTAACATCTTCTTTTAAAAGCAAATTTTGCTCATCAAACTCTAATAACGCTATCAAACCTACGTCTAGCATTTTAAATTTTTTTTCTAACTCTCTGTATAGAACACCGCGAACACCAGCTTTCCATTCTTTAGATTTTTTTATATCCGGGTAATATTTTTCAAGTTGGTTGTATACAATATTCCAAGTGGCAACTCCGCCGTTGTCTTCAAGTACCTTTTTAATTGCTTCGACTTTTGTCACAAATCTAGATTGATTTCGTATGGAAATTTATATTTAAAATTCAGTATGTTAATGACTTCTTCTTCAATAGTCTCATCGTGTAAGCATAACCAACCTTCTTCGTCATTTGCATCATCTGAAGCGTTATCTCTAACCTGCAAGACTTTTCTTAATGTGTGCTTGCAGACACCAATCCTTACATCACTATTAAGTTTACTCATCCGAATTACCATTGATTATTTCTTATCTTGTCCAATCGAAAAATAGACCGAGCCACCTCCAACAAAAGGCTCAAAATATCTATCAAAAGTATGCGGCATCGCAGGGCGTGTATATTTCAACTCCTGTTCTTTACCACCCGCCCACTTCAATATTGGATTTAAATTTGACTTCATTTAGCTACTTTCTAAAAATTACGATAGTGTCGAATATGCTAAAATTCTAATTAATTATATTAACGTGCAGTCTATAGTGACTTTAAATAAAATTCAAACTTTCATTGTGACTGATATGCAAGCGGTCGACACCGTCATCCGGCAGTCTCTGCACTCTGAAGTGTCCCTCATCAATACCATCGGTGAACATATTATCAATGGTGGTGGCAAGCGCCTGCGACCCGCACTGGTATTGCTTTCTAGCGGCATATTCGGAAACATTCAAACCCAGCATCACGAACTTGCGGCCATTGTAGAATTTATTCACACCGCCACTTTGTTGCACGATGACGTGGTAGATGAATCGGCTATGCGGCGCGGCAATAGTACAGCAAATCACTTGTTTGGTAATGCCGCCAGTGTACTGGTCGGCGATTTCTTATATTCGCGCGCGTTTCAAATGATGGTAAAACTGCAAAATATGCGTGTGATGCAGATTTTATCTGAAACCACCAATATTATCGCCGAAGGCGAAGTGCTGCAGTTGCTCAACATTAATAATGCCAACGTAACCGAGCAAGCATATTTAAAAGTCATCCATTTTAAAACCGCCAAATTATTTGAGGCCGCCACCCGCTTAGGCGCAGTAATTAGCAATGCCAATACGCAAGACGAAAACGCGTTGGCGCAATACGGCATGCGACTTGGCACAGCGTTTCAGTTGATAGACGATGTGCTGGATTTAAGCGGCGACGTGAACCAAATTGGTAAGAACTTAGGCGATGATTTAAGTGAAGGTAAACCAACATTGCCATTACTTATCGCCATGCATCGCGGCAACGCCACTGAAGCGGCCACCATTCGCAATGCCATTCAACATGGCGGCTTGCAAGAATTAGCTGCTGTGCTGGCTGCCGTTAAAGCAACCGATGCACTGAACTATGTACGAAAACTGGCTGAAAATGAAGCTAGAGTTGGTGTAGAAGCGATTGCGCACCTGCCAAATTCCACCAACAAACAGGCGCTGATTGATTTAGCCGAGTTTGCAGTGAAACGAGAATTCTAACTTATAAAGCACGAATACATAACAAATAAGGATGCCCTGCAGACCAATATCCATGCGACCTATCACGCATGAATAATCAGCTTTAGCTGATATATTCTGCGGGGACAACCCTTGCGGTTGCAGGGCATCCCTAAAATGCTTGCTTCTATAGTTTAATGTACTAATTCAATATACTAGTTCAAGACAATGGGCTCGCCACTTTCAGCATGAAAATAGCTTAGATGTGCGCAATCGCTGGTGCCGCTCGTCAGGCTGCCGTCAAACAAAGCTTTGCCTTCTACATCCACCACTGCATAGCCGTTATGGTATAAAGTGACTTCTGCCAACTTAGGCGCTAGTTTCGGTGCTGTTTTTCCTGCTTTTTCCCGCATTGCAAAACTAATACAAGTTTCGTCCTCGTCTTCGCTATACACTTCCCATTTATTTTCACCAGTGAGTTGCGCCAGCCAGCCCGGCAAGTCCACTTCAACACGACAAATAATCGGCGCATCCCAAGCAGGATGATTAATATTATTTAGCTCAATTTTATCAAGCGTTTTAAGCAGTGTTTTGTCTAGGTCAGACATGTTTATCCTTAAAATCTAATTGTTACATCATTACTATGGAGCTGATGTGCTGATTTTCAACAGTATGACAAAAACGCGTATCTGTATGTTAGCTTGCACACTTATATTAACGATGCCATCATGATAATAGTTTACATCAACTTGAGGCTTATCTAGGGCCAAACTAAAGGGGAGCTATGTTTGATTTTTTAATGCCGTTGTCTGATTTATTAAAATCGGAACCGACTTTTTTTGTGGTTTTTTCTACGATTATCGGTTTAGTGGTGGGCAGCTTTTTAAATGTGGTCATTCACAGATTACCTAAAATGATGGAAAACACCGAGAAAGCCTATGTGGCTGAGGCTTATGGCGTAAAACCTGACCCAAGTATCACAGCGGCAATACCTACTAAATATAATATCGTCACGCCGCGCTCTGCCTGCCCAAACTGTGGCCACCAAATTACTGCACTAGAAAATATTCCGATTATTAGCTATCTAATATTGAGTGGTAAGTGCAAAGGCTGTAAAGCCAAGATTAGCATGCGTTACCCACTGATTGAAGCCTTAACTGGTGCGCTAATTGGCGCTGTGGCTTATAAATTTGGCTACAGCAATACTAGCCTATTTGCATTTATCTTTGTTTTTGCTCTGGTGACGTTAACCTTTATTGATTTTGATACACAATTACTTCCCGACGACATCACCTTGCCTTTGCTATGGCTGGGACTTTTATTCAATTTAAACTCAGGCTTCACCGACCTAAAATCTGCCGTATTAGGTGCGGTTTTTGGCTACTTAATTTTATGGTCAGTGTATTGGCTATTTAAAATAGTCACTGGCAAAGAAGGCATGGGCTATGGCGACTTCAAATTACTCGGCGCTATCGGCGCTTGGTTTGGTTGGCAATTACTGCCTGCTGTCATTTTACTCAGCTCTGTAGTGGGTGCAGTCATTGGCATCGGCATGATTGCATTTCGTGGTAAAAGCGGTGGAACTGCTATACCTTTCGGCCCATTTTTAGCGCTGGGTGGCATTGCTGCCCTATTTTTTGGCCAGCAATTAGCTGGCTTTTATTTGGCGACCTAAATGTATGTAGTCGCATGCATATGTTTGTAGTTGCACTTACTGGCGGCATTGGTAGTGGCAAATCAGAGGCTGCTAGAGTATTTACCGAGCTTGGCGTGCCTGTGACCGATGTAGACGAGATTTCACATCAACTAACGGCGGCGCAGCAGCCAATTATTCAAGATATTCAGGCCAATTTTGGCAAAGAATACATCTCACCTGATGGCGCATTAAACCGTGCTGCCATGCGTGATTTGGTGTTTAATGACCAAGCAGCACGCAATAAATTAAATGCGATTTTGCACCCTGCTATTTATACTGAAGCATTAAACCAACTTGCACAAAATAAGCATGCGCCGTATCAGATATTAGCGATTCCCCTGCTATTTGAAAGTCCCCGCTATGCGCCGCATGTTAATCGTATATTATTGATTGATTGCAATGAAAAGACACAGATTGAGCGCGTTAAAAAACGCAGCAAGCTAACAGAGTCTGAAATTAAAAAAATTATCCGCACGCAAACACCACGCAAAAAACAATTATTGCTGGCGCATGATGTGATTGAAAACAACGAGAATGTTGAAAAATTACGCGAAAAAATACTGCTCATCCACCAAAAATACCTTAATACTTGCATAGTTAGCAAAACTACCTGATAATTCACCTCAATTTATTATTATAAGTTGGCAGACCTTATTTCGTCATGTCTAGCTACGAATTTCCATTTAACGAGCGTATTCGCACTTTTTTGCGACTTGAAGACCTGTTCTCAAAAATTCTGCTGAATGTTGAGGGTGGTGAGCAACACCATCATCACACCGCGTTAATCTCTCTGCTACAAATGTTGGATATTGTGGATCGCGCTGATCTTAAAATGGATTTGGTGGGCGAGCTAGATCGGCAACGTCTCGCCATGCAAAACTTACGTGGCAACCCAATTATTGCCGAAAAAGCCTTAGATAAAATACTACGCGAAGTGGGTGCTTGTTCCACCGCGTTGCGTGCCGATGGCTCTAAATTTGGCCAACATTTACGCGAAAACGAATGGCTAATGGGCATTAAGCAACGCTCAGGCATTTTGGGCGGCGTATGCCAATTCGACTTGCCATCTTACCACCATTGGCTGGGCTTAGATTCCAACCGCCGTAAGAGTGATTTTGATGGCTGGCTCGCGCGCTTTATGCCTATGCACGAAGCGATCAAAACCATATTGCGTATTTTGCGCGGTAGCGACACCCCTAGGAATCTTACCGCCCAAAATGGCTTTTATCAGCAAATGTTAGGTGGCGCCAAGCCTGCACAAATGCTGATTATTAATGTCCCTGATAGTTGCCCGTGCTTTCCTGAAGTAAGCGCCAATAAATACGCCATTAATGTGCGATTCTCTGCGCTGGATTTTGTGCAAAAGCCTAAACCTTGCGATCACGATTTGGACTTTAGCATGACGCTGTGTAATTTATAGTAGGTATTCTTTAGACTGTAATCTATCGCAATAAAGCTGTAAAATTGCAGCATGACTTCTGACCACCAATCCAACCTTAAAGCCAAACAAGTGGCTTGCCCTACTTGTAAGAAACTAGCGGCCTACGACACCAACAACCCTTTTCGACCATTTTGCAGCCAGCGCTGTAAAATGATTGACTTAGGCGATTGGGCAAATGAAAATTACCGTATCCCTGATAACAAACCGCTTAACAATGACCCATTAGGAAATGATGATGACCTTAATTAAACGTATTTTTACACTACTCTCATTCACTAGTTTTCTAAGTGCTTGTGAGGTAAATCACGGTGTAGTGATTATGGATAACTGGGTGCGCGCGAATGCACCAGGGCAAAGCGTAGGCGCGGCTTACATGACATTATTAAGCGCACAAGATAGCACCATGATTAAGGCTGAAGCGGATATTGCAGGTTCAGTTGAAATTCATAGCATGAGCATGGAAAACGGCGTAATGAAAATGCGCATGCTTGAGGAATTACCGCTTAAGGCAGGCAAGGCAGAAAAACTTGCGCCTGGCGGTTTCCACTTGATGCTGTTTGATTTAAAAAAACCACTGACAGCAGGCGAAAATGTGAGCTTTACGCTTAGCTTTAAAGATGCTGCTGGCAATATTACCCAGCAACAAGTAACGTTACCGATTAAGGCGGCTGATTAATCAAATCATGCTTTAAAATACCGCGCTGGTAGGCTATACCACGTGCGCCATAGCTTAAAGCAATGGGCAAATCGGTGAGCGTCATGCCCCCTAATGCATATATTGGAAGTGTGGTTTTTTTTGCCATGTCGGCAA
This sequence comes from Pseudomonadota bacterium, assembly GCA_020053735.1. Lineage (GTDB taxonomy): Bacteria > Pseudomonadota > Gammaproteobacteria > Burkholderiales > Methylophilaceae > Methylotenera_A. The sequence continues at coordinate 185,758 of JAGVMP010000011.1, forward strand.
ATGCTTGCCAACCCATCGCATCCATTTCTGGATGACTTTGTGTCGATTTAACTGGCGATAACACCACAAAATCTAGACCTAGCATTTCTGCATGTACTAACTCGACTTCGTTATGGCAAGATGCTGTCACCATTAACCCTGCAGGTTTAGTTTTTAGCATGAGCAAATCTTGGCTGGGCAAGTGTACGCCATGTGCACCCAAATCGCGCGCCAATGCGATATCTTGACTAATCAGCACAGTGGCGTTGTAGGGTTTTGCCAATGCAATGATTTGTGTTGCGATTCGAATAAACTCATCTTTTGTAAGATGTTTTTCGCGTACTTGTACTAGTCTGAGACCCTTATTTAATGCGGCTTGCAGGGCATCTAAATATGGCTTTTCGCCCATTTCTGCAATATTGCTAATGGCATACACGGGCGGCAGCGCCAGTGCTTTCATTATTGGCGCATTTGCAGGCAAGATTGGCGTAACAGTAACATTATCTGCTGATTGCCAGCTTAACTGTTGACCTTCACGCGGCGAAACTTCACCCTGCCATGCGCTTACGAAATAAAAATGCAACAACACCGTTTTGGCGGGGGCATCATGCTCGTTTTGAGATAGCGCAGGATAATCGTATTGGCGCGTCAACCATTGCTGGGTGATGGTGGGTTTAATCCCAAGCTCTTCTGCCAATTCACGCGTTAGTGCATGCTCTGGTGTTTCGCCATCCTCAATTTTTCCACCTGGAAACTCCCACCAGCCCGCCCAACCCTTACCTTGCGGACGACTGGCCAATAAAAATTGGCTATAACCATCCTCATTTTTTCTCTGCAAAATGGCTACTGCGACATGAATGATTTTGGTCATGTGATTTTAGTCATGGCATTTAGGCTTTCAAGTGTAGCTTGCCTGCATGGTCTCTTGCAAATTGGTAAGCCACTCGCCCGCTGCGCATACCACGTGTGTGACTAAAACTAAGCGCAGCTTGCCTAGCAGGCTCATCCCAAGCCACATTAAAAGTGCCTAGCCAGTTTTCGGCAATGGCCAAATACTCATCTTGATCGAATGTATAAAACGATAGCCATAAACCAAATCGTTCTGCCAGCGCCACTTTTTCATCTAACGTTTCATTGGGTCTAATTTCGCCATCTGCGTGTTTAAATGCCAAATTATCGGCCATCATTTCGGGCATCAAGTTTTTGCGATTTGATGTGGCATACACCAACAGATTATCTGACAGGCTAGCGAGCGTGCCATCCAGCACAACCTTAAGCGCCTTGTAACCCACATCATCCGCCTCAAAGCTTAAATCATCACAAAAAATAATAAATTTTTCTGGCCTATTTTGCACTAAAGCCACAATTTGATTTAATTGAATTAAATCGTGTTTTTCCACTTCAATCAAACGTAACCCTTGCGCAGAAAACTTTGGTAATAGCGCTTTCACCAAGCTAGATTTTCCAGTGCCACGCGCGCCTGTAAGCAATACATTGTTAGCAGGAAAGCCTTGTATAAACTGCTGCGTATTGCGTACTATTTCAGCTTTTTGCGCATCAACAAAGCAAATATTATCCAGTGAAATTGCATGCGGATGCTCAACCGCTTGCAAACTACCGCGGCCGTTATGCATGACCCAGCGCCAAGCCGTTGCAGCCCAATCTACAGGGGGGCTTTGTGCTGGCAACAAAGCCTCCAGCTTAGTGATTAAGCTTTCAGCACGGTTAATAAGATTTTCAAACTGATTCATATTTTAACGCTAGCCTATACTCACTCAGAAGGTGTGGATAAGAGATGAAATGCAAGGCGCGAGACAAAAAATAAAAAACGCAGGTAGTACACCGCAGATAATGTACTAAAGTACAGCCAGTTTTATTTTTGTTGAAGCAACACAGCAGTTCGCTCATAGCCATGCCTTATGAGCGATAGTCGGCATTAATTTTGACATAATCGTAACTAAAATCGCAAGTCCATACCGTGCAGTCTGTACTACCGCGATTCAACACCACGCGCACTAAAATATCCGACTCTTGCATAATAGCAGCGCCTTGTTCCTCGCGATAACTTGCTGCGCGACCACCCTTTTCGGCTACTAAAATATGACCTAAATATAGCTGCATATTATTTACATCTAAATCATCAATCCCCGCATAACCAATCGCTGCCAAAATACGTCCTAAGTTAGGGTCTGACGCAAAAAATGCCGTTTTAATTAGCGGTGAATGCGCAATCGCGTAAGCCACTTTACGGCACTCAGCTTCAGTTTTTCCACCTTCCACACGTACTGTCATAAATTTAGTAGCACCTTCGCCATCGCGCACGATGGCTTGCGCCAACTCAATAGCAACTTCTGTTAACGCGTCACGAATAACCACGAAATTTGCACTATCATCTGCAATCTCCGCGTTATTGGCTTTTCCAGTCGCCATCAAAATTAAGCTGTCATTGGTACTGGTATCACCATCTACAGTAATGCAATTAAATGATTTATTGACCGCATACTGAATAATATTTTCCAGCGCAGTCTGACTGATAGCTGCATCGGTGCCGATATAGCCCAACATGGTCGCCATGTTGGGATGTATCATGCCACTACCCTTGCTAATACCAGTGATGGTGATTTTTTTACCATCAATCGTGATTTGTTTACTAACGCCTTTGGCCACTATATCAGTGGTCATAATGGCTTCGGCAGCATTCAGCCAATTATCGGACTTTAAGTTTGCTATTGCCGCTGGCATACCAGCAATCACTTTATCCACAGGCAATGGCTCTAATATAACCCCTGTAGAAAACGGCAATACTTGATTTTTATTTACACCAAGCAAGTCAGCAAGCGCTTCACAGCTCTGTTGGGCGCGACTTAAGCCGTCTTCACCTGTGCCCGCGTTGGCACAACCCGTATTCACAAGTAGCGCACGAATGCCCGCTTGTTGGGCTAAGTATTCCTTACATAAGACAACAGGTGCCGCGCAAAACCGATTTAAAGTAAACACACCAGCTACTGCTGTGCCCTCGGCAAGTTTAACCACCAGCACATCTTTACGGTTAGGTTTGCGTACTTGCGCTTTGGCAAAACCCAATTCAATGCCGCTAACAGGCAATAAGGATGCGGCTTGCGGGGCATTTAACTTTACTGGCATGCGATTACTTTCGATAACTTGGATACAAATTGAATAGCACCATTTTAACGTAATAGTGCAGTTATCAACACCGCAACCTGAATGAAACTTGCCATTTGTGCCTTTGCCAATTGCCCATTAGCGGCAGCAAGTGCTAAACTCTTGAAAAATAAAAAAATATACGCCATTTTTTGATGGGTAATATATATGCAAAATACGCTGCAAGACCATATGCAAGATACGCTGTTATCTGAGGCGCAAAATCTACAAGCGCCATTGCAATCCAATCAAATGCGAGATAAGCAGCAGCACATTCGTATTGAAAAAATCAAACTGCTGTATCAACACAGCCTGACGCCGATTATTTTAAGCGCTGTGGCTGGTTTGTTTTTAGTAGCCGCATTATGGACCAGCGCCAACCATCAACATCTGCTAATTTGGCTTGCCACTACTTTTATATTTGCATGCATACGCACATGGCTAATGACGCAATTTAAACGTGCAAATCCGCAAGGGAGTGCCGTACTTAAATGGGAAAAGCCCTATGCCATCAGCTTAATGGCAGTTTTCTTAATATGGAGTGCAGGCCTTATTTGTATTATGCCTAGAGACAACTTAACTGCGGTATTTATACTGAACACCTTCTCTATTGGTCTGGCAGGCGCAGCCATTTCTTGGTATAGCCCACTGCGTTATTTGCAAATGGCGACCATCTCATTGGCGCTAATTCCCATGATTATCGTGCTGCTCACGCTTGGCCACGAAGAAACATTTTGGGTGGGCATTGCCGCTATATGTATGTATGTATCGTGCATGATTACCAGCGTACTGCTACAAAAAACCTTTAATGGAAATTTAGAGCTGGCCTACGATTTAGAGCAAGCCAAAAAACAGGCCGAAAATTTAGCCCGCACCGATGCACTCACTGGCTTAAACAATCGTCGCGCCTTTTTTGACAAAGCAGAGCCTTTATTTGCTTATTGCAAACGCAGTCAGCAGCCCATCAGCGCGCTGATGCTAGATGTGGACCACTTTAAAAAGATTAACGATAGCTATGGCCATGCAGCGGGCGATGTTGCGCTGCGTAATTTGGCAAAACTTATCAAAACCAATCTGCGTGATTCTGATTTGGCTTGCCGTTTTGGTGGTGAAGAATTTGCAGTGTTGCTGCCCAACACCAGCGCAGAAGAAGCGATGGGCATGGCCAATATGTTAAAACAATTGATGGCCAGCACCATTATTGCGCTAGCCGACGAAAATGCATTATCGCTGACCGCCAGCTTTGGCATTGCGGAGAATGGTGAAACGGTTGAAGACTTGCTGAACCATGCCGATAAAGCGATGTATGCCGCCAAAAACTATGGTCGCAACCATGTGATGAGCTACTGCCATATCAGCAAGCAATTTGCTTAATATCAGTTAAAAAAACCGCATGAGAAAAAATGAATGCTCTGTAAGCCTTATGGGTATTGGCTTACAGAGCATGTGTTTGGATGATTGTTTATTTTTTATTAAATACTAACCAACTACGCGCCATTAAATTAAGCTCTTCGCCAAGTTGTGCCTTGCGGTGTGTCTTCTAAAATAATGCCGGTATCTGCAAGTTGTTTTCTAATGGTATCCGCTTCAGCAAAGTTTTTGGATTTTTTAGCTTCCAGCCTGGCTTGAATTAAATGGTCTATGTCAGAAGGAACAAAAGATACCTGAGCTTGGAAACCAGAGGCAACAGCCACACCAATATTGGTATTAATTGTTGTTCCTGCACCGTGCAAAAAATCATTTGCATCTTGTTGCAATAATCCTAACACACCCGCCAAATTAAATAATAAATTAGCAGTCGTAGTCTGTTTGGTTTTGTTTAATTCATTGGCTAAATCAAACAACACCGCCATCGCTTCCGACGTATTGAAATCATCCTGCATCGCCTCTTTAAAACGCGCGGCTTGCGGTTGGCTCCAATCAATTTTGTGAGTGCTTACTTCGTGGCCACGTAAGGAAGTATAAAGACGCGTCAGGGATGCTTTGGCATCGTCTAAATGCACATCAGAATAGTTAAGTGGGCTGCGGTAGTGTGCGCGCAGAATAAAAAAACGCACCACTTCAGGATCATACTTTTCTAGCACCGTTCTAATGGTAAAAAAGTTGCCGAGCGATTTCGACATCTTCTCATCGTCCACGCGCACAAAGCCGTTGTGCATCCAAGTATTGGCCATTTGGCAGTTATGCGTCGCTTCACTTTGTGCGATTTCATTTTCATGATGTGGAAACTGCAAATCTTGGCCGCCGCCGTGAATATCAAAATGCGCGCCTAAATGATGCGCACTCATCACCGAGCATTCAATATGCCAGCCGGGCCGGCCTTTACCCCAAGGCGAATCCCAGTTTGGTTCGTTAGGCTTGACGGATTTCCACAGCACGAAATCCATCGGGTCTTTTTTAAAACTATCGACTTCCACACGCTCACCCGCGCGTAAATCATCTAAACTTTTGCCAGAAAGTTTGCCGTAATCGGCAAAGCTGCGCACGCTGTAAAACACATCACCATTGCTGGATTGGTAGGCATGGCCTTTTTCGATTAACTTGGCAATCATGGTAATCATGCCATCGATGTGCTGGGTAGCACGCGGTTCAATATCTGGGCGAATAATGCCTAAGCGTGCCGAATCTTCATCCATGGCGTCAATAAAACGTTGCGTTAGCACATCAATCGTTTCACCATTATCAAAGGCGCGTTTGATGATTTTGTCATCGATATCGGTAATATTCCTCACATAAGTAACATCGTAGCCACTGGCGCGAAACCAGCGCGAAACCATATCGAACACCACCATTACCCGTGCATGGCCAAGATGGCAAAAATCATACACCGTCATGCCGCACACATACATGCGGACTTTATTGGCTTCTATGGGAGTGAATGTTTGCTTGTTGCGACTTAAGGAGTTGTAAATTTTTAACATTTTTGCATTATAACGAGCTTAAATTGAAGAAAATATGGCTTTAATCAGAATTTAGCATGTTATTACGAAAAGGGCTATTGGATGTTAGCTATGCAATTGATAGAATAGCGTTTTTACTAACTGGTTCGGGCACACTATAATGAAAATTCGCTATGCTTTCCTACTGAAACTTATCACGCCATTAGTGTTAGTTTTCTCATTTGCATCGGCCTCCTATGCAGACGAGCTGAAAGACATTTCGAAAATGGCCGAAAGTGGCCAGCAAGCTGCTGCGTTAGAACGCATTAATACATACTTAGCGGCTAACCCAAAAGATGCGCAAGCCATGTTTATGAAAGGTATTATTTTGGCGGAAAGCGGCAAGCGCGAAGAAGCGATTAGAGCGTTTAACGATTTAACCGAGAAATACCCAAACCTGCCAGAACCATACAACAACTTGGCCGTGTTGCATGCAGATGCTGGTCAATATGATAAAGCCAAAAAAGCACTAGAAACTGCGATAAAAACTCACCCAAGTTATGCAACTGCGCACGAAAATTTAGGCGACATCTATGCGCGCATGGCGTCTGAAGCTTATGATAAAGCATTACAGTTAGATGGCGGTAATGCGCGGGCGCAAAGCAAGTTATCACTGATTAAAGATTTATTTGGTACAGGCAATAAAACCACCATTGCAGCTAAAGCAGATGCTAAATCGGGCAAAAACACTGCTACTGACACCAAGCCTATTCGCCCTGCCGATAAAAAGCCTGAGCCTGTTAAAGCCGCCGAGCCTGTGGCAAACACCGGCACTGGCGATGAACAAAATATCACGGATGCAGTGAATAATTGGGCAAAAGCGTGGTCTGATAAAAATCTGGACGCTTATTTTGCCAGCTATGCTGACAGCTTTAAGCCAACTAAAGGCGATAGCCGCAAAACGTGGGAGCAAACACGTCGCGAACGCATTAACAAACCGGCCAGCATTAACGTGGAAATTACCAACCCAAAAGTAACACTTGAAGATGCAGATAATGCAAAAATGAGCTTTAAGCAAATTTATACAGCAAACGGTAAACCTATTCGCACTAACAAAACGTTATTACTTAAAAAGGTGAATGGCGCTTGGTTGATTGACCAAGAAATTGCTTCAAACTAATTTGCCGTATTATTGGAACACATTAAAGTTGAAATGCTATTGAGTCAAACAAGGTTATTATTTAAAGCTGTAGCAGTAGCCGCATGTGTTGTATTGCCTTGGAACGCCACCGCGATTAACCACGGCAGTATGACAGACCAGCTTTTAGCTAAAAAACTGGGTAGTAATTTGGTAGAAAGCTTATTGGTAAAAAGCTTGCTAGAGATTACTGAAGGCAAAAACAAGCAAGCCTTCAATACCGTCAATGAACTCATCCGTGCTGCGCCAAACTTCAAACTTGCTTATTTAATTCGTGGCGATTTACTCACTGCACAAGGCCGCGGCCTAGAGACATTTGGCGCGTTTGGTGCTTCTGCAGCCAATACGGAAGGCACATCTACTAGTAAGGACGAGTTAAACGGCTTGCGCGACGAAGCGCGCACCCGCATTGAGCACTACTTATCCGCCAAAAAAGTATCACAGCAACCCAATCTGTTAGTGCAGTTTGGCGCAGGCCAATCCCACTTAATCGTCGTGGATACTGCTAAATCTCGCCTGTTTTTATACAAAAAAGTGGATGATGGCTTGCAATATGTGGCCGACTATTACGTGACTATTGGCAAAAATGGCGCCAATAAACAAGTTGAAGGTGATAAGCGCACACCACTGGGCTTGTACTTTGCCAGCGGCAAACTCAATAGGCAGCTTGATGATTTTTATGGAGATGGTGCATATCCACTCAACTACCCTAACGAATTAGACCAGCATCAGAAAAAAAATGGCTCTGGCATCTGGTTGCATGGCACGCCCACAGACACCTATAGCCGCCCTCCGCGCGCTAGCGATGGTTGCGTGGTGCTAAGCAATCCCGATTTAAGTGCACTTGCGCCGATTTTGAAAGCGGGCAGAGTACCTGTTGTGATTGCCGACAATTTAGAATGGCTAGAGAAAGACCAAGTTAAAGATCAATTGGAAGCGCAGACCGCCAATAAACAAGCACTGGAAAACGCACTGGAAAATTGGCGTAAAGATTGGGTATCGCAAAATACCGATGCGTATTTGAGTCATTACTCTAAAAAGTTTTTTTACAATGATGGTGGACTACAAAAATGGGCCGACTACAAGCGCGGTATTCAGGCAGCCAAACCCAAAGTTGCTATTGAAATTAATGATGTCAGTATGTTTGGCTACCCAGGCGAGCACAAAGCACACGGCCTCACCGAACCGATGGTGGTGGTGAATTTTGAACAGGATTTTAGAAGCCCCAGTTTGCAAAATAAAATGCGTAAACGCCAATACTGGATTAACGAAAATAGTAGCTGGAAAATCATCTACGAAGGTGCTGGCTAAACAGCAATCACATCTCATATTTTTACCTCATGGAAATTAAATTAATGCAAAGCTTTAGAACGTTTTTATTCATCATAATGGCTGCTCTAGTAACCAATACCCATGCGGCTCCTGACGTGACATCTGGCGCACCTGCTAGCACCTATCCAAGCGTGATATTTGAAACCTCGCAAGGCAATTTTACGGTAGAGCTTTACCCAGAAAAAGCGCCCAAAACTGTGGCGAATTTTTTGCAGTATGTAAAAGATGGCTTTTATGAAAATACTATTTTCCACCGTGTCATAAACCGCTTTATGATTCAAGGCGGTGGCTTTGAGCGCGGCTTAACCGAAAAAAATACGCGGGCACCCATTGTCAATGAGTCCAACAACGGTTTATTAAATGAGTTAGGCACCATTGCCATGGCGCGCACTGCTGACCCTGACTCAGCCACTGCCCAATTTTTTGTGAATTTGGCTGATAACCAATTTTTAAATTACACCAGCCCCGACCCAGAATCGATAGGCTACTGCGTGTTCGGTAAAGTAACTAGCGGGTTAGAAGTCGTGCAAAAAATCGGCTTAGTACAAACCACTTTTGTCGGCAGAAACGCTGATGTGCCGGTAAAAGCCATCACCATTAAAAGCGTAAAATTGCTGTCAGATCCTGCAAAATAAAAACTTGCGCTAAATAGTTTACGCCTATCTTTTTCAACTTTTCATTCATTATTTAATTTTAAGGATTTATTTTGGTTTCACATTCTATGGTTAAACTCACTACCAACTTTGGCGACATTACACTTGAACTTAACGCAGAAAAAGCGCCGATTACTGTGGCTAATTTTTTACAATACGTCGAAAGTGGTTTTTATGATGGCGTGATTTTCCATCGCGTCATTGATGGTTTTATGGTTCAGGGCGGAGGTTTTGATGCTGATATGCAACAGAAAAAAACAAAAGATGAAATTAAAAATGAGGCTGACAACGGCTTAAGCAATGACAATTACACGATTGCCATGGCGCGCACTTCAATTCCAGACTCTGCCAGTAGCCAATTTTTTATTAACGCTACCAACAACGACTTTTTGAACCATACTGCAAAAACGCCAAGCGGCTGGGGTTACTGCGTATTTGGAAAAGTAGTTGAAGGCATGGATGTGGTCGATAAAATTAAAAAAGTGAAAACCACTAGCAAGGCTGGCCATCGCGATGTGCCCGTTGAGGCGGTTATCATCGAAAAAGCGACGCTTATCTAGCAATAACTGGGCATGAGTCACTGCATATTTATATCTGATTTGCACCTATGTGACTCGCGCCCACACATCACCGCTGCGTCCATAGATTTTTTAGAGCGCACTGCAGCAAACGCCCAAGCGCTGTACATTTTAGGCGATTTGTTTGAGTATTGGGCAGGCGATGATGCTATCGAACATGAAGTGATTAAGACATCTGCTCTGCAAGCCAGTATTGATGCGCTTCGCAGACTCACTAAAAATGTTCCAGTGTTTTTTATGGCTGGAAATCGTGATTTTTTAATCGGTGATGGGTTTAGTAAAGCAACAGGTATTACCATTCTTCCCGACCCCAGTTTAATCACACTGTTTGGCAAACCTGTTTTGCTAAGCCATGGCGATGCGCTGTGTACAGATGACACGGCTTACCAAGCTTTTAGAGCTGAAGTGCGTAGCCAAGCATGGCAAAACCAGTTTCTAAGCCAGCCGTTAGAAAATCGTATCGCTTTTATTGAGCAATTGCGCGCTAAAAGTGAGCAAGAGAAATCGACCAAATCGATGCAGATTATGGATGTAAATGCAGTAGCAGTAGAAAAGCTATTAAGCCAATACGATTATCCGCCGCTATTCATTCACGGACACACACACCGCCCCAACACGCATGTCTATCATCTTGCTGGGCACACCTGCGAGCGAAGGGTGCTAGGCGATTGGTACGAGCAGGGCAGCTGTTTGATGTTAAATGCTGATGGCTGTCATTCGCGCACGCTATAGCGCCATTGCGATTGGTATATGGCCATGACAAAAAAAATACTCGTATGTACCAACTTTCGCGCCAACCTGAACAACCCCTCGTGTGCGGCGCGTGACAGTCAATTGGTGTTAGCTGCATTAAAGAAAGAGCTGACAAAAAAGAATATTGTGATTGAAATTGAAGAGTCGCCTTGCATGGGATATTGCAACGTGGGGCCAAATCTACGACTGGCACCCAATGGTGAGTTTTTTCACGGGGTATCTACTATTAATATAGCTAAGTTGATTCAAGCAGCCAAAAAATTTAGTCTCAGTTAACGCTAATATAGCCAGCTCTAAACCAGAATGACTTTAAAGTAGCCCTAGTTTAATTAGACTTATAACCTAAAATATTCGCTACATCCACCGCATCAATTTGTTCAGGCTCTAAAAATTTTTCGGCGTAGCGTAAGTAAATTTCTTCACGAATAAATAAATCAAAAATATCGGGGTCGATATGATTCTCTATCTTCATTTTTCCAAGAATAGTGATAGTCTCAGACAGCGTTTTGGCCTTTTTGTAAGGCCTGTCTCTTGAGGTCAATGCCTCAAAAATATCCGCTATACCCATCATGCGGGCTGGTATCGACATCTCCTCCCGCTTGAGGCCTTTAGGGTAACCTTTACCATCCATACGCTCGTGATGGCCGCCTGCATACTCTGGCACGCGACGTAAATCTTTTGGGTAAGGCAAGGCTTCTAGCATGTTAATCGTCACTACAATATGGTTGTTGATTACTATGCGCTCTTCTGGCGTTAGTGTGCCGCGCTCGATGGTGAGGTTATATACTTCGTTTTCGGTTAAAAATTTTACCGATTGCCCAGAATCACTTTTGTACTCGTAATTAGCAATCTCCTTTACGCGCTGCTTATCCTCCGGCTTCATAAACTCAGTGCCAAAATTTACTTTACGAATAAAATTTTTATCATCATCCAACTGTTTTTTAATCACCTTAATATCATGCATCATGTGTTTGATATTGACTGGTTTGCCACTGGCAGCAAGTATTAGTTTATGCAAATAAGCATTTTCGCGCTGTGTTTTAAGTAGCTCGAACCGATGATCTATTAAGTGAATCCGATCAAAAATAGTTTCCAACTTAGTCGCTTTGTCCATCACCGATTCTGGCGTGGTCACTTTGCCACAATCATGCAGCCACGCAGCAATATTTAGCTCGTAGATCTCACTCTCACTCATGGAGAAATCTTTTAGCGGACCAGTTTTTGTGTCGATTGCCGCTTTGGCTAACATCATGGTCAACTCTGGTACGCGCTGGCAATGGCCACCAGTGTACGGCGATTTCTCATCAATCGCGTCCGCAATCAACTTAATAAAAGACTCGAATAAGCGCTTTAAGCCCGCAATTAAATTTTGGTTGGTGAGTGCTACCGCAGCTTGTGAAGCTAGTGATTCGACTAATCTTTGGTGCGAATCGGAAAATGCAATAATTTGATTGGTCTCTGGGTCAATGGCGTTTATTAACTGCAAAATACCAATAATTTCATTTTCGTGATTTTTCATCGGCACTGTTAAGAATGACTTTGAACGGTAGCCGGTTGTTTCATCAAACTTGCGCGTGCCTGAGAAATCAAAGCCTTCGGTTAAATAAGCATCCGCAATATTCACCGTTGCCGCATTCACCACGCTATATGCCGCTACCATATTCGTGTTTGGGGCACCATTTTCTAAATATATTGGCAGTGGAGGAAAGGTAATTTCTTTGCCAGTAGTCCCTCCCATGGCAATATCAAGACTCAAAGTACGCATAATCTCAAACTTGAGCTTATTATCTTCTGTCACCGAATACAGCGTGCCCCCATCAGCGTTGGTGAGCTCTTTTGCCCCTAGCAGGATGGTTTCTAACAGTCTCTTATGATCATGCTCAGCAGAAAGTGCGACGCCGATGCTATTAAGACGGTCGAGCTGATTTAATAAAGTTGAAGCGGGCATGAATTAATGCATTAAGCCAGAAAAAATTCCATCTTAAGTCCTGCTATATCAATGATATCGTGCTCACTCAGCGCATAGGCTTGTGGACTAATTTTTAGGCCATTGATGGAGGGTAAGTGCTCACCTTCCACATGCGTAATGAAGTAACCATTAGGACGCTTGGTAATGACTGCCACTTGCGCACCAGGCTTACCTAAAGTCGTTAAGGCCTTATTTAAAACCATCTCACGACCAGAATTTGTTCCGGTTAGTATCTTCAAACGACCCATTTTTGGCGCATTCTCTACGGGGGATTTTACTACTTCTGGAGGTGCGGACTCAGCATTAGATTCTGCCGCCTTTTCATCAGCTGGCATTGCTTCTGCTGGTTTTTCTTCTGCTAGCTTTTCCTCTGATTTTTTAGCGGTCTCAGCTTCTGCCACAGTCAACCTTGTGGGGCGCAACACTACCGTGTTCTCGAAACCGCCATGGTTAGGTGGCATATTAGCTTGTGCCTGATTTACATACAGCAACTGATACTTACCAAACTCGATGATGTCGTTATGATGTAGCACATGTTTTTTAATGGGCTTATTATTCACCAAGGTACCATTGGTGCTATTCATGTCTTCTAAAAACGAATCATTGCCAATAGTCGTAATGACAGCATGCTCACCACTCACCGCTAGATTATCAATATGAATATCATTTGCTGGGCGGCGACCTATCGTGGTGCGCTCTTTATTTAACTCAAACTCACCTAGCGAGTTGCCGTCCAATGAAAATTGTAACTTTGCCATAATCAACCCGAATTCATTGTCTAAAAATTAAAGTAATTTTACTAATGCTTTTTTGCTTCTAATCAGTTTTTACTTTTAACATTTTTTTTACCCAGCTTTTCTCAGCTTTAAATGATTTTTCTATTGTTGTTATCACCACTGAAATATTATCTAAGCCGCCAAATCGATTGGCTTTTTCTACCAACTTCTCAACTGCAGAATCAATATCCTCTTTTTCATCTAGCAGTATTTGTGCTATTTCCGCATCACTTAACAAATCAGACAAACCATCTGAACATAACAAATATTTATCACCAACTTCCACTGCAAGCTCTTGTAATTCTAGCTCAACCATTGGGTCTATTCCCAGTGCACGTGTGACTAAATTTTTATTTCTGGCTACTTTTGCTTGCTCTATTGTAATTAAACCTGCGTTAATCTGCTCTTGCACCAACGAGTGATCTTCAGTCAGTTGCACAAACACCTCGCCACGCAACCTGTACATACGTGAATCACCTATGTGTCCTAGCACTAACTTATCGTCTGTAAAAACGCCTGCCACCAAGGTAGTACCCATACCTGCGCATTCTGGCTGAAGCTGCGCGATTTCATAAATGGCTTTATTAGTCTTTTCTACTGCATTTATCAGCATGTTCGATTCTGGCAATAAATCAGGCTCGGTTCTAAATAATCCAGATTGAGCTTGCATCGCCTCAGTCATTTCTGCTGCAATCAACAACACAGCTATTTCACTGGCCACTTCACCCGCTTTATAACCACCCATACCATCGGCTAGCAACACTAAGCCGATTGACATATCGCTCGCTACCGCGTCTTCGTTATGCTCGCGCATCATGCCTACATGGCTTATACGCGCAACTCTAATGGCTTTACTTACATTCATTATAGCCATCCCACATTGTTAACAATAGGGCATTACCTCGCTTTAGTGCGCCACATTTTCATACTACACTCTTTTACTAAATTCGTGCGGACGGGCACTTTCTGCTACTTTATCCAACACACCATTAATATATTTATGGCCATCGGCGCCACCATAAAGCTTAGCTAATTCAACGCCTTCATTAATTGCCACCCGATAAGGAATACTCATATCAAACATCAGCTCAAACGATGAAATGCGCAGAATCGCATGTTCAACTGGGCTTAGTTCTTGAATTTTTCTGTCAATAAAGATTGAAATCTGGCTATCTAGCTCACTGATTTTTCCTGATACCCCTTGCAGTAAAGCCATAAAATAAGCCTCGTCTGCTTTAACATATTCAGGGTCATCATTTGCGTCTGCAATAATCTGCTTCAACTCAGAAGCATTAATCATGCCACGGTAAACAGCTTTTAGTACCAGCTCGCGCGACTTACGGCGATTTTGGCTTACCTTAGGTTTTTTAACCGCCTTTACTTCGGTTTTCGCTTTTGCTTCGGTTGTTAAGTTCGCCACACTGTTACCCCCTATGCTTATCATAGCGCGCGTACCAAGTTTGCCATTTCTATCGCCACTTGTGCTGCCTCACTACCTTTTACCAGCATGCGTGCGAGTGCCTGTTCATCATCTTCTGTGGTCAACACCGCATTAGCCACGGGCACACCTGTATTTAATTGCACCTCTGAAATACCACGCGCAGACTCGTTAGCTACCACTTCAAAGTGATAAGTTTCACCGCGAACAATCGCTCCCAAAGCAATTAAGGCATCGTACTTTTCACTTAAAGCCATATGCTGCAAAATAAGTGGAGTCTCCAATGCACCTGGCACAGTGGCAATGCGAATATCTTGTGCTTTTACGCCTAACTTGAGCAGTTCTGCATGGCAAGCAGCCAATAAACCATCGCAAATATCGCCATTAAAACGCGATTGTACAATGCCAATTTTTTTACCCGTGCCGTTCAAATTGATGTCTATTTTGTTCACGATTCTATTCAATGCCTTCTCGATAAAGTGCTAAAAAACGCTATTTTACCTGATTAGCACTGACATAAATTGTCAATGCCCATTAACTTTAAAATAGTAATTTTACAAAAGCTAAACTCAACTAAATAAAACCCACGCTTTTTGCACGGTACTCCATACGCCATAACCAATCGGAATAAGTACAGCCAACCAAGCCAGCTTAAGCAATAGACCATGTTGAGTCGAGCCTTCTGTGGCTATTGCTGTAGCTTGTAGTGACTTCTCATGCCCAATTTTTTGCACCTCGGCTAACTCTGCATCCGACATGAAATATTTTTCTGCCACTGGTTTTACCAACATATTCGCAATGAAACCCACCACCATTAAACCCGCCAACACCAAAAAAATTGGGGCATAAACTTGGTCAAATGGAACGCCTTTCTCTAGCCGCGTGTCGTGCATGTAGTTCACCACCACAGGCCCTAAAATACCCGCAGTAGACCATGCAGTGAGTAGGCGCCCATGAATAGCCCCCACAAATTGTGTGCCAAACATATCCGCTAAATAAGCTGGAATAGTGGCAAATCCGCCACCATACATGGAAGCAATGACAGCGAAGCAGGCCACAAACAAAGCGAGCGATTTAAAGCCCGCAACGTATGTTGCAGCACAATACATCAGCGCGCCTAAGATAAAGAAAATATAGTAAGTGCGTTTACGGCCGAGTTTATCTGACGAACTTGCCCAAGCAATCCGCCCAAAAATGTTAAATAAGGAAATCAGCCCAACAAACCCAGCACCTACCGCTGCCGCTGCCGCAGTCAAGGCGCCGTCTTGTTTAATATCGGCAAACCCAAGCGCAGGTTGGCCAATCAGCGCACCACCAAATGTTTCTTGCAGCATGGGCGCTGCCGCACCAATAATGCCAATGCCCGCAGAAACGTTCATGCATAGCACGATCCACAACAACCAAAATTGCGGTGTTTTATGCGCATTCTTTAAATGCACATGACGCGCAGCAATCATGGTATTTTTTGCAGTAACAGGTGGTGTCCAATTGGCGGGCTTCCAGCCAAGTGGCGGCACACGGTAACCCAGCGCCCCACACAACATAAACACCGCATAAATCGCAGCCAACACGACAAAGGTTTGCCAAACGCCCACACTGGTTGGTGTTGCAAAGTAGGTCATGAGCTTGGTGGCCGAAGGCGAGCCTATCATGGCACCGCCACCAAAACCCATAATCGCCATGCCCGTGGCCATGCCACGCCTATCTGGAAACCACTTAATGAGCGTTGAAACAGGCGAAATGTAACCTAGTCCCAGTCCAATGCCACCAAGCACGCCACTGCCCAGCCACATCAGCCACAGTTGATGCGCATACACGCCATAAGCTGAAATAAGTAGTCCACCGCACCAACACAGCATAGACACCAAACCAGCTTTGCGCGGGCCTTCGCGCTCTAACCAACCGCCCCACAATGCAGCCGAGCAACCTAGCAATACAAAAAACAGGGTGTACATCCAACCCAAATCAAACTGCGTCCAATTGCAATCGGTAGCAGTTAAGGCACGCGCTGTGCCTGCTAATTTATCACCAAAAGTTGTCGCGCCCGCAGCACAAGCAGCCAGCGGTTTGCCATCTTCGTCCATCAGTGCATTGCCAAGCGGTTTCCAAAACACGCTAAAACCATATGCCATGCCAATAGACAAGTGAATGGCTAATGCGGCAGGCGGCACCAACCAACGATTAAAATTGGGCTTTGCGGTGATGTATTCTTTTGATAAAAAACTTGCCATGTCTGCTCCAAAAAAGACTAATGTTTATACGATATCACTTACGACATCTCTATAGAATATACGCTATATCGCATAGTGTTATAAAACGCAAAAAATGGCAATTGCGTGCGCGAAAAATCCTTAAGATAATTTTAATATAGCGTTAACTATATGCTGCATCTCCGCATCATAAAAATTCGCCATTGTCATAAAAATATAGTCAATCTGTCATCAATGTGTCATATTAAAGCCACAAAATTCGCACATGTTTAAACTTATCCAATTAAAAGGTATTTCAAGAGTAAATCATGCCAGCTAATATTTTAGTGATTGAAGACGAGCCCGCCATTCAGGAATTGCTGGCCTTAAACATTACCCAAGCAGGCCACAACGCGCTCCGTGCGTTAAGTGTAGAGCATGCGCAGGAACTGCTACGCAATACCTTGCCAGACCTTATTTTGCTTGATTGGATGTTACCGGGCATGAGCGGTATTGAATATGCGCGTCGCCTAAAATCAGAGGCAGTGACCAAAGCGATTCCCATTATTATGCTGACCGCACGTGGTGATGAATATGACAAAGTACGTGGGCTAGAAGTGGGCGCCGATGACTATGTCACCAAACCATTTAGCCCGCGCGAATTGAATGCCCGAATCAAAGCCGTGTTGCGCCGCCGCGCGCCGCAAATGACCGACGACCCGATTGAAATTGCAGGCTTGGCGCTAGACCCCAGCACCCATCGTGTTGTGGGCAATCATATGGGCAGTAGCACCAATATTGACCTAGGGCCGACAGAGTTTAGACTGCTACACTTTTTCATGAGTAATGCAGAGCGCGTACATACGCGTAGCCAGCTACTCGATAAAGTGTGGGGTGACCGCGTGTTTGTAGAGGATCGCACAGTAGATGTGCATATTCGCAGGCTGCGTAATTGTTTATCCGTTTCTGGTCATCAAGATTTAATTCAAACCGTGCGTGGCTCTGGCTATCGTTTGTCCGCAGTTAAAGAAAGCTAGTCTTTTATTTAGCTAAAAGCGCGGCCACAATTTTCAAGCCCGCAATAACCGTAAAGGTCATTACCATTTAGCTAAACCAGTAAACTGGTAAGTTAAATGCGAACGACTTCTCCACAGAATATACGCGCTATAATTAGGCACCTTTTAATTTAAAGCTTAATTTGTGCTCGATATTCGCTGGAAAGCTGGCTTGTTACTTTGCGCGCTAAGCGTGATTTGTGCTTTTTTATGGCTGATTATTAGCGCAAAAGTGGCACTCATTGCTTTTACGCTTGGCCTACTCATTTACCTTATCAGCCATATCGCTTGGCTGCATCAGCTACATGTTTGGTTTAAAAATCCGGTGGTGGCAGAAATCCCTGAAGGTGCCGGGGTGTGGGAGGATGTCTTTACCGCACTGCTGAAATATGCGCGCGATAATATTAACAACCAAACTCAGCTCAGCTCGGCCCTAGAGCGCTTTACCCTCACCGCCAATGCTATCCCAGACGGCTTGGTAATATTGGGTGCCAGCAATGAGATTGAGTGGTGCACGCCACATGCAGAAAACCAGCTTGGTTTAAATTTTAGCACCGATAAAAATTTACCCATTGTCAATTTGGTGCGTGACAGCCATTTTATCGCCTACCTTTACAACGCCGATTATGGTGAGCCGTTTAAGCTTAAATCTTGGCAAAATCCAGAAATCGTTTTCGAAATTCAACTGATTACGTTTGGTGCCAATCAAAAACTATTGATTTGCCGCGATACTACACAACTAGAAAAAGTAGAAATCATGCGCCGTGATTTTATTGCCAACGTATCTCACGAGCTGCGTACGCCACTTACTGTGGTGGGCGGATTTTTAGAAACGTTGGGCGACATGCAAGGCGCAGTGCCAGATGCCATCAAAAGTTATTTTGGCATGATGCAAGAGCAAACCAACCGCATGCGCCGCATTATTGAGGACTTACTGACGCTATCAAAAATTGAAAGCAATATAGAAGAGCCTGAAAACACTGAAATCGACATGCCAAGCTTGCTCAAGCAAATTCAAAAAGATGCGCTCGGCTTAAGCCACAGCTTGTATAAAACAAAGCATGCGATTGAGTTAGAGGTAGACCAAACGCTGACGATTACTGGGGCACAAAGCGAGTTGCAAAGTGCACTGAGTAACCTGGTGAGTAACGCAGTGCGCTACACGCCTAAAGGTGGAAAAATTGCTATCAGCTGGCATAGGCAAAATGGGCAAGCCGTATTTGCGGTGCGCGACACTGGTATCGGCATCGAGCCGCAGCATATTGAACGACTCACCGAGCGCTTTTATCGCGTCGACCGTGGCCGTAGCCGTGAAACTGGCGGCACTGGTTTGGGACTTTCTATCGTCAAACACATTCTCATTCGCCACCAAGCCAAGCTAGAAATCAGCAGCGAAATTGGCGTGGGCAGTACGTTTAGCGTACTGTTTCCAAAATCTAGAATTGTGCTAGCGCCTCAGTTAAAACAGGCATGACTCAAGCATGACTTTAGATAAGATCAAATCCATTGCTCTGCGAACCGCATGGATATTGGTCTGCGGCCTTGCTTGTGCATGCTCGACGAATACGCCTATTGAAGGTAAACCCATACCAGAGCGTGGCGATAGAAGCTCAGCCAACCAATTGGCAAAAAATGATTTCGACCGCATGGCCGATGTGGAACTGGAAGAAAACTCACAGAGCCTACAAATATTAATGACCAAGCTTTATAAACGCAACCCGCGTGAATTGGCCAAAAGCACATCTGACCCTGCCGAAAAAATGGTAGCTTGGGTGTTTGACGGCGAACTGCAGCACCATTGGAAATTTAAAGAAATCGACAACAAACAAGCTACTGACGCCATATTTCTAGCGTTCGATGCCAATTACCAAGGTGATCGCGTATTGCCATTTATTGTCGGCATACAAACGATGCTACTAAAAGCGCATGGCAATAAAAAATCTTTTTACCTGACCGATAGCATCGACCCACAACGTATTTACAATGTGGCGCGCAATATTGAAATTGCGGCGTGGAAACTCTCTACTGCGCGCGATGCGAATGGAAATTTGTATCTACTCAGTAACGAAATTTACTACAAAGATTCAATCCATAAAGATCAAAATTTAAGCTTTGAACGTGAATTCGGCAAAATGATTGGTCGCACCGATTTATATGCGATTGCCTTGGCAGAGAAATCGCAACGGCTAATTTCGCGCATTGCACAAAGTATTGCGACGATGGCATTTTTGCCGTTTTAACGCACTTCAATTAATTAATTTTGGTTAATAAAAAAGGGCCGAAGCCCTTTTTTATTTTAAACTTTGATTTTGAAATCCAAGCGAATTTATTAAGTAAGTTACTGAGCCGACGCCGATGGAGCTGGTGCTGGCTCTGCCACATAAATCTCAACACGACGATTTTTTGCTTTGTTTGCACTAGTATCATTAGCCACCAAGGGCTCACGCGAACCACGACCTTCAATCGCTACACGACTTGATGATACGCTTCTAGAAGCCAAGTAATCACGCACACTGGCAGCACGATTTAGCGACAATGGATTATTCACCGCATCGCTACCAGTGCTATCGGTATGCCCAATGACTGTGACATTGCTAGCAGGGTTGCTCACTAAACCTGTAGCAAATGTATCTAACACCGTTCTAAAGTTTGGTTGAATATCAGCGCGACCCACAGCAAAAGAAATATCACTTGGAATATCCAATTTCAAACGATTATCTGCAGTTTGCGTGACTTCAACTCCGGTCCCCGCAGTCGCCTCTTCCATTTGGCGTTTTTGCTCTTGTTGACGCTTCGTCCACACATTACCCGCCACAGCACCAACACCAGCACCTACTACCGCGCCAATGGCTGCGCCTTTGCCTTTACCTGCTACAGCACCCACCACCGCGCCAGCACCAGCACCAATAGCAGCGCCTTTAGCTGTACCTTTTTGTGTCTCTGTCATATTGGCGCAACCGCCCAACACAAACGTAAGCAACACAGAACTTAATATTATTTTATTACGCATATAATTTACCTTTTTTTAATAGTACTATTTAGCCAAGAAACTTCACTACTTGATCGGTTAACGATCAGTGCTCTACGCGCGCTGACATGATGCAGATAAATTTATTTCTTACTTTCTGCGGCATCTTCAATTTTTTCGCCACCTTTTTGAATATCTTTACCAGCGCCAGCAAACGTGTTGCAGGCACTTAATGTCACTGCAAATGCCAAGATTAAAAATGTGCTGATTAATTTCATTTTGTTTTCCTTTTATTAAATCAAGATTATTAAATTAGGACGTATAAAAAATTATATGGTCGAATGGATGTAATCAATATCAGCTAACACTGAAACTACTGTCAGACGATTCTTACAAAGCAACCCTTTGTTTCACTCATTAGTAAGTTTCACTGCTTAGTAAATATCACGACATGCTGCCAAGGCAAACTGGTTACGGTGTTATGCCACCTAAACGGCAATACCGTCAGCTCTTTAATCACTTGCGCCTGTGTCATCTTGTGGCTATTCTTTATCGGCACTTTGTCATCCTCTGCCCGATATTCCACCAGCACTAATTTTCCATTGGGCTTAAGCGCCGCCCAAATGCTTTGCGCCACCTCATAAGGAAATTCCAGCTCATGGTACACATCCACCATAATCGCCATATCTAGGCTATTCGCCGCCAACTTGATGTCACTTGGCTCAGATAACACAGGCTTAATATTGGTGTACTTTTTGGATATGCTGTTTAGCCTGCTTATCATCTCGGGTTGCACATCCACCGCATAGACAGTGCCTTTCATACCAACACCATCGGCTATGCGACGCGATAAATAGCCAGTGCCCGCACCAATGTCCGCCACCACCATGCCTTTTTTAAGGTTAAGTGCGCGCAATAAAATATCGGTGCGCTCTTCTTTTTCACGCGCTGCACGCTCTAACCATGCAGCACCTTGATAGCCCATAAGGGGCGCAATCTCGCGCCCCATATACACCTTGCCAGTGCCATCGGCAGTGGGTGGATATTGCTGATAGATGGGTGGGGATTCTTGTTTTGTTACTTGCTTTACTTCAGCAAAAACATGGTGGAAAGAGAACGTGAAAATACAAAAACAGGCGAGTAAATAAAGTTTTTGTTTAATCATCAACTTGAAAGCCTAAAGAAGTGTTATTTTAAAAGGTAAAAATAAGAGCTTCAAATCAAACAAAAATTCACTTATACAAAATAAATGCCCTACGAGGGAATATCCATGTGGCTTCCAGAGCATCTATTTTGGCGTGTGAATAATGCGCTTTAGCGCATATATTCCACGGACAAGACCCTTGCGGTCTTATTCGGTATCCAGTGGATTATGAAACAAGTCGGGGGGTGACCCGACAGCTAGTTACTTTTTTTAACTGCCTGAAAAGAAAGTAACCCAAGACAACGAAGTTGCAGTGCAGACTAGTCTTTAGGTTGTGTCATAACTAAAACGGCACCCGCCGTCATTCTGAGTGAAACGAAGAATCCAGTTTTTTAAACTAATTCTAACTACTGGATTCTTCGGCTAGATAAACCCTAGCCTCAGAATGACTGGGTTTGTGAAATTGATGATTTTAAATATCCAGCTAAGCATCCAACTTGCCTGGATTCCCGCCTTCGCGGGAATGACGGCGTAGGGATATAAAAGGCTTATAAAAAAATCTGCAACAGCGGCATTCGTATGGTGTTGACTTTACTCCCCTTTGCCGCGCCTTCGGCTTGAGCAGCAGATGCAAGGTGACGAGGACTGTTTGAGTGCTGAAAGCACCAGTTCCGCAGCCGCTCAGATGCGGCGCTAAGACCGAAGGGAGCCAGTATTTGGCTTCCCCGATTTGCTAAGCCACTAAAGTGGCAAGCAAATTGTGACGGCAGCGGGGTAGCCTTTTCTTTGGTTTCTTTCTTTTGGCTAAGCAAAAGAAAGAAACTCGCTAGTCGCGCGAGAGCGACTTCTTGGACACCCTATTGTTATGTAGTCAACTTAACAATAGATAACTCCCACTTTTCATCAAAAAAGACCTGTGGTATTTCAGTTGGGTACTTAAGTTTAAAATCTTTCATACCTTCTTTCACGGCCTCCAACCTTGAGGAGTTTCGGTTTAATTTAGAATCGCCTCTCTGACTAATGGCAAATTCATGAACAGAATCAGATTCATCACAATTAACCAAAAACAAAAAGCCCCCAGACCGTTTAACCGTGGAAACTATTAGCTTTTTTTGGCAAAAAATACAGTTTTTCATATATTTCATAGCAACTCCTTAAAATGTACTATCAACAAATTGATAGTTATTTCACCTTACTTGAAAAACTTGCATTACCAATTTTTTAAACAATAAAAAAGCCAGCTTATTTAGCAAGCCGTTCAGTAAAGGTGTTGATAAATTAAAGGATAGGAGTATAATAACTTCTGTCCTTTTCTTATATGAATCAATACTTTGACTAATAACAGCCCTGATTTAAGCACCGATTTATTATTACATAAAACTTATAGAATTCCACCTGAATTTAATGGTGTTCAAGTCAATTTCTGTAAAAATCCTGAATGTGAGAATTTTGGCATTCCATCTACTCAAGAGAAGAATAAGAAAAAAGGTGTTAAAGATACATATAAGCTAAAAGGTTCTTATAAAGATAAACCTATTCTTCATTGTTTATCATGTGATGAATATATACCAGTAAAAAGCAATCAAGGTGTATTTGAAGAAACACAAAGAATGGTTGATGGTAATACTTCAACTATTGAATGTTGTCCTGATAATGAATGTTCTAATCATCATGTATCAATCACTACTCCAAAAGCTTATCAGTCATTTGGTAAAACAAAATCAGGTTCAAATAGGTATCGTTGTAAAGCCTGTATGAAAACATTTGCAGTAGGTTCTGTATCTACTCGCTATCAAAAACAACCTGAAATAACAAAACAAGTCTTTAAACTATTAATGAATAAATCCCCATTCCGTAGGATTTGTGAAGTGGTAGATATTCACCCTGAAACTCTTTATCACCGTATTGATTTCTTAGCAGAGCAATGTAATTCATTTATGGCTCACCATGAAGCCAAGTTAAAAACATTAAATATTGATAGGTTATATCTAGCAGTTGATAGGCAAGATTATTCAATTAACTGGACACAAAGAAAAGACAAAAGAAATAATAAATTTCAAGGTGTAGCTACTGCTGATAATGAAACTCGTTATGTATTTGGTCATCATTTGAATTTTGATGAAGCATTAAATAGTGATGAAGTTGAAAATGAAACTGCTAGTCTTAATGACTTATCTAAACCATTACCATATAGACGACATGCAAGAGCTTGGCTTAAAAATGATTATGAAAGAGCTATGGTTAAAGCTTCTCATAGAAATGGTAGTGCTACCCTTAAAGATGATATTAACCACACTTATACAGTGCAAGAAAGCCGTGATGATATAGAGAAGCAAGAAGTATTAACCAGTGATTTAAAATTGCCTAAAGATGGTATGCAGATTCATAGTGAATACACTTTATATGCTCATTTCAATTACATTAAAAATCTATTAGGTAATGTTGGAAAAATCCGTTTCTTCTTAGACCAGGATAGTGGTATGAGAGCAGCATGTTTATCTGCATTTAAAGACGAGATCAAAAATAGAACTTGTGATGCTTTTTATGTGAGTATCAGTAAAGATTTAACCGTTGATGAAAAAAGAAAATGTAAAAATAAAAGCAAAAAAGTGTTTGATAAGTTTAGGGCTTCAAATCCTGATTTAGAACCAAATGACATTAAACTTCTTATGATTAAAGAAGAGTTAAAAAGAATGCAGGAAATTGGTAAATGGAAAGATAAATGGTTATTCCATCCATTACCTGATATGGCTGAACCTGAAAAAATGGTGTGTTATTTAACTGATTTCAAAGATTATGATGATACACATTTGGCATGGCTCTATAACAAAGCAAGTTTGCATGGGGTAGATACCTATTTTATGCAGGCTAGAAGAAGAATATCTATATTAGAAAGACCTTTGCATTCAGCTTCATCAAGTGGTCGCGTATGGAACGGTTATGGTGCTTACAACCCATCTACAGTGATTAAGTTATTAGCTATATTTAGAGCATTTACTAATTTCGTATTAGTTGGTAAAGATAAGAAAACACCAGCCATGAGATTAGGGTTAGCTGATAGACCTTATAGCTATGATGAAGTGATTGAATTTGTGTAATAAAAAAGAGCTTATCAAAATGAATTGGTAAGCTCTTGTGTTGTGTGTCTTGTAGTTAATTTGATATTAACGATGCAGACAGGTTTTGATTGGAAATAAGCTCTGAAAGTTTTATAAAGTCACTAAAATCATTTCTTTTAACTCTATCTATATTTACATTACTATCTTTATTCACTAAATACTCATTGTTATTAAATATTACAATTCTTCCAGAATAATTTTTTTGACTACAACCAAAATCATACAAAGCTCTGAGTTTATTGTTTTCAATAGCTTCTGTAAGTGTGTTGCCCGACTTTGTATCCATTACTAAATACTTACCACATTTTAATTTAATAATATAATCTGGAAAGAAGTTATGTAAGACTTGAGATGCATCATTATAAATAATACTGTAATTCGATTTTGGGGTTGTGCCATTTTTATACCAAAATAACACATCAGGATTATTATCAATATAATTTTCAAATTTTTGTTCTATATTTGATTTTGTATTTTGTAAATAATAATTATGAAAAACATTCTTTTTGAAACTTGAGGATAGTTTATGAGTTTTTTTATTAAAAAACTCTTTTAATGGTAAATTAAATATATATCTATTAACTTCTTTTTTGCTTGAAAGTTGTAATTCAAGTTTCTGTTTAATATTACTTAAAACATCAATAAATGATTTATCCTCAGTTATAAATGAGTTGTAAATATATATTTCATCTTGTTCATTTATCTGATTTAAACTAAAAATTGATTTATATAAAAAATAGACTGATTCAAGAATAGACTCTTTTAAGTGTGGTTTATATGAAGAATTAAAGAAATATTTTAAAATACTGATAAATTTATTATATAAATCATTACGAGTAGAACTTACTTTGGTGGATTCCTTTTCAACAACACCAAAACTATACTCAGAGTTAATGTCTTCTGAATTTATTTGTCCGATTGGAATTTTTGTTTCAAGAATAGGATTGAACCTTGAATTTTTAAGCAAAGAATTAATTGTTTCATCATTTTTTAATATTTCACAAATTGCTTTAATTTGTTCTGCCGATAGACCAGTTTTTTTATTATTGTCTAAATATTGACCAACTAAAGTAAAGCTATCAATATTAGTTTTTAGTTCAGATATAAAATTACCATAATTTAAATGTTCAAAGTCAATTACAGTATTAACTTCTTCTGAATCAGTATATAAATAAGCAACATCAATAATTTGATTGTTATAATGTTTCCCGTTAATCGTTCTTAATACTCTACCCAAAAGTTGTATATCAAAAGATTCAGAATTACTTGAAAACTCTCTGAGTTTTACTAATATATGTGCTCTCGGACAATCCCAACCTGTTGCAATTGCTTGTTTGAATATTAAGAATCTTTGCTTACCATTTATAATATCAGTATTATTAGACTTATCCTCTGATAACCAAACTGCAATATCATAATCACTAATTGAAGGATCACACTCCTTTATTATCCTTATAATATCTTTAGAGCTATTATTAATATCTAAATCACTTTTATTCGCTATTTGGATAAGAATTAAAGGCACTAAGTTATTTAGCTCAGGATTTTTATTATATTCGGCTTGAATAATTTTTTGTTGATTAATTGCAGAATTAATTATTGCCGATGCATTTTTACTAGTTAAGGGGGTTTTTTCATTTTGACTATAAACTTGATTAATAATAATTTCTTTTTTAATTAAACCTTCATCAATTACTTCTGTACTATTAATTATCAAAGAGTTATCAGAAACAATTTTTTTAGAAGTATTAGTTGCAGATACTTCAATTTTAATCTTGGGGTTAATGTAATCAAATATATTTAAACCAATTTCGGTATCTAAACCCTTATGTGATTCATCAATAATAAGCAAAATTGGAATATTATTACCGTTTGTATTATTAATAATGTTCTCAAAAGACAATGATGTTGAAGAATCATTATTAATGTGTGATTTCTTATTCCTAAGAGCATTCAGTGATATAAATACAATATCGCCTTTAACTAAATTAAATTTACTTGAAATATCTTTATACTCATAGCACTTATAACCATTATAATTTTCAATTTTCTTTTTAGATTGCAAATGCAGATCACCATCAGCAATTGATAACCATATCGTTGCATATTCTCTTTTGTCTTTTAATAGCTCTGCTAATATTCTTGTTTTACCAGAGCCAGTCGGAGATTGAATATAAATCTCTTTTTTAGAGTTTCCATTCATAATTTCATTAACATAAGAAATCAATCCATGATGCTTTAAATAGTTTGTTCTATCGGATTGTAAATTCCCATATAATATTTTTTCTTGAAAGTTTTTTAATAGCATAGAGTTCCTATTTGTTTTTATTATTATTCATTTCTTTTAATGCAATTTCATAGTTTTCAATAAGTTTTTTTGGCAAATATTTAATTTCTATTTCACTGGAACTAAGAGTATTTATGACATCTTCAGTTAAAGATTCACTAATACTATAAAAATAAAATATTTTCTTATTTCCAGAATTGTTAATAATATTTTTCAATGTTGTTATATCATTATTATTGTGAATTAAATAAATATCGCAATCTAACTTTCGCAAATGTAAATATTCGTTATTGTTATTTACATTATTAAAACTATTTTCTAATAACATTACCAATTCACTTGCATAGTTCCTAATGTTAATTTGAAATCTTTCAGAAATATTATTTGGTTTTAAGTAATAAATATTATCTTGATTTTTATTACTTTTTAAGAGGCGATTGTATGTAATATTTTCACAAATACTATTTTCATTATTTGTACATAAAATGAATTGTCTATTTCCATTATCTTCAGCATTTAAATTCATTACAGCTTGCCCTGTAGTTCCTGAACCAGCAAAAAAATCAAGTATGAGAGCATCATTTTTTGGATATAACGATATTAGTAGTTTTATATAATCAACAGGTTTTGGATAATCAAAATCTATCCCTAGATCATTTTTTAATTTTTTCCCTGCTGTTTCTGTTAACAAATCAACACCAGTATTATCAGCATAAATTAATGTATTAAGCTTTTGATTAAAATCTCTTTCTTTTTCATATATTGAATTTTCACAAAAAAGTAAGTTACCATCCATGAACATTTTTTCAACTGTTTCTTTTGTATATGTGACTTCATTAGGATTTCCTGTTTTTTTATGTATAGGTCTAAATAATGTATACCCATTATTGATTAGCCCCATATCTCTTTCATAAAATATATTATCTATTTCGTTGTACTCATTTTTGATAATTAAGTCATTGGTATCTTGCTTATAATAAATACTAAAACATCTATGTTTCTTTTTAGGCGAAGAAATTTCTTTATTTTCATTTGTACCAATAATTTGTCTTTTAGCTTTTTTATAGCTTCCAAAATTATCTGTGTATATAGTTCTTTTATCTGACATACTATTTATTGGAGAATTAAATTCAAAAATATTCTTTTTAAAAGAAGATTTATCTTTAGCATACACAAGACAATACTCATGATTTTGAGCCAAAAATGCACTGTTCTTTCTTCCTTTTGGATTATTCTCAACACATATCATATTAATAAAATTATCATCAGTGAATATTTCATCACAAAGTAATTTTAATTGTGCGAATTCATTATTATCAATACTTATAAATATAACCCCATTTTTAGCCATTAATTCTTTTGCAAGTGATAATCTCTTTCCAATAAAAGATAACCATTTACTGTGTCTAAATAAGTCATTTTTATCTACTTTTTTATCGTTATATATCCAGCCATCTTCACCTGTGTTATAAGGTGGATCTATATAGATGACATTGACCATTTCTTTATGTGTTAAATTTAAAGATAATAAAGCTTCTAAATTATCAGCCTCTATCAATAAATGATTAATCTTATTTATGTCATATTTAAAATTATCTTTTTTTGTTTCATCAATAGTTAAAATAGGTAATTTATTTTTATATTTTTCTTCGATATTTTCAGAATGATTTTCCCACACAAGACCATATTTTTTTCTTTGCTGTAATTCATAAATTATTTTATGTAATTCATCAGTATTTTTATCTTTTAAGCTATCAAATGTAAACATTGTAATTATCCTTATTATTTTTATTTAAGGAATCAATTAAACAATGTCAAATTTATTTATATAGTTCAGTAATCTTAATTATTAATATTTATTTAAACTAATATTATTCAGCTTTAATTACTGATATTGTTTTTATATTCCTATATTAAATATACGAAATTAAAACAATAAATCAATATTTTATGTATATTTATTTAATATTTATTTGACAATAAATGTATATATTTTATTGACTTTTCAAATAAATCTATTAGGAGTTAAATAAATGATTTAATGGATAATTTATGACAACAAATAGAAAGAAAAAGAAAAGTTTAAAATTAATTAATGATGCAAGAATAATTTTAGAAATTGAAAGTGAAGTGAAAGGTCAATTAGAGGATGTGGCAAATAAGCAGGTCACAACTTTGTCAAATCTATTACGATTAATTATTAAAAACTATTTAAAGAAAAATTCTAAATAATATGAATATCTAAATTGATTATTTTTATATTACAATCAGGAAACTTTATTTATTAAGGAAAAAATAAATGACAACTGATATTCAACAAATTGAAATTCAAATAGCTGAATTACAGCAAAAGAAAGAAACACTATTGAAAGAGCAGAGAACTACTAAACTGAAAGAAGCAAAAGAAATTATTAAACAGTTTGGATTTACTGCTAATGAGTTGGGAATAACACCTAAACCGAACAAGAAAGCTTCAGGAACGGTTAAAACTACACTTGAAGCAAAGTATATTCATCCTACGGATAAAACTCTTACATGGCATGGTGGGCAAGGTCGCAAACCTCAATGGGTTAAAGACTTTCTCGCAGGTGGTGGTGGATTAGTTGATTTGGAAATAAAGAAATAAAGAATGTCTTTATAATTAAACTTTACGATTGAAATAACTTTATGATAATAAGAAAATGGTTTAAATACTTTATAGAGAAAGTCTTTTTCAATAGATTAGCAGCACTGTTGTTTTGTGCGACTATTTCAATAATTTCTTATGCTCTTGAATATGTATTCAGTATTGAAAACCTATTTTCTTCATCTGGGGCAATCTTTACTCTTGCAGGTATTTTTCTAAATATTAAACTCACAGCTCATTATCATCTTAAACTTCCAAATGGTGAGCCTCTTGGTGTGGATAGTAAATATGCAATGATTTCTGGTGAGGGTGTTTTTGGTGGAAGCGAAAACAAGGATGAAAAAGAAAAGAAAGTTAAAGAAGTTGAGAGTGATGAAGTTTGGGGTGCTTCTCTAATGGTTTTTGGAACATTGATTTGGGGTTATGGCTCATATTTAATTAAATTAATAAATTAAACAAATTTTTTATACTAACGATTAAGCCAACCTTTAGGAACACTACTGTATTGAACAACACGACCATCTTCAATTAGATACCATATTGTTTCACCATCTTTTTCCCATACAGCAGTGCATTTATTTGTTTGATTACATTCTGCAAGTTCAGGTTTAGATTTATCGCAAACTGAATTTTCAGTTAAACAATTTCCATACATTTCAGTAGTATTTAATTTAAAGCCATTAGTGTGCAATTTCCCTGTTTTGATTAAAATTGGTTTTAATGTTTTTGGAGCAGGATTCCAACCAAGACTTATCACTTTTTTGCGAATATCTTCATAAATACCAGTTTGAGGTGGTGGGCTTTCTGTTTCACATTTACCTTTACTACAGACGGTTAAACTTCCATCATTGTTTTGAGATAAATATTGACCATCAGTATTTATGC
Organism: Pseudomonadota bacterium; assembly: GCA_020053735.1. Taxonomy (GTDB): domain Bacteria; phylum Pseudomonadota; class Gammaproteobacteria; order Burkholderiales; family Methylophilaceae; genus Methylotenera_A. The sequence continues at coordinate 216,748 of JAGVMP010000011.1, forward strand.
TATTAGCCTTTTTCCAATCAATAATATAGAAATTATTAATTGAATTCTTAGCATCAAACACACAATTTTTATAATAACTGCTGTTTATATCTGAGATGAAATTTGGGGAAAAGTCTTGAGGTTGTAAAACTTCATAAACATATTTAACTGATCTAGCAATAAAAACCTGACTTTCCTTTTTCTTTAAATTTTGATTTGCCATTTTTCTATTAACATAATCTACAGCACCTTTTTGTGATTTATATTTCACATCTGAATACTGACCAGAATAAGCTTCAATTGAATACTCAATTATCATAGCTCTTACACCACATTCACCTCTATTTCTATTTTCTTCATCAGTAAATGCATTTGCTTGAGAGCTAAATACAATTGCCATAAAAAGTAATAACGACTTAATAAGTGATGTCATATGTTTTTCACTGAGTTGATTTAATATTTTGTAGAGCTATTGTTTGTAATAATATCTTGTTATGTGCGATATTTTCATAATCTCAACAATCCATAAGAAAAAAGCCCTATCAATTTAATGATAGAGCTTCTTAATTTAAAATCACCCACTTAATTTCAACACCTTTACTGAACGGCTTGCTTATTTAGCTGGCTTTTAAAAACTAACTAACTATATTACCCCAGTACCACTTCCACCAAATTATCACTAAACGTCGTCGAATGCCCCATATCCCCAAACTCAGCCGCACTAATACAATTAACAGTACCCTTATTCAACTGCCGCCAATAACCTAACGTCGCGACCACAATGCCGGGGTTTACATCTTTGGTGATGCGAGCATCGCCTTCAAACGCGCCACGGTCGTTAAACACTTTAACCTTTACGCCTTCTAAAATACCCCGAGTTGCGGCATCTAGCGGGTTAATCAGCACAAATTGCTCGCCTTGGTCTTTGATTTTCTCCGCCACGTTGGCATAGCAGCTATTTAAAAAACCGTGGCTTTTGGGCGAGATAATACTTAATGGATATTTTTTCGCTAATTCTGGATTGCTTTCCATACTTTCACGATTCGCGACGTAATCGGGTAACGCATCTAAATCCTCACCTGGCTGAAAGCCTTCATACATTTGGCGGAACGGCCCTGCAACAAAGTTTTTAGCGCCTTCTACCAAGAACATGCATTTACCTGTTGGCGTGGGGAAGTTGCCGTTTTTATGTGGCGCGCGGTCATCCTTGGTGCCTACTTTCAACTTGGCAAAGCCATGCTCGCGCATATAGGCTAAATCATAACCATCGCAGGCTGGCGCATCCCAAGCCACGTAGTTTTCCAGGCATTCGCTGTCAGACCATTTGAAGTTATCTTCTTGAAAGCCCAAGCGTTTTGCCAGCTCCCTAAAAATATCATTATTGGGTTTTGCTTCGCCCGGTGGGTCGATGCATTTGGCGTTGTAGGTAAGATACAAATGTCCCCAGCTTAAAATCATGTCTTCCATCTCCGCGCCCATTGCGGCTGGCAGCACAATATCTGCATAGGCGGCGGTGTCAGTAATAAAGTGATCAGCCACTACGGTAAATAAATCTTCGCGCATTAGGCCCTTTACAATTTTATCGGTTTCGGGTGATTGCGTAACTGGGTTGGTGTTCCACACCATCAGCGATTTAATCGGCGTTTTCAGCTTGATTTCACCCAGCAAAACGCGACCAAGTTGCAGAATATTGGCTACTTGTGTGCCCTCGGGGATTAAATCGGGACGCGAAATCACATCAAAACGGTAAGGGTGCTCCCACACCGGGAACTGTAAAATGCCACCCCCTACATGGCGCCAAGCGCCGATAAGCGCAGGCAAACAGGTCACTGCGCGAATAGCCTGACTGCCACCATAATTGCGCTCTAGCGCCACGCCAATACGAATGGCCGCTGGCGCTGTGGTAGCGTATTCGCGCGCAAATTTGCGGATGTCATCCGCAGGAATACCGGTGATTTTCTCTGCCCATTCTGGTGTGCGGGTTTTAGCACGTGCCGCCAGTTCCTTAAAGCCTACCGTGTAGTTATCAATGTAATCTTGGTCTTGCAAACCTTCTTCAATAATCACGTGCATCATCGCCATGGCCAGTGCGCCATCGGTTCCTGGTTTTGGCGCAATATGCCAATCGGCCTCTTTCGCGGTTTTAGAAGCGTAAGAGTCCACCACCACCACTTTGACGCCTTTTTTCTGTGCCTCATGAATAATGTGCCAGTGATGTAAATTGGTAGAAACCGAATTGGATGCCCACACCACGATATATTTCGAATGAATAAAGCTTTCAGGGTCTACACCAGCAGTCGGCCCCACAGTCAATAACCATGCGGTACACGAGCCTTCGCCGCAAAATGTGCGTTCGGTTACCGTCGCGCCAAGACGGTTAAAAAAGGCATCGCCGCCGTTAAGTCCATGCACCAAACCTTGGTTGCCCAAGTAACTGGCGGGCATAATCGCTTGCGCGCCATCGGTTTTAATAATCGCCTGCCATTTGTCCACAATCGTGCTTAAAGCTTCATCCCAACTAATGCGCTGAAACTGCTTGCTGCCTTTGGGGCCAACGCGTTTCATCGGGTAAAGCAAGCGATCTGGGTGATAATGCCGTTTTTCATAATCTTTGAGCTTGACGCACAAACCACCGCGCGTCATTGGGTGTTCAGTATTGCCTGTGACTTTTAACAAAGTGCCATCTTTTACATGAAATACCATGCTGCAGGTATCGGGGCAATCATGCGGACAGCCACCGTGGTGGGTAGTCGTAATATTTTTTTGGTCAAGGTCAACAGGCTTATTCATTTTAAAAATCTCCACAATTTAATTGTTATTTTAAAATTAGACTTAATTCTTGAACTATATACCTACTTGTATAGCCTCGCAATTGTCTTGATGCCACTGCAAAAAAATAACTAAAACTGCAACATGATTAAGGTATATTGGAAATTAAAAAAACGTTAAGATGCAAGCGTTGGTTATGATTTTTTATACTTACTTTAAGTTGAGATAATACATGCTGATATATCGCCATAAATTACCTATACGCATCATGCATTGGATTAATGTGCTGTGCTTTATTGTGCTATTAATGAGTGGCCTGAATATTTTTAACGCTCATCCGGCGCTCTATATAGGCAAATCTTCATACACTGGTCGCCCGCCAATATTAGAGATGAAGGCCGCACAAAAAACGAACGGGGAATTAGTCGGCATTACTAAAGTATTTGGCTACCAACTTAATACCACTGGCTTATTTGGCGCTTCAGTAGGCCCAAAAGGTAATTTAATCAAGCGTGGGTTTCCAAGCTGGCTGACTGTTCCAGGGCCAAATTGGCTGGCAAAGGCAAGGCACTGGCACTTTTTCTTTGCTTGGTTATTTGTTGTTAACGGTATTTGTTACGTTGCTTATTCATTCTTAACCAAACATATGCAGCGCGACCTTTTAACCACTAAAAGTGACCGCGCTTCTATCTGGCAATCGATAAAAGATCATGTGCGTTTCAAACATGCCAGTGGTGAAGATGCCAAGCGGTACAATGTGCTGCAAAAAATAGCTTATTTAAGTGTCATTTTTATATTGCTACCACTGGTGATTTTAATGGGAATGGCAATGTCGCCTTTTTTAAATTCGTTATTGCCTGGCTGGGTAGATTTATTTGGTGGCCGTCAATCTGCTCGCACCATTCATTTTATTGTGGCTTGGCTGCTAATCGGTTTTGTATTTATTCATGTGTTTGAAGTAATCATTACAGGTGTTTGGAATAATTTACGCTCGATGATTACTGGGCAATATCACATTGATGCATCGCATAAAAAGGACAATTAATCATGCCACAACGATACAATTCACACCAGCATGAAAGAAGACGCTTTTTATCGCGTCTATTGTTAGGCGCTGGAACAGTTGTGTTGGCAGGTTGCGATAAGCTTTCACACTCAGAGTGGTTTGGTAAGGTGTTAAGTACTGGCGAAAGCTTAACCAAAAGTACGCATCATTTATTGCGCACCCGCAGGGCAATGGCGCAAGAGTTTGACGAAGCAGATTTATCACCTAGCTTTCGTAGCAATGGCACCTCTTCCCCCAATAGTATGGAATATCAAACTTTAGCTAAAAATAATTTTTTAGATTGGGCATTAACGATTGATGGCTTGGTAGAAAACCCGCTCAAGCTGACATTGGCACAAATACAAGTGCTGCCGAGCCGAACACAAATTACGCGGCACGACTGCGTAGAAGGTTGGAGCGCAATTGGTAAATGGAAAGGCACGCCGTTGCATGAGTTGCTGGCACTGGCTAAACCAACAACGCAAGCAAAATACGCGGTGTTTCATTGTGCCGACCCGATGAAAGATGATGGCACTCACCTCTACTACGAAAGTATTGATATGGACGACGCGTTTCACGCGCAAACCATTCTGGCTTATCAACTAAATGATGAAACCCTGCCAATTAAAAATGGCGCACCCATTAGGCTGCGAGTAGAACGGCAACTAGGCTATAAGCATGCCAAATACATTATGCGCATTGAGTTAGTAGAAAGTTTTAAGCATATTGAGGGTGGCAAAGGCGGCTATTGGGAAGATGCAGCAGACTACGAGTGGTATGCTGGGATTTAAATCACTTTCATTAATTTAACAAGATGAATCAAACTAACAAGGCCTTAACATTATTAGGCGGCATTACGCCCAGCCAATTTTTGACTGAATATTGGCAGAAAAAACCGTTACTAATTCGACAGGCGATTCCTAATTTCACTGGCTTGTTAAACCCCAATGAGTTAGCTGGCTTGGCTTGCGAGGACGATGTGCAAGCAAGAATTATCTCGTTTAAAAAAGACAAATGGACAGTTAAAAATAGCCCCTTTGATGAAGATGATTTTACTAAATTGCCAAAAGCGGATTGGACGCTGTTGGTGCAAAACGTGAACCACTATTTGCCAGAAGCGGCAGACCTATTGGCTTTGTTCAGTTTTATTCCACATGCGCGTTTAGATGATTTAATGATGAGCTACGCACCCAAGGGTAGCGGCATAGGCGCACACGTAGATTCGTACGATGTATTTTTGCTGCAAGGCGCAGGCAAGCGCAATTGGAAAATATCCGCACAACTAGATTTGAGTTTGGTAGGAAACGCGCCACTTAAAATTCTGCAAAATTTTAAAGCTGAACAAGAATGGACGCTGGAAGCGGGTGATATGCTTTATCTGCCACCGCAGGTTGCGCATTGGGGCGTATCGGAATCTGACGACTGCATGACCTATTCGATTGGCTTTCGCGCACCAAAAACGCAAGAACTCATGCATGAGTTCTTGAACTATCTACAAGATAATATTAGCGCAGACGGTTTGTATACTGACGCAGATTTAGCACTGCAAAAACATCCTGCTGAAATCAGTAGCACGATGGTGAAAAGGGTCAGCAGCGCGTTGCAAGAACTGACATGGGATAAGCAACATGTTGCGGATTTTTTAGGCCGATATTTAACGGAGCCGAAACTAGGCGTGCTTTTTACACCAGCACGCAAAATATCTAAAGCTGAATTTACTAAACAGCTGACCGCAAAAACTTTATTGCTGAGTTTAAAGTCTCAATTATTATTTACACACGACAATTTTTATTTGAATGGCGAGAAATTAGCGGTGCCAGCCGAATTAAACGAGGTGATTAAGCATTTGGCAGATAAAAAGTACTTAAATATCACTGCCCTGCAAGCCAATATCCATGCGGCCTGCAGCGATGCACTTTATGAAGCTTATTCCGCAGGCTACCTCTGTTTTAAATAGGCGTTTTAGACGTAGGTAATTAATTTAGGTAATCAATATGAGCGAAACCGAATTAGCACCTAACACGATTATTTTGGGCGAGCGCAATTATGAAGCGGCGCTGGATATTGTGATTGCGCATGCCGAAAGTGAATTGCTGATTTTTGACCAGAACTTTGAACATGGCGATTACGCCAGCGCGAAGCGATTTGAACAGTTATTTGAGTTTTTAAGCAAAGACAATTTAAGCAAACTGACGATTATTTTGCAAAATACTGAACACTTTATTCAGCACTGTCCGCGTTTATTTGAATTGCTAAAAAATTATGGTCACAAAATGGTGGTATACGAAACGAACGACACGGCCAAAGTAGCCAAGGATTGTTTTGTGATTGCCGATAAACAGCACTATGTGCGGCGCTTTCATATTGACCAAGCACGCTTTAAGTATGCGCTGAATGATGTGGAAGAATGCGCAAACTTAAGTATGCGTTTTGATGAATTGCTGGATGAAATCACCGAAGCAGTTTCGGCGACCAAATTGGGCTTATAAACAATGAAAAAGTTTTTACTTACTTTGTTGCTATTCAGTTTTACTTTATTCGCAAAAATAACGTTTGCCGAAACAGAATTTAAGATTTTCACGCTACAGCATCGTTTTGCCAGCGATTTACTACCACTAGTTGACCCCATGGTAGGCGCTGACGGCACGGCTAACGGCATCGATAATCAGTTGATTATTCGTGCGCAGCCAGAACGCATGCGCGAAATTGAAGCACTAGTGATGCAAATGGATGCTGCCCGCGTTAACCGAAAAATTAGCGTGAGCACTAGCAACCATCTACAAAGCCAACGCGAGCGCACCGAAGCTAGCGGCAAGGTAAAAATGGGCAAGGTGATAGTCGGTAATGACAGGCGTGCCCAAAATTCAAACAGACCAAACACTGGCAATATAGATATTGAACGCAATACAAGCAACACCCAGCAAAGCAGTAACCAATTTATTAACGTGCTTGATGGTGAGCGCGCATTTATCCGCGTCGGTCAACTTGTGCCGTTTACTCAGGAATGGGTGACTATGACGCAACGCTATATTCAAGTGGATAGATTTACCGATTGGCGCGAAGTGGCGACAGGTTTTGCAGTGCGGCCACGAACGATAGGCAATGAGGTCGAGCTTGAAATCACCCCACGTATTGCTAGAATGAACAATCAAGGTTTTATTGATTTTGAAGAACTCACTACCGTTATCCGAACCCGTCTCGGTGACTGGGTGGATATTGGTGGCACTATGCAACAAAATGATGAAGTTAGCCGCAAAATTTTAGGCATTCAAAACAGCTCTAGCCAGCAAAAAAGCAGCCTAAGCGTTAAAGTTGATTAAAAAAGCTGATAATGAATTGAAGTTTTGGCGCTAAATTGTTGCGAATCAACGACTTTCTCCTCTGAAATTCAGCAAAAATCCAAAAATTAGTGGAATTTTTTACAATTACTGTTAAAATTCATGCACTCGGTTGGACTAAAGGTGGTCCTCCGTAACTGGTTTAACTTTAGTTCAATTCAATACGTTTAAGGATACAAAAATGACACGTTCTGCTCTATTAGCTGCATTATTAGCTCTTGCTTTAACTGCTTGTGGCGAAAAACCTGCTGAAGAAGCTCCTGCTGCTGAAGCTGCTCCAATGGAAGCTCCTGCTGCTGAAGCTGCTCCAATGGAAGCTCCTGCTGCTGAAGCTGCTCCAATGGAAGCTCCTGCTGAAGCTGCTCCTGCTGAAGCTCCAGCTGCACCATAAGCTAATATTTAAAAAACTAGATTTAGTTTTTTAAAAGCTTTATAAAAAAGCCGACTGTTAGTCGGCTTTTTTTATTACTTATTTATTTAAACTGAAAAATTTAGATGGGTCTATTTAGTTAAAGCTACGCCAAGCAAAGCCATCATCCTGTTGTGCGATGCCCACCCAATCTTGTGCGCAATTAAGCACTTGACTCAGGGCATTTTTGGCCAAATCAGACCTGTTGTTTTTAGCGCTTAAATGGGCAGCAATAATGTGCTTAAGCTTGCTGTTATCTAGCTTAGCCAATAAAGCGGCTGCACTTTGATTATCTAAATGTCCCAATCGACTACCAACACGTTTTTTTAACGGCCAAGCGTAAGGACCGTTTTCTAGCATGTTTAAATCGTGATTGCACTCCAGCACCAAGCCATCGCAGCCAGTTAATATTTGCTCAATATGTGCGGTAGAAGAGCCCGCATCGGTGAGCACGCCTAACTTGTGGTTACCATCACTAAAGGTGAATTGTGTAGGTTCTCGTGCGTCGTGAGGCACCGGATATGGGTTAATTTGAATATTCTCGATAGAAAATTGTGTATGGCTATCAATAATATTGATTTGAATTAGTGCCGACTCTGGAATATAGCGCTGACACATTTTTAGACTGCCATGAGACAACCATACAGGTAGATTGTATTTTGCAGCAAATTTAAACGCGCCCTTGGCATGATCGTCGTGCTCATGCGTTACTAAAATTCCAGTCATCTGCTCAGGGGTTAAATCTAACTTTTGCAGGCGCTTTACTACTTCATTTGGCGAAAACCCACAGTCTAATAACAGACGCGTGTTTGCTTTTTCAACCACTAGGCAGTTGCCCGCACTGCCACTGCCTAGCGAAGCAAAACGCATTAACTAATTTCCGTTTATTTTAATTGATCGTAAAGCAATGAAATAATACGGTTTGCAGTACTGCTACGGTTACGTTTGTTTTCAGCGTCCACTACATTGACGCGGGTTGCGCCAGTTTCGGTCTCTGTTAGCTTAATACGATATTGCTTGGCAGGGTCAGTTTTACCTTCGTCACCCTTCCAAAATTGCAGCTTATCTATAATGGTTTTTTCGTCTTTGGGTTTAGACTTATTTTCAACTTCCTCGTCATCTTTCCAAAACGCCAGCGTATCAATTAAACCCTTTTTCTTTTTCGGGCCATCATCAATATCTACATCGGCATAGCGCACAAAAAATAAACCACTTGAGCGATCTTTATCTTCAATCACAAAACCAATTCTATCTAAGGCCAAACCTACTCTGCGCCAGCCGCGGTCATAGCTATCATTCAAGTTTAAGGTTACGCTGCTGTCAGACTCTTTCACCACATCTGCGCGCTTTTCAATAACTGGATTAGACACAATTTGCTGTGCTCGTTTTTCTTCCACACCCAGTTTCACCATCAGGCGACGTAATAGTTCCGCATCCAAATCACCATCATTTTCTTCTGCTCTGTTTTCAGGTTTTGTACCCTCTAGGCGATAACCCGTTTCAACTTCACCGTAATTTGTGCGCACTCTATTTTTTCCATCATCTGGCGCACTAGTTACTGTGCGATGCGTCATATAAATTTCAGTCGAGCCTTCTGTTTCTCCACGCTCTAAACGCGTGCGAAATTTGCGCCTATCAGCAAAACCAGAAAGTTTATCTAGCCATTTATCAAACTTCTCACCTATATTTTTTTTGTCATCTTGCGCTTTAATCGCGTCAGCTTCTATCCATTCGGTTTCCATGACACCTGTGTCTGGATTTTCCACACGCACCGCAAAGCCTTGCTCTATCCAAAATTCGCGCACCACAGGCCAAATTTTTTCTGCGGGTGCATTGACCACCAACCAGCGCTGCGCGCCAGCTTTTTCCATACGCACACCTTCAGAAGTAGGTAATACTTTCTCAACACCAGGCTCTTGACCTTCCTGAGCTTGGTTATAGGTATTGTAAGTAGTGCTGCCACCAGGCACGCTGTAAGCATCACTCGAATTCACCGATGTCAAATCTGGTGGGACTTCTAATGGTTTAGAACGTCCAGCACCTTTGTAATCGGAGGTATTATCGATAAATGGAATAGAGTCACAGGCACTTAGCAATATTGCTACTAGGCCAATTCCAATTAATTTGTATGTTATGTTTTTACTCAAGTTTTGATTCCTGTTTTGATTCATCGTCTGATTCATATTTCTACCATCATATTTAATTAAACTGTAATTTATAACCAACTAATTCAATGAATGCCCGCTTGGCGCATGGCCGCACGCATCACATCATGGTACTGGGCTGATAAGTTTACCATCGGCAACCGTATACCCGCTTTAATCATGCCCATTTGCTGCAGCGCCCATTTCACAGGAATGGGGTTAGCTTCCACAAATAATTTTTGATGCAACGCAAATAATTTAGCGTTAACTTCGCAAGCACTTTTAACATCACCTGCCATCGCAGCTACACACATTTCATGCATCAATTTTGGTGCCACATTAGCAGTAACGGAAATCACGCCATGCCCACCAAGCAACATCAGCGCCATACCAGTCGCATCATCACCACTATAAATAGCAAAATCTTTAGGCGCTCGCAGCAATAAATCTGTGCCGCGCTCTATGCCGCCAGTCGCATCTTTAATGCCGACAATATTATTAATTGCAGCCAACCTAATCACCGTGTCGTTACTGATATCGCAACCAGTACGGCCGGGTACATTGTATAAAATTTGCGGTACATCTACCGCGGCCGCGATTGCCTTGAAATGCTGATATAAGCCCTCTTGTGTGGGTTTGTTGTAATACGGCGCCACCAGCAAGCAAGCATCTACACCTAATGCCTTTGCCTTAGCGGTCAGCTCAATCGCCTCAGCCGTTGAGTTTGCTCCTGTGCCGGCAATGACCGCGACACGGCCTTTTACATGTTCCACCGTGGTTTCAATCAGCAGGCAATGTTCAGCCACATTAACAGTGGGCGATTCACCCGTAGTGCCCACAATAACTATGCCATCAGTGCCAGCTTCAATATGCCAATCAATCAGCGCGCGCAATGCGTCTAAATCTAAACTGCCGTCATCAAACATGGGGGTGACAATAGCCACCATGCTACCTTGCAACATATCAAAACCTGCTGAATAAAAACGCTATTTTAACCGAAACTGACCGCTTAATGCACAAACGATGGTAAAGCAAACTCCAAATAAGTCATATATCATTTTTAATGCTAAAAATATAATAGTTGACGCTATTTTCTATGAACGCTTGAGCCTGAGTTTTGGTTGATTTGCGGCTACAAATTGCGCTTTAGGCGGCACAAAACAACGTATAATTGCATCTAAGTAAAACCGCAGTAATCAGAGATAGGTTAATGTCAGAAAGTTACATTTTTATTTTAATCAGCACCGTGTTGGTCAATAACATCGTGTTGGTAAAAATTTTAGGGTTATGCCCATTTATGGGGGTTTCCAAAAAGTTGGAAGCCTCAATCGGCATGGCAGCAGCTACTGCGTTTGTGCTGACCATTGGTAGTATGACCAGTTGGGCAATTAACTACTATTTGCTAGAACCAAATAGCTTGCAATATTTACGCACCCTGTCATTTATTGTGGTAATTGCGGGTGTCGTGCAATTTACCGAGATGGTGATGGAAAAAAGCTTTCCGCTGCTTTACCAAATGCTCGGCATCTTCTTGCCACTTATTACCACCAACTGCGCAGTGCTCGGCATTCCGCTACTGAACGCACAAGCTAGCAAAAGCTTTATAGAATCAGGCTTATATGGCTTTGGCGGGGCGCTTGGTTTCTCATTGGTGTTGATTTTGTTCGCCAGCTTGCGCGAACGCCTAGAAGCTGCAGACGTTCCAAAAGCCTTTCAAGGATCCGCCATTGCCATGGTCACCGCTGCCTTAATGAGCTTAGCTTTTATGGGCTTTGCTGGCCTAGATAAATATTAAAGCCGATAAATACTAAATGTTAACCGCTTTATACATCATGATTGGCCTTGCGCTTGTTTTGGGTGGGGTACTGGGTTATGCCGCGCTTAAATTCAAAGTAGAGGGCGACCCGCTCATTGCCCGCATTGATGCCATTTTGCCACAAACACAATGTGGTCAATGTGGCTTCCCTGGTTGCAAACCTTATGCCACCGCAATCGCCGAAGGCCGCGCCGATATTAACCAATGCCCACCGGGTGGTGATGCTGGGGTACGGGCACTTGCCGATCTAATGGGCATGGAATACAAGCCACTGAATGCCGAAAATGGGGTAGAAAAACCTAAAGCAGTCGCGTTTATTGATGAGCCTGTGTGTATCGGCTGCACACTGTGTATTCAAGCTTGCCCGGTCGATGCCATTCTAGGCGCAGCCAAGCATATGCACACCATTATCACTTCGGAGTGCACTGGCTGCGAGCTATGCGTAGCGCCCTGTCCAGTGGATTGTATCAGCATGGTACCGATTGCCGAAACGCCAGAAAACTGGAAGTGGAAATATCCCACCATCCCCATTAAACCCGTGATGACGTTGTAATGAATGCACTCGTTAATTTAACCAGTTTGCTCAAATCTGCAAAGGAAATTTTTCCTTTTCATGGCGGTGTACATCCGCCTGAAAATAAGGCGCAGTCCACCCAATTGCCGATTGGCCAGTTAAGCCTGCCCGAAAAATTGGTGCTGCCTTTGCGCCAACACGTCGGCAATATTCCAAAAGTAAAAGTAAGCATAGGCGAGCACGTATTAAAAGGCCAACTCATTGCGGAAGCAGAAGGCGCCGTATCCGCAGCCATTCACGCGCCTACCTCTGGCACTATTTTTTCGATTGCAGATGCCACCATTCCACACCCTTCTGGCTTGCCAGATAGATGCATTACGTTAATCCCTGACGGTAAAGATACGTGGATAGACAAAAAACCACAAAATTGGCGTACTGGCGATAGAAAAAATTTAGTCGCCAGCCTACGTTTATCTGGCATTGTTGGCTTGGGTGGTGCAACTTTTCCTACCCATATTAAATTGCGCGCCGACGGAAAAAGTGGGGTACATACGCTGATTATCAACGCCGCCGAGTGCGAGCCTTATATTACTTGCGACGACAGATTAATGCGTGAGCGTGCCGATGAAATCGTCCAAGGTATTGCCATTGCACAATTTATGCTGGGTGCAGAGCGCGTGATTATTGGCATTGAGGACAACAAGCCAGAAGCAGCGAAGGCCATGGAGGCCGCAGTAAATAAGGTAGCCATTGCCAACACTAAAATGGAAGTTGTTGTAGTACCCACGTTGTACCCTAGCGGCGATGCCAGAAGACTGGTGCATCTAGTACTGGGTACAGAAATTCCGCACGATAAACGCTCCACCGAAGTGGGCTTGCAAGTGTTTAACGTGGCGACAGTGCTGGCGTTATACCGCTATTTTGAATTTGGCGAACCCAGCATCAGCCGCATCGTTTCAATGACAGGCAATGTGCAACAACCGCAAAACTTTGAAGTGTTGTTCGGCACGCCTCTGCCGCACCTAGTGACCGCAGCAGGCGGTGCCAAAGCAGATACCAGCCACTACATCATGGGCGGCCCGATGATGGGGTTTGCGCTGCCAGATGAAAACGTACCGATTACCAAGGCTGCCAACTGCATTATTGCCGCAAGCCCAAATTTATTCGCGCCACCACCGCCAGCCATGCCGTGCATCCGCTGTGCCCGCTGTGCCGATGCTTGTCCGGTAAATTTGCAACCACAAGAACTATATTGGTTTGCCAAAGCTGATAACTTTGAAAAAGCTAACGATTACAAACTGTTCGACTGCATTGAATGCGGTGCTTGCTCTTATGTTTGTCCCAGTAATATTCCACTGGTGCAATATTATCGCTACGCCAAAAGTGAGATTATTGCCGCAGATAAGGCCAAAGAAGCAGCGGATTTAGCGCGTGAACGCAACGATTTTAGGCTGGCGCGGATTGAGCGCGAAAAACTTGAGCGCGCGCAAAAACATGCTGAGCGTGCCGAAGCCGGCAAAGCCGCGGCTGCCAAATTAGCAGCAGAAAAAGCTGCTAATGGTGCAATTAAGGATGCTCTGGAGACCAATATCCATGCGGCTCCTGGCGATGCTAAAGATAACGAAGCTGACGTTCAAAAAGCAGCGAAACAAGCAGCCATTGCAGCTGCCATTGAACGTGCCAAAGCCGCCAAGGCAGCGGCCGTAGCCAGTGGCGACGCACCTAAAAATGTGGTGAACGCCGATGCATCTGTGAAAAAAGAAATTGCGGAGATTGATGCTAGACGTGACGCAGTAGGTTTAAGTGAAAAATTAGCAGTAGATCCAGTAGCAGTCGAAGATAAACAAGCTAAAATTGCAGCGGCGATTGCAAAAGCCAAAGCGGCAAAGGCCGCAGCAGATGCAGTCAAACTAATTGAAAACGCGAGCGAAAATAAAGAATGATGAATAGAAGTCCTTACATCTCTGATGCACCAAGCGTTGGCGCCATCATGCTAAAAGTGCTGCTCGCACTCGTGCCTGGCATCATCGCCTATGTATGGATGTTTGGTGGCGGCATTTTGGTGACTTTATTGCTTGCTACTGTGACTGCGCTATTGGCAGAAGCGGTCATGCTCAAAATAAGAAACCGTCCTATTCAACCATTTTTAACTGACTACAGTGCGGTTACTACCGCTTGGTTGTTAGCGTTAGCAATACCGCCACTTAGCCCATGGTGGCTGATTGTGGTGGGCACTTTGTTTGCCATTGTCATTGCCAAACATTTATACGGCGGCCTAGGTTATAACCCGTTCAATCCCGCCATGATTGGCTATGCAGTGTTACTGATTTCGTTTCCAGCGCTCATGACTAAATGGCCAGCTGCTTTGCAATTGGCGCAAACCAAACTTGGTTTTATCGACCAGTTACAGTTTATTTTTAGCGGGGCTTTGCCACCACAAATTATGCTGGATGCGGTCACCAGCGCGACCCCTTTGGATTATTTAAAAACACAGCTTACTTTAAATCATGACGTGGCTGGTATATCGCAAGCACCAATATTTGGCACATTGGGTGGCAAGGGTGGAGAATATGTAGCAGGTGCTTATCTGTTGGGTGGCTTGTATTTATGGCAGCAAAAAATTATCACTTGGCATTTACCCACTGCTTTTTTGGCGGCACTTGCGGTTATTTCTGGCGTATTTTGGCTAGCTGATTCTGCGCATTACGCTTCACCTGCTTTTCACTTGTTTAGCGGTGCGAGTATTTTGTGCGCGTTTTTTATTATTACCGACCCAGTGAGCGGGCCTACCACACCAAAAGGCAAGCTGTGGTTTGCGGCAGGCGTCGCCGTTATTACCTATTTAATTCGCGTGTATGGCGGCTACCCTGATGGGGTTGCGTTTGCGGTCATTTTCATGAATATTTGCGTTCCGCTGATAGACGCGCATACCCAGCCGCGCGTTTTCGGCCATTCAAAATGAAACTAGCTTCTCACTTCGGCGTTGCGCATCAAAAAATTTTCCTCACATATAACCCATATGCATCGTCATATTTTTTATCGCGCGCCTTGAATTGCTTTGCCAGTTACATTTTCTCAGATTGTTTTGGATTCTTTGATGACTGAAACCATCATTAAACACGCCAGTAAAACCGCACTGACGTTGATTGCATTTGCCTTGGTGTTTACCGCACTATTGGCTTATGTCTTTCAAATCACCAAAGTGCCGATTGAAAAAAGTGAGGCTGCGGCACGCTTGGCACTATTTAGGCAAATTGTGCCTGCCAGCATGCACGATAATGACATTTTAAAAGATACGCTGACCATTGCGCCAAATGACTTGCTGGGCAACATACAGGCAAGCGTTGCCAACCGTGTGCGCATTAACAATGCACCTGCGGCTATTATTTTAGAGGCGATTGCGCACGACGGTTATAGCGGTGATATTAAACTGCTCATTGCCATTAAGTATGATGGCGAGATTAGTGGCGTACGTGTGCTCACGCACAAAGAAACGCCAGGTTTGGGCGATTATATTGATATTGCCAAGGACGATTGGATTAAACTTTTTGATGCAGAATCACTCACAAAAACAGACGATAAAAATTGGCAGGTAAGAAAAGATGGCGGTCAATTTGATTACATGGCGGGTGCTACTATTACACCTCGCGCAGTGGTAAAAGCAGTGCATAAAGCGCTAAAATATTTTGAAGCGAATAAAGATGCCTTATTTGTTTAAAGTCATGGTTTGCTTAAAGTCAGCTTTACTTAAAGGTTAGCTTAAATGAGTCAATATACTGAAATTATCGAAAATGGCCTTTGGAAGCAAAACCCTGGCGTTGTGCAGCTACTCGGCCTTTGCCCAACATTGGCAGTCACGACATCGGTGGTGAATGGTGTGAGCTTAGGTTTGGCCACTGCGTTAGTGATGGCCGCCGCCAATGGCTCAGTATCACCTGTGCGTAAATTTGTGCCCAGCGAGATTCGCGTACCCGTCTTTATTTTGGTCATTGCGGCGTTGGTCACTGTGATTGATTTAACCATTCATGGTTTTGCCGAACCGTTGCATAAAGTATTAGGCATATTCATTCCGTTAATTGTGGTGAATTGCATTGTATTAGCACGCGTAGAAAGCTTTGCCGCCAAAAACCCGCCAGCTCCCGCCATCTTAGATGGATTCATGATGGGCTTGGGATTGACTTTTGTATTAGGGATTTTAGGTGGCATGCGCGAACTCATCGGTAAAGGCACCTTATTTTCTGGCCTAGATTTAGCCTTTGGGCCAAACTTTAAGCCTTATGTGCTGACCGTTATTAGCGATTATCACGGCTTTTTGCTAGCGATTCTGCCGCCCGGTGCATTTTTAGGTTTGGCGTGTTTAATTGCGTTTCGCAATTGGGCGGGTAATCGCGCACCTAAAGTTACCCAAGCTGGCGGTGCGCTTAAACCCGCGCATTAGCTTTTTACATAGCCGCCTTTATATACAAATCCCTGCAATGAATGCCGAAAAAAGATTCGAAATTTTTAAGCGCCTGTCCATTGCCATTCCGCAGCCGACTACCGAGTTGGAACACAGCAGCACGTTTGAGTTGTTAATCGCAGTGATTTTATCGGCGCAAGCCACCGATAAAGGGGTCAATATTGCCACTAGAAAATTATTCAAAGTGGCTAACACACCGCTAGCGATTTTTAATTTGGGCGTTGCAGGGCTAGAAAGTTATATTAAGACTATCGGCTTGTACCACGCCAAAGCCAAAAATGTCATCGCCTGTTGTGCGCAGCTCATCGAAAGGCACGATAGTCTCGTACCCAATACCCGCGCTGCTTTAGAGGCATTACCTGGCGTCGGTCGCAAAACTGCCAACGTTATTTTAAATACGGCATTTGGACAACCGACCATTGCGGTAGACACGCATTTATTTCGGCTGGGCAACCGTACTAAATTGGCTACAGGTAAAAACGTGCTGCAAGTTGAACAGAAATACTTAAAAACGATTCCTAAGCAATTTTTGCAAGATGCACACCATTTGCTGATATTGCATGGCCGTTACACTTGCACCGCGCGCAATCCTAAATGTGGCGAGTGCTGCATTGTAGACTTATGTGAGTATCGTGATAAAGTGATTCCGAAAATTCATTTAATGGCCGGTGAGGGCATGATAGTAAATAGCATGGCTGGCGACAGCGTGAGGCCTTAGTAAAAGTGTTTATTGTGGATGAAGTGCAAGGCGTACGGCGCGCAAAAGCCGAGATAGTATGGGTTATACAGCGAGGCTGTGAGCACCGCGCAACGCAGCAATTCGTCGCAAAAAATATTTTTACTAAGGCCTCATCATGAAAGTCGCCACGGGACTAGCGATTGGAATAACTGCGCAAGCAGAATTAGCTGCCAAAGCCGTTGAATCTGCCATGCTAAAGGCCAATATCCATGCGCCTTCCAGCGTATTACTTTTTTTAACTTCCGAGTTCGCAGCCGATCCGCAATCGGCTATTAAAGCTGCCGCTAAAGCTGCCAGCTGTACACAAATTATTGGCTGCTCGGCCACTGGTATTTTTACTGAGGAAGATTGGGTGATAGACAGTCCCGCTGCAGCTGCCATGGTATTTTCAGATTTAAATTTTAGTCATTCCAATGCTGATGATGCCATGTTGCTCACCTTAACGGCGCCCAATGCCATCAATACCACCTGGCTAAACAATTCTGAATTAAATAAGGCTGGCATCAGGTTTGGCGGCGTTTCTGGTGATGCCATTGGCCAAGGACCATTTTCAGTATGGCAAAACGGCAAAGGCACCACGCAGGGCTATTGCGATGGCGTCCTTGCCAACACGCGTGCTGCAGTTGGCGCATCGCATGGGCTGCAACTTATCTCATCGCCGCGGCGCATTACCAAAACCAATGGCAACGATTTGTTCTCGTTGGCTAGTTTACCCGCGCTTAGCACTTTATTTTCTGCCTGCAAAAAACAGGATATTTCCATCACAAAAGATGACATTCCTTACCATCAGTTGGTGGCGGTGTATGCCAACAAGGCCAGCCAACTGGAGCGTGGCGACTACAACTTAGCTTCGCTCATTATTGCTAACCAAGATAATGCCTCTGTGACGCTGACCAAGCCGCTTAGAGAGGGCGATTGGTTAAGCTGGGCAATCCGCGATGTGGATGCGGCGCAAATTGACATTGTAAAAACCGCCAGCTTGCTGCGGCGTCAACTAGATACTGAGCCTGATTTTGGCCTGTTATTTTCGTGCCTTGGGCGTGGACCTTATTTTTACAATGGCACCGACCTAGATCTAGCGCTGATTAAAACGCTGTTTCCAAGTTTACCGCTGATTGGTTTTTATGGTAACGGTGTCATTGCCCCTATTGGCAGCGTGAATGAACTCTTACAATATTCGGCCGTGTTAGGTTTGTTTTCAAAAAGCAATGTGATTAGCTTATGAGTCTTTTTAAACCTTATATCCTTGTTTAACCACTATGTCTTTATTTAACCTTTATGTCCTTGTTTAACCCTAGCCGCGACGAAGTACGCACCTTCTTTTTTGAGGCGTGGTCAAAATTCAAAGCGCATCAATCGCTTACTGACTTAGAAAAAATTGCGCTTGGGGTGATGCATATGCACCCAGAATACCACTCCATATTAAACCAACCCGAGCAATTTAAACATCAAGACTACTTTCCTGAGTTTGGTGAAACCAACCCATTTTTACACATGAGTTTGCATTTATCCCTACTTGAGCAAATCAGCATCAACCAGCCCATCGGTATTACAGGTATTTATACCGAACTCAAAACAAAGCACCAAAATGAGCATGACGCGCAGCATGCTGTTTTAGAATGTTTAGCTGAAACTATTTGGCAAGCACAACGTAGCAATACCAGCATGGATAGCGCGCATTATTTGCAGCTACTAAAGCAAAAAACACGCAACTAGTTTGCTTTGCCTCCACATACATGATTGAATACCGATATGACAATAATCAATATGCATAGCTGGCTTAACGAACATGGCGATTATTTGTATCGCTTTGCGCTGGCGCGCCTGCGCGACCCACACCAAGCCGAAGACGTGGTGCAAGAGACATTTTTAGCGGCCATCAAATCCCCCAGCTTTGCTGAGCAATCTGCACCGCGCACTTGGCTGACAGGTATTTTGAAGCATAAAATAATCGATGTGATGCGCAAAAATGTACGTGAAGTCGCGGTGTCTGATTTAACAGACGAAAATGAAGACAGCGCTACAGATGATTTTTTTGATGCTGCAGGCCACTGGGCAGACAAACCACTCAAGTGGGATATGCCTGAAAACGCGCTAGAACAAAAACAATTTTTAGGCGTGTTGCAAACTTGCATGGATAAACTTCCGGCGAAAGCTGCTCAACTATTTATCATGCGCGATGTGCATGAAACGGATAACGAAGAAATTTGTAAGGAACTCAATATCAGCACGACCAATGCTTGGGTGATACTCTACAGGGCCCGTATGACATTAAGGAAGTGCTTAGAAATCAATTGGCTAGGTAGCTGATAATGGATGCTAATTTGGACCCATTAAATTTTAGGGGCTTAAAAGTTTAATTATGTTGAGTTGTAAAGATGCGAGTCAAATCATTTCACAATCGTTAGATCGTCAATTAACGATGCGGGAACGTTTTGCCTTAAAATTACATCTACTTATCTGCAAATACTGCAAACAGTTTAGTCAACAGTTACACGCTATACGAGCTGCTTTAAAATTAGCTAACAGTGCTGTTGAAAATGATGACACGGTTAAAATGCCATCAGAAACTAAAAAACGGTTGATGCAGTCAATTGAATCCAGTTAAGATTAATTGACGTATAAACCAACAAGTGCAAGAATTTCTAACCCTAGCAATTTAAGCTTGGCACTTAACTATTAACTTAGAAACTATTATTTTTAAAAGGATACCAAAACATGACTACGACTAACAAATCTACATCAGCAAAAGCAGTTGCATTAGCAGTAACCAGCTCATTCGTATTATCAGTTGCTGCAACAACTGTAAGCGCGGCTGAGAATCCATTTGCGATTAAATCATTATCTAGCGGTTATCAAGTAGCAGAGCATCACGAAAAAGCTAAAGATGGCAAATGCGGCGCTGAAATGAAAAAAGAGGGCGCTAAAGAAATGAAAGATGGCAAATGTGGCGCTGAAATGACAAAAGATGGCGCTAAAGAAATGAAAGATGGCAAATGTGGTGAAGGTAAATGCGGCGCTGAAAAAGCGAAGTAATCGTTAACTCATCACTAAAGTCGCACATTAATCATTGTGTCATCTTTAGTTGACATTCAAGGCGTGGGTTTGGGGCTAAAGCGTGAGCTGATTCCCCAAATCCAAAGTCTTTATAATAACTCCTCAATCTCCAACATTAGTTTTGTCGAAATCGCCCCAGAAAACTGGATAGGCGCAGGCGGAAAATACGTGCAAGATTTAGCTTGGTTTGTTGAACGCTACCCGATTGTCTGCCATGGATTGTGTTTGTCATTAGGCGGGCCAGACCCGTTGAATATTGCGTTTTTAAAGCAGGTAAAGCAATTTTTAGCTGCCAATAAAATTCCGCTATATACCGAACATTTAAGTTATTGCACAGACAATTACCATGGTAAAACCGGTTATCTATACGATTTATTGCCAATCCCGTTTACCGAGGAAGCAGTGAAATATGTGGCTGCGCGCATCCGCCAAACGCAAGATATTTTGGGACAAAAGATCGCGGTAGAAAACGCCTCATTTTATGCTGCTGCACCCATTTCAAATTTATCTGAAATTGATTTTTTAAACGCAGTGCTGGTAGAAGCGGATTGCTGGTTACATTTAGATATCAACAATATTTATGTGAATAGTGTGAATTTTAATTTTGATGCAAGTGCATTTTTGCGGAAAATTCCGAAAGAAAAAATTGTCTACAGCCATGTGGCAGGGCACTACCGACAAGCGCCTGACTTACTCATTGATACGCACGGCATGGATGTGATTGACCCGGTATGGGCGCTGCTAGAAGAAGCCTACCAATTATTTGGCACTTTCCCTACGTTGCTAGAGCGCGACAGCAATATTCCGCCGCTACCTGTATTAATGCGCGAAGTGGATAAAATTGCAACCATTCAGGCAAAGAGTATGACGCAAAACCATCTGCCTGTAGGCCGCATGGCCATTGGTTTAAATATTGGTGGTCTGCAGGCCGATGCTTTATGTTAGATTTTCAGCGTTATCAACAAGCATTTACTGCGCATATTCGTAATCCCAATGTGCACAAGAAACCGGTAGGCGTTGTGCCCGCACGCATGGCGGTGTATCGCAAGGCGGTATTAAATAATATCTTTGAATCCGTCTCGGTGTGTTTCCCAGTATGCCAAGCAGCTATTGGCAAACGCGCTTGGCGTGCGTTGCTTAAAGACTTTGTTAAAAATTACCCTGCGCAAAGCCCTATATTTAGAGAAATTCCACAGCAGTTTTTAGCGTTTTTAAACACACGAACATCACAGCCTGCTTTTTTTCCAGCGTTAGCGCATTACGAGTGGGTAGAGTTGGTAGTCAGTGCGCAGCCAACTGAGCCTGTTAAACTGAGTAAAAAGATGAACTTGCTCACAGAAAAGCCTGTGCTAGCGCCCGCACATAGGTTGCTGGAATATGACTTTGCCGTGCAAAAAATAGCTAAGGGTAAATTACCAAAAACAAATGAGAAAACTTATTTATTGGTGTTTAGAAATGCGAAATTTGAGGTGAAGTTTATTGAGATAAACCCAACTACTTTTCAACTATTACAGCTGCTTGAAAAAAATGAGATGACTGGAGAACAGGCGTTGATAAGTCTTGCAGCGTCAATACAACACCCAAATGTTGATGCTGTGATTGCTTTCGGCGCAGAAATTTTGAATGACTTGGCTAATCAACAAGCGATTATTGGCAGCACTTTATAACAGGACTATATAAGCAGTACTTTATAAGAGGTACTATATAAAACGCTACGCTATGAGCAAAAATATATGGTCTACGAGGCAATGCCCCAGGGCACCCTCTCTCAAACTCACTTCATGAGTTTGATTCACCTTGTATCCGTGCGGACTTCACGCATGAATAACCAGCTTTAGCTGGTATATTCTGCGGGGACGACCCTTGCGGTTGCAGGCAGACCATAAAGAAGCACTTAATTAAACTGCTGCGATTCGCGTTCGCTAGCTAAATCAACCACGGCCTGTTTTTGTGCGTTGCCTAAATCCCACCACTGTTGGATTTCATCCATGGTGCGATAACAGCCCAAGCATAAGCCCGTGCTGTCATCCATACTACACACGCCAATACACGGCGATTGAACTTCTGCTTCTACCATGGCTTTTACTTGTTAGCTTAACTTAAACTACCGTGGCATTGTTTGTATTTTTTGCCACTGCCACAAGGACAAGGGTCATTACGGCCTACTTTCACCCCATCACGAACCACTGGTTGACCATTGGCCAATTGCGCAGCTTCCTCTGCACTGAATTCGCCTTGCGGGTTAGCCAATGCTTCTTCAAAATCAGCATGTTGATATTGCACATTGGCGACATTCGCTGCTGGCTCCACTGGCTCAACGTCTTCGTGTGTGCGCACTTGCACCAACATGGTGATTTTCGTGACTTCGGCTTTCACTGTATTTAACAAACTTTCAAACAATTGAAACGCCTCGCGCTTGTATTCTTGCTTAGGATTTTTTTGCGCATAAGAACGCAAATGAATGCCTTGGCGCAAATGATCCAACGCAGCTAAGTGCTCGCGCCAGTGCATATCAATACTTTGCAACATGACTGAGCGCTCGAATTGGCGCATGGTGCTGGCACTAGCCAACGCTTCTTTTGCCGCGTAGGATTGATCTGCAGCTTCAAAAATACGCTCACGCAAGGTTTCTTCATGCAAATCTGGATTTTCCTCCAGCATTTTTTGCAGCGGTAAATCTAGACCCGCTTCTTCTATCAGCTCTTTTTCTAACGCAGCAATGTCCCACTGTTCTTCCACACTGCCTGGTGGAACATGCGTGGCAATTAAACTGCTGAGCGTATCAGTTCGCATAGCACTAATGGTGTCAGCAATATCAGTGGCTTCTAATAATTCGTTGCGTTGCTCGTAAATCACTTTCCGCTGGTCGTTAGAAACATCGTCAAACTCTAACAATTGCTTACGAATATCAAAATTGCGGCCTTCTACTTTGCGTTGCGCGTTTTCAATTGCACGACTCACCATGGCGTGCTCAATCGCTTCGCCTTCTGGCATTTTCAAGCGTTCCATAATGGCAGAGACCCGATCGCCCGAGAAAATACGCAATAATTGGTCATCTAAACCCAAGTAAAAACGGCTAGAGCCAGGGTCGCCTTGGCGGCCAGAACGGCCACGCAATTGGTTATCGACCCGACGTGACTCATGCCGCTCGGTGCCGATAATGTGCAAGCCACCTGCGGTCAGCACGGCATCGTGGCGTTTTTGCCAATCCGCTTTTATTTGTACTGTTTTGGCCTCTTTTTCTGCATCACTTAAACCAGCATCGCCACGAACCGCATGGAGACTGGCCTCTACATTGCCACCTAATACAATATCAGTACCACGGCCTGCCATGTTAGTAGCAATGGTAATCGCACCCGGTTGGCCTGCCTCTGCAATAATATGCGCTTCGCGCTCATGTTGTTTGGCATTTAAAACTTCATGTTTTAAGTTGGCCTTGTTGAGAAAACTTGAAATGATTTCAGAGTTTTCAATCGAAGTCGTGCCCACCAATACTGGCTGACCAATAGCTTGGCATTGTTTAATATCTTCAATCACCGCGTTATATTTTTCGGCTGAGGTGCGATACACCTTATCCATGGCGTCTTTACGAATTTTTGGACGATGCGTCGGAATCACCACTGTCTCTAAACCGTAAATTTGGTTAAATTCATAAGCTTCGGTATCAGCCGTACCGGTCATACCGCTGAGTGTTTGATACATGCGGAAGTAATTTTGGAAAGTAATCGAGGCCAGCGTTTGATTCTCTTTTTGAATCGCCACACCCTCTTTAGCTTCTACGGCTTGGTGCAAGCCATCAGACCAGCGGCGGCCCGGCATTTTGCGACCAGAGAATTCATCCACAATCACAATATCGCCGTTATCAATCACATAGTGCTGGTCTTTCTTAAATAGATTTTGTGCGCGCAGTGACGCATATAAATGATGCACCAAGGTAATGTTGGCTGGGTCATACAAGCTAGAACCTTCAGGTAACAAGCCAGAGCTAGCTAGAATTTCTTCAGCGCGCTCGTGGCCGGTTTCACTCATGGTCACCGTTTGCGCCTTTTCATCCACCCAAAAATCGCCTTCGCCTGTTTCTTCTTTTTGGGCGCTTAATTGCAAGGCGACTGCGTTAATTTGGTTGTATAAATCAATGCTATGTTCGGCTTGGCCAGAAATAATCAGCGGCGTACGTGCCTCATCAATTAAAATCGAGTCAACTTCATCTACCAGTGCGAAAGTAAGTTTGCGCTGTACACGCTCCTCGGCGGTAAACACCATATTGTCGCGCAAATAATCAAAACCAAACTCATTATTGGTACCGTAAGTAATATCTGCCGCATAGGCCAACTGTTTGGCATCATGCTGCATCTG
Source organism: Pseudomonadota bacterium (assembly GCA_020053735.1). GTDB lineage: Bacteria > Pseudomonadota > Gammaproteobacteria > Burkholderiales > Methylophilaceae > Methylotenera_A. The sequence goes on from JAGVMP010000011.1 coordinate 241,373, forward strand.
CGACAAATTAATACCCACACTTAAACCTAAGAAGTTGTATAACTTGCCCATCCATTCAGCATCACGTTTGGCTAAGTAGTCATTTACCGTCACCAGATGCGCACCTTGGCCAGTCAGCGCATTTAAATATAACGGCAAAGTAGCCACTAGAGTTTTACCTTCGCCAGTGCCCATCTCGGCAATTTTTCCGCCATTAATCACCATGCCACCAATCAGCTGCACATCAAAGTGGCGCATACCCAGTGCACGCACGCTACCTTCACGCACCACTGCAAACGCCTCTGGCAATAGCTTTTCTAAACTTTCTCCAGCAGTAAAACGCTGTTTAAACTCTTCTGTTTTAGCACGCAATGCCTCATCAGATAAGGCTTGCATGGCAGGCTCTAGCGCATTAATTTCTTTTACTTTTTGACCATACTGCTTGACTAGCCTGTCATTACGACTACCTAAAAATTTTCTGAACAACGTGGATAACATGACAAGACACCGATTTTCCGAAACCTCGGAAACCTCTAATTAGATTGAATAAAAACTACTTTATATGGATTTAAGCACTGTATTTTAACTAAGCTCTGTGTTTTTTAACTTATGTTTTTAACTCAAGTATAGCTGGGGATTGAAATACCAAATTCAAGACCGCTTTGCTACGGTTAGATGGGTTGCTATTAAAAAGTCACTATCTTTTCAAATATTTACGTGGATCTAAAGCAGCGCCATTTAAACGGATTTCGTAGTGCAAATGCGGCCCTGTAGAGCGGCCCGTACTACCCACCTCTGCTACGATTTGACCTTTAGTTACACGCTCGCCCACCTTCACTAATATTTTTGAAGTATGCGCATAACGTGTCTCTAACCCTGCGCCATGCTCAATTTTCACTAGTTTACCATAAGCACCACTTTGTTCAGCAGCTGACACTATGCCATCTGCCGCGGCGCGTATAGGTGTGCCTGTATTGGCAGTAAAATCTAAGCCTTCGTGAAATGCTTTGTTGCCATTAAAAGGATCGATACGCCAGCCATAACTAGATGAATTGTAGGCGGCACTAATGGGGTTGCTATTGGGCAGCATATCTTTAAGCACACTTTGCTGCAAAATTTTTGCCTCAATGCTGCTAAGCGATTCATCACGTGCATCCACTGCTTTTGTCAGCTCTAGAATGGCCGCTTGCAAATCTGGCTCGGTCATCGGATGCGCATTCACCAAAGGCCCGCCTCGATTAACCGGCAGCAAACTATCAGTTTTTTGATTCGACTTTTTGCCAGATGCCTTATCTTTCTCACCGGCAATTTTAGCCAAGCGCTCGCTTTGCGCGTCAAGACGCATCATACGCGCTTGTAACTCGCCTAACGCTTTAGCATAAGCATCTAAATGCACTTGCGATGAAATAATGGAGCTTTTTAAATGCGGCGGCAGTAAGGCTTTTACGCCCTGCTCTTTAATAATGTTTTGTGGTGTAATAAATAGTAGCGTTAACAACACCGGCACCAGAACCAAAGCGGCCAGTAGCATACCTGCCTGCATCACAGACAGGCTTTTGGCTTTTGCCATTTTGTTAGACACCAAAATTATATTCATAGAATAATATTCATAATTTTTAATTTACTATTTATATACAACAGCCTTATATACAATAAGTCATGCGTAAAATTAATACTTTATTTGCAGCCAATCACCAATTAGAGGCGCTGGCAAAAAACGTGCAAGCACATCAATACTTGCAACAACTTTGGCAAGCAGCTGCACCTAAGATATTAGCGGAAGCCAGCAATGTTAGCAGCCTCAATAATAAGGTACTCACAGTTTACGCAGATAGTGCAATTGTAGCCAATAAAATCAAGCTAACCCACGCTAGCTTATTGACGCAATTGGAAAATTTGCAAAAAAACAACCCGAAATTTAAGGAATGTAAAGTTACTGCAATTGTGGTGAAAGTGCAAGTGAAATCTCACCCAAAAACCATTATTAAAACGCCACGCACACTATCAAGCAATGCAGCCAACAGCCTTACAATATTCGCACAAAACTTGTTGGTTAAAAACAAGGGCCAATCGCCACTGGCGACGAAATTAAAACTGCTTGCCAGCAAAACAAAATAGCGTCAGATTTTTAGCTAGATTCAACTGGCTTGTAGTTAACTAGCTTACTGTGCAGTTTTGCTACGCCATCTCCCTTTAAAAAAATTGGAATATTTAATCATTGCTGGCTAATATTAGCAGCATATTTTTGCTTGTTTCCATGGCAAAAATGTAACAAGCTAAGTGGTTGTGACAACACATTATTAGTGCCATAATGCGCTTGCTTGTTACAAAAACTTACAATTTTTTAACATCATTTTATGTCGTTTTTCACTTCGCTTTGGTTTCAGATTTATAAATAATATAGATAGGGAGAAGTCATGTCAGTAGCACTAATGATTGCCATTGCTGCCGCAGTACTAGCAGTGCTTTATGGCGTAGTAATGAGTAAATGGATTACCAATTTGCCAGCTGGAAATGCGCGCATGCAAGAAATTGCCGGCGCAATTCAACAAGGTGCGGCAGCTTATTTAGCACGTCAATATAAAACCATTGCCATTGTGGGCGTGGTGTTAGCAATCTTAGTCGCTTACTTTTTAGGCACAACCACTGCGATCGGTTTTGTAGTCGGCGCTGTATTATCTGGTGCTTGCGGTTTTATTGGCATGAATGTCTCAGTGAAAGCCAACGTGCGTACTGCGCAGGCCGCCACTAACGGCATTGCGCCTGCATTTGATGTGGCTTTTAAAGGCGGCGCGGTAACAGGCATGTTGGTAGTGGGCTTAGGCTTACTTGGCGTGGCTGGCTTTTACTGGTTTTTAGGCGCAGAAAACGCCACCAACCTTGACCCACTCATTGGTTTAGCATTTGGCTCATCTCTTATTTCTATCTTTGCGCGTTTAGGCGGCGGCATTTTTACCAAAGGTGCCGACGTTGGCGCAGACTTGGTAGGTAAAGTAGAAGCTGGGATTCCAGAAGATGACCCGCGTAACCCTGCAGTGATTGCCGACAACGTAGGTGATAACGTAGGTGACTGCGCAGGTATGGCGGCTGACTTATTTGAAACCTATGCGGTTACTTTAATTGCCACCATGGTGCTTGGTGGCTTGTTGATTACAAACGCTGGCGCAAATGGTGTTATTTACCCACTCATGCTGGGAGCGGTTTCTATCGTTGCTTCTATCATTGGCTGTTTCTTTGTTAAAGCCTCTCCAGGCATGAAAAACGTGATGCCCGCTTTGTACAAAGGCTTGGCAGTTGCAGGTGTGCTATCACTGATCGCATTCTACTTTGTCACCATGAAAATGTTCCCAGAAGGCTTAATGGCTGGCGATTTGGCGATTTCTGCCAACCAATTATTTGGTGCCTGTGCTGTAGGCTTGGTGTTAACTGCTGCCCTCGTGTGGATTACTGAGTATTACACTGGCACACAATACGCACCTGTTCAACATGTGGCACAAGCCTCTACTACGGGCCACGCAACCAACATCATTGCAGGGATTGGCATTTCAATGAAATCAACCGCCTGGCCAGTACTTTCAGTATGCTTGGCTATTTGGACTTCATACCATTTGGGTGGTTTATATGGGATTGCTATTGCAGCGACTTCGATGCTCAGTATGGCAGGCATTGTGGTGGCTTTAGATGCTTATGGCCCGATTACCGATAACGCTGGCGGCATTGCAGAAATGGCTGAATTGCCAAGCAGCGTGCGCGATGTCACTGACCCATTGGACGCAGTTGGCAACACCACGAAAGCGGTGACCAAAGGCTATGCCATTGGCTCTGCTGGCTTGGCTGCGTTAGTTTTATTTGCTGATTACACGCACAAATTAGAAGGTGCTGGTATTGTAGCTAAGTTCGATTTAAGCGATCCGATGGTGATTATTGGTTTGTTTATTGGTGGTTTGATTCCATTCTTGTTTGCTGCGATGGCAATGGAAGCAGTGGGTCGTGCAGCGGGTGCAGTGGTTGAAGAAGTGCGTCGTCAGTTCCGAGACATTAAAGGCATTATGGAAGGTACTGCCAAACCAGAATACGGCAAAGCAGTTGATATGCTGACCACAGCAGCCATTAAAGAAATGATGATTCCATCACTATTACCAGTAGCCGTACCTATTGCAGTAGGCTTGTTATTGGGCCCTGTTGCACTTGGTGGCTTACTGATGGGGACGATTGTCACAGGTTTATTTGTAGCCATTTCAATGTGTACAGGTGGTGGTGCTTGGGATAATGCCAAGAAATACATTGAAGATGGCAACCACGGCGGTAAAGGTTCAGACGCACATAAAGCGGCTGTGACTGGTGACACCGTGGGTGACCCATACAAAGATACCGCTGGTCCAGCGGTGAACCCACTGATTAAAATCATCAATATCGTGGCTTTGCTGATTGTTCCGCTATTGCACTAGTTTAATACTTTAATAAAAAGGCGACCCAGAATTAAAACGCTGGGTCGCCTTTTTTAACCACTACATTCTGTTAAAAATAAATTCGCGCGTTAACCTGTATTCCTTAAACCAGCAGCTATCCCATTAATAGTTAGCTGTATCGCCAGCTTCAGTTTTTCATCTGTTTCGCCACCACGATAGCGTTTAATCAGCTCAACTTGCAAATGATTCAGGGGATCTAAATACGGTAGGCGATTACGAATAGAATATGCAAGCGTTGGGTTGCTAGTTAAGCGCTCACTACAGCCCTGCAGCAAATTTAAGGTCTGAGTCGTCAGCGCATACTCTGTCTCAATACGACTAAAAATGGTTTCTCTTAGCTGCTTATCTGTCACTAAATGCGCGTAATTCCGCGCCACCACTAAATCTGTTTTTGCTAACACCATATCGACGTTAGCGATTAAGGTTTTAAACAATGGCCAAAAAGCTAGCATCTCTTGCAGAGTTTTGAGTCGGCTTTCGTAGAGGCTTTCATCCGCATACAAATAATGATGAATTGCGCTTCCCAAACCATACCAGCCTGGTAGCAACAATCGACACTGTCCCCATGAAAAGCCCCATGGAATCGCACGTAAATCTTCAATAAGACGCGTAGATTTTCTAGCGGCAGGCCTGCTACCGATATTGAGTTCAGCAATTTCAGAAATGGGTGTTGCACTAAAGAAATAGTCCGCAAACCCTGGTGTTTCGTAAACTAAACTGCGATAACTGGTCATTGCTGTGGTGGATAAATCTTCCATCACCGCCTCAAAGGCACGCCTTTTTGATATGCTCAATGTCGTTTCTGGCAATAGTGTGGCATCAATGGTGGCGGCAATCAGCGTTTCTAAATGTTGCCGCCCTACCTTAGGGTCGGCATATTTATTCGCGATAATTTCGCCTTGCTCTGTTAAGCGGATTTGTCCGTCTACCGTGCCATTAGGTTGCGCCATGATAGCTTGATAGGTTGGTCCACCACCACGGCCAACCGTGCCGCCACGCCCATGAAATAATCGTAACTTAATTTTAGCTTGATTAAATAGCTCAACCAACGATACCTCAGCTTTATACAGCTCCCAATTAGAAGTTAGAAAGCCGCCATCTTTGTTGCTATCTGAATAACCCAGCATGATTTCTTGCTCGTTACCTTGATTACGTAACACGTAGCGAATACCTAGCAGACTTAACCATTGACCCATAATCATAGGGGCGTTGCGCAAATCGGCAATTGTTTCGAATAAGGGCACGATATTTAGCGCAAGCTGAATTTTTTGTGAGCCCCAAACGCCTTTCAGTAAACCTGTTTCTTTTTGTAACAACGCCACTTCTAATAAGTCAGAGAGTGTTTCAGTGTGCGAAATAATATATTGCTTCACTGTGCGGCTACCAAATTTTTTCTTAATTTCGCGCGCTTTATTCAGCACATCAATCTCACTGTGTACAAATTCAGAGTATTGTTGATATGGCGAGAATAAAAGACGTGGCTGCTTTAATTCATCTAGTAGAGTCTGAATTTTTTCTTCTTCAGTAAGCTCATCGTACTCAAAATCATAACCTGCTTTATTAAAAAGCTCTTTAATCACGGCCTCATGCATATCGGATGATTGACGAATATCGACTGTGGCCAAGTGGAAGCCAAACGTTTCAATGGCTTTGGTCAGCTTGCCCAAGCGCGTATAAATCAGCGCCTCGCCACCAAATTCCTTCAGAGAATCCACCAACACATTTAACTGCGCCAGTAGCTCATCTGCACTAGTGTAAGGCATTGGTAAATTGCCAGAATCGCGCAGCTCTAGCTGCGGCAATAGTTGCTTAGCAGTAGCAATTAATCTATCGTAAATACCATTTAGTGCTAACCGGTAAGGCTCATCCAACCGATGTGGTGACTGATCTAGCGACAAATTAGCTAATGCTAATACGGCTGGACTTACATTTACCAAACGGGTAGAGATTGAAAGTTCACGGCGCAGTACATCCAACTGCTTGATGTAAAACTTAAACGCGGTGGCACTTTGCATATCAACCGCTTGGGTTAATGTTGCACCGTTTACAAACGGGTTGCCATCGCGATCACCCCCTATCCAACTGCCCATATGCAAAAAACTGGGCAATTGAAATGGTTTTTCTAGCTCAGCTGCGTACTGTTTATTTAAATCACGCTCTAACTCTTGCAGAATCTCTGGAATCACATTTAAAAATGTGGCCTCGTAATAACTAAGTGCATTCTCAATTTCATTCACCACGGTGAGTTTTGAATAACGCACAATTCGCGTTTGCCACAGTGAACAAATTGCGCCTTGTATCAGCAAATCATTTTGCTCTAACTCTCGTTTTGAGATTAGATTGGCACGCTCTGCCAATAAAAAAGAGAGTTTATGCTCAATATCTAAAATGCTTTTGCGCTGCACCTCCGTCGGGTGCGCAGTTAATACGGGAGAGACTAACGCATCTTTAAAAAATGCTTCTACCGTGGACAATGGTAATGCTTGGCGCACAATTTCATTGACTGAATACGCAAGCATACCAGGTGCTAATTGGTCTTCATTTAAACGAGTTTGCTGACGGGCAAATAAGTCTTCTGCAATATTCACCAAATGTTTAAAATAACTAAATGCACGCACTACCGAAATAGTTTGTTGCGGCGATAAATTCTTAAGTAGTTTTTCTAGCGCTAATGTGGCTTTTTGATCATTTTCGCGATGAAACTTAACGGCTACCTGACGAATATTTTCAATTAATTCATAAGTGGCTTGGCCATCTTTAGCCAAAATGGTTTCACCCAGCACTCTGCCTAAATAACGAATATTATTTTTTAAGCCATTGTTTTGTGTATTTAATGCCAATGAAGGTTGTGTATCACTCATGGTTGTTTTATAGGGCTGTCATATCTAGTTACTATCAATATAAGCAACAATTGCACCATGCATTAACCCTAGCATGCGGCCATTTTTTATTAATTAATATCAATTTAAACAATTAGTTATAAGAAATTAAAAAATATGCTTTTATAAACGCACGAATAATGTGCAATCTTATTTATTGTTGAGATGTTTGAGTGCAAATCCTAAGGCGTAAAAAAAGCAGCCTAAAGCTGCTTTTTATTGTGATTAATGATGCACGATTTGTATATAATCAATCTAATACCTCTGAAAGCCAATATCTATAAGGCTTGCAGAGCATCATTTTTCTCTCGGTAGTGATTTAAGGCTGAAACAGGCTTTAAAACGCGGGTTTCACTTCTGCATCGTTATATCGCGCTACGCCATCCATAATTTCCTTGTGGGCTACATCAATGTCCACCCAGCCTTCAATTTTAACCCACTTGCCTTTATCTAAATCTTTATAGTGTTCAAAAAAGTGTGAAATCATTTCTAGGCGCCAAGGTGATACATCTTTATAAGTTTTTTGGTAGGCATACAAACCACACACTTTTTCTACTGGCACCGCCAGCAATTTTGCATCACCACCTGCTTCATCTGTCATCTGCAACATACCCAGTGCACGACAACGCACGACAACACCTGGCAACAAAGGCACCGGCGTGATTACCAACACATCTACAGGGTCACCATCATCGGCCAACGTATGCGGAATATAGCCATAATTACATGGGTATTGCATGGATGTACCCATGAAGCGATCAACAAAAATGGCACCGCTTTCTTTATCCACTTCGTATTTTACGGGGTCGCCCTGCATGGGAATTTCGATAATCACGTTAAAGTCGTGTGGAAGATTTTTGCCTGATGGCACTAAATTGAGTGACATAATAAATATTGCCCAGTGTTTGAAAAGTCGAGATTATAAGCCAAGACTGTTATATGTTTGTTGCTAGATTGTTGCAAATGTAATGATTTACTTAAAAGATTACGTTTACTTAAAGTACATAAATCAGTGCGATTTTCGCAGTTTGCTAAACAGTGTTTTTAATGTGACCACAATAATCACTAACCCCAACCCCATTAAAGTTACCAAGCCTAAGTGATTTTTAATGATGGCTATATTGCCAAAAAAATAACCTGCCAGCACACACACCAGCACCCAAATGATGGCACCTAATGAGGCGGAACGGACAAACTTGATGAAATGCATATTAGTCATGCCTGCCAAAAATGGCGCTACCGTGCGAATGACTGGTAAGAACAAGCAAAACAAAAAACCTTGTTGGCCGTGTTTATCGTAAAACACCCGCGTTTTGTCTAACGCTGCTTGGTTGGGCCATTTCAAATAGTCCACAAAAAATGCTTGGCCAATTGATTTTCCTAGCCAATAGCCACTCAAGCTTCCTAAAATGGCAGCAATAATTAACACTACAAGTAACCAGTAAATATTGAGCGCAGACGCCGCCCACACAGCGCCGCAGACAAACAAAAATGGATTTGCAGGCAAAAAGAAAAATGGCAACACGCCAATTTGCAAATAAATCACTACGAATAAAATCGCATACACCAAATTGGCATGCATAGCCACTAGCTGCGGCAAATGTGCATCAAAATTCATAATCATTTGCCACGTTTGTAGCAAATAGTCCATCATTGCGGCTCTCTCTTACATTCCAAAATAATCTCTGGCGGCGTGAGTTTAAGGGCAAAGTATAGCAATAATGGAATCACCACTAACTCATCAAGTTGACCAATGATAGGTAAAAAATCTGGAATCAAATCGAATGGCATTAACACATAGCCCACGGCTAGCCATAGCAAAGCTTTGGCAAATTTTGGCGTTTGTGGATGTTTTTGTAGGCGCTGATAAAACTTAAACTCAGCTTTTAGTTGATCTGCTATTTGCTTTAGTTTATTACCCAGTTTCATTTGCGACTTAGTTTCATGTAAGTAGACTTTTTCCTAATTGATGCCCAGTCAGCCTTTCATAGGCCTCCATGTACTTTTCTGATGTGCGCTGTGCCACATCATCTGGCAGGGCGGGCGCTGGTGGTGCCTTGTTCCAATGGATAGATTCTAACCAATCGCGAACATACTGCTTATCGTAACTAGGTGGATTGCTGCCAATTTGGTAAGTGTCAGCTGGCCAAAAGCGCGATGAGTCTGGTGTCAGCACCTCATCCATCACATGTAGCGTGCCATAGCTATCTAACCCAAACTCAAATTTGGTATCGGCAATAATAATGCCTTTGGTTAGCGCATATTCAGCGGCTTCTGTGTAAAGTTGAATGGCTACTTTAGCCACTTGCGCTGCCATGTCTTTGCCGATTAAGGCTTCCACTTGCGCAATGCTAATATTTTCGTCATGCTCACCTACGGTAGCTTTGGAAGATGGCGTAAACAAGGGTGTTGGTAGTTTTGCTGCTTGTTGCAAACCTGTGGGCAATTTAATACCACATACGGTGCCAGTTTGTTTGTACTCTTTCCAGCAACTGCCGACCAAATAGCCACGTACAATCGCTTCAATCGGTAGGGCATTTAGTTTTTTCACCACGACTGCGCGCCCTGCCACCTGCGCTTGCTCATCTTCTGCCACCACACTTTCTGGAGCAATGCCAGTGAGGTGATTGGGCACAACATGCTTGAGCTTTTCAAACCAAAAGTTAGCCATTTGGGTCAGCATGGCACCCTTATTGGCAATACCGGTGGGTAAAATCACATCAAAAGCTGAAAGCCTATCTGTGCTCACTAGCAGCATCGTCGCATCGTCAATCGCATAAATATCGCGCACTTTGCCTTGGTGTATGCGCTTAAGGCTTTTAATGTGGGTTTCTAATAAAGGTGTTGTCATGAGGATTTGGCACGCATCTCTAATATCTCAACGGCGGGCAAGGTTTTGCCCTCTAAAAATTCTAAAAACGCACCACCGGCGGTAGAGATATAATTAATTTTACTTTCAATACCATACTTTTGAATCGCAGCAATGGTGTCGCCACCGCCTGCCAAAGTAAACGCTTCACTATCAGCAATGGCATGTGCGAGGGTTTTGGTGCCTTCACCAAATTGGTCAAACTCAAACACACCCACAGGGCCATTCCATACTATGGTGCCAGCATTATTCAACACCTTCACCAACTCTGCTGCAGACTCTGGGCCAATATCAAAAATCATATCATCTGCTGCCACCGAAGCCGCTTTTTTACTGGTGGCGTGGGCATCTGCAGCAAACTGTTTTGCACATACCACATCCACCGCAATTGGAATGCTGGCATTTCGTTTGGCCATTTTTTCCATGAGCATTTTTGCAGTGGGCACCAAATCTTGTTCATATAGCGATTTACCTACCTCATGGCCTGCCGCTTTTAAGAATGTATTGGCGATGCCGCCGCCTACTACCAGCTGATCCACTTTTTCTGACAAACTTTCTAACACGCTTAATTTGGTAGATACCTTACTGCCGCCCACCACCGCCACCATAGGACGTTTTGGATTGAGTAATGCTTTGGTTAGCGCTTCTAATTCTTCAGCGAGTAGAATACCCGCACATGCCACTGGTGCATATTTGGCAATGCCGTGCGTGCTCGCTTCGGCACGATGCGCGGTGCCAAAGGCGTCCATTACAAAAATATCACAAAGCGCGGCATATTTTTTAGCCAGTTCATCATTATTTTTCTTTTCACCGACATTAAAACGGCAGTTTTCTAGCAAAATCAGTTCGCCATTTTGTATGGTCATACTGCCTGCAGGTGCCGCATCACTTAGCCAGTTTTTTACTAGGCGCACTGTTTTTCCAAGTTTAGCTGACATCACATCCGCCACGGGTTGTAACGAATTTTCTTCTGAATACACGCCTTCTTCTGGGCGGCCTAAATGTGAAGTCACCATCACCTTTGCACCAGCTTTTAGCGCAAACTCAATGGTCGCCATGCTGGCTGTAATGCGTGCATCAGAAGTCACTTTTCCATCGGCGACAGGTACATTAAGGTCAGAACGAATAAACACACGTTTACCCGCTAAATCTAAATCTGTCATTTTGATAAACTGCATTTTATTTTCCTAGACTTTATTGCGCTGATAAAACATACCAGGGATTACATCTTCATTACGTACCACGCTCTGACTTACGATTATGCTGGCGATATATGCTGCACTAGACGGAGAAGATTACAAGTATATCCATATTCATTGTCATACCAGCCCACTACTTTCACAAAGGTGCTATCTAGCATGATGCCTGCACCAGCATCAAACACGCCTGCGGCAGGGTCACCTCTAAAGTCGGTAGAAACCACCTTATCATCAGTATAGGCCAGCACACCCTTTAATGCGCCTTGCGAGGCTGACTTCATGGCATCGCATATCGCGGCATAATCAGTTTCTTTGTTTAGCTCTACGGTTAAATCGACCACCGAAACATCAGCACTGGGCACACGCAGCGCCATACCAGTGAGTTTTTTGTTGAGTGATGGAATGATTTTACCAACTGCTTTAGCCGCACCTGTGCTAGAGGGGATGATGTTCTCAAACACGCTACGTCCGCCGCGCCAATCTTTCTTAGAAGTACCGTCTACTGTCAATTGCGATGCTGTAACGGCATGCACAGTGGTCATTAAGCCACGCTTAATACCAAAGCTATCATTTAGCACTTTGGCTAATGGCGCCAGTGCATTAGTCGTGCATGATGCTGCCGAAATAATGGCCTCACCTTTATATTCTTGATGATTCACGCCATACACAAACATTGGCGTGTCGTCTTTGCCGGGGGCAGACTGCACCACTTTTTTTGCACCGCCATTAATATGTGGCTGGCAGTTATGTTGTGTGAGAAAAGCACCTGTCGATTCCACCACGATTTCAGTACCACTTGTGGCCCAGTTAATATTGGCGGGGTCGCGGTCGGCAGTCAGGTGAATTTTTTTGCCATTGACCAGCAAATGGCCATCGTCTGTAGATATATCAGCATTAAAACGCCCATGCACAGAATCATACTTCAGCATGTAGATGATGTAATCAATATCGTATGAGCTGTTAATTGCCACAATCTCAATACTGTTTGACTTGGCTCTATTATTAAATTCAGCTTCTTGCACCGCTGCGCGCAACACCATGCGACCGATACGACCGAAGCCGTTAATGCCAACCTTAATTGCCATGCTTATCCCTCAAGTATTAACCATTATTTTTGTAATGGTATTTTAGCAAAAAAAAGAGCCTCATGCTGAGGCTCTTTTGGGTAATACTATCTATTAATGCACTAACTACATTACAGATTTAGCAACAGCGACTACATTCTCTACGGTAAAGCCAAAGTGCTTCATCAACGCACCGCCTGGAGCAGATTCACCAAAGGTGTCAATCCCTACAACAGCGCCTTCTAAACCTACATATTTGCGCCAGAAATCTGGGTGTGCCGCCTCAATCGCCACACGTTTAACACCAGCAGTTAATACACTGTCTTTATACGCTTGGTCTTGGCGATCGAATACGTTGGTGCTTGGCATTGAAACCACACGGATTTTTTTGCCAGCAGCAGTTAGTTCTGCAGCTGCTTTTACCGCTAAATCCAACTCTGAACCGTTAGCAATAAAAATCAAGTCAGCCTTGCCTGCACAATCAGAAAACACATAGCCACCTTTGCGAATGCCTGCAAAGTCACTTGCATTATGTTTAATGCCTGCCAAGTTTTGGCGTGAAAGCACTAAACTTGTTGGGCCTTCATGACGCTCTACCGCCGCAACCCAAGCCACGGTTGTTTCTGTTGCACTACCTGGACGCCATACATCCATACGTGGAATGTAACGTATACCAGAAGTATTTTCGACTGGTTGATGGGTTGGACCATCTTCGCCTTGGCCGATAGAGTCATGCGTCAATACATAAATCACGCGTTGATGCATTAAAGCAGACATACGCATGCCGCTTTTCATGTAATCAGTGAACATATGGAATGTGCCGCCAAATGGTAGCAAGCCACCGTGCAATGCCACACCGTTCATGATAGCCGCCATACCAAATTCACGTACGCCATAAGAGATGTAGTTACCTGGTTTTTTCGCATCAACGTGCACGAAGCTGCCGGTTGAAGTCAAGTTAGACCCTGTCAAGTCAGCTGAACCGCCTAAGAATTCTGGCAGCAACGGCGCTAATGCAGTAATTGCGTTTTGTGAGGCTTTGCGAGACGCATTACCTTCAGCCTTATCATTTGTTGCTGCGATAATTTTATCGGTTTCTGCTTTCCAATCAGCTGGCAAATCGCCTGCCATACGGCGTTTAAATTCTGCTGCTTCTGCTGGGAATGCGTTTGCGTAAGCTGCAAATTTATCATTCCAAGCGGCTTCTGCTGCCGCACCCTTAGCTTTAGCATCCCAACCAGCATAAACATCAGCCGGAATCACAAATGGTGCATGTGGCCAACCGATGGCTTCACGCGTTGCAGCAACTTCAGCGTCGCCTAATGCAGAACCGTGGCAATCATGGCTGCCTGATTTGTTAGGTGAGCCTTTACCAATAATGGTTTTACAGCAGATGAGTGAAGGTTTATCCGTTACTTTCTTGGCTGCTGCTATGGCTTTGCCAATCGCGACTACATCGTGACCATCCACTGACTGTACGTGCCAGCCGTATGATTCAAAACGTTTTGCTGTATCGTCTGTGTACCAGCCTTCAATATGGCCGTCGATAGAAATACCGTTGTCATCCCAGAATGCTGTTAACTTGCCCAAACCCCAAGTACCAGCAAGTGCACACGCTTCGTGTGAAACACCTTCCATCATGCAACCGTCACCTAAAAATACATAAGTGCTGTGATCGACGATTTCATGGCCTGGTTTATTGAACTGGTTGGCCAATAATTTTTCAGCCATGGCAAAACCCACGCCATTGGCAATACCTTGGCCTAATGGGCCAGTCGTTGTTTCAACACCTGCTGCATAGCCGTACTCTGGATGGCCAGCACATTGTGAATGCAATTGACGGAACGATTGAATTTGTTCCATGGCCAAATCGTAGCCAGTCAGGTGCAACAATGAGTATATCAGCATTGAGCCGTGGCCGTTAGAAAGCACAAAGCGATCACGGTTAGCCCATTTGGGGTTGTTCGGGTTGTGGCTTAGGTGGTGGTTCCAAAGCTCTTCAGCAATTTCTGCCATGCCCATCGGCGCACCTGGGTGGCCTGAGTTTGCTTTTTGTACTGCATCCATCGATAGTGCACGGATGGCGTTGGCTAAATCATTACGCGTTGCCATGTTGTTCTCCCAAATGATAAAAATTTGTGGTGGTCACAATTTTAGTCTTGTATAAAATCGCTAAGCATAAATTGTATGTAACCTAGATTGAATTCTTAAAAAGCCAGTCATTAAACCGCTTTTCAGCAAAGGTTAAATTATTACTTAGATAGCCTATTTCGGCAAGTGCTTAGGTAGATATTGCGCTCAAGAATATTGATTTTCTGCAGTTAAAATTAAGATGGTCAGTAAATTCTTACAGCAATTTCAGAGATTGCCTCATTCAATGATTTTTTCATCCCTCTAAAATGGGTTCATGTGTTTTATGCACATTTACTTTCAACTACAGAAAAGGAATTATCATGAAAACGAATCTTAAAAGTCTTTTAGTTATTGGTGCTTTAGTAATGCCTATGGCTGTGTTTGCAGCAGATAGCGACCCTGTATCAACTAAATTAACTGATACCGTGATTACTGCTAAAGTAAAAGCAGAGTTTGCTAAAGACAAAGAAGTTAGCGCAACTGATATTAAAGTTGAAACAGATAGTAAAGGTCTAGTGCAATTATCTGGTACAGCAAAATCACAAGCGGAAGCTGACAAAGCAGTACACATTGCTAAAAGCACCAAAGGTGTTACCGCAGTTAAAAACGACATTGTCGTAACTCAATAACGACCGCAATATGTTTAAACCAGTAAACTTTAATGCAAAGTTAGTTTACTAAAGGTTGCATTAAGCAGTCGCACTAAAATAGATGCTCTGCAAGCCTTATGGGTATTGGCTTGCGGAGCATCTATTTTTAATGGTTTTGCTTATCTTTACTCTTAAAGAGTTTTTTTAGGTACGCGCCTAACTCACTAAGTTTGTCAGCCTGATTTACGAGAAGATAAGAAATTAGTTCTGGTACATCTCGAGTTTTCTTAAATTCATGGCGAGCATCTGTTAATTCAGCAAAAATTTGTTTTAAAACTTTAGCTCCGTCAATCTTAGTAAGATCCGAATCATCCGTTACTTTTAATTTTGTAAGAAGCTCAATAACTTTTTCTGTTGTTACAGCTTCACCAAGTGCATTAAGTACAGCGGCAATTGCGTCTGGAATTAGTACGTAATTTTCCAACATTCTGCGTTCTAAAAACTTAAGATTACTTTTTTTCTCAAGTTTTACACATTCCGCTTTAGTATGAAGTTCTCTGTCTAGAAGTATTGCCACCATTGGCGGAACAAGCGCAGATGAGCCTGAAAGGCGAGTATATAGTTTAGAAACTTCTATCGGGTCAACTCCTTTTTTCTCAAAAGTACCCGTATGTTCAACACGCAAAACAGCTGTGCCAGCAGCAATCTCAGGACAAAAAACTCTTAACAGTTCAGGCATTACAATTTCTTCAGTTTGCCCTTCTACCCAAAGTACACGGTCACGGCCATGCAAATCAGTCATATGTATGCCAAGGTCTGATAAATCTGTACGTAGCAAAGATATATCTTGTGCATTCACTTGTTTAACTGATGTAGTTGCACCGTCAAAATCAAACATTGTGATTAAACTTGGCTTAATTGCAGTTAGAACGTCGGCGGAGTGTGCAGTAAGTATGATTTGATGTTGCGTAGCTTCGATTGCGAGAATTTGCAGCAATTCTCGCAATGCACGAGGGTGCAAAAATGAATTTGGTTCGTCAATCGCAATCACTTGTGGGTGACGAGCAGTTAAAACCACATAAAGCATTGCAATTACGTTCCCAATACCTGAACCCATACGATTAAGTGGAACGGCAAGATCTTCACGTCTGCTTATTGGTAGCAGTGGTAAACAGTGCACCTCAAATTGGGTGTTGTTAATAGGGGGAGCTTGCACCCATTGCACATTCGGAAAAACACGGTTGACCAACTCACAAAGCCGCTTATGTCCTTCTGCATCATTTGACTGCAGATGATTAATACAAAATGGCAGATTAGATGCTACTCGATCAAGCCTTGCATCATTATATGCTGCCGAAATACCTGCTGGCTGTCGCTGTGCTGAAAACCTATAAACATAAGGAATATATTTTTCAAAATAACCACCTATATTTTGACCCGCTGAATAATTATTTAAGCCATTAAATATTGGTAGATTAACTTCATTAAAGCTGGCATCTATCGAATAAATTGCCTCACCACGTTGCATTGATGCTGGTTGTGAAAGGCCATCTGTCCATTTAAAAACAACATTGCTAGATCCATTACCGTAGTCAATTAATAGGTCAAACTGAGGATTTGCAATTAACTCTTGAAAATATTGTTTCTGCTCAGCTTCACCATTAAAGCTTCTCGTGACCGGGATAGGAAGATATAGCCGAGTACCTACAATCCTAGCTAGCTCTTGAATATTAGTTGCTATTACAGCTCTAAATTTAGACGTTTCAGAAGTGGTTGAGCCGTATTCTGGAAGGCTATTAATTGAACGGTGCGGCTGATTAGTACCTCTCTCAAGATCAAGTGCATCTAATGCTGAAGTTTTTCCAGAGTTGTTGGCACCAATAAATAGATTGAAGCCTTTTTCTAGCTTTATTTCCTGATTTTTCCAAAAGGATTTAAAGTTTTCGATTTGGATTGACTTAAAGTACATAAAGTTTTTTCATAATTTATTAAGAATTAGAAATCGTACTATATCTCTATACTTACTACCCAAACATTGCCTTATTTAAGCACTTCTTGATTATAGCCCTAACTTACTGGCTTACGCATCGTCACAAACTCTTCCGCCGCAGTGGGATGAATGCCTATCGTACTATCGAATATCGCCTTTGTAGCACCTGCACGGATTGCCACGGCAAAGCCTTGAATAATCTCACCTGCATCAGGCCCTACCATATGCATGCCAACTACTTTATCGCTGCTGCGCACCACGACCATTTTCATTAAGGTGCGCTCAGTGCTGCCAGACAAGGTATTTTTCATCGGCTTAAAATCTGTTCTATAAATATCAATATCTTCAGGATATTTTTCGCGCGCTTCTGCCTCCGTTAAGCCTACGGTGCCAATACTAGGCTGGCTAAATACTGCAGTCGGAATATTGTCATAATCAACAGCTTTATAATGGCTAGAATAAAGCTTGTTCACCAAGGCCATGCCTTCAGATGTTGCCACCGGCGTCAAATTCACACGATTTGTCACATCACCTAATGCATAGATAGACGGCACATTGGTTTGATAATCGTCATTCACCTTGATTGCACCTACTTCATCCAAGGCCACACCTAGCGCCTCTAGGCCGAGGTTTTTACTATTGGGCACACGACCTGTGGCATACATGACCAACTCAGTAGCCACCGTTTCACCTTTTGTGGTGTGCACAGTTAATCCTTCGCAATCCAAGCTGATTTTATCTACTCTAGTATTGGGCGTAAATTTAATGCCTTTTTTAATCATTTCTGCCACTAAAAAATCACGTATATCTTCGTCGAAGCCACGCAATACTTTTTCGCCACGCTCAAAAATCGTTACGTCCACACCCAAGCCATGCAAAATGCCTGCAAATTCCACCGCAATGTAGCCGCCGCCAACAATTACCATTTGTTTTGGCAGAGTAGGTAGGTTAAAAATTTCATTTGAGGTGACAATGTGCTCTTTGCCTTCAACATCTGGCACAAACGGCCAGCCACCTGTCGCCACTAAAATACGCTCTGCCGTATAAGTAGCGTCATCCACTTTTACGGTATGCGCATCAGTTAATGTCGCGCGACCATTTAGCACTGTGACATGGCTATCACGCAGCAATTTATCGTACACATTTTGTAAGCGGCCAATTTCCTTATCCTTACTGGCGACCAAGTTAGCCCAATTAAATGCAGAATCGCCTACTTTCCAGCCAAAACCAGCCGCAGCTGCAAAGCTCTCAGAAAACTGTGATGCATACACATATAATTTTTTAGGTACGCAACCCACATTGACACAAGTGCCGCCAAAATAACGGTCTTCGGCAATCGCGACTTTTGCACCTAAGCCAGCTGCCATGCGCGCTGCGCGCACGCCGCCAGAGCCTGCGCCTATTACAAATAAATCATAATCGAATTGAGTGGTTGGGGTATATGCTGACAATTGAGTTCTCTTTAGCTTTAAGGGTTAAACAAAAAAGGCGATGCTCATCACATCGCCGATTTCTAGTACTGGTTAATTTATTTTTTCAAATAATTTAACATCGTATCGGCATCAGATACTTCAAATGGATCATCACCAAAGTTATCATCTTTACCTGGTTCTACAAACATTTGCTTTACTTCGCCATTATCTACCAGCATTGAATAGCGCCATGAGCGATCACCAAAGCCTAAATTGTATTTTTGCACTAACATGCCCATGCCGCGCGTAAAATCACCGTTGCCATCTGGCAACATTTTCACATTTTTAACGCCTAAGTTTTTGCCCCATTGGAACATCACAAAGGCATCGTTTACGCTTAAGCAGTAAATTTCATCTACACCTGCAGCTTTAAATTCCGCAAATTTGGCTTCATAACCTGGCAAGTGTGTGCTTGAACAAGTTGGTGTGAATGCGCCTGGCAGCGCGACAATCACTACTTTTTTACCTTTAAAAATGTCCGCAGTTGTTACGTCTTGCCAACGGAATGGGTTTTCACCACCAATACTTTCGTCACGAACACGCGTTTTAAAAGTGACATTTGGTACATTTACAATCATTGTTACTTCCTTCTTTGATTAAAAAAACTGATATTTAAATAAACGATAAGCTAATAAACAACCTTTATTTAACCCGCTGTTTATTACAGTACGCGCATCATAGAGCAAGAAGTAATATAAGTAAATTTAATAGTTTTAATTTATTCGATAAGTTTTATTTATCGTTATAGAACTGAGGTTAATTCGATGTTCATTTTGATGCTCCATAAACCGCATGGATACTGGCTTGCAGCGCGGAACAATTTCCTCGAGCATCTTTAAAGCTTAAAAGTGGTGTTTTGTTATTAAGCACGCAGTCGCTAAAGTGCTCAATTTCCAGCACAAAGTGATTGGCAGGATTGAGCTTTTCTTCACCGCTTTCACCCGCATCGTTGCCCCAACTGATAACTGGCACATCCTTGTCAAACGCCCAAACGGTATGGCATTTCAACCAACCTTTATCGCCAATCAACTCGTATTCCGATTTTCGGCTACGCTCAAAACTAATATCAAATTGGCCAAAACGCGCGCGGCCTTTGGCGTCACGGCCAAAATCCAAAATGCCATTGGTGACAATATCTGCGCCGTGCTCGTTAAGTTTAGCCGTGGCGATGCAACTTAATGGTTCTAAATATGGCAAATCACTCGTGTGATTATTTAAACCCATGCCCCAGCGCAAAGTGTGGATGGCATAAGGCCCGATATCCCACAACGCGCCACCGCCATCCGCCATGCTGCGGTTAATACGGTACATACGCGCCTCGCGCATTAAAAACGAGAAGCTAGAGCGTACACTTAAAATATCACCAATCACGCCACTCATCACAAGCGCTTGCACATGTTGATGTTGAGGATGAAAGCGATACATAAAGCCTTCCATCACTTTGACGTTGGTTTTATTTGCCGCAGTTTCAATCGCATCTATATCACTTAATTTTGTCGCCATTGGCTTTTCAATCAGCACATGCTTGCCTGCGTTGATTGCTTTAATTGCCCATTCGGCATGCTCTTCATTCGCCATCGGGCAATAAATCGCCTCTACATTTTTGTCTGCAATCAAACTTTCTAAATCGTCATAACAAGCAACATACCCATCATAATTGGGTGCATACTTGTCTAGCGTCATCTTCGCCGCACCTGCACGACGACTGGCAATCGCCACCAATTGCGAATTCGGCGCTTCAATAATCGCAGGCAGCAAACGTTCGTTCACACGCGCCGCGCCGAGAATGCCCCATTTAAGTTTTCCTTTAGTCATTTATCTATTCGCTAGTTTTTTTCAGCAATTAAAATAGCTTTCGCCTCCTTCAAATCGATTTTGGCCTTGTGCCCATGTTTCTCAAGAAGATGCAATAAGTTGCTTCCGTTAAGTAGCGTAAGTGGCTTGCCTTTTGCAAACTCATAGGCATCTGAGCCATAATTTGCAGTTGTAACAAGTATTCCTTTTGTAGCGCCTTCATTCATAGTTGTACCATACAAATCTCTCACCGCAGACACTCCCACAACATTCGTGTATCTTTTTGCCTGAATGACTATTTTTCCACCCCTTATTGGGTCAGGGTCAAAAGCCACAGCATCAACACCACCATCTCTGCTAGCCTGAGTTATTTTTACCTCACCCCCATTACTGGAAAACTCTTTCTCAAAAATTTCCCTAATTAAATTCTCAAAATCCTGCCAATCAATTGCAGCAAGATTTATGGAACTATCAATCTTGTTTACTACTTCGTATGATGAAACAAATCGTTTATCTTGAGTGTTTATATTTATTATTGGTGCAACAGGTGTTAATCCATGTAGCTTGCTACTACCAACACCTTTCAACTGTACGAAACATGCTTTAGGTTCAACTCGTTCAAGATTAATTGCCACGAACTCATCTTTTCCGGCCTGCACAGATAAAACACAGGCATTCGAATCACGTCCAGTAGATTTCTCAATGAAATTAACCCACCCATTAAACACGATAGAGCTAAGTGCTTTAGCCGCATCGGCCTCAAATAATTCATGAATAGTTCTTAAAGAAATCTGATATAAAACACTGTCGTAAAGCCTGTTAAGCTCAGCTGCAGAGATAAATGACTCAACAAACTCATCTCTTGTAGCTACATATTTCACAGCTTTTGTTTTAGGTAAATCATCCGGTGAGGGTAGCGAATAATCAACAACAATTACTCCGCTATCTGATTGATAATCTAGGCTCCAGTCTGGAGAAAGGCTCTCGGAATATTGCGAGCTGGCTAAAACCATGTCGCAATAATCAACTATTGCATCGGCATCTTTTTCTAGATATGCCTTCTTCCTTTCAAGGATTTTTAAATTATTTTGATTCTGCTTTTTTCGATATTCCTCTTTGTCTTTTTCCCAAGCTTTAACTGCCTCCGCCCATTGATTTTCTGCAACCTTCCTATTTACCTCTGTCTGTTTTTTAATATTCTCCCAATCTGCCATGTCCTTAGCAAATAGTTCTTGAGCAATACGTTCTTTTTCTTTCCTTGACTTAGAAAAAAAGGTGTCCAAAAATGAGAAGATTGGTTGATATTTTGAGCTAGATTGATTCGGTGGTGATGAAATTACTGCCTCTGTAGGTTTTTTTGGTTGCTCTACAGCATAAGGCTTTTTGTCAAATAATGTCTCCCAAACTATGGTATCGTTAACTTTCAGGGCATAACTCAGAATTCCCTCAAGAGCCCAGATTTCCAACTCGGCTAACTTAGTTCTCTCCTGCGAATAAGCTACTTTGGCTTCTTTGCCAAACAAGTTTGAAGACTTTACGTCCATATCTTTTGTTAACTTATCTTTCCATAGCTTGTCCCATGCTAATCGCTGCACGGCTGCCTTCTGTTCGACCATAAACCTATCATAACCTCGGACTTCTATATCTCTCTTTAGACCTTGATGGCTTATTTCAACATTCCAGCTTTCTTTGCCTGTAAGTATGCCTTTTTCTAAATACTCATTCTCAATTTCATTTAATGTACTTTCAACCTTGTTGAGACCCGTAATGTACGTTCCTGGCGTTTCTGAAATCCTATCTTTTAGCTCATTTATCTTTTGAAATGCATAGATAAACTTGTCAGCTTTCTCTCGAGAATTTTCAGATTTATATGATGTTTTAATTAAATCATTAACCTCGCTAGCAAGCTGTTCTAAGCCTATCAATCTTTGCTCAATATCCATTTCTCACTCACTATCAATTTAGTTTTTCCACTTCATCGAGCAACCAATACTGGCAATCTGCTCCTTCGGCCCTGCACCGGTTTCTGCCACCAGTTTCATCGCATTGAATAAATCACGCGTGCTGTTGGGGGCAGTTTCTTTGCGGCTTTCATCAAAGCGGCCACGATATTGCAGTTGACCTTTGTAATTAAAACCAAAAAAATCGGGCGTGCACACCGCACCGTATTCTTTGGCGACTTGTTGGCTGGCATCTAACAAATACGGGAACGGGAAATCCAGCTCACGTGCGATGATTTGCATATTTTCAACGCTATCTTCAGGATAATCGGTTGGGTCGTTTGACATAATCGCCACGGTATTTATGCCCAACATTTTCAGCTCGCTTACATCGTAAATAAGTCGAGGCAAAATAGCCTTTACATAAGGGCAATGGTTGCAAATAAACATCACCAACAAGCCGTTCTTGCCCATCACAAGTTCAAGCGAAACCAAGTTGCCATCAACATTCACCAAATTGAAATCTGGTGCTTGCCAACCAAAATCACACACAGGTGGGTTAATGCTTGCCATACTTAACGCACTTTCAAATACAAAATAATCATGTTTATGTTACCACTTTCTGCTTTTTTATTTAAACTTGCCACATGAGTAACTTACGTTTTTACAGCCCCGATAAATTACGGGTTGGCGCCACCACTAAATTAAGCGATAACGCCGCCATTCACGCCACAAAAGTGATGCGCTTGAATGTGGGGGATACGCTTAAATTATTTGATGGTGATGGCCTTGATTACGCTTGCGAATTGCTAAGCGTAAAAAAGAGTGAGGTGCTGGCTAGCATTAAATCCAGCGAAGCAGTGAATAACGAATCGCCGCTGCATATTACCTTGCTACAAGGCATTTCCAGTGGCGACCGCATGGATTACACCATTCAAAAAGCAGTTGAGCTTGGGGTAAACGAAATTCAACCCCTCTCCACCGAACGTAGCGTGGTGAAGCTATCGGCAGAGCGCGCAGAAAAGCGCCTAGACCACTGGCAAAACGTGGTGATTGCCGCTTGCGAGCAATCTGGCCGCGCTAAAGTCCCAAAAGTAGCCAAACCAGTTAATTTGGCAGCGTGGCTGCAAACCAATATCCATACGGATTCTGGCGATGCAGATTCATGTCATGTACGTATCTTGCTAAATCCAATTGGCGCCAAGCAATTATCTGCGCTGCCGATAGCCACGCAGAATATTCAATTGCTGATTGGCGCAGAAGGTGGCCTTAGCCAAGCTGAAATCGACTTAGCGACGCAGCATGGTTTTCAATCTATCGTGGTTGGCCCGCGTATTTTGCGCACCGAAACTGCAGCGCTGACTGCAATTGCAGCTTTACAAACTATGTTAGGTGATTTTTAAGCCAAAATTTTAAGTTAAATTATTTGTATTTTTGGCATAATTGATTTAATATTTTGTAAATTATACAAAATTTAATAAGATGTCATTAGCCAATACAATCCGTGCACGGCGCAAATCGCTGAATATCACCTTGCAAACACTGGCCGAAAGAGTAGGTGCAGACGCGGGGAATTTGTCGCGCATTGAACGTGGTGAGCTAGGCATAAATGAAACTATGCTGCGTAAAGTGGCGTCTGCGCTTGATTGCTCTCCTGCCTACTTATACGCTGCTGATGAAAGCAATCCATCGGCAACCATCAGCGCCAACCCAAGAAGTGAACAAGGCTTTGTCAATTGGTTTCGCAGCGCCACACCATACATTCATGCGTTTGGTGGCCGTACTTTTGTGATTGCGTTTGGTGGCGAAGTCATCAGCGATGCACAATTTTCTACGCTTTCGCACGATTTAAACTTGTTAGCGAGTTTAGAAGTGCGGTTAGTGCTGGTGCATGGTGCGCGTCCACAAATTGAGCAACGTTTAAAACGTGCCAAACTCACGCCTATTTTGCACAACGGCTTACGTGTGACCGATGATGCGGCGATGGAAATTGTAAAAGAAGCCAATGGCGCGGTGCGGGTAGAGATTGAAGCACAACTATCGATGGGCTTAATTAACTCGCCCATGGCAGGCGCGGATATTCGTGTAGCCAGCGGCAATTTTGTGACGGCAAAACCATTTGGCGTACGCGATGGCGTGGATTTGCAACACACAGGCGAGGTACGCAAAGTAGATGCTATCAGCATACAACGGCGTTTAAATGACGGCGAGCTAGTGCTGTTATCACCGCTTGGCTATTCGCCGACAGGTGAGGCGTTTAATCTAAGCTTGGAAGATGTGGCAGTGAGTGCAGCCATCGAATTGGATGCGGACAAGCTGATATTTTTAATGGATAGTGCAGGCGTGCATAATTTGCGTGGGGAATTGCTACGCGAAATGACTGCCGAAAAAGCGCAAAATTTTCTTAAAAATGTAGAGGCCAATGAAGAGCCAATCAATATTTCAGATGATGTGACATATTATTTGCCCGCTGCTATTCGCGCCTGTAACCAAGGCGTGGCGCGCACGCATTTAATTAGCCGGCATATTGATGGCGCGATTATTCAAGAGTTGTTTACCCACAGCGGTATTGGCACGATGGTGACTGAGTTGCCTTTAGAAACCATGCGCCAAGCTAATATTGACGATGTTGGCGGCATTCTTAAATTAATAGAACCACTAGAAAACGAAGGTGTTTTGGTACGCCGCGGACGTGAGCGCATAGAAACAGAAATTGACCATTTTTATGTGATGGAACATGACAATCGCACCATTGGCTGTGCAGCAATTTATCCATTTGCCGAGTCCAGTAATCCAAATAACAGCATGGCAGAATTTGCTTGTTTGGCTATTGATATTCAGTATCGTGGCGGCGGTCGCGGCGATAAGTTGTTTAACTATTGCCAAGTACGCGCCAAGGAATTAGGTTTTAAACAACTATTTTGCCTGACCACGCACACCGAACATTGGTTTATAGAGCGCGGCTTTGTTGAACAACCGATAGAAAATCTGCCGCAGCAAAGACAAGAGATGTATAACTTTCAACGTAAATCTAAAGTATTTGTTAAAACGTTATAGCTGCTTTACTAATGCTTTAAAGTGCGCTTTTTAGTTACAATAGTCGAAAATTTAGAGAGTCCAACATGCAAAAATCTGCTGCTGCCTTAAAAGCACAAACGCTTGCCGAAGCGCTGCCATACATTAAACGTTTTTTCAATAAAACCATCGTCATTAAATACGGCGGTAACGCCATGACGGACGAGCATCTGAAAAATTGCTTTGCGCAAGATGTGGTGTTGCTAAAACTCGTCGGCATGAATCCTGTGGTGGTGCATGGCGGCGGCCCGCAAATTAACGAAATGCTCGATAAATTAGGTAAAAAAGGCGAGTTTATTCAGGGCATGCGGGTTACCGATGCAGAGACCATGGACGTGGTTGAAATGGTGCTGGGCGGACAAGTGAATAAAGAAATCGTCAATTTGATTAATCGCCACGGTGGCAAAGCGGTAGGCTTAACTGGGCAAGATGGTAATTTTATTCACGCACACAAACTGCTGATGGAAGACCTGAACGACCCGACTAAGATGATTGATGTAGGGCAAGTGGGTGAGATTACCGCGATTGACCCAAGCATTATTAACTTTTTAGATAGCGGTGATTTTATCCCTGTGGTCGCGCCGATTGGCGTGGGCGAAGATGGTGACACCTACAATATTAATGCTGATGTAGTTGCGGGCAAACTAGCCGAAATTTTAGGCGCAGAAAAATTGATTCTACTCACCAATACGCCAGGCGTACTGGATAAAGCAGGTAACTTGCTCACAGGTTTAACCCCTAAGCAGATTGATGATTTAGTGGCTGACGGCACATTATCTGGTGGCATGTTACCTAAGATTGGCTCTGCGCTTGATGCTGCGCGCAGTGGCGTAAAAAGTGTGCACATCATTGATGGGCGGGTTGAGCATGCGTTGTTGTTAGAGGTTTTAACTGACGAGGGCGTTGGTACGCTGATTAAAGCAAAATAAGTTATTCGTCATTGCGAGGAATGCAATGACGAAGCAATCTATCTTTCAATTAATTAAACTCTGGATTGCCACGCTGCGCTCGCAATGACAAACAAAAAAGTCTGGATTTTCGACCTCGACGACACGCTCCACAACGCCTCTGCTCACATTTTTCCTGTGATGAATCGCGCCATGACGCAGTACATCATGGAGGCGCTAGCACTCAACGAAACCGAAGCCCACAGCTTACGCCAGCATTATTGGCGCGTATATGGTGCCACGCTTAAAGGCCTGATGCGCCACCACGGTGTTGATCCATATCACTTTTTAAACGAAACCCACAAGCTCATCACCCTGCCAGAAATGGTGCTGCAAACCAAACGTTTGCGGCATATGCTGCAAACCTTGCACGGTCGCAAAGTCATCTTCACCAATGCGCCGCGTGGCTATGCGTTACGCGTGCTTGATTTGCTGGGGATTGGCGATTGTTTCGAGCTGGTATTCAGCGTTGAATCGACTAAATTTCACGCCAAACCTTCGGTACGCAGCTTTCAGATGTTGCTTAAAACTATAAAAGCCAAGCCAATCGATTGCATCATGTTGGAAGATAATTTGCCTGCGTTGATGACGGCAAAACGCTTGGGTATGCAAACTATTTGGGTGACAAAAAAGCTACAAAAACCAAACTTCGTGGATTTCAGAATTAATTCAGTGTTAGCACTCACTCACCTTATTCGCTCACCTTAAGCTATAATAAAAATTAATAACTAAAATTAACAAGAAAAAATATTAAGGGGAATATCGTGGCAACCGACACCAAAATAAGTCGCAAGCAACAAATACTAGAAACGCTTGCCAACATGCTTGAGCAGCCAAAACGCGAGAAAATCACTACCGCTTCACTGGCCGCTAAGCTCGATTTAAGCGAGGCAGCGCTGTATCGCCACTTTGCCAGCAAGGCACAAATGTTTGAGGGCTTAATCGATTTTATCGAGCTTTCAATTTTTGGCCTCATTAACAAAATCACAACAGACGAAAAAGATGGCGCAAAACAAGTGCAACTGATTGTGAACATGCTGCTTAAATTCGCTGAGAAAAACCCAGGCATGACGCGGGTACTGATTGGCGATGCACTGGTGAATGAAGAGGAACATTTACAAACGCGCATTAACCAACTTTACGATAGATTAGAAGTTTCGCTCAAACAAAGCCTTAAAATTACCGTAGCAGAATCTGGTAAAAAAATCATGCCAGAAGCACAGGCCAATTTGATGATATGCTATGTGATAGGCCGCTGGCATCAATTTGCAAAGAGTGGCTTCAAACGCAATCCAACGAACTTAGCGCAGCAGCAACTAAGCTTGCTCGCATAAATCATGTGTGTCGAACAATTTGTAGAAATTTCAAAAGCTTTATTAACTCCAATAATCGCTATTGTTGCAACTTATATTGCTTGGCAACAATGGAAAACGAATCAACAGAAACTCATATTAGATCGCTATGATCGCCGTCTAAAGGTCTATGAAGAAGTGAGGAAAATACTTAGCATTATTTTTCGTGACGCAAAAGCCAGCTTCGAAGATTTACTTAAATTTCGCACCTCTGTATCGGAAGCAGATTTTCTTTTTGGCCCAGACATTACTGAATACATAGACGAAATATATAAACGCGGAATACAGTTAGAGTACTGGAATGGTCAGTATCGTGACCACACTCAAGAACAACCTGAAAACTACGACCATAAAAAAGTTGTAGAGGGAATGCACAGTGAACTTACATGGTTAACTTCACAGTTTGAACCAGCAAAACTTAAATTTAAAAAATACTTAGATATTAGTAACTAAGGCAACTGGGTCGCCGCATATACGATAATGACCGTTGTGCTCAGGGTTTAATCCCCTTGCCGCGCCGTCGGCTTGAGCGGCAGATGGTAGGCGGCGAGGACTGTCACAACCGACTTAGTGCTTTAGCACTTAGCGAGGTTGGGGAAGACCTTTACGGTCTTATGAGTGCTGAAAGCGCGAGTTCCGCAGCCGACACTCAGATGCGGCGCTAAGACCGAAGGATGAAGCGGCAGCGGGGTGTGATTTTCTTTGATTACTTTCTTTTGCACAAACAAAAGAAAGTGATTAGGCGTCGGGCTACCCCCGACAAGGTTCAAAAGCCACTGGATTCCGTATCAAGTACGGAATGACGGAATTGCATGTTTTAGCGCTTCTAACCTTGCCTCAAATATCGCCTGTTTAATCTTTTCAGGTTCTGTATGCTGTTTTGCTATCGCGCCAGCATCTATATTCTGTGCGGCTTGCAGAGCAGTTAAAATCATGTCTGTTTCTGGCAACGCACAATTCTCCAAACCTGTTCTACCGCGGCTGTCACATTCACATGCTTTTAAAAAATCGTTAAAACGTTCAGGTTGCCGAAACGCATCCAGTTCTGTTAAAAACTCAACCAAAGTAGCTACGCGCATTTTTGATACTTGGTGTAACTTGCCATGAAATTTAGCCACCATCACGGCTAATTCTTTGCAATCATTAGGCACTCTTAAACGTTTGCACACGTCTTTTAGTAAGTGCACACTTCTCGCCTCGTGCCCGATATGTCTAGGCAGAATTTCTTTTGGAGTGGTACCTTTGCCAAGGTCATGCACCAACGCAGCAAAGCGAATTGGCAGGTTGAAGTTTTGTTTGGCGGCATAATCAATCACCATCATCACATGCACGCCAGTATCAATTTCGGGATGATGTTTGGGCGGCTGTGGTACGCCCCACAGTTTATCGAGCTCTGGCATGATTTTTTGCAGTGCACCGCAATCCCGCAACACATCAAACATACGGCTAGGTTTGGCTTCCATCAACCCTCTGTTTAACTCTTGCCACACGCGCTCTGGCACTAACGCATCCACTTCACCGCTTTGCACCATTTGGCGCATTAACGTTAGCGTTTCTGGCGCAATTGTAAAATCGGTAAATCTGGCAGAAAAACGCGCTGCACGCAGAATTCGCACAGGGTCTTCTGCAAATGCGTCGCTGACATGGCGCAGCGTTTTCGCTTGTATGTCAGCGCGACCATTGTGCGGGTCTATCAATTTACCATCAGCATCTTTGGCAATGGCATTCATCGTAAAATCGCGGCGCGCTAAATCTTCTTCCAACGTCACATCTGGCGCGGCATACACAGCAAAACCTTTGTAGCCTGCGCCCGTCTTGCGTTCGGTACGTGCAAGCGCATATTCCTCATGCGTTTTGGGATGTAAAAATACGGGGAAATCTTTTCCAACTGGCTTGTAACCTGCATCCAGCATAGCTTGTGGCGTAGTGCCTACAACGACAAAATCTCTATCTTTTACGGGTATACCTAGCAACTCATCACGTACTGCACCGCCTACTGCGTAGATTTGAAATGGATTTGAGCCTTGAGGCATTTCACCCTCTCCCTAACCCTCTCCCCTCAAGGGAGAGGGGATAAACATGAGGCAGGTTAATGTTAGATAACAGTGTTGCAAGCATATTCAATGCACAAAATAAATTATCTGCGCGCATTAATAGCGCGCCCAGCTGCGCTTCTAAAAGCATCGTAAGATGCACGTGGACTTGTGTTGAGTAAGTATTCTGGCACTACTACGTCTAGCGCCGTTGGAACGACACCAAGTTCTGCGGCAATGGGCTGTGCGGTAATGCTATCTACTTGCATTGAGCGAATATTGTCCCGCGTCATCAGTTTAATCGGCATCAGTTCCAACATAAAAGCTTGCAACATTGAGAGCGTATCATTTAAGCCAATAATCGGTCGCTGCTTACCCAAAATATGCATCACTTTTTCTACCAACTGTTTTAGTGTGACTATTTGTGGTCCACCTAGCTCATAACTTTCACCATAAGTTGTGGTGTTTTCCAGCGCATTAACAAAGCATTGCGCCACATCTTCAACCCAAATTGGCTGAAATTTTGCGTCGGGCTTTGCCAGTGCAATCACAGGTAAATACTTCACTAAATTAGCAAACATATTGATAAAGCTGTCGCCACGCCCAAAAATAACCGATGGTTTAAAAATGGTGATATCCAGTTTTTTGCTAAACTCGTTCACTGCCGCCTCACCCGCAGCTTTGCTTTTTAAATAGGCGCTAGGCGCGTTTTTACTGGCTTGCAGGGCGCTCATATGAATGAGTCTTGCAATACCAAGCTCATCACACAGTTGCGTAACACGACGCGGCAATTGATGATGAATGTTTTCGAAACCATTCTTGCCATCTTCATGCAAAATGCCGACCAGATTGATTACCGCGTCACTCCCTTTTAGCGCATCTTTTAGCGCATGATTATCTGAGATATCGCAAGTTACCACTTGTACATTCGGCAATAAAATTAGATGTTTTGCGGTCTCTCTTCTACGCGACAGTACTTTCACTTGGTAACCAGCTTGGTCTAACTTGGTCACCAGGCAACTGCCAGCAAAGCCAGCACCGCCTAAGACTGTAATTTTGTAAGGGCCAGTAGTATTTTTTATTGTCATATTCTTAAAATTGCTAAAATTCAACTTTTTTGTTTTACAGCAAGGATTTATTCATTTGCTTGTTCTGCTTCTAGTAGAGGTTCCTGATTAGTCGATATCATGCCAAATTTGCTGGGAATGACACCTAACCTTTGTTTAAGCGGCATACTTTTTAAGCCCAAGCGCGGCGCATATAAATGTGCGTTAGCCATCACTTTTTGGACATACAAGCGCGTCTCACTGAATGGAATTGTCTCTGCATAAATCGCACCTTCCAGCGGTGTTGCTGCCATCCATTTTTTGGCCCGGCTAGGCCCAGCATTATAGGCGGCTGTGGCCATCACCTCTTGGCCATTCATTAAAACTTTGGTATAACCCATATAATATGTGCCCAGTGCGATGTTCGTATCCAGCTCATGTATCATGCCCTGATGATAATTATCTACCCCTGCACGACCCGCAATCCACTTAGCAGTCGCAGGCATCAGCTGCATTAAGCCAGCAGCACCTACACCCGATTTTGCATAGTGCATAAATCGACTTTCCTGACGGGTAATACCATATACCCAAGCTTCATCCACACCGTTGTCTGCAGAAGCAGACTTAATTAAATCGTGGTAGGGCATAGGGTAACGCAGTGTAAAATCGTGTGTTTCGGTAGTTTTATCCGCAGTGACAATGGCTAAGTCGTACCATTGATTACGTTGAGCAAACTCGGCCGCTGCCAAAAATTGTTTATCGTCAAAGTCTTTGGTTGCATGTGCCCACTCGCTTTTGGCTTCCCAACGCAAGTCGACTCTTTGCAGCGCTTCCACACGTTTAAAAGCTTCTGTGTTAGCAACTTCCGCCACTTCTTCGTCAGTCACCTTGTAAGTGTAAAGGGGAGCAGACAAGGCACCATCGACTTCTTCTTGAGCCAGCCAGCCATAGAAATGCCGCTCGGTAGACAGTTTGGCGAATAAGGTATTAGCTTCTAGTGTCTGATTTTTTGCTTTCAGTGCCCGCGCTTTCCAGTAACGCCAAGCACCTTCTGCCGCTTGCTCAGGAGACATTTTAGATATCGCCGTTAACACAGTATCCCAATTTTTTTCGCGCAAGGCAGCGCGCGCATACCACGCTAGCTGTTCTTTTCCCAGCGTATTTTTAGGCTCTATATTTTCGGCACGTTTAAACCACTGCAGCGCTTCAGGTTCGTGCCTTTGTGCTGCATACCACGCCAGCCTACCATAGAAATAATTTCTATCTTCCGGCTGAAATGAATCAGCCACTTTATTAAAGGCACTTAAAGCTTGTTGCGAATTGGTTTTGGCTAGGCGACTTAGCGCAAATAAATTCAGCTCACGCCCCAGCCGCGTTTTAAACGAAATGCTATTTTTGGCCAGTACTGCACTG
This sequence comes from Pseudomonadota bacterium, assembly GCA_020053735.1. Lineage (GTDB taxonomy): Bacteria > Pseudomonadota > Gammaproteobacteria > Burkholderiales > Methylophilaceae > Methylotenera_A. The sequence goes on from JAGVMP010000011.1 coordinate 273,617, forward strand.
GGACTGCCGTAGGCCTTATCAATCAGCTGATATTGACTCGCAGCAAAAGTTTTTGAGCGCTTGATAATAGATTTAGCCAACGCTATACGGTTGTCTTCCAGTGCTAACCTGAGCCGTTCAAATATATCATCCTCCGTTAATATACCCGCTGCTTGCATATGATCGTACAGGTTGGCACAGTTTGCTGCTTGCTCTTTGGGTTGCATCCAGAGTGGTTTGGCACCTTCTAAAACCGATGTGTCACCTAGCACTGCACTGGATTCTGCCGCATAACAAGCGACGGCAGAATCTTCTAATTGGTAATGAAAAACCTCAGCAGCGAAATTTTCCCAATCTTGCTTTTTGGCTAGTTTTTTTAAATACTCGCCGCGTAGCCTGTCAGCAAATGGGTAATCGCTGTAATTGTTAATAAACTCAGTCACTGTTTGATTATCAGCATCTTCCAAATTCAGCAACATCAGCCAGTAATCAGCATAGGGGGCAAGTATGTAATTTTGATTTTGTAATTGTTGTACGTATTCTGATAATGCAATGGCATTTTTTTTATCGTACGCCGCACGCGCTTGTAAAAACTCCGCATCACCGCTGGCGGCATGTACCGTAGAGGCCAATATCCATAAGGCACCCAGGGCCATGAATAGAGGTTTAAAAAATGGGGCTTTGAAATGATTCAGCATAATTACAGTGTGCCCTAAAACCTAATCACACGCGACATAAGAAATAGCACAAACATGGCGGCTAAAGACAAACCGAGAAATTTGACGACCACTAAAATATAAGTGAGATATTTTTTATTCTTGGTAACCACATAGGCAGCCAGTAATACAAACATGGCAATCAGTAGCAGCATCAACACTAAACGAAGAATAATCACATTGCGCTCCTGATTAGCTACCGACCAAATCAACTAAAATGTGGCATTAAATTGGGCGTAAAGAAGGCAGTTTGCTCTTGAAAACCTGTAGGCGCTTCTGCAATATTATCGAAAGTAGCAAACTCCCAAGCGCTTTCATCCGCCAACAAGGTGCGCAATAGCGCATTATTAAGCGCGTGGCCAGATTTATAGGCAGTAAACGCACCCAGCAACGGATGACCGAGCATATATAAATCGCCAATTGCATCTAACACTTTGTGCTTGGCAAACTCGTCTTCGTAACGCAAGCCATCTGTGTTTAAAATGCGGTATTCATCTAAAACAATCGCGTTATCTAAGCTACCGCCACGCGCCAGGCCATTGGCACGCAGATACTCAACTTCGTGCATAAATCCGAAAGTTCTTGCACGACTGATTTCTTTTACATAGGTATTGTCTTTAAAATCCAGCTTGACATTGCTGCCAGAGTTTTCAAACACAGGGTGTGCGAAATCAATGGTGAAATCCATTTTAAAGCCGTGGTAAGGCTCGAACTTCACCCATTTTTCACCTTCTTTAAATTCGACTAATTTTTTGATTTTAATGAATTTCTTGGCGGCATCTTGCTCAACAATCCCCGCTTGTTGCAACAAGAATATAAATGGGCCAGAGCTGCCATCCATAATAGGGATTTCGGATGCAGTCACTTCAACAATGATATTGTCCACACCCAAACCCGCCAGCGCAGACATTAAGTGCTCCACGGTGGCAACACGCGCACCATTGTGTTCTAGGGCAGAACACATGCGCGTATCACGTACCGCGTCAGGTTGTGCTTGTATGCTTGGCGCACCGGGCAAATCGGCACGCACAAATACAATACCAGCATCGATTGCAGCAGGTTTTAAAGTGAGGGTCACTTTTTCACCATTATGCAAACCAACACCAGTGGCACTGACCTGTTTTTTTAAAGTACGTTGTTTCAGCATCGCTCTTTCAGCACTTAATTTTCTACATACCCAATTGTCTACATATACATGGATATGCAGCTTCAATGTCTACTATTTTAAACTCTTCCTAACGACTAATCAGCTTGTTTGCGTAAAAATGCAGGGATGTCGTACTCTTCAACACCTGACATTTTCATCGCCTCCACTTGCGCGCGACGATTATTTTGACTAAATACAGCAGGTGCTTCGTCGACCATCTCATCGCTTACAAACAAGGGTTGACTATGTGTACCTGTCATCAATGTCGTCATCACACGTAATTCTGGCTTAGCTTGGCGACGTGCAATAGCACCACTTAAACCAGTCGCCACCATGGTCACGCGTAATTTGTCGCCCATCGTTTCATCCATCACATTACCCACAATCACTGTCGCATCTTCTGCTGTGAACTCTTTAATCGTGTTCATCACATCGTAATACTCTTTCATTTTAAAGCTGGTGCTGGCAGTAATATTAATTAAAACGCCGCGGGCATTGGCCAAGTTGACGTCCTCTAACAAAGGACTAGCCACTGCTTGTTCAGCCGCGATTCTGGCGCGGTCTGGGCCACTGGCTTCTGCACTACCCATCATCGCCATACCCATTTCACTCATGACAGTGCGTACATCGGCAAAATCCACGTTCACCAAACCTGGGCAATTAATAATCTCCGCAATACCTGAGACAGCGTTATGCAGCACGTCGTTCGCAGCGCGGAAAGCTTCTAAAAACGGCACATCTTCGCCCAACACTTCCATCAATTTTTCATTTGGAATCACAATCAGCGAATCCACATGTTGTGACAGCTCTTCTAAACCATCAATAGCCACTTTGGTACGTTTGCCTTCAAACGCAAATGGTTTGGTGACCACGGCCACTGTCAAAATGCCCATTTCTTTCGCCACTTCAGCAATAATCGGCGCTGCACCCGTGCCCGTGCCGCCACCCATGCCTGCTGTGATAAACAGCATATCTGCGCCATCTATCATTTCCGCAATGCGGTCGCGATCTTCCAACGCAGCATCGCGGCCAACTTCTGGTTTAGCCCCTGCGCCTAAGCCTTTAGTAATTTCAGCGCCAATTTGCAACACCGTTTTTGCTTGGCTCTTTTTCAGCGCCTGCATATCGGTATTGGCACAAATAAATTCTACACCGCTTAGATTTTTAGTCATCATGTGCTCAATTGCGTTACCACCGCAACCACCCACGCCAATGACCTTAATCACCGCTTCTTGTGAGTCTTTTTCCATAATTTCGAACATCTTATTTCTCCTTTTGCCTTTAATATTTGAGTTGGCGCATTTAGTCTTAAAGTACGCAAACTCTGCCCTAAAACAACTACCTATTACTACAACTTAATTCCCACTTATAAATCTCTTCCACTTCTAAAAATTACCTTGAAACCACGATTTCATTTTTTCAAAAATTCGCCCAACCGAGCTTGAGTCCATCTGCCCACTGATGTGCCGCTCTAATTGTTGCTTGCCCATTAGAATCAACCCAACCGCCGTCGCGTATCGCGGGTTGCTGACTACTTCAGATAGTCCGCCCACATAACGTGGCATACCCAAACGTACTGGCATGTGGAATATCTCTTCACCCAGCTCCATCATGCCGCGCATCATGGATGAACCGCCCGTAATCACAATGCCCGACGCAATCATTTCTTCCATGCCGCTACGGCGCAGCTCTTGCAACACTAATTCGTATAACTCCACCACGCGCGGCTCAATCACTTCCGCTAATGTTTGTATGGATAATTGGCGTGCCTCGCGACCATCCACTCCAGGCACTTCCACCACTTCACGTGGATCTGCCAATTGACGTAGTGCGCAACCATGTTTAATTTTGATCTCTTCTGCTGATTGCGTTGGCGTGCGGAAAGCCACTGCGATGTCGTTGGTCATTTGGTCGCCAGCCACCGCAATAACAGCGGTATGCCGAATAGAACCGTTTTTAAATACGGCAATATCTGTGGTGCCACCACCTATATCTACCAAGCACACACCCAGCTCTTTTTCGTCTTCAGTCAGCACCGCAATGCTAGAAGCCAATGGCTGCAGAATTAAATCGCTGACTTCTAAGCCACAGCGCTTAATGCACTTGACGATATTTTGTGCTGCTGCCACCGCGCCTGTCACAATGTGCACTTTCACTTCCAGCTTCATGCCGCTCATACCCAGTGGCTCGCGCACATCATCTTGGCCGTCGATGATAAATTCTTGGGTGAGGATATGTAGAATTTGCTGATCGGCTGGTAAGGCAACTGCGCGTGCAGTTTCTACCACGCGATCCACATCCATTTGCGACACTTCGGCATCTTTAATTTTGACCATGCCGTGCGAATTCAGGCTTTTAATATGACTGCCAGCAATACCAGTAAACACTGTATTAATTTTGCAGTCTGCCATTAACTCAGCCTCTTCTAGCGAGCGCTGAATCGCCTGCATGGTGGAATCGATATTCACCACTACGCCCTTTTTAAGGCCGCGCGAAACGTGTTGTCCAAGACCAATCACCTTTAGTGTGCCTTCTGGCAACAACTCTGCCACGATGGTCACTATTTTTGAGGTGCCAATATCCAGCCCCACAATGAGGTTTTTATCATCACGCACTTTACTCATTTGTTACTCCCTTTACTCATGCTTTACTCTTTTCTTCAAAATGCTTTACGCTTAACTTATGCTAAGCCTTTACCGGCGTTACTGTCGTTGTGCTTGTCGGCTTAACTGCTGGCTTTGTTGGTTTAACTGTAACCGGCCTGCGCACTGCAAACCCATTGGGATAGCGCAAATCGGCATACAGCACCTTCACATTTAGCTGGCTGAGCGTAGATTGATACGCACCCACAAACCGACTCAAGCGCGATTCCATATCGACACGACCAAGTGCAATCAGCAAGTTTTTATTGGTTCTGATCTCCCAAGCGCGGCGTGGTGATAATGTCACTTGCGCAATTTTGATGTCAGCTTTGTTCAAAATCTTGCTGTAATTACCATAATTTTTTGTCACCTCTAGTACGCCATCGCCTGGGCCATAAAACACCGGCAATTCAGCATCAGTGGCTGCTTGAAACAGTTCGCCATGCGTGTTCACCAGTGCAATATTGCCCCAGCGCGCCAGCGCCTGATGCTCTTCAATAGCAACATCCAATTTATCTGGCCAGCGGCGGCGCACACTCACTTCACGCGCCCACGGCAGTTTTTCAAAAGCATCGCGGGTTTTTACTAAATCCAAAGTAAAAAAATTGCCTTTTAAATGTTTCGCTACAATCAACCTAATCTGCTCACGATTCACATGTGCCAACTGTCCATCCACTTTCACCTCACGAATGGGGAAAATAGGCAAATGCACTACCAAAAACACCAAGGCATACAGCATCAGCACCACTGATATGGCGTACAGTAAATTGGCAAACCAGTTCAGTAGTCTTGGCTTATCCCACACTGTCACAGCCCTCAAAATTCATTTTTTGCGCGCATTGTCGCGTTACGCAGTGCTCGCTCCCTCGCCGTAATACAACATACTGCCTCGGGTTCCTAGATTTGCATTCATAGGCTCCGTGCGCCTTACACTGCATCGCAAAATTCTGCATTTTTAGCACTGTGCCTCCGAGGTCTTGAATAGTGTCATTTCAAGTATTTGTATCACCAGTTCATCAAAACTCATTCCTGCTGCTTTGGCTGCCATTGGCACTAGGCTGTGATCGGTCATGCCTGGGTTGGTATTCAACTCTAGGAAAAAGTGATTGCCAGCTTCGTCCATTAAAAAATCCACTCGACCCCAGCCTTTGCAACCTATCGCCTTGAATGCCTGTACAGCCTCCGCTTGAATCTGTGCTTCTTTTTCCACGCTTAAGCCGCATGGGCATAAATATTCAGTGTCATCACGCAAGTATTTCGCCTCAAAATCATAAAATTCATTTTTTGGGACTATTCTTATAATTGGTAAGGCTGTCTCCCCCAATATACCCACTGTGTACTCACCGCCACCCACAAACTTCTCTGCAATCACCAAAGGGTCTGCCTTGGCAGCCAATATCCATGCGGGTTGCAGGCCACCTTTTTGTTTAACTTTAGTAATGCCTATGCTAGAACCTTCATTCGCGGGTTTTACAAACAGCGGTAAGCCTAATTTTTCTTCTATTGCCGCAAAATCACTGTCCTCGCTCACCATTTCAAAATCAAGCGTCGCAATGTTTAAGGCTTTCCACAATAACTTGGTGCGCCATTTATCCATGCCCACGCTGGATGCCATCACACCACTACCGGTGTAAGGAACGCCCATCAACTCCAGCGCTCCTTGCATGGTGCCATCCTCACCGCCACGGCCGTGCAATATATTAAATACGCGGTCAAATTGCGCCAACTCGCTTAAGTTGCGCTCAGCCGGATCAAATGCTTGCGCATCTACCCCTTGCCGTTTAAGTGCGGCCAGCACCGCCGCACCACTTTTTAGCGACACTTCACGCTCACCCGATGTGCCACCTAATAGCACCGCTACTTTTCCAAATTTACTCATTTTAAAAACCTTGAAAAATTGAATGTTGGAATGCAGTGCAAGGCGCACGGCACACAGAAACCGGAATGTACGAAAAGTACATGAGGATTTCGAGTACCGCGCAACGCCGCAATGCGTCCAAGATTCAGTTTTTTATGCATACTCACCAATCACCCTCACCTCTTGCTGTAAAACCACACCTTGTTTCTCTAATACTGTGTCTTTCATGTGCCTAATTAACAATTCAATATCTAGTGCACTGCAATTCCCCACATTCACAATAAAATTGGCGTGCTTAGGTGACACTTGTGCACCACCAATTTGGTAGCCTTTGAGTCCACTCGCTTCTATCAAACGCGCAGCAAAATCGCCCTGCGGATTTCTAAAAGTAGACCCTGCACTAGGCAAGCTGAGTGGCTGACTAGCCAGCCTTGTGGCTAATAAATTTTTAATTTTTTTCAGCGATTCATCTGCTTCACCCGCGTCTAATTTAAACCAAGCCCCTAAAAACCATTCGTCTGGCGTCAGCATTTCTATATGGCGATAGCTGGGAATAAACTCTGATTCGTTACGCACATGCGTTTCACCGTGACGATCTATGGTTAACACCTGATGCACAATATTCCAGGTTTCACTGCCATAGCAGCCGGCATTCATCGCCAGCGCACCGCCCACCGTGCCAGGAATGCCCGCCATAAACTCGGCACCTTGTTTATATTCTTTAGCGCTAAACCTCGCCAATTTTCCGCAAGTGACGCCTGCCTCGGCGTAGATAAATTGCCCATCAACACGTAATTCATTCAGTGCCTGATGCATCACAACCACTGTGCCGCGCACGCCACCGTCACGTACTAATAAATTGCTGCCTAGACCAATAAAAAATACGGGTTCAGCGTGGTCTAGCGTGCGCATAAACACTTGTAAATCATCCAAGTTTTCGGCAATAAACAGCCTATCTGCCTTGCCACCCACGCGCCAACTGGTATAGCGCGCGAGTGGCTCGTCACGTAGCAACTGCGAACTAGTAATAGTTTGCGCCATCAAGCTACTCGCTCCCCATGTGCTAATTCACGCGTTTTTAATGCAACTTGGCCAATGGAGCCTGCGCCCATCACAATCACCACATCGCCTGCTTGCACTGCATTTAAAATAGCTTGTGGCAGTTCATCGGTGGTTTCTACAAATTGTGGTTCAACTTTTCCAGCTATTCGAATGGCGCGAATGAGTGAGCGCGTATCTGCAGCCACAATCGATGCTTCGCCTGCGGAATACACTTCGGTCAGCAACACCACATCTGCGCTGGATAGCACGCGCACAAAATCTTCAAAGCAATCACGCGTACGGGTGTAACGGTGTGGCTGAAACGCCATCACCAAACGTCGATTTGGAAAGGCATCACGCGCGGCCGCAATCACTGCTTGCATCTCGACAGGGTGATGGCCATAATCGTCAATGAGTGTAAACGTGCCGCCAGACTTTATTTTTGTTTGTTCCACGGCAATCTCACCATAACGCTCAAACCTGCGACCAACACCCTTAAATTCGGCCAACGCTTTAATGATGTATTCATCCGCCACATTTAACTCGCTGGCAATGGCAATCGCCGCCAGCGCATTTAATACATAGTGGTTACCTGGCAGGTTCAAGGTCACGTCAAAGGTTGTGGTCACGCCATTCACGCGCGATACGGTAAAGTGCATTTTGCCGTGATCAGCACGCACATTGGTTGCGCGAATACGCGCTTCTTCACTCATGCCATAGGTCATCACCGGCTTAGTGACGCGCGGTAAAATCTCGCGAATATTCACGTCATCCACACACACCACTGCCATGCCCCAAAACGGCAACTGCTGTAAAAACTCCACGAACGCGCTTTTTAATTTGTCAAAACTATGTTCATACGTATCCATGTGGTCTTGGTCGATATTGGTGACCACCGCCATCACTGGTGTTAAGTGCAAAAACGAAGCATCCGACTCGTCGGCTTCTGCCACAATCCATTCACCCGTACCAAGCCGCGCATTGGCGCTGGCGGCCTCTAACTTGCCACCAATCACAAACGTCGGATCCATGCCTGCTTCAGCCAAAATACTGGCGATGAGACTGGTTGTGGTAGTCTTGCCATGTGTGCCCGCTACGGCGATACCCTGTCTAAAACGCATCAATTCTGCCAACATTAACGCCCGCGGCACAACAGGAATGTTTTTGGCACGCGCAGCAATAATCTCAGGGTTTTGCTCGTTCACCGCACTGGACACCACCACCACATCGGCTACGTTTAAATTTTCAGTGGCGTGGCCTTGATAAATTTTGGCGCCAAAATCAGCCAGACGTTTGGTTGTTGCATTTTTAGCCAAATCCGAGCCCGACACTTTAAAATCCAAATTAAGCAGCACTTCAGCAATGCCACTCATGCCAGCACCGCCGATGCCTACAAAGTGGATGTTTTTAACCTTATGTTTCATAAAGACCTCCGCATCACTATTCCGCTTATTAATACGGCGTTAAAAACCGTCTCAAAATCCTCATGTATACCCCATACATTGCGGACTTTTTTTTCTGAAACTGAAACTTTGGCCGATTTTTGCCTTGTCTTAATTTCGCTCATGACGTTATTCGGTGGTCTTTTCATCTGGCTACTTCCATGCAAATTTTTGCAACAGTTGCAGTGGCTTCTGGCTTGGCGAGTTGCTTGGCTTTTATCGCCATGTCTAAACAAATTTCACGCGTTAACCCACGTAAAATTTCTGTCGCTTTTGCTACAGAAAATTCAGATTGTTGAATCAACTTGGCCGCACCCGCATCACTTAAATATTTGGCGTTATAGGTTTGATGATCATCCACCGCATGTGGGAAAGGCACCAACACACTGGCCACACCGACGCAGGCAAGCTCTGCTACTGTGAGTGCGCCAGCGCGGCAAATCACCACATCAGCCCACGCATACATGTCTGCCATGTTGTGAATAAACGCCTTTGTTTCCGCTACCACAGAAGCCGCATGGTAATTGGCTTGCAGGGCAGCGATATGCTTCTCGCCCGCTTGGTGGATGACTTCTGGTCGTGTATTTTCTGGCAAATTAGCCAATACTTTTGGCAACACATCATTAAGCGCTTGCGCACCCAAACTACCGCCCACAACTAACAATCTCAGTTTACCAGTGCGCGTGCTATATCTTTGTTGTGGTGAAGCTAGTTGCGTAATTTCGTACCGCACTGGATTACCCACCAGTTGCGCCCTTTCGCCAAATGCACTGGGAAATGCAGCCAATACTTGATTTGCGAATAAACTCAATGTTTTATTAGTTAAGCCAGCAATCGAATTTTGCTCGTGAATGACCAGTGGTTTTCTTAATAATTTAGCCATTAATCCACCCGGAAAGGCCGCGAAGCCGCCCATGCCCAACACCACATTCGGCTGATGCTGACGAATGGCGCCAACACTTTGCTTAAAGGCCGTGGCTAACTTAATTGGCAACAGCAACCAGCCCATGACGCCCTTGCCACGCACACCGCGCATGGTCATCATGGCTTTTTTGTAACCCTTACCTTCAATCAGCTTATTTTCCATGCCACCTTCAGTGCATAGCCATACGATATTCCAGCCGTGTTCTTTCATGTAATCAGCCACCGCCATGGCTGGATAGACATGGCCACCCGTGCCACCCGCCATCACTAGCAGGGTGCCAGAGCCAAATTGCGTGACTGGAGAAGAAAACATCATGCTGGCAGCCCCCTTTGCAAGCGTCTGTTTTGGCTACGGCCGCCTAAATTAAAACTTTTAGGCTTAACTGGTACTTCGCACAAGTTAGCCTGCGCCGAAACCAACTCGTGGCACATCACAGCACTCATCAATATCGTGATTCCGCTCATGCTGGCAAACCCCTCTGAAGCCGGCGGTTTTCAAAATCAATACGTAGCAACACCGCCATGGCGAGGCAATTGGCCAAAATACCGCTACCGCCAAATGACAGCAGAGGCAGCGTTAAGCCTTTGGTAGGCAGTACGCCCATGTTTACACCAATGTTAATGATGGCTTGCACGCCTATCCACACACCCAAACCTTGTGCTAACAAGGCGGCAAAATAGCGTTCGTTCGCTACCGCTTCTTTGCCAATCCCAAAAGCGCGAATCACTACCCAAACAAATAATCCCAGCACGCTGAGCACGCCCATAAAACCCAACTCTTCAGCAATCACCGCCAGCAAGAAGTCGGTATGCGCTTCTGGCAGGTACAATAACTTCTCAACGCTGGCGCCTAAGCCCACACCTAACCATTCACCGCGACCAAACGCAATAAGCGCGTGCGATAGCTGGTAACCTTTACCATAGGGATCTGCCCACGGGTCCATAAACCCAATCACACGTTGCAAACGATATGGCGAGCTCCAAATCAAAAAGTAAATCGCCACAGGCAACAAAGCCAGCAAGCCTGCAAAAATTTTAGCGTTAATGCCGCCCAGCCAAAGAATCGAAATAGAAATGGCGGCAATCACTGCAAACGCACCAAAATCAGGTTCGCGTAGCAACAAGAATCCCACCAACACCATCACCAGTACCATGGGCAAAAAGCCGCGTAATAGGCTATCCATCTGCGGCGCTTTACGCACTGCATAATCCGCGACGTACATGGCAGCGAATAACTTCATCAACTCGGATGGCTGTAAATTAATCACAAACAAAGAAAGCCAGCGCTGGCTGCCATTGACGTTGCGACCCACGCCAGGAATAAGCACCAGCACCAGCAAGAATAAGCCAAATAAAAACAAATAAGGCGCCATTTTTTGCCACCATGCGATGGGGATTTGAAATGAAACAAAGCCTGCAACCAAGCCAACACAAATAAAAATAGCCTGACGAATTAAATAGTAGGTGCTTTGATTGCCGATGTTTTTATCTGCCTCAGCAATGGCAATGGAGGATGAATAAACCATCACCAAACCTAAACCCAGCAAAATAAACGTCACCCACAACAATATTTGGTCGTACCTCGGCGCATTCATACGCTCGCGGCTCTGCATCAGAGGGCTTAACATATTAAAATCTCTAACATATTAAAACTCCTAGCATGTACTCACCTGCTTTCCTTCCAGCCGCTTCACCGCTGTCACAAACACCTCTGCACGCTGTACATAGTTTTTAAACATATCAAAACTAGCGCAGGCAGGAGACAGCAACACCGCATCTCCAGGGTGGGCTAGTTTTTTAGCAATACTCACTGCCTCAGGCAAATCGACAGCGTGGTACAAAGGTACATGCGTTGGCAGTAATACGTTTTCAATTAATTTTGCATCACGCCCTATCACCACCACAGCGCGGCTATTGGCTTGCACAGCAGTTGCTAAAGGTGAAAAGTCTTGCCCTTTGCCATCTCCACCTGCAATCAGCACCACTTTTTGTGGTTGATCATTTTTAGTCATGCCAGAAATGGCCGCACAAGTAGCACCCACATTGGTGCCTTTTGAATCATCGTAATAATCCACATCATCAATATTGGCCACCCATTCCACGCGGTGCGGCAACCCTTTAAAAGCTTTTAATGCCAGTGCCAGCGTAGATTTTTCAATGCCAATGGCGTGACATAAGGCAGCAGCAGCTAGCGCGTTTGCCACATTATGTTGACCTGTAATTTTTAATTGACTGGCTTTGCATATTCTGCGTTGACCGCTGGTTAAGTAGTGCTCAGTCTTACCTTCATTCTGGGACTCAATAAAACCAAAGTCAGTGATATTGGGCGCTGCATTTAAGCCAAATGTCACTGTGTTTTTATTGGCTAAGCCAAACGAGACGACATCGTCACGATTTAATACTGCCACTTTTGCATGCTTTAACATACGAGCTTTGGCGGCCGCATAATCAGTGATACTGGCGTATCTGTCCATGTGGTCTTCACTGATATTGAGCACGGTAGCGGCATCCAGCATGAGGCTAGACGTGGTTTCCAGCTGAAAACTAGAAAGCTCTAACACGTACACATCAGGCACTTCCATACTTAATGTGTCTAACACTGGCAATCCAATATTACCCGCCACGATGGTTTTTAAACCTGCTGCTTTGCAAATTTCACCCACTAATGATGTCACCGTGGTTTTGCCGTTTGAACCGGTAATGCCAATCACTTTGGCATGCTGAGATCGATGCTGTGCAAACAGCTCAACATCACCCACCACAGGAATACCAGCTTGCATGGCTGCTTGTACTGCAGGCTCATGTAGCGCGATACCAGGACTAATCACAATTATCTCGGCCTGTAACAAAACGTCTTGTTTAAACGCACCTGTATGCACCGCCACATGAGGCATACGGCGAGCCAAATCATCCACATTAGGCGGGTTGTCGCGTGAATCAGCCACCGACAGTATCGCGCCTTGGCTATCAAGCCAGCGTAGCGCCGAAAGCCCAGTTTCACCAAGGCCCAGTACCAATACACACTTATTATTGAGTTGCAGTTTCATTTGCCTAACTTTAATATCGCCTAATATCATTCATCTTAATTTCAGGGTGGCTAGCCCAATCAATACCAACATCATGGTGATAATCCAAAATCGCACCACCACTTGCGTTTCTTTCCAGCCTTTTTGTTCGTAATGGTGATGTAACGGCGCCATCAAAAAAATACGCTGCCCCACACCCGTTTTGTATTTGGTATATTTGAAATACATCACTTGCAATGCAACTGAAAACGTCTCCACCACAAATACGCCGCCCATAATAAACAGCACAATTTCTTGACGCACAATCACCGCCACAACACCCAATGCCGCGCCTAAAGCCAATGCACCCACATCGCCCATAAACACCTCGGCTGGATAGGCGTTAAACCATAAAAAGCCTAAACCGGCACCTGCCATGGCGGCACAAAATACCATCAGTTCACCCGCGCCAGCCACATATGGGATACCCAAATATTTAGAAAAATACAAATGTCCCGCCACGTAAGCAAAGATAGCCAATGCGCTACCCACCATCACCGTTGGCATAATCGCCAAACCATCTAGCCCGTCCGTCAGGTTGACTGCGTTGCTAGAGCCTACAATCACTAGATAGGTCAGCACGATAAACCCCACTGCACCTAAGGGTAGCACCAAGGTTTTAAAGAACGGGACGATCAAAGTGGTTTCGGCTGGACTAGTTGATGTTTGGTATAAAAATATCGCTACACCAAGCCCAATCACACTTTGCCAAAAATATTTAGCTTTAGCCGATAAGCCTTTAGGATTTTTGTAGACTACTTTTCTATAATCATCCACCCAACCCACCGCGCCAAAGCCCAATGTTGTGACCAGCACCACCCAAATATATTTGTTGTGTAAATCACCCCATAACAAAGTGGCCACGGCAATTGCCACCAAAATCAATGCGCCGCCCATGGTGGGTGTACCTGCTTTGACTAAATGCGTTTGCGGGCCATCGTCACGCACCGCCTGACCTACCTTATACTCGGTCAGCTTGCGGATCATTTTGGGGCCAACCACGAATGAGATAATCAGTGCAGTGAGTGTCGCCAGCACCGCGCGTAGCGTGATGTAATTAAACACATTAAAACCACGAATATCGTGTGCAAAGTATCTAGCAAGTTCTAATAACATTTACTTTTCCTCCATCAATTCTTTTGAATCTGCTTTTATTGAAGCTGCTTTTTTTGATGTGTCTTTTACTTCTATCGCATCTACTATTCCATCCACCACGCGCTCCATTTGCATAAAGCGCGAGCCTTTCACCAACACTGTTGTGTTGGCTTGCATGCTTTTCTTTAAGCACAACACCAACGCTTCTAAGCTTATAAAATGTTGCGCATTTGCACCAAACACTTGGCTAGCTTGCTGGCTGAGCTCACCAAACGTAAGCAATTGTGGTATGCCTTTTTGTTTTGCGTACAAGCCTATATCGGCGTGCATTTGAGCGGCGTCTAATCCCAACTCCGCCATGTCCCCCATCACAAAAATTTGCTTACCCTGCTGACTTGCCAGCACGTCAATGGCAGCCTTCATCGAATCGGGGTTCGCGTTATAAGTATCGTCAATTAGGCTGGCGCCATTAAAGCCAGCTTTGCGTTGCAAGCGACCTTTGACGGCTGCAAAACTTTCTAAGCCTTGCGCAATATAAACGTTTGGAATGCCCAGCGCATGTGCGCAGGCACTCGCCGCAAGCGCATTACTAATATTGTGTTTACCCAATATATGCAATTTAAAATCAACGCTGCCCGCTGGCGTTGTCAGTGCAACTTTGCTAATGCCTGCCACTTCTTCATAAGCAGCTGTGACCGCCGCTTTAGCATTTAAAGCAAAAGTGATGATTTTTCTATTGGCATTGAGCGATTTCCAATAATCAGCAAACGCGTCATCAGCATTGATAACCGCAGTGCCATCATTTGCTAAACCCTCAAAAATCTCACCTTTGGCGCGCGCAATGCCCTCGCGCGAACCTACCTCGCCGATGTGTGCAATGCCGGCATTATTCACCACCGCCACATTTGGCTTGGCAATATTGGTTAGGTACCGAATTTCTCCCTCATGGCTCATGCCCATCTCGATGACGGCATACGCATGTTGTTTGCGCAGCTTCAATAAGGTCATCGGCATACCAATGTCATTATTCAGGTTGCCCTGCGTAGCAAGCACAGAGCGGCTTGCAGAGGTGTTCAATAGTGTTATGTGTAAAATGGCTGCCAGCATTTCTTTTACTGTGGTTTTGCCGTTGCTACCAGTCACAGCCACTAAAGGTAGCGGCAATGTAGCACGCCAATATTGGGCTAATTGACCAAGCGCCAAGCGTGTATCTGCCACCAGCACGGCTGGGCTGGCTGGCGTTTTGATGTCACTGACTAAGGCTGCCGCTGCACCTTGTTTAATCGCTTCCGCAGCATAGGCATTGCCATCAAAACGCTCGCCTTTAATCGCGACAAACAACTGATTTTTAGCGATGTAGCGGCTGTCTGAGCCCACACTTTCGCACAGCACGTCCGACCCGAGCAATTGGCCACCAACTGCTTTGGCAATCTCAGAAAGCATTAGCATGCGAGCACCTTCAAGTTCCTCATACGCCGGCCTCAGCATAAATTTTCAGCACGTCTTTGGCTTGTTCAATATCGCTAAATTGGTGTTTTTTGCCTTTGATTTCTTGGTACTCTTCATGACCTTTGCCAGCAATCAGCACAATGTCATTCGATTTAGCTGAAAGTATGCTGACTAAAATGGCTTTGGCACGATCTTCCTCTACCATGTAATTACTATGCATCCCCTTTAAAATATCTTCAATAATCGCGCTTGGCGCTTCATCACGCGGATTATCAGAAGTTACCACCACCACATCTGCTAGCTTACTGGCTACTTCACCCATGAGTGAGCGCTTACCAGTGTCACGGTTACCACCGCAACCAAACACGCAGATGAGTTTTGAGTTGGCTTGTGCTTTTAATGTTTCCAGCACTTTTTCTAGTGCATCTGGCGTATGCGCATAATCGATCACAATCAGTGGAAGACCACCGCCGCCTAACATTTGCATGCGACCTTTAGCAGATTCAATATGTGAAATTGCCTCTACCGCATCAGTCAAACTGACTTTGGAGGCAAGCAGTGTAGCCAGCACTGCCAGCACGTTGTACACATTAAATCTACCCACCAAATTCACTTTAACTGGCGCACTACCATACGGAGTAGTAGCGTTAAAGGTAAAATGCGTATTTGTAAATTGCACATCCACTGCCTGCACATCCCCTTGCGCAATGCCGTAAGTGAGCACAGTTTTACCCGCCGCTTTTAAATCTTGCTCAAGCGTTTGGCCAAAGGTGTCGTCGCAGTTCAGCACAGCGGATTTCAACCCCTTATGCTCAAATAGGCTACGCTTGGCTTCGGCGTATGCGTCAAACGTTTGGTGATAATCCAGATGATCATGGCTTAAATTGCTTAACACTGCCACATCAAAGCTGACGCCACGCACACGGCCTTGATGCAACCCATGAGAAGACACTTCCATTGCAACCACTTCAACCGCTTGCTGCACATAGTCTGCCAACATGCTTTGTAGCAACACCGCATCGGGCGTTGTGTTCGTCGTTTCACTTAATTGATTTGGCAGGCCGTTGCCCAAAGTACCAATCACCGCTGTTTTGCGTTGCAAATGGTTAAAGCACTGACTTAACCACTGCGTAATAGATGTTTTGCCATTGGTGCCAGTCACGCCTATCATCCAAAGCTTGGCCGATGGGTTATTGTAAAATTGACTGGCAATCTTGCTGGCCTGCAATCTAAGCTGCTTAATGGGTTGATTCTCAATATCCCAGTCTGGATTCCATTTAAAGCCTTGCGCATCCCACAACACTGCAGCAGCGCCTTTTTTAATCGCATCTGCAATGTAAGCTCTGCCATCCGAAGCATCGCCAGGGTACGCCAAAAACAAACTGCCTTGCTTCACAGTGCGGCTGTCCGTCGTTATATGCTTTAAAGGCGCTTTTATTTTGTATGCTGTCATATCACTTCTTTTACGTCTTCAACGCCTTCTGGGGGAATCACCACATTATTATTGGGCGCATCTTGCGGCACAGCCAGCATGCGCAATGCATCGGCCATCACCGCACTAAACACTGGGGCGGCCACAATCCCGCCATAATATTGCTCATTTTCTATACTGGGTTCATCTATCATTACCGCCATAATCAAGCGTGGATTAGATGCAGGCGCCAGGCCGACAAACGAGCCTACATATTTATCTGGTTCGTAGCCCGTTGGGCCAATCTTGTGGGCAGTGCCCGTTTTGCCGCCAACACGATAGCCCGCTACCTGTGCACGCAAGGCCGTGCCGCCTGGTTGGACGACCAATTCCAACATATCTTTAACATCATTGGCCACTTGTGCCGAAAATACCTGATGACCCACTGGCGATTCTTTTAATTTAAACAAAGAAACTGGTTTGAGTTCGCCCTCATTAGTAAACACCGTGTAAGCTCGCGCCAGTTGCAGCAAGGTCAAGCTGATGCCATGGCCATAAGACATGGTCGCTTGTTCAATCGGACGCCAAGTTTTATAAGGTCGCACCTTGCCAGCAGCCTCACCTGGAAAGCCAATATTGGCACGGTTGCCAAAACCAAGTTGATTAAACGTACTCCACAGCTCTTCTTTTTTTAAGCTCAACGCCATTTTGGCTGCACCTACGTTTGATGATTTTTGTATCACTTCGGCAACAGTGAGTATGCCGTGTGGATGCGCATCATTGATGGTGGCAGGCCCAATCGACATGTGACCTGGTGCAGTTTGAATTTTAGTGTCTGGTCGATAGTCACCAAACTGCATGGCCGCCGCTGCAGTCACTGCCTTCATGGTTGAGCCCGGCTCAAAAATATCGGTAATGGCACGGTTGCGCGTTTTACCTTTAATATTCACCGGATTATTCGGGTTATAGGTTGGTAAATTCACCATCGCCAACACTTCGCCCGTTTTAGCATCTAACACCACCACCGCACCCGCTTTAGCTTTGTGCTTTTCTACTGCTTTCGCCAGCTCCCTAAACGCCAAATATTGGATGCGTCGGTCGATACTCAACACCAAATCGTGGCCATCCTGCGGAACTTTAACGGCCTCTAAATCTTCAACGATATGACCTTTTCTATCTTGGATCACCCGCCGACTACCCGACTTTCCTGAAAGGGTGGCATTTTGCGCCAACTCGAAACCTTCTTGACCATTGTCATCGATGCCGGTAAAGCCAACCAGATGCGCAGTCACATCGCCAGCAGGGTAAAAGCGCTTGTATTCACGTTGTAAAAATACGCCTGGGATTTCTAAGCTCATGACTTTAGCGGCTAAATCAGGCGAAATACGGCGTTTTAAGTAGACAAACTCACGCTCTCTATTGGCGATTTTTTTATCAAAATCTTTGGTTTTAATGGATAATAATTTTGCCAAAGCCAACTTTTGCTTTTTATTAATCTCCACATCAGGTGGACTAGCCCACACAGACTCAACAGGACTACTAATGGCCAAAAGCTCACCGTTTCTGTCGGTAATTTTGCCGCGGTGTGCATGCAACACCAGAGCACGGCTGTAGCGCGCATCGCCTTTTTCTTGCAAAAACGTTTTATGTAAACTCTGCAAATAAATGCCACGCAAAAACAAACCCGCAAATCCTAGCAATACCGCAATGAGCAATACGCGACGGCGCCAAGCGGGTAGCTTAACGACATAATGTTGTGCTTTGGCGTAGGCCATTATTGTTTTAACTCTTCCAGTGAAATTACCTGTATACGCTTTGCATCAGGCACTTGCATATTCAACTTCTTAGCGGCCAGCTCTTCTACGCGCGAGTGCATCGCCCAAGTACTTTGCTCAAGTTGTAATTGACCAAATTCTGTTTCATATTTTTTTGCCAATTCTTGCTGTTGCTCTAACTCAAAATATAATTTGCGCGACTTATGCTGTGAGGTCACCACCCCCAAAGCAGTAGCGATTAAAGTAAAAAATAAAATAAGGTTAAGGCGCGTCATGCTGTAGCCGTTCTTTCTGCTACCCGCATCACAGCGCTTCTAGCGCGCACATTCTGTTTAATTTCATTGGCACTTGGCTTAATGGCACGGCCAATAGAAACTAACCTTGGTTGAGGCAAGTCTTTGGCTTTGATGGGGAAATTAGCCGGCAAGTCATCGCGATTTTCTTCACTTTGTATAAACCGTTTCACAATTCTATCTTCCAGAGAATGAAAGCTAATCACTACCAACCTGCCGCCCACAGCCAGCAAATTGAGGCATTGCGGCAATATTAGCGATAACTCCTCAAGCTCCTGATTGACGAAAATCCGTAAAGCTTGAAAGGTGCGCGTTGCGGGGTTCTGGCCCGGTTCGATCTTGGGGATTGCACTTGCCACGATCTTGGCAAGCTGTCCTGTAGTGGTGATGGCGCGCCCGTCATTGCGCTCCTTAATAATCGCCCTTGCAACCTGCTTAGCAAACCGTTCTTCACCATAGTCTTTTATCACTTTCCCTAATTGTTGCTCTGAAATTGTGGTTAACAGCTCAGCGGCTGTTTTGCCACGCGTTTGGTCCATGCGCATATCCAGCGGCGCATCAAACCTAAAACTAAAACCCCGTTCACCTTCATCGATTTGTGGCGATGAAATGCCTAAATCCAATAAAATGCCATCTACTTTTTGGAGATTGTTATTGACAGCCAATTGATTAATCTCAGAAAAGTGCCGATGTTCGATACAAAACCGCGCGTCTTGAATTTGCTTACCAGTTTCTATAGCCGCTAAATCTCTATCCATCGCAAATAAGCGGCCCGTGTTTTGTACCCCAGAGTTTTGTAACCCAAAGCTTTCTAGCTTGGATAATATTTTTTTGCTGTGACCGCCACGCCCAAACGTGCCATCAATATACGTACCGCTTGGCTTAATGTTTAGCGCCTCTACGGCCTCATTAAGTAAAACGGTGATGTGGGTGGAGGCTGGGGGCATAATTGTTGGCGACGACTTTGATACTGGCACCGTGGCTAAGTTGGGCGCCGAGTTCGCGCCCATCATCATAGCGAAAAGCCTTCTAATTCTGCGGGCATCTCAATACCATCGCCACCCATGACGCTATCAAGCTGCTTGCGCCAAGCTTCCATATTCCACATTTCAAAATGACTGCCTTGGCCGACTAACATCACTTCCTTTTCTAACCTTGCAAATTCACGCAAGGTGGGCGACACTAGCAATCGGCCTGCGCTATCAAGCTCAATATCTTCTGCATAACCCACCAATAAGCGCTGCAGACCGGATGATTGCTTATCAAAAGAGGATAGCGCCATCATTTTGGCTTCAATCGGTTCCCAAGCAGGTTGTGGATACAACAACAAGCAACCGTGCGGATGTGCAGTCAGCACGACCTTACCCGAACCCTGAGCTAACAATGTTTCGCGATGCTTTGCGGGCACGGCTAAGCGCCCTTTGACATCCATACTTAAATTTGTAGTACCGCGAAACATGTTTGATTAAAAGCCTTATATTTTTTATATTATTTTTGTTTTTTATTTACGCATTAAAGTAAGGAATCACTAACCAACCTAGTATGAGTCAGTCATTCCCACAAAAACCCACTTTTACCCACCAATAGCGACTATAGATAAAAAAAAAGCGCTTTGCAAGCACTTTGTAAGGTTTTCTCTTTATAAGACAAAGACTTAGCGCATTTTTGTATAAAAAACAATAATCATAAAAATCAATTACTTATTAAATTAAGTGAATGTGAAATATTAGTAATGTTGATTATGTGATTGAATTGCATGATTGGCGTGGAATTAAGTATAAAACGATGAACTTGATACAAAGCCCGCAAGGGCATAAGTAAAGAATCATCCAAGAAACTGGAACAACAACCGCAAGTGTTGTCCCCACAGAATATACCGGCTAAAGCTGGTTATTCATGCGTGAAAGAGTGAAGCTAGCCGATAAGCCGGGTTCTGTCGTGCATTGCTACACGTAACAGTCATTCATCTAGGCGCACAATTACTCATGCGCTCAAGCAACCTACCCGCTGACAGCGCGAGCCACGCCTATTGCCAGCCTATTTGGTCTTGCTGCAGATGGAGGTTACCGCGTTTCACCCGTTTCGACGCAAGCTCGCTAAAAAGCGTGCTCACAGGTCGAACCGACTCGTCTCTGTGGCCCTATTCCTCGCCTTGGCCTTTAGTTTTACAACTAAAAGTTGCTGCGTACGGCCGTTAGCCGTCATCTCGCTCTGTGCAGCCCGGACTTTCCTCCCTCACATAAGGAGACCGCAAGGGTCTTCCCCAATTTGCTATGCCAGAAAACTGGCAAGCAAAGTGTGACGGCGACTGTCTAGCTAGCTTCGGTGCTATTTTAACACAGATAAAAAGCGGGGCTTTAATGCGTACAGAATGGCTGATACACTTACATCATGAAAACTAAGACGATGCTGACCCCTTTAGTTTCAAATAGGATGTCTACTTTACGATAGGAGGCTGTTGTTTTGGCAAGATTGATGGCGAATAAAGAATTCAGAGAGAAACAATTTAATTGTCGTTACGATGCTCATATCGCTGAAATTAACGAGTATGTAGATTCGCTAAGAGAAAATTCTTCTAGAGGTTGGGCCCCATATGTCGCGCCGCTATATGGTGGGGTGAATGCTAGGCTTTTGTCAGTTCTACGGGACCCTGGGCCGAAGACGCAGGATGAAGTCGGTAGTGGATTTATTTGCATGGAGAATGATGACCAAACGGCTGAGGCATTATATAGTTACTATAAAGTAGCTGGAATAGCTTCTCGCGACATAATGCCTTGGAATGCATATCCGTGGTACATAAACAAAAAGCCATTATCGTCACAACTAAAAGCTGGCGCGGAAACAATTGCACAATTGTTGGCACTCTTGAAACATGTCCAGGTTGTGATGTTGCATGGGAATGAGGCACATAGAGCTTGGAACTACTTGCCTGAACTTTCAAAGCAGTTGGTTATAACTCGAAACATTGAAGTAATAAAAACATTCCACCCTAGTCGCATGGCCTTCATTCACAGGGATCCAAATATTGTCGCTGCTAGGAGGCAGCATGTTATTGATGCGTTTCATAAGGCCGCATCCATCCTTAAATCGCGATGGTCCTAATAATTAAAGGGGTCTAATAAGTAAAGAATTAAAGGGGTCAGCATCGTAATTATTTTTGATTCCAACTGGATTCCCGCTTTAGCGAGAATGATGGTGGAGCTTAGCGGGTTTTCTTTCCCCCTTGCCGCGCCTTTGGCTTGAGCCTCTGATGGTAGGCGGCGAGGACTGTTTGAGCAAAGCGAGTTCCGCAGCCGCCACCCAGATGCGGCGCTAAGACCGAAGGATAAAGCGGCAGCGGGGTAGCCTTTTCTTTCCCCTATTTCTTTTGGCTAAGCAAAAGAAATAGGGTCGCTAGTCGCGCGAAAGCGACGGTTTTGATTTGAATTCAAAATGGATTCCCACCTACGCGGGAATGACGAAGCAAAAATTAGTTCAGAGTAACTTCCAGTGTATTAGTTGACCTGCTCTTAGCGGCACCAGGCTATCATCTCCTAGGGGGAGTTCATTCGGCACCAGCCAACTGGTTTTTTCTAAGGTTATTTTATCTTTATTTCGCGGCAATCCGTAGAAATCTGCACCATAAAAACTGGCAAAAGCTTCAAGTTTATCGAGTGCATTGGCAGCCTCAAAAACTTCAGCATATAACTCTATCGCCGCATGTGCGGTATACATGCCTGCACAACCACAAGCCGCTTCTTTAGCGTGTTTAGCGTGCGGCGCACTATCCGTACCTAAGAAAAACTTACTATTTGCTGAGGTCGCGGCTTTCACCAAAGCTAGGCGGTGTTCCTCACGTTTTAAAATCGGCAAGCAATAATGATGTGGCTGAATGCCGCCTTTAAACATATCGTTGCGATTCATCAATAAATGGTGCGCAGTAATGGTCGCAGCAACATTGCTCGGTGCACTTGTCACAAACTCTGCCGCATCTTTGGTGGTGATGTGCTCAAACACTACTTTCAAATTTGGATACTGCTTTAGCAAAGGTGTCATATGGCGGTCGATGAAAACGCGCTCACGATCAAACACATCCACATTACTATCAGTGACTTCTGCATGCACCAACAACGGCAAGCCCACGTCCTGCATGGTTTCTAGCGCCGCGCTGCATTTAGCCAAATCACTCACGCCAGAATCACTGTTAGTGGTGGCGCCTGCAGGGTAAAGCTTAACGCCGTGAATAAACCCACTGGCTTTGGCTTTATTGATTTCATCCGCAGTTGTGTTATCGGTTAAATACAACGTCATCAGCGGTTCGAAATTCAACTCTTTTGGCAATGCCGCTAAAATACGCGCACAATACTCACCCGCCAACGCCGCCGTTGTGACTGGCGGGCGTAAATTCGGCATCACAATGGCGCGGGCAAATTGCCGCGCAGTATCAGGCAGCACGGCCTTCAAAGCTGCACCATCCCTTAAGTGAAGATGCCAATCATCCGGGCGAGTTAACGTAAGTTTTGTTGTCATGTTTAGTATCTTGTTTTAATCTCAAGGCAAATTCGTATAAATCATTTTTCTTTAAATTGGTAATTTCAGTTGCCAGCGCCACCGCTTGTTTTAAAGGCAGCTCTGCCAATAGGCATTTTAGTACGCGTTGCGCTTCTTCGCTTATTTCCTGTACCACCTTCACTGGCGCAGCTTCGACCAGCAATACAAACTCACCGCGCTGTTGATTAGAGTCGGCCTGCAGCCAAGCACTGGCGAGGTCTGCAGGGCAGGTATAAATCGTCTCAAAAGTCTTGGTGAGCTCACGCGCAAAGGTAATCTGCCTATCTTCACCCAGCACTTTCGCGATGTCTTCAATGCATTCAATAATTCTATGTGGCGCTTCGTAAAAAACCAAGGTCACACTTTGTGACTTTAACTGCTCTAAAATTTTGCGCCTTGCTGCGCCACTTGCGGGCAAAAAGCCATGGAAATAAAAACCATTCTGCGTAATACCGCTGGCAGACAAAGCCGTGACTAGCGCACTTACGCCAGGAATTGGCACAACTTGAATACCAGCTTTGCGCACAACATTCACTACCATTGCGCCTGGGTCGCTCACCGCGGGTGTACCAGCATCGGTCACCAGCGCAATATTTTCACCATTTTTAAGTTGCAGCAGCAATTTTTCAGCTGACTGCAGCTCATTATGCTCATGCACGGCAATAAGCTTTTTGCTAATGCCAAAATGCGATAACAAGCCTGAAGTGTGGCGTGTATCCTCGGCAGCAATGGCATCCACGCTTTTTAAAATTTCTAACGCGCGCAAGGTAATATCACCCAGATTCCCAATTGGCGTAGCCACCACATATAATGTACCTTGAATTTTGTTTAGGTCATTTTTTTTTAAAACGGTCATTATTAAATTTTAAGCCAAAGCGACACTATCTCCTATGAAAATGAATGAAAATAATGCGGGCTTAGAGGCAGAAAAATTAGCCGCAACTTTCTTGATGAGCCATGGACTTAAGTTGGTGATGCAAAATTACCACTGCCGCTTTGGTGAAATTGATTTAATTATGCAAGATGCTAAAACCCTTGTATTTATTGAGGTTAAACTAAGAACTAGCAGCCAATTTGGTGGCGCTGCAGCTAGTATTACGCCACAAAAACAGCAAAAATTAATTCTCACTGCTCAGCATTACTTACAAACCCATAACCAAAAAAAGGCCGAGCCAGCCTGCCGCTTTGACGCGATTTTAATGAGTCGTAAAGATTTGAAACCCACGGACTTGCAACACATTGAATGGATTCGTAATGCTTTTGAAACATAATTGGCGTATCATTTTTTAAAATTCGAATATTTGTTTTCACTCATAGTATTTATATTATGCAAAAGGAGCCTTTAATGCATGTAGCGTACAAACTTGTTGTTGCGACTATTTTATCCTCTCAATTAGTAGCCTGTGTACCTGCGGTAGTGGGCGGTGCAGCGGCTGGTGGTGCCATCGCGGCAGATAGGCGCACTTCTGGTTTTTATGTAGAAGATGAAAATATTGAACTTAAGGCGGTTAAGTATGTGGAAACGACACTGGGTGAGAATACCCATATTAACGTGACCAGTTATAACCGCAATGTACTGCTGACTGGCGAAGCACCTGACGATGCGACTAAGGCTAATGCTGAAGCTTTTGTGAAAAGCATTGAGCATGTACGTACCATCACCAACGAAATTACGGTTGGCCCAAAAACCGACCTTGGTTCACGCAGCAACGATACTTACCTCACCTCTAAAGTGAAAGCAAAATTTGTGACAGAAAACCAGTTTCCTGCCAACTACGTCAAAGTGGTCACCGAAAACAGCGTAGTTTATTTAATGGGTATCGTGACCAAAGCTGAAGCCGATGCTGCAGTGGCCATTGCTAGCAACACCGATGGCGTAAGCAAGGTGGTTAAAGTATTTGAATACATGAATTAAACACTAAGTGAATATTGAAAAGATGACCCAAAAAAAAGAAGCCAATATAATATCAACTGGCAAAACCGTAGAAATATTTGTACAAGGCCTTACCAAGGAAGGTAAGCAGTTTCGCCCCAGTGATTGGGTCGACCGGATGTGCAGCAGTTTTGCCACCTTTGGTGAAAACCGCAAATTACGTTACTCGCCTTACCTACGACCAGAAATGTTAAATGGTGTGCGCTGCCTTGCAGTGGACATGAAACTGAAAGACGTGAACCCAGAAGGCTTTGAGCATGTCATTCAGTTTGCAGACGAAAATCAGCTAAATATTCTGGATGAGGCAGGCAATAGTATTGAGGTGTCGTTAAATAGCTAACTAAATGGCCAATTATTTGGCCATGATGCTTTCAAGATATTGTTTGGTGACTTTGCCACGCTTGGTTTTAACCAGCTTACCTAACGGGTTATAAATATAAGTAGTGGGCAACACTTCCGCACTTCCAATCTGCTTAATCGTATCATCATCCCCGAGCACAATCGGGTATGACATCAGCATGTCATCCACATATTCGGCCACTTCACCCGCACTTTCAAAATCAAACGCAACGCCAAACATCATCACATCTTTATTTTTTCGACTATCGTATAGAGCAACTAGATCTGGCACTTCTTCCAGACACGGCGGGCACCAAGTCGCCCAGTAGTTAACAATGACCCACTTGCCTTTGTATTGCGACAGCCTGTGCACTTTGCCAACAGTGTCTTTTAGTACAAAATTTTGAAATTCATGACTTTTAGCCGCATCGGTTGCTGCCATCGTATTGACATGTAGACCGAGTAGTATCAAAAATACAAAAAATAGTGATTTATTACGCAACATAAGGCTATTTACCAGTTTAAAGATGTGCAAAAAAGTGACAAAAATATAATTACGCACTAATATAAAACATTCTAAGGGGAGTATGCATTGCCGATAAGCCTAAAACTGCCAAGTTTGGATAATAACCCAATTTTGCTGGCAGAAACACGCACGCACAAAATTGCTGAATTTATTCAGAAGCTCCCTTTTAGCGACCCAATTACTGCCGCCACCGACTTGATTGATGAACTGCAAATTCTCAACAGCCAAAAAGTGGCATTCACCAATCGCTTCAACGCCCTAGAACAATACAGGCCTACGGCCATTCAAATTTATCAAGATTTGCTACCAAATTTTAACAGTGCAAGCCTGCCACTTACAAAAAATGAGCAGGTATTTGCAGACACCGCGGTGCAACTGTGGCAAGAATTTGCTTATGGTTATAAATTTGCCTTGATTGATTTGCAAAACAAAATTTTAAACATCAATAACAGCAAAAGCACTGCCCAAGTGGTGCATCGGGCCATTCATGCGTTTAAGGAAATCGCTCTTGTACATCATCTTACCTATCGGGCGCCATCTACAAGCCTATGGGCAGAACTACATCAGCTTTACTACTGCGCACTGCAACAACGTGCCGAAAAATTAGCGGTGACAGACCAACTTGCTGCAAACAACGTTAGTTCTGTAGATTTGGTATATACGCAAATGTTGTTGATGGCCTTAGCCGATCCACAACACCTTGCAAACACAGATATTTTAAAAACCGATACTTACCTTTCTAATGTGGCTGAACATGCAGAGCTTAGACCGCTAGGCCTCATTGACAATTCTGCTGGGGTGTTTTTGGTAAAACTGGATAGTGACAAACCGCCTGTGCCGTTTGTTAAAAATAAAGAAGTGCCAAACGGCGAAACGGATATTTTACTCGTCACCGTGAATTTAGCGCGGCAAATTCATCAGCATTTAACCCTGCTGCAAGAGGGCATACTACCTAACGACGGCTATTTGCCAAACTATGCGATTGAAAATCATTATGCGGATTTACTATCGCGCTTGATGAAAAATTTTGGTAAAGCGTCTCATCGCGTATTCACTAGAACCAAAAAAAGCGACGGTGTTGAGCTTGGTGTTGGTTTAATGGTTGCGCATCATTTAATTAATGAGGGCAATGAACATTTGAATGTGACCAATAGCGTCGTGACCATTAAACCCTCACGCTGGCAAGTGCTAAATGTAAGTGCTGGTGGCTATGCCTTGCGAAAATTCAGCACGTCACAGGCATCAGTACATATTGGTGATGTAGTTGCCGTAAAAAATAGTAAAAATAAATTATGGGAACTGGCTGTCTTACGTTGGGCAAATTTAACTCAGCTAAACCAATTGGATGTTGGCTTAGAGCTTATTTCGCCCAGTGTCACAGCAATTACTGCTCGGTTTATCAACAGCGCGATTGAAGGCGAGGCTTTATTGTTGCCAGAAATTAGCGGCTTAAAACAAGCAGCTAGCGTGCTGATGGCGCGCGGTTTTTGCAAACCGGACGATATCTTAAAACTGGAACTCCCCAATAAAATCAGTAAAATACAAATAGGGAAGCTGGTGGAGCGTACGAACAGGTTTGAGCGGTTTCAATTCAGCTTGATATAAAGCAATTGATATTGTTATACTATTAATTACAGGGCTCTTGTATTTACAGGGCTCTTGATTTTCTCTTAGATATCTCAATTTTAAAATAACAACAATGAGTTGGCTTTACTAAATATATTTTTATCTGTCTTATTGCTTAATACTTAACCAAACCTTTCTAAATTAGCTAGGCCTTTGCCAGCAACTCATTACACACATTACAATAATCGAGGTCACCATGAACGAACATATCACCCATCTAAGCGATGCCGCTTTCGAGCAAGAGGTATTGCAATCACAACTGCCAGTATTGGTAGATTATTGGGCAGAGTGGTGCGGACCGTGCAAAATGATTGCGCCAATTTTGGATGATATCTCTAAAGAATATGCTGGTCGTTTAAAAGTAGCTAAGCTCAATATTGATGATAACCAACAAACGCCACCCAAATATGGCATTCGTGGCATTCCAACTTTAATGTTGTTTAAAAATGGCAATGTAGAAGCGACCAAAGTAGGCGCATTATCTAAATCACAATTAACGGCGTTTATTGACAGTAATATTTAATTCCTAGTCGGCCACCTAGTATGGCTGACTTTTTTGTTAATCTTTCCTTGTAGTTCTTAACTTTACTTTTCCTTATTCACATTCCCATCTAGCGAGTCATCACATGCGTCTATCCGATCTTAAACATCTTCCCGTGACCGAACTGGTCGACATGGCCATTGCCGATGAAATTGAAAATGCGAGCCGTATGCGCAAGCAAGATCTTATTTTTGCTATTCTCAAGCACAAAGCAAAAAAGGGGGACAGTATTTTTGGTGATGGCACGCTAGAAGTGTTGCAAGACGGTTTTGGTTTCTTGCGCTCGCCAGACACTTCGTACTTAGCAGGCACAGATGATATTTATGTATCGCCATCGCAAATTCGCCGTTTTAATTTACACACTGGCGATAGCATTCAAGGTGAAATTCGCACGCCAAAAGATGGTGAGCGCTATTTTGCGCTCGTAAAAGTAGACATGGTGAATGATGAAGCACCAGAAAATACCAAGCATAAAATTTTATTCGAGAACTTAACCCCGCTTTTCCCAACCATTCCACTCACGTTAGAGCGCGACATTCGTGGTGAAGAAAATATTACTAGCCGTGTCATTGATATGATTGCACCAATTGGTAAAGGCCAGCGTGGTTTGTTAGTCGCCAGCCCCAAAAGTGGTAAAACGGTGATGATGCAGAATATTGCCCACGCCATTACCGCCAATCATCCAGACTGTATATTAATTGTGCTTCTTATTGATGAACGGCCAGAAGAGGTGACAGAAATGACACGCTCAGTGAAGGGTGAAGTGGTCGCTTCTACATTCGATGAACCCGCAACTCGCCACGTGCAAGTAGCCGAAATGGTGCTAGAAAAAGCCAAACGTTTAGTTGAACATAAAAAAGATGTGGTGATTTTGTTGGATTCGATTACACGCCTAGCCCGCGCATACAACACAGTGATTCCATCTTCAGGCAAAGTACTGACAGGCGGTGTAGATGCCAACGCACTGCAAAAACCAAAGCGCTTCTTTGGCGCCGCACGCAATATTGAAGAAGGTGGCTCACTCACCATCATCGCCACAGCGCTTGTCGACACGGGCTCGCGTATGGATGATGTGATTTACGAGGAATTTAAAGGCACCGGCAATATGGAAATTCACCTTGACCGCCGCATGGCCGAAAAACGCCTCTATCCAGCCATTAATGTGAATAAATCAGGCACGCGTAAAGAAGAACTGCTCATCGAAAAAGACGTGTTGCAGAAAATTTGGGTATTGCGCAAGCTGCTTTACCCGATGGACGATTTAGAAGCGATGGAATTCTTGTTAGATAAAATCAAACAAACCAAAAATAATGCGGACTTTTTTGACAGCATGCGCCGAGGTTAACCTTGCATTTTGTGCATTATTCATTCATAATGCGCGCCTTACTGCAACTGCTTAATATTAGAGAGAAAAGCATGAAAGCTGAAACCCATCCAAATTACCCAGAAATCAATATTACTTGTAGCTGTGGCAACAAGTTTAAAACACGCTCTACCCATGGCCGCGACATGAGTATTGAGGTGTGTTCACAATGCCATCCGTTTTACACTGGTAAACAAAAAATATTAGACACGGCTGGTCGTGTGGAGAAATTCAAACAAAAATACGGCATGTAATTTACATTTCAATCGTATTAATCGTAAAAAAAGGCAGCTTAGCTGCCTTTTTTTATTCCCTAATTTTATTTCATACGCCTTCAGAATGCTAAACTCCTAATAATTTATAATTCTGCAAAATATGCGATTTGACCTAGATCACGATTGGCAAGGCAATATGTCTACTCCCCGCGCAAAAGTGGGCGAGCGCGCCAAAACACATTTGTTACTCGTGCTATGCGCAGTATGGCTGTGTATGGGCTTAGTCGGCCACGCACCGTGGAAGCCATTTGAATCTCATGCCATCAGTAGCATCAAAACCATCCTCGATACAGGCAATTTAATTGCACCTAGCGCCGCCAGTAATGCGCATATTGCCAACCCACCACTGTATTACTTAAGCGCTGCGGCAATCGCTAAAATACTAAGCCCAATATTGCCTATGCATGACGCCGCGCGCATTGTCACAGGCTTGTGGATGTTGATTACCTTGTTGATGATAGGCATGACAGGCCGCGAACTATGGGGCAAAGGTTTTGGCCGACAAACCACATTTGTGTTTATTGGCGCACTCGGCTTGGTGCTTAGCGCACACACCCTTATGCCCGCCGTATCTGCACTCACTGGGCTTGCTAGTAGTTTTTATGCACTCGCGTTGGCGAAAAGGCGACCTTATCGTGCCAGTGTTTTATTAGGTGCAGGCATGGCAGTGAGCTTTTTATCCACAGGCGTGCAGCCACTTGTGATTATTTTAGCCACCTGTTTTGCCTTACCATGTTTATTTAGCGCTTGGCGCAATATAAGCTACATCAAAGTTATCTTGCTCGCATTACTAACAGCAAGCCCATTTATTGTGGGCTGGTCGATATTATGCCTGACCTATTATCCTAATCTATTTCAACATTGGTGGAAGCTGTCATGGTTACAGTTTACGCATAGCAATCATGTATATTTTTTAAATATTTTGTTATGGTATGCATGGCCTGCATTACCCCTTGCGGCATGGGGATTGTGGCGCTATCGCAGTCAATTAATGCATAAGCCAAGATTCCAACTCATCATTACTTTTTTTGTGGCCACATGGCTGTTTATCGGATTAGGCTATGATAAAGAAGTATTTGCGTTGCCTTTTTTAGTGCCTCTTACCGCCATGGCAGGCGGCAGTATTGAAACCTTGAAGCGTGGTACTGCAGGCGCATTGAGCTGGTTTGGCCTGATTTTATTTGGGTTAATGAGTGTTCTAATTTGGCTAGGCTGGGTAGCCATGCTGACTGGCAACCCAGCCAAAATAAAAGAGCGCTTGGTATTTTTATCTGGCATGCAGCAGCTCAATTTCAATATCATTGCTTTTTCAATTGCAGCGGCGCTCACGTTAATTTGGCTGTTTGCGATTTTTCGCTCGCAATTTTCCAACCGCTCTAGTGCTACCAATTGGGCGATTGGCATGACTTGCGTGTGGACGCTATTGATGACCTTGTGGTTGCCACTCATTGATTCTGCACGCAGCTATCGCACCGTGTTTTCTAGCCTTAGCAAAGCCTTGCCCGCCAATTATGCGTGCGTAAAAAGCCAAAACTTAGGCAGTGCACAGCGCGACTTACTGCATTACTACACCAATATTAAAACCTTGAGCGCCGAATCTGAACAAGCCTTAACTTGCGATATATACTTAATAGAAGATGAAAAAGGTCACGATAAAATTAAACCTAACAGCGACTGGAAATTAATTTGGAGTGGTAAGCGCGTAAGCGAACGGCGTGAAAGTTTTAGGTTATTCCAACATCATTAATCTAACCGGTTGAGTTAAACTAGCCTAGTACCATTTTACTACCTGCAAACACCAGCACCAGCGCTAATAATTTTCGAATGGCCGGGTTCGCTAATTTTTTACTACCGTATTCTGCACCAATCAATCCACCTAGCACAGCCGCTAACGCCCAATAAATAAGGCCTGTGGGCAATATAGGCGCTTTAGTCAAAACGCCGATTAAGCCAGAAATTGAATTCACTAAAATAAATGCAGCCGCTATTCCAGAAATAACTTTGGTTTTTGCCCAACAAAAATACAACAAGATAGGGCTTAAAAAGATGCCCCCACCCACCCCAGTTAACCCAGAAATAAAACCTAAGCCAGCCCCCAAAGTGAGCAAAATTGACTTAGCTACGGGCTTCACATTTACATCGTCAGTTTTATTGGCATTTCTAAATATCGCCCATGCAGCATATAACAAGCATGCGCCTACCAGTGCTTTATAGGTGTTATTGGGTAAAGTAATTTGTCCGCCTATAAATGCTGCAGGAATGGAAGTGAGTGCAATTGGCCAAAATAACGACCAATTAAACGCACGCACGTGGTAAAACTTATAAAGCCCTATGGAAGCCACCAGCACGTTTAAGCCCAAGGCAGCAGGCCGCATTTCAGCTGGTGCCATGCTTACCAAAGCAAACACTGCCAAATAAGCAGATGCGCCGCCATGCCCTACCGATGAAAAAAGCAAGGCGGCTAAAAAAATCAAAGGCGCGATAATGAGTGCTTCCGACACAAGCACCTGCTTTAAATTTTAAGGTGCTGCGAAATAGCTGTTACAACTTGTGCATGCAAGCCTGCGCCGCTTTCTTCGCTCACATATTTGGCAATTTGTTGGCGCATATCCAGCGTCCAAAAACGGTTGAGGTGATTGGCAATTTCAATATTAGCTTGCGTTTTATTCGGGTCTGCGCCAAAAAAATCGCCTACTTGGTTTGCCATTTTAATCAGGGTTTCGTTTTGCATAATTTAACTATTATAGAATTTTAATTAATTTTTAATGCGCTGTGGGTGGGCATAAATCACAAATTGTTCATCCCGCAAAAATCCTACCAGCGTTACACCATAGGCTTGCGCAATGCGTATGGCCAAACCCGTTGGCGCAGAGATTGCGGCGAGCATATCGTAGCCTGCCAATGCGACTTTTTGCACCATTTCCACACTGGCACGGCTGGAGGTCAGCACGAATCCATTTTCTTGCTTGGCTGACTTGGCCAATGCGCCAATGAGTTTATCCATGGCATTATGACGCCCTACATCTTCACGCAGCATCACAACTTCGCCTTGCATATTCACCCAAGCGCAAGCATGCGTTGCACCTGTAGCTTGCTGCAATACTTGCTGCGTTTGTAGTGCTTTAAATGCTTTCAGAATACTTGTAGCAGGCACTTTCCCTAGTGATGCGCCAGAAGCCTTATGGATATTGGGCTGCAGGGCATCATTTTTTTCTCGCACAGGTAAGCGTAGGGCTTGTTCTAGACCTTCTGCGCCACACAAGCCGCAACCCGTACGGCCAGTTAAATTACGGCGCCGCTCTTTTAGCATCGCGAAAGCATCACTAGCTACTTCTAAGCGCAGTTCGATGCCTTGTGCCTGCGTGACTACTTCGACATCATACAACTCACTTTTGCTTTGCAAAATGCCTTCACTGAGTGAAAATCCTAGTGCGAAATCCTCTAAATCTTGCGGGGTGGCTAACATTACCGCGTGCGAGACACCGTTGTAAATTAAAGCAATAGGTACTTCTTCTGCCACTTTATCTGTTGCTTCGCTACTAACCCCAGCGCGCCAACGCGTGACATTGACCTCGCTTAAAGGCACATCAACAATATATGTCGGCTTTTCCAATGGCTAAGAGCACGCTAGGCAGGCTGCCACACTTGTTTGTCATCGCTTTTATTGGCAAAGGCAATTTGCGCTTCCGCAAAGGTACTGTAATGCTTTTGCCAATCAGAAAGCTGATTCACTCGTGTCACTTGCACCGCCGTCACTTTAAATTCGGGGCAATTAGTCGCCCAGTCTGAGTTGTCGGTGGTAATCACGTTAGCACCTGATTCTG
This sequence comes from Pseudomonadota bacterium, assembly GCA_020053735.1. Lineage (GTDB taxonomy): Bacteria > Pseudomonadota > Gammaproteobacteria > Burkholderiales > Methylophilaceae > Methylotenera_A. Next base: position 307,411 of record JAGVMP010000011.1, read on the forward strand.
GGTGATGGAAGGTGGTGTAAATCACGCCTAGTTGTACGCGTTCTGTTAAATTCGCTCGCAACACGGTTTCACCCGCGCGGCTAGTAATGCCTATCCAGTCGCCTTGCTTAATGCCGCGATCTTCAGCGTCGTGCGGATGAATCTCTACTACGTCTTCTGCATGCCATTCCACATTTTTAGTACGGCGCGTTTGTGCGCCCACGTTGTATTGGCTCAATATACGGCCAGTTGTCATAATGAGTGGATATTTCGCATTCACTTTTTCGGTTGTGGGTACATACTGAGTGACGAAAAACTTGCCTTTGCCGCGTACAAACTCATCAATGTGCATGGTCGGCGTACCAGTGGGCGCTTCGTCATTGCAGGGCCACTGGATGCTGCCTAGCTCGTCCAGTTTTTTGAAACTCACCCCTTTAAATGTCGGCGTCAGCGCGGCGATTTCATCCATAATTTCACTGGCGTGGTTATAGTGCATGGGGTAACCCAGCGCTTCGGAAAGTTTAGCGGTAATCTCCCAATCTTCTAGCCCATTTTCTCCATTTCCGTTCTTGGGCGCCATCACACGACGCACAGGAGAGATTCTTCTTTCGGCATTGGTAAATGTACCGCTTTTCTCTAGGAAAGACGCACCTGGGAAAAACACATGTGCGTACATGGCAGTTTCGTTTAAAAATAAATCCTGCACAATCACGCACTCCATGCTTTCCAGTGCGTGTGTGACATGCTGTGTATTCGGGTCACTTTGCGCAATATCTTCACCCACGCAATACAGCGCTTTAAAGCGGCCTTCACCTGCAAGGTCCAGCATATTGGGGATACGCAAGCCTGGTTCTGGGCTGAGTGGTCTGTCCCAGGCGGCTTCAAATAAGGCCTTAGCGGCTGGGTCAGACACATGACGGTAGCCCGGGTATTCATGCGGCATGCTGCCCATATCGCAACTGCCTTGCACGTTATTCTGGCCACGTAGCGGATTAATACCTACGCCTTCGCGCCCGACATTGCCGGTGGCCATGGCCAAATTGGCAATGCCCATCACCATAGTAGAACCTTGGCTGTGCTCGGTGACACCTAAACCATAGTAGATAGCGCCATTGCCCGCGGTGGCAAATAGGCGCGCAGCTTCGCGCATGGTTTGCGCTTTTACGCCGAGTGTTTCCTCTAAAGCTTCAGGGGAATTTTCTGGCTTGGCCACAAAATCGCGCCATGCTTCGTATGAGTCCCACTCACAGCGCTCACGTACAAAATCTTCTTTTACCAAGCCTTCGGTTACCACTACGTGCGCCAATGCAGAAATTAAGGCCACATTAGTACCAGGGCGCAAATTCAAGTGATAGTCAGCGCGCACATGCGGTGAATTTTCCACTAGATCAATCGCACGTGGGTCGGCAATAATCAGCTTAGCGCCCTCGCGCAAGCGGCGTTTCATCTGCGATGCAAACACAGGATGGCCGTCAGTCGGGTTGGCGCCAATGATCATAATCACGTCAGATTGCATCACGGAGTCAAAGGTTTGCGTGCCTGCCGATTCGCCTATGGTTTGCTTTAAGCCGTAACCAGTCGGTGAATGACAAACCCGTGCGCAAGTATCCACATTATTGGTGCCAAACACGGCGCGCACCAATTTTTGCGTCACATAAACTTCTTCATTGGTGCAACGACTAGAGGTAATGCCGCCCATGGCATCTTTGCCGTATTTGGCTTCAATGCGTTTAATCTCACTGGCGGCGTAGTTAATCGCCTCATCCCAGCTCACCACTTGCCATTCGTCGTGGATAGTTTTGCGTATCATGGGGGTAGTAATGCGGTCTTTATGCGTCGCATAGCCCCAAGCGAATCTTCCCTTGACACAGCTATGCCCATGATTAGCACCACCGTCTTTGTTCGGGCTCATCCGCACCACTTCTTCGCCCTTCATTTCAGCATTAAAGCTGCAACCCACGCCACAATAGGCGCAAGTGGTGGTGATACTATGCTCTGGCGTACCCGCTTCAATGACGGTTTTTTCCATCAATGTGGCGGTTGGGCAAGCTTGTACACATGCGCCACAAGACACGCATTCTGACTCCATGAAACTGGAGCCACCTGCCGATACTTTGCTGCCGAAGCCACGACCTTCAATAGTTAGTGCAAATGTGCCTTGCGTTTCTTCGCAAGCACGCACACAGCGGCTACACACGATGCATTTGGAAGGGTCGAAAGTGAAATATGGATTGGATTCGTCTTTTTCCAGTTTAAGGTGGTTTTCACCCTCATAGCCATAGCGCACTTCGCGTAAACCTACCGCACCGGCCATGTCTTGTAACTCGCAGTCGCCATTGGCCGCACAAGTTAAACAATCGAGCGGATGGTCAGAAATGTACAACTCCATCACACCACGGCGAACATCGGCTAATTTCGAGGTTTGCGTATGGACTTTCAACCCTTCCGCGACCGGTGTTGTGCAAGAAGCGGGGTAGCCTTTACGGCCTTCAATCTCCACCAAACAGAGGCGGCAAGAGCCAAACGGCTCCAATGAATCTGTTGCGCACAATTTTGGCACCGTCACGCCACAAACCTGCGCTGCGTGCATGATGGATGTACCTTCTGGCACACTCACCTCCACGCCATCGATATTCAGCGAGACTTGCTTTTCAGCCACCCGTTTGGGTGTACCAAAATCGGGGGTTGGATGAAACTGCGGGGTTGTATATTTAATGTCGTCCATCGATATTTCCTTATTTCTGGGCTCTTTTGCCGCCTTAAGCGGCAGCTTTCTTTGCCGACTCTATTCCAAAGTCTTCACCAAAATGGTTAATGGCACTCAACACTGGGTAGGGGGTCATACCGCCCAAGGCGCACAACGAACCATTAATCATGGTATCAGACAAATCGCGCACCAATTGCACCTGCTTGTCATGTTCTTTAGCATTACCTTTATTCGCAATAATTCGATCAATCACTTCCGCACCGCGTGTACTGCCAATGCGGCACGGTGTGCACTTACCACAGCTTTCTATGGCACAAAATTCAAATGCATAACGCGCCATTTTGCTCATATCCACGCTGTCATCAAACGCCACAATGCCGCCATGCCCCAGTACCGCCCAAATCTTGCTAAATTCTTCATAATCTAGTGGTGTATCAAATTGGCTCTCTGGCAAAAACGCGCCCAGTGGTCCGCCCACTTGTACCGCACGAATGGGCCTACCTGTAGCAGAGCCACCACCAAAATCGTACAACAATTCGCGCAGCGTTGCGCCAAACGCCAGCTCTACCAAGCCAGTTTGCTTAATATTGCCGGCTAACTGAATGGGCAGTGTACCGCGCGAACGACCCATACCGTAGTTTTGATAATAGGCTGCACCCTTATCCAAAATAATCGGGATGGTAGCTAGTGATATGACATTATTTACCACAGTTGGTTTACCAAATAAACCTTCAATAGCAGGCAGTGGTGGTTTAAACCGCACTTGGCCACGCTTGCCTTCTAAACTTTCCAGCAATGAAGTCTCTTCACCACAGATGTAAGCGCCTGCAGCACGCCGTACTTCTAAGTTAAATGCGTGTCCAGAACCGCAAATATGATGACCCAAATAACCTGCTTGTTCAGCTTTGGCAATCGCTTCATTTAAAGTTTTTAGCGCATGCGGATACTCGCTGCGCAGATAAATATAACCCTGATTTGCACCCACAGCGATGCCGGCAATGGTCATGCCTTCAATCAGAACAAAAGGGTCGTCTTCCATGATCATGCGGTCAGAATAGGTGCCAGAATCGCCTTCATCCGCGTTGCAGACGATATATTTTTGTTCGCCTATTGCACCTAACACCGTGTTCCATTTGATGCCGGTGGGGAAAGCCGCACCGCCACGACCACGCAAGCCAGACTCGGTGACCGCTTTGACGATTTCTGCACTTGTCATTTTCAGCGCGTTTTTCAGGCCTTTGTAGCCATCGTGCGCGATGTAATCATCTAAACAAACAGGGTTAGTAATGCCAGAGCGGGCAAATGTTAAACGCTGTTGTTTTTTAAGCCAGCTGATTTCTTCGGTGAAACCTAAATTGAGTGGATGTGCTTTTGCATTTGAAGTTAGATTATTTAAAAAATCTGCATCAAATAAGCCAGATACATCTTTGGGCTGCACTGGTGCAAACGCCACACGGCCTTGACTGGTTGCTACCTCTACAAACGGCTCTAACCAAAACAAACCGCGCGAACCGTTCCTCACAAGCTCAATCTCAATGCCGCGCTTGTCAGCTTCTGCTTGTATCGCTTTTGCTGTGCTGTCTGCGCCCAAAGATAATGCTGTCGAATCACGCGGGACAAAGATTTTAATGGGAAAGCCTGTGACCATTATGTTGCCCTCGCTTCTGCCACAATTGCCGCTACTTTGTCGGCTGTCATGCGGCCATACACATCATCGCCCAACATCACATTGGGTGAACACGCACAATTGCCCAAACAATACACAGGCAACAAGGTCACAGCGCCGTCTTGTGTCGTTTCATGGTAATCAATTCCCAACGCCGCTTTCACATTCGTCTCCAGCTTTTCGCTACCCATGGCTTGGCAACTTTCTGCGCGGCAAATTTGCAGCACATGCTTGCCTACTGGGTGTGTATGAAAATGGTGGTAAAACGTGACGACTCCATGCACTTCTGCAATTGAAAGCGCCAACGCTTTAGAGATTGGCAAATAGCACGCTTCTGGCACCCAGCCAATGTCATCCTGAATGGCATGCAGGATAGGCAATAAGGCGCCTGGCATGTGTTGATGCTTGGCAATATGTGCGTCAATTTTTGAGGCCATATCCAGTTTTTCTTGAGTAGTTAAGTCTGCCACCACAACCAATCCTAAATTAAAATGTCAGTTAACATATGACAATAATCAAAACACTAGTATCATAAACTTATTTGGCTGCTAATCAAGGCGGTTATTAGCGTTTAGGCTAAAAACAAGCATAGATATAATTAAAACCAAGTTAAGTGTTACTTATTGATGTTAAGACAGTACTTTTAAGACAATGCCTACATTATGACAAGACGTTGAATGAAAAATTCTAATCATGGCCAGCCATAACCCAGCACCCGCGCAACTTATCGACCAATTTGGCCGCACGGTAGATTATATTCGCCTATCCATTACCGACCGCTGCGATTTTAGGTGCGAATACTGCATGGCAGAAGACATGACTTTTTTGCCGCGCGAGCAAGTGCTGAGTCTAGAAGAGTGCGCGCGCTTAGTAAAAATTTTTGTAAATTTGGGCGTAACTAAAGTGCGCATCACTGGCGGCGAACCACTGGTACGCAAGAATGCCATGTGGTTGTTTGAAGAGGTTGGTAAATTAGACGGTTTAAAAGAGTTAGTACTTACTACCAACGGCAGCCAGTTAGCACAACATGCTGTGGCACTGAAAAAAGCCGGTGTAAAACGCATTAACATTTCTATCGACAGCCTGAAACCCGAGCGATTTAAAAAAATCACTCGCACAGGTCGCCTCGAGCAAGTTTTAGATGGCCTGCAAGCCAGTATCCATGCGGGTTTTGAGGGCATCAAAATAAACACTGTCCTGATGCGTGGCACTAACGATGATGAAGCCATCGATTTAGTGCAGTTTGCCATCAACCACAACATCGACATTAGCTTTATTGAAGAAATGCCGCTAGGTGATGTGACACATAACCGCGAAAACACTTTTGTGAATAATGTAGACACGCTAAAGCTGTTGCAATCTCAATTTAATTTACTACCCAGCACCGAAAGCACTGGCGGGCCTGCACGCTATTGGCGTGTAGCAGACACTCGCAGCAAAATTGGCTTTATCTCACCACACTCACACAACTTTTGTGAGGCCTGCAACCGCGTGCGCATTAGCTGCCAAGGTGAGTTGTTTTTGTGCCTAGGCCAAGATGATAAAGTCGAACTCATGCCGCTCTTACGCGCCAACCCAAATGACGACACGCCGATTATCGATGCAATTTTAAATAGCATGAAAATTAAGCCGAAAGGCCATGATTTCGACCTAAGCCGCGCCAAGCCAGCTGTGGTGCGGTTTATGTCGCACACAGGCGGTTAGCTTGATTTCAAGCATCATACTTGCTGGTGGTCGAGCAACGCGCATGAATAATGTGGATAAAGGTTTAGTATTACTGCAAAATAAACCACTTATCGCGCATGTGATTGATCGCTTGAAGCCACAAGTGAATGAAATACTCATCAATGCTAACCGTGAAATTGCGAATTACGTAGCCTTTGGCTACCCTGTACTGCGAGACGAAAACGAAGACTTCTTAGGCCCGCTGGCAGGTTTTAGTTTGGGTTTGCAGCATGCCAAGCACGACTATATATTAACTGTGCCCTGCGATTCACCTTTATTACCGCTTGATTTAACTGATAGGCTTTTAAACGGCATGTCTGAAGCCCATGCAGATATTGCCGTTGCAAGCAGTGATGGCGACACGCACCCTGTGTTTTGCTTAATGAAAAAAAGTGTGTTGCCAAGTTTGATTGAATTTCTGGATGCGGGTGAGCGCAAAGTAAGCGCTTGGCAAAAAAGCCAAAATTATATTGAGGTAGATTTTAGCGATTGCTGTGAAGCGTTTACTAATTTGAATACGTTTGATGATTTAAAAGCGTTAGAATTCAAACTAACTGAAGCTTAACAACAGCTCTGTCATACCGTGCTTGACACGGTATCCAGTGTCTTTGTTGAAGTGCGCCGCAACGTCACTGGATTCCGACTTTCGTCGGAATGACGGAGTGGTTAATTGAAACTTACTAATGAAATAATTGATGATAAATAAAACCACACTTTCAACATTAGCCACAGACCCAAGCTGTATGGACGACTACGACCCAAATGCGATGTCTGTAGTGCAAGCACGACAATTTATTCAACAGTTTTTAAGCCCAGTAGTAGCAACTGAAACTGCTTCTGTACGCAACAGCCTCGGACGTGTGTTGGCGGCCGATATTGTTTCTCCCAGCAATGTACCCAATCACAACAACAGCGCCATGGATGGCTTTGCTTTTAAGTTTAGCGGCCATTTAAAAACACTTAAAGTCATTGGCACCGCCTTTGCAGGCAAGGCTTTTGAAGGCGCTGTAAACCCAGGCGAGTGCGTAAAAATTATGACGGGAGCGGTGATTCCCACTGGTGCAGATACGGTGGTGATGCAGGAACGCATCGCAATTAAAAGTGACCGCATTACCTTGCTGGATGCGCCAAAACAAGGATTAAATGTACGCTTGGCAGGCGAAGATTTAAAGCTTGGCCAAACCGTGTTAGCAAAAGGCCATGTGATGAAGCCCGCGGATTTAGGCTTGGTTGCATCGCTTGGTATAGGCGAGGTCACTGTTTACCATCCATTAAAGGTAGCGTTTTTTAGTACTGGTGATGAACTGGTAAGTGTTGGGCAACCTTTAGACGTCGGCCAAATATATGATAGCAATCGCTACACGTTGTATGGCATGTTAAGCCGACTGAATATGCAAATAAGTGATTTAGGTAATATACCGGACGACCCGAAGTTATTAGAGAAAACTTTACTGGATGCTGCTGAAAATAACGATGTGGTCATCACCAGTGGCGGCGTATCAGTTGGTGAGGCGGATTATATGAAAGCACTACTCGCCAAGCACGGCCAAGTGTTATTTTGGAAAATTAATATGAAACCAGGGCGACCACTAGCTTATGGAAAAATAGGCAAAAATAATGACAAACAGGCACATTATTTTGGCTTGCCAGGCAACCCAGTATCTGCCATGGTAACATTTTACCAATTTGTGCAACCTGCCCTGCAAGCCATATCTGGTGCTGCCTACAGGCCAGTACCATTTTTTAATGTGGAATGCGCAGACAGTATTAAAAAAGCCACAGGGCGAACCGAGTTTCAACGCGGCATTTTGTTTGAAGACATGCAAGATGGTCATGTTGTTTGGAAAGTAAAACCCTTGCCGAATCAAGGCTCTGGCGTGTTAAGCAGTATGAGCACGGCCAATTGTTTTATTGTATTGGATGAAACGGTAGGTAATTGCGAAGTTGGCACCAGCGTGCGCGTGCAACTCCTTGATAGTTTTATATAAAGACAGCTTTACCTAGACCTATATTCTCACTCCAATTTTACATAACTCAAAATAATTGGTTTATAACAGCCATAATATAAACATAACAATGGTTATCATTTGCTTTTAAGCTGTAGTATAATCAATGGCTTAGCTCAAAATTAACCTTTAAATTTATACCACCGAATAAAGAAACATTCTTTTGGATATCGCGATTAAATCCCCCAACGGCCATTCTAGTTTTAGTGAGAGCACACTCATTTGGGCAGTGGCCTGCTCCATATTGCTACACGTGTTACTAGTTGTAGTGGTGCCTAATTTTAAGTTTGAAACGAGCAAAGACACACCAGAGCCACTTACCATAGAAATTATGCAGCCAGCGCCACCAGCGCCTGTAGTGTTACCTGAGCCTGCACAGCCAGAGCCAACTGTAGAGCCCGAGCCAATTAAAAAACCGAAACCAATCACTGAGCCCATAAAACCTATCCAGAAGAAATCACCCGAGCCAACACCTATTCAGGAAACTAGCCCAGAACCCGCAACGGCAGAGCCGTCACCGCCAGCTGTAATTACTGCGACACCCAAAATAGACGCGCCACCAGTAATTACTGCGCCACCACCAGAACCACCTAAAAAAATTGAACCAAGTGATAATGATGTAAATAATGCACTAAGCCAATATGGCAGCACTTTAGGCAGAGCAATTGCCAAACACAAAAGTTATCCTAAAATCGCCCAAATGCGCGGCTGGCAAGGCGAATGCCTGCTCGATTTAAAAATTGATAGTAGCGGCAACGTACTATCAGCCAATGTAAAAGAAAGTAGTGGGCATGAGTCTCTGGATAATCAAGCGCTTGAGATGGTGCGCAAAGCATCGCCCTTCCCTGCGCCACCTGAGGCGTTGCGTGGCCGTAGCTTCAATATCACCGTTCCTGTCTCGTTTAAACTAGAAGGTGCTTAATGCATCATAAGCAAGCCTACACCTCTAGGTCTTTGCGCGATTTACTCTTAGTACATGAGCTGATTTTTGTTGCCCTCATTTTGTTGGCAGTGGCAGGCGGTAGCTATGGCATCTATGTGTGGGATAAATCGGCCAAAGAATCGCAGCGCATTCATTACTTAAACCAAGAAATTCAGCAAACAAGAGGCGATTTATACCGCCAGATGAAAGAGTTGTTTGATACGTTTTTTTTAGAGGATGCTGACGGTAGAAACGAATATGAAGCTTATACTCAATCAATTTTAAAACACTTTGATGTGCTCAATCGTTTAGCTGTTGGTGCGCAAGAAAAAAAAGCTATTCATGATTTAGAAAGTAACTATAAAAGCTTTGTAAACGAGGCACCAGCTTTGTTTTACCGATATCAGGCTTCACCCAGCGAAGCCTCAAGAAAATCACTTTACCAAGACATAGAAACAGGTATTTTTAGCCAATATGAGGCAGTATCTCAACGTGCAGAAGACTTGCTCACACTTAAGAAAATTGAACTCAAAAAACGATTGATCGAAGCAAAATATGCCTCAATTGCCGTATTACTCATCCCAATTTTATTGGCGGGCTTGCTACTCATTTTATCGCGGCTACTGTTAAAGCGTGCTATTGTTAACCCTATTAATGCCATCATGCAAGCCACCAGCGAGATTAGTGCTGGCAATTTACAGCACAAAGTCCCAGAATCTGGCGCTGCCGAATTGGCCACACTTTCGCAAGAAATTAATCATATGGCAGATGAACTACAGACAAATAGAGACGCACTTGTACGCACTGAGAAACAAGCTGCCATGGGCTTGCTGGTGCCGATGTTGGCACACAATATTCGCAACCCGCTAGCTAGCATACGTGCTACTGCACAACTGCTTGATGAGCCCACACACGACGATGACACGCGCGAATCACTGCAAGGGATTATTAATACGGTAGACCGGCTAGAGCGCTGGACAGGCGGCTTGTTAGCGTATTTACATCCAGTAAAACCGCAGCTTACAACTGCGCGTTTTGAAAGTATTTTAGAAGGCGCTATGCTACCGCTGACGCAAAAAATCCGTGATAAAAATATCAACCTAACTAAACATATACTGCCGCCGAATATTGAAATACGCACCGATGAGCATTTACTAGAACAGGTGTTTTACAACTTAATTTTAAATGCCATTGATGCCTCACCCAATGGAAGTAGCATTGTGATTGAAACGCAGCTTATTGATAACAATTTCACTTGTAGCCTGCGCGATGAAGGGTCAGGCATGCCATTTACACCAGACCCACACACTCTCAGCCCTGGGCCTAGTACCAAGCGCTTTGGCACTGGTTTAGGCATTCCGTTTGCATTTAAAGTGTGCGAAGTATTAGGCGGCAATATCACATTCGAGGCAGCCTTACCAAAAGGCACCCGCATTACACTTAGCTTGCCACAATAGTCTGTCGCAACAATTTCAGACTGAAATAATTATAGTATTAGCCGCCAACCAAAACATTTTTGTTTTGTCATAATTTTTAGCTTGCCTAAATGCCAAATTTTTACAACAATGAGAATAATCAATATGACAACCTCTATGCTAAACACAACCGTCACTAATTTTGAATTGCCAGCCACTAGCGGTACAAATTTCAAACTTTCAGACTATCTAGGCAATACCCTAGTCATCTATTTCTACCCCAAAGATAACACGCCTGGCTGCACCACGCAGGGCATGCAGTTTCGTGATCACTATGCTGCTTTTCAGGCCTTAAATACCGAAATTTTTGGTATCTCTCGCGACGGCCTGAAATCGCACGAAAACTTTAAGGCTAAATTCAGCTTTCCGTTTGAATTGCTAGCCGACACTGAAGAACTAGCATGCGGTATTTTCGGCGTGATGAAAATGAAGAACATGTACGGCAAACAAGTACGCGGTGTAGAGCGCAGCACCTTTATCATCGATAAAAATGGTGTGCTGATTAAAGAATGGCGTGGCGTCAAGGTCGACGGTCATGCACAAGAAGTGTTAAATTTTATTCAATCTTTATAAAAAAGAAGCTATGGCAAAAAAATCAGCAGCGAATACCAAACTATTTGTACTTGACACCAACGTGCTGATGCACGACCCATCGAGCTTATTCCGCTTTGAAGAGCACGATATCTACTTGCCAATGGTGACGTTGGAAGAACTAGATAACAATAAAAAGGGGTTGACCGAAGTCGCGCGTAACGCACGCCAAGCCAGCCGTAGCTTAGAAGAGATCGTCGGCACCGACCTGACTAATTTAGAGCTAGGTTGTCCACTGGCCATTAACGGCAATAAACATTTGGCTGGGCGCCTGTTTTTACAAACCTCACAAGTCAATATTGAATTACCAGGTTTAGCAGGCAGTAAGGCCGACAACCAAATTATTAGCGTCGTACTCAGCCTTAAAAAGCAACAGCCTAACCGTCAAGTTATCTTAGTCAGCAAAGATATTAACATCCGCATTAAAGCACGCGCCATGGGCGTACCGGCGGAGGATTACTTTAATGACAAGGTACTGGAAGATACCGACCTGCTGTATAGCGGTATTAGAGAGTTGCCACAAGATTTTTGGGATAAACACAGCAAAGCGATGGAATCGTGGCAAGAGGCAGGACGTATGTTTTATCGCATTACTGGGCCGCTGGTTAAAAGCTTCCTCATCAATGAGTTTGTGTTTTATGAATTCGATAAACCATTCCACGCCATGGTGCGCAAGCTGGAAAATAACACGGCTGTGTTGGAAGTAGTGCAAGACCACATGAACCCAAAACATAACGTATGGGGCATTACCGCGCGCAACCGAGAGCAAAATTATGCGCTGAATTTACTCATGAATCCAGACATCGATTTTGTGACCTTGCTGGGCCAAGCGGGCACAGGCAAAACCTTACTCACGCTGGCTGCAGCACTGACCCAAACTTTAGATAAAAAAACTTATTCCGAAATTATTATGACACGTGTGACAGTGCCAGTGGGTGAAGACATCGGCTTTTTACCAGGCACTGAAGAAGAAAAAATGGCGCCTTGGATGGGCGCGCTAGAAGATAATTTGGACGTACTGAATAAAACTGATGAAGATGCAGGTGAGTGGGGGCGAGCCGCTACGCAAGATTTAATCCGTACCCGTATTAAAGTAAAATCACTCAATTTTATGCGCGGCCGTACTTTTTTGCATAAATTTTTAATTATTGATGAAGCACAAAACCTCACCCCAAAACAGATGAAAACACTTATCACGCGCGCAGGGCCTGGCACTAAAGTAGTGTGCTTAGGTAACATTGCACAAATTGATACACCATATCTAACTGAAGGTAGTTCAGGCCTCACTTACGTGGTTGATCGCTTTAAAGGTTGGCAACATAACGGTCATGTCACCTTAGTGCGTGGCGAACGCTCGCGCTTGGCAGATTTTGCAGCCGAAGCACTTTAAATGATGTAATGAAAAAAGGCTTTTATACGCTTTTAGGTGCACAGTTTTTATCCGCTCTGGCAGATAACGCCTTGCTATTTGCCGCCATAGCACTTTTGACTGAATTAAACGCACCAGACTGGCATACCCCGCTACTGCAGCAGTATTTTGTCATTTCTTATATCCTTCTCGCGCCTTTTGTCGGTACCATCGCTGACGCTTTTCCAAAAGGTGGGGTGATGTTTTTTTCCAACACAGTAAAAGTAGTCGGCTGTGTAGGCATGATATTCGGCATCCCTCCCTTATATGCTTATGGCATTGTAGGGATAGGCGCAGCAGCATATTCACCCGCTAAATATGGCATATTAACGGAAATGCTACCGAGCAGCTTGTTGGTAAAGGCCAATGGTTGGATGGAAGGCTCTACCGTTACCGCCATTATTTTAGGCGCCATTATTGGAGGTAAATTAGCCAGTGATGACCCACATTTTGCAATGATTATCATCACGGCTTTGTATACGGCTGCAGCTGTGTTCAATTTTTTCATTCCTAAAATGCCTATTGACCACCGGCCAGAAAGCAAAAGCATGCTCTACATGCTTAAAGATTTTTGGCATGCATTTAACGCGCTATGGAAGGATCCACTTGGTCAGGTGTCACTGGCAGTAACAACCTTATTTTGGGGAGCAGGCGCAACGTTAAGGCTAGTCGTGTTGGCTTGGGCTGCGCTAGCACTAAAGTTTGATATAGAACAATCAACACAATTAATTGCAACAGTAGCGGTTGGCATTGCCGTAGGCTCTGTTGTTGCGTCTCGCTATATCAAGCTCGAAGACTCAACCAAAGTACTGCCTGCAGGCATTGTGATGGGCATGTTGGTCATTTTGATGGTGTTTATCAACGATTGGCGCATCGCAGCAATGCTGTTGTTTTTTATCGGTGCGCTCAGTGGGTTTTTTGTGGTGCCTCTAAATGCACTTTTACAGCACCGTGGGCATCTTTTAATTGGGGCAGGGCATTCAATTGCGGTGCAAAACTTCAATGAGCACATTGGCATACTCATTTTGTTAGGCTGCTATTTGCTAATGGTGAAGGCCGATGTACCCATCAATATGATAGTGGTCGCATTCGGCATGTTTATCATCATCACCATGAGCATTATCAACAGGCTATATCGTGCAAAAATTACAACTCAGGCAATATACAATCCAAGCAATTTGGATTAATGCAGCTTAATTTTCGGCTCAGTGCGTTGGGCAATAATACGTGCAATCGTTTGCAAAGCCACTGTGAAAAAACCATGCAGTGTCATTAAATGCATTTTATACAGCGATTGATACATCAAGCGCGCAAACAAGCCTTCAATATACATATTGCCGCCGGAAAGCGCACCCATTAAACTGCCCACAGTAGAATAACGACCCAAATTCACTAGCGAGCCATAATCACGATATTTATATTCTGGTAAGTTAGCTTGATTCGCTACCCGCTTTTTCATCGTTTTAACCAGTAAAGAGGCTTGCTGATGCGCAGCTTGTGCGCGGGGTGGAACATTGCTATCATGGCCTAACCTTGGACATGCAGCACAATCGCCAAAAGCAAAAATACTTTCATCTAATGTAGTTTGTAGCGTTTGTTTAACAATCAGTTGATTGATGCGATTCGTTTCTAAGCCATCTAGCTGTTTCAAAAAATCTGGTGCTTTTATGCCAGCAGCCCACACCACCAATTCAGATGGTACAAAGCGGCCACTATGCGTTGTTACGCCCCTGCCTGACACCTCAGTAACACGTTCCCCAGTAAACACATTCACGCGTAATTTTCTCAACTCCACATCTACTGCCAACGATAATTTAGTCGGTAGCGCTGGTAATACGCGTTCGCTGGCTTCAATAATAGATATTTTTACATCACGGTCAGCATCAATTTTATCTAAACCATAGGCCGCTAATTCACGCGTTGTATTGTGTAACTCTGCTGCAAGCTCCACCCCTGTTGCACCCGCGCCCACAATGACTACTTCTAACTGGCCTGGCTTGATAGGTGTGCTTTGTGTTTGCGCGCGCACCAATGCATTGTGTAAGCGGCGATGAAATTTCTCTGCTTGTTCTTGCGTATCTAATGCAATTGAATACTCGCGCGCGCCTTTAATACCAAAATCATTCGTAGTGCTACCAATTGCTATCACCAAGGTGTCATATTTAAACGTACGGCGTGGAATCACCTCCACGCCTTCTTCATCATGGTGTGGCGCAATCGTAACTTCTTTGGTGGCGCGATTTAAGCCGTCCATGCGGCCAAGGCGAAAATTAAAATGGTGCCAATGCGCCTGCGCCAAATACTCTAGTTGGTGTTTGTCGGGGTTCATGCTGCCTGCTGCAATCTCGTGCAGCAATGGCTTCCACATGTGCGTTCTGGTACTATCAATTAGCGTAATTTCAGCTTTTTTATGCTTACCCAAACTATTGCCTAGTCGCGTTGCAAGCTCTAAACCACCCGCACCACCACCTACGATCACAATGTGATGTAAATTATTTTTAGAAGTATTTTCCAAATTAGCTTTCTTTTAAAAATCGATTAAACATTATTAGCTACTTGCTTACCAACAAACAAAAACGCGCCTGCTGAGGCCAGCAAGCGCGTGCATTGCATCAAATTATTATTCGTTACCAGTGGTGCCGTCACCTTTAGTGCGAATCCAAGCGATTACTTTAAGCAGCTCGTCCGGTGTTATACCATTTTTTGGATCTGTCGGATCCATGATACCAATCCCCTTACCACCCATGCCCCCATTTGTGCCGGCCCAAATAGTTTCAAACATACCTTTATTAGTTGCATTTTTAGGATATTTAAATGTTGGGCCAACCAAACCAGGGCCAACTTGACCTTTGCCATCTGGACCATGACACTGCGTACATGAATACAAACCAAACACCTTTTTGCCTTTAGCAATTGCATCTTCATCGCCAATATAGGCATTCTTACCTGTGGCTAAAAACTCTTTTGCGGCTGGGGTATCAAACAAGGCTGCGTCTATGATGAGAGGCTTATCATCTCGCGTATCAATAAAAGCTATCGCATTACCACTTGGAGCAGCCGCCTCAGTAGCGCTTTCAGCATTGCCACTTCCGCCAGTGTCAGATTTATTACATGCAACTAAGGCTGTTAGCATTAAAGCTAAAACGGCATATATCTTTAGTTGTTTCATTTGAAGGCTCCTTAATCAATATTCTTAGTATATATAACAAAAAAACAGCTACTGTAATTATACAGCAGCTGTCTGATTTTGTTACTAATGACTAGATTAAATGCTTACTTCAACCAAGTTTTTTCGCCATCGCCTTTATAGTTTAAGCGAATATAAGCAATCGCTTTTAGGATTTGATCAGTTGATAAGCCATCACCTGTTTTACCTGGCAATTGGTTATGCCAAATAAACATCGTGCCGCCTGAAGCGCCTGGAGTACCGCCTGCGATAGATTCAAACATACCTTTATCGGTTGCATTTTTCGCGTATACCCATTTAGTATCAAAAGCACCTGTACCGCCGTCTTTACGTAGTGATGGCGCCATCACACCTTCTAATTTACCGCCATGACAACCTGTACAGTTGTTATAGTTGTATTCTCTTTTACCTTTTTTAGCAGCTTCTGCATCTGCAGCGTAAAGTTTTGTGTATGGATTCACACAAGTTTCTAAAAACTGTTTTGCTTCTGGCGTGTCTGTGTCAACAGCTTTAATCGCTAACGGCTTACCATCCACAGTAGAAACTAAATTACACGCTGCATTTGCTTGAAATGAAAGTGTAAGACCTGCCAATGCCAACACAGATACTAATAAAGTTGACTTTAATGCTTTATTACCAAACATGTTATCTCCTAATTTTTTCAATTTTTAAGTAACGGCTTACATGCAAATGCAACTCGACCGTTTGCTCATTTAACGAACTTGTTTCTACTTGGTTGACACTGTACTGTCATAAAAATATGACAAATTTTCGTAAAGTGCTGTCACAAAATAAAGCCGTTATTTTACTCTGTTTTTGGCACAACTGCACCACGTTCTTTATCAGGATTTTTGCTTTTACCCTTCTCCACAACCACTGGCACATGCGGGATACCATAGTCATCTAATATCTTTGTGATTTTATCCGCGTTGCGGTCAAGCGCAGCTTGAATTTTCTCCATACGCTCTTTATCTTTCTTACGCACCCCTACCGAGATATTCCAAAACTCCTTACCCTTAGCACTGTCAATTGCGTCACGCCCAACATATTCAGGAATCATTCTCACTTCCATCGGCACTGCATTTTGCTTTGCAAAATAACCGCCAATAGGTCCCCAAGCCACTGCAATATCAATTTCTTTTTTAGCTAAATCATCTATCAAATAGCTTGGTGGTAAATTTAAGTCGCGTTGCATGCGATAAGGCCGCGCATTTACAATTAAATCATTTTTATCCATAGCGATGGTGGCGGGACTTTCGCCCACTACGCCAATAATACCTTTTTTCAAATCTGGCGAAGTCCAATCCGTAATGTTGTAATTACTCTCTTTGCGCCATACATACACATGGCCAGAGCGATAGTAAGGTTTTGATGTACGCAATACATCATTGCCCTCAGATGTACCTATAATCACGTCGCAGCGTTTTGCATTAATCGTGTTACGATAAAAACCCATACGATCTGGCCAAAACTGATAGGTCAGTTTTAAACCTAAATCTTTAGCCAATACTTCTGCAATTTTATTTTCAAACCCTTCATGTTTCGAGTTTGAGTAAGGCATGTTTTCTGGGTCGGCACACACTTTAAATTCTGTACCGTCATCCACGCGCTGTGCTTCTCCACCACGGCCAGAGTTTAAATCAATGTTTGCTAAATCATCGGCTGCGTAACTCATATTACTTGTAAGTGCAAATGCAGTGACAATACTTGCCAGCAAACCAGACTGCTTCATATGTTTCAACATTATTATATTTCCTTGATTAAAATTGCGGATAAAGTTTCCGCATTACAACTTGAGAGTATGTCTAAAAATAAAAGTTCTATACTTGCCAGTATAGTAATTAACAACTACAGCATTGTAACTAATTTTTCATTTTTAGGCATACTCACTACCCAATAACGGCTATCAAATTATTTAGATAAGCTCTTTATTTAAAATGCTTGTAATAAAAATGCGTTGCCCAAATAAAAACACCCCACCGAAGTGGGGTGTTTTTTAGCTTTTAATTCTAACTGCGATTAAACCAGTAACTAATTACAAGTCTAAATTATAGTTTGAATACTGTTAATGCACCGCCGCCAGGAGCAGCGTTGTATTTAACAAGTTCAGCATAACCACCAGCAGCACCAAGTGCGTCTGTTGGGTTAGTCATACCAAGGTTCATCGCTACACCAGCCCAGCCACCGATACCTGATAGCACGCCAACGTGTTGTTTACCTTTGTGACCGTATGTGAATGCATTACCAATCACACCAGAACCAACTTGGAATTTCCAAAGTTCTTTGCCTGATTGTGCATCTAAAGCTTTTAACCAACGATCAAGAGTACCGTAGAACACTAGGTTTGAAGCAGTAGTTAAAGCACCACCCCAAGCAGAGAATTTCTCTTTGTTGTACCATACTTTTTTGTTGGTCATTGGATCATAAGCAGCAAAGCCACCCATTACGCCATCTGGACCTGGGAACATGGTCAATGTAGCACCAACCCATGGTTGACCAGCTGTGTATTTAGACTCAACTGGCTCGTATGTCATACATACGTGGTTAAGTGGTGAATACATTAAACCAGTTTTTGGTGAGTAAGCAGCTGGTTGTTGGTCTTTAGTACCCAATGCAGCTGGGCAAACGCCTTTAGCATTGTAATCTTGGTGAGTAGATGCACTCGCCAATTTTTGTGGGATACCAGATTTCATGTCAACATTAGTTGCCCAGTTAACAAATGGATGTACTTTCTCAGCAGCAATCAATGAACCGTTAGCAGCATTGAATGTATATGCAAAACCGTTACGGTCATGGTGCCATGCATATGTTTTGCCACCTTTGTCGAACAAGATTACTTCGTTAATACCATCATAATCCCACTCATCGTGTGGAGTCATTTGGTAGCCCCATTTAGCAACACCAGAATCCATATCGCGTGCGAAAATAGTCATAGACCATTTGTTGTCGCCTGGACGGACATCTGGGTTCCAAACGGATGGGTTACCTGTACCGTAGTACACTAAGTTTGTGCGTGCATCATATGGCCACCAGCCCCATGTAGAGCCGCCGCCATGTTGCCAACCATCTTTAACTGCTTGTGGTTTTAACCATGTACGAACGCCAAGATCTTTTTCGCCAACTTTCAATTCAGACAATTTAAGGGCTTCAAAAGAACCACCTTGTTTGTTGCCGCCATTGATGTCTTTGTATGTAGACAAAGCGCTGTAATGTGGGTTTGCTGAGTTGAAATCAGAACCGATTAACACTTCTGAGTCAGGACCTGTTGAGTATGCTTTCCAAGCTAATGAACCATCTTTAGCATTGTACGCAGCGATAAAGCAACGAACACCGAATTCAGCACCTGAGCAACCAGTTAAGATTTTGTCTTTGATTACGTGTGGAGCGTTAGTGTTAGTCGCGCCAACTTTTGGATCATTAACTAATGTTGACCAAACTTTAGCACCTGTTTTTGCATCCAAAGCAACCAAGTTACCGTCATTTTGTTGCAAGTAGATTTTGCCATCGCCGAAACCAAGACCGCGGTTTACGTTATCGCAACATAAAACTGCTTGTACTGATGGATCTTGTTTTGGGAAATATGACCAAACGATTTTTTGATTGTCATTTAAATCTAAAGCGTATACGTTGTTTGGGAATGCTGTATGTACATACATCATGTTACCAACAACGATTGGCGAACCTTCGTGACCACGGTTTACACCAGTAGCGAATGTCCATGCAGCTTTAAGATTTTTAACGTTGCCTTTGTTAATTTGAGCAAGTGAGCTGTACCCATGGTTCAGGTGACCAGCACGTGGGTGAGCCCAGTTATTTGCATTTGCAATTGCTGCTTCTTGGTCTGCAGCTGCTGATGCAACCATTGGCATTGCCAATGTAGCGCCTGCAACTAAGCCTAGAGCTAGCTTGATTGTATTGAATTTCATTATTTATCTCCAAAGTTATGTTACTAAGGGTTTATTTAAAGCACACTCAAAATTTTGTCACATACATCTAAAGCTTATTCAGCTATAATTTTTGTTACAAATTTAAAGAATACTTCGTTTCACATTTGCATGTGAGGTAAGCAATATAAAACATGTAATTTTAAATTGCAACACTTTAGTTACAATTTATTTACAAATGTTCAATTATTTTTTAAGTATTTTTTTCGGCACAAATCGCAGTAATAAAATAGCCAATAAAATCAAATAGAAAGCTAAATTTTTCATGGCAGATGCTGTAACAAATCTATATCCAGAATGCACGCAATATCGCGATGAAATGTTAAAAGTTTCACCATTGCACCATCTATATTATGAAGAATGTGGTAATTCCAGCGGCATACCTGTCGTTTTTTTACATGGTGGACCAGGTAGCGGTTGCAACTCCACGCAACGACGTTTTTTTGACCCTGCACATTACCGCATTATCCTGCTCGACCAGCGCGGTTGCGGGCGTAGCACACCACAAGGTGAGGTGCGCGAGAACACTACTAACGACTTAGTCAATGATATAGAAACAATACGGCATCATTTAGGCATCGCTAGATGGCACGTGTTTGGCGGCTCTTGGGGCAGCACCTTAGCCCTCGCATATGCACTTAAGCATACCGGGCATGTCATATCACTTACATTACGCGGTATATTTTTAAGTCGTCAAAGTGAATTGCACTGGTTTTTAAGTGAGGTCAAAAACTTTCACCCCGAGTCATGGTACAAGTTATGTGAATACTTACCTATGGATAAAAGGCATGATATGTTCGCTGCTTTTGAAGCACTGGTGTTTTGTGATGATAAAGCCATCAGCATCCCCGCCGCGGGCGCATGGAACGCATATGAAAGCAATATGATGTCGCTGTTGCCGAGAGAAAATAATACTAATACTGCAAGCAAAACACCCTCTGAAAATATTACAGATGGTGAAGTGGAGTTGGCGAGAGCACGCGTGCAGATCCATTATATAAAGCACATGTGTTTTGTAGGCGAGCGCGATTTACTCCTAGAGGCCTCACAACAACTTTCCCACATTCCCACCACCATTGTGCAAGGGCGTTATGATATGGTCTGCCCCCCGATTAGTGCTTGGCAGTTAGCGCAAGTGATGCCTCACGCCAAATTTATAATGGTGGCAGACGCTGGGCATTCAGCCATGGAGGCAGGCATTACCAGCGCCTTAGTCGATGCGACAGATCATTACAGATCACTCAAATAATTGTTGAAATATTAATACTGTGCACTTCATCAACCCAGACAAAATTAATAAACTGAAAAATTTAGTGCAGCACCCTGCGCTTAGCAAGCCGCTCCATGCCTATGCTAAGCAAGAATATGCGACGCCCTTGTTTGTGTTGCGAGAAACGATTGCAGGTTTTCTACGCCACAATGTGTTTGGCATGTCGGCATCTTTATCTTTTTATGCGCTGTTTGCTTTAATACCACTGATTTTGCTGATTTTCTTTTTGCTCAGCCAGTTTGTATTTTCATCTGATTACGCAATTGTAAAATTAGCGATTCTCACTGGCAACTTGGTGCCCGATTTCAGTAATAAAATTATGGTGGAAGTCTACAGCGCTTCGCAAGCTAAAGCCGCCTGGGGAGCGCTGGGTTTATTTGTATTGCTATGGACAATTACACCACTAGCCAGTGCCATGCGCTCTGCTTTTTACACCATCGCCACTATGGTAGAGACGCCGTCTTATTTTAAACGCAAATTTAAAGATGTAGTTTCAGTGCTGGGCATTTTATTACTGTTCTTCTTGTTTACTTCGGCTGGCTTTATCATTGAGCAAGCTGTGCGTTTTTTGGCCACGCACTTTCCTGCCACACAACTCAACATGGTGGCATCTCTAGGGACGGTACTACTGACTACGCTGTTAATTGTGATTTTTTACAAAGTGTTTTTTCCGCTACGCGTCGCTTTCGATCACCTTATATTAGGCGCATGTTTAACCGCCTTACTTTGGCTAGCCATGCGGCCTGCATTTGGTTTATTTTTATCGATTAACCAAAACTATGGTGCCGTGTTTGGTAGCATGAAAGCCATGTTCGTATCCATTACTTGGTTGTATTTAAACTTTGCTGTATTTTTGTTGGGCACAGAACTGATCAGCACTTTGCGCAAAAAAGATGTTCTGCTATTAAAGGGCCTGTTTGGCAATGCGCCAAACAAAGCCAATTATATCGAGGCACTGATGACCCGCTATGGTTTAACCCTAAAGCAAAATGAGTATATTTTTGAGCGCGGCAACACCGAGCGCAATCTATATTATTTGGCGGAAGGCAAAGTCAGCCTAACCAGCAATGGCAGTTCTGTGCGAGAACTTAACGTTGGTGATTATTTTGGTGAATTGGCAATGCTGACCAATCAGCCGACAAGATTTGATGCGGTTGTCAGCTCAGATGAGGCGCGCATTATCGTGATTTACGCAGAAAACATCGACACCATGCTGGCAGATGACCCTAAAATAGCCATGCAGTTGTTAAGGCAAATGGCAGGCAGGCTACAAACTAGCTTTACTTAATTGCATAAGTTTAATTCCTTAAGATAGTTATCAAACATGGCAACTTCATCACCTTCCCCGCAACAAATACAAGACTTAATTCAGCTACTTAATGATGGCCAGCTCGCACAGAGCGAAACTTTGGCCAAAAATTTAATTGCCAGACACCCAAACGTTTTTATTTTGCACCATGTGCTGAGCTTAAGTTTAGATGGCCAGCACAAATATGCCGAAGCCGTCGCCAGCTACCAACATGCGCTTAAACTTCAAGCCAATAACCCTGATTTGTGGTTTAACTGCGGCATCGCACTCACTCAACTGAATAGACTAGATGAGGCGGCAAATGCTTACCAACAGGCCATTAAAATTCAACCCAATTTTTTTGAGGCGCATGGCAATTTAGGCACTATTTTACAGCGTCAAGGCAAATTGGATGAGGCCATTAAAAGTTATCAAGCTGGTCTAAAAATTAATCCGCAGGACGCGCGCGGATACTTTAATTTAGGAACCGTGTTACGCGATAAAGGGGAGTTACAAGCTGCGGTTGACGCCTACCAAAAAGCGATTCAATTGTTCCCCAATTACACCGATGCGCATAACAATTTGGGCGAAACATTGCGCGACCAAGGCGATATGCCAGCTGCAGTAAAATGCTACCAAGCGGCCTTGACGCTTAACCCAAACCATCCTAATGCCAACTACAACATGGCTGAATTTTTGTATCTGGCTAAAAAATATGAGGATGCGATTGATTATTTTGAGCGCTCTCAGTTGGATGATTGGCAAGCGCGTAAATTGTATAGCCAATATAAAGCCTTTAAATTCGATGCCTTCAAAGCCAATAGGGATGCGCTTACTGGCGGCATGCCAAACACCTCGCCTTTTATTGCCACACTTTCTACGCATTTTAGTATTAACTCAAACACGCCAGACCCTTACAATTTTTGCAAAAATGGGCTGGATTTTGTTTATCAAAATAAAATTTTAGAGGCAGATGGTGAGTTGATAAATGAATTGCTGAATGACATTAACACGGCAGATATTGCGGAGCGTAAACAAGGCAGGCTGACTAATGGCCAGCAATCGGCAGGCAATTTGTTTAAGCGGCCAGAAGCTTCTTTTCGTGTGCTTGCCGAGCTGATTAAACAAGAGTTTTTGCGTTACAAAAACAAATTTTCAACCGCAGATTGCGAATTGATTTTATCTTTTCCCGCCGAGTTGGAATTTACCAGTTCATGGTATGTAAAAATGCAACAAGGCGGGCACTTGAGTGCGCATATTCACGAAATTGGCTGGATAAGTGGCGCGGTGTACTTGGCTATGCCGCCAGAAAATGGCCTTGAAGGCGCATTTGAATATGGCACGCATGGTGACGAATATCCAATACTACCGCCAAAAACGACTGCGGACTTTCCTGCCGCGCATATCATGCCGAAGGTGGGGGATATTGTGTTATTTCCGTCTTCATTATTTCATCGCACGATTCCTTTTAGTTCTAATCAAGCTCGCATTTGTATTGCTTTTGACCTCAAGCCAGCGGTTGATGTGTCGCAAAAAAATAGTTATTAGTTTATGCATTAAATATGTCAAAATATTACACTTAGTTGACGAAATTCGTCTGCGGCTTTCAATATTAACAACAAGAACGTTCAACTAAGAAATAAGCTTTAACAGTTTTAAGGTGTTATTAAAATTACTTAGTTATTGATTTTAATCAGAATTTAATACTAGTCGCTTCTTATTTCTTTGTCTCGTATTTTTCTGCTTAATTGGCTTAAAAATTGCTTAAATTTTATACAAATAATAACTGTAAGCCCCAACATGCTTACCCACAGGATATGTGCATGACCAATGTAGAGCTATTTGATAACTGTTGCGTACTGAATATTGATGACCAATCAACCAGCCGTGCCATATTGACGCAAATCATCAAAAACATTAACCCTAACATAAGGGTTATCGAAAAGAACAATCCAGAAGACGCATTGGAGTGGGCATCACAAAACTCAGCAGATTTAGTTTTGATTGATTATTTGATGCCTGAAATGAATGGCGTTGATTTTGTGCGCTTGTTAAAAAATTTGCCGAATTATAAAGCCGTGCCAGTGATTATGATCACCATTAGAAAAGATGCGGAAACGCGCTATGCCGCCCTAGATGCTGGCGTAACAGACTTTATTAGCAAACCTGTCGATGTACATGAATGCACGGCGCGTTGTAAAAACCTGCTCACCATGCACCAACAACACATCGCCTTAGAAAACAGAAGTCTCTTGCTTGAAAACTTGGTCAATGCAGCAACTGCAGAAATCAAATCAAGGGAAAAAGAAACCTTAATGCGCTTAGCGCGTGCAGGTGAATATAAAGATTTTGACACTGCCATGCATTTGCAGCGTATGTCTTTATACAGCAGAGCTCTTGCCGAAGAGATTGGCTTAAGTGAAGAGGAAGTAGAGATTATTGAGCTGGCATCTCCTTTGCATGACATCGGGAAAATTGGTATTCCCGATAGCATTTTGCTTAAAAAGGGCTCACTCGACGCTGAGGAATGGGCAAAAATGCGCAAACACCCGCTGATTGGCTATGAAATTCTACAAGATAGTCCATCAAAGTATTTACAAAAGGGTAGCGAGATTGCTTTGGCGCACCATGAACGTTTTGATGGTACTGGTTACCCTTACTCACTTAAGGGTGCCGACATTCCTTTATCTGCACGCATTGTGGCTATTGCTGATGTATTTGATGCGCTTACCAGCGTACGCCCATACAAAGAAGCTTGGAGTATTGATAAAGCACTGGAATATGTGAGCACTGAAAGTGGTAAGCATTTTGACCCAGATTTAGTCACCGCTATGCTGTCAATACGTACATTGTTGGAAAAAATTCATGCTGAGCATTCAGCTGATACACACTAATCTACAATGATGCCCAAAATAAGCCACATTAGAAGTGCAACAAAATTTAGGCAAACCGTATTGCTAATTGACGACCAGCCAACGGTGCTGGATATCCATGCAGCTATTATTAAATCGTTAAATATGGATTTGAAAATTGTCACCATGACTGACCCAGTTGAGGCATTGGCTTGGCTTGAGAATAAGCAGGTGGATTTAATTATTACTGATTTCCGCATGCACCAAATGAACGGCATGCAATTTGTGCAGGCGCTTAAAAATACTGATAATGTGCTGACACACAATATTGTCGTAGTGACTGTATTAAAAGATCAAACAACGCATCAAGAGCTGATTTCAGCAGGTGCATCTGCTTGCTTAACCAAACCCGTACAAACACAAGAGCTAGCAAAAATTGCTAAAACCCTGCTCGAGCAGAGTAAGGTTTATTATGGCTTAGGTTTAATTAGCTAGACTGAATATGCTCAGCACCCTTAAAAAATGGTATAAAAATGCAGCTAGTCATTGCGATCCGCTTGAACTTGAGCAGGGGGCCACAAGGCTAGCAATTGGTACTTTTTTTACACTTTATCTGCTGATATCTTTCGCTAGAAATGAAAATATCAGTCACGGTGAACTCATTGGTTTTTACTGCCTAGTTGTTTTCGAGCTATGTGCCGTTATCCTGTTTTACGTGATTAGCCAAGCGAATGGCCCATCTCGAAACAGACGATTATTAGGAAATTGGCTAGACGTTGTTGGTACAACCGTGTTTTTATCACTTGCAGGCGATATTGCCGTTGTATTAATTGGTGTTTACTTATGGGTAACCTTTGGCAATGGCTTCCGATTTGGTAAGAAGTATTTATACCACTCACAAGCGATTAGCATTTTGGGCTTTGTAATTGCCACTCAAGTCAACCCATTTTGGGCACAACACCAGCCTATTATTATTGGTTTTTTCTTAATGCTAATAGCACTGCCATTATATGTAGCTAAACTCATTGAAAGAATGAATGAAGCGCGTGAAAAAGCAGAAATAGAGAGTATCAAGGCAGCGCAAGCAAGTCTTGCAAAAACACAGTTTGTCGCCAACATGAGCCATGAGATTCGCACTCCACTCAATGGCATCATTGGTATTGGTACTTTGTTTAAAACTACCCCACTCAATGCAGACCAAAAAGATTTACTCAAAACACTTGAGAGCTCGTCTAAATTATTACTTTCCCTTTTAAACAATGTACTAGATTTTACTAAAATTGAAGAGCGTAAATTTATTATTGAAAATATCCCCTTCTCGCCAGAAGAAGCTGTCAACGATTCACTAGAAATTTTCCGCTCGCACGCTAGTAGCAAAAATATTCAGTTAGGCGCGAGCTTCTCTAATGCACTGGGCACTCTTAAAGGAGATGCTGTTGTACTGCGTCAAGTATTGGCTAACCTGCTGGGTAACGCAATTAAGTTTACAGAAAAAGGTAGCGTCACTATTTCTGCAACATTACTAGAAGAAGATAACGAAAAATCTATAGTTCGATTTGAAGTAGCAGATACTGGCATTGGTATTGCGGCAGATAAACAACACAAAATTTTTGAAAGCTTTACTCAGGCTGACTCATCCACCACTAGAAAATTTGGCGGTAGTGGTTTGGGGCTTACCATTGCCAAACACATGATAGAAGAAATGGGCGGCACATTACATTTTCAAAGCACTGAGGGTGTGGGTAGCCGCTTTTGGTTTGAGCTTAGCCTCGAAAAAATACGTACAGATAAACTGAATTTAGAAAAAACGAATGCTGGACAGCCTTATGATGCAAATGCATCTACTAATATAGCGCCTTTAGTTAATAGACCCTCAACCAGTCAAGCACTTAATATTTTGGTTTGCGAAGATGAAAGTACAAATCAAAAAATCATCACACGTTTACTTGCATTGCCAGGCCACAAAGTTGAAATGGTGATTAACGGTGACGAAATGCTAGACGCGTTAGAGCAAAGAAAATTTGACCTTGTGATTACAGATTTGAATATGGCTGGCATGAGTGGTATTGATGCTTTAAAACTATATCGATTTACCCAACCCAACGACAACATGACGCGCTTTATCCTATTTACTGCAGATGCTACTGTGTCGGCCAGGGAAGCCGCTAACGACGCAGGGTTTGACGCATTCTTAACAAAGCCCATTGATGCAGCCACTTTGTTTAGCACCATTGAACGCATCCTTAATTTAGCCCCAAACACGGCAGCACAATGGATGGATAACGCCTTAAATAATCCTACAAATACTGCACCAGTTCTCGAAGCGGATACTACTCAGCTAGATGCCGACACACTAAAAGAGCTTGAGAAAATTGGTGCTGGCGACGAGTTATTTATGCATCGTTTGTTAAGAAACTATTTAGCAGATTCTATGAAATTGATATACAAAATAGAAGCCGCAGCTAAGCAAAAGCACTATGGTGAGCTATATGATTATTGTCATGCGCTTAAAGGCAACAGCTTAAGTGTAGGCGCAATCCAAGTGGCCGCTACTACGGAGGCAATTGGCAAATTGAATGCAAGCATCACCTCCACTGCTTCTCAAGAGATGCTTGCTAATTTAAATAGCGATTTTTATAACCTCACGCTTGCAGTTGAAAGTTATTTAACACAGCCACATAAGCAGCGTCAATTGTCGCCAGTACCAAGCAAAAAATATTAAGCTGTTTGTCGCACGTCAATATGTGTAACGTCTGTGCCAACCTTACTATTTTGCGCACGCACCAAGCGCTCCATCACTTTTAAATTCCGTTCATCTAAACGCAGTGCGGCATCTACCCATATTTCTGTAATGTCATACAGCTCTTCAAGCGTAAGCGGATCTACACGTTGTTTAGCACGGTTAATCGCTTGAAATGAATTAAGCGAGCGATGATTTTTTTTAATCCAATTGTTTAGTGCGTACTGGCCTTGTCCATCTTCTGCCAAAACATCTACGACACCCATTTGATATAGCTCTTCGCCCGTATAAATTTTGCCAGAACGCACCATCTTTTCAGCTGCTTGCATGCCAATTTTACGAGACAAGAAGCTTAACGCCCCCATACCTGGGAATAGATTAAACAACACTTCCGGTAAACCCATCACGGCACTTTTTTCAGCCACCATAATATGTGCAGCTAGTGCAGCTTCAAAACCACCGCCCATTGCCTGACCCTGTACCAATGAAATTGTGGTTACTGGCGCCTGCATGTTATAAAAAGTCCATACGTTGTTAACGCATAGCTTGGCGTAGCTGAATAAATGGTCACGTGCTTTAGATCGAATTAACTCTCCAAATACAGATAAGTCCCCACCCAGATTAAATATGCCAGGCACATCTGAAGCCAGCACTAAATAATTGGCTTGATTTAATTTACCGTTAACAAATACTTCACCATGCATCGTCTCTAAGTTAGATTGGCTTTGATAGAGCTCTGACATGCAAATTTTATTAAAACATGGTCGAGGTTCAGGATTCATATAATAATTCATGACCCCAAATTCCTCCTCAAAATGAGTTCTTACTTGAGTTAAAGTACTATTGTTTGCAAGTTGAAAATCTACGATTTTATTCATGAGTGGCCCCTAGTTAATTTACAACTATTTCTTTATAACTATTTTTAGTATTTTTTTATATTGATATAGTTGTATATGATATAGATACTTACGCCTAAAACTATAGGCTTAAAAATTTACTACCTCAACAAAAATAATTTTGAATAAAAACTTTTTTTGGGTTAGATTATTGTAATACAACAATAAACTTAAAGAATTTTGTGAATAAATTACTGCATAAAATAGAAGTATCTTGTTGATATTAAAATGATTTTAATTAAAAATAAAATTAACCTCAGGGAGCTTCTGTAATGCAAAAATTAATCTTATCTTTCGTGGTTTTTACAACACCACTCGTCTCGCAGGCGGCTGGCTTTGGACTAGCTGAAGTAAGTGGTAGTGGCTTAGGTAATGCATATGCTGGTGGAGCTGCAGTAGCAGAAGATGCCAGCAGCATCTACGCTAACCCAGCTAGCATGACCTATGTGCAAGGCATGCAGGCTGCGGGGGCATTGCATCTAATTAAACCAAATGCAGAATTTAATAATGAAGGCTCAGTAGCTGGTACAGCACGTCCTTTGGGTGGAGAAGGTGGAAATGTGGGTGACCTAGCCTTTGTGCCGAATATGTACTTTAAAATGGATTTGTCCGACAGCCTTAAATTTGGCATAGGCGTAAACGCACCATTTGGTTTAAAAACTGAATACGATAGAACTTGGCTAGGCCGCTTTCAAGGCATTAAATCAGATTTAAAAACGATTAATGTAAATCCCTCATTAGCTTTTAAATTGAATGACCAATTATCCATAGGGGCAGGCATTTCTGCCATGTATGCAAAAGCTGAGTTAACTAGTGCAGTCAACTTAGGTGCGGCTGAAAGAACATCTAAAGTTGAAGGCGACGACTGGGGTTATGGTTTTAATTTAGGCGCCATCTACCAGGTAACGCAAGATACCAGACTTGGTATTTCCTATCGTTCTAAAGTAGAGCAACACTTAAAAGGTGATGTGAAATTTTCAATCTCTAATGGACCGACACCTAATGGTGATGTAAAGGCTGATGTGGCATTGCCAGGTTCCGTTTCTATGAGCGCGTTTAGCCGACTTAACGACACTTGGGATTTGATGGGTGATATAACTTGGACACGCTGGAGTCAATTTCAAAGGCTAGCTATTTATCGAGAAAGTGGCGCACTACTCACCCAAACTGAAGAGAATTGGGATAATACTCTACGCTACTCGATAGGCGCTAATTATCACTACAGCGATGCAGTTACATTGCGTGCTGGCTTGGCTTACGATGAAGAGGCAATCAGCGATAGATTTCGTACTGTGCGCATTCCAGGTAATGATAGAAAATGGCTGGCTTTGGGAGCGGCGTGGCAAGCAACACCAACCACCAAACTTGATATTGGTTACGCGCACCTATTTATAAGTGACACTAAAATTGATGACAATCAGACCACGGCAGTGCCGCTAGGCAGAGGCCGGGTACAGGGTGAATATGATGCAAGTGTTGATGTATTGAGCATGCAATTGACACATAACTTTTAATCACAGTAAACAAGGGCTTAGAAATTTCTAAGCCCTTGCTTTAAATTACGACTCTCTGTGGTTTAAACAAATAAGTTAGCAAATTAAAATTAATCTGTCTTATCCTCAATTTTGTCACCAGCTTCTTCAAGCTTATCGCCCGCATTGTCAGTGGCATCTTCAATTTTATCACCCATATTTTCTGCGGCATTGTCGATTTTTTCACCTGCTGTTTCAGCCGGGCCTTTTTCGCAGGCTGCTAAACCAATAGTCATTAAAAGCGCTAAGGTTGCGATTGATAGTTTACTAATATTCATTTTGAAACCCCTTGATATATAAATTGTTTAAAACTTCAGTTCTGTTTAAATACAGGCAAATAGTATTAAATAACTACACATTGTTTGAGAGGCCTAATTCTTAATTCTATGTAGGTAATATCTTACAAACCAAGCTCATAAGCTATCGATATTATAAAATTACTAAATAACAAAGTAGAAGTTCAAAATCTTAAACTTTTAACCAGTTTTTGCTTTGACAACAAACGCTTAAACCACTAAAATTGCGGGCTTGCTTGAAACAAAGCAAGAGTGTAACTGGTGATGTAGCTCAGCTGGTTAGAGCACAGGATTCATAATCCTGGGGTCGAGGGTTCAAGTCCCTCTTTCACCACCAATTCAAGGCCACATCTTCGGATGTGGCCTTTTTCTTTTTATACAAACAATCTACCGTACATAATTTGCGTCACCATATTTAGCGAATTGAAATACAATCATGTCTAATTAAAAAATTTAATTAACTTATGAGCCTATACGAACAACTACAAAAAGCTAAAAGTGAAGAGGATGTAAAAGATGCTTACATCAAAGCACTGGGCTTAAAAGGCCACACTAAGGGCTTGATAGACATTCAAAGTAAAGAGATTTGGTTCGAGGCCAAACATAATGGCCGCGAATCCAGCTACGCCATGTTTACGCAACTGCTGCATTATGTTCAAGTGGCGCTTAACAAAGGTGAGACTTTACCGCCATTTTTAGCCGTCATCGATACTGAAAAAGCGGCATTGATGAAAAGTGCAGATGTGCTGCCTTTTTTAGCTAAAAAAACCATTAAGTGGGGAAAATCTGCCACGCAATACCCGCAAGAGGCATTGGATGCTATCTCCGCACACATCGGCACGCATTTTGTCTCGTTCAAAATATCTACGCACGAAGATGAATTTATCAGCACGGTTAAAGCCGCCATTAAATCTGGCGATATTATCCGTACGCAAATCACACCAGCTAACCTGAAACAAGTATTCGATAAATGGGTAGCAATGGTTGGACGCGAGATAGATGGCGTGAAGGAAGACGATTACGCGCTATTGTTTTTTGCCGACATCATGCACGATGGCACGGCAGCTACCCACGCCAATTTGCCCGCCGCACTGTTGCATAAAGATGGCAAGCCAGTATTTAGTTTAAGCGGCAAAATGTACGAGCTTGGTAGTAAAGAAGGCTATCGTCAATTTTGGGCCATTTACCACAAGCCGCCCAAAGCAGAATACCGCAACTATTTACTAGAACGCCGCGATAGCTTAATTCCATTAGATGAGCGCAGTTTTAAAGGCGCTTATTACACGCCACTCGCGGTTGTAGATAAAGCTTACGATAAGCTGGCTGAAACGCTGGGTGATAACTGGCAAAAGAACTACATTGTGTGGGATATGTGCTGCGGCGTGGGCAATCTAGAAGTAAAACACAGCAACCCGCGCAACATTTATATGAGCACGTTAGATGTTGCCGATGTGGATGTAATGAAAGCGACTAAAACTTGCGTCGCCGCCCAGCGTTTTCAATACGATTATCTCAATGACGATATTACCGATGATGGCAAAATTGACTATAGCTTAACCAATAAAGTGCCAGTAGGATTACGACAAGCCATTGCCGAGGGCAAGAAGATATTGGTGTTAATCAATCCGCCTTATGCAGAAGCGACAAATTTTGAAAACATTGCAACAGGTTTAGATGCCGAGAATAAGGGTGGGGTAGCAAAAACTAGATTTGCAGCTTCATCTATGAATAATTATGGAAAAGCTAGTAATGAATTATTTACACAATTTGTGGCACGCATTGCTCTAGAAATCCCGACTGCAACTTTAGCAATGTTCAGCACAATGAAATACGTAAACGCACCTAACTTTGAAAAGTTTCGCGAATCTTGGCAAGCAAAGTTTTTAGGTGGATTTGTAGTTCACAACAAAGCCTTTGAAGGTTTAACTGGGAAGTTTCCAATTGGTTTCTTAGTATGGCAAACAAATCAGACAAGCGTTAAAAAAACTCCTATTATAGAAATATCGGTTGAGGTGTTTGACAAGAATGCACAACCTATTGGAGAAAAACTTTTTTACAATTTGCCTAATAAATCTTTTCTTAATGTCTGGCTTAAAAGACCTAAAGCCAGCTCAACACCTGCTATACCACTAAAAAACGCTTTATCTCCTACTGTCACAGTTCCAAGAGTGAAAACGTGGTCAAATAATGCAATAGCTTACATGTATTGTGGTGTTAACGATTTGCAACATGCCGAACAACAAACCGTTATTTATTCTTCTGTATATGGTGGCGGTAATGGGTTTTATTTAACTTCAGAAAATCTTTGGCAGTCAGCAATCATATTTTCTGTTCGTCGGTTAATAAAACCGACATGGTTAAACGACCGCGACCAATTTTTACAACCCACAAAACCACTCACCGATGAATTTAAAACAGATTGCTTAATGTGGATGTTATTTAATCGTTGCAATAGAACAGTTAGTGCCAATGACCTTGAGTGGAATAACCAAACATGGTCGATTGTGAATCACTTTATTCCATTTACCGAAGCGGAAGTGAATGCGCCCGCACGGTTTGAATCTGACTTTATGGTGCAATATCTAGCCGTCATTGCGAGCAACGCGAAGCAATCCAGTGCGCAAGAAAACATGGATTGCCACGCCCAAATAACTCACGGGCTCGCAATGACAGTTGATAACGGATTGTCTTCAGAAGCTAACGCCGTGTTGAATGCAGGACGCATCCTTTGGCAAGCTTATTTTGCACATACCGATGTGCGCAATGTGCGCGAAGAATTTAAGTTGAATCGCCCAGATGTAGGCTGGTACCAAATTCGCAATGCGTTAAAAGCGCGTAACGCCAGCGGCGATTTTGCGCCTGTCGATTTCAGTGCGTTTGAAACTGCGTATAGAACCTTGGGGGATAAATTACGCCCACAAGTATATACACTAGGCTTTTTAAGATAAGTGCTTTTTGCTTTAAAAGCTATCGAGAGATTTTCATGCCTCTGCAATCCATATGGATACTGGCTTGTAGAGCTGGTGAAATGATTATGTGTGTTTTTAAGCATGTTTTAAGCTTAAATTTTGGTTAACGCGACGATTAAGTTTATTTCAGTCTAGATGTTTTGGGGAGTTGCAAAAAGTCTGCCGCCACCGCGTTTTCTTTCAGCTTCCGGCTTTCTGACGCAGAGTCATAAACAATAAGCAGTGAGCGTGGCGCACCCGCATCTGTCGAAAACAATGTTATGCCTTCGGCGTGATCTACACTTTGTCCGTAGGGCACATCCACAACGTGCTCTAACTCACCGGCTACAACTACACACTCTTCTTTTGGCGCTTTTGCTCCACCTTTCCACCTAAAAATAGTAACTGGGCCGTCAATATCCATGGTTGGGCCCGCCAGGATTAAGATATCTGAACCCTGTACGCAAAGGTCGCGAATACCGAGACCACCTAACTGGATAAAATGTTTACGATAAAGGCGCTGTTTTGGGCCAATTGGCTTCAACCTCAGCATAGATGGCTTTTTTACATCCTCTTTTAGTTCCAGTTCCAAAATCACTACCCAGCCACGTAGTACGGGTCCGCGAAGGCCTAGTAATAAACGCTTGCCAACTACTACCAAACCTTCAATATCAAACCCATTGTCCTTACCTGGAATCGCAAGGAACGGTCCCAGATGCTTGTCCCCTTTCAGAGCCTCAGTCAAGTCATTACCTTGGGCTGTACCATGGAGTAGGGCGGCGGTGCGCTTTTTCCCAGTTTTAGTATCTTCTTTGATTAAGGTGTATGACCCATCGACTTCTGCTAGCGGAATGCGCGCCAAAAGATAACGGTTGCCGTCTGCGCTTATCTTAGCAAGCTGCTTTTTAGCCTGTTTAAGGCCATCCTCCAGCTTCGGATTTGTACGCTTTAAGCTGTGCGACCCAACTAACCAAAGGTAACCACCCCCATAGTCCAACCCCTCTATATCCACTTCTTCTAAATCTGCAGGATCTTTTGGCGTTGCAACTGGCAGGTTAAGGTAATCATCTAGAGAGAACTGCTTGTGAAGGCCGTATCTATAATGGCTTCCGTCTTTGATGAGCGAGAGACGCTCCAAGCTAATCGATTCATCGTTAGCAACCCAAAGAGTGTCGCCAATTTGTAAGGCAACGGACAGCCCATCTCTAAGCGCTTTGCCCTTGCCTATAACGGCATGTTTAGGACTGAATTCTAGATTAACGGTACGCGTTGGTTTCATGATTAAACATCCTCTCTATTCTGTATCTCGTATTCACTCTGGTTTTTTCATCTATGCCGCTTAATGAAGGCGTATGGACGTAAAATACTATAGGCGATAAATTAATAAAAGATGGTGCGCTAACACACATTTTGTCACCAAGAAAAACTTAACGTTTATGAGTCCGCAGCTTTGGCTCACTGATTAAATTGCTTCAATTTTTATTTCTTAGGTTTTCGGCCATGGCTTTCGATTCATCTTTACGATGTTGAATATAATCTAAAACATTATCAAGTTGAGTGGATGAAGGCAAGGCAGGATTATTGGGTAGCTGAGATAGTTTTTCAAAACTTTGTGCGTAAGGCTCACTGATATTTGACTCTATTTGGCTAGCTAAGTCATCAAATGTTGTATCACCTTGCTTGCCTGCTTGCACAACTACTAGCCAAGAGCGATTAATTGTTTGATCCTGATATAAAAACTCGCTGAGTTGTTTGCGCAACAATATTTCATCGCTCCAGCGGTATTTTGGTGGGGGGATATTCATAATAAGCGTTAGCAAAGCCGCCAAGAAAATTAGTGCGGCTGTAGCTGGCACTTTTATTGGCCAAACAGGAAAGGTGATTGATTGTGCTAACACGATACTTGCTAAAGCACCTGCAATAAAACCACCAATATGCGACGCATTATCAATGCCCGGCACAACAAACCCCATCACAATAGTGGCAATAGCAAAACCTAAAGCGCCCCAAAATAACCAGCGAAATTCATGTGCTGTGATTGTAGTTCGCTCACGCCATAAAAAAGTAAGTAGCGCGCCAAAAATACCAAAAATTGCGCCAGATGCACCCCCCGACACAGCAGAATTACCTTGAAACACTAAGGAGACTAAATTGCCCGAAAGACCACTCATAAGATAGATGGCTAAAAAGCGTGCTTGGCCATACATGCGCTCAACCAATTGCCCAGCATCCCACAGCGCCCAACAGTTAAGCAGTAGATGTAACGCACCAAAATGCAGGAACATCGCGGTAAAAAGCCGCCACCATTCACCATCTTGCGTGGCTGGGCCAAAATTTGCGCCCCAGTTAAGCTGTATGCCGTTGGGGGAATGCCAAATACCCGCACCCCCTGCGAGCATGGCAATAAACACCGCTACGTTGATGACGATGAGCAGCTTAGTCACCCAGACTGTTGGGTTACGTTGCTTTAAAACTGCATCTAAAGATTGCAAAAAAAATCCACCAGTGAATTACCAGTGGATATTTTAAGCTAAATTTATTTCAACTAGATTTTATAGAAACTACTTTTTAAACTAAGTAAGTTATTTAACACTATTTTTACGACGTTTTGCACCTAACCCTAGCAAGCCTAAACCCGCTAGTAACATTGCGTAAGTTTCTGGCTCTGGTACAGGGGTAATGCTGTAAAGTGTAGTGGTATTTGAAACCTCATTGGCAATAGTTAAAAATAACTTGCCATCACGCTCAAACGCCTGCAAGCCCTCTGGTGCCAAATCGCCATCTGTTACTAGCATATCTAAAAAGCTGGCATTGGCTGGGTCGGTAATGTCGTACAAAGCTACTGCACCTTTGAGTGTTCTTTCTAAACCAATCGCTGCAATAGTTCTACCCGCTACGCTAAATAGAGAAACGCCTTCTGGCTCAACGCCCTTATCACGGCTTCTGGCATCGTCATAAATACCCAGTTCTGCTGCCTTTTTATCTAAAGTGTCACCACTATCAAATACTAATGTACCATTTGAATCACGTATTGAGAAGGAACGAGCACCAGCAGCGTACAAATTGCCTGGGGATGAATCGGTATTTGACACACGCAAATTATTAAGCGGGGCAGCTGCACCTAAAGTACTAGCAGCAGAGCGGTCGCCATCATCTTCGCGAAAATCGCCTTCATTCGCCATTACCAAGTAAGTTGCTCCATTGGCCTCATAGGCTGCAATACCATCAGGCATATACAAGCCCTTAACATTGGCAGAGATAAAACTCACTGTGCCATTGTTAAGCGGGTCTATTGTGTTACCCGGCAAGCTAAAATCTTTTACGCCTAAACCTACTACTTTTTCGAAAGAATTGGTATTCAGGTCCAGCACACCAATCGCATTGGCTTCTTGTAACGTTACATAAGCCTTGGTACCCGCTGCATTCACTGCAATATACTCTGGCTCAAAATCCATGCCTGTATTTGTACGGATATTGCTGCCTGTTTGAGAGACACCTACAAAACCTGGCGTGGCTGCAACTGTGCGCGTGCTCATATCGATAATGCTCACGCTACCGACTGGATCTACAGCAGCTGGGCCATAATTTCTTGGTACCGTCGTGCCAATTCTTGCGCCGTAAGTAGAAGGTGTGCCTTCATTAGCAACCAACAATTTAGATCCATCTGCTGTAAAGGTCAGCATATCTGGCAATGCGCCAACAGTAATTGTGTTAACGCCGCTAGCTAGTGACCGTGAATTAGTATCATATAGTTTTACCACACCTGCGTTAGTCTTTACGGATGACTCAATGGCAAAAGCAGCTAAACCGTTTTTAATCGCCACGCTGTTAATAGAGCCGAATGCAGAGGTATCAATATGCTGCACTAAGCTGCCATTAGTAGCATTCAACACATCCACACCTACTATACCCGCCACCCAGATGGTGTTGGTAATCGCATCATAAGCAGAGATTTCAGATAGTTGGCCAGCAACGCCAGTTAAGGCATGGCTATAAGTCCATTCTTTGGTGATGCTTTCAATTGGGCTTGCTGCAAAAGACACTACAGGGCTAAAAAGTGCTGCCACTAGCGTACTCACTATTAGTTTTTTCATTTAATTATCCGTTATCTTAAAAGTTAATAAAATCTGATTTATTAAGATACGCCTGAATCATTTCAGATAAATGAAGGCATCTAGTCCGTTTCATTTACTTACTAAAAAGTTAATTGAATACTTGTAATATTCTTTTTGCTAGATGTTTCCAATTATAATTTGTTTCAACATTTGCTCTTGCACGATTGGATAAAGTTTCAATCAAAAGACCATCGTTTAATACATCAATAATTTTATTCGCCATTGCATTAATATTGTTTGGTTCAACTAGAAACCCCGTGGCACCTTGCTCTACAAGCCCTTTATAAAACAAAAAATCCCACGCTACCGTCGGCAACCCCATTGCAGAAGCCTCTAAACAAGTACCTGGTAGGCCTTCGTAATAAGAAGTAGAAACATAGAGCTTGCTAGATTGATAATAGTCTTTCATCGCTGAAAAATTAACCTTACCAGTTAATTTAATATTGCCAGAATAGCTAGCTAATTCACTATTAATCCAAACATCATCATCGCCATAACCCACGATTAAAATTCTAATATCATTTTTTTTCTGTATCAGCGCTTTGCACACTTCCACTATTGAGCGACTGCCTTTGCGACGCTCTATGCGCCCACAAAATAAAACATCATAATGTTTAATTGCATGCTGATTTCTCTCGAATAAATCAATATCAACACCATTTGGAATAACCTCAATCGGCTTAGTAATGCCGTAAGTAAGCAACTCTTGCTTTCCTTGCTCTGTCAGTGAAATGATTTTTTCTGCTTGCTTAAATAGACGGCGCTCCACCAGAAGTTTGAAACTAATCTCAAGCCTATTCCATTGGCTTACAAAGTAAGACTTTTTATAAAATCTTCCTGACATGCCCATATAAGTAGTGTGCGCTGTTAATATCAATGGAATATGTCTAGGCATAAATATGCCAGGAATAAGTGGGGGGATATGGAGATTAATTACTTGAATTTTTCTCTGAGCATACAGCTGGTTTAATAATTTTCGTGCCTTGAATGTCCAAAAAAATAAGTTAAAACGGCTTGAGCTAAACGGCAATAAAATAAACTCTACATTTGGATAGCCCTTTTCTATTTGATGTTCATCGCCAGTGATTAAATAAATTTTGGGATGAGTTTCTGGTAGGTTAGCCAAAAATGAATCTAGATAACGGGCTATACCACCAACACCGTAAAATTGTGGATAAACAATTGCAATCATTTCAATACATCTTTCATCAAAAGATTTGACTCAATTTCTTGGGTTAACCTTTCCCAGCTATAGCCGGCCAATATCTGCTGGCGGGCGGCGTGTTCCATTTGGGTTTTTAATAGTGAATTGGATAGAATTTCTACAATCACCTGTGCTGTTTTTTCTGCATCGCCTGCATTGACCAACAGGCCGTTTACGCCATTTTCAACAAGTTCTGGCACCCCTCCCACCGCCGTGCTGACCAAGCAAGTGCCAGAGGCCATAGCCTCTAGCACTACTAACGGGCATGGGTCTTGCCAAACCGATGGCAGCACAACAATATCCGCCGCCGCATACATATATTTAAGTTTATCGTGCGGCATAAAACCCGTAAAAATAATCGCTTCACTCACTGGTTTTGCTAATTTAACTAACCATTGCTCATAATCTGTTTTAGCAGCACCGCCAAAAAATGAGCTGCCCGCAATAATCAAGCGGGTATGAGGTAGCTGCGCATGAACAGTGATAAAAGCTTTAATTAAGACATGCACGCCTTTAAT
Organism: Pseudomonadota bacterium; assembly: GCA_020053735.1. GTDB lineage: Bacteria > Pseudomonadota > Gammaproteobacteria > Burkholderiales > Methylophilaceae > Methylotenera_A. Next base: position 346,680 of record JAGVMP010000011.1, read on the forward strand.
TTCAGTCAAACGCCCAACGTATAGCAGATAGGTTTTGTCGGCTTCTATATCGATAAAGCCTCTTAGTTGGCTAACGGCCTTATCACTATACGGCTTGAATATTTCAGGGTCGGTCGCGTTAAATACCACAGTGAATTTATCCGCATATTCTGGATAATACTGCACAGCATGGCGTCGAATATAATCACTAACACAAATAATACGATCTACTTTTTTAAGCGTGCGGCGATAAAACGGCCTAAATAGTGCAATGCCTAAATGGGCATTGTGCATATGCAAAATAAGCGTTTGCTGTGGCATTTTTTGCATAAAAAAGAGAAGGTTAGGTTCGTTATGAATCACCACCACATCAAACCCGCGCACTGATTTAGCCAAGCGTAGCGTATAAGAAACCACGTTTTGGATTTTAGCCACATACCGTAACGGGTTGCGCCAAGTCACTTTTTCTTTTATTTTGTAAAAAAACTGTTCGGCTTTTGTCCAAGGTATTGTCAAATAGCGAATGTTTTCAATGCCTGTCACTTCAGCCGGGCGTGACACAATCGTAATGTCAAACTGCCCTTGGTCTAGCCGTTGAGAAACTTCATGTACCCAATGCTCAACCGCACCACCTTTCACAGGTGGCACTGGTAACATCTCTGGCACCACAATCGCTAGGCTTTTTTTAGCGACGATTTGATTCACAATAGTGTTTTCTGATTTATGCTACTGGCTAATGCCACTTCAAAATAAGTGGTTGCGCCATGGCTTAGCTGAGCAATATCCAGCTCAAACTCGATACCAATATCGGTTTGTTTAACAGGAATCACATCTTGGCGCTGGCCGCGTAAATTGGTAGAAAACACAGTTAACTGGTTTTTATACGGCGTTTTTAATACCAGTTTTACTTTTGCTGCTTTTATTACCACAGGCAGTTTGCCGATATCTTGCAAGGTGGTTTCACTCGCATCACTAAAGCGCATATCGCTGTTTCTGGCGTCGGTAGAAAGTACAATCAACATGCGCTTGCTGTTTGCTAATGGCTGATCATCCATTGCCGATACCGCAATCAAAGCTGCGCCATTAGCAGACAAAACAGACAACTGATTGAGATGAACAGGTTTTGGCTCATCAAATACTACCGCCTCCGTTTTCGGCGTGATCACCATCATGCGTTTTTGCGGCGCATCCAGAAAAATCTCACCGGTATCGCTTTGATAAATACCAGCATCGGCATTAGTCAAGTTGTTGGCTCCAATCAATTTTGCATCGCGTAAATTCTGCACGCGTGCCGCCCAGCGCTCATCTGCCAATAATTTCACCTTGCTCACTTTATACGCCAAGCCGCTGGCATATTCTTTTAACAACCCATCTAACTTTAAGCCTAAGTTAGAGGCTGGCTGCACAAGTTTGCCAAAACCCGCCTTATTCAACCTTAAACCTGGTTGATTAAAATCAATTTCTGCTGCTGCGTTTTCATTTATTTTAAGCTTAGATTTAGGCTGCCAATCTAAGCCAATCCCCGTAACCAAACTCAATTTTGAGACATCACCTGGTGTGCTACCTAAGTGTGCGCTGTTTTGAAATGCATCTTGTGGTGTGAGTTTAACGCTAATAGTATTAAGTGCTGGCGACACATCGCCGCGCAAATACAATAATGCAGCTAAGGTTTCTGTGGCGCGCGAAATTGGATCTTGCGCCACCGCAAATGAGTTAATCCTGTTTTTATTGGCATTGGTCTGCGTGCCAGTATAGCTTAGTGCAACTGCGCCAGAATGCTGACAGATACCACCCCAGCTTTGCAGCGCGGCATAAGCAGGCAATGCCAAACCCGATTCACGCCGATATTGATTCCAGAAAACTTGGCCGTGCTCGCTGACGGTGTAGGCTTTACCTAAGTGACTACCGGATGCTAGCTCCCTGATATAGGCCGCATGATTTTCAAGCATGCTATCTTGGCGCACCTTTAATTGCGTGCCCACATAATCAGGGTGCCCAAAATAATTATGCATATCCACCCAGTTAAATTGTCCACGGGTGGCATGAGCGGCTGGCGCATGCCATAAATTGTAGCTACTGACTTGGCCTACAAATCCCAACTTACGCACATATTCCGTCATCCAATCTGCGGTCTTTTTCTCGGAATCCACAAAAAACGCTTGTGTATCAGCCATACGTAGTGATGTCCAAGCGTCCGCCGCAGGAAAGTTAACTTGATGATTATCTGAGTTTTTATCTATGTCTTCATCCGATTTTAATTCGCTAACGCCTGTGGTTTTATTAGCCCAAGCTGACTTAAGTGCAGCATTGTTGCCATATTTTTCTTTAAGCCATTTGGCGAAATATGGTTTAAATTCAGGCCTAACACCATTGCGATTAACGAAACTTAGATTGTTTTCATTGACCAAAAGCATGCCTGCAAAAGCAGGGTCTTTTATTGTCGCCATGCTGGTGTATGGATTGACATTACCGTACATTTTGGCAATCAGCTGCTTCCAATGCGCCTGCTTTTCAGCGTCAAAATACACGCCTGTGTGCAAGCCCTTTTTGTTAATCCAGCGCTCATTCACGTTGCCGTAAGCGCCGTTACCACTACTTAACCCATTCAGGATGTAATAAATACCGTTACGTTTTAATGCGGCCAGCAAGTAATAAAAGCGGTCTAGCTGCTCTGGATTAAAATCAAAATCTTGCTGGCGACCTTCCATTAATGTCGCTTCTACAAAATCTAAGCGTGCCATATTGTAGCCGTGTAAGCGAAATTGCTGCACATATAAATCGGTGACTGCATGGCTAGGGAAGCTACCATTAGACACACCAAAACCAAGTGAGCCAATCAAAAAGCGTTGCGATTTATCGGGTTGATTTTCATGTGCCCAATGCCCTTGCTTATTGACTATTAGCCTTGTTTTAATTGGTTTTGCTGGCGATACCAAGGCAGAAAAATCTAAAATACTGCCCTCCTCAACCATAAATGAAATGTCTTTTACTGGCACCCAAGCATCGGCAGCCAATGTGTTGATGCTAAACAAAAAGCTAGTCAGTATCGACAAAAATAATGCCGCGGCGTGTGCTTTCATAGCCTTACCGCCTGACGAAATGTATCTAGGAAAAATATTGCCAATCCTGGTATTAAGGCGATTAAACAGAGAGCGTATGCGCCTATACTTGAAAACCTTGAGACATTCATAAATCGGCCATCGGCTGCATGCAAACTGTATCGCACATACAACATTGCCCATTTAAAAAAAGTTTGCGGGTCATCAAAAAAATAGCGTAAATCTCTATTAATCAATTGCAAAAAATAATCTTTTACCAACGCCTTTTTTTGCGGATTCGATTTGGTAATTTGATTGCCAGAATCCTGATAAAATATTCTGAGTGGTTCATTAATACAGCGAATTTTATATTTGCTGGCAATAGCATTCCACACGATGTTTTCTGGGATAAAGCGCACGGCTTTATCCACAGGAAAGGGATATTGCTTCAGCACTTGAGTGCGGTGAAACCCCCAACATTCACCACGTTTTTTATATTTGTGGCTTAAGTCTAAGGCATTGGTGTCTAACGGGTGTTCTGCAAAAAAATCGCCACAAATATCGCCGTTTTCAAACTGACATAAAGTGACGATTCCAGTAAATGTCATGCGCTTATTTTCGGGAATTAGCTGCCACCAATGCAGCATTTTTTCTAAAGACTCTGGCAAAAAAGCATCGTCTGAGTCAATCGGCAAAAACAATTCGCCTTTTGCGAGTTTAACGCCTTTATTAAATGCAATATGTTTGCCTGAATTGGGTTGTAACGTATAACTAATGGGAAACTTCGCGATTTCCTGCCATTGCTGGACTAGCATTTGCGTGCCGTCGCTAGAACCATCATCCACAATCACCCACTCAAAATTCTGATAGGTTTGTGCGACTAAACTATCAAAAACACGATGCAAAGTATGCGCGCGATTATAAGTTGGTGTAAATACAGTAAATTTTGGAGATGCTTTTTTCATACGCAGAGGCTAGCTAAAAAACGACTTACTGTGGCAACGCGATAATAAATGGGTAAGAGTCCACTGAAAGGCTATCTATTGCTTGCACTTCATAGCTCAAGCCAAAAATTAACTTTAGTAGTAATGAAAGTGGCGCTTTCAAGAAGCGTGGTAGATCAGTGGCAAATTCTGGCGCAGCTTTCACAATTGCAAATTTTTTATAGCCAATCGACTTAAGATATTCGTAGACTAAAGACTGACCGTTACTAAAATTTTCTATTTGCTGCTCAAACAAAATTACAGGCTTATCTCTTTCCAACAGTGCTTTTCCACCTTTTAAAACGGCTAATTCATGACCTTCCACGTCAATTTTCACCAAACCCAATCTACCGCCAAACGATTCAGCAACACCATCCAGCGTTTCCAGCCTTATTTCTTGTTGCAAGTTACTACGATAAGTTTCATCAGCAGAAAGATGGGAGCCACCAATATTGCTGGTATTGATATTTAAAAACGCGCCTCGAGCACTATCAGATAAGCCAAAATTAAAACACACTATATTGTCTAAAAGCTCAGCATTAAGACTTAACAACTTATACGTTCTGGGATTAGGCTCGAAACTGAATACCTTTGGGTAATAGCGACGAAAAAATAGACTGTGATTACCAATATTGGCACCAATATCTGCAGCGAACCCTTCGATTAAGTCATTCTCAGCCAAGTACTTAAAAGCTGTAGTGAGTTCTTGGCGCTCGTATAAACCTTTTAAATTAATTTGATGCCCAATAAAATCAAATGCGAAAATAACAACTTGCTTTTCGCCGTTATTGATATGTTTTAAGGAGCAGTAATTTAAGAATTTGCAAACGACAGACCGAAATACTGTGTTGATAAATTCAACATGCCCAAGTGTATTTTTATACAACACGTTACCATGTGAATTTTGTGCCATTTAAAACCTTGAGTGAGCTGATATAGTGATTATGTAAAGTGATAATTTTCTGCCATTTATTATAGTGATGCTTTATGACAGTTTTGATATAAGTTGATGATATGTGGTCGATAGCTTTGTTGCTATTTGTTGATAGCCTCTTGCCTTAGATACGTAGGCAATCCCATTTGCTTGCATAGCCTGTTTAAGTGCTACGTCATTGATTAAACTTAGGACGGCTGCTGCGAAGCTGTTAGCGTCTAAGTGAACACATTTTGTAGCGCTACTTTCTGTCGCAATGAATACTTGATCTGGGTTATCGTTCATCACTACTGGCAAACCTAACGCCATATATTCAACCGCTTTGGTAGGCGACGCCATATCTAGCAAATAGCCGCGCGGGAAGGGCGACAGACCGATTTCGGCAGCTTTCACATAACGCCACGCTTCTTGCATGGGTAACCAACCTGTCCACACAATATGCGACATCACATCTAATCGCTGCGCCTCTTGTTTTAACCAATCTCGGTGTATTTTATCTTCGGTATCGCCTGCCAATACCAACAAAATATCAGGCAGCTGTTGCTTCAAAACCACAAGCATTTCAAACAAAATATGAATCTGGCGCAACTTATCTAAAGTACCTAAATAAATGATGACGCGCTTACCCATTAACCGCGCATCTTCACTGGCTGAAATTTTATCTGGCTGCGCACTTTCTAAATCAACCCCCATTGGCACAGCTGTCATTTTTTTTGGATTAACACCTTGCAACGCCAACATATCGAGCATATTTTGGCTTTGTACAAAAACATGATCTGCATTTGGTAAGATTATTTTATAAAGCAATAGCTTGCCGACATAGCCTTGCAATAGCGGAAACCAATAATGCATACCAGCGCTTGCACCACGCGCTTTTGCACGCTGAATTTGGCCTTCTGATTGTGGGTAAGACAGCCAGTAGTAAAACGGGCGCTGTTTGAATTTGCACATCACAATCGCAACCAATGCAATCAAAGTCATATCACGCACTTGCACCGCCTGATATTGCGCATAATCCGCAATGATTAGCACCTTGCATTGATGCAAAAATTTAAGCACATATTGCCCTGCGCGGTTTTGTGGTACTTTACACAGTATCGCCTTGCCTGCTGGCCACTCTGCCACGCTATCTGTATTCACCTCTTGCTCGGTGACCAAATCGCAAGTAATGCCCAAACGCGGCAGATATTTGCCAAATAATGTGGTTAAGTCCGCGCGAAAAGTGGGCCATTGTTCTGCAGTTAAATTGAGAATATGCATACTATGCAATAGCTTTTTAAACTGCTTGTATTTCGCGCTGTTGTTGGTGATATAAAAATGCGGCGTAACCCAACATCACCGCAATAATAATCTCATGCACCAATAAATTCACTTGGCTATCGGAGTAAATCAGGAAGAATAAAGTTAAGGCTATGCCCGCTTGTAATGCCATGCAGTCTGCTTTTACTTGTGCACTTGTAGTGTTACTCCACACCTTACTGATTTGCATCCAGGCGGTTAAGTAAATACACACATATATTATTAGCCCAACGATACCCAAGTCCCAAAGTAATGTCGATATAGTGGTTAAGTTAATACCATAATTAGGATATAAGCGTGCAATATGCCCCGCATCGAAACCATTGCCATAAGAGCTACCCAAGCCGTGCCCAAATAAAAAACTGATGGGGTCATGCCAGCCATGAAACTGAACCCAAAAAGTCATCACAGTAGTGCGATTCAGCAGTGATGTACCATAGCCAACTTCTTGCACGTTATAGCGCAAAATACCTGTAATTGCTTCGCCAATGGTGCTGTCTAACATTAAATAAACGTAAACATAAGCCAATATTACAGTTAACATTAGCATTAAGCCGAATAATGGAATATATTTTGCAGGCTCTAGAAAAATATCTTTTCTCAACAACGCAATAGCCAGCAGCGGCAGAATCACTACAACCACTTTGGTTTCACCAAGTGCTAACGGTAATAATAAAATACCAGTAAGCAATGCTGCGCGCGAGGTTTTGATTAAACCCACTTTCCAGCGCGAAAATACAAATGCAAATGCGATTAATACAAAAGTCACCATAATGGCATTGGGGCTACCCGCCCCTAAATTAGCGCCCATAGTGCCTGCCACAATATCGGTTGCCTGACCACCCGCTGCTAGACCACCACGTAAGGGCACTAGAATAAATCGTTCGAATACTGCAAAAGGTAATTGCAATAACGCAATTATCAGTAACAATTTAAGCCATAAATCGAAATCTTTCTGGGTATTGGCTAAAGTAACGAGTGCCAGCAATAAACCAAATGTTTGAAAGTAGCGTTTAAAGCCCGCAAATAACTCACCCAAACCATACAATTGCGTAATGGTAACGACTAATGCATACAGCACAAACACAAGTGTCAACCAAATAAATAGCGGTATGTTTTTTTTATGTCTTGAGTTAAAACTAAACAAATTGAGCAATCCTGGCACCCATAACAATAATGCCATCATTGAAATTCCCCATAACACACGATGAAAGCCGTGCCCAATCATATCCAGCAAAGCAGGCGTTGCAAGCCCGAGTGCAATCACCAAAAAAATAGTTTTTTTAGGAATTGCCATTAAGAATGTACCAGCCACCAAACCCACTGCCAGGCCGATAAAAATAGGATTCGCTGTGACTGAAATTAAGCCAAACAAAAAGGCAAGCCCACTGGCTACGATAAAAAAAACCAGTTTTACCCAAATGCTGTGTGTGATTTTTGCAACTTGCATAGTGAGTTAACGATATTTTTTGCTCAATTTATGGATGATTAGGCCCTGTATTGCGCTTAAAAAAACGGGCTCAGTTTTGCTCCACATATATTGCCTGCCCGATATGACTGCCTGATTTTTCATTGCAGGCAGTCTTTCATAATGGCGACATAGTTGCAGAATTGCCTCAGCAAGCGAGGCTGCATCGTAATCAAATATCAGCCCATTTTGCCAATTTTGAATATATCGTGTGTGTGTACGAATATTGCTACCCAACACAGGAACACCAGCTACTAAATACTCGAATAATTTAGTCGGCGGGTTAAATTCATTCCACTGATTTTGTTCCCACAAACAAATACCCACATCCGCTTGCGCTAGATGTTGCGGAATTTCATGCCCAGAAACGCGGCCATTTACACTAACAAATTCTGCAATGTTTAACTCTTTAATGCGCTGCTGACAAAAAACCAACTCAGGTTTTGACGCACCAACAATCGTTAACTTAAGAGAATAATTTTTCTCAGAAACAATGCTTTCATTAGCCAATATCGCCATTGCGTTTAACATCACATCGCGGCCACGCGTTTGGCTTACTGTGCCAATATACATCAAATGTAGCGGCTTGTTTTGTAGCGCTTCTGTTTGGGTGTGCTGTGACATAAAGTTATCTGCCACACCCATATAAATCATTTTTATTTTTGCTGTATCCACGCCATATCGCACTAAATCTTCGTGATGATCTTCACCAATTGGCATAATCAAATCTGCACACCTTGCTCCACAAAAAACCAACGCTTGCGTCATTCTTGCCAAGGTATTTCTCACTGGTGAAAACCCTTTCACCACGTGCATCAAGTTAGTTGGGTGCTCATTCCAATACAAACAAGTAGGGATTTTGCCAACCATTAAACTGATTGGCGATGCGCCGGAATGTAGCAAAACTGCTAAGCTTGGTTGTTGATTTCGTATATAGCTTGCGCATTGGTACAGATAGCGTAACCAGCCTAACTTGCCACTTTTCCGCCCCAGCGCAACATAATCTGCGCCTTCAATCATCAATTCAGTTTGTGTGAGTTTATCTTGGCTCAAAATAGTCACTTGATAATACTTGGCCAGCGCCTGTAAGCGATACGAAAAATCTAAAAAACCAGGTTGGTTTTCAGAAAAGCAAGTCACAATAATGCAGGTTGATTTAGCGTTCATTTCTCTTGCTGCTTAGTCGAGAGTCTAGATTGTCAGCTTCTGTATGTAACCTGCTTAAATCACTCACTAAAATAGATTCTGCATTTCTGAAAGTCCAAGTTTGGTAAAAATCACTCACCTTGCCATAAGAGTTATCTGCAATTACATGAGGTTTGCCAATTAAGATACTTAAAATATGTGCATGTAATCTGTCTGTCATGACCACTCTGCCACTACTTAACAGCTTGATACCACGCCTCATCCTTACTCGTGATAAGTGATTCCATAGGTGTAGTAGCAACAAATTATTAGGGTCTACTATTTTTCTCAACCATCCACTATGCATTTCCAAACGATGTAAAAATCGCTCATATTGCGACGCTTCCATCCAATCGGCAATTTCATAATTCAAGTTTTGATTGAACTGAGTTTTATCACATAGAGCATCAGAAAGCCTCTCAAGGTCAGCTCTAGACAATATAAAACGGTCATATTTAGGGTTAAATTCAGGGCTAATTTCCCCAATAAAAAACGCCATATCAGGGCAAATATGTAACTCAACATCAAAATGCTTATTGGCAAAATCATAAGTTTTTTTACTACGTGCTAAAAATGTATAATTTCCCTGCTGACGAATCGCGTTTGCTATTTCTTTTATTTTTTCTTCTTCATCAAAATAAGCCGTTTGTGGAAGTTGTATGATTTTTATGTCTGGAAAATCCTTTAGAACCTTTAATCTAAAATGATGTACTTTTTCCCACAGAGTGCCGAAGTTACCGCCCCCATTCATTAATATGATGCTGTTTTTATTGAGAATTTTACTTATATTGTTTTTATTGTAATTTTCAGTATCACATACATAATTAACTTTTAAGTTACGACTTTTTAGATAAGCTATCTCTCCCAACCAAATTAGACTATCGCCCACGTTTGAATAATTGGGATAATCCAACAAAATAATATGTGCATCAGATGGAATAATGGCATCGAGTACTTTACGTGCTTCAGCCTGCAAAGTAAAAATGACACTTGAGTAATGCTGCGTGTGTGGCATTGCTTAATTCAGCCTTTGAGAATTGATTTAACTAAATGCATTTCATCTGCACGGATTGCTTTAAAAAAGTACAAGCATGCAAAATAAACAAGGGCGATTAGTACGCCGCTTACCATTGTTAAGAAGTAAGTATTGGGGGTAGTTAAAAATGCTTGATGCATTGCAACATACACCACTAAACATGCAATCACACCCGATGCAGTAGCGCCAAAAAATAATTGTCTAGATAGCTGATAGGGATATCCATCGCGATTTAGCGCTTGAATAATGTAGGCATTGCAAACCAGTGAAAACACCAATGGCGCAACCACTAATAATTGCAAGTGAATATTGAGCGCTACTGCTAAAAATAAAGCCATGCCAATTAGCGCATAAAAGCCAGCTTTAACCAATAACTGGCTTGCACCAACCGAATTCAAAATCAACTGTAGCAATACCACGTGACTACCCACCGTTAGCTGCAACATCACCAAGGCCAATAGCCAGCTGTATTCATGATATTTTCCGCCTGTTAGGCTGGAAATTATAAGTGCACCAGCCGCTAGCACCCAGGCCATTAAAGGAATCAAAATAATTAAGTTGGATTTATACAGCAGCTGACAACGATGATTCAGCGTTGAAAAACTACGGTTTTGTATATAGTTACCAATCATCACTGGCTCAATCAAGCTGTATAGCAAATGCAACGGAATATACTGCCTAACACGCTCTGCAATACTGATAAAAAATCCATAAGCAGCCACCATTTGCGTGGGTAAAAATATGGCGGCTAGCATTTTCATAAAGTAGCCTTGCGGCGGTGCGGCTAACAAGGTAAACCCATAATTATGGCTAGCCATGCGTGCAATTGCGTTCCAGTCTGGCCAGTTTTTCTCGCTGTTATTTGTTGCTTTTACTAACTTATGTTCCGCCTGTTGTGTGATTCCTAGTTGGCTCAAATAGTGTGTTAACACCAGCACAAAAACCAGTACCCCTAGCATTTCAGGTAAGGCCATAATCAATAAAGACTCTTGTAAACTGATGGCGTTATCAGCAAAAATTGCCCATACAATCATGGTTAATCGGCCCGCCCATTGCACTGTTAAAATACGTGTCAGTGCTTTTTGCTTGAGCAAAGCTTGAAAGACTGCTGAAAAATGTTGGAATAGTGTTTCAGCAATAACAAAACATGCTAATGCCAATGGAAAATGGATTAAATGTACATCTGAAAACAGCCTTAAAATGGGCTGCCAAAACAAATAAAAAACACCTGAAACCACCAAAGCGGCAAGCAACTTAACGGCGGTAATACGCCAAATAAACTGACCTAATTCTTTAGCGCTTCTTTCAAGCCTTGCCTCTGGCACATAGCGCGAAATGGCACGATCTAACCCCAAGCCAGCTAAAATTCCTGATAATGCAATTAAACCAGTTAAAGCGGTAAAGCCTGCATAACTTTGCACATCCATAAACCGCACCAGCAATATCACCGTTGCAAGACCAGCAACGCCAGCCAAACCGCGACCTAACAAATAATGCAGCATGCCCTTGCGTACGTTTTCTTTGGAATATGGGGAGCTCAAAATAGCACGCGACTGGACATAAATATCTGTTGCTTAAGTCACCAACCTTAGCCTTTCCCCATGAGATGTAAGCGTTGCTGTTGAGATACGGTGCTGAGTAAATCTTGTGTGAACCTTGCCTGCAAGTCATAAGCATTGTTAATTTCTAATGAATCTGCTGCGCCAATAAGATTTGAAACACGCATTAATAATCCATCTGGAATAATGCCTTCTAACGCATATTGCATCTTTAATTTCTTAGTATCCCAGCCAGAATAAGCGACTTTTTCGCCAGTAGTTAACCAGTAGGTAATGGGCTCTATGCGCTCATTTTTAGTGGCCACTAACCTTGATACTGGGATATTGCCATAGGGTGTTGTAAGCGCGCCTTTGGTAATATTTTTAACATCAAAACCTTGCCCACCATAACAACCTTCTGGCAAATGCGCGCCTACGCTGTCAGACTGGTCTTCACCATAGGCAATAGACAACATAATTTTTTGACCTTTGGTATTTACATAAGTACGCGATAACGTTTGCGCATATATTTTATTAACAGCTGCTTCAGTTTGTGGGTTCACTAATTGCGCTCCAAAATCCTCTAAGCGCCAATCGTTAAACTGTTTTGGAATCATCGTTTCTAGTTTAACTTTTTCACTATCATCAACAATTTTATGAGTAGGACGCAACGACATGCCTAACAGAGAAGCAAGTAGCATCAAACACAATAAAATGTAACTTGTCTTTAATCTCATTGCCTTAGTGACCGTGATATTTCTTTGCACCATATTGCAATACAGAATCCACACCCATAATGCATATGAGTGCTACAAAAAACAGTAACATGCCCGCAAAACCATGCACAAAACCTTGCCCTACTTCGTCACCAAAATAGTAAGTAATTAAGGTGAGTGCAATTACCCGTATTACATTCGCAGTAAAAGAGATTGGTATAATCAGTACAGCAAGCGCAATGTTGCGAAAGGCTGACTCACTTTTAACTAAATTAAGATATAGCAGACCAAGTGCTTCTAGTGAAATCAGTGTGTGCATGCCAGCACATGCATCGGCCACCAATAACTGATATTGCCCAATATGTAATATCACACCTGAGCGGGCGATAGGATAATTGAGCCAAAATAAAATATTTTCTGTGACATACGAAACTGCCATCTTCATTGGCATGGTGATGCCATCTAAAGGTAGTGGCAACATAAAAATAATAAAAAATAGTGGAAACCACATGGCTTTAAGTGCAGGTTTCCCCAAAGTTAGCAACAAAATACCTACTAATACTGGTATTTGAGAGCCAATATCCAACATCATAATATCTTGTGATCGACCAACGATATAGCATAACAAACCCAACAGTAGCCATACCCAGCCGATAGATGTTTGGTTTTTAGGGGAGTAGCTTTGGGTAAAAAATTCGCGTTTTTGCCAAATTAAAAAAATCACCACCATCAATATGATAGGGCCATGCATTTGGTCATCCGCTTGCCAAAGACCTTGGCTGAGTGCGTAATACATTGGCACATACATTGCCAATAATCCGATGAGTACTGGTGCCCAGCGCAGCAGTTGATTCATCAAATTTTGTTGACCAAAGCCTACATTTGAAGTGTTGGCAATTGACACTTAATAATCCTGTATCACACTACCAACTATCTGGGCACCAGCCATATTAAGCTGCTGATGAAGTAGTTGAAGGTCAGTCACCGCCGTAACATCTTTACGCGTTAAAATAACGGCAGCTTTGACTTTTGAGACCACGGTTAACACATCTGACCCCAACTCTAGTGGGCTGGTATCAATCAAAATAATCTCATATATTTTTTCCAAATCCACTAACAACTCTGCTAGTGCCGATTGGCTTAATAGCTCCTGTGGATTCGGTACTTCTGTACCTGCAGTTAAAATAGCCAAGTTAGGTAGAGACTGCTGACGGGTAAGCTGGTAAAGGCCCTGTCTGTTAGCAAGAATATTTGCCAAGCCTACTTTAGTTTCAATATTGAATAATTTATGTTGTGTAGATTGACGTAAATTAGCATCGATTAACAAGGTTTTTTTATTGAGCTGCGAAAAAATAATGGCTAAATTTGCCACAAACTCACTTGCACCTTCTTGTTTACTTACTGATACAACGGCTAAGGTTTTATTGCCTTGGTCAAACCAGCGAATCAATAGCTGACTTCTCAAACTTCTTAAATGTTCAACCTCTAAACTAAATGGCTGATGCGCTGCAACAAGTGATTGACTTAACTTTTGATTACCATCATGCAAGTAAGAATAGTTAAATTGCTCAGACAATGCTTTCTGTAAATCTTTTTTAGTGATTAATCCAAGTTGGATTGCAGCTTCACCGAATAAAATATTTTTATCTGCTTGAAACGCTAGAATGCGATCAATATCTTGCTGCTTCAATTTTGTATGTGCAATCAATGCATCGCCTAGTCGAGCAGAATCATGCGCCGCAGCATCTTGCAAGCTGGGGTCATGGCTTACATATTCAGAAGTTTGATGAGTGCTTTCAACAGAGTCCATTGGATTACTTTGCAAAAAATTGCACCTTTGAAATAGGATTTGGCGAAATTGGGTTTGAAAGAGGTCGTTTTTTAACATTAAACTTATTCATCAACTCAACAACTTTTGATGCTAAACCAACTTTTTTCTTTGCATATTTACTTAGTTCAGCCAACACCGGCAAGTCTAAAACATGCATCAAATCATCAGCGGAACGCACACGTCTATCTAGCATTTCAGCTGCAATTGCAAAACCTATACCTAACAAGCCGCCCAGAAAAATTGATAAGATAATATTCAGCATAATTTTAGGGCTACTATGTTTTAACGGCGCTATAGCTGGGTTTAGCAGAGAAACATCCGTTTGGCTAGATTGACTTTCCATATTTGTTTGGCCAAATCTTAACAATGCGTTGTCATACATGCGCTGAGCACTTTCAACCTCACGAACCAGCACAGCCATCTCATCATGTTGACTTTTTAATTGCAGAACGCGTTCTTTTTGATTCGCCAACGATGCTTTTATTTCGGCTTCTTTCTGTTGTGAAACCCTTGCAACTTGCCCCACACTGCTGCTTGTTTTAAAAGTTTCAGTTGCAATGAGCTGCTTTAAATTATTAACATCACTAAACGCAGATTGATACTGAGGATGATTGACACCTAAGCGCTGCGACACCTCATTTAATTTAGCCTCAGCTTGCGCCAACTGCGATTTCAGTCCTTGAATTAATCCACTTGCCAAAATATCCGGTGACTCAGAAGCTGCTCCGCGTTTAAGCTGTGCCTGGCGTGAAGTGCTATCAAAAGTTTGCGCTTGCGCCATCACCAGTTGACTGGATAAGTCGTTTAGGCGCGAAGATTCTAAATCTAAACGCTCATCAGAAAATGCAATGCCATGCTCATTTTGATAAGCTGATAGCTTAGTTTGTGCTTGCTCAACATTTTGACGCAAACCTTTAATTTGCTGGTCAAACCAAACAGCCGCCTGTTTTGCTGGTTCTGTTTTCATTTGTAAATTAGTGAAAATATAAGCCTCAGCAAAAGCATTCGCCAGTGCTGCTGCAAATTTTGGATCAGCGCCTTGATAACCAATTTCTATTACACTGCTTGTGCGAGATGGGGTAACTTGCAAATTTTGTAAAAACTGATCTGCAAACCAATCGTTAATATTGCCTTCGCCTTTAGTGGCTTTCTCAAATTGCAACTTGGCCGTTGGATTATTTTTCAACCCTAACTTATCCACCACTTTCAACGCTACATTGCGGCTTTGAATAATATCCACTTGCGTGGCCATATAACCTGGCATAAGAGTAGCTGGTAGCGTAAAACCAGTGACAGGGTCGGCACCTTTAGAATTAATAACCAACGATGCAGTGGCTAAATAAGTTTTTGGCAGCAGAATGCTAACAACTGTTGCTACAAATACTGTAACAATAAATACCCAAAGTGCAATCCATTTGCGGGCAATCAGAATCGATATTAACTGTGAAAAAGTCATGTTTTTAATTGCACATTCGTTAAGTTAAAACAAACTTTCAGACACGTAAAGAATATCGTCTGCCTGTAATATGTCACCAGATTTAACGTCTAGTGTTTTTAATGCGCCACCTACATTACGTTTTATTTTTATGCCGCGCTCCGTTCCCCGTTGCGATAGGCCACCGCCTGTAGAAAGCGCTTGCGCAACATTCATATTGCGTTCTAGCCTAAATGCGCCTGGGCGCTGTACCTCGCCATAAATGTAAAATACTGGTGTTCTTGGCACATAGATTGAATCGCCATCCGCAAGCTCAAAATTGACCGAGGTATCTCCTTTGCGATAAAGCTGATCAATATCAATTTCTTGCTTAGTTGTTTTACCGTTGCGTTTAGTAATTACAATAATGCTATCTGCGCCACCAGCCGAAACGCCGCCAGCTTGCGACAGAAAGTCAATCACTGTACGCACTCCACTTGCTACTGAATATTTGCCTGGACGATTCACCTGACCCAGCACTGATACTTCACGCGCATTCACATAAATAATGTCATCACCGCTTACCTGAGGATTACTAGCAGAATCGGCCTTTGTCATTAAATCCCTCAAATCATATGACTGCTTAGTCGTTTTGCCTGTGTTATTGCGAATTAAGGTAATCATATCTGAGCCATTCGGGGTGACTCCTCCTGCCATAGCCAGCACATCAGATAGCGTGCTGGGTCTATCAAGCGGATACTTACCAGGCTTATAAACATCGCCCAGCACTGAAACAAATTGACTTTGAAATTGCAATACGACTAAATTGACCTGAGCTTTTTTTACAAAACCGCCTTTTTCCAGCTCCTCTGCAATTTTCTTTTCGGATGCTGCTGCACTCAGCCCACCTAATGCTAGTTCACCAACGAGAGGAAAGGTGATGCTACCTGTTGCAGATAGTCTGGCTTCGGTAAGCAAATCTGGGCTGCCATAAACATTAATTCTAATTAAATCTCCAGCCCCCAAAACATAGTCTTTGTTAGCATTTGTAACTAGAGCTTTATCTTCCGCAGCCATAGCTAGCAAACTTGTCAGCAGCATTACAACTAAGGCAAGCGCATAAATTCCAATTGTTTTAAAGCCCATTAATCTCATCATCTCAAAATCTAGTTTTTTATTTTTATAGGTTAATTAAATTAACTATAGACCTGATAAACCTTTATCCATATTTGATTGATCTGCAGTGGGTTTTGTCGTCTGTACTGATTTTTCGGTGGCTGTCGAGGCTTTAGGCTGTTCTGAAGCAACCTCTAATTTATTAACGTCGCCACTTACTTCAGTCGAATTATTTTTTTTCATGTCAGCAAATGCACCCACAAACTCAACTTTAGCTTTATCGTTTAAAGCTGCCATTTCTGTTTTAGCCAAACTGGCTTTGTTTTGATTCATAAAGTACTGCTCGATAATTGGGCCAGCTTTGTCGCGTGTGATAGGTTTTGATTGTGACGCTGCCAAATGTACGATATTTAAAGATCTCCCAGACGGTAATGCAACAAACTCCCCATCTTTAAGCGGTTGAATTTTTTTAAGCAAAGCAAGCGGTAATTGCTCCGCGGCACGTACATTGCTGTTTGCGTTGAATGGATAATTATTAGACTTAAGCCAAGTGGCAATTTCATTAATACTTTTTAAATTTTTAATACTGGCTTCAACTTCCGCGTGCTTAGACGGGTCAATTTCTACAATTAACTCTTGCAGACGGAACACACGTCTTTTCTCAAAAAGCTCTGGGTTTTCTTGATAGAAAGTATCTACTTTTTCCGAAGATGGCTTGGCTGCTTTTGTCAGAAGTTGTTCTAGATAAGCTTGCGCTAGAATTTCACTTTTCGAAGCCTCAATCGCTTGTAGAACATTTGGCTCACGATCTAATTTCATTTCTAATGCTTTTTGTTTTAACAATTGCTGATCTACAAGTCTCGCCAATATTTGTTTAGCGGCTTCTTTACTTTGCGCCTCATTTAGTTGCGCTTGGTTTGATTGACTTAAGCGCCCTAGCTGAAAGTTAACTTGGTGAATTGATATTTCGTCACCGTTTACTTTTGCCACCACCTGCGTATTGGGATTGTTAGTTTCAGATTTTTGCTTGCCTTTTTCCCCACAGCCGGCCATCAAAGATGTCGTGCAGATTAAAAACAAAATTAGGTTGATGTTTAAAGTTGGCATAAATTCTTTCATTATTCACTTAGTGCTAAGTAGCAATTTTTATAAACTAATTGTTGCTACTATAGAAAAGAAATATGACTTTAATATGTCAAAATTGAGTACTATTTGTGATGAAAAATTGAAATGGTTGCACCTTTAGCGCAACCAGTAGCAACAACCAAAACGAATTTTGACTGCTACTAATTTAGTTACAGCGAGAGCTATTTCAAGTTGTTATGACGACGTGATGCCATCATGCCAAGTAAAAACAAACCAGCCGATAGTGAGCTCCATACACCTGGTTCAGGTACTGCAGAAGTCACAAGCAAGC
Organism: Pseudomonadota bacterium; assembly: GCA_020053735.1. Lineage (GTDB taxonomy): Bacteria > Pseudomonadota > Gammaproteobacteria > Burkholderiales > Methylophilaceae > Methylotenera_A. The sequence goes on from JAGVMP010000011.1 coordinate 364,634, forward strand.
CAACACCAACTGCTTTTTTCTCAATAAATGCTTGTTCTGGGCCAGGGCCAGCTTCTGTATATGCGGTCAACAGGTTCTCTACAGTGATATTGACAATATTTGCATTACTCAACCAGCCTATTAGGCCAGATTTAGACGCCGTTGCATTTGTGATAGAAGCAGAGGCTTCCCAATCATGATTATTTCCATCAATAATATTTAATGGTGTTAGTGCGGAAACAATCAAAGAACTAGATGTATTAGTAGCTGCAAAGTTAGCACCATCGAAGGCTCTAAGTTGACCGTTAATACTGACGAAACTTTCAGCATCTCGCATTAGATAGTCACCAAATTCAGTTAAATCAATAGAACCGAATTTAAATCCATTTTTTGCGACTAACTGCATACCATTAATCGTAGAATTATTGGTCACAATACCTGCACCGTTGAGTGACTCTGCTTTAAAATTGTTAGGCGTAAAGAAAATATTATTACCAGCTAAGCTTGGAGCACCAAACAGACCTAATTTAGCGTCGTCATAAACCAGGTCAAAATCTGTGCCATAAATAGTTTGTATGGCTGCAAAAGCAGGGCTGGCTACAAACAAACCCAGAAGAATAATCAAACTTTTTTTCATCGTTTTGCCTTAAGAATCACAATTGTCAATCTAAATTTCTTAGTTTGCATTCTGATTTACTTACATGACAATGTATGGATAAAATATAGTCCGTTTGGATTATCATTTAACTAAAATTAGGTCACTTAATTGAATAATTTAATAATCGTATCTGAATGAAAAATTAATGGTATTAAATTCATAACCTTGATTATTAATACTTGAAGTGCGCTTTTCCCCAAGATACTGTAGCTGCACCAATGACTTAAGTGTAGGTGTGTAATTTAAAGATAGATTTGCAGTTCTTGATTCATCGCTTCGATCAAAAAAATCTGCGCTGCCCAAATAATCTCGCTCTTCATAACCAAAGCCTGTACGCAATGAGACTTTACTGGTAATGTTCCACGCGGGACCAATGTTAAAGCCAGTAGCTTGCACATATGTAGATACAATATCATCAATGGGGGCAATCTCCCTATATGCTGAGGCACTAAGGTTTAGCTTGCCAGACAATGCATGATTAATATCCCATCGCTGACTAAAGCCATCAAAATCCCGCTGGGGATTATCTTTGTATTCAATAGCAACTTGTGACAGACGTGCACTTAATCTGGTTTTAGGAGTTGGTAGCCAAGCAGCGGTTAACGAGAAAACTTCTTGCTCGCTCTCATCACCAAAAAAGGATTGCACAAAACCAGTCCTATTAGGATAGCTTGATTGATTAACCCGATAAGAAACGCCTATCTGGGTTGCGAGTGTATTTTGAAAACGCAGACCTGTTTCAAAAATCTCATCTTTTCTATCTAACGAGACAAAATTAATCAGCTCATTCTCTGTATCTACCTTTTCACCTGATGCGTACAAAGTCCAGTCTGGGTGGTAATTCCAATTAATGCTTGCAAACTGACTAGCTGTTGTTCTGGTGTTTTTAATTGGAAGTCTGACTTCGTTAAAGCCGGCAAGTGCTTCGCGCTGGCTGGCTTTTAGCACTCCATACACGTCATTACCAAGCCGCCAATTCCATCCAAGACTATACGATTTGGCTGTATTATCTAGTTCATCAAAACGGTTATAATTGCTTTCACCTACATTGGCTGACAGTATCAGCAATTGGCGACTCAATCTTAAATTGACTGTCGCGCCCAAATCTAAGCGCTTAATTAAATCTGATGTTGCAGACGAACCAAAGGTGGCTCTGGCTTGTTCGGGAGATGAAAATCGGTATACATTGTCATCATAACTAAGACTGGTGCTAATAGTTGGCTTTACATCAATAATGCCTTCTGCAAATATTGGGATGGGGAAGAACAGTAAACACCCAAAGGTGATATTTTTCATCGAACGTTCGAACATCACCAATACTGCCAATTACCAGTCAACATCACCCAGACACCCAACACGCCATTGGTCACGGCATGTGCAAAAATAGGTACCCATAAATTTTTATAGGTTTTATACAACTGCCCATAAACTAATCCAGCAAATAATCCCGCAAGCCATAGCTTATGCTCTAGCGCAAATAAACAAGCACTACCAATATATGCAAAGGTGGATATTGTCTCTGGATTAATACTTAAAAAGTTTTGGCTATCGTATCTACGCATAATATAAGAGCGCCAAAACAGCTCTTCCATAACAGGCACAACAAGCGCCGCACCCATGATTCTGGTAGATACCCAAAGCATTGCTTCAATATTGGATAGCCCCAATATAGGATTGATACCAACTGCATTGCCACCCAGAAGTAACCAATCAGGGAATGGGAAAATCCAAACAATAAACACGACTAAGCCAGCGACTGCCGCATACAAAAAATCTTGCAGAGGTGGCATTTTTGTGAGCTCTATATAACTGCGTAAGAAATAAATCAACGCGGTAATCACGACCACTATTCTGAAAACATATAGCGATTTGCTGCTAACTCCCAGATGGCTAAATAATGGCGCAAAAATATCACCTAAAACCAAAAACAAAATGTAAATAGCAAATGGAACAACTCGTGGAAGCATTTGGTTTTTTTGCATGGCTTCACTCATTCGTAAAACATGCATGTTACGGATAAATTATGACGGTAATATTTCTTTTATGACATTTGTAGTATGGCATATAGCCCTTTTGAGCTATGGCTTTAGACTAGTACGCAGATTTGCGGTTAGAAAACTTTGCTTCATCTAGGCTATCTTGTTTTCCTTGCAATATATTTTCTAGTTCAACACGTTTCAACTGAAAAAAATTCTCTTTACGCATGACAGCCTCGTAGGCGCTTGGCTTGTCATAAAGCTTGATTAAATCCGTACCAAATTGATGCAATTTCGTGTTTTTTTCCGTGCACTCATTCACCGATTTAGTCGTTTCTGCTAAATTAGTTGATAACGTTTTGCGCTGGTTATCATTAAACTTTAAATCAGCCAATGCTTGTTTGTGCTGAATATTCAAATCTGCCAAATTCTTTTGAGTGATTTCAAGTTCAGCCTGTGTTTGCTGTAGATTTGTTTCTAATGAGGTTTTATCAATCGTTAGTTTTTTAATTTCCCCATCTAAATTTTTATTTTTTTTCTCTGCTGCATTAAGCTTACTACTCACGCTAGCCAGCTCTACCTCATTAGCTTTAAGCTTATCTTCAAATACTTTTTTTTCTGTATCAAATTGCAATTGCATGTTGGCTTTCTCTGCCTCCATGTCTTGCTTCATTTTCTGCATCATTTGCTGTGCACGCTTTGCCGCCTTATCTTTTTTTTCTGCAGCATGGGCAATATTGGGCTGCATAAAGCCTATAGCAAAGGCTAACCCTAACAAAAACAAAACTTTGAAATGTAAAGTATATTTCATTGTGTGTCTCGATTAAAATTTAGCAATGAAGTCAAGCAACAATACATCTATACCTAAGTTACCAGGCCCGCTGATGTTATCTGCACTAAAATAACGTGCACTTATCCAAGCATTTTTGTCAACTGCATAGTTAGCACCCAACAACCAACCTTTTGCATCTGTGCCGCCTAGGTGAAAATCAGAATCTGTAAACGCATCTAACACTGCATCGGCCTCCAAGCGTTTATAGCCTAAAGAAATCTGCCAATCTTTTGGTTTAATTTCAACCGATGGCCCACCATTAAAACTATTGCTACCAACATCTAAACGCACTTGGTAACCGTCGGTTTCTTCGTCCATTTGCCGTCCAGTGCGTCTAAAGATTTCATCTGCATCGTAACCAATATTTTTAACATAGTCTGCGGTTAAGGTGACATGCGTAGGATCGAAAGTCATTAAGTTAATTTGGCCGGTTAAATTCAACTGCTCGAATTGAGAGGCTAATGCAATAGTGTTGACTGAGCTTGGTGTGCCCGCATTATTTAGCGTATTGATATCGAAAGTATTATTACCTTTTTGTCTAAATGCTGGCACAGTTCCGTTTACGCTTGTAAACCCAGTTGGGTTAGATTGGCCTTCTACATTATTGTAATCGTAGTAAGCCAAAGCTAAGCGCACAGTAGATTTATTTTCTGATCTCCACTGAATACCTGTCTGCAATGCATATAACCATTTATCTTCCGCATCGTTAGTGTCTGACGACTCAATCTCTTCAATTGGGAAAGCACCCACGGTGGTGAATGATGACCAGCTATCGTTAAATTTTGGCATAAATGTGGCGGCAATACCATCAAACGCTAAATCAGGATCCCACACTAAATCGGAGCTGAAAAATGGATTTGCAAATCGCCCACCATTTACAGTCAACCAGTTATATGGTTTTGCTTTTAAAAATGCACGATCTAAGCCAACGGTGTATTTGCCTTTGCCCACTTCCTCGGTCTGATTTGGGCTAACTGGGTCAGTTAGCAAGCCAGTAGTTAAGCGTAATCCGCCACTTAACCAATCAGCCACCTCAACATCTGCACCTAATCTTGCACGCAAACGTAAACGATCGCGGTCTTCTGTCGTATTTTTAATATTTGCGAAGCGGTTCACATTGTTCACTACTGCAACAGGCGCGTTATTACTTGCAAAAGCATCATTTTGATAACGTAGCCGTATATCACCATTAAATGCGATTCTATCAATCCAACTTGGTAGCCCTAAGCGAGTACCTGCTTTATAGTTAAGCTTAGCCATGACATCTTTTTTAACTTCTTCTTGTATTTCTTTTTTTACATGGTCAGGCACATACTGCACGCGCACCGACTTCTGGTCTTGCACAGCTGCCACATCAGATGTAGCAGCTTCTGTTGCTTCTTTGGCTCTTGCTTGTTTTACTTGCTTAGCCGCATCTTCTGTGGCTTTTTTTACCAACCCATCGGCTTTATCTTTATTTAATACGCCTTCTTGCACCAGTAAATCAATCAAATTGGTCGTGGTGGCCTTTAGCTGCTCAAGCGATTCCCGCTCATCCGCTTGCGCCAGTGTAGCCGAGCTAGTTAGACCAATGAACATTGACGAAACAAAAGCTGCTTTAGCTTTACTATTTAATAACCTGTTATTCAACATAGCACTTTCCTCTATTTTTTGGCCTTTAATTTCTTTAGCCTCTAAATTATTCCATCTCAAAATTCTTCAGCCTAAAAACGCTTCATTTTAATTTAGCCCATTTTGCGGGCGGTAATACGCAACCTAATAGGTTGCGGCATGCCCTCTGGCGGCGCATCGCGCATCGCGGGCATATTGTCTAATGCGGCTTTCACACCCTGCTGTATTGCAGGTTCTGTTTCCGAACCAGACCACTCCAGCCTTTCTATATCGCCGTTCGGTTTCAGCCAAACACTCACAATTAATTTGTATTGGCTTTCTTTTAACTTACTATCTTTTTCTAGTGCATCTTGAATCTGATTTTTCAATATGCCTGCGTACCAGTTAAACTTGGCGCCGCCGTCAGAGCCAATGGTTTTAACATCACCACCTTTGTAATCGTTGCTTACTGCCCCCGCGGCAAAAGCACTAGGCCCATCACCAGCGGGCCCCTCCATTTTTAGCTGCTCAGCTGGCGGCGTTTCTGCAGGCTTAGGTTGCTCAACCTTAATCTCTTTTGGTGCATCAGGTTTCGGCTGTTCTTTTGGTGGCTCTTTAGGCGGCGGCGGTGGCGGTGGCGGAGGGGTATCAGGAATCAGCTTAATGGTCGTTACCTGTTTTTTCTGTTGAGCACCACCAGACATTAAACTTTGAATACCGTAGCCAATACCTCCCAATATAGCCAGCACAACTAAGCCGATTAAAATGCGCTTTAGCCAAGCAGTCAGCGATGATTCTTGACTCTCATCGTCATCAAAGCTTGGCTCTTGATTTGAATTTAAAGCAGCCTGCACTTTAGGTCCCTATGCGCCCAGTCACCAAGCCCACATTCTCTATTTGCAACTTATTCACCAAATCAATCACACCAATGATGCCCGCATAAGGCGCCTTAGCATCACCCTTAATCATCACCGAAAATTTAGGGTCTTGTGCTTTTGCACTATTCAGCTGGCTTTCTAACTCAGACATGCTCACCCCAGCGCCATTAATGGTCACGCCACCCGTTTGTTGTACTTGCACGATTTTAATATCGTGTTTTTCGGTACTTGGTTTACTAGATGGCTTAGGCAAGTTCATTGTTAAACCCTGCACCCCTGCAGTGGTCATCAAAATAAAAATCACCAACAACACATAGGCCAAATCCAACATTGGCGTAATGTTAATGGTGTCGTAAGGCTGTGCGTCGTTTTGTACCTGCATATTTACCCTTACAATTCAGCTACTTTTTTGGTAACTAGCCCGACTTCAGTAATATCCAGTTTCTTACATATCTCCAATACTTCGGATACCTTTTCATAATGTGCTGCTGCGTCACCTTTCAGCACGACTGGCAAATCTGGATTGCCGCTCTTAAATTCACTTAAACGTTGTTCCAACATCGCCATATCTACTGGGTAAGCGTCTAAATACACACTGCCATCACTGGTAATCGTTATTGCTCGCGTTTGCGGTTTTGCTAGGCTGCCAGAGTTAATCGTTTGTGGCATATCCACCTTAACGCCCTGCACCGATGCAGTGGTCATAATGATAAAAATCACCAATAACACATACGCCAAATCCAACATCGGCGTGATGTTAATCTCATCGTATAGCTGGTTCTCTTCTTTGATGCCCTCTGACATTGCTTATTCTTTGCCAAACAATTCGGCAGAACGCGTCACAAACTCATCCACAAAAATCTGCATGGCAATGGTGATATTTTTAATGCGGCTGGCTAAATAGTTGTAGCCAAACAAGGCAGGAATCGCCACTGCCAAACCAGCAACTGTTGCTAGCAAAGCAGCTGCAATACCAGGCGCAATCGCGTTCACGTTAACATCCCCCGCTGCTGCAATCGCAGCAAAGGTAATCATTACGCCCACCACAGTGCCCAACAAACCTAAGAAAGGACCTCCTGAAATCGCAATCGTCAGCAGCACCATGCCAGCATTCTGGCGTTGCGTTTCCCGCACCAAGTCAGCATCAATTGCTGCCTTAATCGCATCCATTGAAGCGCCACTCAGTGACAGTTTTTCGCCCTCGTGTTGACGTTTTTTAATCTCGCGTAAACCCGCTTGATATAACTTAAATAAATTGGAATGTGGATATTTACCGCCTTTGTCTAGCTCTAACAAATCGTTGGCATTGGATTTTTGAAAGCGGGTTAAAAACCTTTTATTGTCCTTATCAGTGCGCGATACCAACATCGCCTTGGTCCACATCACCCACACGCTAATCGCAAACATCACGGCTAAAATACCAATCACAATCTCGGCATCAAGCGTTAAGCTATCAATCAAAATACCTAAGTAATTTGGTTCGCCTTCTTCTTCAGCTTCACCACCTTCCCCTTCGGCAATTTTCAGCAAGGTGCTATCTACCCCTTGGCTGCTGACAAGCAATTTAATGAAATCTGCACTGCGCGCTACATTAGCAATTTCAAGTTCGTCCAGTTCGCCAGTGAATCCCTCACCAATCTTGACATCAGTTTCAGCATCAACGCCTGGCGCTTCACCTGTGCCTACTTGTACACCATCTACAAAAATGCTCGCTCTGCCACCCTCTAAAGTAAAGGACACATGCTGCCAAGTGGCAGCCTTAATATCGCCGCCAGCGATATTGCTGGTACCCACGGTCAAGCTTAATTTTTGATCATCAATCCTTAAACTCACTGATTCATTTTGGCTATATAAAACTGCAGTTTGAGGTAGGCTTGCAGGCTTAATCCAAGCTGACCATGTGTAGCCTGTACCTGCTGTATGCTTAAGTGCTGGATTGACAGGGATAACGAAAGGTTTGCCAGCAAATACTGCAGCTTCACCCAACAATCCGGCTTTTTGTGAGGTTATTTCTCCGCCCGCTTCTAACTCTGTGGCCGAGCTATCTTGAAACAAAGATTTCTCTGAGAAATGAAAAACTGCCACTGTGTTAGCATTTACAACTGCCTGTGAATTACTTGTAGATGGTACATTCTCGTTACCTGAATATATCCAAAAATGCGCTTCCTTGTCAGCTGCATCTATTTTTGGCAGCTGCACCCATATCACGGCAAGCTCATTAACTGCATCAAACTTTTCCACATAAAATTTGAGTTCAGTTTTATCGTCTTGTGCAATAAATCGTAGGTCCGAACCATCGACATTGACGCTAGTAAAATCAAAGTTGCCAGAGTGCAAACGTACTACTACGGATGGTTGCAAAACTGGCTGTGCAATACCCGTGGCATTAACACTAATTTTTTGGCGATTTGGCCAATCAGCATTCCACTCAGCATGTGAATGTGATGAGATTAGGCACAATAGACTTGTAACCCAGAGCAAAAAATTACTTTTAAGGCTGGCTTGAAATTGAGTATTTGACATCGAAAAAACTTATTAAAATTGATCATGTGATTTTAATAAAACTATATTTCAGCGAGGTTAAATCTAAATGACAAGTAAAATAAAACGCCTAGTCCTATCTCGGCCTAGGCGTTTAAAAACACGGCTTTCATGGCTAGTTATTCACCAATACTAATTACCTCTACATTAATAATAGATGGCAATACTGGTTTAATAAACGGCTGTTGATTAACAGATTGCGCCACACTTTGTGCAACCGCAGCTGTGGCAGAATTTACCGCATCAGGTGATAAGCCTGCACTCACGCCTGCCAAGTTGGCACTTGCCGCTACAGGTACGCCAGATGATGCGCCTTGTACTTGAATGTTTGCAGCATTAAGTACTACTGGCGCCACAATCAATAAATCTCCTGCCTCAATCCCTGCCTCACCCGCGTCTACCACGGGTGCTATCAAGTAAACATCACCTTTTTTGGGTTCTAGCTCGGGGTTATTTGGGCCATCTGGGTCGTAACTTTGTGCACGAATACCACTGCCAGTTGCTGTACCGCGCACCTCAACAATTGTGTTACCGAAGGCATCAGTTTGCACAAGTCGTTGTGGTGTAGAGGTGGCCGATTTTGCACCCTTACCCGCATCAATGGTGCCGGCGTTAGACCACATGACAATATCGCTGCCAAATTGAGTAATCACTTTGGATTGATTCACCTCAATATTTTTATCAGCAATCACACGAATAGGCCCGCCTTTTTCAGTAATCACGCCAATATCTTGGCCATCGATGCTACCACTGGTGACGCCTGGCGCACCAATAATTACCTCACCACCTGGCGCTAAAATATCAATGCTACCACCACTGTTAGTACTAATTTTACTGTTAAACAGCAAAACATCACCCAGATTTTTAGTTGGGAATAGTGTTGCTAGGGCAGAATCGCCACGGTTATGATTGCCAGCTTTTGCGAAACCTAGTGCCGATGCAACTAACTCTGTACTGATATGGCGATTGGCAAATATAGTTTTGTTTTCTAAACTAGAGGCGTTAAAAGCAGCTAATGCCGAAGCCTCGGTATATGGCGCATCACTTGGCTTTTGTGTACTACGCATATACGCCGTTAATGCAACTGTGGTTGCCAGTTTATAGGCTGCTAAATCTGCAGTTTTGTTTTGCAACTCTGCAGGTCCAGCACCAGTGGGTAGAATATATTGGTCAATATAGCCTTGCACATTGGCGCCCTTGCCTAGACCAGCCTGCATGGTAATAGATGCGCCATTATTAGATAATGCCGCATTTTTCGTATTGCCGATAGCACTAATAGTCGAGGGTAATGGTGAGACTAAATCGACATTACCTGAAGCTTGAACTAACAGTTCGCCTGATCCGCTAATGTTGACGGTTTGCGTTTTTACATCATTACCTGCTTTGATTAAACTAATATCGCTAGTATTGTTATGCTGCACATTTAATTGCAAACCAACAATATCGTCCCCCGCCACAAACCTTGCAAATTTTGGCAAGGTAATATCAACCTTATTAGCAAAAATTGCGCCCGTATTAGCCACTACTAATACGGGGTCAATTGCGTTTTTATGCAGCAATTGTGGCGCATGATTTTCAAGTGCTTCATCAAATAACCCTATATTTTTTTGATTAAGCGGGCTTTTAATGCTGCCTACGTTTATCAAATCTGCATCTGACATTAAAATACCAAATGTTTGTACGTCATTAGCCGCTAATAATTTTAATTCACCTGTTGCTGAAGGTAGTAGCACTATTGGTTTTTTTTCGGTCTCGCTGCCAAATGTTACATCGCCATTAAATGCCACGGCATTTACTTTACTGGGGTAATAACGCAAGCTTTGGTTAGCATCTATATTGGTAGGCTTAAAATCAGCAATTCTTGTACTCACATTATCAATTGGTGTTTGGCCAAATGTAACATTTTCTTGCAAACTAGAAACTGTCACTTTAGCTGTATCAGAATACGAGTTATAAAAGCTGCTGATACCTGTATCGCCACTCGTATTGTCATTGGTTTTTGATTGTGCCAACAAGGTTGGGTTTACCACTGTTTCAATATAGGCGCTTTTATTTGCGTTCACTTTAAAGGTGCCGTCTTGTAAAGCTAACACTGTGCCAAATGTACTTTCAGTTTTATCAATACTACCACCAGCATCTAGTTCGCCATCGCCTTTAGATACAAAATAAACCCCATTAGTAATGTCACCTGCGGCTTTTACTAATACATCGCCACCGCCATCAATGGCTTGATTTCCCGCGCTACCGCTCACAGTGCCATTAGTATCAAACCGCCCTGTTGTGGCAGCTGATACCGAAAAATTACTAATATTTTTACCAGCGTTGACAGTCACATTACCGCCACCTAGTGTTGCAGTGCTTTGTTGAAATTTATCTGGGCGCACCCACCATGTAGTGTCTCTTTTATCGCTACCACCACCTTGACGGAACAGCCAATTATTAATCAATTGGCGTGTTGCAGTAGTGGATTCACCACCTACAATATTGCCTTTAGTATTAATATTAATGTCGCCACCATCGGTTAAATATAAAGGATTATTAGAAGTGGGGCTTTCAAAAGCTGCCAGCGGTCCAGCGTTGCGGCCTGCGGTATAAATTACTGAGCCAGTGCCGCCCATTTTTAAATCGCCCGCTGCGGCAATATTAATATCGCCTGTACCAGTACGTATTCCTTTGTTGTTGGCTACTACCACATCTCCGATTGGCGTTATACCCGCTAAGGTCTGGTTGGTAGTTAATTGGTTGGCCGTACTAAAATCTGCACCAGCAACTAAGTTAAGCGCCCAAGAAGCGATGCCTTGTAAACCTGTTGCATCTTTTGCAGCAGTACCTGCTGTTCCTGGTATCAACACTTCTCCATTTTCATCAAAAACATCTGGTGTAGCAGGCACTTCTGGTGTTGCAGGCGAGCTAGCCTCAACTAAACTATTATTACTAAATCCATCACTTAATGTACCTTTAACATTAATATCTTTAGCTGCGCGCAAACTTAATACGCCCGCAACCAAATTACCATTAGCGTTAAAGCCGTTTTGTAAAGCAGTAGCATCGGTTACGCCTGCACCTGTTTTGGCGTCGAACCTCCAATCATGCAGCGATAAGCCAGCTACTGGAATCGATAAGCTACCGTTTTTGTTCACCACATCAACTTCTGGGCTAATTGTAAACAGTGGGCTATTTGCAATACTTAAGCGATTTAATCCGCGTGTTGTATCGGCATGAACACTTTGCATAAATGTTTCTGCTTCTTTATAAAAGCCAGTGACAGCGGTTTTAGATAAATCAGTCGCATTTAAACTGTAATCAGTGCCAGTTTTTTCATACACTTTTTCGCCCACTAAATTGACCTTATCTTTTACCCCCGTAAATGTCGTGCCTATTTGCGCAATTTCTATATCTTTGTTATCTAAGGTGCGTGGTGCGGTAATGGTTACATCCCCACCTGCACCATTTGCACCACCACTTACATCAATTTGTGAGCCTGATTTAAAGTTTAACAAATCGGGTGTGTTGTCTAAGCTCGTAGTTGTAGCGCTTATTTTTACTTGTCCGCCCTCTTCGTCTAACTTAGTGCTATTAGCTTTTAGGTTAGCTGTAGCTTCAAGCGTAACGCCATTACCTGCATACAAACTAATCTGGCTGTTTTTTGGCGCAGTGGCAATCACATCACCTGTCACAGTTATTTTTCCGGTGTCTGCGCTGACTTCAATATCGCGTGCTGATAGCGCATTTACACCTACCCCTGCGATTGCTACATCACCATTACGCACACGGTAATTGCGGTTTTCGCTAAAACCGGTTGCTTGCTTATCGGTTGTAGTTAGGTCAGCCAAGTTATTAACATCTACTTGTAGCTCGCCGCCTTTACCTGTGCCTGTTGCAGAACCTTTTAATTGTCCTACAATATTTGCTGTGCCAGATGTTGCCAACAGTTTTACCACACCTGCATTGGCGTTGCCTTCGCCAGTGACATCTACCACGGCGCCAGCTTTCACATTTACATTACCAGCGGTAGAGTTTAGGGTGACATTGCCTGCATTAGATTGAATTGCTGCAATATCAAAATTAACTTTGTTAGATTTGGCGCTAATGTTTGCGCCATTTTCAATATTTAAATCACCTGTTTTAGAAGTTAACGCTAGCTGGCCAGAAGCTAAATCGATATTGCTAGCCACGGTTAAATTATCCGCCTCAATACCCAACTTAGCACCAAAGCCAACTTTTCCTACTGGTTTTGCAGCGACTAATTTGGCCATTTCTAAATTGCTGGCGTTAATTTTGTAGTCTGCAGCAGTGTCCCCCGAAATAATGCCTGTACTTAACTTAGCATTAGCTACATTAAATTTTGTTTCTCCAGTATTTGCTACCCGCAGCTCATCTGCATTCACATCTAGCTTGGTGTAACCTGCGACTTCAGTTTTACCTGCATCTGTATTGGTGTTGCTGGCAAGCTTACCTTCTAACTTGACGCTGTTGGCATTGATGGCTAAGGCACGTCCAGATGCATTTGTTGGCGCAAGCAATGTCGCGCCTGATGTATTTTTAAGCGTTAAGTTGTTTGCAGCAATTGTTACCGCCTGCACACTTGCAGCAACACTAGCTGCGGTTTCGCCTGAGGCTAAGTTACCGACAATACCCGCAGCATCAATTGTTAAATCTAGTTTATTATTGCCAAAATCAATCGCGCCAAACGTATCCACATTGCTATAACTGTTTAAGGCTAAAGCTTTTAATTGACCAAGAGCGGCTAAGCTCGCAGCGTTTACGTTCAGACCAACTGTACCAACAGGCGCATTACCAATTAAAATACGGTTTGCGCCAAGCGTGGCGCTACCACCATCTTGCAGCTTAACGTCACCATTTAAAGAGGCTGAATTTGTAGCATCCAGTACCACTGAATTGCCTGCCGCAAGCGTACTGCCCAACTCAATATCTAGCGCACCTTGTGTAGCATTTGATCCATTCACTCGACTGTAACTAATATCATTAGCAGAAGACAACGCCAGTAAAGCACCTTGCCCATTAGTCGCTATTGTAGTTTTTGTGGGCGTTTTAGAAGCCAATCCCGTGTCAATTGCTGCACCTGTTTTTACGGTCACTTGATCTGTGGCAGCAGCTATAAAAGTTGGAGTTGTAACTACGTCTGCACTATTATTTTCAATAACGACTGTTTTAGCTTTTGTGCTGATTTGATTAACACCATTTGCATCTAATTTACTAGTACCACCCAGCAATACACTTTCTGCTTTTAGGTTATTAATGCTATTCGCAGTTAGTTGTAGGCTAGTGGTATCACTTGCATCTTGATTACTCACCACGCGAATATTGTCTGATGCAATATCCACCTGCAAACCACTGCCATTTTTACCTTTTTCTGCAATCACAACAGCATCCAATTTTAGGTTTGCTGCTTCTAAACTAAGCTTACCTGCATCTACTGGCAGACTCACTTTTTTGCCATCAGCGTTAAAAGGATTGCTAAAATAATCAGTTAAATTGCTTAGTAAGTATTGCGAAGGTGCTTTTGATATGGTGCCTGCTGCAGGACGAAAAATTGCGCCATCGGTGACTTTAAATGTACTCCAATTGGCATCACGCGCACCTGTGCCAGCATCAGCAAAATAACCAGTCGTTAAATTAGCACCATCTAATTGTGGTGCAGTTAAGCCTGGTAATAAGTTGGTGGTTTGTTTAGCTTGCACCATAAAGGCGCCAGGCACTAATGCGTAGCGCGCTGGCAGCAAGGTATAAGTGCCAGTGGCCAAGCCAGGCACACCCGTTAAAAATACCGATTGACCAACACCAACTGCTTGCAAAGTATTATTGTAGGCAATATCTACTGGCGCAAAATCAGCACCTATATTTGGTATTACTGCATAGGTATTGGCTTGATTTAATACATCATTTGTGCCACCAAGGCCAGAAATAAACTCGTAGGAAAACAATGACCCTGTTGATGATAGATCAAGCACCGCATCTTTTTGTAAGTCTACATTTTTAGAAATAATATCTATCCGTTTTTCAACTAAATTTGTATCTAACGGATTTAAATCTTTACCACCTTTTTGTGTTTGTAAAAACGGAATGGTTAAATTATTGGCGGAAATTGAAGTTTTACTGGCTGCTGTTAAGGTGACGGATTCTTTGCCTTCCAGTTTAATCGTTCCAAAAGGTGCAGTTAAATTACCATTTTGTACGATGTCATCGGCTTTAAATACTAAGCCACCATTGGCAGACAATACGGGTTTTGCGGCGGCACCATTACTATTGATGCTAATTTTGCTGCCATCGCCAACCGCCTCAAATCTGAGTTCATCTGGCCTAGAGATATTTAAAGCAGCGGTATTAGGGAATATTTGTCTTGCAGTTAAATCAATGTCACCACTTGCTGTCAGGTTGCCTTGGCCGTGAATATCTAAGGCGTTATTAAGGGCTGTTTTATTTACTCCCGCAATGACTGTTGCGCCATCAATATAAGTTTGGTTGGATTGCGTGGTTAATTGACCTGTGCCGCCGTTTAATAAAGTAGTATCTGCAGTGACTACTGGGCTTTTAAACGTAATATGGTTTGCGGTCAATCGCGCAACACCATTATCTTTCACTTTAATAACGGGTGTTTCTAACTTTAAATTACCTGCTAACTTTAAATCTAAACCATTTGCCAATTCAATTGTGCTAGCTGGTGTGACATTATTACGAAAAGATTTAACGCTTAGATTAGCAAAGCCGCCATCAGTTATTTGCTGCGCAGATATTTGTGCTTTAAGTAATGCAGTGTCTGTTTCAGAAGGTACATCGCCCTCAGCAATGGTCGGCTTAATGGCGCTGCCTGCAGTTAAGCTAGTTGTTTCTAATTGTTTTTGCTGGGTAATAACAAAGCTACCGCTACCGTTGGGGTAAGCGTTGGTTAAATTAAATTCTTGTGGTGCAAGACTTAAATTTAATGTGCCATCACGTCCAGTGCCAGTTGCCGCGCCTTTTAAATCGCCATCTATTAGCAAACTGCCTATGCCTGTTAGGTTAATAGTACCTGCATCACCATGTAATGTAGTTCGCTCAAATCCTGCTGCCGTTATCACATCATTGGTAATTGCCGCACCAGACACATCTAACAGTGCGCCTTGTTTAATGATTACTGCACCTTTTTGCACTGTCTCTGGGGGTGATTGATTGATATTAATGGTGCCTGCATTAAATACTTGAGTTTTAAGTAAATTGGCTTGTGAACCTGGCAATATTAATGTGCTACCCACTGCGCTTAAGCTAGATTTTTCGCCAATAAAAACAGTTTGGGTTGGGTCTTCCGCCGCAGTAGCATCACCATCATTTAGCCGTATATTAATTGTGCCACTGGGTGTTGCAATATCACCCAACACATTGACTTGCTTGCCTGCTGCCAAGCTTACGCTACCTCCTTTATCAGTACGAATCGTCGTGTTTTCAGCTAATGTTAAAACGCCGCCCAGCCTATCGGGAGTAATATTTGCCGTAAAGCCAAGCGATACTGGCTTGCGTGTGGTTTCGGGCTGCACAGCGGCGCTGGCAACGCTTGCTAATGTAGGTGAGCCTGCTTGGTTTGCAAAGCCTGCGTTAAGCTGCCAAGTTTTGGCAGTAGCATAAACTTCTTGCGCGGGGCTTGTGTTATCGCCAATATTTACATTTAAGCCTGATAAGTTAATATTTGAAAATCCACCTGCACTAAAAAAGTTATTGCTAATATCTATATCGGTTGCGCTACTGTTTGGGTTGCCTAAAATATTTAAATCTTGGCCAAAATAATTAATCGCCAGTGCGCCACCTTTATCAAAACCGTACGATTGCAGTGTAACGCTATCATCTAATTTACTATCACTTATAAAATCAATACTACCTGCTACGCCTTGTTTAATGAGGCCTGCACTGTTGACATGTGCCCCGGCCGATGTGTCAATCAACACATTTTTACCCAGCACTAGGTTACCCGCGCTAAAACGGCCGCCGTTGATGGCAGGCGCAGCCGAATATTGCCCTGCAATGCCAGGCCTATCATTGGTAAAAGTGCCTGCTGTAGCTACTGTTACACCATCTGCAATAGTCGTAACGCCTACTGGTGCAATGCCAGTAGGTTTGTTTGTGACATTACTATTGGGAGCAATAATGTTGGCATTTATTTGTGTATTGCCGCTTAAAAGTAGTTCGCTGCTGTAATTTGTTTTTGAGAAATCATCAAAAAACTCTTTACCCGCTTTAATGTTTAATTCCGCGTTTAGTGTTAGCTTTTCTGCACCTTGAAAATTGATACGATTAAAACCATTCCTTAAAAAATCATTACTTATAACTGATTTAAAATCATCGTCTAGCTTCTGGTTAAAATTAAAGTTATCAGTTAGACTTTTCGCAAAATTTGCCACTTCCAAGTTTGCGGCGCTTACTATAAATTTTCCGCCTGCAGGTAGATTATTGTTGATTAGCTGTTGCAATCCAGGTTTTGTGTTAGCCAGCACTTCGCCTTCTAACACCACATTTTTAGAACGGTTATCACCTTGCACTGTAGAAAAAGTACCTGCATCCCCGCCTTCAGAATAACTATCTACCTGTGTGCCAACAATCAGTGTTTTAAGCGCCTTTTTGCTAGTATCTTTGGTGATACTGCCCCAGCCTCTAGTGTCACTTCCGCTTAACGCCCATACGCGACCTGTACCTGTTTTAGCGTCAATATCAGTATATATATCTACAGTTTGATCGTAAGGTACGCCTACTTTTGCCTCTGAAATAGGCACTAACTTACCATTCAATAACAGATTGGTTTCTTTAATAGCGCCCGCTGCATAAGTAGTAGAGCCTCCAGATACATCTAACACAGCGCCTTTACGCACAATCACATCTTGCGGCGCTGCTAATGTAATACTGCCCGCATCTGTCAGTGCCTCTGCTAGCGTTACCGTTTTAAGTTTTTCAAAGGGCTTGGTGTCTATTAGCTCAGTGCCTTTTCTTAAATCGATATACACCTGTGCTTTATTTAAGCCACTATCACGCAAAATTGGGTTGTCTTTATTTTGGTCTGAAAACAATTCAGGCTCAATTTGGTTGCGCGACATGGGCGCCGCTGCATCCACACCAGATACATCAATTTTAGCGTTTTCACCTAAATAAATGCGTTGGCTAACAGGGCTGGCTAATTTGGTCGCCGCAGCATTAAGGGCGGTAACAGTCACATTGCCACTTTTTGCGCTGACTAAGCCATCAATATTAACAAGGCTTGCTTCAATTTTGATGTCTGATTTTTTTAATGTGCCAGAAGTGCTGTCATCTGCATATTTAAACGCTTGCTGCCTAGAAATTTCTTCTTTATCGTTAAGGTCTGGTGTCACTTGAGTGATGCTATTTTTTGCCAGCGTCACCATACCATCACGATTTCCAATAGCCTGACCATTCTCAAGCCTTACACTATCTTGCGCTAGCAAATGGATTGAGCCATTGGCGCGCACTGAGGTGGTGGCTGTTAAAGTGCCCTGCTGGTTTACTGCCAAACCCATCATGGTAATATTGCCGCGCTCTGCCACAATTTTACCTAAGTTAGTTGCTGTGCCACCACCATCTACTTCTACCAAAAATCCTGCAGGATCTTTACTGCTGGCTAAAAATACTTTTTTGCCAGCGGCCAAAATGGTTTGCCCGTCAGGGGTGTTAATGACACCACTATTTTCTACATTCTCAGCAAATAAAACTACTTTGCCACCTTGTAGCGCATTAATTTGGGCGCCCGCTTCTACTTTTACGCTACCAGTATTACCAGTTGCAATTTCACCCACTGCCGTAAAGACTTGTTTAAAAGTACTATCAGAATTAATAAAGCCTGCATTGAACAACTCATCGGTAATATCAAGTGTGCCTGCATAAATGGAGCCCACATTAAATTGCGCATTTGCGCCAAAAATAATACCGTTAGTGTTAATAAAATATAGGTTACCTTTAGCGTTAACATTACCATTCAGTATACTTGGGCTCAAATCGTGAATACGGTTTAATAAACTTTGTCCACGCAGCATGTCGACATTAAAGTTTTGCCCTGCGCCCAAATTTAAACGGTTGTAATCAATGACAGCCGTGTTGGCTATTTGCTTAAAATTAATATTATTCGCGTCTGAGCTTGTGATGTTTATTTTGGAAGTATCCATTGTTTTAATGCTAATACCTGCAGGTAAAACCACTTCAGCCAAGGCATAATCAGATAATACAAAACTGATTAAAAATGTAAATACCATGGCGGATTTGCACTGTTTACGTGCACGGCGACTATTTTTACCGCCACTGTTTTTACCACCACAGTTTCGCGCCGCCTCAGAGACTGGTATGTACATATTAAGCACACGGCTAAACACTAATTTATAAATACCTTGATTCATCACAAACTCCTTATTACTGCTTTAATCGTATGCTTAAAAAATAAGCTTACCACTCGTAACCCAGTCTAAAATGCAATCTATCGTCACCTTTTTCTATATCGCCCGCATCACGTAACGCATGCGCATAATCTAGGTTGGTAAAAATACCTTTGCTAAATTTTAATTTCACACCCAAACCCGCAGACATTAAATCGCTTTTTTTATCTTGGCCTGGCGTAGCTTTAAGCGTGCTGACATGGCCTGCATCTACAAAAGTAAATGCATATAGCTCTTTAATGTAATCTTTAAATGCCTTGTTATTTATATGCTTCACTAGCGGTGGTGTTCGTAGCTCTAAACTACCAAATATTCCGTTATCTCCCAGTGCTTGCGACTCTACATAACCCCTCACAGAATCAGCTCCGCCAATGGTAAATTGCTCGGCTGAAATTAGTGGATCACCTGCCAATTGGCCGCTTAACTTGGCTTGTAGCGCCCAATTAAGGGGTAATTTTTGTGTATGTTTTAAATCACCACGTAAATAGGCATAATTGGGGTTAGCAAAACTGCGTTTATTTCTAAACTCTTCTTCGCTATTGCCTAGACCTCTTGGGGCAAAATTAACTCCCACATTCATTTGAGTTTGCGAAGATGTCAAATTTAAAGTGCCGTCGTAAGCCAAACTAAATGCAGTGTATGCAATCGGGTTATTGCCAACATCGCTGCCTAAAATACGGATGGTTTCTTTAAAATCTTTATAATCTGCACCCAAAGTAATGCTGTGATAATAATTGTCCACTAGCGGCAGTGGGTGTATGTAACGCGCACCAACAATTACTCCGTTACCCACTACACTTACATCACCCACCGCACTAATATCACTTTTAGAAATAACCCCATAAGCAGCAAAGTAGTCACCGTTCATTCGTGGTATTACATAGGTGCCAGAAACTACTTTTGTCTCATTTAAATCCTGTGGCGACACTTGAAAACTAACACCAATACTGTGATCTTTTTGCCATAAATTCTCGTACCGCAAACTACCGTTTAGACGGGTTTTTGTCGTGTTTTGTGAGTATCTATCGTTAAGCTCTAAACTACCATGCAGCGGTAGTTTATCTTGCACTTTTAAATCCACCTCAACTTTTCCTGGAGATTTACCAGCGCGTAATACTGGAGTTACTTGCCTATTTTGACCGCGATTAACCGTGCCTAATTGCGTCTGCGCAGTAGGGAAGTGTGGCACTTTACCTTCACCAAACTCACTGACGCGTGATTTTATTTCTGCTAGTGAGCTATATTGTGCATCTTTAATACGCAGCCTTTCAATGCTGCCTTCAGTCACTTTTAAAATCACCACACCCGCATCTACCTCTTGCTGGGGAATGCTGACAGAGACCGTTAAATAGCCAGCATCTTGATAAGTTTTTTCTAAGGCGGCACGTGCACTTTCCATATCTGTAATAGTTTTAGTTTCGCCCAAATACGGGTAAACAGCTTCTTCTATCTTGCCAATTGGCAACACGGTGTTGCCATTAACCTTAATTTCAAATACGTTAAAAACTGGATCTTGTGAGGCATATTTTTCTGGCGCCTGGTTTTCTTGTGTAGAGTTTTCTAATGTTTTATTTTTTGAGTCTTGTTTATCTAGTTCGAGGTCATCTAGTTTTTGGTCATCTAGTTTTGGTGTACTTATTTCTTCTTTAACTAAATTTTGGTTATTTTCTGCATACGCTGCATTGGCAGCAATTAAGCAGCTATTTACCAATAAAGTATTGATAAATAGTTTATGTAAAAGATTATTTTTTTGCATCGTAATAGTTAAATTTTTGTATAAAAATACTGATTAATATTCATCACTATAATAAAAAACTAATGTTTCAACTGCGTGAATTAGGACTATGCGCAAGCTCTTAAATAGCTTAATTAACAAATATTTACCCAGTTTAATAACGCCAAAAAGGCAACTATTCAACGGTAGAAATCTACAGCAATCAAGTAAAAAATATAATAAAAAAACGCACCGCCTTTTGAGCAGTGCGTTTTTATTGCTTGTATTAATTAAGTTATTTAATTAACACCCCCAACCAAACCAATTACTGTGTCAATTGATATGGTGAGCAGTTGTTACCTAATACAGTACCCTTCATCACTTGTGCACCAACGGTACATACTGAGCCACCTAGTGGGTTCAACGTTAATCCGCGTGGTAATACAGCGCATGATGTTGCTGGTGGTGCTGATAAAGCAGCAGTAATTTGACCTACTACAACAGACTCAAATGCCGTTTTGGCTGGCACACCTGCATAGTTACTACGTACAAAGTTAACTGTTTCCATATGGAATGGATAGTTACCATTTGTTGCTTGTACACGTGCGTTACTAGATGTGATTGGGTTGCCATTAAAAGTAATTGCCACTGAATCGCCTGCTTCTGGGTGCACGCCATCTACTTTTACATAACGGTAGCCACTGCTTGCAGATGATGCCTCTGTACGCCAATCATTTTCTGTCGACATAACACCAATTGCAAAATCGCCTGCTGCAGCTGCTGTAGAGATACGTGTTTTAACGTTGCCGGTACTAGAACCTTCAAACACTTCAAAACCGCTAAAAACGCCTGCAACTGGTGGTGGATTTGAGTCCGAAGCTTTTGCCGGATTAAAACTCGCACCCACTGCATCTGTACATGGTTTTTTCAAGAAGAATGCATTTGAAGAAGCTTGTGTGCCTGAAGTGTCTACACGACGCGCTAAAATCATTCTTTTTGTGCTACCGGGGATAATAGGTGACCAATCAGTTTGGTAGGCACCGCCAGTTGCAGCGATGGAAACATATTGTTGACTAGTAATGTTAGGTGCCACAGCAGCAGCAAACGTACCATCTGCACCAGTGTCTGGGCCTGTACCGTCAGTATCAAAGTCAGTACCTAGTGGGAAAATGCCTTGTGCCATTTGTAGTTCGCGGTATAAAGGTGTGCTAACTACCACCCCAAATACTTGGCCGATATTAGCTGGTGATTGAACGCCTTTTGAACTTACATCACCACCACCAATATTAGCTGCAAATAAAGCCGCCTCTACATCAGAAAAACCACCTACTGGTAATTGTGGTGCCAATGGGTCTGCTGCCACGGCAGCAGCATTACTTGTGTTAGATGCTGGTGTAGCACCAGTAGAAGGTAATGCTGTACCCACTTGTTGGCAACCTTTAAACACAGTTGCGTTGTTGTCAGGGTTTGAGCCATCTACATAAGGCAAACTGGTTGCACAAGTGCTAGTACCTACGTATTTAACACGGGCTAATTTAGTGCCCACTGTGTGTGGTGCAACATATAGTAATGAGCCGCCATCTACCACATGGTACAACACAGAAACGACGCCACCGCGTGTACAAGCATACGCCATAAAGTTGCCGATAGAACCAGGCTTAACGTTAGGACCCGTTGCGCCAGTAGCCGCTTGTGAAGTGAAAATAGTGTTTGTATTAGTATCACAACCTACGCCAGCACCAGAACCTACCCAGCCTTCGTAAATATTAATCGTTGGTGCAGAGGCACCAGAAATCCAAGCTTGTTGTAGTGTACCTGCAACGCGTGCAGCTTCAATTTGCGCTTGTGTCACAGGCGCAGCAAATACAGCAGTTGACCCTGCCATTAATGCCAATGCTAAAGCAATTTTTGTTAATTTCATGTTAATTCTCCAAAAAAAATCTTTCTAAGTGGCAGAGGGTTAAGCCTCTGCCATGTTTTGAATTGCTAGTTAAAAACTGAAAATTAAGCTTGTTTACGACGTGCAACGAAGCCCATAAAACCTAAGCCCAATAACATCATGGCCCATGTATCAGCCTCTGGCACTGCTACCACTGCGTTTGTGCTGTAGGTTAAAAAACCGGTGTTGCTTAAGTTAAATTTAGCGCCGTTGCCGTAAATAGTTAGAGGCGCAGTTGCAAAAGAGCTACCAGCAGTTACGTATTGAGCAACTTGTAGATTTGAGCCAATTGCACCGATGGCTTTAGCACCTATACCACTGTTAGCGCCAACTTTGGAAGTAATGCCATATTGCGATTGAGCATAACCAGCGCCAGCATTCGCTACGCTGCTACCGTTCGCAACTAGTGAATGATTTTCGAACAACACTGAAGATCCAACACTAGTACCATTTGTGTATGCATCGAAATTGACCGCAAGATTTTGAACTTGCCCAGTTGTGATATTGTTACCTGCTTCTGCATATGAAGTAATTAAACCGCGTGAACCTGCACCAGCACCAATTGCATCTACAGCACCAATGGCGTAAACAGTATTTGCACTGTTAGAAGCAGCTAAAAATTGACCCCAAGCTGCTGAATAACCAGCATCAGTAGACAAATTCCAAGAAAACGCAGTGTTATCTGCAGTTACGCCACTGTTAGGAAAAGCTGTACCGGAAATACTGAACTCACTATATGATTTACCCAAATCAAATGTGGCAGAGATATTTGCAACCTGATCCCAAACCGTTAAAACTAAT
Source organism: Pseudomonadota bacterium (assembly GCA_020053735.1). Lineage (GTDB taxonomy): Bacteria > Pseudomonadota > Gammaproteobacteria > Burkholderiales > Methylophilaceae > Methylotenera_A. The sequence continues at coordinate 387,963 of JAGVMP010000011.1, forward strand.
TCACCGTTACCAGTACTGCCAGGCGCAATCGCCGCTGATGCTGGAACAGCAGCCACTAATGCTAAAGCCGCTACTAATGCTTTAAGTTGAAATTTCATTTAAATCTCCCTATTAAAAATAAACTACAAAAAATTACTAAAACCTGTTGAAGCGGCGCGAATGACTAACCGCTTACCTGAATCGCTAAATACAAAGCTTTACGCGACATTGCCAATTTACAGTGCGCTTATGACACTAAAAAATTAATAAGTAGTCTAGGTGGACTATAAAAAGTACATTTAAAAAAAAATTTGAAAACGCATGTGCAATCGCAAAAAAATATAAATACACCAAACTAAATTATGGTTGGGCTGTGTTAAATATAATGTTTAAGGCATAGTCCGAATGGACTATATTTTGAAAGAGGCGGCTTATTAGTGATGACTATTTGCCAGCGATGACAAACTTTGTTTCAAAATGAGATTACTTAAGCACCCGCACTAAGCCCAGCTTGGCGGCTTTAATAGCGGCTTGGCCGCGGTTTTGCACATCAAGTTTGCGCAAAATATTTTGTACGTGATTTTTAACAGTGAGTGGGCTGATATTGAGGATAGATGAGATTTCCCAATTGGTTTTGCCTATATGTACCCAATGCAAAATTTCGGATTCTCTGCCAGTGATTCTGTTAGATTTTTTACGCCTATCCTGCACATAATTATGTTTGCTACTGGCCACCCGCACTAACGCGCAGTGTAAATGCGGCATAATCAACTCTAATATATATGCATGGTTTGCACTGGGCTGTTTTGATAACCTTGCAAACATCACAAAGGTAGATATTTTGCTGTGCTGGTCGCCAAAACCGTGCGCGATAATTTTTGACAGTTCTGAATCTTTTAGAGTTGTCTCATCAAAATTAAAAACCGCACAATTAGCATAGTCACTTGGGTTAAGCGCGCTACCCACCAGCAATGGTAAGACATCTTGCTGCCATAACGCTAAGGTTTGATTGACGATACCTTCATCTTGCTGAATAACGTCATGGAACTTGTATTCATCAAAATAGCGCGAGCTGGTTAGGTATTCATATTCGTATGAATCAGCCTCGTTTGTTTTAATTCCATAAATCATTACCTCGTGTGCCAGTAAATATTGAAAGGCACCTTGTAGCCAGTTAAACAGGTGCGAATGTTGCGAGACGCGTAACGACTCGGAAATGGCATCCATAAATACAACACGTTGCTCATCACTTAAGCTGGTATCGTTATTTAAGGACATATTGGTATTTAGTAGGGCAAGAATGATGGTTCTTCTAAATTTTTTAGTTGTTGCGAGTTTGCACATACTTAGTGACAAGCACATTAAATCTAGATGGCAGTTTTTTTACAGTTTTATAACAAAAAATTAGTTATGTTTTAATAGATATTTACGTCAAAATTTAAGGCAGATTTAAAGTTGAGATATAGATAATAGGCACACTTATCTTTGTCACATTGCTGTTGCAAAATTGATTGATGGCTTGTACGCAAAAATTATTCGTTCTAAAGTTAATGGTTCTACTGAATGTGTTTGGGCCTAGCGTTACTTTGGCTGATATCTACATCGACTTATCCCAAGCTGATGAAATTAGCATTAGCAATAATGAACTGAGCAGAGCCTTTGCTATAAAAATTGAAGAGCCTGCTGCGCAATTTCAGCCAACGACGACTGTCATTTTTAACGGTGCCAGTAAAATTAATGCTGAAAGTCAAATCAACAAATACCAACTGCCGTACCATGATGAAGTGCTGCTTGCTGCAAAAGCAACTGCGCTTAGCCCTGCACTTATTCATGCCATCATCGCAACAGAGTCTAAACATAATGCCCGTGCAAGATCTCACAAAGGCGCAGTTGGACTGATGCAATTAATGCCTGCAACAGCGAGCAGATTCAAGGTGAAAAACAAACATGACCCCCAGCAAAATATTTTGGCAGGTTCGCAATATTTGCGTGAATTACTCATGCAATTTAATGGGGACTTAAAGCTGTCGCTAGCCGCATATAATGCGGGTCCTGGTGCAGTGATTAAATACCAGCATAAAATTCCGCCGTATAAAGAAACACGTGATTACGTGCCGAAAGTGCTTAAATATTATCGCCAGTATTCTTAAGTAAGAATTCATCACACTTTAAAGATTGTTTCCCAGTGTGATTGCTAGCAAGGCTGCTCAACATTTAATATTCTCTTGACAATATTTCTATATTTATGGAAATATAGTCATATGGACACTAAATCAGCAGTTACTTTACTCTCATCAATTGCACAAGAAGCGCGATTAGATATATTTAGATTGCTCGTTCAAGCAGGTACGAGCGGTCTATCAGCAGGGGTTATTGGTGAACGGCTAGGCATACCTAATAGTACGCTGTCATTTCACCTTAAAGAGCTTAGTTATGCTGGCTTAATTCACTCACGACAAGAAAGTCGCTTTGTTTATTACTCAGCAAATTATGATGCAATGAACACATTACTCGAATACTTAACTCAAAATTGTTGTGCAGGTGAGCAAGTTTGTTGCCCAGATGTAACCTGTGAAACTGTTTAAAAGGAATATAAAATGAAACGTATGCACATGCATGTATCGGTAGATAACCTTGATAAAAGCATTATTTTTTACAACTCTCTATTTGGTGAAGTGCCTACAATAGTTAAACCTGACTATGCCAAGTGGATGCTCAATGATCCTTTAGTAAACTTTGCAATTAGCATGCGCGGATCCAAAGCAGGGCTAGACCATATCGGCATCCAAGTAGAAACTGAAGAAGAGCTTACAGAGATTAAGCAGCGAATTGAAGCGGCTGAAATGAATATGCTTACAGAAGAAGGTACAACCTGCTGCTATTCAAAATCTGACAAGCATTGGGTACAAGACCCTTCTGGTTTAGCTTGGGAAACTTACAGAACGCTTGATAGTGCGCCTACCTTCAATGACAGTCCAGAACATAGCACAAGTGCAGCAGCCTGCTGTGCTCCAGCTACTGAGAAGATCCAATTTATTTCTAAAAAAGCCACTTGCTGTTAACTGTGTAAATAATTTATTAGGAAAATAATCAATGTCTGAGAAAATTTATAACGTCCTCTTTTTATGCACTGGTAACTCTGCGCGTAGCATTATGGCTGAAAAATTAATGGATCACTGGGGTAAGGGTAAATTTAAAGCCTACAGTGCAGGTAGCCACCCTAGCGGCAAAGTAAACCCATTTGCAATTCAAACGATGAAAAATCAAGGTTTATCTACTGAGGGATTGAGAAGTAAGAGCTGGGATGAGTTCTCTGGTGAAGGTGCACCACATTTTGATTTTGTATTTACTGTCTGTGATAACGCCGCTGGGGAAGTTTGCCCATATTGGGCTGGTCAACCAATGACAGCACATTGGGGTGTTGAAGATCCTGCTGCGGTTGAAGGCACAGATGAAGAAAAACTTGCAGCATTCAGAAAAATTTCAAATTACTTACAAAACCGCATTAAACTGTTTGCAGCTCTTCCTATTGAGAAATTTGATAATATTAAAATCAAGCAAGAGATTGAAGCTATTGGCAAGACTGTAGATTAATTGATGCCTATCTGAGCATAAGGACCTAGCTTAAGATCAATATCATCCAACTAACACATACATATCCAGTTCTCATTTTGTCTGGGATGATAATCCTGAAGCGTAAACAAATTTCCAATCGCTATATGTTTTCGCCTCGCCAAACGCATCGTAACCTGCATTAAAGCCCATCTTTTTTATCGGCACATCTTCTGATAGTGTGTGCACCCCCACAATTTGCCCTTGTTGCATCACTAAGCCCCAAGGCATTTTATTATCCATGTTTATTAGCATAGGATCAGCATATAGCTTACGAATATGGCGTTTTATAGTAGGGGATCGCTTGTCCAAAATTAAGTCACTTAAACTAGTGGGGAACTGCTTACTACTACCAAGGCTATTTTCATAATAGCTGCCAATGGCATTTCTATATGCTTCACCAATAAACAGTAGCTCTTTTTCGCGCTCGCGCTGCGCTTCTTGATGCCACACAATGCCCACACCCGCCATGCCAATGCCTGCAATGGCAATCACCATTAGCAGCCCCAAATAGGTAAATCCCAAATTGTATTTTTTACCAATCAGCATATTTGCTGCCATCTTTTGCAGCACCAGGTGCGCCGCTATGTATATCATACACCTCGCCTTCAAGCGGCGGTTCTGGGCCAGTAATCAACCATGTGTCTGTGCTGTCCGTGATAGGATCGACCGGTAATTTGCGAATATATTTACGTTCGACTAAGTCTTCTAAACTTTTAGGATATTGCCCTGTGTCTGCATAAAACTTGTCGATACTTTCACGTATCACACTTAAATCCTGCCGCAAGGTAGCGTCTTTAGCGCGTTCTATACCAGTAAAATATCTAGGCACTGCCAGTGTAAGCAAAAGCGCCAAAATCGCCAGCACCACCAACAACTCTACCAATGTAAAACCTTGCCTAATAAAACTTATCCTAGTAAGAACTAGTCCAGTAAAGCTTTTATTTTTACCATTTGGCATAAGGCACACCGTTAATCCCCTGCCGCTCGCTCAATGAATATATGTCGTATACATCATCACCCGCCTGTGGGTTTTCGGCATCGCTTTCATAGCTGCGCACACCCCAATTACGGCTTAAGTCTTCTGTATCTACTTTATCTTTGGGCAGTGTGGGGTCAATAGGAATGCGTCGTAAAAATTTAAGCTTTTTCTTGTTCACATCTTTTTCGTCCACTGCACCTTCAACAAGTATTTCTAAATTTGGTGGATAGCCAGTTTCATCAATACTTTTTTTAATGCGTCCTTCATCGGCGGCTTTTTTATAAGCATCTATCGCCTCGCGCATTTGCCGCAAATTAGCGCGCAGCTCCGTTTCTTTGCTGCGCTGATAAGTCATTTGTAACATGGGCGTAACTACACTTGCCAAAACTGCCACAATCGCCACAGTCACGACCAATTCGATTAAGGTAAAGCCTTTGTAGTGATGCACTAAATTAATCATAGTACTGGCTTAGTCATAGCCCAGGCGGTGGATTAGCTGAATCAATTGCAGCTGGCACAGGCACGGTCTCTAAAGACTGCCCTGCAGGCCGCTCTGGTGCTTGCTCTGTGGGTATCTGTTCTGATATAGGCTCTGATACTGGCTCAGGCTGCTCGGCTTGAAGCTCTTGCGCTTGTTGCTGTCTCAAACGCATTTGCTCTCGCGCTCTTTCCATCGCATTCATGGGTGGTGTACTGACAGCTGGCAAATTAATTTGTGGTTTGTCACTAATTAAAGTTTCGGTGCCAGACCAATATTCAGAAATTTCCGCATTTGGCCGATCGATGTTAGAAATAATACGCGGCGTTATCGCCAGTACAATTTCTGTTTTAGTTTTTTGGTCTAGCTGATTTGAAAACAATCGGCCTAGTAATGGTATATCGCCCAAACCTGGTAATTTACTTGCATTTTTTCGTTCATCATCTGAAATTAGGCCTGCCAGTACTTGTGTTTCGCCATTTTTCAAGCTGAGTACCGTATTTGCATTTCTAGTGCCTATGGTATATACCTCAGCGCCATTACTGGTTCTTGTCTTGTCTCCAAGCGAGCTCACCTCAAGACCAATCTTGATATTCACAAAATTATTTAAGGTTATACGAGGCTCTACATCTAGTTTTAATCCAACATCGATGTATTGCACACTTTCTGAAATACCTACATTCGCTGTGGAGGTGGTGGTAATAATAGGCACTTTATCACCCACTAAAATTTTTGCTTTCTCGTTGTTTTTTACGCGAATTCTAGGATTGGATAATAAATTAACATCACCGCTAGTTTTTCTAAAATTCACAGCAGGATTGGGGCTAACACTAATTGTTTCCGAACTGATATTTTTAATTGCATCCAAGGTTAAGCTACCGCTCAAACCTGTTCCGATAACTGCGAGTTGATTGGGATAAACAATGCCTAACTCTTGTAACCGACCTCGACTAACTTCTAGCACTTCAATATCTAACATGACTTCTGGATCTTCTAAATCATTAGCTGCGACCAATTTTTCTGCAATGCGTATCACTTCTGGTGTGTCACGCATCACCAGCATATTCAAGCGATCATCCACAAAAATATCTTTAGTTTTAAGCATAGACTTAAGCAGTGCTGCCACTTGTTTTGCACTAGTATTACTAAAATAAAAGCTACGAATCATTAAATCTTGATAGTCTTTTAATTTTTGTTGTGTGTTAGAAAATACTAAAACTGTGTTTTCAGACAACACTTTCTTTTGTAAGCCATTGCTAGAAAGCACCATATCAATGGCATCTTCAATGCGGGCCTTTTTAATGAAAATGCTAGCTTTAGTGTCAGGTTTAATATCTTTATCTAAAATAAAATTGATGCCTGTCGCACGCGATAGTGCTTCGAACACTACTTTAATATTTGCATCTCTAAGCTCAAGCGTAATTGGTTTATCTACTTGTGTTTTAAGCTGTGGTGGCCTGCTAGTTTGTGGTGGCAATTTATCCTTAAGTACATTTTGCAGGCGAATAGCTTCGGTATTTTGAGGGTTCTCTAAAAGAACTTGATGCAACGGTTCTTTAGCCTCTTCTAGCTTATTACTTTGTATTAACTCATTAACGGATTCTAGTTTTTTTGCTTGTGCCAGTTCCCGCTCAATCTTAATTTTGCCATTGAGCGCGGTGGTGCTATCTGGTAAAAATGTGAGTACTTTGTTATATAAATTGATTGCTTCTTCATAATTACCTTTAGATTGCGCCTGCTCAGCCTCAACAAGAAAATTGGTTGCCGCCAGCTCTGTCGTCACCAATAAATCCTTACGCTTTACTACTGCCTCTGGCTCTTTTGCCAAATTTTTCTGTGCCACTGAAACCTGCGCTTCGCTTATTTTAGTTTTATCAACTGCAGGTTCCCAAGGGGCGAAAGCACAGCTTAAAAGTTGTGTGGCAAACCATACCAATACTAAAAGGCGCACATAATGATATTGATTATTTTTGTTTACAAACTTCATCCATACATCCTTTTACAAATTCATTTCTGCGTTGATTGGCTCGGTGACAGGCATGATGGCCCTAGTAGCCTTAGAAAGCACTTGCGGTAAATTAAGCGGCAAAAAGGTAAGGTGTAAGCTATTGATGTCTTCACCATCCAAGCGCCATTGAGAGTCGATATTTTTGCCTTGTGTTACCGAGTAAAGCTTACCGTTGGCCAGTAAAAATATCTGTGTATTAGCAGGTGTTTCTTCATATTTCCCCAAATAAGTAAAAGGTGCAGAAGGAGCAGTAGGAGGTGGTAAAGAAGCAGGATTCACTTTTTTAACTGGCGGCACAACCAACCAAGAATGCACTTTAAATGGGTTTTCTATAGGGTCTTGTAGTGACGACCTTTTAAGTTTTTGCCAAGCAATTACGCTATGTTGAGAGCGTATATTCTCTTGTTGCTTAGATTGCTTATTATTGCTTTCTACAAGTGCTTTAGATCGATTGTCCGCAAGTACAACTACTTCACCCTCAGTAGCATCTTCTTGCAATGAGGTCCATAGCGTAAGCGCAGCTGTAATTGTAAGCGCTGCCAACAACCATTTGTTTGGGAACACGGCATTTTCCATTGTGCGCATTTTTACATGACCTCACTTTGCAAATAGAGCACAAACACCAACCTTGCTTCTACATTGGGTGACAAGGAATTATCACGCGTCATTTTTATATCACTAAGTGCAAGTGCTGGCTGCAACTGCAGCACTTGCGCAATAAATTGCCTAATTTGTGCGTATTGGCCCGCAACAGGCAATACAATTTCATATTTACTTAAATAAAAACCATCGCTAATTTGACTCTGCTTCGCTTTGCTAAATTTGTAATCACCACGGTTTAAAGCTAAATTTTGCTTCGTTGCAGTCTGATCAATTAGCGCTAACCATTCGTGCAAGCTAGCTGCTCGCGGTAACAATTGCTTAAATGCTGTGATGTCATCAGATATATTATTAACAAGCGGTTGTTTTACGTTTGAGCTAGTCACTTGCGTTAGCGCGGCGCTGGCTATAGTGTGTTTTACCTCGTTAACCTTCTGCTTTAAAGGTAAGAGTGTGCTTAAATAAAACAAGCAACAACCAATTAGCAAAGCTAGGCCAAGCCCACCAATTAAGCCAAGCTTAGTACTTAGTCTGGTAAGCTGCCATGCGCCATGCTGTAGAGTTAAATTTACCATCAAAGTACAGCCTGCCATTTTGCCAGCACCGTAAAACGCACTGGTTTAGAAACATTACTTTCATCCACATGATGCTTTTGCATAAACACTTGTGTTAGTACTGGCTGCTTTTGAAGCTGCGCAACATATTGCAGTGCCACCTGCAAATTTTTCGCTTCGCCCATTATCAACAACTGTTGTTTTTTGGTGTTCGGCTCTAAGCTTAAAAGGACTACATCTTTATTTTCAGTGTCTTCGATGGCTTCAAACAGCCCATTCCAAGGCGTAGCCAAAACATTCACCATATCCAGCAGCTCTTTTATTTTTTCTGGCGCAATAGTAACAACCGCTTGTGTCACGCTTGGTTGCATTTGTTTTATTTGATTGAATTGATTAAGCTCTGACTCAAGTTTAGCCATCTCGATTTGTTGGTTATGGTGCGCTTGCCAAGTAATAGCAACTGCCAGCAATCCGATGACTAATGCAGCCAACCTAAGCCATGCGAATCTTGATAGCGAAAATAATGGCTGTTGAATAAACTCTAAATCTATAGACTGGCTCATGCCAGCACCTCCAACATAGCAAAATGAGTATTAGTCATCGTCAGCTTAGCTGTTGGGCCAATCCGACTTATATGCCAACCTTCAATTTTATTGATAACAACTTGCTTATGCACTGGTGCATACACTAGAACTTCTTGTCCATTTGCATCATTCAGCATAGCTTCACGCAGCAATAATTGTTTTATATCTTGTTGCCAATCATTGCCGACTGCACTCATACGTAAGTTTTGGCATCGTCCCTGCTGCAAATTTAAAAGTATTAACTTATTAGATTCGATGACTAAAAAATAGCCACTCAACTTACTTAGCCATTTTTTGCAACTGTTATAAGCACCCATTAAATAGGGCTGTACGCTAACCAGTTGAATTTGATGCTGTTGTGAAACTTGTTGCAGCTTATCTAGAAAACGTTCATCTACTGCAGCAGCGATACTAACTTGACTGAAACCTGTTTCATGCAACTTTATCCGCCAGCCATCTATTTCTGAACCATAAATTTCTTTATAAGCCGCAGCGGCATAAGCCTGTTTTTCAGCTGAACTCATAGAAATTTGCTGTGCTGGCAAAAGCTGATACCTAATAAAATCGCTGTTAAGCACAATGGTCAATTGTGTATTTGGTTTCACTTGCATCGTACTTAGTAAAGCTTCTAGACTGGTGCTTGCTGAGTGCCAGTTAGGCGCCTCCACGTTTTGTATAGCAGGCACAAATTGTTGTTTAAGCTTTTTTTTGCCAGAACCAGCGGCTAGACTGATGGCTGCCGCACCTTGCGCACTCAACGCTACTTGCAACTGATCAGGCCACAAAAGTAACACGATTAATCTCCTGCAAAGTGGTTAATCCGCTAGCTACAACCTCTAAAGCTGCCTCGCGTATAGTCACCATACCGCTGCGTTTTGCCGCTTCTTTTAATTGCCTAATCGGCTCACGCGCCACGATCATTTCGCGAAGTTCATCATTTAGAATTAACAACTCTGCAACTGCTTTGCGACCACGATAGCCCGTACCACGACAATGGCCACAGCCTTTTGCAAACTTAAAGCGAATGGTGGCTGCCATTTGCGGTGTGATAGCGGAATCTGCTAACAATTGTGCATCGGGCTGATAATCTTCTGCACAATGCGGACAAATAGTGCGAATGAGTCGCTGCGCCATGATGCCGTTCATAGCCGCGACAAAGTTATACGGATCAATACCCATGTGTATAAATCGCCCAATCACATCCAACACGTTATTTGCATGCACGGTGGTAAATACCAAGTGACCTGTCAGTGCGGCTTGTATGGCAATTTGTGCAGTTTCAGAATCGCGAATTTCACCCACCATAATTTTGTCAGGATCGTGTCGTAAAATGGAACGCAAGCCACGTGCGAATGTGAGGCCTTTTTTCTCATTCACAGGAATTTGCAATACACCCGGCAGTTGATATTCCACTGGATCTTCAATCGTGATAATCTTGTCATGCCCTGTATTGACTTCTGAAATGGCAGCATATAGTGAGGTGGTTTTACCGCTACCAGTGGGGCCTGTCACTAGCACCATGCCATAAGGCTCGCTGGCTAGGCGGCGAAATTGCGTGATGATGCGGCTATCAAACCCTAAAGCTTGCAAACTGAGGCCTTCTGCCTCGGCTGACAACGCTTTTCTATCTAGCACCCGCAAGACAGCGTCTTCACCAAACACACTGGGCATAATCGAAACGCGGAAATCCACATCACGCCCTTGCACAATCACTTTAAAACGACCATCTTGCGGAATGCGTCTTTCGGCAATATCCAGCTGCGCCATCACTTTGACGCGCGAGATGGCTTGGTCTGCATTCTCGGCACCTTGCATACCGCCCACGCTTGCCATTACTCCGTCTATGCGATATTTTACGGACAAGCCTGCATTTGAACATTCAAGATGGATATCGCTTGCGCCTACTTTTAGCGCGTCATAGAGCGTCGAGTTAATCAGTTTAATGATGGGGTTTGAATCCTCATTGATTGATTTTAACGATAAGTTAGCAACCGCCTCACCCTCGTCATTACTCGTATTTGCAGCACTTTCATGAATACCATCCATGGCACGCATGGTTTCTTCATGACGTGCTAAAAATGCGGCAATATCATTTCTATGTGCTAAGCGCCAAGCAAAGTCTTGCGTCACATGCGCCATTGCCCATTCTTGCAAGTGCTCATTAAATGGGTCGGCTAACACCAAGATTAATGTATTTTCCTTGGTGTAAAAAGCCAAACATTCTTTTTGTTGTGCACTAGAAAATGAAATTATGTTGAATGCTGGCGATAAATCATTCAACGCTTTCATATCGATGGCAGCAAAATGTAATGCTTGGCTGAGTGCTTCTAAAAACGACTCTTGTGTATAGCCAGTGACTTCTTCTAACACTTCGAGCACGCGCCGCTGTTGTGTTTGGGCTTGCAGTTTTGCTTGCTTAATATGCGTTGCATTTATCACATCATGTGCATGCATAGATGTAATCTCTTGCAATTGCGCACTCATTGTATGCTCCCCGCCAACTCAAAAATTGGCATATAAAGCAGCAATACCACCACCCCAATGACTAAGCCAATCAATAACATCAGCAGTGGCTCAAAAAGTCTTGTAAACCAATCTATCCAACGCGATAACTCATCATCATAAAACGCTGCTACGCGCTCCATCATGTCGCCAATTTTTCCGCTACGCTCGCCCACACGTAACATGCGCAATGCAACTGGCGTGGTTAAACCTGCTAGGTCCATTGCATTTGAAATCAGCTGTCCTTGTTGAATAGCGACTAGAGCCTGTTTCATTTTGGTTTGCATTACTGCATCTAGCAGCCCTGCTACCGAGCCCAACGCAGTAATAATCGGCGCACCACCTTTTAGCAACATGCCTAACGTGCGATAAAATCGCGCGAGTTGGAACACTCTTAATCGCTTACCAATCGCAGGAATACGCCATAGCAACTGAATGAACCATTTTCTGAGCGCTGGCCGAGATAGCGCATAGCCAAAACCCATAACAGCCAAAATGATACCGATGAGCAACTGCTTACTATGCCCTTCTAAAAACACACCCCAAGCCAATAGTAGTTGCGATAAAAATGGTAAATCGCCACCTGTATCTTCGTAAATTTTACTGAATTTTGGCACCACAAAACCCATTAAAAATAAAATCACCAAACCGCCAACCGCCATCAATAAAATTGGGTAAATAGAAGCGCTGACGATTTTTTTCTTTAATACTCCCAACTGATTTTCGTATGCAACATATCTTGTAAGCGACTCTGGTAAATCCCCTGTTTTTTCGCTGGCACGCACCGTTGCAATGTACAACACAGGGAAAACGTTAGGCTGCAACTCTAGCGCAGCAGAAAATGTTTGGCCTTCGTATAAACTTTGCAGCAGCAAATTTAGTGCGCGCTTCACTTCGCTACGCGATTCTTTTTCTACCAAGGTTTCAATCGCCTCTACTAAATTAAGCCCCGCTTCTAGCAAAGCCAGCAGCTCTTGGCTGAAAAGTGTTAGAGGGAACTTTTTACTTTCGGTGTGGATAAAAGATGTAGATTTTGCTTTGATGCCGATTGGACTGAAACCTCTTGCTTTAGCTTGTGCGCTGGCATCATCGGCATGCGCAGCCGATATATTCAAGAGGACAATCTCTCTACCGCTTAAGGCTTTTACTTGAAAATCCATCTTTAAACTGAACTACCAGCTCAATACGTCTTCAGATTCTTTTGTGCCGCCAAGCTGCCCATCTTTACCCAGCGAATAAAGATCGTAATCGCCATGCTCTCCTGGGGATTTATACAAATAAGCTCTATCCCACGGGTCCTTCGGTACGGCTTTTTTAAGGTAAGGCCCTTGCCATTTTGACTCGTTGGCTGAGTTTATATTAAGTGCCGCTAAACCCTGTTCTGAGCTTGGGTAATGGCCTACATCTATCCTATACTGATCTAAGCCTTTGCCTAAAGCATCTAGTTGGGCACGAGCTGTTTTGGTTTCTGATTTGCCTATTTGCTCAAAATACTTTGGCCCAACATAGGCCGCTAATAAGCCAATAATCACCATCACTACTAGCAACTCAAGCAGGGTAAAGCCTTTATTTTTAATACCCGCACAGGCAAACTCTTTTAAATCTTTCATCATATTTAATCACGCTGGGTTGATCATAAATGACAATTTTACTTAAGCTTGATTTCAGTAAAATTTCATATTTGTGACATTTTTGTCACAATCCATCATTAAAAATATCAAAGTATTATCAGTTACTGAGATTGCGACTATAGCCTTGCGTGTGCGTAGTTCATTGGGTAAATGACTTTTTCGCGTGCGTCAGACCAAATAAAATGACAGGCATCGTCATCCACGTGCATCATGCGCCCATGCCTATCTACACAGTATTCACCGCAGACAATCATTTCTTCCACACTATAGTCTTGCCCAACACGCGTATATTCAAATAACACACTACGAATGACGCTGCCGCCACGTTGCACGTGGCAACCGTCACTTATCCAAGTAGGGCCAATAATCTCAGTCCCTCTATCAATACGCGAGCCAGATCCAATATACACGGGGCCTTTTATGTTGGTATTTTCCCAATCAATATGCACATTTAAACCCGCCCAAACCCCAGGTTTCACCTGCTTTCCAGGCATGTGCATCGATGGCACTTCGCCACGCAACACTTGTTGCATCACTTCCCAATAATCAGAAACCAAACCAATGTCTATCCAGTTAAAATCTTGATTTATGGCGTAAAAAGGTAAGTTTTTTTCAACCAATAATGGAAACAAATCTGAACCTATATCAAACGTGCTGCCTGAGGGTACTAGGTTCAAGGCTTCTGGCTCGAAGATATAAATGCCTGTGCTGGCTAAGTTTGAACGCGCTTCAGCTTGACTGGGTTTTTCTTGGAACGAGGTAATTTTTCCATGTTCATCTGTCAGCACTATGCCGTAACCTGACACTTTATCCATAGGCACTTGCTTGGCCACTAAGCTGACTAAGGCGCCATTTCGACGATGCTCTGCAACTGCTGCAGTAATATCTAAATCGATAATGGCATCACCACAAATGACAATGGTAGTTTCATCAAAAAAACCACCAAAATCTTGAATTTTGCGCATACCGCCCGCGGAGCCAACTGGGCTAGGAACAATGGCACCATTGCTAATATCACCTTCAAATGAATAACCAATCTGAATACCAAATCGATGTCCATCGCCAAAATATTGCTGAATTTTTTCGTGTAGGTAACTAACATTTACCATCACTTCGCTCACATCGTGCTTTGCTAAATGCTCTATTAAGTAAGCCATCACCGGCTTACCTAAAATGGGAATCATCGGCTTGGGTAATTCGTAAGTTAAAGGTCTTACCCGAGTGCCTTTACCCGCTGCTAAAATCATGGCTTTCATAACGACAAATCTCTAAATCTAATAAATTGAGTGTGAATTTAAAATGTTAAATGCTGATGACATACGAAAATAAAAACGGCTTTTACGCCGTTTTTATTTTTAAGGTGAGTATCATTTTGTTTTGCGGCGCTTTGCAAAACCAATCATGAGTAAGCCAGCTGTCAACATGCCGTAGGTTTCTGGCTCTGGCACAGCAGTGACTAAGGAGCCCACGTGCACATTGTTTAAAGAAAAAACCAAGTCATCATAATCTTTATCGCCACCATTAAATAAATCTTCAAAACCAATATTGAGCGACTGGCCGGAAGTAATATCGTAAGCCGCATGCATGAAATTATCAGGATTTAAACTTGCACTACCTGTGTAATAAGCAAAACCAGTGTTTTTTACAAACATGGCAAAAGACAGCTCCGTGCCTGCTTCAAAGTTACCTAATGAATATTGGGCGCCTGGCATGGCAGCTTGATTATTTAAAATTGAATCAGGCGTGCCTTGCAAATACAAATCATTAGAGTAAGCAGCGGCTTTTGATAAAAAAGTTAAAATCACTTCACCTGCAGTTGCTACATATAACTTTTCGGTCGAAGGCGTAAAATCATACTGTCGCGGTTGCGCTGCCATGGCCGACGTTGATAAAAACATTAATAATGTTGTGGTAAACAACTTAAATCTATTCATTTTTCTCTCCAAAAATTATCATAAAATAATTAAAATTAATTCGTCAGTAAACTGAATTGCTACTTTGTGCGCAAATCGTTACAGCGTGATTAAGTTTTTGTTAAATCTATAGGCAATACGGACTAGATTAGCCCAAAGGGGCTATTAAATTGCTTGGTTTTAAAGGGTTTTTTGAGAATAAACTGCTGAAATAGCTTGTGGCTATTTTAAAAAATAGCCTAGCTTTAATAGGCTTTAGAATCTTTGAAAACGAGTAGGATGGTTTTGAATATGATATTCATATCTAGTGATAACGACCATTTTTTTAGGTATTCCAAATCATACTCTATACGGTTTTTCATGCATTCGACAGTTTTAGTTTCACCTCGAAAGCCATTGACTTGCGCCCACCCAGTGATACCAGGCTTTACTTTATGGCGTATCATGTAACCTTTAATCAATTTTCGGTACATTTCATTATGCGTTACTGCGTGCGGCCGTGGCCCAACCACGCTCATTCTGCCTTGCAGTACATTAATAAATTGCGGCAATTCGTCTAAAGACGTTTTACGGATAAATTTTCCAAAAGGCGTCACACGCTTATCATTCAGAGTAGCTTGGGGCACTACGCTACCATTCTCAATCACCGTCATAGATCTGAATTTATAAATGTTTATCTCTTGACCATCTAAGCCATAGCGTCGCTGATTAAATAAGATAGGTCCAGGTGAGCTCAACTTTACACCCAGCGCGACAATAATTAGAATTGGTGACAACAGGCATAGCAGTAAAATAGAAATGCATATATCGCTAGTTCTTTTTACAAAGCCATTAAAGCCTGTAAAAGGTGTTTCACACACAGCTACAACTGGAATACCGTCAATTTCATCAATTCTACCTTGAATTAAATCTGCCATAAAAAAGTTGGGTACAAAATAAATAGATGCAGTGGTGTCTTTTAAGTCATCTAGCAAAGCCATAATTTGTGTGTGCATTGATGGCGGCAACGTAATATAAATGATATCCACCGCATATTGCCTCACATAATTAGCTAACTGGCTGAGTGAGCCCGCCGATGGCACTCTATTACTGAGTAACAATGGCGACTGCGATGTAGTCATATCGTCAAAAAATCCTTTTAACTCAATGGCTAAAGTATTATCAGATTTAATTCTATCTCTTAGTTGAAGCCCTAACTCATTATAGCCAACGATAACAGCGGTTTTTTTTACTTGCGTAATATAGTGTTGGCTAGATAAATATTGCCTTGCAAACCAGTGCGCAGAAACAAGTACGAAAGGGGTAATAAACACCCAAGCCATAATCACCTGCTGTGAGAAAATATATAAGTATGCGGTGGCGTAACCAAAAAAAAGCAGTATGCCTACAATTAAAAACCACTGACTAAAAGTAGACAGTATGTCTTTGCCCAGCTTATTAGAATTTACCCAAGAGCCTGGGAAGCTCAAAGTAAAAACCAAAATCGACAACACAATATAATGTGAGCCAAGCTTAGCTTCGTTTGAAATCGCTAAGCTAAACAGTAGCACTATCATTAATAATGGGTCTATTAATATTCTGATAAGCTTACTAAAGTTTAATGTTTTGTTAAAACTGAGTTGTTGCTGAAATCTCACTATTGGTGACTATGCGATAACTATTAAAGATTGAATCTTATGTAGTAAATGTGACATGCATGTGTATGTAATTGATGTAAGTTGAAAATGCTAATGCATAATGCTGCGATATTCCTTGAAAGTTTTTTCGGCGATTGTCTTCCAGTTATAACGTGTATTTATCCAAGCCCGTAAATGCATACGCTCTTCCACAGACGCTGGCTTTACTGTATTTTTCGATAAAAGCAATGCTAGTTTACTCACATCGCCAAGTTCAAAGTAACTCATTGAATTCAGTCCCAACTCAAGATTTGCAGGTATATCACTGGCAATTACGGGAATACCGTAGCTAAGCGCCTCTAGCAGTGATATAGACAAACCCTCGTGCGAAGATGGTAGTACAAACAAAGCAGCATGGGTATATATACTGCGTAAAGTATTACCAGTTTGAAACCCTGTCAGTACAATATTTGGATTTTTTGACGCTGCATCAATGATTGATTGCATGTAGTCATCAGGATGGTCTGATTGGCCAGTAATCACTAACTTATAGCCTAATAAATTAGCCTGGTTAAATGCAGCGATTAAATCTAAGTGCCGCTTTTCTGGCACCAAGCGACTTACTAGTAATATATATTTATCTTTTGTTAATCCAAATTTCTCAAGATATGATGCCGAGGTATTAAGACTAGGTAATACGACACCGTTATGAATAAGTTCTGCGTGCATAGCATGTTTGCGCACTACCAAATCTTTAATCACGTTAGAGATTACAATTCTACTATTTGAAAACCGCATACCTAACCACTCGCCTAGCAGTAGAGTACATCGTGCAAATAATCCCCACTTTTGGCGATTGTAATCAGGTCCATGATGAGTCACTACAACACGTAAGCCTAGCAATCGAGCCAAAGGCGTCATTAACGCTGGGCCAATTGCATGTATATGTAAAATATCTGGACGCTTAATCGCAGCATATAAGACACCTAAAAAAGTGTGTACCAGTGCCTCAAAACCTTTACATTGAGGTGCCCACAGCTTGGTAAGTTTCACTCCGCTCCAAGTTTTGGCTACGGTATCTTTTTGATAAGGCGAACGAACCACTACTTCTAAATCGCAACCCAAATTAACTAGCAAGGGCGCTAAATGTTCTGTATGCGTTTCAATACCGCCTTGAACATTTGGAAAACCACGCAAACCTAACATCATCACCCGCAGCGGCCTTGCTGTTGCATCGCCTCTAACCCAGCTATCCGAGTTATGTAATCGCTCATTAAACCCGACATCCGTAATAAAAGCGGTGTGAGTTGACGTATTGACATAGCGTGAGTGATTATTAGCCAGCTGTAGAGGCCATGTCTTTAAAAAATACTTTTTAATATTCTTTAAGGCAACTTTAAAAAAACTCATTACACAACTCCCCGAACAGCTTACCAACACATTTTTTTGTAGTTAGTAGATTGACTGGAGCAGATTGCATCTATGTGAAAAAAACTCAGGTTTTATAGTCCGTTCGGACTATAAAATAAAGACTAAGTAGAGCGTTTTAAAAAATCCTTTTTTAAATCAAAAATTTAAGTAGCGCTTAAAATTTA
This sequence comes from Pseudomonadota bacterium, assembly GCA_020053735.1. Lineage (GTDB taxonomy): Bacteria > Pseudomonadota > Gammaproteobacteria > Burkholderiales > Methylophilaceae > Methylotenera_A. The sequence goes on from JAGVMP010000011.1 coordinate 406,017, forward strand.
TACTACTTAAATACATCAAGATGACATATTTACTGTGCAAAATTAAGATGTTTATTTAAGGAGTAATATGATGAAATTATTGAATAGATTACGTGAGTTACGTAGCGAATCAAATATAAGGTCTAACATTGAAGAAACTAATACTACTAATAGTCAATATCAAGATTTAATTGGTGTGGGATCAACTACACTTGATGATATTTTAAGATTAAATATCGCTGAAACGCATCCTCGTAGTTTTTATCACCACCAAGACTGATTTCTTAACATTAGCTTTTTAATGATTGTGTGAGTGAATGCCTGGTGCACCTTCTGTTTTATCTAGCCACTTAGAACTGGTAGTGGAATGCTCTATATCACCAATATCTGCATAATCCACTTGCTGATAAGTCATTAAATTTTGTTGCGTTGTGGCTAGCAATGGTGAATTGTTGCTGTAACGCTTAATCAAATCTACCGTCATTTGCTGTTTTGGATAGGTATAAGTAATTTGTAGTGGGATTTGCAATTCTGCAATCCAAAGCACTTGCGTTTGTATGCCATTTAATAATCCGCTGTAATGCTCTAGCTGGTAAGTTTCATACACTTGATTTGTGTGCGTTTTTTTCATCTTGGCTAAGTCATCTTGAGCCACCAAACTTGTCAGTGTTTGCCATCTTCTTTGATTAGTCGCAATCCCCAGCATATTCAAATCTACCGCCGTGTATTCAATTGCGCGCTTTTCATCATGTAGTAGATAAAAATAATTTAGCTTATTATCTGCAGACTTCAGCCACAATTGGCTATTGTTTGAATTGTCTTTTCGAGTCTCTATTTGCTGATGATTGCGAAACAACCACCATTGCACTTTAACTTGCTCGGCTAGATGATCACAAGGCAAATCACAAGTCGTGGTTTCAAATTTTGCATTTAATGGTGTTAAATTTTCCGCCTCAGCAAAGGCTAGATTGCTACCCACTAAAAACACTGCCCCCAATAGTAAATTACTCACTCTAAGCATTAGGTTTAACCTTAATTAAATACGTCAAAAAAATTGGGGCAACATAAGTTATTTATGCAGCCCCATATAAAACACTAAAAGCTTATATTAAAAACCAAACGCATCTTTCATCACATGAAAAATGTAACTTTGCTCTTGTACGCCATGGAACAAGTACGCCTTTGGGCCGCCAGCAAAAATCTGCACGTCTTCTGCTGCGTGTGTTTCAGCACTGCCTGGCACTAAAGCTTCTTGGTGGAAATTAGGGTCTGTGGTGTCAACAGCTGCCATATCAGCAACACGCCCTGCTGCAGTTGGTAATGCATATACCGCCTCACCCGCAGAACCAACGTGATAACCCTTACCATTAGCATAAGAAACCGTTGTATAAGGCTTGCCGTCTTCTGCTAAGGTAGGTGCTGTAGCGCCTGGCTCAGTAACTTTACCCAGAATTGGGTTGCCACGCGCAGGGTAGCCCGCTAACGTCATCACATGACTATGATCAGCCGTCACAATCACTAGTGTGTCTTTTAAATCTACTTTTTCAAGCGCTTTTTTCACTGCATCACTTAATGCTACAGTGTCAGAAAATGCACGATATGCATTACCCGCATGGTGACCATGGTCAATACGACCCGCTTCTACCATTAAAAAATAACCTTTTGGATTCTTTTTCAATACATCAATCGCTTTGTCAGTCATCTCAGCCAAGCTTGGCTCTTTACCAGCATCAGCTGGGCGATCATGTTCAAACTCCATGTGCGAACGCTCAAACAAACCAATTAAACGTTTAGTACCAGCCGCATTAAAATTATCAAATTGCGCTTTGTTCCATACAAAGTCGGCATCAAATTTAGTTTGAAACTCAGTCACTAAATTACGGCCGTCGGTACGCTCGCCAAAACGAGTTATATCTTCAGGGTCGTTCACCGTGTTAGGTAAAAATTTAGTGCGGCCACCGCCTAAAAATACTTCCATACCATCGCCAACACCACCCGCACCAAAGTTATCAATCGCTTGCGCAGCAATATCTTTAACACCTGCTGGTGGAAGTGTTGCCGTTTTCGTTTCCCAGTCACGCGTTGATGTATGTGCGTAAGTGGCTGCCGGTGTTGCATGGGTAATACGTGCAGTAGAAACAACGCCGGTTGATAGTCCTTTTATTTCTGCTAACTCTAAAATAGTCGTTAGTTTATTGGCTTGAATCAACGCATTATCTGACTCACCATTAAAAATAGTTTGGTCTGCAGATAGCACGCCATCATTCGTCTTCACACCTGTTACCATCGCTGTCATGGTTGGTGCAGAATCAGATGTTTGTTGATTTGCTGAATAGGTTTTTGACATTGCCAAGTAAGGTAATTTTTCAAAGGCTAGCAAGTTTTTCTCGCCATCGATGCCTTTCATTTGGCCTTCAAAAATACGTGCAGCGGTGACAGTTGAAACACCCATACCGTCGCCCACAAATAAAATCACGTTTTTGGCACGCTTAGCATTGGGGAATAACTGTTTGGCTTTTGCTAATGCAGCCTGGCCATCAGCAGTCCAATCAGCAGCATCTTCTGCCATTGCAGCTTGCGAACCCAGTGCCAGCATCACAGCTAAGGCACTGGCTTTAAGTATAAACAATTTCATTTTTAGTCCTTTTAAGATAATTTATTTAACAGCGTTACGACGGCGCACTACAAAACCCATCACACCTAAACCTGCTAACAGCATGGCGTAAGTGTCTGCCTCTGGCACTGGCGTTATTAGCAAACTGACGTTATCAACACCTAACTGCATTTGGCCTTCATTCGCCACGCTGGCAAAACGCAATGTATAGGTACCGCCAGTAGCCAATAATGGCGTAATATCAAATGAATAATTAATATATGGGTTAGCAATATCGCCGCCAATCATGCTTGAGCCGTTTGAGCCACCTAAATAAAAGGTTTGTGCAATATCGCCAGCATTGGTAGTGAAAACATCAGTGCCTAAGTTTAATAAATCTACACGCACATGTTGATTAGGCTCAAACAGGCCGCCAGTGGTGTAATCTAAGCCCTCACTATTAATTGCAGTACCAGCAGCGCTTTGATTATTCACAAACATACTAAAAGATAACGTCGCGGCACTTGCTGCGCCTGTTGTAAAAGTTTGCAACAAGGCTTGATTGCTAAGACTAAAAGCGTCTAGCAAGGCATAATTCAATCCACTTGCAACGCCAACAGTATTGCGGCCGCTGGCATTGGTTACGCCATCATTTTCCAGCAATACAGAACCCAAAGCGCCAGCTTCTTCTACATTCCAGCCTTGAATATCATACTCATCAACACCCGCAGTTTCAAAACCACCATTTACAATTAACTCATCTGCCATTGTGCTACTTGCTGAAAAGGCACTCCCCACTAAAAGCCAGGCCAAACTCCATTGTTTAATACTCATATAAACATCCCTAAAATCAAAAAATATATTTTCATTTGGTACGATTTAACTTTAAATGAGGAAAGTGTTACTAAGGTGACAATGTCTGAGCCGTTTGGACTAGTGGAATATAGAAATTGATTGAAACTAATTCGTATGTACTTAACTACTGTAACCATCAGGATTGCTAGACTGCCAGCGCCAGGCATCTGTACACATTTGTTCTAAATTTCTGCTGGCAGCCCAACCGAGTAGTTTTTTGGCCAAACCTGCATCTGCAAAGTTAATGGCCACATCACCTTGCCTTCTAGGTAAAAATACATAAGGTACTTTTTTTGCGCTTACTTTAGCAAATGTATTCACCACATCCAGCACACTATAGCCGTTGCCAGTGCCTAAATTTAACGTAATCATCGTTTCATTTTTCAACAGATAATCAAGCGTAGCGACATGCGCATCTGCCAAATCCATTACATGGATATAATCTCTGACACCCGTGCCATCATGCGTCGCGTAATCGTTTCCAAATACTTTTAGCGTTGCTAGTTTACCTACCGCCACTTGGGAAACATAAGGCAATAAGTTATTTGGCATACCGTTTGGATCTTCACCAATTAAGCCGCTAGGGTGTGCCCCAATCGGATTAAAATAGCGTAATAATCCAATACGCCATGTCTCATCTGAAGCATGTAAATCTCTTAAAATATCTTCTATCATTAGCTTTGTGCGTCCGTAGGGGTTGGTCGCACTTAAGGGAAAGTCTTCTTTAATCGGCACTAAGGCTGGATCGCCATAAACGGTTGCAGAAGAACTAAATACGATCGTCTTTACGTCATACTCTGCCATTACGTCAAACAAAACTAAACTACCACCCACATTGTTATCATAATAAAGTTGAGGCTTATCGGTAGACTCTCCCACTGCCTTTAACCCTGCAAAATGGATAACCGCTATAATCTTGTGCTGCTGAAACAACGCACGCATCGCACGCTTATTGCAAATATCAGTATTAATAAATGTTAGTTTTTTGCCAGAGATATTTCTTACACGATGTAGTGACTCTTCAGAGCTGTTCGACAGGTTATCTACTACTACAATCTCGTATCCAGCCGCTAACAATTGTAGGCAGGTGTGTGAGCCAATATAACCAGCACCACCAGTAATTAAAACAGTCATGAAAGTCAAACCTATAATTAAGATTAAAACTTATATTACTTAACTAATAATACAGAATTATTAAATTACCTATTAACATGCGCTGCACAACAATTAAGTTCGCAAGGGTACAATTTGGTTACGTAACTATCTAAGAAAAAGACCTAGTCGTTTCTGACTGGGCCTTATGTTTGGTAGGGCGTGCGGTAACCGAACTCACAACAAACGGATTTTCAATCCACAGCCCTTAAACTAAAACGACCTAGAGATTTCTCCCTAAGTCGTTTTAAATGGTGGCCCCTCTGTGAGTCGAACACAGTACCAACGGATTATGAGTCCGCTGCTCTAACCAAGCATGAGCTAAGGGGCCAATAAGCTGCTGTGTGTTTTAGCAACGCCAAAACAATAACTTTTAATCTTGACCAGTTTCTAAAAAACTTCTTAGTCTTTCTGACCTTGTAGGATGGCGCAATTTACGCAGCGCTTTAGCCTCTATTTGACGAATGCGCTCACGCGTAACATCAAACTGTTTACCCACCTCTTCTAGCGTATGGTCTGTGTTCATTTCAATGCCAAAACGCATGCGCAGCACCTTAGCTTCGCGTGGTGTAAGCGACTCTAACACTTCACTGGTAGCATCGCGCAAGCTGGCGTAAACAGCAGCTTCCATTGGCGCCAATGTCGTGTTGTCTTCAATAAAATCACCCAAGTGCGAGTCTTCATCATCGCCAATCGGCGTTTCCATTGAAATTGGCTCTTTGCTGATTTTCAAGATTTTACGAATCTTATCTTCTGGCATTTCCATTTTCTCAGCTAAAGTCGCAGGATCTGGCTCAATACCCGTTTCTTGCAGAATTTGACGGCTGATACGATTCATTTTATTAATCGTTTCAATCATGTGCACAGGAATACGAATGGTACGTGCTTGGTCCGCAATCGAACGCGTAATCGCTTGACGAATCCACCAAGTGGCATAAGTAGAAAATTTAAAACCACGACGATATTCAAACTTATCTACGGCTTTCATCAAGCCAATATTACCTTCTTGAATCAAGTCCAAAAATTGCAGGCCACGGTTGGTGTATTTTTTTGCAATCGAAATCACCAGACGCAAGTTCGCTTCAATCATCTCACGCTTAGCACGGCGCGCACGCGCCTCGCCTGTGGTCATTTGTTTGTTGATTTCTTTTAGCTCTTTAATGGGAATACCCACTTTGGCTTCTAGCGCAATCAGTCTATCTTGCTGATCCACAATCGAGTGTTTATAGCGCACTAGTTTTTCGATGTATGGCTTATCAAGACTTAACTCAGTATCTAGCCAGGTTAAGTTAATCTCGTTACCTGGGAAGCTTTTAATAAAATGTGGGCGCGGCATGCCGGATTTATCGACGCAAAAATCCATCACTTTGCGCTCATGGCCACGCACCTCTTCTACTAAGCCGCGCACTTGCTCACACAAAGCCTCTACCTGTTTGGCAGAGAATCTAAACGCTGTCAGCTCTTCCAGCACAGATTCGTGCAATTTTTTGTATTTTGGATCTTGCGAGCCAGTATTTTCGCGGATTGCGTTCATCTCGCTGTTGGCTTTGCGAATCACCGCAAAACGTTTTAGCACTTCTTCTTTTAATTTAGCAAGCGCTTCGGCTGAAATTGCCGCAGCTTTTGCACCATCTTCGTCGTCGTCCTCTTCTTCATCTACATCAACGTCTTCTTCTTCCACCGCTTCGGCGGCAATGGTGTCTTCTAGGCCAATATCGCTATCAATTAAGCCATCCACCAAATCATCAACGCTAATTTCATCTTTTTCAACTTGATCCACCATCGCCAATAATTGGGTAATGGTTGTAGGGCAAGCGGCAATGGCTTGCACCATATGTTTTAAGCCATCTTCAATGCGGCGTGCAATTTCAATTTCGCTTTCGCGTGTCAGCAAATCTACCGTGCCCATTTCACGCATGTACATACGCACTGGGTCAGTGGTGCGGCCGAAATCGGAGTCAACTGTGGCCAATGCGGCCTCTGCCTCTTCCACTGCATCTTCATCGGTGACTGGCGGAGGTGCGTCTGACATCAACAACACTTCAGCATCAGGCGCTTCTTCGTACACCTGAATGCCCATGTCATTAATCATGCCGATAATGCCATCAATTTGCTCAGAATTTTGTACATCATCTGGCAAATGGTCGTTAATTTCGGCGTAGGTTAAATAGCCACGCTCTTTACCCAAAATAATCAGGGTTTTTAAGCGCGTACGACGCACTTCAGCGTCTATCGCTTGTGCCGCTGGGTCTTGCGCAGCTTCATGCTCTAGCTTTAAGCGCTCTTTTTCTAATGTTTTGTCTGATTTTGGTCTGGCCATGCCCGATCCTATTCTGTAAAAACGCTGTACTTGCTTAAAACTGCAGGCCTAGCGTAGATATTGCAATTGCATGTTGAGATTGCATGCAGTGATTCGTATGGTGTATTTCAAAGGAACCGCGGATTATACCTGAAAACCGCTTAAATTTTAAGCTTAAGCCCGCTAAAGTTTAAACAAACCGCTTGTTTAATAACAAGTTTTACGCAGTAATCTTAATCGCACACACTAAGTTTTTTTGGCAGTTAAGTTTTTAAGCATATCGCGCTCATCTGCTGTCCACGTGCTCAAAGGTTTTTCTTTTAACGCATCCAAAATTCCGCCATCTTGCTTCTTCTGAATCATTTTACCTAATTGGGTGCACGCACCTTCAAATTCAAGCTCAAACTCTGGCCCCTTAACAAATAAAGCCAGCTCATACCTAATTTCGTTGAGCAATTTTGTATCTACATTTGGCTCAATCGTATGCAACAATGCGGCAGGCTTCGATTGGGGTTGCTGCAAAGCCGCATGGATACTGGCTTGCAGCAGCACGTTTTCTTCTCCAAAGCCTTGCGCAAAATTTAAATACTCATTTTTGGCTAAACTAGGCTGCATCAACAACATCAACACAAAGCGCTTTTTAATGCTAATTGGAGCCCGACTTTGTTTTTGCGTGGCTAACACGGGCACTCTGTTTGGTGCAGGTAGTTTGAGCAAACTTTGCATTTCTGCCTCAGTAACTTCGGCCAGCTCGGCAATTTTTTTACGCATAAAAAGTGCGCTACGCGGTGCGACGATTTGGCGCAAAATCGGCTCAGCTTCGTTTAAAAACTTCACCTTATCTTCTTGCGAGTTCAGCGGGTTATTTTCGCTTAAATGCGCAATTATGTATTGCGAAAGCGGCATGGCATTTTGCATTTCTTGCTCAAACTTTTCTTTGCCAAATTCGCGCACATAACTGTCAGGGTCATGTTCTTTAGGCAGAAATAAAAAGCGTAATTTTAGCCCGTCAGTTAAAGCCGGCAGCGCGTTCATGGCAGCGCGCCAAGCGGCAGTGCGGCCTGCATTATCCCCATCAAAACTAAATACAATTTCATCGGTTTGGCGCATCAGCTTGGTAATATGAAACGGCGTAGTTGCAGTGCCCAGAGCGGCCACGGCATACTCAATGCCATATTGCGCAAGTGCCACCACATCCATATATCCTTCTACCACTAGCACGCGGCCAGCATCGCGAATGGCACGCCTTGCGACAAATAACCCATACAATTCATGACCTTTTTGAAACAGTGGCGTTTCGGGTGAATTGTAATATTTGGGCGTATCTTCAGGATTGATGACGCGGCCACCAAAGCCAATCACTTGGCCTTTTTGGTCGTGGATAGGAAACATAATGCGGTCACGAAAACGGTCATAACGTTTGCCTTGCTCATTTTCCACTACCAAGCCCGCAGTTTGCAAAGCCTCGTTTTCATAGTTCGCAAATACACTTTGCAAATTTTGCCAGCCCGCGGGCGCATAGCCAATTTGAAACTTGGCGGCAATTTGGCCACTTAAGCCACGGCCTTTTAAATACTCTATGGCGCGTGGGCTTTCTTTTAATTGCGCTTTGTAATAGTTAGCGGCTTGTTGCAGGCTTTCCTGTAGGCCAAGTTTAATGGTTTTATTTTGTGCATCTGCTTCACGGGATTGTGGTGTAGATTGTTCTTGCGGCACAATCATGCCAACGTTTTTGGCTAAATCATTAATCGCCTCAATAAAACTTAAACCTGCATACTCCATCAAAAAGCCAATCGCCGTGCCGTGCGCGCCACAGCCAAAGCAATGGTAAAACTGCTTGGTGGGGCTGACGGTAAAGCTGGGAGATTTTTCGTTATGAAACGGGCAGCAGGCAGAATAATTGGCGCCGGCTTTTTTAAGCGGCACGCTTTTATCAATGACGTCAACAATGTCAACGCGGTTTAATAAATCCTGAATAAATGATTCTGGAATCAATTGCTAAGTCACTTTCTGGCTGCAAGAAACAAATTGCTGCGTTGCGCAGTGCTCGCTTCCTCGCTGTACCAAATATGTACTATCTTCGTCGCTGTGCGCTGTGCGCCTTGCACTTTGTCTCTCTCGCTCAGAAATTGATTTATTGAATAAATAAGAAGTATCGCACAAACCTAACACTCAAAACAAAAAAGGAGCTTTCGCTCCTTTCATTTTACAGCTTATTTTTTAGGCTAAACGTGCTTTAATCAGACTGGAAACCTTACCCATATCGGCCACACCCGCAACTAATGGTTTGACTAAACCCACCACTTTGCCCATGTCTTTTGCGCCTTGCGCATCACTATCAGCAATCACTTGGGTAATAATTTGGTTTAACTCGTCATCCGAAAGTTGTTTAGGCATGTAAGTCTGCAACACGCCTACTTCATATTTTTCAATATCGGCCAAATCAGTGCGGTTTGCAGATTCAAACGCAGCGATAGAATCACGGCGCTGTTTCAGCATTTTTTCAATCACCGCAATCACATCGGCATCAGTCAGCTCGATGCGCTCATCCACTTCACGCTGTTTAATCGCAGAAAGCAGTAGGCGAATGGTGCCAAGACGCACGGTATCTTTGGCGCGCATGGCATCTTTCATTTGTTCCGTGATTTGATTTTTCAGACTCATAGAGCGTTGCTTAAGTTTATCTTAAGCGTTTTGACTGATGTATTTGTCGAAATTCGCAGAGTAATCTGCGACATTTTCGGTGAGTGCTAACTTATACTGTTCAACAAAGTAAGCAATCGCAGCGGCTTTTTCCGCTTCAAACGCTTCTTTATTGCCGCATTGTGATGCAATCACAAAAGCGTTAAATCTAGCGCTGGAGTATGCAAAACCTGCCCCCACTACACCACGATCCGTATCGTTTTGGCTGTTGGCGTGAGCGATAAAGCTGTCGGCTACACGCCAAAAAGCATCGTCTGCTTTAGCCTCAGCCATTAGTACAATTTAGCAGGAAGTGTTTGATTGCGTAAACGGCGATACTGACGTTTAACCGCTGCAGCAGCTTTACGTTTACGTTCCCATGTTGGTTTCTCGTAAAATTCGCGTGCGCGAAGGTCGTTTAACAAACCTGTTTTTTCTATTAAGCGTTTAAAACGGCGCAGGGCAACGTCAAACGGTTCATTCTCTTTTACACGTACACTAGACATGCGTTCTCTCTTATTTTGCAACAATTAATATTGGCTCTCGAATCTATAACTCGAGAAAAGTCCGCCATTTTAATCGTATAATCCTTTTTTTTCAATCACTTTTACTGTTTTAAAGGTAAAAGTGCGCCATTGGTAAAATATATGTTGGTTTTAGGCTTTGAATCCTCTTGTGACGAGACGGGTGTTGCACTCTATGACACCGAACATGGACTACTTGCGCATGCACTGCATTCGCAAGTAGAGATGCACGCAGAGTTTGGCGGCGTGGTACCCGAGCTCGCCTCTAGAGATCATATTCGACGGGCCTTGCCGCTGACAGAATTGGTGTTAAAAAATGCCCATAAAAGCTTGCAAGATGTGCAGGGCATTGCCTACACCCAAGGCCCAGGGCTGGCTGGCGCGCTATTGGTGGGCACGAGCATTGCGCAATCACTGGCTTTTTCGCTTGGTGTACCGAGTGTGGGCGTGCATCATTTAGAAGGCCATTTGCTGGCGCCTTTGTTAGAAGAAAATCCACCACAATTTCCTTTCATTGCGCTGCTGGTTTCTGGCGGGCACTCACAACTCATGCGCGTAGATGGCGTTGGCGAATACCAATTATTAGGCGATACGTTGGATGACGCGGCTGGCGAAGCATTTGATAAAACTGCCAAGCTGCTCGGTTTAGGTTACCCCGGCGGGCCAGCGTTAGCTAAATTGGCTGCGCAGGGCAAAGCCCAATTTAAACTGCCAAGACCAATGCTAAATAGCAAAGATTTAAACTTTAGTTTTAGTGGTTTGAAAACGGCAGTGCTAACGCTAGTGAACAATCACCAGCCACTTACAGATGCAGTTAGAAAGGACATTGCTTGGGAATTTCAAGAAGCCGTGACTGAAATCCTCACCGCAAAATGCATGGCCGCCTTGCGCGAAACAGGCTTGGATAACTTGGTAGTTTCTGGTGGCGTAGGCGCTAACACAAGGCTGCGTGAGCGTTTGAACGCAGCTGCCAGGAGAAAATTGTGTAAAGTGAGTTACCCGCGCTTGGAGTTTTGCACCGACAACGGCGCCATGATTGCGTTTGCAGGGGCTTTAAGATTAGAAGCTATGAGGTTGAAAACCATGCAAGATAAGAAACCGAATTACAGTTTTAGTGTAAAACCGCGTTGGGATTTAGCGGAACTAACCAAACCTTGACCGTCATTCCGTGCCAGACACGGAATTCAGTGGCTTTTACTTTTTGCCAAAACCAGCTTCTGTGCCATTTAGCAACTTCTGAATATTAGTTCTGTGCCGCCAGATGAGTACCACAGAAATCACTACAATCATCAACACATAATCTTTATATGGCAATAAAAACCACGCTAAAACAGGCGCTAATGCAGCCGCCACAATCGCGCTTAGCGATGAATACCGAGAAATCGCGAACACAATCGCCCAAACAATTAAGCACCCCAACGCCAACCAAGCCGAGATTGCCAACATCACGCCCAATGCAGTGGCAACGCCTTTGCCGCCTTTAAATTTATGATAAATGGGGTACAAATGGCCAAAAAATACTGCCAACCCTACCGATGCCACTACCCACATCAGCATATTCGATTGCAGTGCCAACCAGACAGGCAACCAGCCTTTCATCGCATCGCCTAGCAAGGTTAAAATAGCTGGCAGCTTTTTGCCACTACGCGCAATATTCGTAGCACCAATGTTACCGCTACCCACAGTGCGCGGATCTGGCAGGCCAAACAATTTGCTAAAAATAATGCCAAACGAAATGGAGCCGATGAGATACGCGGCGACTATCCAAACCATTGGGACAAGGGTTACAGGAATAAAACCTAACTCATTCATAAAGCCATCTCTAAAAAAGCATATTTTGTCATCATACCGCGTTACTCACCAAAAACTCGTGCTTACATATCAATCATATGCGCGCCCAATTTTTTGATTCGCGCCTTGTCTGATTTAAAAATCTGCATTTTTACAGATACCTTTAAGCAGTAATTATCAGTTAGAATTCAATCACAATATTCTAAACCATCGTAAAAATCATGGACACCATTTTTATATCTGAACTCAAAGTAAAAACCAAGCTAGGCTTGCCAGCGTGGGAGCGTATGATCGCGCAAACCGTGATTCTTGACATAGAGATTGGTTACGATTTAGCTAAGGCGTGCAAAAGCGATGCGATTGTCGACACCATCGACTATGGTGCTGTGGTTGCGCGCATTCACGACACCTTAAAAGAGCATAGCTTTCAACTGGTAGAAGCCTTAGCCGAACATGTGTGCCAATTGATTTTGAAAGAATTTGGTGCGGTAAGTGTAAAAATTAAAGTGGCTAAGCCTGCGATATTGCCTGGGCTGAAGGCGTTGGGGGTGGTGATACAACGCACCTTAGACTAGGTTTTTGGTTTACCGTCACTCATATCTTTTGCCCCAATATCCAATGCTCGGTCTAGCAATTGCCTAAATCGCTTTTCTTGAATTTTATTCTTCAATTGCCAAATTACTTTATGAGGGTTTTTTATCAAAACATAATGAAACTTACCTGAGGCACCATCTTTACAATCTATAAATCCTAAATCTTCCAAAGCTTTCATGCGACTATTCCAAGTAGTTAGCGCCCTTTCACCTGTAAATCCCGCTTCTGCAACATAGGTACTGGGGTTGTCTATGATTAAAATCGAGTCATCGAACACATGGCACCACAAAACAAAATATGTTTGCCCCAGTGGCTTGCCTTTAGAAAGGCTATCCAAAATGCTCATTACTATAGCTATAGTTCTTGGTATCGTTGTAAAGCCTTTATGCTTTTTTCTATCCCAAATATCATCATCTTTAAGTTCAGGCCAATACTCTTCTCTAATCTTAAGAGATTTTTCTTGAGCCTTAGACTTTTTCATTGCAATTTGTTTAATATTCATAAGAATCCTTAAATGGGCTCTTGGTTAAAGTTTTGGAGGCTTTAACCTCCGCAAAAGCATGCTTTCTTGCGTTAGAGCTTGTGAAAAATTTTGAACCTAATCTTTATAAAAATCAAAGAGTTATTTACTCCATCGCAATGAAAAATACTTTAATTTTTTTGCATACTCAACATATGAGTACACAACTTATCATATAAATTAATTGCATGAGTTTACATTAACTAAATCACAGTATGTTTTAAATCATACAATTAATCAATGAGTTAATTTGAAAGCCTAGTACTCACATGTGCTCACAGTTATCTCAGCGTTCTCAAGTGTACTCATAGTGCTCATGGGGTTAAGGGGGCAGCCCCCTTGCCGCGCCTTCGGTTTGAGCGGCAGATGGTAGGCGGCGAGGACTGTTTGAACGAAGTGAGTTCCGCAGCCGACACTCAGATGCGGCGCTAAGACCGAAGGATGAAGTGGCAGCGGGGTAGCCTTTTCTTTCCCCTATTTCTTTTGGCTAAGCAAAAGAAATAGGGTCGCAAGTCGCGCGAAAGCGACGGTTTTGATTGTAATTGAAATGGATTCTTCGCTACGCTCAGAATGACGGTGTAGAAGGTAGGAACAATAAAAAAATAGCTTATTTAATTCACTTTAAACAACAATATCAAATCACCTGCCCTGTAAGCCAATATCCTTAAGGCTTCCAGAGCATCTGTTTTTGTCGATAAGTCATCCTCGAGGATGATGCACACTATGTAATTGCTTCAAGCGCTCACGCGCCACATGCGTATAAATCTGCGTGGTTGAAATATCCGCATGCCCTAACAACATCTGCACCACGCGCAAATCGGCTCCGTGATTCAACAAATGCGTGGCAAAGGCATGGCGCAATACATGTGGACTCATGTGTTTGGTAATGCCCGCCAGCAGCGCATAACGTTTAATTAAATACCAAAACGCTTGCCGCGTCATGGCGCTTGCGCGATTAGTCACAAATAGCGCATCGCATAGGCGCTTTTGCAAAATGCTTGGTCTTGCTATCGCAAGATATTGGTCTATCCAATCCGCCGCTTCTTGCCCCATCGGCACCAGCCTTGTTTTGCTGCCTTTGCCTGTCACGCGCACTACGCCATCCTGCGTGCTCACTTCGTTCACGTTTATTGTCACCAGCTCTGAAACACGCAAGCCACTGGCGTACAGCAGCTCTAACATGGCTCTATCGCGCAAGCCAATGGCTTCGTTAATATTCGGTGCGTTTAATAAGTCCTCAACTTCTTGCTCATTAAGGCTTTTGGGCAAACTGCGCGGTAATTTTGGCGATTCAATTTGCAGGGTAGGGTCGGTACTTACTAAGTTCTCTCGCAACGCATAGCGATAAAAACGTCGCATACTGGCAATCAGCCGACTAATGCTACGCGGTTTGCTTTGCGGAAATTTAACCGCGAGGTATTGCTGAATATCAGATTGGTTGGCCTGTAGCAAGTGGCTTTTATTTTTGACTAACCAAGTGTTGAATTGGCTTAAATCGGCACGGTAACTTTCGAGGGTGTTTTTTGAGAGGCCATCTTCCAGCCAAAGGTGATCGATAAACGTATCTAGTTGAGCAGTATCGAGCTGGCTAGATTCTGACTTACTTTCAGTCAAGCTGTGATGGCCTTACCAACTTGTTATTTTTAAATGTAATACCTTCGTGCTTGAGCAACCACATTTTAATTTTTATGCCATCTTGTTGACCATTCATAAAACCGCCAATACCGTTTTTTGCAACTACGCGGTGGCAGGGAATCACCAACGGCAGGTTGTTAGCACCACAGGCATTGGCTACCGCGCGTGGGCCACTACCAATTTGCTCGGCAATTTCACCATAAGTGACCACGCGCCCACAAGCAATGGCGCTAATGGCATGCCACACACGGCGTTGAAACGGCGTACCTTTATACACAATGGGCAGGTTAAAATCGTTACGTGCATTGTTAAAATAGGCTTCAATTTGATTGGCCACTTTTGCAACCACTTTATGCTCAGCTGACTTTAACGGCTGAGTTTGAGGTAGCAGCTCAATGGCCACTTGCACACCCTGAATGTAAATACCCACCGCACCAAATGGGGCTGGAACGACGGCGTCATATTGCGGCGGATACTTGTTTTTTGACATTTTTTTTATGTTAAATTCAATATGTTTATTAAACTAGACTTTTGAACTGAATGCAAATAACAAATGATTATAAAGCCAGAAATTTAGACATTAAAAAACCCCAAAACTTTTCAATTTTGGGGTTTCTTGTTTTATCAAGACTTGGCTTGCAAGTACTTATTCAGCTACTGGAGCTTCTGGTGCCATTACTTCTTTATCGCGCGCGAATAATTTCTCTTTAATACGCGCAGATTTACCTGAACGCTCACGCAAGTAGTAAAGTTTAGCGCGGCGTACATCACCACGACGCTTCACTTCGATTGAGGCGATTGCTGGTGAATAAGTTTGGAAGGTACGTTCTACGCCCTCACCTGATGAAATTTTACGCACGATGAAAGATGAGTTTAAACCGCGATTGCGGATAGCAACCACCACACCTTCGTAAGCCTGCACACGCTTACGTGTACCTTCAACCACGTTTACGCCCACTACAACGGTGTCGCCAGGGGCGAATGCCGGGACTTTTTTAGCTAAACGGGCAATTTCTTCCGTTTCTAACATTTTAATAATATCTGCCATATTGTTTCCTTTACGTTCCTTTTAATTGTAAAGAAGCTTGTTCCTGCTCTTTAATACCTTCTTGTAGCAGCCGAGCTTCTTCTTTCGTCAACGACCTTGCGGCCAATAAATCCGGGCGTTTTGCCCTTGTTAGCAATAACGATTGTTTTAATCGCCATTCTCTAATTTTTGCATGGTTGCCCGATAATAACACCTCAGGCACACTTTTGTTCTCATCAAACTCTGGTCGCGTCAGCACTTCAGGCCTAGTAAAGTGTGAATAATCCAGCAAGCCATTCACAAACGAATCTTCTATTGCTGAATCTGCATCACCCAATACACCTGGTAATTGTCTTACCACTGCATCTATTAACGCCATGGCGGGCAATTCACCACCACTTAACACATAGTCGCCAATGGATATTTCCTCATCCACCAGCGCGTCTAACAATCGCTCATCCACACCTTCGTAGCGACTTGCTAACAAAATCAAGCCTTGCTGTTGGCTTAATTGCATCACTTTCTCATGCGTCAGCGGTTTACCACGTGGCGATAAGTGCATCACTTTCGCATCGACATTTAGCGCTTTAGCAGCATTAATCGCCTGGCTTAAAGGTTCAGCCAGCATCACCATGCCAGGGCCACCACCATAAGGTCGATCATCCACCGTTTTGTGATTATCCTGCGTAAAATCGCGCGGATTAATCACATTTAGAACATAAATCTTTTTATCAATTGCTCTGCTGGTAATGCCATGTTTGGTAATTGCATCAAACATTTCTGGAAACAGACTAATGACGTCGAACCTCATTTAGCACTCAGCATCATTAAAAATCTGCATGCTAAAAATCCGAATCCCAGTCTACCAGCATGGTTTTAGCCACCATATCCACCTCAATAATTGCTGCATCAATAAATGGGATTAGGCGCTCTCGACCTTCTTCATTTTTTGCAACAATCACATCATTTGCACCGGTGGCAAATACATCGCTTATTTTGCCAAAATCTACCGCCTGTAGATTTATAACCTGTAGTCCAATTAAATCAGACCAGTAATATTCATTTTTACCTGGCTTTGGCAACGCTGCCCTAGGCACCGCTACCTGCTTACCTTTACAGGCAAAAGCGCCATCGCGCTCACTAATGCCCTGCAACTTCACCACAATAACATCGTTATGGATTTTAGCATCTTCTACTTTTAGCTCGCGCCAATCGTTATCTTTGCCGCCATCGTTTTTACCAACCCACCACGTTTTGTAATCGAGCAAGCCATCTATTTGCTCAGTATCGGGTAGTACTTTTAGCCACCCAAAAACGCCATATGGGGCAACAATGCGCCCCATTATAACTAGGTCGGTCGCGCCAGCGCGATCCATGACCACTAAATCATTTACTTCTGTTTTAGCCATTACTTAATAGCGCCTATTGTTAGGCATGGCACTAACCGAAGAATTAAGCAGCTGGTTCTTCTGGTGTAGCGTCTGGCGTTGCTTCAGCTGGCGCTTCTTCTACGGGCGCTGCTTCAACAACTTCTGCCGCCTTAGCAGCTTCTGCGGCAGCGGCAGCATCGGCTGCAGCTTTAGCGTCGGCTTCTGCTTTGGCAGCATCTGCAACAGCTTTGGCTTTGGCAGCAGCTTCGGCTACTGCTTTAGCTTTATTCGCTTCTGCTTTTTGCGCATCTTTTACTTTGCCAGCCATCATCGCTTCTGGGCCTTTAGCGTGCGTTTTTACCAAGCGCGTTACCGTGTCTGACAATTGCGCGCCATTGCTTTTCCAATGCGTTACGCGTGCTTCATCAATACGCAAGCTCTCGGTGGCTACTTTGGCTGATGGGTTGTAAAAACCCACGCGCTCAATAAAGCGGCCATCGCGGCGATTGCGTGAATCCGCCACAACAACGTTGTAAAATGGGTTCTTTTTAGAGCCACCGCGTGATAAACGAATAACGACCATAATCTTGTTCTCAAATAAACTTTAACTGAAAGGCGCGGATTATACGTTATTTTCGCGCGGCTTGGCAAGCATAAATATGCAGTTCAAGCATATTTATGCAGCGTACAAGGTAGGGTCGGCAATGCCCGCTTGGTTAAAACCTTCGCGGCGTAAACGGCACGAATCACAACGCCCACAAGCAGCGCCGTGCTCGTTGGCCTGGTAACATGAAACTGTTGCGCTGTAAGGCACGCCCAGCTTGGTTCCTAGTGCGATAATTTCTGCCTTTGTCATATCAATCAACGGCGCATGCACGGTAATTTTTTGGCCTTCGACTGCGGATTTTGTAGCCAAGTTGGCCATTTGCTGAAATGCCGCCACATACTCACCACGACAGTCGGGATAACCTGAATAATCCAGTGCGTTGACGCCAATAAAAATATCTTGCGCACCCAGTACTTCTGCCCATGCCAAACTAAGCGATAACATAATGGTATTGCGTGCAGGCACGTAAGTCACTGGGATGCCCGCTGGGATGGGATTCGCGCCGCTTTCTGGTACGTCGATATTATTGTCAGTGAGCGCTGAGCCGCCAAATAAGCTTAAATCTAGCTGTGCGGTTTTGTGCATTTTGGCGCCCAGTTTTAATGCTATATTCTGCGCGGCGTGCAGCTCGGCTATATGGCGCTGATGATAATCCAAACTTAGACAATAACAATCAAAGCCTTGCGACTTGGCAATCGCTAGGCAAGTAGCTGAATCAAGCCCGCCAGAAAGTAAAACCACTGCTATTTTCGTCACTTTTTCACTCATACGCCAGCTTTCTCGCCCCAGAGTATCTTGTGGAGCTGGATTTGCATGCGCACTGGCAAATGATCTGCCAGCACCCAACTCGCCAATTCCTCTGCTTTCAAATCGTGGTAGCTAGGTGAAAACAACACAGGACATTTTTGCGTGAGTTTCAGCTCAGTTAACTTAGCTTTTGCCCAATCGTAGTCAGCACGGTTGCAGAGGACAAACTTAATTTCGTCTTTAGCCGTTATATGATTTAGATTATCCCAGCGCATATTTTTTTCTTCATTCGAGGTAGGCGTTTTAATATCCAGAATAATCGACACTCGGGGATCTACAGGTGCGATATCCATCGCGCCGCCGGTTTCAAGTGAAACGCTATAATCCGCATCGCATAAGGCTTTCAGCAACACATAGCATTCTTTTTGCGCCAGCGGCTCGCCGCCTGTCACGGTGACAAACTTGGTACCGAACTCGGCTACTTTCTGCAAAATATCTGCAATTTCCATATTGCCACCACCACTAAACGCATATTCAGTGTCGCAATAAGTGCAGCGCATGGGGCAACCTGTGAGGCGCACAAATACCGTTGGCAGGCCGATGCGTGAGGTTTCACCTTGCAGTGAGTGAAAGATTTCGTAGATTTTTAATGCCATAGTTTAAATTACAAACGTAAATTATAAGCGCCAAATAAAAAACGCCAACGGTGAAGTTGGCGCTATTTTACCGCGAATACCGTTGAATCAATAATCATGGCTCATGTTACAAAAAAATAATGCTCTGCAGACCGTGCAGACATTGGGTTTCAGGCATGAACAATTAGCTTTAGCTAATATGTTCTGCGGGACAACCCTTGCGGTTGCAGAGCATCTAATTTAATAGTAATTAATTAAATCAAATTATGACTATTTAAGGCCTTCTAATGCTTTCAGGCGTTTTTGCGCACTGGGCGTGATTTCCGCCTCAGGATGCTTTTCAACCAAGCTACGCAACGTTTTTTTGGCGTTGGTCACTTGCCCAAGCTGAATTTGACTATTGGCTTGGTTGTACATGGCATCAGGCACCTTAGGGCTAGTAGGATGCAAATCGATGACTTTTTGCTGGGTTGCAATGCTGGATTTGTAGTTTTTTAACGCAAACTGACTGTAACCCATGCCGTACAAAGCATCTGGCGCTAATTTACTATTAGGATACTCTTTTAGAAAAGCATCAAATGCGGCAAACGCTTCTTTATGTTTAGCGGATTTACTTAAACTATCAGCATCGGCAAATGCGATGACATCTTTTTCTTCAACCGCCACTGCTGGCGCATTGACTGGTGGCGTTGTAGTTGATATTGCACCGCCCTCAATTTTACGCAAGCGCGAGTCAGTATCCGTGTACAAATCTTTTTGCCGCTGCTGTGCAGTTTCTAAATTGTGCTGCGCTACTTCTAAATCGCCTTTTAAATACGCCACTTCCCGCTTTAGCGCCTCAATTTGATTTTGCATATCAGCTAAGCCACCGCCTTGCACGATGGCTTCTATTGCCGCAACACGTTTTTTAAGATCAGCAATTGCCGCCATACTGGCGTCATGATTCGTTTGCTGCTTAGCTTCTAGCTCTAAAATCTTTTTGCGCGCTTCTTTATCGTCAAACAAGGCGGCATGCGCCATGTTATTAAAAGCAGTGAAAGAAGTGAGCGCAAAAAGACTGAAGCTAACTAAAGCCAGCTTTCTAGCTACGAGCATTACTTAGTCGCCTTGGTGGACAATATCGACGCGACGGTCTTTATCGCAACTATCACCAGCGCAATTTTGGGTGGCCTTTTCTTCGCCATAACTGACAGTTTCAATTTGGCTATCTTTTACACCTAATAAATTAAGCGAATTTTTCACTGCCACCGCGCGGCGTTGACCAAGCGATAAGTTGTATTCACGTGTACCACGCTCATCGGTGTTGCCTTGCAAAATCATTTTTGCATCCGCATTAGCTTGCATGTATTTAGCATGTGCCTCAATAATCGGGCGATATTCTGCTTTAACCGCATCGCTATCGTAATCAAAATAAATATTACGTTTAGATAAAATATTATTTGGATCTTTCAGCGCACTATTTCCAGCACTGTTGGCGCTACTATCAATCGCAACTTCTTTGATGGCGCCTGTATCTGCACCTGAATCAGCGCCAGTAGAGGCTCCAGCAGGGCTTTTATCTTCTACTTTTGCTGGCGTAACGGGGGTGCTTTTACAAGCCACCAAAAATACGGAAGCTACTGCAACCATTAGCAACTTTGCATTGAAACTCGTTTTTTGATTCATCTTTCTCTCCTTATATGATGCCAAATAATGGCCAATTTAACACTAAAATTTTCAACAAAATCTCATATTTACCCTGAGCTTACTTTTTTCCTACTTTACTTAGCCAATTTACCGCTATTTTGCTAAAGGTCCCCAAGCAGGTTCACGCACATCGCCACCTGAGCTGTCTTTTAGGCGCTGACGCACTTTACCATCACTAGAAACCGCAGCCAGTGCACCACGCCCACCTACCTTAGTGGCGTATAAAATCACACGGCCATTTGGGGCAAAACTAGGTGACTCATCCTGGTTACCTTCACTTAGAATTTGCACTTGGCCGCTGGCCAAGTCTTGTAGCGCTACTTTAAATGCGCCGCCATCGTTACGAATATACGCCAAACTTTTGCCATCAGGTGAAAAACGTGGGCTTACATTATAGCCGCCTTCAAAGGTAACACGGCTTGGGCTGCCCCCACTGGCAGGCACTTTGTAAATTTGCGGCTTGCCGCCGCGATCAGAGCTAAAGTAAATCTGGCTGCCATCGGGCGAGAATATTGGTTCGGTATCAATTGCTGTGCTTTTGGTGATTTGTTTTAAATCGCCACCGCCTGATGAAACTGTATAAATCTGCGAATTGGCACCATACGTCAGCACAATAGCCAGCTTGCTGCCATCGGGCGACCAAGCTGGTGCGCTGTTGTTACCTTTGTAATTAGCTAATACTTGGCGACTGCCACTGGTTAGTGATTGCACATATACAATTGGCTTTTTCTTTTCAAACGAGACGTAAGCTAACTTACTGCCATCGGGAGACCAAGCGGGCGAAATAATCGGCTCATTAGATGACACCACGGTTTGTGGGTTGTAACCATCGGCATCGGCCACTTGCAGCGCGTAGCGCTTACCAGTTTTGGTAATATAAGCAATACGGCTAGCAAACAACCCCGTTTGACCGGTCATTTTTTGGTAAATAATATCGGCAATTTTGTGCGCAGTGGTGCGCACTTGGTGGGGCGAAATTTGATAATCCATTCCCGCCAATTGTGTTTGCTTCAGTGCGTCCATTAGGTGAAACGAGACTTTCAGCTTACCACCGACGCTTTGAACACTACCCACTGTAACCGCTTGTGCTTGCAAAGCAGTCCACTCTGCATATTTTATTTGCGCTGGGCTCGTTGGCAAATTGGCCATGCCGCGTGTTTCTAATACGCGAAACAAGCCGCTGCGGTTTAAATCGGCAGCAATAATTTCGCTGATATTATCTTTGGTGTTGGCTGCGCCGCCAAACGGCGCTCCACCGAATGGAACGATGGCTATCGGGATTTGTTGTGCGCCGCCGCCAGTGATTTCTATTTCTAAAGCAGCATGTGCGATTGCATTGAAGAAAAATATCGCACCAAAAAACAAACTTTTAACGAGGTTGAATTGATTTAGTTTCATAAGCGCTCAGTATATTATTATTAAGGGAGTGTCTTGTGGTTGAAAAAGTTCATGCAAATTTAACTGCAAAACGTACCGCTACGCCACACGATTTACACTTTATTACAACTTTTACGCTTTGTTTACAACCAATAGGCAGTTTAGTCATTTGGTCTAAATTTTAAATTTATATTTCTGAACTGTGAAAATAATGCAGGGTCACTTGGCAAGGGCAAGGGCTCGGAGGCAATAATGGCGCGCTCTGCAGCCTCGTCGCAAGCCGTGTTGCCACTGGTTTTAACCAATTTAGGATTACTACTGAGCTGACCTGTGGGGAGCACACTGATGGCAAATGTAACTTCTGGATTACCATCGCCACATAGTGTCTTATTCACGTTGCCACGGATTTTAGCTTTAATTTTTTCAGTATATTCACCAACTAAACTCGCGTTGGTAGCGCTGGAGGCCTTATCATCATTGCCTTTTTCTTCATCTAAAAATTCTTGCTGAGCTTTTTTAAGCGCATCTTTTTGTGCCTTCTCTGCGGCTGCCTTATCCTTCAAAGCTTCTTCGCGTGTTTCAGCTTGCAAGGCCTCCAGTTTTTTCTTTTGAATTAACTTTTGTTCCAGTTCTTTCTCTTTTTTGAGCTCAAGTTCTTTTTTCTTTTTCTCCAGCTCGATATCCACTTTGGGCTCTTCAGGTTTTGGCTCTGGCTTAGGTTCTTCTTTTACAATTGGTTTAGGCTCCGGTTTGACTTCGGGCTTAGGCTCTTCTTTAATGACTGGCTCTGGTTTAGGGGTTTCTATAACTCTTGGCGCAGGTAATTTATCCCACAACTCTACCTCAGTCACGTTCATCACTGGGTGGGCCGCTTTCCAATTGAACGACACCAACATCGCCACCAGCAAGGCAGCATGTACCGCCAGCGCATAAAAACCTGCCTTATAAGAATCTGAATTTTCGTGCTTGCGTATCATGCTAAATTATTATTTTGGTCCAAGCAAAAGTCCAACTTTTACGTCTTTATCAAGTTTCAATAATTCTAGAACGGCTACCACTTCATCATACTTAACATTTTTATCTGCAGCTATTACGACGCCTCTTTTGGGATTTTCTTTTATCTTCTGTTTTATTTTTAACAATAAAACATCTCTTGTTAAGGCAGTATTTTCTAATTCAACTTTGCCATCCTTTTTTACTGTCAATACAATTGGGGGCACTGGACGCTGAGTTAGTCCACTTTGCCCAACTTTTGGTAGCTCTACCACGCCTGGATTGGTCATCGGCGCAGTAACCATAAAAATCACCAGCAGCACCAACGTCACGTCAATATACGGCACCACATTGATTTGGTTCATCATCCGACGTTTGCGGCTTCTGCTCACGGTTGCGCTCATGGCTCAACTCCTTATGATTTGCGTTGCAAGATGTTGGTAAATTCTTCCATAAAGCTTTCGTAGCGTACCGACAATCTATCTACGCTACTTGCGAATCTATTGTAGGCAATCACCGCGGGAATCGCCGCAAATAAGCCAATGGCGGTAGCCACCAACGCCTCCGCAATACCAGGGGCAACTTGACTCAACGTGGCTTGCGCCACATTTGAAAGGCCACGGAACGAGTTCATAATGCCCCACACCGTACCAAATAAGCCGATATACGGGCTGACCGAGCCAACCGATGCGAGAAACGGCAAATGCGCATCCAAATCATCCAGCTCTCGGTTATAGGCCGCACGCATGGCGCGACGTGAGCCTTCCATGACATCTGACACTTCCATACGACCTTGTTGTTTGTGGCGCACAAACTCTTTAAAACCTGCCTCAAAAATGCTAGCCATGCCTTGCGGTTTGCGACGGCCAGAGCTAATACCATCGTAAAGTTTATTCAATTCACCGCCACTCCAAAAAGCGCTTTCAAACTCTTCTGACTCTTTTTCTGCACGCTTAATCGTCGCCACCTTAATAAAAATATACCACCACGAAAATAGCGAGGTAATCAGCAATATCAACATCACTGCTTGCACTGGCAAGCTGGCGCCTAAAATTAACGAAAATAAAGACATATCGTTTGCAACGGTCATATTTGCTCCATTTTTACTTTGATTGCTGTTGGAATTGCGGTTGGTTTAAAAGTGTCTGCATCTACACACGCTACCTTTATGATGGCTTCAACCAGCATCGTTTTGTCAACATGCGATGCTTGATTGGATGGTTGATTGGATAATTGATTGACGGAAATTTTTTGCAAAAATTCCAAACTACCTTGTCCTATCTTGCCAATCTCGCTACTAATAGTTAATAAGTCGTTAAATTTTGCTGGTTTTTTAAAAGCGATTTGGGCGCTATGCACCACAAAAATCACCTTTAACACATCTCGTAGGTAAGTCTGCTCAAACCCCAAAGCGCGCAGCCACTCGGTGCGGGCGCGCTCCATAAAGTTGAGATAATTTGAATGATACACCACACCACCAGCATCGGTGTCTTCGTAATAGACACGCACCGGCCAATTGAATGTTTGCTTGCTAATCACAGGTAAATTTTAGCATAGATATATTATTTTTCACTATACGATAAATAATATATGCCCTGCAAGGCAATATCCATGCGGTCTTCACGTATGAATAACCAGCTTCAGCTGGTATATTCTGCGGGGACAACCCTCGCGGTTGCAGGGCATGTAATTGAATGTTACATGAAACACATGTATTTATTGCTGCCAAATCTCACCTGTGGCTAAGGTTTTAGGCACAGGCAAACCAAAATGTTGGTAGGCCAAACTGGTGGCGACGCGCCCGCGTGGAGTGCGCATCAAGTAGCCCTGCTGAATCAAATAAGGCTCAAGCACATCTTCAATCGTGTCGCGCTCCTCACCAATCGCAGCGGCAAGGTTATCCAAACCCACTGGACCACCGCCAAATTTTTCTAGCACAGCACTTAACAGTTTTCTATCCATCACATCAAAACCCAGCACATCTACATCCAGCATTTTAAGGGCGGCATCGGCGGTTTCACTACTGACTAAGCCATCGGCTTTAACTTGCGCATAATCACGCACGCGACGCAGTAAGCGATTAGCAATGCGCGGCGTGCCACGCGAGCGTTTGGCAATCTCCAGCGCGCCAGTTTCGGTAATCTCTACTTCTAACAAACCAGCGCTACGATGCACAATACGGCCCAACTCTTCAGAGGTATAAAATTCTAGGCGCGATACAATGCCAAAACGGTCACGTAGCGGATTTGTCAACATACCAGCTCTAGTAGTCGCACCAATTAAGGTGAAGGGTGGCAAGTCTAATCTCACCGACCTAGCCGCTGGGCCTTCACCTATCATAATATCCAGCCGATAGTCTTCCATTGCGGGATATAAGATTTCTTCGACAACTGGGCTTAAACGATGAATTTCGTCTATAAACAGCACATCGTTTGGCTCTAAGTTCGTAAGTAGCGCGGCTAAATCACCCGCACGCTCTAGCACAGGGCCTGAGGTCTGACGCATATTCACGCCCATTTCGCGCGCAATGATATGCGCTAAGGTGGTTTTGCCTAAGCCTGGCGGGCCAAACAACAATACATGATCTAACGCTTCGCTGCGACCACGCGCGGCATTGATGAAAATTTCGAGCTGGCTTCTGGCTTTTTCTTGGCCAACGTACTCATCTAATATTTTGGGGCGTAAGGCGCGCTCAATCGCCTCTTCTTGAGGGTTTTCGGCAACGGGGGCAATCAGGCGATCGGTTTCTATCATAAAAGGTTCTGGTTAAACTAGGGCTTTATTAAACTAGCCAGCCATATTATCAGCCAAACAGGATGTTTAACCAAATCTATATTTAGCTAAGCCCATATTTAGCCAAACCAAAGCATTATCCAAATACAGAAAAGTTTTCTATCAATTTTTTAATTGGCATAGGTTCGCCCAAATATAAGCCTTGACCGTAATGCACGCCTATATTTTTAAGCTCTTTTAGAATGGCTTTATTCTCAACAAACTCCGCCACGGTTTTAATATTCATGGCCTCTGCCACGCTGTGAATTGAGCGTACCATGGCATGGTCTATTTTGTTGCTGTGCATATCTTTTACGAATGAACCATCAATTTTTAGGTAATCAACCTCGAAATTTTTAAGATACATAAACGATGACATGCCACTACCAAAATCATCCAAGGCAAAGCTGCAACCCAGTTTTCTTAGTGCAGAAAATAGATGGATGGTATTTTTTAAATTTACAATCGCGGCAGTTTCGGTAATTTCGAAACAAATACTTTCTGGCGGGATGGCATAGATGGCAAACTGCTCACGTATATAGCCCAGCAAGCTTTTATCGCCTAAGGAGGTGCCAGACAGATTGATTGAAAACACGTAATTACATTTTTCATGACTTTTATCCAGCAATTGGCGATATGTAGCAAAGGTATTTCTAATGACCCAACGGTCGATATTTGGCATCAATAAATAACGCTCAGCCGAAGGGATAAAGGTGACTGGCAGCAAAATATTGCCATCAAAACTTATTTTACGAATCAATACTTCGTAATGGTGTTGTTGCGACTCGCTACTGGAAAGTGGCACAATCGGCTGACAATACAACATAAATTGCTCGTCATCAATTTCGTCAGTAATGTCTGAAATAGCCTCTACTGCACTTCTGCGCTGCTTAACTTCTAGATCGCCAGAGCTAAATAAGAAACTCTGATTGCGGCCTGCATTTTTAGCTGAATAACAGGCCATATCCGCCGCATGCACAATATCACTGACATTTTGAAAGTTTGAGTTAATCACCACTAAGCCAATACTTACGCCAATATTAAAGATTTTATCTTCGTGAATAAATCGATAGTCTTGTACCAATTTAAGCAGCGTATTGGTAATTTGGTTAGCATCGGCCAAACTACAATTTTCTAACAGCAAACCAAATTCATCACCACCTAAGCGCGCTAGCGTATCTCTGTCACGCATTCTGTTAGCAAGCAACACGCTTACTTGGCGTAGTAGCTCATCGCCTGCCGAATGACCACAGGTATCATTCACTAATTTAAACTGATCTAAATCTAAGTAGCACAATACATGCTGCGCGCCATACTCATGTACACTTTTTAGGCTACGCTCTAGCCGCACCTCGAACTCACGCCGATTAATTAAACCTGTCAAATCATCATGTTGCGCTTGGTGCGTCAACATGGAAGTTGCATCATTAATTTTATCTTGCATGATTTCGTAAGCATTTTTTAAGCTGGACGCCATCGAGTTAAAACCTTTTTGCAAGGTTTTTAATTCCCCGCTTGAGTTTTCAATGATGGTGTGTGCAAACATGCCTTCTCCCACCTTATTCACGGCATAGGCAATTTCTTGAATCGGCTTAGTAATATTTCGGCCTATCCACCAGGCAATTAACGCGCTCAATATCAAGCCAAATAAACTAATCATCAGCATTTTTGTGATTAAATCTTGCTTAAGATTCTGCAAGCTTAAATTACTTAACTCAACATAGACATGCCCTATTTGTAGCTCGGCAGTTGGTTTTTTGATGTCCTTTTCAGAATCGTTTAAGCTGGTAAAGTCATCAATTTCAACCAGACTGCGATGAATAGGTGAATTGAAAATAGTGCCGTCTTTTAATTTAAGCTCAGTTAATTTATTTTGTGTAAATTTGGCAATGATTTCTTGAGATATTTGACGACCGCTTAATGCTAATACACGGTCTTGCTTATCCAGTATCAGCACCGTTCTTAAATCTTCTTCATTCACCAATGCTTGCTGTACAAGATTTTGTAATATTTGTTTATTGCCCGATATCACGCCATACTCTGCGGCAGGTGCCAACTGGGTGGCTATAATGCGGCCACGATCACTTAGGGACTGATTTAATACGCCAAACACATTGGAGATTGCGTAGCCAGCTAATATCATGGCAAACAGCAACGCAGGAATAGTCCCCAAGAAAATGACTCTGGTTTTAATGCCTAGGTTTTTCAAGATTTTATTCATGGCTGCCCTTCTAAAGCTAACATCTTTTTGTTTATCACGTTTTCATCGGCAATTTGAATATTAAGAGAACGCGCCACTTGATAATTTAAAGCCACCGAAAAATATTTAGGGGCTTGTGGTGGTGGCAGTATGCTAGACAATTGTTGTGATTTAATGGAAATTTCTGCCGCTTGCTTTGCCAATTGTTTGCTAGAACTATACACCGCAGCCAATGCACCTGCGCGCACATAAGATTGCGAAAAACCAAACACGGGTTTTTGATGGCGATAACTGGTGAGTAAAATTGGTTGCACAGTTTCTCGCGTATAGACAAGCGAATCTGGGACAGCCATCAGCGCGTCAGATACCCCCAGTAAAGTGGTCAGGTGTGGAATTAAATCTGTCTGCAGTTGTATGCTTTCTTGCAGAATATTAAACTGCGCGCTTTCTCCCACCTCCCTTATATCATCCATGTCTGATGAAGAGTCTGGCCCCAACAGCACGCCTAAATTTTTAGCTTCTGGCAACACCGTTTTAATCAAAGAAAAGCGCCTAGAATAGGGTTGATCTAGCACAATGGCACTAAAATTACCAAGCATACGCTTACTGTTGACAAGTAAGCTATTAAAAGTGGGTAAGGGTGTGAATACGCCTAGCACTGGGGTAGTCAACTTAAGTTTACTAGACGCCTCTAGCGCCCGAACGCCTAGCGCTATCACCAGTTCGCTATTTTCCGCTACTACCAGTTTTTCCACTTCGCTTAAATCAATCACTTTAACGCGAAGGTTGGTGCTTCTGGCGTTCATCAGCTCTAACTTAAATGCTTCAACAAACTCTAAGTTGCTATCGGTAGGTGCGCTCATGACGATAGTGATACCAGTATAAGCTTGCGCAAAATAAGGCACAAACAACACCAGTGCCAGCGTAAAACTGGCTAGTAAGTTTGCAACCCATTTTTTTTGATGCTTCAACAAAATATACGATCTCAATTTTCTAAATAATTGATGACTAAAAATCTAATCTTAAATTAACGCGCGCACGGCGATTAAGTGTGTTGTAATCGGCAAATTCTTCATAGTGGGTGTTAAATAAGTTTTCCACGACAGCAGATACTTCGCCGTTCCATCGGCTGGTATTAAATTTACGCGCCACTCTAACATCACATCTTCTGGTTAAACCGACAGGGTCACCATCACCTAACTGGGTAGTCTCACTACTTTGATAATAGGCCAAGCTTGCATCCCAGCCATTTTTAAAGTCATGGGTAAGCATGGCACTTAATGTGTTGACAGGCATAGACTTGGTGAAGTTTCTTGATAAGCCATTTTGAGTTTCACGAATGCGCATGTGTGAGTGATTAAGCAATAAATTAGTTCTAGTACCTATTTTCCAATTGGTTTGTAGCTCAAAGCCCTCCACTTTTGCCGAGCCGCTATTTAAACCTGTATCGACATTAGTAGGATTCACCAATAGCACATCTGCTGGCACCGTAAAATCAGTACGCTCGTCAAGGCGAATGACTTCGGTAATTTCGTCACTGAAAATACGCGCATCTAACTGCACGCCGCCCAGCTTGCCTACATAACCTAAATCTCGTGAAATAATTTGCTCTGGGTTGACATTACCTTTATTTGCCAAAACTTGCTGTAAAACTAGGCGTGGCACTACTAAAGTGGTCGCAATTGCATATTTTTGATTAAACTTTTCTTCCACATAATTGGGCGTGCGTAGCGCACTAGATATCCCTAAACGCAAAGCGTGGTTTGGATGTGGCTTAAAATTAAGGCTGGCGCGCGGCGATATATCAGTGCCAGTAAAATCATTGTGCTCCAGCATCGCACCTGTATTCAACGTCCACATCGCATGTGGACGCCATTCCACATGTCCAAATAAACGCTGTAAATTAAATTTATCCGTTTTTTTATTCCCCAAATAATGTGGGGCGTAAGTAGTATCTTGCCGCACACTTGCTCCCCATACCGCGCGAATAGTGGCTCCTAAACCAAAGATATGCTGCGCCTCAATATCCGTGCGTTCTGTAATCACTTCATTGTTGATATAGATACTATCGCTCACCAAACTTGCAGCAAGAATTGGACTTATTAAAGCGATAAGTGGGCGTAAATTAACGGATGTTGTTTCGTCATCTGAACGATCATAGCTATGATAAGCTTGCAATTGAAAGTCGCTGGTTTCGCTTAATTGATGCTTCCAACGCGCCAAGCCGTAATAATTATTCATTTGCTTGGTACGCGGTAAAAATACGATATTATCTTCTTGTGCGTTGCCCTCACCGCGCGCGCCTTCGGTTAAACCAAACTCAAACTCTAAATAATTATTTAGATTGAGTTGATAATCGGCTTGCGCATTGGCAAAACGCGTACGCTTAAAATCATTACGGTCGTCCAAACCGTCATCTTGCCGATAGCCAGTCGTCACGCGATAGGCTAAATCGCCGGTTTTTCCGGCATGACGATAAAATGCCTCATTGCGGCCATTGCCGTGCGTAGCAAGCACTGTGTTGGCAGGCGTTTCTGAGGGGGTAGAAGTTAAAATATTCACTGTCGCTGCAAACGCATTGGCGCCATAGCTGGCTGCATTGGGGCCGCGTGTCACTTCTATGCGTTCAATGTCCATCAACGCAATTGGCAGTTCGCTCCACTTTACGCCGCCAAATAAGGGCGTATAAACCGAGCGACCATTAATCAGCACCTGCATGTTGCCAGGGTAAGCAGTATTCATACCGTGATAGCTGACTGCATAATTAGTGTTGTATACGTAACCTGCGTTCGCGCCTACATACATACCTGGCACTAGCCTAAACAACTCAGGTATATCCACCGCACCAGAGGCACGTATAGTGGCACGATCAATCACCGTGACTGCAGAAGGAGAATCGGCAATGGATTGTGATAACCTAGAAACTGTGAGCACTTTTGGCAACTCACCCAAATAATCGTCTTCAGATAAATTATCAGCAAAGACAATAGGGTAAGCTTGTTGTGCATCTAGTTGTATATCTGCATGTGCAACAAAGCTTGCTAAAAGCAGCCCAAAACATACAACTTGTAATCGACTATCCATGCTGTATTCACATGAATTTAGTTTTAATTTTTACCCAATATTTGCGGACCAACCACAATACTGGAATACCAATCAACAGCCATGGAATGGCGCTCATCACAAAGATAATCACGCTAGCAAAACTTTCCATCATCACCCGGC
The DNA here is from genome assembly GCA_020053735.1 of Pseudomonadota bacterium. GTDB lineage: Bacteria > Pseudomonadota > Gammaproteobacteria > Burkholderiales > Methylophilaceae > Methylotenera_A. The sequence goes on from JAGVMP010000011.1 coordinate 437,280, forward strand.
CAGCGTCTTTAAGTGCGCGCGCCACTGGCGCAAAAAATCCTTGCTAAGTAATGCCTTGTGCAGCCGAAAAATTAATATTCACAGCCACTAAATCAGTTTCTTGTGACAATATTTTACGCATACTTAACATCGCATCCAGCTGACTTTGCGTATTGGATAACTCGCGCTCCACCTCAATAATATCTTTAAATTTTGCACTTTTGTCCGTGAGCATGAGACGCAACCTATCGCGCAATTCAGTTAAGTTTTTAATGCGCGCATCAGTATCCACCACCTGATTAGTCTTATCTTCACTGTCGCGACCATGCTGTAACACCTCACCATTTTTGGCTAGGCCAGTTAAAAATATCTCGACATTTCTGGGTGGCACGCGCGCGCTCATACTTGCTGATGGCGGGTTGTAGGGCGTCTCTTTATTGTAATTAGCACTTAGCAATTCACAGCTCAGCGCTTCGCAATGCTTTAAAGCAGCATCAAAACTGGCTTGCATCTGCTCACTTTTGGTTTCTATTTGCAAATGGTGGCGCAGCGCGATGTATTTTTTTAGCGCATTTGAATGACCATCCTTTGTTGGCTCAGAAAGCTCAGTTAGACTTTGCTCAGCACCACTTTGCTCAATATCGGCCGACATCTTAGCCATGCCGCGCGCCTCTGGTGCCATAGGCGCAGGCGCCATGTTTGACGACGCTTCTGGCGCGCTACTGTCAGACTGTTGCCCGCAGGCTGCTATCAGCAATTGCAATACAAAAACTAAAAAATACCGCCTCATTTCTAGCCATCCTCGCAAATGATTATTTATTTTGACAATAACTTGAGCGCCTGCTTGATACCATCCGCCACACCAATATCTGCTGGCAACTGTTTCGCAGCCAACAATGCCTCTCGGTCATTGTAGCCCAAAGCCACCAACGCATTTAAAATATCATGACTAGCAGATTTTATGCTTCCTGCAGAGGCTAACCCTGCTGCGCCAAATTTATCTTTTAGCTCAAGTAGCAAACGTTCAGCAGTTTTTTTACCAATCCCTGGAATACGTGTCAGCATGCCCACTTCTTGCATGCTCACCGCTTGTATTAAATCTTCAATACTCACACCGCTTAAAATAGACAGGGCGGATTTTGCCCCTATACCATTTACTTTAAGCAATTGTTTAAACGTGCTTTTTTCTTGCTCGGTGCCAAATCCATATAATAATTGCGCGTCCTCGCGCACCACCATATAGGTCAGCAAATTCACTTTGGTACCTATCTCTGGCAAGTTGTAAAAGGTGCTCATCGGCACCTCAACTTCGTAGCCCACACCACCGCAGTCTAATACGATAAGGGGTGGTGATTTTTCTATCAATAGCCCGTTTAGGCGTGCAATCATAAAGTTAGCTTTTCTAAAATTTTACCAAATGTGAATCTTTTAAAATCATTATAGCTAAACGAGACAAGGCGCGGATTCAATTTTACGAGAGCGCATACGGGGTTGTATGTAATCGAATAAAATTGAAGGTGCAACGCAGCATCGTAACGCTGGAATGATTTTAAATAAGTCGGCCATTTTTAACGCGAAACCCTGCCGTGGCTAATTTGCCTAAGCCTTGACCACCGTGCGCATGGCAAATCGCACAGGCCAGCGCATCGGCAGAATCTGGGCTAGGCGTCGCTGGTAATTTTAACAACCTTTTCACCATTTCTTGCACTTGCTCTTTTTGCGCGTGGCCGTTGCCCACTACCGCTTGCTTCACTTGCAATGCGGTATATTCTGCCACAATTAAATTGCGAATCACTGCCGCACTAATGGCCGCACCACGCGCTTGACCAAGCAATAAAGTGGATTGCGGATTGACGTTAACGAATACTTTTTCCACTGCAACTTGATTCGGCTGGTAGGTATCAATCACCTCAAATAGCCCGTCCAATATTACTTTTAGCCGCGCTGGCAATTCTTCACGATCATCTTCACCTTCTACAGGATTTTTTTTCGCTGAGGCTGTTTTAATGGTGCCACTCGTCACATAAGTGATCTTTTCACCTATTTTTTCAATGACCCCAAAGCCAGTGAGGCGTAAACCGGGGTCGATTCCAAGAATACGGATATTTTCCACTTTAGTAACCTACAACCTCAAAGAAAATTAAAAGCTTTAAGTGAGATAAGGCGCAAATAAAAAAAAGTGACGCCGCATATGGGGTATATGCTAGGAACAGTCTTTTTATTTGGCAACGCAATATCACGACAAGGTTTTAGTTTTCTTCTATGACAGCAGTTGTATAAACATCTTGCACATCATCTAGATCATCCAGCGCATCTAATATTTTTTGCATTTTTACTGCGTCATCGCCAGTAAAAACTGTTTCCAGTGTGGGTTTCATCAGCACTTCTGCCACCACCGCTTTCAAACCTGCGTTTTCCAGCGCTTCTTTCACCGCCATAAAGTCATTGGGCGGGGTAATCACTTCAATACTGCCATCCTCGTCGGTGACAATATCTTCGGCGCCCGCTTCAAGCGCGACTTCCATCACTTTATCTTCACTTGTACCTGGCTCAAAAACCAAACTGCCGCAATGCTTAAACATAAACACCACACTGCCATCGGTACCTAAGTTGCCACCATATTTGCTCAATGCATGGCGCACATCCATCACTGCGCGCTGTTTGTTGTCGGTCAGACAATCAATAATAATGGCGGCGCCATTAATACCATAGCCTTCGTAACGAATTTCTTCGTAATTGACGCCCTCTAGCTCACCTGTGCCTTTTTTGATGGCTCGCATGATGTTGTCAGCGGGCATGTTTTCTTCTTTTGCCTCGGCCACAGCTGCACGCAAGCGCGGATTCATATTGGCATCACCGCCGCCCAATCTTGCTGCAACAGTGATTTCTTTTATGATTTTGGTGAAGATTTTGCCGCGTTTAGCGTCTTGACGACCTTTGCGATGTTGAATGTTTGCCCACTTGCTATGACCTGCCATTTGTTACCCTTTAACACTTAAATTGATTTAAAAACAATATTTTATCACAGGCAATTAGTCGATTTTGTCGATTGATAATCGAGTCTAGGCAAGGCGCGCGAGTGCAGACAGTACAACTAGTACGGCAAGCGAGTGTAACGTAGCATCGGCTTGATTAGCATTCGGCAATTTTACTCTTGGCCTTGTGCGACGCCTACTTCAGCGTGTTTTTTAATAGTTACCGCTGAAATTGTCACCAAGGCTAGCGCAATCAACAGCATACCAATAAGCTCAATGTGGCTAGGCCGCTCGCCTAGCTGAACCCATGCCGCGCCAACCCCTATCACCGGCGCTAACATGCTGGCCATGCTCGCCACACCGGCTGGTAAACGTTGTAAGGCATAAGTCCATAATACCCAAGCCAAGCTGCCACTTAAAAATATGCTATAGATAATTGTAAGGTAAAACGTGTTTGACCACACAATAGGCGGCGCAGGCAATATCAGCGCCACGATAATAATAGGAATAGACCCCAACAGCGTTGGCCAAGCGGTGATGTTCAGTAAATCTAACTCTGGCCGACGTTTATGCAATTTTTTAGAAACAATCGCCGAAATCGCCCATGAGATACCAGAACTCAGTGCCATCAACATGCTGACACCATCCCCTTTAATATGTAGCGGGTCAAATATCAGCACGATGCCAAACAAGGCAAATGCCACCGCTAGCCATTGCCAGCCCTGCACTTTTTCACCCAGCATCGGCCAAGCAAACAACATCACCCAAAACGGCATGGTGTAAGACAGTACCGCAGTTTTGCCTGCGCCGCCTTCAACCAAAGCCCAAATAAGTAAGCCTGTAAAGCCGCAAGTTTGCAGAATTCCCAGCAACAACATGGTGGGAAACTCTTTCAAGGCTAGTGGCCGCTTAGTGGTAACTAGCACCAAAAACAACATGAGCGCGCCTAGAAATGTGCGTAATGCGGCAAACTGAAATGGGCTGGCATATTGCACCGCCAGCTTCATCACCACCCAGTTGTAACCCCAAATCAGGGTTAATATAAACAGTGCAGCAAAGGCTTTAATAATGGATTTATTTTGCATGGATTTACATTGCTATTTAAATTTTTTTATGTGGGCTTACAATGAGTCTTTAAATTGCGATTTATTTGCACTTGTCATTATAAGGTGTATATTTTTATTCATGCGCTAGTGGGGAGAACAACATGAAAACTTTACAACAAATATTAAACGATAAAAAACATAAAGAATTGATTAGCATTGCCCCTAACCGGCCTGTATTTGATGCGCTGGTCATTTTGGCAGAGTATAAAATTGGCGCGCTGGCGGTGATGGAGGGTGACAAGCTGGTCGGTATATTTTCAGAGCGCGATTATGCGAGGGAAGTTGTTCTGCAAGGTCGCTCATCTAAAACCACGCAAATACAAGAAGTGATGACTGCCAAAGTGATTGTGGGCAGGCCTGATGATTTTGTCGATAGCGCCATGCGTATGATGAGTGAAAAAAAATTTCGCCATTTACCAGTAGTGGATGGTGGGAAAGTGCTCGGCATGCTTTCAATAGGCGACTTGGTGAAGGAAACGATTGATGACCAACAGCGCGCAATTCAAGCGCTAGAAAGCTATATTAAAGGCTAATTTAGCTTATATATTTACAGCACATCAAATTGATGTCCTGTAGGCCGCATGGATATTGGCCTGCAGGGCATTATTTTTTGCTCGTGGAAATAATGCTTATTCGCCAATTATTTTTACCAGCACCCGTTTGTTGCGACGACCATCAAATTCACCATAAAAAATCTGTTCCCATGGGCCAAAATCTAAACGGCCTTCACTAATCGCCACCACCACCTCGCGCCCCATAATCTGGCGTTTAATATGCGCGTCTGCGTTATCCTCGCCCGTATCATTATGCCTATAGCCACTCACTGGCTCATGCGGCGCCAATTTTTCTAGCCAAATTTTGTAATCGTGATGCAAGCCGCGCTCGTCATCATTGATAAACACGCTGGCAGAAATATGCATGGCGTTAATCAAGCACAAACCTTCTTTAACGCCACTTTCACGCACACATTCCGCTACATCGTGCGTAATATTTTTAAAATCCATGCGCACGGGAATATTAAACCACAGCTCTTTACGAAAACTTTTCATCATGCTCTCCTAATTGTGAGAATATTCTAGCACCATATTGTCATTCCGTGCTCGACACGGAATCCAGCGACTTGAAGCCACTAGATACCGACTTTCGTCGGTATGACAACAATGAAAATTAAAGAAGTTATTAGCAAACCAATAAAAAAGGCCTCCAGTTGGAGGCCCTGTCGAATGGCAAAACTTAGCTTTTTACTTCAATTTCTTGGCTAAAGCTTTTACCTTCGTTGTCAGTCGCCAGCACCTCTAACTTGCCTGGCGCATCTGGCACAAAGTTGAATTTAAAGTAAGGGTCTTCTGCTGTGCCTACATTCACATCGATTGCCATCACAGATTTACCATTAAATTTAAACTCGGTTTTGTTAATATAAAAGGCGGGGATAAAGCCTTGCGATACCAGCTCACGCTGCAAACCAGTACGCATTGGGTGTTTAATATTGAAAGTGGTTGCGGTAACACCACCAATTTTTACAGGATCTTCTACTTTAAATTTAATTTTACCTGCAGACGCGCGAACCGTTGCCTCATCCGCATCGACTGTGCCGCCACAACCACCCGCCGCGCGAATCTCACGTGAGGCCAAATACAGTTTACCGCTAGCATCCTCACCCACTAAACGCACAAAAGCGTCTGTCTCGAACCTGATACGCGTTGAAAGTTCAAAATCGCCCAAAGCATCGGTTAAGTGGTAAGTCGCGGTGAGCGGGATTGGGTTTGCATCTACAAACGAATACAATTTTACGATTTTTACCCCATTAGCCGCTTTTTGGTCAATCTTGTAGGTCACTGGCACTTGCGCGCCACTTTCGGCACGGCGCGGCGCTTCAATCTTCATAAAATCCACCTCTGTCATAGCGCGTTTTTCAAAAAACGCTTCTTTCATCACAGGCCATAGTTTAGGATCGGATTCGGAAAAAGCAGGCAGGCTGCAAGCCAATAGAATAGCGCCTCCCAGAGCTGAGAGTAAACTTTGGCTTATCAACTTATTATTGAATAACTTGTTCATTTTTGTATTTCCCATGACATTCCCCATATTTGCAATACTACTTGCGCACTACCATGATTAACAATAACGCTTAGTTTATTGTTTGGATTACAAAACGTAATTTAAGTTTTATTCAAACAACTGTATGTGACGTATGTCACACACAAGCTGTCATTGCGAGCCAAAGATTTATTTTGGCGTGGCAATCCATTTTTGCTATAGATTGCCACGCTACGCTCGCAATGACACTAATCTATATTTGAGTCGGGTCACCCGATGGTCGCATCACATAATCAGGACTCCAAAATTCCTCAAAATTCAGCTCCACACCATTGCCGGCTGGGTCTTTTAAATTAATCTGCTGCACGCCGTTGGCTAAAATTCGCGTGGTATAGGCCACGTTATTTTTGGCTAAGTGCGCTTCCATCGCAGGCATATCGGTGCAGGTAAATGACACATGATCATAAGTGCCATGCACATTGAGTTGCGGCGGTTCAGGCGTTTTATATTCCGCCAAATGCACCACATCGTTACTGCCAATGTAAAGCCAGTAGCCATAAGTCGTACTCGCCACGCGCTTACCTACCGTTAAGCCGAGAATATCGCAATAAAAATCGCGTAGCTTGAGCATCGTGTCACGGTCAGTGCGAAAATTAACGTGGTTGATTTCGGTGAGTGGCATTTTTAAATTCCTTCAAACCACTTTTCATCAACAATTACTTTTTCTACTAATTCTCGCTTTAAACCCAATTCAAACTCTTTGAGTTTTTCAGCTAATTCATCCCCGTCCACTAAATCGATGGGAGGCGCACCATCTCTCGTTGCTTCTTTAACTGCTGCTGGAGTAAATGTGCCAGTGGTTATAAATAGTCCTTTATCAGCCCTACCAACCATAGCGCCACGAAAATCTCTTATTTCACTAGAGCCTACAGAGCCTTTATAACGCTTACACTGGAACAAAACATGAAAACTCATAAAACCATGAATTTTTGCTATCCCTTTACCATCTATGCCGCCATCACCAGTTCTTCCCGTAACTTCTACTTGAATAAAACCTGACTCTCTTAATAGTCTTTGCACCAATCTTTCAAATGCAGAAGGGTCGAGTTTTTGAGTAAGCACGGCAGATAGCTTTTCTTTCCAATCTTGCTCATCAGCCATCTCTAAATCGGGACTGCCTTGTATGTCTAGGCTTTTGCTTGCTTGTGGTTTATCTAAAGCTCGAACAAAATTTACTACTTCTTTTTGGTTAAAAGCTTCTGACGCTCTAGCTTTGTCGGTTAAAGCCCATATCCCTCTAGTGGAGTTTTCCAAAAAACCATATTTCTTTAAGTAAGTTCTTGCCCAAGCAAGTCTATAACCTACTTCAGTTAGGCTGCTTTTTTCTGGATCATGCAATTGCGCCAAAACATCATCTGTGAACCCTGTTTGCTCAACGACTTTAGTATATATTTCTTCAATAGAGCCTGAACCACCAAGCGCATTTAATGCATCAATCAAGGGAAGCATTAAATCATCGAATGATGGAAGTTTTTTCATTTTAAGCGGCTGGCGTTTGCGTCCGAACGCGAATATGCAATTCGCGCAATTGTTTCTCATCCACTTCATTCGGCGCATTGGTCATTAAGCATTGCGCACGCTGGGTTTTTGGGAAGGCAATCACGTCACGAATCGATTCTGCACCTGCCATCAAAGTCACTAGTCTATCTAAACCGAACGCTAAGCCGCCGTGCGGAGGTGCGCCATATTGCAAGGCATCGAGCAAAAAGCCAAACTTTTCTTGCGCTTCTTCTTTACTGATTTTAAGCGCATCGAATACTTTAGATTGCACATCTTGTTTGTGGATACGCACTGAACCGCCGCCGACTTCCCAGCCGTTAAGCACCATATCGTAAGCTTTTGATAAACATGCGCCCGGATTAGAAACCAGCATCTCTTCATGGCCATCTTTTGGTGCAGTGAACGGATGGTGCAAAGCTGCCCAACGGTCATTTTCTTCATCATGTTCGAACATTGGGAAATCCACTACCCAAAGCGGCGCCCAAGCGCGGCCATCGACGTGACCTTTATCGTGGCCGACTTTCAAACGCAGTGCGCCTAAAGCTTCGTTCACTACTTTTAATTTATCTGCGCCAAAGAATACGATGTCGCCATTCTGCGCACCGGTGCGGTCGATAATCGCTTGCAGCGCAGTCACATGAATATTCTTCACAATCGGGCTTTGCAGACCTTCTTCATTCAATTTAGTGATGTCGTTGATTTTGATATATGCCAAACCTTTAGCACCGTAGATTTTCACAAACTCGGTGTACGCATCAATCTCGCTGCGTGAAATTGCCGCGCCATTAGGCACGCGCAACGCAGCGACACGGCCACCCGCCATATTGGCGGCACCTGAGAACACTTTGAAATCCACATCTTTCATCACATCGCTTAGTTCTGTGATTTCTAACGTGACGCGCATATCTGGCTTATCAGAACCGTATTTGTTCATGGCCTCGTGAAATGACATTCTTGGAAAAGCCGCTGGCAAATCGACGTTCTGTACTTTTTTGAGCATCTGGCGAATCATCTCTTCGACAATGTCCATAATCTCGTTTTCGCCCATAAAGGATGTTTCAATATCCACTTGGGTAAATTCTGGCTGGCGGTCTGCGCGTAAATCTTCATCACGGAAGCATTTGGTGATTTGGAAATAGCGGTCAAAGCCACTGACCATTAATAACTGCTTAAACAGCTGTGGCGATTGCGGCAATGCAAAGAATTGGCCTGCATGCACACGGCTTGGCACCAAGTAATCGCGCGCGCCTTCTGGCGTAGAGCGCGTTAGCATGGGCGTTTCAACCTCGATGAAGCCATTAACGTCTAAATAATCGCGCAAGGTTTTGGCTACACGATAGCGCAACATCATGTTTTTCTGCATGGCAGGACGGCGCAAATCGATGTAGCGGTGCTCAAGCCGCACGGTTTCAGTAAGATTCTCGTCATCCAACATAAAGGGGGGCGTCAGTGATGCGTTTAAAATCTCAATCTCAGTCGCCAGCATTTCCACTTCACCGGTTGGAATGTTTGCATTGACCGTGCCTTCAGGACGCGCACGCACTCTACACACTACTTTCAACACAAATTCATTACGCACGGTTTCGGCGTTGGCAAACGCTTCCGGCGTATCTGGATCAATGACGATTTGCGCCATGCCTTCACGGTCACGCAAATCAATAAAAATCACGCCGCCATGATCGCGGCGACGATGTGCCCAGCCGCATAAAGTTACAGTTTGGCCAATGTGGGTGCGGTTTAAGTGGCCGCAATAGTGTGTACGCATCATCATAAAATTATCTATAGTTGTTGTGTTTGTTGAAAACGAAGTTGTTGTGTGTGGGTATCTCTAGGTGTCACAGTGCCCATGCTAATAATGTACTTAAGGGCTTCGTCTACACTCATATCCAACTCGATCACGTCTTCTCTAGGTATCATCAGAAAAAAGCCTGAAGTAGGGTTGGGTGTAGTTGGCACATACACGCTGATGTAATCACCAAACAGGTGCTCTTTAACATCACCTCCAGGAATACCGGTAATGAAGGCTATTGTCCAGCTGCCTTCGCGTGGATACTGCACCAGCACCGCCTTGCGGAAGGCATTACCTGTGTTGGAAAATAGCGTGTCTGACACTTGTTTGACGCTAGAGTAAATGGTTTTTACAAACGGTACGCGTGTTAAAAATGACTCCCACAATATAATTAATTGTTGACCGAAAATATTGGTGGCTATCAATCCCGTGACAAAAATGATCAGCAAGGTAAGCAAGGCACCTAAGCCCGGCACATTAAAACCAAGCAGTTTTTTTGGTTGCCATGCCTCTGGTAGCAAGAGCAAGCTCTGATCCATGGTGTTGATTAGTGTGCTTAGCACCCAAAGGGTGATAAACAGGGGCACCAGTACTAGCAAACCCGTGATAAAGTATTTTTTCATGTTCGCTATCAGTTAATGGCAGGCGCAACCAGGGTTGCAGGCCACAGCTTTTGTGTCTGGTTCAGTTGTTTTAACATCTGTTTTTTCAGTAGCGTTATCGCTATTTTTAGGCTTCTTATCTTTAAAATCAGAGGCATACCAGCCTGTACCGTTCAACTGAAAACTAGGCGCTGACAGCATCTTAGCAAAGGTTTCACTAGCACATTGTGGGCAGATAGTTTGGCTGGGCTCGCTCATTTTACGCATCAGCTCCGCTTTGTAGCCACAGCTCACACATTCAAAATCATAAATTGGCATAAATTCGCTTTATTCAACTTCAATAATATCTAAAAACTTCAAAGTGCGATTATAACTGATGTCAACCAATTGGTTACTCTACAGAAAAAATTAACGGGGATAGTTAGCTGCAAATTGCCATTTTATAAGGCAATGATTCTAAAATAGAAAATGGCCACATTTGTGGCCACTCGCTTTACAAGCGTTATTGTAATTGGTAATCACTAAAAGGGAATATCGTCCTCAAAATCATCAAAATTACCACCCGACTTAGCAGGCGCCTGCTGATTGGATGCTGGCGCTTGCGCAGATTGGCGAGGCTGTGATTGATTCATGTCATCAGGCGCGCCGCCTTGGTCCATGCCACCATCGTAACTTGCATTTGAACTACCACCGCCATCTTTGGTGCCTAGCATTTGCATTTGGTCACCAATAATTTCTGTGGTGTAGCGGGTAACGCCATCTTTCTCCCACTTGCGTGTTTGCAAGCGGCCCTCAATATACACTGGGCGTCCCTTTTTAAGGTATTCGCCCGCTATTTCTGCCAAGCGGCGATACATCACGATGTTATGCCACTCCGTTTTTTCTTGTTTAACACCACTTTTGTCTTTCCAATTTTCGGTGGTGGCAATACTAAAGTTTGCCACTGCTTCACCATTCGGCATGTAACGCACCTCAGGGTCACGCCCTAAATTACCCACTAAAATCACTTTATTTACCGATGCCATTTTTTGCTCCCATTATTTATTCATCACTATATCTAAAATTTCTTGCTCGCCATTTGTTGCTTGTTTGTTTTGTGTATTTATTTTAACAATTAACACGCCTTCTTTGGCAATCGCAATGGCCTCATGCACATAAGGCAGTGCAGATATTTTTTTAGTTAATGCACTTGCCTGCGCTTCCGTCGTCCGCTCTAAATGATACATCTTTGTGCGCACGGCTGGGGGAGTTTTCATGCTAAAAGTCAACAGCAACCAAATACTCATCAGCACTGCACAAAATACAAATACTGTCGGATAATCATAATGGTGCGCCAAGTAACCACCCACCAAACCACCCACCGCCACACCCAGCGACTGGGCTGTATTGTAGACGCCCATCGCAGTGCCTTTAGCGGCGGCGGGTGCTAGTTTTGATATCAATGAAGGCAACGAAGCCTCTAAAATATTAAACGCGACAAAATAGGTAAATAGCGAAAATATGATGCCCCAAAAGCTATGAATTAAGCCTGCAAAACAAAGCTGCGCAACTAGCATCAGCGCTACAGCCCCAATAAATATAGGCCTTAGCAGACCACGTTTTTCACCCACTATAATCGCTGGTACCATCAATAAAAATGAGCCTAACAAAATGGGCAAGTACACTTGCCAATGATGGTTCACATCTAAGTTACTGGTATTTTGAATCGCTAGTGGCACCACAATAAACATGGCCATTTGGGCAGCATGCAGCGCAAAAATACCGTAATTTAACCGTAACAATTGCGTGTTTTTTAGCACATCTTTTAGTTTAGCGGGGGTAGCGCTGGCATCAGAATGGTAACTACTCAATACGGGGTTAGGTACGGCAAATTTAACCACTAATATAGCCAAACAAGCCAATACTGCCGTTAACCAAAAAATTCCAGAGATACCCGCCCAGTGTGCCAACGCCGGGCCTAATACCAGTGATATCGCAAACGTGACGCCAATGGTTGCGCCTATCATGGCCATGGCTTTGGTACGATTTTCTTCGCGCGTTAAATCCGCCAGTAGGGCCGTAACAACAGCTGAAACAGCACCTGCGCCTTGCAGGGCGCGGCCAATGATTACCGTCGTAATATCTGTTGCTAAGGCCGCAATAATACTGCCAATCACCAGCATGATTAAACCCATATAAATGAGTTTTTTGCGCCCAAATTTATCAGATGCCATGCCAAATGGTAATTGAAACAAGGCTTGCGTGAGGCCATAGGCACCTAAAGCGGCACCCACCAGCATGCTATTATTACCGCCTGTATATTGCGTGGCATAGATGGCAAAAATAGGCAAAATGAGGAACATGCCCAGCATGCGCAAGCCGTAAATTGAGGCCAAACTGATGCTCGCCCTAAGCTCATTTTTGGGCATTTTTTCGACTAAAGTCATTAAGTATCGTTAATTATTTGAAATTATTTTGCTAAAGGCGGTATATTATCAGGTTGCCTTAATGTTCGTTAAAAGATAAATGGAATTTATTAAAATTCGCGGTGCGCGCACCCACAACTTAAAAAATATTTCGCTGGATTTACCTCGAAACAAACTCATCGTCATCACTGGGCTGTCTGGCTCAGGCAAGTCTAGCTTAGCGTTTGATACGCTTTATGCCGAAGGCCAACGCCGCTATGTGGAAAGCCTTTCTGCTTATGCACGGCAATTTTTGGCGCGCATGGACAAACCCGATGTGGATTTAATTGAAGGCTTGTCACCTGCCATTTCCATTGAACAGAAATCCACTTCACATAATCCGCGTTCTACTGTGGGAACCGTCACGGAAATCCATGACTACTTGCGTCTGCTTTATGCCAGAGCTGGTGATCCAGAATGCCCTGAGCACAACATTAAGTTAGAAGCTCAGACCGTAAGCCAGATGGTAGATGCGGTGCTAAAGTTGCCAGAAGACACCAAGCTGATGATTTTGGCGCCTGTGGTTGCCAACCGCAAAGGCGAACAGCTGGATTTATTTGACGAATTAAAAGCTCAAGGTTTTGTGCGATTGCGCGTTGACGGCAAAATTTATGAAATGGATGAGCTGCCGCAGCTTGCAAAAACCACCAAACACAATGTCGATGTGGTGGTTGATCGGTTAAAAGTGAACGCAGAGTTAAAACAGCGCATTGCAGAGTCGCTAGAAACCGCACTGCGCTTGGCCGATGGCAAAGCGGTTGCACTGGAGATGGATACTGATAAAGAGCATTTATTTTCGGCCAAATTCAGTTGTCCAGTGTGTGATTACTCACTTGCTGAACTAGAGCCGCGTCTATTCAGTTTTAATAACCCGATGGGCGCCTGCCCAAAATGCGATGGTTTGGGAAATATCAGCTTTTTTGACCCCAAGCGCGTGGTGGCTTTCCCCACGTTATCATTGGCCAGTGGTGCTATTAAAGGCTGGGACAAGCGCAACCAGTTTTACTTTCAGATGCTGGCAAGTTTAGCGGCGCATTACAACTTTGACCTCGAAATGGCATTTGAAGATTTGCCGCCGCACATTCAAGACGTACTATTAAATGGCAGTGGTCGTGAAGTGATTGCGTTTAAATATTTAAATGAGCGCGGTACATTTTTTGGCAAAACGCACACGTTTGAAGGCATTTTAAATAATCTGCAACGACGTTATCGCGAAAGCGATTCATCCGCTGTGCGTGAAGAGTTGGCGAAGTACCTTAATAACCAAAGCTGCCCCGAATGCGCGGGCACGCGTTTGCGCGTTGAAGCGCGCCATGTAAAAGTGGGTAATAAGAATATTCACCAAGTGTGCGAAATACCGCTAAAGCAAGCACTCACATTCTTTGAAAAACTCGAACTACAAGGCGCTAAACTAGCGATTGCCGATAAAATCGTCACCGAGATTCAAAATCGCCTGCGGTTTTTAACCAATGTCGGGCTCGAATATTTATCACTCTCCCGCTCGGCAGAAACGCTTTCTGGTGGCGAGGCGCAACGCATTCGCTTGGCATCACAAATTGGCAGCGGCCTCACTGGCGTGATGTATGTGTTGGATGAGCCTAGTATTGGCTTGCATCAACGCGATAACGATCGACTTTTGGAAACGCTAAAACGCCTGCGTGATATTGGCAACACCGTCATCGTGGTAGAACATGATCACGACGCGATTTTAGCTGCCGATTATGTGGTAGACATTGGCCCTGGCGCAGGTGAGCACGGTGGCCAAATTGTGGCAGAAGGCACGCCAACGGAAATTCAGGCCAACACAAAATCGCTGACTGGCCAATATTTAAGCGGCAAAAAACAAATTCAATATAGAAAAGCACGCACCAAAGCCGACCCTGCACGCTGGCTAAAGCTCAGTAACACCACTGGCAATAATTTAAAAAACGTGTCCATAGAAATTCCCGTCGGTTTGCTCACCTGCATTACCGGTGTTTCGGGTAGTGGTAAATCCACACTGATTAACGACACCTTATATCGCGCTGTCGCACAACATCTGTACGGTAGCAACGCAGAACCTGCGCCATTTGGCGAGATAGAGGGCTTGGCATTTTTCGATAAAGTAGTCGATGTAGACCAAAGCCCCATTGGGCGTACGCCACGTTCTAACCCTGCCACTTATACTGGCTTATTCACGCCAATTCGCGATTTATTCTCTGCGGTACCAGAAAGCCGTGCGCGCGGCTACGGGCCAGGCCGTTACTCGTTTAACGTAAAAGGCGGTCGCTGTGAAGCCTGCCAAGGCGATGGCGTGATTCGTGTAGAAATGCACTTTTTGCCTGACGTTTATGTGCCGTGCGATGTGTGTAAAGGCCAACGCTACAATCGCGAGACTTTGGAAATTAACTTTAAGGGCAAAAATATCCGTGAAGTATTAGAGATGACGGTGGAACAAGCCTACACATTTTTTAGTGCGCAGCCAGTCATCTCACGCAAGCTAAAAACCTTGCTGGACGTGGGCTTGGGCTACATTACGCTTGGTCAAAGTGCGACTACGTTGAGTGGTGGCGAGGCACAACGCGTGAAGCTGTCGTTAGAATTAAGCAAGCGCGATACGGGTAGAACGTTGTATATCCTTGACGAGCCAACGACCGGTTTACACTTTGCCGATATTCAATTGTTATTAGACGTGATTCATCGCTTAAGGGATGCTGGTAATACCGTCATTATTATTGAGCATAATCTTGACGTGATTAAAACCTCGGATTGGATTATTGACATGGGGCCAGAGGGTGGCGATGGTGGCGGCAAGGTGATTGCGGAAGGCACACCTGAACAAGTGGCAGAAAATAAAGCGAGTTATACAGGTAAATATCTAAAACCGCTTTTGAATTGATGCGAGAACAAACTAATGCTCTGCAAGCCTTATGGATATTGGCTTTCACGCATGAATAACCAGCTTTAGCTGGTATATTCTGTGGGGACAACCCTTGCGGTTGCAGAGCATCGAAATGATTAGTAGTAAAAACTACTTGTAATAAGCATAAGCAAACACCGCCAGCATCGTTAGCACTAGCACAATTTTTATTGCCAGCGCCAACACGAAACCTAAGCCAGCGGCAATGCCCACTGCGGTTGCTTTGGTAGTAGCTTCTTTAGAAGTGTTTTTATGCGTAATCAGTTCACCAATAATGGCGCCGATGGCAGGCCCAATAATCAAACCAACAATGCCACCCGCAATACCCACCAAAGCACCTATGCCAGCACCCCATAGCGCATATTTGCTGGCGCCCGCTTTTTTGGCAGTAACCACTGAGGCGAAAAAATCCACCGCCCAAGCCATACCAGCAATAGCACCTATGATGACCATGGTTAAAATACCCACCTGATCAAACCCACCATGCCAAGCGGCCAGCAACAAGCCCGCAAACACTAATGGCACACCTGGCAGCATGGGCAGTACCGTGCCTGCTATGCCAATCACAACCAATAAAACCGCAACGATTATTTGCCAATCCATCTAGATTCCCCTTAACTTGATAGTATAAAAACAATGCTTAAACGATAGGCCTGTAACCCGCATGGATGTTGGCTTACAGAGCATATAAAAAAACACGTAAATAAGTTTGATTTCTGCGATGTAGTGCAAGGCGCACAGCGCGCAAAAACCGGAATGTACACGTTAGTACATGAGGATTTTGAGCACTGCGTAACGCCGCAATACGCGCAGAAATCGAATTTAGAACGTGCTTTTTAAGGGAGTTCGGCAAAGCGCATCCTCGCCTGTATCGTCGCCGTTCGGCGATTCAAATAGCGCGTGCTGCGATGTTTATCGTAAAACCTTGGGTTAGGCACCATGGCTGCTAATTTTGCTGATTGCGTTTTGCCCAAACCGCCTGCGCTGGTTTTAAAATAATGCCGTGCCGCCGCCTCGGCACCAAACACACCGTTACCCCACTCAATCATATTCAAATAAAGCTCCAAAATGCGGCGTTTAGTTAGCATTTTTTCCAACATCAGCGTAATCACCACCTCTTCTGCTTTGCGCCAGGGTGTACGACTGGCCGATAAAAATAAATTCTTGGCCAACTGCTGACTAATGGTAGAGCCGCCTGCAACTAATTTACCTTTTTTAAGATTTTTCTCGTAAGCTTTCTCGATGCCTTCCCAATCAAAACCTTCATGGTGCTTAAATTTGCTGTCTTCACTCGCCACTACCGCGCGCTTTAGATGATTGGATATTTTGTCGTAATCTACCCATTTATGTTTCAGCTTGGCATCAGGATTGGTTTCTTGCATCACCTCTAAGCGATCATTCATAAAGCTGGTTGAGCTTGGATTAAATTTAATCCACCAACAAATATGCAAAAACACCCATAGTTGATACAAAATCAAATAGGTAAAGAATAAGACAATGAGTCTTTTAAGCAATCCGCCAAAGCCCATGGGGGCTGCTTTTGGCTTGGTGTTAAATAGCCAGCGAATCATGCGTTGCGTAACTGTGCGATGACAGGAGCGGTTTGGGGTCGTACACCGCGCCAGATATAAAACGCCTCTGCCGCTTGCTCTACTAACATGCCGAGACCATCTGCCACTTGCGCACCATTTGCCCGCGCTTGTGTCATAAACGGCGTTTCGCGACCGTACATCATTTCGTAAGCAAGACTACTTTTTGAAAATATGATGTCAGGAACAGGTAATGCAGTATCTGTTAAACCTGCTGACGTTGCATTGACGATTAAATCGTAAGGCTTCTCAAGCGACTCGAAAGTGCTTGCTCTGGCCTCACAATCTTGTATTCCCATCACGAGTTCTAAGGCTCTTTCATGCGTGCGGTTAGCAATCACAATACTTGACGCACCCACTAATGAATTTAAAATTCCATGGGCGGCTCCACCTGCGCCTAAAATTAATATATGTTTATTCACAATCGAAAAACCAAGATTTTGCACAATATCATTGCGCAAACCCACTCCGTCAGTGTTATCTCCGTGAATTTTGCCATTATTAAGAAATGTTAGTGTATTCACTGCGCCAGAACCTGAACTTACTACTCTAGCACTCAGGCTATCGCAAATCTTGTAGGCTTCAAATTTAAAAGGCACCGTCACATTCGCACCTTTGTAGCCTTGTTTAATTAAGTCTCGTACAGTGGCCTCAAAACCGTCCAATGGCGCTAATACTGCTTCGTAGGTTATATTTTGATTGGTTTGTTTGGCAAACTCTGCATGAATTAATGGCGACTTGCTGTGTGCAATTGGGTTGCCCAGTACAGCATAGCGGTCAACACCAATTAAAGGTTCGGCATATTTTTCTGTCATCCGTTAGTTAGTCCAAGGCAAGCCAGCATGCTTCCAGCCATTAATCAAGGTCCGCTGTTTTTCAGCATTCGCTTCGCCTTCAAAGCCTTCCAGCATGTTAAACGCCTTGTAACCCAAGCCGCTCGCCACTACAGCGGCATTGTGGCTACGGCCACCCGTGCGACACATAAATACGATTGCTTGGTTTTTATCTATTTGCGCTTGCAGCTGCGAGGCGAACTCTGGGTTCGCCACCATGCCTGGGTAAAACGCCCACTCGATATGTATGGCGTTTGGAATACGCCCCACCAAATCCAGCTCTGCCTTGCTGCGCACATCCACCAAAACATACTCCTGTTGTTGTAGCACCTCAAACGCCTCTTGCGGCGCAAGCTCACCAGCGTATGGCAAATTTTTTGCAGCAGCTCGCGCGGCGGCAATATTTAAAACATCGTTGAATTTTGTCATGACAAACTTCTCTGTAAAATTTCAATAAATTATAACGTGAATTTAATCTTAGCACTGCCAAGTGTCAGCAAAGTAACTGCGCACTATAATAGTGCATTTTTTTGGTGCACGCACATTAATTGCGCATGCAATATTGTGCATATTTGCTAAGTGAATGACTAAATAACGTTTTTTACTATTTTTTGCTGGCATGGTTCCTGCTAAAATAACGAAGCTAAAGTTTGTAGTAATAGTTTCAATTAACTTTTTTACTAACACTAAGTTTTATCTAATTTTGTCTAATCGTCTAGGAGATTTTTTGATGTCAGTGGCTAAAGTAATGAAAATGGTAAAAGATAACGACATTAAATTTGTCGATTTTCGTTTTACCGATACGCGCGGTAAAGAACAGCACGTGACAGTGCCTGTTTCTGCGTTTAATGAAGAAAAATTTACCGAAGGCCACGCATTTGATGGCTCTTCTATCGCAGGCTGGAAAGGCATTCAAGCCTCTGATATGCAATTGATGCCAGATGCATCAACTGCGAATATCGACCCGTTTATGGACGAGCCTACCTTAATTTTAACCTGCGATGTAGTTGACCCAACTGATGGCAAAGGTTATGACCGTGACCCACGTAGCTTGGCAAAACGTGCCGAAGCGTACTTAAAAGCCAGTGGCCTTGGTGATACTGCATACTTTGGCCCTGAGCCAGAATTTTTCATTTTCGATTCAATCAATTGGTCTGTAGATATGAGCGGTAGCTCAGTCAAAATCAACTCAGAAGAAGCTGCTTGGTCATCTGCAGAAAAATTTGAAGGTGGTAATACAGGTCATCGCCCAGGCATCAAAGGCGGCTATTTCCCAGTACCTCCAGTCGATTCATTGCAAGATGTGCGCTCTGCCATGTGTATGACATTAGAAGCGATGGGCGTGCCTGTGGAAGTGCACCACCATGAAGTGGCTACAGCTGGCCAATGTGAAATTGGTACTAAATTCGCCACATTGACGCAACGTGCTGACTGGACCCAATTGCTCAAGTATGTGGTATTGAATACCGCGCATGCTTACGGCAAAACAGCTACATTTATGCCGAAACCAATGTTTGGCGATAACGGCAGCGGCATGCATGTACACCAATCTGTATGGAAAGATGGCAAAAACTTATTTGCAGGTAACGGTTATGCTGGCTTAAGCGATTTCGCTTTATTCTACATTGGCGGCATTATTAAACATGCGCGTGCTTTAAACGCCATTACTAACCCAGGCACCAACTCTTACAAACGCTTAGTGCCACACTATGAAGCACCGGTAAAATTAGCTTATTCAGCTAAAAATCGTTCTGCAGCTATTCGTATTCCGTTTGTACATGGTGAAAAAGCACGCCGTGTTGAAGCACGTTTCCCAGACCCTATTGCAAACCCATACTTGGCTTTCTCTGCCTTGTTAATGGCGGGTTTAGATGGCGTACAAAACAAAATTCACCCAGGCGAGCCAGCAACGAAAGACCTATACCATCTACCACCAGAAGAAGATGCATTGATTCCAACAGTCTGTTCTTCTTTAGAACAAGCGCTGGAATATTTGGATAATGATCGCGAGTTCTTAACCCGTGGCGGCGTGTTTACGGATGATTGGATTGACTCTTACATTGCATTGAAAATGGAAGAAGTTACCAAAATTCGCCAAACACCGCACCCAGTTGAGTTCAGCATGTACTATAGCTGCTAAACCTAGTTATGGTAATGCACTAAAAAGGGGCGGCGCGAGCTGTCCCATTTGAGAAAAGACAGCTTAGGCTGTCTTTTTTTATCTGGCTTGCGCTTGTTGCAACTTTTACACATATTCCTTTTCAAACAATTTCAGTCAACCATAATAGCTAATACTTCGTTGCATACTATAACAGTCTCATCTAAACTATTGCCATGACTACGAATTTTTTTACTAAAACCAGTTTTACTTTTTTAAGCATTTTATTTGCGGCATTTTTATTGCCACAATTTGCGCTTGCTGAAATTTATAAACATGTCGATGCAGACGGTCGTATTACCTACTCCAACGTCAAAATTAAGGGCGCTAAAAAACTGGACTTAGAGCCTGCAGACACTAGCTTCGGCACAGGGGGCAAAACTGATGGCGGTGAAGCTAAGCGCGCACCAGCCACACGTACAGCCACACCAGCAGGCTTTCCCAAGGTAGATGCTAACACGCAGAGCCAGCGTGATAGTAAACGCAAGGATATTTTACAAAGTGAACTAGATACAGAAAGAAAAGCGCTAGAAGATGCTAAAAAAGCTTATGCAGAAGGTGAGTCGAAGCCTGAAGTTTATAGAACAAAAGACGGGAAAACTCTAAGAAATGTACCTAAATTCGAAGAGAAAATGAAGAGCCTACAAGCGGAAGTAGATGCGCACCAACGCAATATTGAGCTTTTAGAAAGGGAAATTAGCAATATTAATTAGCTGATTTTTTGGTATTACGACGTTGATAGCCAGCCTAAAAAGCTGGCTTATCTTTTGCTTAAGCATTTAGTATACAAACAAGCAAAATGTCAATTGCTATACAATCTTAAGCTATGGTTCAAAATATTCCATCTGGTTATACTGGTTTAGAGTACCTTGCCACTACGGTGATACTGCTAAATAAATCACATCAAGTGATTTATGCCAATCCCAGCGCAGAGATTTTATTTGCGCTAAGTGCCACACAAATTCATAACAGCCATATTTCAGAAGTTTTTTTACATTGCGAAATTTTGCAAATGGCTATTGATAACGCGGTTAAAAATGATAGCCCATATCGCGAACATGAATTTGCCATTACCACCGTACGCCAGCAATCGTTTGCTGTCACTTGCACGGTTACACCAGTTAGTATGGGTGATGCCGCGTTATTGCTCGAGTTTCAGCAAATGGATCAACAACTGCGTATTGCACGTGAGGAACGCATGCTGATTCAACAACAGGCCAACTCTGAACTGTTGAGGAACTTAGCACACGAAATTCGCAACCCATTAGGCGGCTTGCGTGGTGCAGCGCAATTACTCGAACACGAACTACCACAACCTAATTTGCGCGAATATACACAAGTAATTATCAAAGAGGCTGACCGACTACAAAGCCTAATGGATAGACTACTCGTGCCGCACCGTGTGCCAAAATATGAGCCCACAAATATCCACGAGGTATTAGAACGTGTGCGCAGCTTGCTGTTAGCCGAATCACCCAATAATATTAAAGTGCGACGTGATTATGATACTAGTTTACCCGAGTTAATTGGTGACCGCGAAAAACTGATACAAACTGTGCTGAACATTGCGCGCAACGCAGTGCAAGCCATGCAGTCTAACGGAACTGCAAATGCAGAAGTTATTCTAAGAACGCGTGCTGAGCGGCAAGTAACACTCGCCAAAAAACGCTATCGGGTAGCAATTAAATTGCAAATTAGTGATAACGGCCCAGGCATTCCAGTAGATATCCGCGATAAAATATTTTATCCGCTGGTGTCTGGTCGCGAAGGTGGTAGCGGCTTAGGGCTTGCCTTGGCACAAACCTTTATAACGCAGCACCATGGCATGATAGATTGCGAAAGCCAGCCTGGTAACACCACGTTTACCATCTTGCTGCCTGTAGAAAGTACCGTTTTTAAACATGCCATTATTCAACAGTAACCCAGATATTTATAAATATTACGCACATACTTAAGAGAGCACGATGAAACCAATTTGGATTTTAGACGACGATAAATCAATTCGCTGGGTGTTTGAAAAAGCACTAGCTCGCACCGATTTAGAATTTAAAACGTTTTCATCTGTGGCTGAGGCGCTTAATGCCTTAAATCGCGAACAACCACAAGTGGTAGTAAGCGACATTCGCATGCCTAACGGCTCTGGGCTTGATTTTTTGGCAGAAATTAAACAAAAATATCCTGATATCCCTGTAATTATCATGACTGCGTATTCCGATCTTGAAAGCGCTGTAGCAGCGTTTCAAGGTGGTGCATTTGAGTATTTAGCTAAACCATTTGATGTCGATCAGGCAATTGACGTCATTAAGCGTGCGGTTGAAGAAAGTATGCGTCAGGCCGTGGATAATGTGACGCTGGAGGAGACTCCAGAAATCATCGGCCAAGCACCCGCCATGCAAGAAGTTTTCCGTGCCATTGGCCGCTTAAGCCGCTCACATGCCACTGTGTTGATTAACGGTGAATCGGGTAGTGGTAAGGAACTGGTCGCGAGCGCTTTGCATAGGCACAGCCCTCGCGCTGAAAAACCGTTTATTGCCATCAATACTGCAGCGATTCCTAAAGATTTATTAGAGTCTGAATTGTTTGGCCATGAGCGTGGTGCGTTTACTGGTGCAGCTGCCGCACGGCGTGGTCGTTTTGAACAAGCTGATAATGGAACACTTTTTTTAGATGAGATAGGCGACATGCCCGCAGATTTGCAGACGCGACTTTTAAGGGTGTTGAGTGATGGTCAATTTTATCGCGTTGGTGGTCACCAACCTCTTAAAGTGAATGTACGTGTGATTGCTGCCACACATCAGGATCTAGAAGAGCGCGTGAAACTGGGATTATTTCGAGAAGACTTATTTCATAGGCTTAACGTCATCAGGCTGCGCTTACCGCCACTGCGTGAACGCCGCGAGGATATTCCACACCTCACCAAACACTTTCTTGCGCACAGCGCGCTGGAACTGGGCGTAGAGCCTAAACAGCTCTCAGCAGCGGCATTACGCTATTTAACAGCAGTCAACTGGAGTGGTAATGTACGCCAGCTAGAAAATGTATGCCATTGGCTGACAGTGATGGCACCAGGGCAAAGTGTGGATGTAGCCGATTTGCCACCTGAGCTAAAAGAAGACACTGCAAAAGCATCCAGTGCACAATCTTGGCAGGAGGCCCTAGCTGCAGAAGTTGCTGATGCCCTAAATCGGGGTGAACAGAATGTATTAGATGCACGCGCTAAAGATTTTGAACGCGTGATGATAATGAAGGCCTTACAACACACAGATGGCAGACGCATAGAAGCGGCTAACCAACTAGGCATGGGACGCAATACGCTGACGCGTAAAATTCAGGAGCTAAAGATAGAGGAGTAGTTGTCTTTGCGAGAAATGCAATAACAAAGCAATCCAAAACATCATCACTAAAACTACTAGTTTTGCAAACAACTTAAAACCATGGATTGCCGCGCTGCGCTCGCAATGACGCATGGTTGTCATTGCGAGGAATGAAATGACGCATGGTTGTCATTGCGAGGAATGAAATGGCGCATGGTTGTCATTGCGAGGAATGAAATGACGAAGCAATCCAAACACTCACTCACTCACTCACTCAATTAATTAATTAATTAAACAATAGTTGCATACAAATCCAACCAGTCTACGTTGTTTGATTCTATTAACAATATTTTATTCTTACGCGAACCAGCTTTAATTTGTTTTTCTCGGGCTATTGCACTTAGCATATCATTACACAACTCATAATAAACAAGAGTGTGCACTTGATAGCGCTTAGTAAAACCATCAGCCAAATCTTCTTTATGTTGCCAAACACGCTTTACTAAATCAGACGTCACCCCTGTATAAAGCGTACCGTTTTTGCCACTAGCTAAAATGTATACTGCTGGTTGCTTCATTATATTTTCATTGAGTAGTTTATTAGCACCAAGCTAGATTGCCGCCCTACGCTCGATATTTGTATTTGCGAGGAACAAAGTGACGAAGCAATCCATCCTTTCAACATGTTTAAGCATCTTATGCTTTATTAAGTTCACTAGATTGCCGCGCTACGCTCGCAATGACAGGCTATACCTTAATCGCTTTTACTCGGCTAATCGGAAATACACTCTGTTTTTGCGCATCAATTTTATTAATAAAGAACACCTGTGCCAACCTTGAATCTTTTAACGTGTTGCCAAAAAACTGATTTGCGGCATGATAGTGTCGGCCTTCATAAATAATCAGCGTGTTATACACGTTATTCACTCGCACAATTTCGTCAAACATGCTGTGATAGCTAGTATCCATTGCAATTTCACCCGCTCTAAAGCGCCTGTCATTGTCGTTTAAAGCGTGCTGATATTTCGCTTCATCAAAGGTTTTGTTCTTTTTAAATAGTGATGTTCCACTATCTAATGGTGCATCTGGTGTTAAATATAATACGCCAGCAAACACCGTATTATGGTCGCTGTGAATGACGCCCTGGCTATATTCTTCAGAAACGCTTTGAAAGCTGGTGGTAATCAACCATCGCATCACATCATGCTCTGCATTGTGAAATACAGATACTAGTTTTGTACAAATTTTGTCATATAGTGCTTTATCAAGATTCGATAAATCTTGCGTTCTGCATCCAGGGTAAACGTACTCTATATTGGGAACTTCTTTGCAGTAGGTGAATTTTTGGCCTAGCGCAAACTTTCTAACTGCATCTGGGTTTTGATAAAAATTTTCGATGATGGTGACTGGATATAAATTCATGGTGTACTTTTCAATGAGAGCCAAAATTATTTATACAGATTATATCAAACGTCATTGCGAGAAGTGAAACGACGAAGCAATCCATGCAATATTTATTAGTGCTACAAATTTAACTTACTTATAACTTTGTTTTAGCGCATAGATTGCCGCGCCTAAGTTAAAACCTTAGGCGCGCAATGACAATAAAAAACGGCAACCGAAGTTGCCGTTTTTTATTTGTTTTTCTTTACTCTGTTATGCTGAACTTGATTCAGCATCTAGAGTTAGACGAGATTGCGGGTCAAGCCCGCAATGACATCTTAGAAGAACATAATTGCGCCCAATGAAATGGTTTTTGCTTTCGCCTTTGCATTACCTGCACCAACTAAATCAACGTCACGCTCAACATTTGAGTACTCAGCAACTAAATTCAAATGTTTTGTGAGTGGGTGATAAGCACCCACTGTCCACATTGAATCTTTGATATCATTAAATGTATCAATACTATTACCATCCAATGTAGATTCACCATATGAAACACCTAATTTAGTGCCTACACCTGGAAGCGTGTAGGTACCTTGTACGTACCATTGGTCTGAATCACGACCTTTACCATCAACAGAGAAACCGTCATTGAACTGTACAGTTTGGCCAATACCATCACCTTTACCATAGTAACCAGTTAAACCAAAACCAGCTAAATTAACGGTCGCACCAATATCGTAAGCAGTTGCACGGTCATCACTGACACCACTAGCTGATGTAATATCTTGAAGGTTATCTAATTTTTGAGTGATTGCAGACACCCATACTTTACCACCCACATCGCCAGCCCACTCGTAGCTTGCTTTACCTTCAAACGCTGGTGAAGAGCCGCCACGACTTCCGCCGAACGCGTTAGGGTTTTGTGGTGTATTTAAACTTGTAGAAGCGTTAAAAGCTTGAGTTACGCCTGCTGTAAAACTGAAGCCGTTCCAGTTTGGTGATGAGTAAGCAATTTGTGATTTCCAGTCAGCATACATAAAACCTGTACCAATACGACCCAATGTAGTAGTGTTACCAGCCAATGAACCAGCGCCAGAACCCACACCTAACAAGGTCATGTCGTTTAAGATAGCATCAGAAGCGTAAATACCTAAATCTTTACCAACTTTGATAGAACCCCATGATTTGTCGCCAAATGTTAAAAATGCTTGACGATTTTCTTGGTTACCAGTGCGGCCATTAACGTTACCGTTTTGCTGACCAGCTGCTGTAGTTGATGAACCTGGGTTAATGCTGATAGTAAAACCGACATCTAAATCGTTTTGACGTGTTTTGCCAGAAACGCTTAAATAATTAGGTAACAAACCAGTCGTAATGTTATTTGAGCTATCAGCATCACCTTGGCCTAGACCTAGTGGACTTGAGCCAGCACCAGTGTCGCCACTGAATGTTGTGTATGTGTAATATGTGTTAACAATACCACCGATGTCCAATGTCCAATCGCCTGCTGGAATCATGATGCCAGCGTTAGCGCTTGAAGCACCAGCCAATAAAGCTGCTGCAACTGCTAAATTTAATTTCGTTTTCATATAAATCTCCATAGTTTTAATTCTAAAGTTTATTTCTAAAGTTTTAATTACAAAATTACTACTGTAAAAATACACTACTAATTTACTACTAAAATACCCTCATTTTTGAAACCTTAATTATGATTAACTAAAGCCTACAAAAACGAGAAAGTTCGCGAACTTTCCCAGACTTCATTTATAAATTATTGATAAAACAATTTACATTTATTTACTAAGAAGGTGTAGTTAGTATGCCAAAAACCGACTTGATGGGGCAAGTAATATGTGGCTTTCTTGCGCTAGATATAAGCAAATGTTGTAATGGCGCAACAATGTGGGGCGGCTAATTATATGTTTGCTTGGATTGCCGCGCCGTCATTGCGAGGGCAAAGCCCGTGGCAATCGCAATGACGAGAAATTTGCAATAGCGGCGAAATGTCATTGCGAGGAGCGAAACGACGAAGCAATCCATGCAGCTTTTTTAGCGAACAGTGTAACTTTTTGATGATGCTAAGGCGTTTGGATTGCTTCACTGCGTTCGCAATGACAGGGTTTAAAGATAATCTTCCACTGCAAATAACCGCCTGTGCTCACGAATGGCAAACCTGTCGGTCATCCCCGCAATATAATCTGCAACGGCACGCGCTTTATCAATTTTTGCGTATGCTTGAAACTCATGTGGCATCAGGCCAATATCTGCCAAAAATACCGCAAACAAATCACGCACAATGCGCTCAGCTTTAGCGCTCATGCGGTTGACTTTGTAGTGCTGATATAAATTTTTGCGTAAAAATTGTTTCAACGCTAAATTCTGCTTGTCTATCTTGTTGCTAAAGCTCACCAAATAAGGTGCTTGGCGAATATCCTGACTATTTTGGGGGCTAATTTTATTAATATTATCGGTACTTTGCGTGCATAAATCGACCACTAACACGTTGATCATGCGGCGTATGGTTTCGTGGATCAAACGTTTTTGTTCCAGCTTTGGATATTTGCTTTTTACCAAATCGAGCTGCGAAGCAAATAACTCAACACTTTGCAATTGTTCAATACTGATTAAGCCAGAGCGTAAGCCATCATCAACATCGTGATTATTGTAGGCAATTTCATCAGCAAAATTGGTGACTTGCGCCTCTAAACTTGGGCTGGTCTTATTGATAAACCGCTCGCCAACATCACCTAATTGCTTGGCATTTTTGATTGAGCAATGCTTGAGAATACCTTCGCGTAGTTCAAAGGTAAGATTCAAACCATCAAACTCAGCATAACGCTGTTCAAGCTTATCCACCACGCGTAATGACTGCAGATTGTGCTCGAAACCGCCGTAATCTTTCATACAGTCGTTTAGCGCATCTTGCCCCGCATGACCAAATGGCGTGTGTCCCAGGTCGTGCGCCAGCGCAATCGCTTCGGTTAAGTCTTCATGTAGATTTAGCGTACGCGCAATACCGCGCGCCAGTTGGGCAACTTCTAGGCTATGTGTTAAGCGTGTACGAAATAAATCACCTTCGTGATTTACAAACACTTGCGTCTTATATTCTAAGCGACGAAACGCAGTGGAATGAATAATGCGATCGCGATCACGTTGAAAGGCATTTCTTAATGGCGAGGGCAGTTCATCATGCTGGCGTCCGAGTGAGTTATCAGGATTGGCGGCAAAAGGGGCTAATATTAAGCCTGCAAGCATAGGCTGCATTATGAAATCGACTCCAGCGTTTGTTTCAGCTTATCAGCATCGTAATCGCTGGTAATAACTGCTTTACCAATACCTTGTTGCAACACCAGCCTAATTTTACCGTCAGCTACTTTTTTGTCGGATTGCATTAGATCAAGATACTTTTTTACCCCTAAATTGGGTGCCTTGAGAGGCAAGCTGGATGCGGTTAGTAGGGCATGCATTCTTTTTACTTCTGCATCATTCAGCCAACCCATGCGATGCGATAAATCGGCCGCCAACATGGTGCCCGCAGCCACTGCCTCACCATGCAACCAAACACCGTAGCCCATGGCATTTTCAATGGCATGACCAAATGTATGACCTAAATTTAGTAATGCGCGCTCGCCTGCCTCGTGCTCGTCCACTGCTACTACCTCAGCTTTATTTTTACAAGAGCGGTAAATCGCATAACTAACTATCGCTTCATCTAGTCCCATAAGCCCATGGATATTGGTCTCTAGCCAATCAAAAAAATCTACGTCACGAATTAAGCCATATTTAATCACCTCAGCAACGCCAGCAGATAACTCACGTTTGGGCAAAGTTTGTAGCGTATTAATATCGGCCAGCACCAGCTTTGGTTGGTAAAACGCGCCTATCATGTTCTTACCTAAGGGATGATTAATGCCTGTTTTGCCACCAACGCTAGAATCCACTTGCGAAAGTAAGGTAGTAGGAATTTGTATAAATGGCACACCGCGCAAGTAGGTAGCGGCCGCATAACCAGTTAAATCGCCAATCACCCCGCCGCCAAGCGCTATCAAAGTGGTACTGCGCTCGCAGCGGTTTTGTAAGAGTGCATCGTATATCGTGTTGAGCGTCTCGCTATTCTTGTAAGCTTCGCCATCAGGCAGAATAATCTCTATCACGCCCACACCAGCTTCACGCAAAGGCTTGGCAAGTCTTTCCAAATAAAGCGGTGCAACCGTAGTGTTGGTAACAATCGCCACTTGCTTGCGCTGTAAATGCGGAAGAATGAGCTCGGCTTGTTGGATTAAACCGCTCCCAATATGAATAGGATAAGCACGGTCGCCAAGTGCTACATTTAAGGTTTGCATCATGCCGTTATATTGGCCCATTTAAAGACTTTTCAATTTGGTTTAGTGACTTTTCTATTTGATACAGAATATTGGCCACAGGCTGATTACCTGTGTCAAAAATTAACGCTGCTGTTTCTGTATATAACGGATTTCGTTCAGCATAAAGCTGCTCTAACTTAGCGCGTACATCTACATTTTGCAACAAGGGCCGGTGTTTGTCGTTGCGCATCCTGTGCCATAGTTCGTTTACATTAGCGCGCAAGTAAATGACTGTGCCATTAGCTTTTAACAACCGCCTGTTTTCATCTGCAAGTATAGCGCCGCCACCTGTGGCCATAATGATATTGCTTAACTGGCTAAGCTCCTGAATAATGGCCGTTTCACGCTTACGGAATCCTGCTTCACCTTCAAGCTCAAATATGGTTGAGATTTTTACGCCCGTGCGTTTTTCTATTTCATGGTCAGTATCATAAAATGCTTTGCCTAAATGCTTGGCTAACAATTTACCTATGGTGGTTTTTCCTGCCCCCATTAAGCCTATAAAAAAAATATTATTTGCAGCTATAACCACAATAAAAAATGCCTATCACATGAATGATAGGCATTTTAAGGCAAAGCGTGTGTTCTGTCAGCGTACGCTAAAATTTAAATTATCTTAGCCCTAAACTTTCATCCATAATTTTTGGGGTAACAAAGATAAGTAGCTCTGTCTTGTCATCTTGCTTAACTCTGCGTTTGAACACATTGCCAATAATTGGTATATCACCAAAGAACGGTACTTTATCTACATCATTACGCTCTGTTTGCTCATAAATGCCGCCTAGCACTGCCGTCTCACCATTGGCGACCAACACTTGCGTCACTACATTTTGCGTATCAATTGAAGGTACGCCAGCAAATATTGTCCCGACCTTCTCTTTTTTCACTTCTAAGTCCATGATAATCTTATCATCTGGTGTAATTTGTGGTGTCACTTCCAAGCTCAACACCGCCTCTTTAAATGCTACATTAGCGGCTCCGCTACTAGAAGCTTGTAAATATGGAATCTCTGTCCCCGAGGCGATTTTTGCTTTTTGCTGATTCGCTGTAGTGACACGTGGGCTAGACACAACTTTGCCACGTTGATCTCTCTCTAAAGCAGTTAACTCTAAATTAAGTAACAAGCCTGCAGGAAGCCTAAATAAGCTAAAAGCGATACTGCCAAATGAGTTAGCTACTGGTAAATTGGAGTTTAAGCCACCAGTGCTTGCCGTTGCAGTGCCTGTACTGCCTATCGTAGTTGGAAGTGTTCCGCCTATGCTTAAGTTATTATCACCAGGTGTGGTTGCACTTTGCACACCAAACCTTGCACCTAAGCTCTTGCCAAACTTGTCGTCTGCCAATACTAAACGTGACTCAATCATCACCTGTCTCACAGCAACGTCAGTTTTGTTAATAATCTCTTGGATTTCTTCCAGCTTCTTAGCGGTATCTTGTATAAACAAAGTGTTAGTACGTGGATCTACCACCGCACTACCGCGTTTCGAAAGTATGCTCTTATTTGCGCTACCAGCAGAACCACTAGATGAGCCTGCTGCCGTTGAACCTGTTAAGATACTTCTAAAGGCTTCAGCCTTTTGGTAACGCAGCACAAAAACCTCAGTACGTAATGGCTCCAAATCTTCTATCGCATTGACTGCTTCTAGTTGTGCTTTTTCTTTAGCAGTCACTTCTTCCGCAGGCGCCACCATAATCACGTTGCCAGATTTACGCATCGTCAACCCTTTATTTTGCATGATAATATCCATGGCTTGATCCCAAGGCACGTCTTTTAACCGCAAGGTTAAGTTGCCTGTCACAGTATCACTGGTAATAATATTTAGGCCAGTGAAGTCTGCAATTACTTGCAACACTGAGCGCACCTCTATATTTTGGAAATTCAGCGAGAGCTTCTCGCCGGAGTAGCCAGGTTTATTGCCTTTTACCAATTTATTCGGGTCTTCTATCACCTGACGCACATCAATAATAAATTTATTGTCTGCCTGATATGCCGATTGCTCCCAATTACCTTTAGGCTCAATCACCATGCGACCGTTTTTACCTTGTTTCATCGTGTCAACATATAGTACTGGTGTATTAAAATTAATCACATTCAAACGACGTTGCAATTCAGCAGGTACATCGGTATTAATGAAATCAACAGTCAGCAACTTACCTTTTTGCTTAATGTTAATTCCAGTATTTGCATCAGATAGATCGACAATAATACGACCTTCTCCATTTTTACCCCGCGCAAAATCTACGTTTGTAATAGCATGCGCTTGATTACTGATGGCACGCGATTCTGCAAAACGCGTTTCTGTGTTGGTGCTGGCAGTTGCTGCCTCATTTCCTTGCAAGGTAATAATCACATCATTACCACTTAAAACAGTGTTGTACCCTACATTACGAGATAAATTTAGTACCATGCGCGTGCGGTCTTTTGCTTGTGCTAGAGAAACACTTTTTAGCGCTCCTTGTTCACTTGGGATATTGCTTTTTGATAAGCCATTTCCAACATTAGGGAAATCCAAAGCAATTCTAGAAGGGTTGTTAAGCGTAAAGCCAGCAGGGGGGTTAGCAAGCGGTTCTTTTAATTTCACACGGATGCTGACACGCCCGCCAGACAAAGCAGAAAAATCGATATTCTCAATTTTATTGCTAAATTGATCTTCATCTGCCGCGAAGGCGTTACCCAGCAGGCCCGTGCTTATCAACAACATCAAAGCAAATAATTTAGTCATTATATTAGTCATGTTCATTCCAGTCATTATTCTTGCAGATTAATACTTGCAATACGTTCTACCCAATCGCCTGTCAGGTCGTCTTGGACAATTTCTTTTACCACAATCTCACTCTCATTAATTTGCGTGACCAAACCGAAATTAGGGCCCACATAGTTACCCACCTTCACTTGTTGTATGGTGTTATCTGGGGTTTTAATCAGCGCAAAAATAGATTTTCTTTTGCTTAACGAGCCTACATATATCAAACTCTCTAACGGAAAAGCTTCTAGTGCCTCTTTAGGACGATTGGTATTTGGCTGCAACGAGCCAGCTTTACTCAGTGCCTTGCGCGCTTTAAATGGGTCGGACAAAGTACCATCTGCATTATATTGCAAGGGTGAATAAGGCAAAACTTCTGGTAGTGGTTCTACACCTTTACTCATGTCATTGGCAGCAGTTGCCATAAATTTGTCAAGGTCATCACCCTCACCACTGCCACAAGCCGCTAGCAAGCCGACTAGCGCCGCAATGAGTAACACTTTCGTAAGCGAATTAGAATGCATTAAATTGGGCATCATCATTTTTTCTTAGCCTGCAATTCTGCCGCCTTTTTTGCTGCGACTTCTGAAGAGTCTAAATAGCGATAAGTTTTTGCAGTCGCTTCCATAGTCAGAATGCTATCCTTAGTATCTTTATTTAGCGGCGCAATATTTAAGTCGTTCAACGTTACAATTCTTGAGAGCTTAGAAATATCCGTGGCAAATGCGCCCACATCATGATAATTGCCTTTAATCTTGATTTGAATTGGCATTTCAGCATAAAAATCTGCCACAGTTTCTTGGCCAGGTTTGAATAAATCAAACTCTAAACCACGTCCTAAACCTGCTTGGTTAATGTCGGTAAGCAATCCATCCATTTGCGATTTATCCGGTAATTGCTTTAATAAGGCACCAAAGGTTTTTTCAATGTCAATCATTTGCTGTTTATAAGCATCTACCTTGATTGCTTGTGCCTTTTTGGTTACAAATGTTTGACGTAATTCTTGCTCTTTAGCCTTGGCTTGATTAAGATCATCAATCGCTGGACTCCATAGAAACCAATAACCCAGCCCGATTAATACGATGGCTAAAATGCCTAACAACACCAGTTTTACTGGCATGGGCAAGCTTCCAGCATTTTTAAAATCTATATTATTAAAATCATCTAATTTCATTATTTAGCCCCGACTTTTTTGGGTGCTTCTTCTGCTTTTTGAACCTTAAGACTTACATTTAATGTGAATTCATTTTGTTTAATGTTGTTCACTGTTAGCGATTTAATTTCCACTAAGTTTGGCGATTCCATCCAATTTGATACGCTTAAATTTCTTACCAATGTGGCCACGCGGGCATTGGTGTCTGCCACACCTTCTAAAGTAATCAAGTTGCCAGTTTGTTTAATGCTTTTTAGATATAAGCCTTCAGGTAATTGGCGGGTGAGCTCATCTAAAATCACCACCGCTTGACTACGGTTAGTTTGTAAATTTTCTACAATTTGCTTGCGCTCAAGCACATTATTAATTTGGTCTTTTAAATCTTTAATGTCAGCGATTTCTTTATCTAGTGCTGCAATGGCAGTTTCTAATCGAGTATTTCGCTCGACTTGAGCGTCTCTTTGAGCACCTAAAAATTGCCATCCTAAAAATATCACAGCACAAGCCGCACCTGCTGCCATAACCGCCATCAGCCCGAATTCGCGTTGACGCTCTGCACGTTTAATTTGACGATGTGGTAATAAGTTAATACGCAACATATTAGTCCACTCCACGCATCGCTAAACCACACGCAATAATCAGCGCGGGGGCATCTATATTTGCTTGTTGCTGTTTGACTTTTGTTCCCACAGACATCGCTTGAAAGGGGTTGGCAACAATCGTGTTTACTTGCGTGCGATCTTGCACCATCACATCCACCGCTGGAATCGCTGCGCAGCCGCCTGCCAACACAATATGATCAACACGGTTATATTGGGTAGAGCTGGTAAAAAACTGTAGGGCACGCGCAACTTCTGTTGAAAGCGATTGCGTAAAAGGTTGCAGCACTTCATTCTCGTAACTCTCAGGCAAGCCGCCTTTACGTTTAGCAATTTCGGCCTCTTCAACTGACAGACCAAAACGACGTTGAATTTCCTGCGTTAATTGCGCGCCACCAAATGCTTGCTCTCGCACATAGATTGATTTGTTGTCATGCAGTACATTTATATGCATCATCACTGCACCAATATCAACCACCATCACGGTCTGCTCTTTACCGCCATTGGGCAATTGATTGGCCACCAAACTATAGGCTGCCTCTGTAGCATAAGTATCTACGTCCATCACCGTGACTTTTAAGCCGGCATCTTCTGCGGCAGCGACACGGTCTTCAATTTTTTCTTTTCTAGCCGCAGCAATTAACACTTCTACTTCATCAGGACTATTGGGCGCTGGGCCAATAATTTGAAAGTCAATGTTGACTTCCTCCAGTGGGAAAGGAATGTATTGGTTGGCTTCAGCTTCTACCTGTGCCTCCATATCCACTTCGCGCAAATCTGCCGACATCAGCACTTTTTTAGTGATAACTGCTGCCGAGGGTAACGCCAAAGCGGCACGTTTTTCACGTGAGCCTAGTAACTTCCACGCCAGCTTGACCGCATCTGACACTTGCTCCAAACCAACCACATTGCCATCAGTAATGGCGTCCTTAGGAATAGCAGCAATAGAATAAGCTTCAAGCCGATATGCGCCCCTGCCAACAGCAGAAAGCTCTACCATTTTGACTGCTGAAGTACTGATGTCTACCCCAATTAATGGGGGTGTACTTTCATTAAAAAAATCGAATTTCAAATTAAAATTCTCTTTCAATATTCGTTAGTTACGCACAATAGCGATAATTTACATTAAATCCTAGCAACAACTTATCACACTGTAAAGCAAATTTTTATTTTAAATTTGCACATACACCACATTTGTTGCAGATGTACCATTTTCAACACAGTCCATATAATCATTATTACACTTGTAACCGGTGTATATAATTACTAGATTGTTATTTGTTGATAGTTAATTGGCTAGCTTAATATGCTGTTAAAATACCAAGTCATTGCATAAATTAATCGTAAATATATGACCCCAAAAAAATGGTGGCATTTTCTTATATTGTTTGTTGTTGTGGGGGTTATCACCTTAACAGCTTTAACTGCGCTGGCTGTAACCCTTATCTACCCCACGTTGCCTTCACTTGAGGCGCTCACCAATTACCAGCCCAAATTGCCACTGCGTGTGTACTCTGCAGACGGTGCTTTAATTAGTGAGTTTGGTGAGGAGCGGCGGGCGTTTGTAAAAATTGAAAAAGTACCCCAAAACTTAAAAGACGCGGTATTGGCGATTGAGGATAGACGCTTTTACACACACGGCGGTGTAGATACTAAAGGTGTATTACGCGCCATTAAAAACAATATCACGGGCAAAAGCCACGAAGGTGCCAGCACCATCACCATGCAAGTGGCAAAAAACTTTTTCACCGTGCCAGGTGGGCGGCGTACCATTGTCACTAAAGTAAAAGAGGCTTTACTGGCGTTAAAAATTGAGAGAGCCCTCAGCAAAGATCAAATTTTAGAGCTCTACTTAAATCAAATTTATTTGGGCCAGCGTTCTTACGGTTTTGCTGCAGCTTCGCAAGTGTATTTTGGTAAATCATTATCTAAACTCACACTAGCCGAATCTGCACTATTGGCGGGCTTACCCAAGGCTCCGACCGGATATAATCCATACGTTAACCCCAAGCGTGCCATTAATCGCCAGCATGAAGTCTTGCGTGACATGAAGCGTTACGGCTTTATCGATGAGGCTAAATTTAACGAGGCGATGAAGCAAACTTTAAAGTTTAAATCTTCCAAGCTCTCAAAAGACTTGGATGCAGATTATGTAGCAGAGATTGTGCGGCAAATGCTTTATGAGCGCTATCAAGATGCGATATACAGCAGCGGCTTGAAAGTATATACCACCATTAAAAAAGCTAACCAAGAAGCAGCTAACAGTGCAGTTTTGCTGGGCATTTTGGAATACCAGCGCCGCCAAGGCTATGGCAAACCAGAAAAGCAACTTAATCTAAGTGAGTTGAACGCAACCTCGCTGGAAGAAGGCATGCAAAACGTTTTGGCAGATATTGAAGAATATGGCGGCTTTATGCCGGCCATCGTGACCAGCGTTTCGCCCAAACTGGTCAAAGTATTCACCAAAAAAACTGAGCAGTTAGATATTTCGGACGCGGGCTTGAGTTTGTTGCAAAAAAACCTAGCCGATAAAGACCCAAAAAATCACAAAATTAAAGTGGGCTCGGTGGTGCGGCTGATTAAAAGCAATGGCCAATGGCATATTGTAGAACTACCGAAAGTAGAATCTGCGCTGATTGCCATGAATCCAGAAGATGGCGCAGTGACGGCGTTGGTCGGTGGGTTTGATTACAAAAAAAATAAATTTAATCATGTGACGCAAGCTTGGCGTCAACCTGGTTCCAGCTTTAAACCGTTTGTGTATTCAGCGGCACTTGAAAAAGGCCTCACTCCCGCTAGTATTTTTGATGACTCACCTTTTAGCATGTCTGCAGAGGAGAACGGTAGTAATAAAAATTGGGAACCAAAAAACTTTGATAGGCAATACGATGGGCCAATTCGTATGAGATCGGCTTTAGTAAAATCTAAAAACATGGTATCAATACGTCTACTGCAGCAAATTGGTCCGCGCTATGCTCAGGATTACATCACCAAGTTTGGCTTTTCACGTAAAGATCACCCTGCTTATTTAACCATGGCACTTGGTGCTGGCAACGCCACGCCTTGGGGCATGGCCACTGGCTACGCGGTGTTTGCCAATGGTGGCTACCGCGTTACGCCGCACATTATTACCAAAATTACCGATAGCAACGGCAATATCATCGAGCAAAAACATTATCCGCAAGCCAGAAAAGATGCACCGCGTGTGATAGATAGCCGCAATGCATTTATCATGACCTCCATGATGCAGGACGTGGTTGCAAGAGGCACTGCTACCAGAGCCAAACAACTTGGTCGCCAAGACTTAGCCGGCAAAACGGGCACCACCAATAACCAAATCGATGCTTGGTTTGCCGGTTACTCACCCAAACAAGTCGCAGTTACTTGGATTGGATACGACCAGCCACGCACGCTAGGTAGAAATGAAACTGGCGGAATGGCCGCATTACCAATTTGGATACGCTATATGGCCACCGCTCTACGCGGCGTACCAGACGTACCTTACAGCCAGCCTGATGGCGTCATGCAACTTAAAATTGACCCACTGCTTGGCATTATGATTGGTGAAGATGAAGAGGGGGAATACGAATATTTTTACCAAGAAAATCCGCCGCCAGAAGTCGAAATCATATTACCACCACTGGAAGACCCTACGGCTGACGACTTCCCGCAACACATACCTGACAACATGTTAGATAACCCACTACAACCAAAACCGCCTGAGCATGCACCACAGCCACTACCAGAGCTGCAAGGTGAAAGTGTCAAAACAGAACCACAACTAATCCCGCAAACAACTACCAAATCGGTTGGCGCTCCAAGCAACGCCAATTCAGTAGCGCGGCCCAAAAAATCTGGCACCCCAAGCAGCACCAATGCTGCAAAACGTATCATGAACCCCTCTGGCTATTAAGCTCGTATAAAAAGTTAAATTTTTAGAAGTTGAATCATGTCACGAGAAAATCTAGACCATATTCGGCAAATGATTGCCCAGCAAGCCGCGCGTATGATGGCGGAAGATGGCATTCACGACTTTGCCTATGCCAAGAAAAAGGCAGGCAGGCAGTTAGGCGTAAGTCAAAATAGCGTGCTCCCTACCAACGCCGAGATTGAAGAAGAAATCAGGCTATATCACAACATTTACAATGCCGATGAACAACCCTTAGAATTAGCAAAACTACGTAAGGCCGCGCTGATGACCATGCAACTGTTCGAGCGCTTTAACCCGCACCTCACAGGCAGCGTGTTAGATGGCACCGCAGGCAAGTTCTCACAAACCAATATTCACCTATTTGCTGATAGCGCAAAAGATGTGGAAATATTTTTGCTTAGCCAACAAATTCCGTTTGATAGCAGCGAAAAATCGTATCGCGTTTCTGATAAACCCAGCAAAGATAAAAAAGAAAAAGTCCGCAAAACCGTGCCGGTGTTTACGTTAGAAACCGAACTTGGCTTGCAAAAAATCAGCGTATTTGATGTAGATGATATGCGGGTTGCAGTAAAAAGAACTGTCGATGGCAGCAATGCAGAACGTGCAGATATTAGCGATTTACAAGCGCTATTGGCGTGTGAATAATGCGCTTTAGCGCATATATTGCACGGACAAGACCCTTGCGGTCTTAAACGCATAAAATCGGTGCCCTGCAAGGCGCATGGATATTGGCTTGCAGGGCATCTACTATTTGTCATTCTGAGCCTAATATTTTATTTAGGCGAAGAATCCAGTTTTTAAGGTTTAAGTAATTCCAGTTTCATAACCAAATCTTCCCAATCAGGGTTTGCTGCTTCTATCAAAGCAATTTTCTTGGCTCTCATAATGCCTTTAAGCGACTTTTCTCGTGCAATCGCACTCCTGATGTCTTCACATATTTCAAAATATACCAACATTTTAATACTATATTTTTTGCTAAAACCTTCAACCATTTCTTCTCGATGTTGAACCATACGTTGTGGCAAATTGCTGGTAACGCCAATGTATAAAGTACCGTTGTATTTGCTCGCAAGAATATAAACGGCTGGTTGTTTAGGCATGGGAGCGAGAAATAAAAAATGTAATTCAACGCATTATAATCCCACCACCGCCAATAATTCCACCACTGCCATTCTGAGCATAGCGAAGAATCTATACTTTTTAGCTATATTCAAACTACTGGATTCTTCGCTATGCTCAGAATGACGAAGTTTGGGAGATTTGTTAATTAGACAATCCATATCCGCATTCGCATGGTTTTGACTTTATTCCCCTAAAGTAGCAAGCAAAGTGTGAAGGCAGCGGGGTAGCCTTTTCTTTGGTTTCTTTCTTTTGACTAAGCAAAAGAAAGAAACTCGCCTAAAGGCGAAAAGAATCTTACGATAACAAACTATTTATTAAAGAAAAAACGAAAGTTGCCCGCAATATAAAACCGTGTTGCAGACTATTAAATGATTGACGAAAAACCCACTAAGTAAGCCAATTAAGCCAAAAAGGAATGCAACAAATAAGCTTGTAGTTGTCTTACGCTTGAGCAATATGGCGGCAATAAATATACCCACAACCGCGCCTGGTAATGAGAATAGATGACCTAACCCGAGCAATCCCTCTGGGCGAGAGGCGCGCCAGTTTATTGACATGTAGGAAATGAGTGTAATAGCGATTGCGAGTGAGGTACCAAAAAGAAACATGGGTTTAGCACGTAGAGCTGCGCCGATTCCAACGATAACAATAGGCACTGCAAAGTAATACCAAAGACCTATGTAAAGTGCATCGCCTTTAATCATAACAATGGATACAGTTATTAGCGCAATGACTGCAGCAAATATGGTATCAAGAGTGTTTGGCTTCACTTCAACCATCTCGCCACATCCATCGCAAAATACGTCAACACCCCATCTGCCCCTGCGCGTTTAAACGCCAACAAACTTTCCATCACACAAGCCTGTTCATCCAGCCAGCCGTTTTGCGCAGCAGCTTTTAGCATGGCGTATTCGCCACTCACTTGGTAAGCATACGTCGGCACGCCAAACTCCTCTTTCACGCGGCGCACAATATCCAGATAAGGTAAACCTGGCTTCACCATCACCATATCCGCGCCTTCTTCAATATCCAGCGCGACTTCTTTTATCGCCTCATCTGAATTGGCGGGATCCATCTGGTAATTAACTTTAGTGCCTTTGCCTAAGTTGCCAGAATTTAGATTAACGGCAGAACCAACCGCATCGCGAAAAGGCCCATAAAAGCTGGATGCATACTTGGCGGAATAAGCCAAAATTTTGGTGTGAATATGGCCGCTTTCTTCTAATGCATCCCGAATAGCCCCAATACGACCATCCATCATATCGCTTGGCGCGACAATATCGGCACCGGCTTCTGCATGGCACAGCGCTTGTTGCGCTAACACATTCACTGTCTCATCGTTGAGTACATAGCCTGTGCTATCAATCAAACCATCTTGCCCATGCGTAGTGTAGGGGTCGAGGGCAACATCGGTGATAATACCAAGCTCAGGATAAGCTGCTTTCAAGGCTTTAATGGTGCGCGGAACCAGCCCATTTTGATTGTAAGCTTCTGCCGCATCCAAGCTTTTATACGCTTGTTCAATGACGGGGAAAATCGCCAAGGCAGGAATGCCCAATTCAACGCATTCACCCGCCGTTTTAAGTAGCACATCAATACTTTGGCGTTGCACGCCTGGCATGGATTTCACATCTTCGGTGCGGTTTTCACCCTCCAACACAAACACGGGGTAAATCAAATCATTGGTCGTCAGCACGTTTTCGCGCATGAGACGACGTGAAAATTCATCCTTACGCATGCGGCGCGGGCGCATGGCCAGCAGCATATTGTCGGACTGTTTAGGATTAGCCATAAAACACCTCCTTAAGTGCCACGCCAGGGTCAGGCTGGCGCATAAACGCCTCGCCCACCAAAAACGTATGCACATCATTTTTGCGCATCAGCGCCACATCATCTGCGATAAAAATGCCACTTTCTGTCACCACAATTTTTCCTGCCGGAATGTGCGCAAGCAAATCTAGCGTGGTTTGAAGCGTGACATCAAAGGTGCGTAAGTTACGATTATTAATACCCAACAATGGCGTCTCTAGCTGCAACGCCAAATCCAATTCTTCGGCATTATGCACTTCTACCAATACCGCCATGCCTAAATCGTGGGCAATTTTTTCCAGCTCGCGCATCTTGGCTAAATCAATCGCCGCCGCAATCAGCAAAATACAGTCCGCCCCCATCGCACGCGCTTCATAGACTTGGTAAGCATCTATCATAAAATCTTTACGCAGAACTGGTAAATTACAAGCTGCACGTGCTTGTTTTAAATACTCGGCACTGCCTTGAAAATATTCTACGTCAGTGAGTACTGACAAACACGCTGCGCCGCCTTCTTCATAACTTTTAGCAATTTCGGCTGGATTAAAATCTGCACGAATCACCCCTTTTGACGGACTGGCTTTTTTAATTTCTGCTATCACAGCGGCTTTTCCAGCGGTGATTTTTGCACGAATAGCGCCAATAAAATCTCTTGGCTCAAAATCGCCCGATTTTGCTTGCTTCTCAACCAATGCCTTGACAGCCAATAGCGGTGTGGTTTGCAGAGCAGCATTTAGCTCTCGGCGCTTAGTTGCAATAATTTTTTCTAATATGTCACTCATAATTTTCGTCTGTTTATTTACCGTTCTTGGTGAGCTTGTCGAACCACCACCCTTCGACTAGCTCAGGGCGAGCGGTACGTTATTCGTATGTTTTTCCGTTGTGTTTGATCCAGCCACCTTGCTGTTTGCCATCAGGATCATGATGCGTCCAGTGCATCACACCGCCTTTTGGGTTGTACACGTATTCGCCTTTAAATACCACGGCATCACCAATTTGCAGATTTTCTACGCGTGGTGCCAAATCGATATTATGTGCAAATAATAGAGTTTGCTCAGGCGAAATGCTGACCAAGAATTTTTGGTGACGCGAACCTTTATTATCATCAGCTAGCAGCTTTTTTACCACTCCCGCACCCTCAACAAAGATGTCACTTTTTTTATGCTTAAACGCTTCTATTAGCGCGCTATTATCAAATTGTGCAACCTCACTTGTGACTGTATCACTAGCGATTACCTCATTTGCCGCAAAAGATTCTGGCGCACTTTGCTTGCACGCCACCAGTAAGCATAAAATAAATACTAATGGGAATGTGAGCTTCACGTTATATTTCAAGCGGCGCTTAAATTGACGAGTGCTTCTAATTTTGCCAATGCCGCGCCGCTATCAATGACTTTTGCAGCATGCTCAATACCCGCTTGGATATTGGCTTGCAGGCCTGCTGTATAGATAGCCGCACCTGCGTTTAGCAACACAATGTCGCGCGCGGCACTACTTTTACCCACGCTAGATTTGCCGTTTAATACGTCCAAAATCATCACTTTCGATTGCTCGGCATTTTCTACCCGAATGCTTTTTAAAGCGTGTAATTTCAAGCCAAATTGTGCTGGGTTAAGCGTGTATTCGCGTACTTTGCCGTCTTTTAACTCCGCCACAAAGGTATCACCCGTAAACGAGATTTCATCCATGCCATCAGCACCATGCACCACTAACACATGCTCGGAGCCTAAATTCTTTAATACTTTTGCCAGCTTTAAAGTGAGGTCTTTGCTAAATACACCCATCACTTGTCTTTTGGCTGAAGCAGGGTTAGTCAACGGACCTAGCAGATTGAAAATAGTACGCACCCCTAACTCACGCCGCACAGGCGCAGCATGCTTCATGGCGCTGTGATGATTGGGCGCAAACATAAAACCAATGCCAATTTGATTCACGCAGTTCGCCACTTGTGCTGGTGTTAAGTTGACATTCACCCCAAGTGCCTCTAATACATCCGCACTGCCACAGGTAGAAGATACTGAGCGCCCGCCGTGCTTGGCAACTTTAGCGCCCGCAGCAGCAGCCACAAAGGCGGATACAGTGGATACATTAAAGGTTTGAATGCCGTCACCCCCAGTGCCACAAGTGTCAATTAAATGCGTGTTATCACTAATGTCTACTTTGGTTGAGAGCTGGCGCATCACGGTTGCAGCTGCGGCAATCTCATCGACACTTTCACCTTTAACGCGCAACGCCACTACCAAACCTGCAATTTGTGCTGGTGTCAGTTCACCACCCATCACTTGCTGCATGATGGCCAGCATATCGGCATGGTTTAAATCATTGCTTGCTAATAAATGTTCAAGTATTTGTTTGTAGTTCATTTTTACCCTCTCCCTAACCCTCTCCCTTAAAGGGCGAGGGAATAGTTAGTAGGCTTTCAAAAAATTATCTAAAAGCGCGTGGCCGTGTTCGGTGAGAATAGACTCTGGGTGAAACTGTACACCTTCTACCGCCAAGGTTTTATGCTTCACACCCATAATTTCGCCATCGTCAGTCCAAGCCGTAATCTCTAAACAATCGGGGATGGTATCGCGCTCTATCACCAGTGAGTGATAGCGAGTGGCGGTGTAGGGATTAGGCAAATCTTTGAACACACCTTGATTAGTGTGGTGAATGAGTGAAGTTTTACCATGCATTAATGTTTTGGCCTTAATAATGTGTCCGCCAAAGGCTTGGCCAATGCTTTGATGCCCCAAGCAGACGCCGAGCAACGGGATTTTGCCAGCAAATTCGTTAATCAGCTCCAAGCTAATCCCTGCTTCGTTAGGCGTACATGGCCCTGGAGAGATGACAATTTTTTCTGGTTTTAACGCAGCAATTTTTTTCAGGTCAATTTCATCATTTCTATACACCTGTACATCTTGACCCAACTCGCCTAGGTACTGGACCAAGTTGTAGGTGAAAGAATCATAGTTATCTATCATCAGTAGCATATTAGTTTATCTATATTGATTTTGAAATCGTGTTAAAAGACATCACCTTAAGTTTTAATTCTTGAAGCTCTATTTCATGTAAAAGCGCATTACAAAAAAACCTGCTTATTATCCCATATAGTTGATTCGCGTTAAAATCGAAACTTAATGGGCACTCATATAATCTGGTTGGCGCTTCTAATCAACGCCTGCAACCCAGCATAAACTTCCATTTATCAAAATATTATATAGAGATTTAAACAGCCCATAGGTATTAAAAATGTGCGCATTAAGATTGTAAAGTATAGGTAATAAGACTATAAAGTTGTATGCACGCCAATTGATGTAAATAATAGAAAGTTGGTAATATGAATAAAGTTGCTTTCGAATGGCCAACACCTCCGTACTTTAGCTTTATACATAATCGCGATACAACAAAATCTGAAACCTGTCTGATTTATATGCGAGACGGGATTAAAGTTCTAGGTGAGCTAATTCAATTTCTAGCAGAAGAATCAAGCATCGTATTTTTAGCCACCCATAACGATGCCAGCCATACCATTCATCTTGATGAAATCAAAAGCATTCGTCTGGTTAAAGCGCTACATTTAGATAAACAATCCACCTCACTTGAATCTCGCGCTGAAGAGTTGTTCCCTGCATCAGAGCGTCAACCATACCATGTTGAGTTTACTGACAAAGAAATTATCGATGGCGAAACCATTGGCTTTTCTAACTCGACGATAGGTCTCTATCTGTTTTTGCCTAGCACCGATGAAAGAATTGTACGTTGCTTTATTCCGCATCAGGCCATTGCGAATTATCAGATTGGCTTGAAGATTGGCGAGATCCTCATTGATGAAAAATTAGCCACTAGGGCAGACGTAGACGCCGCCTTATCTCATCAGCAGCAATTACGTAGACAAAAAATCGGGGATTATCTTGCTCAACATCAGATCATTTCAAGTGAGCAACTTGATGATGCAATTAAATATCAAGAGAGCCAGCCAATACTAAAACTGGGCGAGGCCTTACTACAGCTTAATTTGATTACTCAAACACAGCTTGAAGAGGCGCTAGCCAAGCAGAAAGAAAATCGGAATGTTCAGCTTGGTCAGATATTGGTCAAAATGAATGTGATTGACGAACGTACACTGAAGGGTGTGCTGGCAAAAAAAATGGGCATCCCCTTTGTTGGGCTTACCCAATTCAACTTCGATATCAATGCAATCAGGGTAGTA
This sequence comes from Pseudomonadota bacterium, assembly GCA_020053735.1. GTDB lineage: Bacteria > Pseudomonadota > Gammaproteobacteria > Burkholderiales > Methylophilaceae > Methylotenera_A. The sequence goes on from JAGVMP010000011.1 coordinate 481,865, forward strand.
AACGAGCCGATTGCGCGCAAATACATGCTGATGCCGCTTTGCTTGCATGAAACTACCTTGATTGTTGCATTGGAGGATCCGCTTGATATAAAAGCATTAGAGTATTTGCGCTTTACTACTCAGAAAAAAATTGTTCCCGCAATGGCCTCGCGTGAGGATATTCAATCTGCCATTGGTAAATATTACGCCAAAAATGACCTTGGAATCCCTATGGAGTTTACTGGCCGGCGTTCAAAAGGTGATGATTATGCCTTCCATCAAAGTGCAAGCGGCAGCCTGGATGCAGGCGCACTCAACGAGAAATTATTTGGCGAGAGCGTTGAAATGGATTTACCCAAGGAGACTATCGCAGAATCGGATAACACCCTTGTGCAATTGATTAACAAAATGATTATGGATGCGCATGAAGATGGCGTCTCGGATATTCATATCGAAAGTTATCCTGGCAAACAGAACACACGGGTACGATTTCGCAAAGACGGAACTTTAATTCCCTATTTTGAGATTCCCGCTAATGCCCGCAATGCCATGATCTCACGCATCAAAATCATGGCGCAGTTAGATATCTCGGAACGTCGCAAACCCCAAGATGGCAAGATTAACTTTCAGCTTTTTGGGCCAGCTAAAATCGAATTGCGTGTCGCTACTATTCCCACAAATAACAGTTTAGAAGATATTGTCATGCGCTTGCTGGCATCTACTAAACCGCTGCCTATTGAAAAGCTTGGTTTAGCGCAGAATATATTGGCCGATTTGCAAAAGCTGATGCAACGTCCTTATGGACTCATCTTGGTCTGCGGTCCCACAGGTTCCGGTAAAACCACGACGCTGCATTCTTTACTTGGCTATATCAACTCCCCAGAGCGTAAGATTTGGACTGCGGAAGACCCCGTTGAGATTACTCAAGAAGGCTTACGCCAAGTACAAGTAAACACCAAGATAGGCTGGACCTTTGCTACGGCTATGCGCAGTTTTCTACGCGCTGATCCTGATGTCATTATGGTGGGAGAAATGCGCGATGAAGAGACCACCAAAGTAGCTATCGAAGCATCACTGACGGGACATTTGGTATTGTCTACCTTGCATACGAATAGCGCAGCAGAGAGTGTGGTGCGGTTGTTAGATTTAGGGATGGATCCATTTAACTTCGCGGATGCGCTACAAGCCGTTCTAGCACAGCGCTTAGTGAAAGCACTTTGTCCCCAATGCAAGGAAGCCTACGATGCCGAAATGTCAGAGATTGAGGATTTGGCGCATGAGTATTGTCACGACACCAGCCTTGTGCATACTGAGATATTAGATCAGTGGCAATCTCAGTATTCCACTAAAAATACATTTAAATTATATCGAGCTACAGGCTGTGATGCTTGTAATCAAACAGGATACCGTGGTCGTATCGGCTTGCATGAGTTAATGGTTGTTACCCCATCCATCAAACGACTGATTCAAACACGCGCACTAGTGAGCGAATTGTTAGACGGCGCACTCAATGCGGGGATGAGAACTCTGAAGCAAGACGGGATTGCTAAAATACTACAAGGCCATACAGATATCGCACAAGTGCGGTCAGTCTCAATTTAATCTTGACTTAGAGTTGTGGATTTTACTAAGTTTTCAAACTCTTCGAGACCCAGTGGATGACTAAAGTAAAAGCCTTGGAAAAATCGACAGCCAAGTTTTTTCAAAAGCTCAAACTGCTCTAATCGCTCTACGCCCTCTGCCACAATATTGCATTGTATGGTCTTACCAATCGCTAATATCATTTGTATGATGGCGGCATCATTCGAATCTGTCAGCACATCATTCACAAACGATCGATCAATCTTAATTTGCGTGACCGGCAACTTTTTAAGATACACCAACGCAGAATTTCCTGTACCAAAATCATCTAGGGCGATTCTTACCCCGATTTCTCTTAAAATATTAAACTTATTAATCACATCTTCAATGTTATCTATCACTGCCGTTTCTGTTAGCTCTAGCTTCAAAAAATCAGGATTTATCCTAGTTTCAGTAATAATATCGCGCACCTCTTGAATAAAGTGAATATACAAAAACTGCTTGGCGCTGATATTGACCGAAAGCCTGATTTTGCTTAATTCAGGCGAGCTTTCCCATGCTTTAAGCTGCCGACACGCTTGGCGCAATACCCAATGCCCTATTTTGATAATTTGATTGTTCTTTTCAGCAATCGGGATAAACTCATCCGGCCCAATGTTGCCCAACACAGGATGGGTCCATCTTAGTAAAGTTTCAGCAGCAACGATTTTTTGGTCATCATTAACAATGCCCTGAAAATTTAGATAAAACGCATGGTTTCTGAGTGCGTCATGTAAAGCCGATTCAATCGCAAAGCTTCTTTCAATATTACTTTGCGTGACCTGGTCATAAAAGCGATATGTATTGCGGCCAGCTTGCTTGGATTGATACATCGCTGTATCGGCGTGCCTGAGATGGTCTTCAAAACTGAATTCATCACTATTAAATAAAACCAGGCCTAGACTAGCGGCCGCTTGGAATTCAAACATCTCTAGCTGACAAGGCTCATTGAGTGACAGCAATATTTTTTTTGCAACTTCAGTCGCCTGCTTGTAGGCCATGTTTTGGTCTACATCAAGGTCTTCAATAATCATGATAAATTCATCACCACTCAAGCGCGCTACAGTATCACCTGCTCTTATCGTGCGCTGAATTCTATGTGCAACCTCAATCAGCACTTGATCACCTGAATCATGTCCTTTAGTATCATTAAGCAGCTTGAAATTGTCTAAGTCCAGAAAAATAAGTGCACAGTAAGCTTTGGAACGTTTACTGGTGGCTATTGCATGTTGAAAACGGTCGATGAGTAGACGTCGATTTGGCAGGCCTGTCAGTGCATCGTAATAAGCAAAATTTTCTATTTCCTGCTGTGCTTTTTTCTGTGCTGATATATCACGTATAAAACCAGTGACCAATCTTTTACCATCGCCCTCTAGCGAGGTAAGTGTGAGTTCTACTGGAAACTCTGTGCCATCTGCGCGCATACCAGTGAGTTCTACGCGTCGATCAAAAATATGCTTTTTACCTGTCAGCACAAACTCGCGATGTTTTGTCTCATGCGCTTTACGCAAGGCGGGAGGGATCATCACTTCAGATAACTTCTCACCCATGACCTCGTCTTTGGTGTATCCAAAAATACGCTCAGCAGCAGGGTTAAATTCAACCAAAGCGCCTGTTTCGTCAATAGTCACAATGCCATCTAAAGCGCCATTAATCACTGAGCGTAATTTAGTATCATTGTTCAACAATGCCACCTCTGCCTGATTTCTTTTAGACTGCATGACGGATATCAGCAACATCATCACAACCAATGTCACCATAAACATCCATAACGAGAAGATGCCTTCGCGCACATCGATGCTATAAAACGCACCGAAACCCTGCGAGGTGGCCCATACCGCAATTGCCGATAGCATGATGACAACCAGTGAACCACCGACAATACCGAAATTCATCGATGCCCAAATCAATATCGGCAGAATGAGAAATATGGAAAGCATGAATTGTTTGTTCAAGCTGGTCATAAAAGCGGTAATCACCAATTCGCACAAAATAAACACCACTAACCAAGCCAATAACTGATAGATTTGATGTGCATTGATACGCAGCTTTTGTTTAGATATATTGAGCACCAAAGGTAATGCCAACAATACACCCACAGTATCGCCTACCCACCAGATAAACCAAATTCTTGCCATGTTATCGGTGATTAGACCGCTGTAATATAGGGCAACAACCCCGCCTGTCGCTGAAATCAGCATACCAACCAAAGCTGCGCCTATCATCAGGGCAATATCTCTTTGCTGAATCAGACTATGATTAAATCGCAATTTTTTAAGCAAATAAGCAGTCAAGTATGGCGCTGCCGTATTGGTGATGGCAATTGCTAGTGAGGTGAGTATTGGTAAGCCTACGGAATACTCAACCATGACAACAGCAAGGTAAATAGCGGGCAGGCTGATATTGCCCCAACGCATGATTGCACCTACCGCGATACCAGTGGGTAGCCACATCATGGTGGCAACCGATTCCATGTAAGGCACCATCAGCCCAAGTTTAGCCGTAATAAAGTAGGCTAATACGATGATTACAAACTTCACCATAGTCAAATAGTGGCTCGAATTTTGGATTGAATTGTATGGAGTGAGCATGTTAATAATTGCGGGGCGTTAATAGGTGTACATGGATACTATCTTGGATTCTGGCTTGGCATTACTGATTGACATCAAGCCCTGCCTGCACAATTTCTGCTGCACGTAGCACCGCCTTGGCTTTGTTTTGCGTTTCATCCCATTCAGATTGTGGTACAGAATCAGCCACAATGCCAGCCCCGGCTTGCACATAAAGCATATTATCTTTAATCACACCAGTTCTAATGGCAATTGCCACATCCATATCACCATCGAACCCTAAATAGCCCACCGCGCCAGCGTAAATACCACGTTTACTTGGCTCTAACTCGTCAATAATTTCCATGGCACGTACTTTTGGTGCGCCAGAAACTGTGCCGGCAGGGAATGTCGCTTTTAACACATCAATCGCGTCCAGTCCAGATTTAAGCTGACCTTCTACGTTACTCACAATATGCATCACATGCGAATAACGCTCTATCATCATATTGTCAGTTACTTTAACTGTACCCGTTTGCGCCACGCGTCCCACATCATTGCGACCTAAATCCATTAATTGCACATGTTCAGCGCGCTCTTTCGGATCTGCTAATAATTCGTCAGCTAAAGCTAAATCTTGTTCACGCGTTTTACCTCGTGGGCGTGTACCTGCAATGGGGCGCGATGTCACGACGCCATCGTCTAAGCGCACTAGAATTTCTGGTGAAGCACCTACCACATGGTGATCGCCCATATCGTAATAAAACATATACGGTGAAGGATTTAAGCTACGCAATGCGCGATACAGCGATAAAGGCGACGCACTAAATGGCTGGCTCATACGCTGGCTTAATACCACTTGCATGATGTCACCTTCTAAAATATAGTTTTGCGCTTGCTTAACGGCGGCTTTGAAATTATCTTCGCCGAATTCTGATGTTGCTTGGGTTTTGGCCGCAGGCAATGATTGCGGAATCGCCACTGTTTTGCGCAGCATTTGCAACAGTTCGTTTAAACGTTGCTGTGCATTTTCGTAGGCATTGGCCTCGCTTGGGTTGGCGTATACAATAAAATACAACTTACCACTTAGGTTATCCACCACCGCAATTTCTTCAGAAACCATCAACAGTACATCTGGCGTGTTGATATCATCTGGTTTGCCGGTATCTGCCAAACGCTTTTCAATATAGCGAATAGTTTCATAGCCAAAATAGCCGGCTAGTCCGCCAGTAAATCGCGGCAGGCTTGCGTTGTTTGCGGGTGGTATTTTAAAACGTGCTTGAAATTGTTTTACAAAATCTAAGGCATTGGTATTTTGGTGGGTTTCGATTGTTTTATTATTTTCAATCACTTCTACTTTAAACCCATGCGCCAGAATACGCGTTTTGGCGGGCAAACCAATCATGGAGTAGCGGCCAAAGCGCTCGCCACCTTGCACGCTCTCTAATAAATAAGAAAACGGTGCATTGGCAAGTTTTAAGTAAAGTGAAAGTGGCGTATCGAGGTCGGCAAACGTCTCTAGCACCAGCGGAATACGGTTATAGCCCTGTTTAGCGAGCACGCTAAACTCAGTGTGTGTTAATGGTGACAACATAAAAAATCCTCAAATATTTTGGTTATTACTTTTAGTTTAAATGGCGAAGCAAATTTGGGCGTTAATGCATTAACGCCAACTGTTTTGCCATCGCCAACTTAAGCTAAATTTCATCTTGAGAATTTCTATTTAAATTTCTAAACTGCTGCAAGTGATGCGCGCAGCTCGCTCACAATCGTATTGTAGCGATTTTTGTCCGTATCTTTGCCTTGGGTAAATATCGCGTTACCAGCCACAAATGTATCTGCACCCGCTTTGGCAATTTCGGCAATATTTTGTGCATTCACACCACCATCTACCTCTAGCCAAATTTCACGGCCCGTTTCTTTGGTGTAAGCATCAATACGTGCACGGGCTTGTTTGAGTTTTTGTAAAGTAGATGGAATGAATTTTTGCCCACCAAAACCTGGGTTCACCGACATCAACAAAATCATGTCCACTTTATCCATCACATAATCTAAATAATGCAATGGCGTAGCTGGGTTAAATACCAAGCCAGATTTACAGCCCAAATCGCGCACCATGCTTAGGCTTCGGTCAATGTGTTTTGAAGCTTCTGGGTGAAACGTAATAATATTGGCGCCCGCTTTGGCAAAGTCAGGAATAATGCGGTCTACAGGCTCTACCATTAAATGCACATCGATAATGCCGCCCACTTTACCTGCAATTTCACGAATCGATTCACAAACCAGCGGGCCTATGGTCAGGTTTGGTACGAAATGGTTATCCATCACATCAAAATGCACAAGATCGGTACCCGATGAAATGACATCGTCAATTTCTTGGCCAAGTTTGGCAAAGTTGGCTGATAAAATACTGGGGGCAATTCTGTATGTTTTACTCATGGCTATAATTCCTAATCCGTCATCTAAATTAATGGCTAAAGCGTTATTTTAACGCCATTTTGCTGTTTTTAGAAATCTGCCTTGTTTAACATTAAGCTATTTATCAAAAATGACTTACCGCAACTTCACCAACTCACTATTACCGATTGTTTATTCATTATCTAGCAACATCTATGCAACAAATTATCGTTTATTTATCTAACAACATCAAAGAGTTGGTAAAATAGTCGGATGCAACTTTATACGATTGGTGTAAATCACACCACCGCACCTATTTCAATTCGCGAGAATGTAGCGTTTTCTGATGCCAATTTGCGCCACGCGCTAAACGATTTAACCACCAATAATGCGGTGGAAGCGGCTATTTTATCCACCTGTAACCGCACCGAAATTTATGTGCAATCGCAACAAGCCGAACCCATTGTTGGCTGGTTGGCAAGTTATCACAAACTCACCCTGAATCAAGTACAGCCTTATACCTACACACTGACCAATCAAGATGCTGTTAAGCACGCTTTTCGCGTCGCCAGTGGCCTAGACAGCATGGTATTGGGCGAGCCGCAAATTTTGGGGCAATTTAAGCAGTCGGTCAAAATTGCTCAAGATGCAGGCACGCTGGGCACTTTACTGCACAAGCTGTTTCAGCGCACGTTTGAAGTGGCGAAAGAAGTACGCACCAATACTGACATTGGTGGCAGCAGTATCAGCATGGCGGCGGCGGCAGTAAAATTAGCGCAACGTATTTTTGGCGATATTAACAATCAGCGCGTCTTATTTATAGGCGCTGGCGAAATGATTGCGCTGTGCGCAGACCACTTTGCCGCACAAAAACCAAAAAGTATGACGGTGGCCAACCGCACTTTAGAGCGTGGTGAAAATTTAGCCGATAAAATAGGCGCGCAAGCCATTTTGCTGCAAGATTTGCCAGCACATTTTGCTGAGTTTGATATTGTCATCACCAGCACCGCCAGCCAGCTGCCAATTGTAGGCTTGGGCATGGTAGAGCGTGCCATTAAAGAGCGTCGCCATCGCCCTGTTTTTATGGTCGATTTAGCCGTGCCGCGTGATATTGAGCCAGAAGTGGCCAACTTGGATGACGTATTTCTATATACGGTGGATGACCTTGCGCAAGTGGTATCGGATGGCATGTTGAACCGCCAAGAATCTGCCGTTAATGCAGAAATGATTGTGCAAGCGCGTGTAGAAAGTTTTATGCAATGGTTAAAAAAACGCGATGCCGTGCCCACCATCAAAGCGCTGCGCAACCAAGCAGAGGCGATGCGCCAAGCAGAATTAGACAAAGCACTTAAGCTGATTCAAAAAGGCGAATCGCCCGAAAAAGCGCTGGAAGCCCTAAGCAACGCGCTCACCAACAAGTTTTTACACGCGCCCAGCCATGCCTTGAATCTTGCCCATGGCGATGAGCATGCCAAGCTAGAAAATATCCTAAAACAGCTCTATCAGATAAAGATTTAAGAGGAAATTTCTAAAAATGCTAATTGTGGGATGTAGTACAAGGCGCACGGAGCGCAGAAACCGAGATAGTACGGGGTTGTACAGCGAGGTTGCGAGCACCGCGCAACGCTGTAATACGCCCAGAATTTGATTTTTTAGAGATTTCCAAATGAAACCCAGCATGTTAAAAAAACTCGCCACCCTCAGCGAGCGCCTAGAAGAATTAAACCGTCTGATGAGTAGTGAAGGCGTCACCAACAACATGGATAATTATCGGAAAATTACCCAAGAGCACGCTGAAATTACACCGATTGTTGAGCAATACCACGTGTTTGAGCAAGCCGAAAAAGATATCGCCGAAGCGCAAAGCATGTTGAGCGACCCTGACATGAAAGAATTTGCACAAGAAGAAATTGATGCAGGCAAAGCTAAATTGGAGCAGGTAGAAGCGACTTTACAATTGCTGCTGCTACCCAAAGACCCCAATGACGACAAAAACATCTTTTTAGAAATCCGCGCAGGCACCGGTGGTGATGAATCTGGCTTATTTTGTGGCGACTTATTTAGAATGTATTCAAGATACGCTGAGCGTCAAAAATGGAAAGTCGAAGTGATGTCAGCCAATGAGTCAGAAGTCGGCGGCTACAAAGAAATTATCGCCAAAATTGAGGGTTACGGCGCGTATTCAAAACTCAAATTCGAATCTGGTGGCCACCGCGTGCAGCGTGTACCCGATACCGAAACGCAAGGACGCATTCACACCTCCGCCTGTACAGTCGCTATTTTGCCCGAGGCTGACGAAGTGAGTGACGTGGTCATCAACCCCGCGGATATTCGTATTGACACTTACCGCGCCAGTGGCGCTGGCGGCCAGCACATTAACAAAACCGATTCTGCCGTACGTATTACCCATGCACCCACGGGCATTGTGGTGGAATGCCAAGAAGGGCGGAGCCAGCACGCCAACAAAGCGCAAGCCATGCAAGTGCTAGCCGCGCGCATTAAAGCCAAACAAGTAGATGCGCAAAATAGCGCGATTGCTAGCGAGCGCAAAAGTTTGATTGGCAGTGGCGACCGTAGCGAGAGAATTAGAACCTACAACTACCCACAAGGCCGCATTACCGACCACCGCATCAACCTGACGCTATACAAAATTGACGCGATTACTGAAGGTGATATGGACGAACTGATTGGCGCACTGATGGCTGAACATCAAGCTGATTTGCTGGCGAGTTTGAGTGATGATAATTAAACTAGCCACGAACTTATAATTAGGAGGCTGTATGAGAAGAAATGTTGAACGTGAAAGTAAGCTTCCAGCTTTTTCAGTTAATGTTGCCGAATTAGAGGTTCTTTGGAATAGGCTCTTAAAGCTATTTGAAGATAGTGATAGTGACCGCTACTACAGTCGTTTAAGTGTCACCCTCCCTTCAGAAGAGCTAGTTTTTGATAACATAGAAGAGCTAAGACAATACTCAGAACTAAAAGGCAAGACTTCTAATTTCTCGCTAACTCTATCGGAATACTCTAGCTCAAGGCGTATCTCTATCAGATCTGGCTACATCCTTAGCTCTCATGCATTAGTAAGAGTTTCTGGAGATAATGAGGCTTGGTGCGCTGGAGCAATCGAAGTGGTTTTGTCATTTCTGCAAAACCACAAAATATGGTACAGCTGGCTCGTTTCTGCTCCATTAGGATGGTACCTTTTTTTGCTGACTTGGGTTCCAAATATCATTTTCGCATTACTCCCAAAAGATATAAAAATTAACAAGCTCTTCGTGGCGGCTTGGTTAGCAATTACCATCACTCTAGCAATTATATATATTGGAAGAGCGAAGCTTCTTCCATCATCGATTATTCGCTTTAGCGATGAGGAAAGCTTCATTAAAAAGTATGGTGTAGAACTGAGTTTAATAATTGCTGTAATTTCAGCAGTACTAACCATTATTGGCTGGTTTGTTTCTGTAAAGTAATCAAACTGACAGTTGCAGAAAAAACTGCTCTCTTAGCACAATTAAATGACCAACTCCCAATCCATCCAAACTACTCTTTCACTTGCCGCCACTCAACTAAAAACGCAAGGCATTGAAACAGAAACTGCAAAACTAGAAGCACAATTGCTACTGCAACATGTACTAAATGTAAATCGTGCGTGGTTAATATCACATCAAAACGATCCTCTGGAATCCAATATCCATGCGGCCTACAGAGCACTGATTAATCGTCGTTTAAATGGCGAGCCAATTGCGTATATTTTGGGTGTGCGTGAATTTTACGGATTAAACCTTAAAGTCGCTCCTGCTACGCTGATACCGCGGCCCGATACTGAAACTTTGGTAGAGGCTGCTTTAGCAAAGATTCCTCAAAACGTCACTTTTTCCGAACCGTCATTCCCGCGTAGGCGGGAATCCAATTTGAATTTAAACCAGGAGTTGAATTTAAACCAAAAAATGGATTCCCGCCTACGCGGGAATGACGAAATTAAAGTGCTAGATTTAGGCACAGGCTCAGGTGCGATTGCATTAGCCATTGCCAAACATCGCCCACAAGCCTGTGTATTGGCGCTTGACGCTTCACAAGCCGCGCTGGATGTTGCTATTGAGAACGCGCAAAGCTTAAAAATATCTAACGTAGATTTTGTGTTGAGTGATTGGTTTTCAGCATTAGGCGAGCAAAATAACACACAAAAATTCGATCTTATCGTCAGCAACCCGCCCTATATAGAAGCCAATGACGCGCATTTAAGCCAAGGCGATTTACGCTTTGAGCCAATCTCTGCGCTGGCGTCAGGGCAAGATGGTTTAGACGATATTCGCCGCATCATCCGCCAAGCGCCGCAATATCTTTACTTACATGGTTGGCTGCTGCTGGAGCATGGCTATAATCAAGCCGAACTAGTCGCAGCATTATTCAAGCAAGCTGGGTTTAATGAGATTAGTCATGCCCGAGATTTAGCGGGAATTAACCGCGTGACGTTAGGAAGGCTTTGCTAACAAATGCACTGGATTGCTTCGCCCAAGTTAAAACCTTAGGCTCGCAAAGACAAGCATTGTCATTGCGAGCCTTTAGGCCGACGCAATCCATAGGCTCAAAAGGCATAGTATAATTGACGTATGAGTGAAAATTCCTTGAATTCCGTTGGTATCGTCGCACCGCAAACTGCACATTTTAGCGAACCGCTCACCCTAAAAAACGGTGAAGTATTACCGCAATTTGATTTGGTGTATGAAACCTACGGCACACTGAATGCCAGCAAAAGCAATGCCGTGCTCATCTGTCATGCGCTATCAGGCAATCACCACGCAGCCGGCAAATACGCCGAAACGGACAAAAATGCAGGTTGGTGGGATAACTTGATTGGCCCTAATAAAGCGCTGGATACCAATAAGTTTTTTGTGATTGGCTTAAACAACCTGGCTGGTTGCCATGGCAGTAGCGGCCCTTCGAGTATTAATCCAGAATCTAAGAAGCCTTATGGCGCGAGCTTTCCCATTGTGACGGTAGAAGATTGGGTGAACTCGCAAGCGCGTTTGCTGGATTATCTGGGCATTAAAACACTGGCCGCTGTCATCGGTGGCAGTTTGGGCGGCATGCAAGCATTGCAATGGACGATTGCTTATCCAGATAGAGTTAAGCATGCCTTGGTCATTGCCAGCGCACCCAATTTAACCGCACAGAATATGGCGTTTAACGAAGTTGCACGCCAGGCCATTATTACCGACCCTGAATTTTACGAGGGCGATTATTACGCGCATAGCGCGGTGCCCCGCCGTGGCTTGCGTATTGCGCGCATGCTAGGACACATAACCTATTTATCTGACGATGCCATGGGCGAAAAATTTGGCCGTAAGGTAAAAGATAAAATCAAATATAGCTTTGATGTCGAGTTTGAAATGGAATCATACTTGCGCTATCAAGGCGATAAATTTGCTGGCGAGTTTGATGCCAACACTTATTTACGCATGACGCGTGCACTGGATTATTATGACCCAGCTTTAGAATTTGGCGGCGATTTAACTGCAGCCTTAAGTAAGGTAAAAGCACAATTTTTAGTAGTTTCTTTTACCAGCGATTGGCGTTTTTCGCCCGACCGCTCGCGCGAAATCGTTAAAGCGCTACTTGATAACGAGCTAACGGTGAGCTATGCCGAGGTGACTGCACTCCATGGTCATGATGCGTTTTTAATGCCCGATGCGCATTATCACACCATTTTACGTTCATATTTACAAAAAATTGAGATCCAATAGACTTGAATCATGAAAAATAATGTATATATTACAAATTCAACTACCTACCGTCAAGATTTTGCAATCATTGCAGGATGGGTAGGCTTTGGAAGTAAAGTGCTAGATTTGGGTTGTGGCGATGGCGAACTGCTGACGTATTTGCGCACCTCGCTAGAAATAAAAGGTTACGGTGTAGAGAAAGATGATACAAACTGGCTGGCCTGTTTGCAAAATGGTACCAATGTCATCCAAATGGACTTAGAAGACGGTTTATCCGGCTTTGAGAATCAATCGTTCGATACCGTTGTTCTGTCACAAACCTTACAAGCGATGCATAATACGGAAGAAATCGTAAAAGAAATGCTGCGTGTAGGGCGTGAGGTAATCGTCACTTTCCCTAATTTTGGTTATTGGCGCAACCGTGTGCAAATTGCCAGTGGTGGGCATATGCCAGTGTCAAAAGACTTACCTTACCAGTGGTACGATACACCCAACGTGCATTTATGCACTATTAACGATTTTGATAAATTTTGTAATAATTACAAAATTAGCGTCATAGAGCGCAAAGTGATTACCGATGGCATTGAGGTGAGTTTTATGCCCAACCTGTTGGGTAATTTAGCGATGTATCGATTGAAAGCTAGCTAATTAAAAAATGGTTAAGTAGTCTTGTTTAACTGGCTAATAGGCTGGCGCATCCACCACAGCATCACAACGCTTGGCACCGCCATCACCACCGAGAATAAAAAGAAGTTCGGCCAACCCAAGCTTTCAGATAAAACGCCTGCCACTGGGCTGACATAAATGCGCCCCACCGCAGCCAAAGCAGAAAGTAGCGCATAATGCGTGGCACTAAACTGGTTGTTGCACAAACTCATCAGCAAGGCCACAAACGCTGCCGTCCCCATGCCGCTGGTGATGTTTTCTAATGCAATCGCACTCATTAATAGTCGATCGATTTGCGTAGGCTCCAACACCGAAACAAAACCTAAATCAAACGGCATCAATATAAAGCTGCCCCATGCGCCTTTGCCCAAAACAGCCAGCGCGTAAAAGCCAAAGTTAGATAACAATTGTAATATGCCAAAACTCATTAAAGCTTGAAATAAAGTGAGCCGAATCATCAGCAAGCCTGCTAAGAACGCACCAATAATGGTGAGCCAAATGCCAATGATTTTATTGACGATGCCTACCTCAATTTGGCTAAACGCCATGCCTTTTAGCAGAAATGGTGTAAACAGACTGCCAGCAAATGCATCGCCCAATTTGTATAAAATAATTAATATTAAAAACGCCCACGCCCCTTGCTGGCTAAAATAGCTAGCCAGTGATTGATTCAGTGTGGCAAAACCAGCTTTTTGTGCAGCCTTTAACCCCAGTGGCAGCGCCACAGCCAGGCTTGTCATCACATACGCTAATTGCACCCATTTGTTGGCTTCCTGCAAATTGACGCCAACTAGAACAAAGGCGAGACGTACTAGATATACACCTGCCAGCACGCCCAACAACATAGCCAAAAAGCCGACTAACTCTTGTTTAGGACTACTATTCAAGGGTTTAACATCACTTTTTACACTGGGCAAAAATAGCAACGAAAACACTGCTACGCCCAGCATAATGGCCGCCATCGCTGCATACACCTTGCCCCAACTTTGCCACTGTTCCGCCCAAATTAGCGCGATGCCGCCTGAGGCAATCATGCCAATGCGGTAACCCAGCACCGACATCGAGGCGCCAATGCCACGCTCATCCGCACACAATAAATCGGTGCGATAGGCATCAACCACAATATCTTGCGAGGCTGATAAAAAGGCAATCAGCAACGCAACTGCAGCAAACACACCTGGTTTTAGTGCAAACGAAACGGTGGATAAATAATAAATGCTGGCGGCAAGGATTAATTGTGTAAGCACGAGCCAACCGCGCCTGCGTCCAAACAAAGGCAGTTCGAAGCGATCCATCAGCGGTGCCCACAAGAACTTAAAGGTGTAAGGCACGCCAACTAGAGCTAAAAAACCAATAGTGGCAATCGCAATGCCATCGGTAGTTAGCCACGCCTGCATGGCCTGACCAGTGAGCGCCAGCGGCAAACCTGAGGCGAAGCCAAGCAACAATATGGCCACTAGCCGATGTATTCGCTGTAATTGTTGCATGTGATTGCTTTAATTAATTTTTAAAGTCACATTCTAACCAAAGCACACCTCTGTGGTGAAAATATGTAGTAAATAAGTGATGTATATAAACTGTAAGCTTTTAACAAATGCAGCGACTAATCAATAATTATTTGGTCTTGGAAATTTATTATGCTGCAAGGTAACGCAATGTTGTTCGGGTTTGGTTTGTTATTCAGCGTTTCTCAACATGCTATCGCAGCAGAATGTTCTGCCAAAAGCGGCGCTACCACCGTGCCATTATTAGAGCTTTATACCAGTGAAGGCTGTAGTAGCTGCCCGCCTGCCGATAAATGGCTAAGCGGCATTATCACTGACAAAGTCACGCCGCTGGCATTTCATGTAGATTATTGGGACTATATTGGTTGGAAAGACAAATTTTCCAAAGCCGAATACAGTGACCGCCAACGCAAAATTGCCGCATTTGGCGGCGCTGGTTTTGTGTATACGCCACAATTCGTGATAAATGGACGCGATTTTAAAGGCTGGGATAACTCGCGCCTAAACCAAAGTGTCACGGCCTCTCAAAAAATAGCTTCACGCGCCAATTTAAGCTTAGATGCAGTGCAAGAGAACGGCAAAATCATACTAAAAACCACTGCGCAACTTACCAACTCTGCAGATGCCCAGAATAAAATTAAAGATACAGATGTATTTGTGGCAATTTATGAAAATAAATTAGTCAGCCAAGTAAAAGCGGGGGAGAACAGTGGCCGTGAGTTGAAGCATGATTATGTGGTGCGCGAATTATTTGGTGCCTACCAAATCAATAATCAAAACGAATTTAGCAAAAACTTCACCTTAAGTCCTGAATGGGCAAAACGTGGCTATAAGTTTGAAAACATGGGCGCAGTGATGTTTGTGCAAAACAGCCAAACAGGGGAGATTTTACAAAGCTTAGCGTTAAAGTTTTGTGCCGCAGCCCTTGGTCAGCACTAAGAAATAATCCCTACAAGAATTTTTAAATTTACAGCATAAGAGTTTTAAAGCGGGCACAAGCTTTATTCTGTGGCAGCTTCATACAGCGGCAATATGCTTACGTCAGCATCAGTGTCGAGACTTATTTCATCACTAGCTTCTACAGCATTGATAGCAACTTCTTGTGTTAAATCTATATCTTCATCTGCTAAAAGTACAACTTCAGCATCTTCCTTTTCAATCATGGCCTGCAAAGTATAGCGACTTGCTTGTAGGTCAAGCATCCATGCGCCTTGTGGCGGCTCATCTTGCGTTAGAACACTTTCTACTGAACGCATATCCCACTCGGCCTTCTCCATGATGGTACGCGCGATCTCATCGGCTTGACTAAGTTGCGTTGGTTTCATTTTAGCCATCACCACTTCACTGCCCACCATCGAAGTTGCTGTCGAAGCAGCGCTAGTAAGCAGCGTAGTGGCAGTACTGGCCTGCGCAGCCGCGCTAGAGGCGCCAATAATCGCCACTGCGGGGAACAGCACGCTAACCAGTGCAGAAATAATAAGTTTAGTAGAAGTATTAGTAGCGTGATGGCCTGCCATGACATGCGCCATTTCACGTGCAACCACAAAACCCAGCGCGTCATCACTCAAATGTAAGTCTTGCACACCACGCAACACGACAATCTGGCCTTTATTGTTTGATGCGGTACCCGCCTCTTGCTTATCTGCCACTGAAAACACCATGCGCCGAATCAATTTTTCTTGTTGCGGATATAACTGTAAAGCCGCTTTGCTGAGATTGCGGCCTATCGCAACAACACGAGTATCAAAAACAAGGTTTTCATCACACTGAACTGCTGCACAAGCGCTGGCACTGGTTTTGGTAGCTAAGCGCAGCCGCATGTCGATATCAGAATATGCATCGCTAATATTAAGGCTAGAGTTGGGGCTCGAATTAGGGTATGAAGGCGTTTGTCCAACCAGACCACCTGCACGCGCATTGCTAGTTGCAATTTGCAACATGGCAAATAACAGAAACGACATGCATACAGCTGGGGTTTTTTGAGAGTGTCTTTGCAAAATTGTTTTACTGATAATCTTATTGATAATCGATAATTAACGGTGCGTGATCACTAAAACGCTCTTGTTTGTAAATGGTTGACTGAAAAGCTTTTTTTTGCATATTTGGCGTTGCAATTTGGTAATCAATACGCCAACCAACATTTTTTTCATAAGCCGCGCCGCGATTGCTCCACCATGTGTAGCAATCATCGGTGGTGTCAGGATGCAATTGGCGATATACATCTACCCAACCTACGCGGCTAAATAAATCACTCAACCAAGCACGCTCTTCGGGCAAGAAGCCAGAGTTTTTACGGTTGCCTTTGTAATTCTTCAAATCAATTTCTTGGTGCGCAATATTCCAATCGCCACAAATAACCACCTCACGGCCACTGTTTGCCAGTGCGTCTAAATGCGGTTGCAGGCGCGCCATCACGCTAAACTTAAATGTCTGTCGCTCTTCGCCACTTGAGCCACTGGGCAAATACAGCGAAATTACGCTCAAATTGCCAAAACTTGCTTCAATATAGCGACCTTCGCTATCAACATCAGCAATCCCCGTACCGACAATTACTGCATCTGGCTTAGCTTTAGTGTAAATACCGACACCGCTATAACCTTTTTTTTCGGCATAATGAAAATAGCCATAGTAGCCTGCTGGTGCTAACATTTCAGCGGTCATATCCGCGGCTTGCGCCTTAAGTTCTTGCAAGCACACCACATCGGCTTGCGTCGTTTGCAACCATGCAAAAAAACCTTTGTTAGCTGCAGAGCGTATGCCATTTAAATTAGCCGTTATAATGCGCATTATTTACTTTCATTTCAAACTATGATGTCTAATATTAGCCAAGATTTTATTGCTTTCGCCATTCAAAAACAGGTGCTTAAATTTGGCGAATTTAAAACCAAAGCTGGTCGCTTAAGCCCGTATTTCTTTAACGCTGGGTTATTTAACGATGGTGTCAGCCTGCTAAAGTTAGGCGAATTCTACGCCGAAACTATTCAAAAGTCAGGCATCCAATTTGATATGTTATACGGCCCTGCTTACAAAGGCATTACGTTAGCGGCCAGTATTGCTATCGCGTTTGCCAAAATTGGTCACAATTACCCGTATGCTTACAACCGTAAAGAAGCCAAAGACCACGGTGAAGGAGGAATGATTGTAGGCGCGCCGCTGCAAGGTCGCGTGCTCATCATAGATGACGTCATTTCAGCAGGCACCTCTGTGCGCGAATCGATTGAATTAATTGCACAACATGGCGCCTATGCTTGTGGTGTGGCGATTGCACTGGATAGGCAAGAGAAAGGGTTGGGCGAGCTGTCGGCTGTTCAAGAGGTGCAAGCGAGCTATCATTTACCCGTTTGTAGCATCGCCAATTTAAGCGACTTGCTAGAATACGCATCAAATCAACAAGATATGGCACACCATTTGCTTAACATTAAGCTATATCGCCAACGGTATGGCGTGACATAATTAATGGGTCAGTTATATGCATAAAATAGGGTTTATTATTATTTTCAGTCTGTTAGCAATGTCTAACATGGCCGCTGCTGAAGGCAAAAAAATTGTAAAGTGGGTGGATAGCAAGGGCGTGACGCAATATGGCGATAAATTGCCTGCCAGCGATGCTGGGCGTAATAATTCCGAAATGAACACACAAGGTATGGTGGTTAAAAAGAACGTCACCGCCAATAAATCGAATGATTTACAAGACCAACAAAAATTAGCGCAAGAACGCAAAGATAAAATCTTGCTAGCCTCTTACACCAAAGCAGAAGAAATTGATTTGGCAAAAGAGCGTAATTTAGAATTAGATAAAGCGGCTTTACAAGCGTTAACGCAACAAAAAATTAACATCACCAATAGAACAGCGCGTAATAACAAATTGGCTGATGGTTTTAAAGCACGCAAAAAACCTTTACCTGCTTACTTAACTGATGAATTGAAATTGTCTAAATCAGAAATAGCCAACATCGACAAACAAATGGCGCAGCGCAAATTGAGCATGGCAGCCACTAACACGCGTTATACCGAAGAGAAAGTACGCTTTATTGCATTAAAACAACCTACGCTGCAAGCAGCGCCACAAGCCAATGCTGGCACAGACTCTAGCCCTGCCAGCAAAGAAACCGCTGGCACCAACGCGATAAAAGCCAATAGCATGGCAGCTACGATGACCACTCAGCCTTAGGCTTGGTGTAACAAGCTAACTCAGTTTTTTCTTTAAAATCTCATTCACTTGCGCGGGGTTAGCTTTGCCTTTGGACGCCTTCATCGCCTGACCCACCAGCGCATTAAACGCTTTTTCTTTACCGGCTTTAAACTCTTCCACCATGGCAGGGTTGGCTTTTAAAACTTCATCGATGATTGCTTCAATCGCGCCGCTGTCCGATTCTTGTTTTAAGCCTTTAACTGCGATAATCGTGTCAACTTCACCTTCGCCTGACCACATTGCTTCAAATACTTGTTTAGCAGCATTATTTGAGATGGTGCTGTCGCTAATGCGTTTGAGCAATTGCGCCAGTTGTAGAGGTGAAATTGGTGAGTTTTCAATAGACACATCTTCTGAGTTTAATCTAGCTGCTAATCCACCCATAATCCAATTTGCAGCCATTACAGAATCAGCTCCGTCATCAACACACTCAATAAAATATTCCGAAGTTGCTAGATTGCTACCAATTGCCTCCGCTATATCATCTGGAAGACTATATGTATTTCTTAATGTAATCTTGCGCAAAGTTTTACGAAGGGTAATTTCCAATGATGCATCTAAATCGGAGTCATCTTGGGCATCTCGAATCGGCTGAAAAATCTTAAATCGCGCAATCAATGAATTTGGGAGTATTGGCATAGTAGCTTTGACGCGAGCCTTATCAGCCGCTGTGACTTCTAACGGTAGTAAATCGGGGTCGGGAAAATAGCGGTAATCGTTGGCTTCTTCTTTAGAGCGCATCGCGCGCGTTTCGCCCGTATCTGGATTGAACAACACCGTTGCCTGTTGAATTGTGCCGCCATCTTCAAGCGTTTCAATTTGCCAGCGGGTTTCATATTCAATCGCTTGCGTCATAAACTTGAATGAGTTGAGATTTTTAATCTCGCGGCGTGTGCCAAATTTTTCTTGGCCTTTTGGTCGCACCGACACGTTGACATCACACCTAAAACTACCTTCTTGCATATTGCCATCGCAAATGTCGATCCACTGCACAAGTTCATGTAACTTTTTGGCATAGGCAACTGCTTCTGCAGCGCTACGCATGTCAGGCTCAGTCACAATTTCTAGCAATGGTGTACCAGCGCGGTTTAAATCAATACCGCTCATGCCTTCTACAGCGCCATGTACTGACTTGCCTGCATCCTCTTCCAAATGCGCACGGGTGATATTAATTACTTTTTCATAAGCGGCTTTTTTGCCGTTGGCGGGCACTTGAATCGTCACCGCACCTTTGCCCACTACCGGTAGCTCAAACTGGCTAATTTGATAGCCTTTTGGTAAATCTGGGTAAAAGTAATTTTTGCGACTAAATACTGAGCGTGCTGGGATGTCGGCATTGATGGCCAAACCAAACTTAATGGCACATTCCACTGCTTGCTTGTTTAATACTGGCAACACGCCTGGTAGCGCAATACTCACTTCATCTGCCTGTGTATTTGGCTCTGCACCGTATTTTATCGATGCCCCACTAAAAATTTTAGTGTTGGTCTTTAATTGGGTATGGGTTTCTAACCCAATAACGACTTCCCATTCCATTAAGAGTTTTCTTTCTTGCTTTTTTTGGCAGCACGAGGCTTAGTTGGTTTAAGCTGCGACGAGTTGAACCTTACAATCTTTTCCCAATTAACACTTCCGTCAGGAAGGCAATATTCTTCCAAAAATAACTTGGTAAAGCGGTTAGTTGCCTTATCGTATTCGATTAAAAAGGCTTCGTTACGCTGTTTTGCCTTGTATCCTAAGGGTTCGATTAGGTCTAGATAAAGCTGGCTGTCCTTACTGACAAGCGTCCAGAATCTTTCGCCGCAATATTTAAAATAATCACCTTTGTCAGGCTTGTTATCTCGCCCGTAACAACAACCATTCACTGCTACGACATTTTTCACAGTACCATTTTGTCGCAAAATCACTTTAGCTTTGCGAAAATTGTCTTTCATCTTATTAATTTGACTACTGTTGCCCCATTTGGGCCCTGACTTGATTGCAAGGATATAGCGCGCTCCGTCCAAGTCAAATTCTAGGTCAATTCCCTCCGTGCTGGATTTGCGTCCGCCACAAGCAAGGCTGCATGCATAAACTGCGACGTTCTCCAGGAAGGCTCCAAAAATGGTCTCCTCCTGTGATGACAAATATGCATCCAAAATCTTGCTTACTAATTCAGCAGCGGTATTAATATCTTTTGCTTTAAATAAATAAGGATTTTTACGTAGTAATACGTTGTCCAGCTTGAGACTTTCTAGACTTTCCAATCGGCGTTGATGAAAAGCGGGGATATTCTCCTCAATGAATTTAGTAATTTCAGCTTTCATGCGTCACCCCATATTTAGCTCGTTTCTGTAACAAGGCTAACTGCTTATCTTCAACTTTATCACGCGCCATTTCGCAGTATTCTGCTAAAACATCTATCCCAACTGCATTCCTAGCTAATTTTTTGGCGACCTCTACGCTCGTGCCAGAACCAACAAATGGGTCTAAAACCCAATCACCCTCGTCGGTGAATAGTTTGATAAACCATTCAGGTAAGGCTTTAGGGAAAGCAGCGCTATGATTTTTATTGCCGCACTCTGTTGCAAAATGCAAAACATTTGTCGGGTAAGCCATCGTGCGCTCAGCCCAGTTAGCAATGTTTTTCCCAAAACCACTACCTACCTGAGAGTCATAACGCACCACATCGTTTTTGCCTAACGATTTGAGTCTGGTTTCCGCCCAATCTCCCATTGGCACCATGACTGCTTCTTGATTCATTTTGAATTTACGAGATTTGGTAAAGTGCAAACAGCGTTCCCAAGAATCTCGAAATCGATTTGGCCATTTACCCGGGTAAGAATTTTTCTTATGCCAGATATACTCGTCCGTCCAATACCAACCCTGTTTACGTAAAGCCAAAATCAATTCAAGAACGTAAGTATGCCGCTCGCCATTCTCTGCTTTTTCTTTAATGTTAAGAACGAATGATCCTGCTGGCTTAAGCACTCGCAAAAATTGCTCGGAACGAGGTAGAAACCACTCGACATATTGTTCTGGCTTCACGCCACCATAAGTCTGAGCTCGACGGTCAGCATAAGGCGGAGATGTAACAATCAAATCAAAGCTATTATCTGCAAAGGATTTCAAGACTTCAGCGCAGTCTCCCTGAATGATTTCGGTCTTATGACTCATGCAACTCCTTGGGCATGTACGTATGCCAATCTGTCACTTGTTGATACGCGTGCGCAACGTCTAACATGCGCGCTTCATCAAAATAATTACCCATTAATTGCAAGCCAACAGGCAAGCCATTACTAAAACCTGCTGGAATACTCATCCCTGGCAAGCCTGCCAAATTGGTGGCAATGGTATACACATCTTGCAGATACATCGCGACTGGATCATCGGCTTTTTCGCCAGCTTTAAATGCGGTAGAAGGTGCCGTTGGGCCCATGATAATGTCGCATTGTTTAAATGCCTGGGTAAAATCATCGGCAATTAAACGGCGAATTTGCTGCGCTTTGAGGTAATAGGCATCGTAATAACCCGCGCTTAATACATAAGTCCCAATCAATATGCGGCGTTTTACTTCTGCACCAAACCCTTCCGCGCGTGATTTCATGTACATGTCCATTAAGTCGTCATACTCTGCTGCGCGGTGACCATAACGCACGCCGTCGTAGCGCGATAGATTTGAGCTGGCTTCAGCAGGGGCAAGTACGTAATACACAGGAATCGACAGTTGGCTATTAGGCAATGAAATGTCTACTGTTTCTGCACCCAGTTTTTTATATTCATTGATGGCCGCCTGCACAACCGCACCAACATTGGCATCTAGACCATCGGCAAAGTACTCTTTTGGCAAGCCGATACGCAAACCCTTTAATGGCTGTGCGCCCTGCATATTCGCTAAGCCACGCGTGTAGTCCTCTTTAGGGCGATTCAAACTGGTGGAATCACGCGCATCAAATCCTACCATCACGTTCATCATTAAGGCGCAATCTTCTGCACTTTTAGCCATTGGGCCAGCTTGGTCAAGGCTGGAAGCAAACGCAATCATGCCGTAACGCGACACCAACCCGTATGTGGGTTTTAAACCTGTAAAACCACACAGTGAGGCAGGTTGCCGTATAGACCCGCCAGTATCAGTGCCAGTTGCTGCCGCGCACAACCTCGCAGCAACTGCTGCCGCACTACCGCCACTACTACCACCTGGTACGCGGTCAACATCCCACGGATTTTTAACGCCACCAAAATAACTGGTTTCATTGGATGAACCCATGGCGAATTCATCCATATTAGTTTTGCCCAGATTCACCGCACCTGCTGCATCAAATTGGGAAATTACATGCGCGTCATAAGGCGCAACAAAATTAGCCAGCATCTTCGATCCACACGTAGTTGGCCAATCTTTTGCACAAAAAATATCTTTTTGTGCAAATGGGATTCCTGTCAGCGGTTCCGCTGACCCGTTAGAAATTCTTACATCAGCAGCTTTGGCTTGTGCCAACGTTTTTTCATTATCTAACGCAATATAAGCATTAATACTGGGGTTATATTTTGCGATGCGATCTAGAAACGTTTGTGTCATTTCTACGCTGGAAATTTGCTTGCTAGCCAGCATGTGGCCAAGCTGTTTTAAACTGTTGTTAATCATATTACTTTTCTATTCAATCACTTGTGGCACTAAATATAAACCACCTTCGACAGCCTTTTCCACCGAGCCGTTACCAATTTTAGGTGCATTAACTTGAAACGCCTCACGCATATTGGTTTGGGTCACTACGTCTTCGCGCAATCTTTGTACCACATCTTGCGAATGAGACATTGGTGTAATGCCTGTCGTATCCACCGCTTGCATTTGCTCGATTAGGCCAAGAATTCCAGTGAGCTTGGTGAGCGTTTGCGTGGCTTCTTGCTCACTAATTTCAAGTCGCGCCAAATGTGCAATGCGCTTTATATCGGAGATGTTGAGTGCCATAAAATAAATTCGATGATTATTGGATATTTTTTGTTTGTAACAATATGTAAATGTGACTAAATTTTAGCCACAATACTTAATTTTAGCCACAATATAAGTTATTATACCTTGATTTTAAAGCGTGGCTTTAGTACTCACCACAAGTCATGTAAACGTTTGCGCAAAGCATAGGATAAAACAATATGTTCGGTTTTATAAATAGTTACTTTTCTAATGATTTAGCCATCGATTTAGGCACTGCTAATACCCTGATTTACGCACGTGGCAGAGGTATCGTATTAGATGAACCTTCAGTGGTCGCGATTCGTACTGAAGGCGGTCCTGGCGGTAAAAAAGTATTACTAGCTGTAGGTGCAGATGCCAAAGGTATGTTAGGCCGCGCACCAGCAAATATCCAAGCCATTCGCCCGATGAAAGATGGCGTAATTGCTGACTTCACTATCACCGAGCAAATGCTCAAATATTTCATTCGGAAGGTACACGAATCACGCTGGTTTTCGCCTAGTCCGCGCATTATTATTTGTGTGCCAGTAGGTTCCACACAAGTAGAGCGCCGTGCCATTAAAGAGTCTGCTGAACGTGCAGGTGCTAAACAAGTGTTTTTAATTGAAGAGCCAATGGCAGCAGCGATTGGCGCTGATATGCCGGTAGCAGAGGCCACAGGTAGCATGGTGGTGGATATTGGTGGCGGCACCACTGAAGTCGGCGTGATTTCGCTAGGCGGCATTGTGTATGCCAAAAGTGAGCGCGTAGGTGGTGATAAATTTGACCAAGCGATTATTGATTACATTCGCCGTAATTACGGCATGCAAATTTCCGAGCCTACTGCTGAGGCGATTAAAAAGAAAATTGGCTCAGCATTCCCAGGCAGCGAAGTGTTAGAAATGGAAGTGACTGGCCGTAACTTGGCAGAAGGTTTGCCACGTAAATTTACAATATCCAGCAACGAAATTTTAGAGGCATTAACTGAGCCATTGAATGCCATCGTGGGTGCAGTTAAATCCGCACTGGAGCAAACACCACCTGAGTTGGGTGCTGATATTGCCGAAAAAGGCATGGTGCTAACAGGTGGCGGTGCATTACTGCGAGATTTAGACCGTTTATTAGTAGAAGAAACTGGTTTACCAGTGATTGTTGCGGAAGATCCACTGACTTGCGTAGCGCGTGGTTGTGGTCGTGCGCTAGAAGAAATGGACAAGCTGGGTAACGTGTTTGCACATGAGTAAGTCGCAATTGTTAGCACTTACTTCATTCCCTTGGCATGCTTAAAGGCGTACATCAAAATCTAGAAGCCCAACAAACCCCTGCTTTTTTTGTCCGTGGCGCAAATGCCTTTTCTCGCATGGTATTTTTTTGTGCTCTGTCTATTGTTTTTATGGCGGTAGATGCACGACTCAACTACCTATCACACATACGCCAAGGTTTTATTGCTGCATTACACCCGCTAGAGGTGGTCGCCAATGCGCCCAGTGAGTGGTATCGCGACATCAAAAAATACTTCTCGGTACATAACGAACTAGTACAAGAAAATTATGTGCTTAAGCAACAGGCGTTTGAGCACAAAGTGATGTTGCAGCGCTTAAGCACCATCAAAGCAGAAAATGTGCATTTGCGCAGCTTGCTCAATGGCGATATGCCGCTGCAGCCAAATGCTATTTTGGGTGAAATTTCTCACATGGGGCGGGACCCATTTACCCGCATCGTGGTGGTAAATCGTGGCAGTCAACATAGCGTTAAAGCTGGCCAAGCGGTAGTGGATTCTAAAGGTGTTATCGGCCAAGTCACTCGTGTCTACCCATTCACTTCTGAGGTCACCTTAATTACCGACAAAGAACTGTCAATCCCAATTCAGATTGAGCGCAACCAACTGCGCGCCATCGCTTTTGGTGGGGACAATAATACGCTGGATATCCCCTATCTGCCCACTAACGTGGATATTAAAGTGGGCGACAAACTGGTGACTTCTGGCATTGATGGGGTTTACCCTGCAGGCTTAGCCGTGGCCACTGTCAGCCAGATTTTACAAAACCCAGAATCGCCATTTGCTAAAATTGTTTGCACGCCCGTGGCCGAAGTGACCAATCATTTGCAATTATTATTGCTCGCGCTGCCTGATGCTAAAGACACTGCGCCAATTGAAGAAAAAATAACACAAGAAGCAAAAGTAGCTAAGGATAATTCAAAACCTCAGACCAAAGTACAAACCAAGCCGAAAGCCAATATTAATGCGCCACACTAACATAGTGAGCATTTACTTCACGCTGCTCGTTGCATTGCTGTGCCAGTTATTCCCTTGGGTGGGTCAAGGCATCATATTTCGCCCTGATTTCGTGCTGGTGGCGGTGCTGTATTGGCTACTACGCGCACCCAACTTGTGCAACGTAGGCACAGCTTGGGTTGCAGGCTTGTTGGTAGATTTAGCCACAGGTAGCTTGCTTGGTCAGCACGCATTAAGCTTTACTATCACTGCTTTTATCGCCCTAAGCTATCAACGTAGATTGGTGTTGTTTAATACATGGCAACTGGCTGGCTATGTGATTGCTTTATTAACAATAGAACGCGTGTTGATGTTGTTATTAAAGTTATTTGCAGGCGATGAAAATCCTGGTTGGCATTATTTATGGCCGATTCTGACAAGCCTCATATTATGGCAAATGATGATAGTGATTTTTGGTGGCTTAACGCGACCAAGAACCAAGCAATAACCTTATTAAATGGCAATGAAATCATCCAGTCGCGAACTTAAAAATTACCAAAACGAGCTGCATAATTTTAAATTAAGGCTTGCTGTGCTTGGCGTGCTGGTGCTTGTTGGTTTTGGTATATTGGCTTCTCGCTTCTATTTTTTACAGATTAATCGCTATGATTACTACCAAACCCTAGCTGAAAGCAATCGCATCTCTGTCGTGCCGATTGCGCCTAACCGCGGTCTAGTTACGGATAGAAAAGGCGTAGTACTGGCCCACAATTTTTTTGTCTATACCTTAGAAATCACCCCCTCAAAAGTAGAAAATTTAGATGCAACGATTGAGGAAATTAGACCACTAGTAGAAGTAAGCCCTGTTGACTTAAAGCGCTTTAAAAAACAAAAAGCTGAAAGCCGCACCTTTGAAAGTATTCCATTACGCACCCATTTAAATGAAATTGAAGCAGCCAAATTTGCTGTTAATCGCTTTCGCTTCCCTGGTGTCGAACTTAAATCTCGCCTGTTTAGGCATTACCCTTTGGGAAAACAGGGCGCGCACATGGTGGGTTACATCGGTCGCATCAATGACAAAGACCTAATAAAACTGGCTGAAACTGATGTACTTTCTAATTACAAAGGCACTGACCATATTGGCAAAAGCGGGGTTGAGCAATCTTACGAGTCAGAGCTTCATGGCACTACGGGCTTTCAGCAAGTAGAAATTGACGCCGATGGCAGAGCGGTGCGTGTATTATCTAGTGTAGCACCGATTCCTGGCAATAACTTGGTACTGTCTGCTGATAGTAAATTGCAAGAAATTGCCGAAACCGCGTTTGGTGAACGTCGTGGTGCGCTGGTGGCAATTAAACCTAGCACGGGCGAAGTGCTAGCATTTGTCAGTATGCCGACGTTTGATTCCAATTTATTTGTGAATGGTATTGATGTTGAAAACTGGAAATTGCTGAATGAATCGCTAGATAGACCACTGATTAATCGCCCGTTACGCGGTGTCTATCCACCTGGATCCACCTTTAAACCATTTGTGGCACTGGCGGGGTTAGAAGCTGGTAAACGC
Organism: Pseudomonadota bacterium; assembly: GCA_020053735.1. Taxonomy (GTDB): domain Bacteria; phylum Pseudomonadota; class Gammaproteobacteria; order Burkholderiales; family Methylophilaceae; genus Methylotenera_A. The sequence continues at coordinate 509,202 of JAGVMP010000011.1, forward strand.
AAACCGCCTTACAGTATCAGCGATGCTGGTTATTTTACTTTACCCAATAGCCGCCACCGTTACCGCGATTGGAAACCGGGTGGGCATGGCAACGTGGATATGCGTAAAGCCATTACCATTTCGTGCGATACATTTTTCTATGGTTTGGCTGTGGAGCTTGGTATTGAAAGACTCACTGATTTTGTGCGACATTTTGGCTTTGGCAAAAAAAGTGGCATTGATATCGCAGGTGAAGTCGGCGGATTATTGCCCACGCCTGAATGGAAACAACGCCGTTTTAAACAGCCTTGGTATATGGGTGAAACGGTGATTGTTGGCATTGGTCAAGGCTACACCCTAACAACACCAATGCAACTGGCACAAGCGACAGCAATTTTAGCCAACAAGGGCGTGGCCATGCGCCCGCGCTTAGTCTCTGCCGCAGTAGATGCCAAAACACTGGTCGCCACACCAACACCAGCTATTGTGAGCGATAGGATTACTTTGGATAAAGCCAATTTAGAAATTGTGAACCTAGGCATGATAGACGTAACGCTGCCAGGGGGTACCGCCGCCAGTGTAGGTGCCAATGCAGGCTATAGCATCGCAGCAAAAACAGGCACAGCGCAAGTGATTGGCATTAAACAAAATGAAAAATATAATGAGAAACTAATCAACGAGCGCCACCGCGACCATGCTTTATTTGTGGCTTTTGCCCCCGCTGAAGACCCACAAATTGCGCTTGCAGTGATTGTAGAAAATGGTGGGCATGGTGGCTCTGCTGCGGGACCGATTGCGCGAAAAGTGATGGATTATTATTTATTAGGTAAACTGCCAGTTGTAGAACCACCCAAAGCTGAAGCTATTGCCAACCCTAATGGAATTGAGGCGACTTCGCCCACCAGCGCAATCATTAACGCGCCAGAAGAAGAGCTTTATGATTAATAAATTGCTGCAGGGCCTGTTTAGGCATATCGACTCATTTTTAATGGGTTGCCTGCTATTTACGCTGCTAGTGGGTTTGTTTGTGTTATACAGCGCATCTGGACAAAATATAGAACGTGTCAACGCCCAACTTATTAATATCACTGTTGCGCTGGTAGTGCTGTGGGTAGCATCCAATATACAACCGCAATTGCTGGAACGCATAGCGCCGCCTCTTTATTTACTCGGTATCTTATTATTAATAGCAGTAGAAATCTTTGGCCATATTAGCCATGGCGCGCAGAGATGGCTAGACATAGGCATTATAAAAATCCAACCTTCTGAAATTATGCGTATTGCAGTGCCAATGATGCTAGCCTGGTTTTTTGCCAAGCGCGAATCAAATCCACGCATCGCTGATTTTTTAATTGCCGCCGTCTTGTTGCTTATCCCCGTTGCGTTGATTATGAAACAACCCGATTTAGGCACTTCTTTATTAATTTGTGCATCGGGCTTTTTTGTGATTTTTTTAGCAGGTTTAAGTTGGAAATTTATTCTAGGTAGTGTCGCCCTGCTGGGTGCACTAACACCCGTTTTTTGGTCGATGTTGCACGACTATCAGCGCCGTCGTATTGAAATTTTAATTGATCCTACACAAGACCCTCTCGGCGCAGGTTACCACACCATTCAAGCAACGATTGCATTGGGTTCTGGCGGTGGCACTGGTAAAGGTTGGCTTAACGGCACGCAAAGCCAGTTAGATTTTTTACCCGAACGCACCACAGACTTTATTTTTGCAGTATTTGGCGAAGAGTTTGGCATGGCAGGCAATTTGATTTTATTGGTATTATTCAGCCTAATCATTGCCCGCGGCTTGGTCATCGCTGCGCAAGCCAAGAGCACTTTTACGCGTCTGCTGGCAGGTAGCATTACGCTGACGTTTTTTACTTACTGCTTCGTCAACATTGGCATGGTAAGCGGCATATTGCCTGTTGTAGGTGTACCATTGCCGCTAATCAGTTATGGCGGCACCTCAATGGTCACGTTGCTGCTAGGCTTTGGCATTTTAATGAGTATACAAACCCATAAAAAACTGGTTGCCGCTGGTTAAAATAAATTAATAAGAGAAAATATAGTGAAAAAACACGCATTAGTATTTATATTTTGTTGTACTTTTTTGGTCGCCTGTGGTGGCAAGAAAGTAGTGAAACCAGCGCCAGCGCCGCCAGTAGCAAGCAAACCCGCACCTTTGCCAGCACCAAATCCAACTCCTGTGCCAACACCGCCAACCACCACACCTACAACCCCAGAGCCCACCAAACCTGGGGGTTACTATTTAGATGATGGTCCAGGTGACAATCCACCAAAAAATATTGAAAGTATTCCCAATGCAGTGCCTAAAAAAGAACCACTACATAGCCGCACTAACCGCCCATATAAAGCCTTGGGGGCTACGTATAAGCCGATGACTAGCTACCAACCATATAAAGCGCGTGGCATCGCCTCATGGTATGGCAAGCGTTTTCATGGTAGAAAAACTTCTAATGGTGAGACCTATGATATGTACAGCATGACAGCTGCGCATACTATTTTGCCATTGCCTAGCTACGTAAAAGTCACTAACCCAGCGAATGGTCGCTGGGTGATTGTTCGCGTCAACGATAGAGGGCCATTCAAGCATAGCCGTATTATTGATTTATCGTATGCCGCTGCCTATAAGCTTGGCTACACAGCCAAGGGCAGCACGTTGGTAGAAGTCGAAGCGATAGACCCTGATAACATGAGCAGCTACCAAAATGGTGAAGCAAAGCCTGAAACAGTTACAGTAGCTGAGTCTACCGCAGCCACAACGCCAACTGAGCAAACGCTAATTACTACCAATCAGAACACTGAACTTGTGAATGGTTTTTTTGTGCAAGCAGGCGCATTTAAAAGTGAGGTTAATGCAGACAGCTTAATTAACAAGCTACAAGGTTTAGATATAGACCAAAATTCAGGCATTAACAAAGTGTATAATAACGGCTTACATCGCTTAAAGATTGGTCCTTACGACAATAAGCAGGCGGCCGATAAAACGGCAGCCGATATTCGAAGACAGCTTAATATACCCGCAATTACTGTGAGTCAATAATACCTAAACATGCATAAAAATTTTAGTTTTACTCTATTCGTTTACCTCCTAATTACGCCACTAGTGGGTTGGGCTGCACAAGTGGCACCATCACCTGAACTGGCAGTAAAAGCCTACCTATTGCAAGATTTTAATAGTGGCAACGTGATTGCATCACACCAAAAAGATGTGCGTATTGAGCCAGCATCTCTGACTAAAATCATGACGGCTTATGTCGTGTTTGATGCAATCAAGCAAGGCCATTTAAAACTGGAGCAAAATTTACCTGTCAGCGAAAAAGCATGGAAAGCAGAAGGCTCTAAAATGTTTATTGAGCCAAATAAACCAGTCACCGTTGATGAGCTTTTGCACGGCATGATCATTCAATCTGGTAATGATGCATCGATTACTTTAGCTGAAGGCATTGCTGGTGCAGAAGAACAGTTTGCTGACATGATGAACAAGCAAGGCAAAAAACTAGGCTTAAGCAACACGCAATTTGTAAATGCGACTGGCTTACCAGATAAAAACCATTACACTACAGCTGGTGATTTAGCTCTATTGGCCAAAGCCTTAATACGTGACTTTCCGTTGGAATACAGCAGGCTGTATTCTGTAAAAGAGTATACCTACAACAAAATTACCCAGCCCAATCGCAACCGCTTATTGTGGTTAGACGCTAATGTAGATGGCATGAAAACTGGCCATACGGATAGTGCGGGTTACTGTTTAATTGCGTCTTCCAAGCGCGGTAACACGCGTTTGGTATCAGTTATTTTAGGTGCGGCGAGCGAAGCCATGCGCGCATCAGAAAGCCAAAAATTACTCAATTATGGCTTTCAATTTTACGAATCCACCTTAGTTTATAAGCAAGCCCAAACGATAAATACCCTACGCGTCTATAAAGGCCAAGACAAAACGGTTGCAGCCTCACTTAATAAAGATTATTACTTAACTTTGCCAAAAGGCGATTACGCGCGCGTGAAAGCCAGCATGACGAGCCAACAGCCGCTGATTGCGCCGCTAAAATCAGGTCAAGTGGTCGGAAAGATTACTTTTAGCTTAGATGGTAAGGTGATTAGCGCGCAAAATTTGGTCGCCAGCAAATCGGTAGAAGTTGCTGGCTTTTTTGGCAGATTGCTTGATAGCATTAAATTACTCATTCAGTAACTAAGTATGGTAACAGACAAAAAAATTTCGGATGCTGTAGCCCAAGGAACGTCCCAAGAACCGCTCCAAGAAACGCTCATTGAGTTTCCATGTGACTTTCCTATTAAAGTAATGGGTGAAACGCATGCAGACTTTGCCAACGAAATTATTAAGACCATTCAAGGCGTCTTACCAAACTTTGATGCGGGCGGTATTGAGATGCGTGGCAGTTCTGGTGGTAAATATATCAGCCTCACTTGCACGGTGTATGTCATCTCAAAACCACAGCTAGACGATGTTTACCGCTCGCTCACGTCTCACCCCATGGTAAAAGTCACACTGTAATTACTAGCTTTTAAATGTCTATCATCACCCGCCAGTTAGGGCTAACTGATTACAAAACCACACTGCAAGCCATGCAAGCGTTTACCGCAAGTCGCACTCATCAAACCCCTGATGAAATATGGCTGACAGAGCATGCTGCTGTATACACGCTAGGATTAAACCGCAAGAATGTACGGTTGCCTGAGACTATAGAAAATAGTCATACTATCCCTGTCGTTTTGGTAGACCGTGGTGGGAAAATTACTTATCACGGACATGGTCAAGCGGTGATTTATTTGTTGGTAGATTTAAAACGCCGCAACCTCAACGTACGCCAACTCGTCAACCTGATAGAAGCCTCTATCATTGAATTGCTAGCACAATTTAATGTGACCGCAATTACCAAAGCTGACGCACCTGGCGTATATGTTCAGCATGATGGCAAAGATAAAAAAATTGCTTCTTTAGGTTTACGCTTAAAAAATAATTGCTGTTATCATGGCTTAAGCTTGAATGTAGAGATGGATTTGGCACCATTTTCTGCAATTGACCCGTGCGGCTATGTGGGCTTAGAAGTCACACAGACCAAAGACTTAGGTATTGCCAAAACATGCCAGCAACTTGGTGAGGACTTACTAAACCGCTTACAAGAAAAATTAGCTTTATGACAGAAACCATCACAACAACAGCAACAAAAATCCCTGAGTTTGATAAAAAAATGGGCGTTAAGCAGGTTGACGCTGAAAAAACTGCGCGCATTCCTATCAAAATTATCCCGATGCCCATGCTACGCAAACCAGATTGGATACGCATGAAAGTGCCTGATAGTGCACGCTTTCAAGAAATCAAAAAGGTATTACGCGATAATAATTTGCACACCGTGTGCGAAGAAGCTTCGTGCCCGAATATTGGAGAATGCTTTAGTGGTGGCACAGCCACCTTTATGATTTTGGGCGATATTTGCACACGGCGTTGTCCATTTTGCGATGTAGCACATGGCAAACCACTACCACCTGACGTTGATGAACCCGCTAACTTAGCCCGCACCATTGCGCAAATGCGCTTAAAATATGTCGTCATCACATCCGTAGACCGCGATGACTTAAAAGACGGTGGTGCGCAGCATTTTGTTGATTGTATTCATGCGGTGCGTCAGGCATCGCCTGCAATCAAAATAGAGATTTTAGTGCCCGATTTTCGGGGGCGTTTAGAAGTGGCATTGCACATTTTAAAAAATGCCCCGCCTGATGTGATGAACCATAACCTAGAAACCGTACCACGCCTTTACAAGCAAGCGCGACCTGGTTCTGACTACCAAAACTCACTTAACTTATTAAAGATGTTTGCCGAGATGTACCCGCATATTCCTACCAAATCTGGCCTGATGTTGGGTTTAGGGGAAACAGATGATGAAATATTGCAAGTGATGCAAGATTTGCGTACACACAACGTCAGCATGCTAACACTTGGTCAGTATCTGCAACCTAGCGTGCATCATTTACCCGTCATGCGCTATGTTGAACCCGCTATTTTTGCTGAGCTAAAGCAAAAAGCGGATGCGATGGGCTTTAATAATGCAGCCAGTGGCCCCATGGTAAGAAGTAGCTATCACGCCGACTTACAGGCACATAGTCTTACTTAAGGATTAATATGGTTCCACATTTAACCACCGCGCTTAACGGCCCCTTACTGAGTTTAGAAAAGCGCATGCTAAATGCCATGCCAAAAATTGAGCATTGGTTTCGTAGCCAGTGGCTGGAATACGCGTCGCCATTTTATGCGAGTGTCGATTTACGCAACTCAGGCTTTAAGTTGGCGCCTGTCGATACCAATTTGTTTCCAGGTGGTTTTAATAATTTAAATCCAGAATTTTTGACGCTGAGCGTACAAGCGGCGATGGTAGCGGTTGAGAAGATATGCCCAGAAGCGCACCGCTTACTCATCATCCCAGAAAATCACACCCGCAATACCTATTATCTGCGCAACGTGGTCGAACTGGTGACAATTATGAAGGCAGCGGGATTAGATGTGCGCGTAGGTAGTATCTCTCCCGAAATCACAGCGCCTATTTCACTGCAAACCCATGATGGCCAAACACTTTTGTTAGAACCTGTAGTGCGCGAAGGCAACCGTATCAAATTAAAAAACCCAACTTTGGGCAATTTTGATAGCTGCGCAATTTTACTGAATAACGATTTATCCGGTGGCATTCCTGATATTTTGCAAAATTTGGAGCAAGACTTAATTCCTCCGTTGCACGCAGGCTGGCACGTTAGAAGAAAATCACAGCATTTCGATGCATATAATCGCGTTATTAATGAGTTTTCACAGCTTTTAGACATCGACCCGTGGTTGCTCAACCCATATTTTGAAACCTGTGGTGAAATTGATTTTCACGCCCGCACTGGTGAAGATTGCTTAGCTTTGAAAGTAGAACAGTTATTAGCAAAAATTCAAGCCAAGTACACTGAGTATGGTGTAACACAAGAACCATTTGTGATTGTAAAAGCCGATGCTGGCACTTATGGCATGGGTATTATGACAGTGAAACACCCTGACGATGTGCGCGATTTAAACCGCAAAGCACGCAATAAAATGTCAGTGGTAAAAGAAGGTTTGCAAGTATCAGAAGTCATTATTCAAGAAGGTGTGTACACCTTTGAGAGCATTAACGATGCAGTGGCTGAGCCTGTGGTATACATGATGGATCACTTTGTGATTGGCGGCTTTTATCGTGTACATACCGAGCGCGGCGCCGATGAAAACTTGAACGCACCTGGCTCTCATTTTGTGCCTTTAGCGTTTGAAAAGCCCTGCACCTTGCCCGATTGCGCCGATGCACCTGATACGGTGCCGAATCGATTTTATGCGTATGGTGTGGTAGCTCGCTTGGCCTTGCTGGCAGCTGCGATTGAGCTGCAAGAGACAGATCCATTAAATCAATAATCACTACTTAAGTAGCGCGATAAAAAATAGATGCCCTGCAAGCCAATACCCATGCGGCTTACAGGCATGCACAAATGAAGGTTGCGAATCAAGTATAGTAAGTTAATTACTTTTAAGTTAAATAATGTAGGTTAAATACCATGAAACTACTTTTTATTTTAGATCCGCTCACTAGCTTAAAAATCTACAAAGACACTAGCGTTGCCATGATGCGCGAGGCAGCTGCACGTGGTCATCAGCTTTATATTTGCCAGCAGCAAGATTTATTTTTGCGCAATGAAACTGTCAAAATTAAAGCTGAGAAATTTCACTTTAGTGATGATGAAAATTGGTTTCAATTAGAAGCGCCTCAAGAAGTTTTACCAACGCATTTTGATGCCATTTTAATGCGTAAAGACCCACCTTTTGATAATGAATATTTATACAGCACTTATTTGCTTGAGCAAGCTGCCAAGCAAGGTGCGCGCGTCATCAACAACCCTAGCGCAGTACGCAGTTGGAACGAGAAATTGTCGATTGCTAGATTCCCACAGTTTGCACCAGAATTTATAGTCACAAGTAACAATGATTTAATTCGCGATTTTTTAGCTGAGCACCAGAATATTGTTGTGAAACCGCTTGATGGCATGGGTGGCAGTGGCGTATTCAGGCTCACAGAACACGACCCGAATATTGGTGTTATTTTGGAAACTGCCACTCAATTTGGCGCAAAAACCGTAATGGCGCAGCGCTATTTGCCGCAAATCTTGCAAGGTGATAAACGCATTATCATCATCAATGGCGAACCCTTACCTTATGCACTAGCCCGTATTCCAAAAGCTGGCGAAACGCGTGGTAACTTGGCAGCAGGCGGCAGGGGTGTAGCACAGCCATTAACATCTCGCGATATGGAAATTGCCACAACTGTTGGCAACGTATTAAAAGAAAATGGTTTATTTTTTGTTGGGCTGGATGTGATTGGCGACTATTTAACTGAAATCAACGTCACTAGCCCCACTGGCATCGTAGAAATTGCCGCGCAAACGCAAAATTTAAATTTACCGTGCAAACCTGCGCAAATTTTTATGCAGGCACTCGAAAATGTCATCACCTAAAATCTCCACATTTAAAAATCCCAGTATTCGAGATTCAAGCATTAAATTAATTATGTGCATTTTCTAGAGTGATTCTGCAAGCAGCGTTATAGTAACGCCTATGCGTTTAACCCTTGTTATTTATATTATTTTTTTGGCGGCTTGCAGCTCTAAAGAGCCAATGCACAACACCCAAAGCTATGTATTTGGCACGCTGGTAGACATCACCATTTACGGTGAATCTGAAGATAAATCCCAATTGGTTGCGGATGAAATTATCCGCGATTTTCAACAACTGCATCATCACTTACATGCTTGGCGCCCGAGCAAACTACAAACACTTAACGCTGCTTTTGCCAGTGGTAAAACGCCAGTACCTATTGATGCAGCTATAGCCAACATGATTACAGAGGCAACCGTGCTTTCCATTCAATCAAAAGGCGCCTTCAACCCCAGCATTGGCGAGCTTATTGAGGCGTGGGGGTTTCACAATGATGAGTTTAAGCCGACTAACATTGATCAAGAGAAAATTAATCATTTGGTAAATGCCAAGCCGCAAATGTCTGACATAGTAATTAAAAATGGCTATGCTTTCAGTAACAATCCTGCTGTAAGGCTTGATTTTGGCGGTTATGCCAAAGGCTACGCGCTAGATTCTGCGTTGACTTATCTGCAAAATCAAGGCATCAAAAATGCACTGGTGAATATTGGCGGCAACATTATTGCCTTGGGTAAACATGGCGAAAAGCCTTGGCGTGTGGGCATACAGCACCCACGCAAACCAAACGCAATCGCTACCATTAACTTAGAAAGCGGTTGGGCCGTAGGCACTTCGGGCGATTATCAGCGTTATTTTGAATTAGGTGGTAAACGTTATTGCCATATTATCGACCCAGCTGCTGGCTACCCAGTTCAAGGTGTACAGGCTGTCACAGTGCTGATTGCACCAAGCGCAAATGCAGGTGTGTTATCTGATGTGGCCTCTAAGCCAATTTTTATTGCCAAGCCGCAAGCTCGCGTAGATGCAGCAAGCATGATGGGAATAGAGAATTTTTTGGTGATTGAATCAGAGCATCATATTTATATAAGTCCAGCATTAAGCAAACGCCTGACTTGGCTAGATAAAGATGCAGAAAAATATGCGGTGGAATATGACACACAAACTCAACCATAGACTTTTGCTTGGTGATTGGCTGGTCATTATTGCCAGCGTTGTCTCCATCATTTTTATGTTTCTGCAATTTTGGAGTTTCGAACAAGCTAGCAAACTTAAAATTCGGCAGGGCAATCAAATCATTGGCACTTATGATTTAAATCAAACGCGCGATTTGCATGTTCATGGCGCACTGGGTGATGCACTGATTAGCATCTCACAAGGCAAAGTGCGCTTCAAACAATCACCTTGTAACAATCAATATTGCGTACATCAAGGCTGGCTTAGCCACGCAGGAGAGGTAGCGATTTGCTTACCCAATCAAATCAGCCTGCATTTGATAGGTGTGAAAAGTAACTATGACTCACTTAACTACTAAATTTAAACCTAGTAAATCTAAAACCATTAAATCTAAAGCTATTAAAACCAATAGCGAAGATTTCCACATCGCCAAACTCACGGCGCTGGCGATAGGCTTGCACATGATAGAGGCGGTGATTCCATCACCACTACCAGGCGTAAAACCTGGTGTCGCCAATATTGTGACTTTATTTGTACTCTATCAATACGGCTTTGCAACAGCCGCTTGGGTAAGTTTATTGCGCGTATTCGCTAGCAGTTTATTGCTTGGGCAATTTTTATCACCTACTTTTTTACTCAGTTTAAGTGGTGCTTTGTTAAGCTTAGGTGCTTTATACGTTGCACAGTATTTACCAAAAAAATACTTTAGTGCTATAAGCTTAAGTATTTTAGCGGCATTTGCACACATTGCAGGACAGCTTATTATTGTGCGATTATGGCTAATTCCACATACAGGTATTGTCTATTTAATCCCAATTTTTGCGTTAGCTGCTTTAGTTTTTGGGTTAATCAATGGTTTGATTACTGCTAAATTAATAAAAAACCATTAACAAAAAAGCCACAGAAATGTTCTGTGGCTTTTTGTACTTCTTTACTACTGATCCTCTATAAGCTCTCGCCAGATAACGCGATGGTTTGTAAACCCAGACTGACTTCCGCCTGTAAAACTAGGCTGTACTGGCGGGAAGCTCGGTGTCGGGTTATCCGCTGTAACGATATTTACCACTGGTTTCCCTTTTACATACAACACATTAATACCAACAATTGGTGCGTTTGTTCTACTTGCAACCACATTGCCTGAGACAGCTGCTCCAGTTCTATAATCCAAGAAATTCAGCCATCCATATCCACCTGGTGAACACACAGTGTTTGAAGGTACCGTTGTAGGTAACAACAAAGTACCAAACACAAGCTGCGCGGGGACATTTTGTCGTTCGCCAGAATCAGGGAAGTCGATATACCAACCCCTGTCGGTTGTAAAACTTACAGGGTTAGATGGTGTCTGCATACTTCTAGTCGCTGTAAGCGTATCATTTACCAAGACCTGATTCACCATGGCAGAAGAGGTGCGTGGGTTATCTAATGTTGCAGGCGTAGAGGTCGCATCATCACTTATCGCGTAGATAGTTTGTTGTTGCGTATTAGTAAGGTCACTTGTACCTAAATAACGCCCAGTGCCCACATATAACACTCTTTTACCACTAATATCAGCCAGTTCAGGCCGAACTGTAATCGGTTGAGGATTGCCACTTGGATCTTTAAGTACCGCAACCTTAAACGGATTAGTGGCAGATTGTGCGCTGTTAATATCAAAGCGCCAGAGGTTGCCAAGTAAATCACCACCATAAACAAAAACTGCCGTATTATTAATTACACCATCTGCAATATATGCATTTATCTTAGCCAACCCACTCGGCGTAGTGGCACTACCTACTCCCGTAGAATACTTGCTGATTACAGCACCTGTAGTGGCATTTAACACATACATATAACCAGTACCAGTATTGTTATACCCCGAAGTTACTAGGGCTACCCAAGTGCCATCTGCTTTTTTAGTAATAATAGGGTTGCCATAAGAATAACCCATATCACCATCATCTGCGGTATCAAATTCCCACAACAATGTTGGAGTAGCAGGGTTAGTCACATCTAGTGCAAAGTAGCCTTGCCCACCACCATTTAAACCACCAACAAGAATCGTTCTCCAAACCGCTGTCGTGGCAGAAGTGCAACTTGCAGTACATATATCGTTCACGACGATGTCACCATTGACATAATATGAATGCGAAACACCATTGCCATAATTTTTATCAGCAAGCTTCCACATATTATCAAGCACCATAGTAGGCACATACGCCCAGCGCTCTTGACCATTAGTTGCATTAATAGCATGCAACATACCATCGTTCGCTCCAATATAAACTGTGCCTTCACGTGTGGCTTGTGCAGTCTTAAATGAACTGGGTGATGTATTTGGGCCATAGCCAGGGTCGCTAAAATTGGCTTTTGGAGCACCCACGTACACAGGTGTTGAGTCCACCAAATCGCCAAGCACAGTCTCACGCAATCGATAAATTCTGTTATCAATTAATCCATCTACGTTACTAGCACGGTCTTCAAAACCATTATTGCCCCGTAAAAAGTTGACTAAGCTGGCACTGTTTACTGAGACACGTTGTGCTGTAGATAGAGAACTCCATTGACTCAAATTTGTTGATAAGAAGCTATTGTCAAAGTTTCCATCTTTACCCACTGCGACTAAGTTACCACTAGTGAAACTGGCTAAAGTGCCTGCTACATTCATATAGACATTGCGTGTATCGTTGGTATCACTCACAAAATCTTGCATAGTACCAGTACAAGAAGTTGACACTTCTACCTTACAATCAGTGCCATCAAGCACGCCTGGGGCGCTACATGTTGAAGCAGTAGAACTCGGTGTAACGCATTGGTATGTCGTGCTACCGCCAGCTGTACTTGCTACGACGCTACTTGGCGCAGCACAGGTGTCCGCAATTACATTTTCTAGACACCAAGTTGCATCTTCATTCACTTTACCAGTGTCGGTATTCACGGTTCTTGATTCAAGGTTACCGATCCATTTTACACTTGTGTAACTAGCCACATAAGTAAAGTTATCGCCAGATACAGGGTTTAGCGTACTGGTTGCAGCAGCAGCACCAGCACCTACTTTAGCTTTAATAGAGCTTAATGCCTCGCTTAGAGACGATGATAATTGATTTGGGTTTTTAGCACTAAAATATGTACCTTGACCATTTACAGCAGCATGCCACAAATCATCTACTGCAGTTTGTGTGTTTTCTATTGGTTTCGGCCAGTCCCGCGTACCTTGCATTAATTCGTAAAAATCGCCTTCATCTGCTGTTTTATAGTCAGAGGTATAAGTGAGCGATGCATCCACACCTAACCCTAGCGTAAAAGTTGTCATGTGTTGTTTCAGATTATTATCCGTAGTTGTCACAAACACATTATTTGTGCAAACATCAAAGCCAGCACCTAACGCACCAGTACAATTACCTAAAGCCGAGGTTCGCAAGTCAGTATCATAATAGTACTTTGCCCCATCGGCCAAACTGTTGGAGGACGTTGTCGCTACAGGGCCTTCATACATAGGTCTAGGCGTAGTACCACCATCCATGTTACCAATCGCTGTTGAGCCATCAACTTCCAAGCCTCCTGGGTCACTAAACCAGTAGCCATCTGTCGTCAAAATCGTAAAATTTTGTTGACATGAATATTGCACTGGGTCTGAAGCATTACCCACTGCGCTAGCACCTTTACCTGCAAAAATACGGCCTACAGTTGATAATGATCGTCTTAATGGGGTGCTGCCACTTGGAATGGTAGCAAATAATTTGGTATACCAATCGGCCTTTTGCGTCGCAGCATATTGTGCTATTGATAAGTAATTACTGCTAGCACCATTAATCGTGATGAACCCTACGCGAAAGCGCGTATCAATGGTTTTAAACGCAAGACTGGTAGATGATTTCATCATTTGCATACGGGTACGATAGTAACTGTACCAGTTGGCAAAGTTTGTCATCTCCTCATCATAGCTACAGACTGTTCCTGCACAATCTGTTCTACTAGCCGCCTTAGTGAAAGTTGTTGCTGGTAATACATCTACACGCTGGAATGTAGTTACAACTGGCGTACTAGAAAACTGTGTAATTAAATTCGGGATGGTGTAATTTTTTACACCGTCGTTGGTGCCCCCAGACATGCCAGTAATTGGCGTAATGGAAAGTCTGCCACTTGGGTCATTTTCAGTATAAGTGAGTGCAAGATTATTTGCTGCCCCTGTATTGACGGCAGTGATTGTGATTACTGGCCGACTTGCCCCATTAGATGTTGCGGTAAAATCTGGGCTAGAAACGAAACTGTTAATTTGCGACACAAGTGCATTGGCAAGCGCATTTCTACTAGCCGAATTATTCGAGCCACCTGTTACGTTGATTGTTGCACCTAAAATTTGGGTTGTGCCTACTCTAATGCCTGTCACGCTACTGGTGGTTCTTGCACTATCAATCGTAAGCGAACCTGTGGCCTTATTGCCTAACTGGACAGCGGTAGGATAAGGTGTCGCAGTGGTAAATGCAATCGTGCCTGTAAATGCACCCGCTGCAACTGGAGTTATCTCCACCACATCACCTAAGGCGACCGCAGTGTAATCTGGGGCGCTTATTTCAGTATTAATGGCAGTTGCAATATTAGCTGCCAACGTATTTCTTTGAGCTGCCAAGGTGGTATTTGCGATGGTAAGCGCGGGAGACGGAACCAAAGGAATAATTCTAACTCCGTCAACTGTAACTGTAGCTACTGTCATTGGTGTTGGCGATACGCAAGAAGGTTGTCCAGCAGCGCCGCAAGCTGTTGTTTCGGGTAGTATTTTAATACGGCCCAAACTATTAGGAACTATGCCTGCCCATTTTATAAACTCATGGTCTGTTACTTCTGAATACTTTCCTTGACAGCCTGACCCTGACAGTACATTGGCTGCCGAAGTACACCAGCGTATTTTCGCAGGAAATGTATGGGTAGCTGTTGGTGCCGTAGCGGTAATACAGCTAGTTAAATTTTTATTAGTACAATACTCACCAGCCGAAACGGTATAATAAAATGGATAACCAAAAACATTATAGTCTTGATTAAATGACGCTGATGGATTACCAGAAACAACGTTAGGATAAATATATTGGCTATTTTTTTTGCATACTGATGGATCATTCGCAACAGCAGTAGTCACTCCAGTTGATGTATTACACCATACAATATCTGGATAGCCATCTGTCAACCCAGCATTAGGCACTAAGCGTTGATTGCCCCCACTCCCAGTTAAGGCATCCCTAGGCACTACAGTCCAACCAGCCGTATTCGCACTAGTCATGGAGGTTTTAGATGTGCCATCAGCATTAACAGCAGGACTGTATAAAGTCTCAGGATTATAATAAATAGAATTAAATTCACTCGCATTATATGGAGGATCTCCATACTCACAAGCCGCACTGAATGCACCACTAGTACTTGTGTCACTTTTACATTTATTATTGAAAATTATGTAATCTGGCATATAGTCCCTGCCCATGCTGCCCGAATTATCTAAAATGTACATTAAATTGGGCAACACCTCACTGGTAGTTGCGCTTACTAGTGGCGCAGTACCAAGATCTGTAAGTGCCGCATTTGCGGAGCCTATAGAAACTGCAAATAACCCAATATTAAGGATTTGCAAAAATTTGTTTTTAATTGTTGGTGTCATTTTAAGACTCCTGAATATCTAATAAATAGAAATTAATAAATAAAAGCTTGAACATAACTAAAAGTATTTTTAGGCCCCGCCACACGCGCAGTTACACGATATACCACGGCATCCGACCCACCAGTACTTGCATCGTAACCTCCGCCACCCGAACCGCCACCCTCGCTTCTAGCGCCTTTTGAGTTTGCAGCAGAGTCACCCGTGCCCACTAAACATTTTTCTGCTTTTTGATTATCTGGAACATTGGCTGAATTACACATGCGCTGAATAATAAATCGCGTCTCATTCTGACTTAAATCGTAAACATCATTTGTCACTACAAACGAATTTGCGCCCCAAGTATCTGAATCAAATGCTTTTTTAGCTGTATCGAAAGCTGGGTCAAAACTCGCAAAATATCCGCCAGAACTGGTTTCTAAAGTGGCTGCATTTGCTTTGATATGTTTGTAGGCGCCCGCGATACCACTCTCGGCTGAAAACATAGTCGATTGCCTAAACGCTAAATTACCAGCTACTAGCACGCCACTATCTACTGAGCGCACTAAAGCAGCAGCTGCAAGCGACATCGCGACCAAAGCAATTAAGGCAATAAACAACACCAAGCCCTTTTGCTGTTTGACCAGACGGCCATTACTTTGCATTTTAAGTTTCATCATGTTCTCACCCATGCCTTTCATTTTGCTGATTTATAATTGCGGCGTAGCAGCCAAAATATTTCTAAGTGGAACAACAACTTCATATACACGATAGCGATAACGATTCCAATCAGCACCTACGTCAGTACCTGCTAAATTGACATCGGCACCCCAAGCACACACTCTAGCCGGGCCAGTAGCAGTACCTGTGCAAGCCTGACTGACAACCTCTTTTTCTAGTAAACTATTTCTAGCAACAACTGCTAGACGCACAGCCTTAATACGGTTTCGATTTGCTACGTTTGGTGTTGCCCAAGCGCCAGTGGCATCTCTCCACTCAGCGACAATTTCACTGTTAATCGTTGCAGAAACACCATATTGCGCCTGTAAATTCACGATATCGCTGATGACAGGGGTATTATTTCTGCGCAATTGATTACCATTGACATCGAATGTGATTTGCCTGACCTGCCCCAAACATGCAAGACGATCTCCTACTGCCATGCCACTGTTCGAAAGCACATTAATTTCGTTCGGTGTAGCCTCAAGTAATGCGTTAGTAGTAGCAGCGGTTAATTTTGTGGCAACACATGCCGTGCTTGACTTAACCTCTTTGGTGACCAACACTACATCCCCCGCGCGACAACCCATATTATTTCTTACCCCAACAAAATTTGGTGGGGTCACATTGGTCACTGCTGTAGGTAGCGCGCCACGTGTGGTTGTACCATAGCGAATAGCAATGCTATCGCCATTAACCCCATCGGTAATGGTCACTGGGGTAACAAGGGCATTTAAACCAATTGTGACATCTGCTGTAGTGGGGTCACCGTCCAAATCTAACGCCAAAGTAGAAGTAGAGTCACATCTGAGTGCAGAAAATACCTCGCCAGCCTGAACTTTAACTGCACCAGCTGCCACTTTAGCCTCATAGGCCGCCAATAGAGCTGCTTGTGCGGTAAGTATTTCCGCCTCTGTTTTACCCGTATAATCCTCGAAGGTCATCTCATTAGGTAGCACATCTATCGTAGGCATCGTGCCGCTCATTAATGGCATGCCGTAACCAGCAGACTGTAACTCTCTTTGAATCGTAAAAAGCGCGATACTACCGTTGGTTTGTGCATCTGCTATGCCTGTAGTACTACGTTTGGTGCCTTCAAAAGAGGCGAAGGTTTGCATAATGACCACTGTTGCTACTAGCCCAATCACCAAGCCGACCATCAGCTCGACTAGCGAGAAACCTGCCTGATGAAAGATATTATTTGTCGTTTTTTTCATGATTATCTCGCAGTAAACACGGTGGTAACAGCCTCATAGCCATGTTTCTCACCGCCAATAGCCTCACCCTCACCAGCATCTGTGCCTTTTGCTTTCCATGTCACACGAAAACGCAAACGACCATCAGACAGCGAGTTAACATACATTTTACCGTTTGGCAATGTGTCAACATCAAGCGCCATGCCTTGCCCGAAGCCATATGGTTTCGTCATCATTTCACCTAAATATTGTTGCACCACATAGGCTGCCTCAGCCCGATATGTTGCGTCGGTAGTATTTTTAATCATTGCAGCTTGTAAACCAGAAATAGCCAATATACCAAATGAAAATATCACCACTGCAATCAAAGCTTCCAACAAAATAGAGCCCTGCGCTTTTATTTTTGGCAGGCTTGCTACTAAGACAAGTTTATTTTTCATCATGCTGTTCTCTAAAGTTAATTACATCTACTCATCAACATTTACGCGGATCAGTAGCAGCTGCAATAGGATCACACATGCGCACATTGCCACCGGCGCCAACAGTCACACGTAAATTACGGTCTGCTCCAGCCAAACTCAAATCAACTTGACCAAGCTGACCCGCAGCCGTGGACTTGATACCCAGATTAGTGAATATTATTTCGCTAGCCCCGCCTGGAGTCGGCGTAACCGCCACCATCGATGTGCCGCCCTCTTCATTGCTTCGTGATGCAATTACGCCGCAAATCGCTACAGTTACACATTGCACTGTCCAAGCTGAGTTGGCACCAAGTGTAAACTTTACTTGTGTGTTTCGCATGAGCGCCTCAGAGCGCGCTTTTTGGATGCCATTCAATATGGATTCTGTTGCTGTACGCACTCTAGTATTTTGAATCCACGCATTGTAGCTAGGCATGGCGACTGCAGCAGTGATACCAATAATTGCCACAACAATCACCAGCTCTACCAAACTGAAGCCATCAGACTCGGAGATGTTTCTGAGTGAACTTAGCACGTGCCCGCCTTATTACGTGTCCAGCAATTGGCGTTGGTGCCCCAACCCGCTTTGGCTGCTGTGGTAGCTTTAACATTCTGCTCATTGACAGTCATGACAAAACTTGCTGCCTTATTTTTTCCTGTTGCAGTGATGGTGTATGTACTTGCAGCAACAACACATGCAAAGTCAAAATTGCTGCCAATCGTATCCGCAGCACAAGGAAGACCTGCGCCATCCGCGCCTACATAAGTACGATTATCTTGAAAATATTGCTCCATCTGGATTCGCTTATTCGCAAGTCCTGATGAAGCCTCGGCCAAACTAGACCCAGTAACATAATCTTGATAACTTGGTATTGCAATCGCAGCCAAAAAACCAATAATCGCCACCACAATCATCAACTCTACTAAAGTAAACCCTTTATGTACTACTTTAAATATATTCATTTTGCCTACCCTTTTATAGTTAGTTGCATCATGCCAAGCTACTTATTGCTTTGTCTACCAGTATCCGATATTCGGATTATTTAGCAGAATAAGCGGTTGAAACTGCGCAGTTTCTGCCTTCTGTGCTATTCAATGCTAAAATAATACTTAAAATTTTTGCGAGATTAGCATGCTTAAAAATATACGCTCATTTGTCGCTTGTGTTGCATATGCATTGATTAGTTGTACAGCGCTTGTTGGCTGCGGCACCAAAGGGCCACTGTATATTCCTGAGCAACGCTATCCGCAAAAACCAATACCGCAAGACGAGTCTATAAAGGCTAACCCAGAAGCCAATACCGATGCGCCTCCCCAGCCTGCCCCATGAATGTGAATATAGAATTGAAGTGAATTGTGAATGTTTTTGAAATAAAAAATGGCACGCTACATGCCGAGAACGTGGCGCTAACGACCGTTGCGGCGCAATTTGGTACGCCTTGTTATGTGTACTCCAAATTGGCGTTAACACAGGCTTTTACTGATTTTAAAGCAGGCCTAATCGGCAGTAATCACTTGGTATGTTTTGCAGTAAAGGCCAACCCCAACATTGCCATTTTGAACTTATTTGCCAAGCTGGGTGCTGGCTTTGATATTGTATCTGGCGGCGAACTAGCACGCGTGCTAGCGGCTGGTGGCGACCCGCAAAAAATCGTATTCTCAGGAGTAGGTAAAACCGCCGAAGAAATGCGCGCTGCTTTAAGTGCAGGGATTTTTTGCTTTAATGTGGAATCAGCCAGCGAGCTGAAACGCTTAAATGATGTCGCAGGCAGCATGGGCAAAGTCGCGCCAGTATCGCTGCGCGTTAACCCCAACGTAGATGCCAAAACCCACCCGTATATTTCCACTGGTTTAAAAAATAATAAATTTGGCGTAGCGTTTGAAGATGCCCTCACCGTTTACGAGCAAGCCACTGCCATGCCGAATATTGCGGTGCATGGCGTGGATTGCCATATTGGTTCGCAAATTACCGAACTAGCGCCATTTATAGAAGCGCTGGATTTAATTTTAGGCTTGGTAGATGCCTTGGAAGCAAAAGGCATACACATTAGCCACATTGATGTAGGTGGCGGCATTGGTATTACTTATGACAATGAAACACCGCCAGATTTCACTACCTATGCCAAAGCCATTTTGGCTGGGTTAGCCCAAAGTAAACTAGCTGATAGAAACGTTAAACTATTATTTGAACCAGGCCGTGCCTTGGTGGGCAATGCTGGTGTTTTATTAACTAAAGTAGAGTATATTAAACCTGCTGAAGCCAAAAACTTTGCCATTGTAGACGCCGCCATGAACGACCTGATGCGGCCTGCTTTATATGATGCTTATCACGATATTACGGCTGTAGAACCCCGTGCTGGTGAAACTACAACTTATGAAATTGTCGGCCCGGTGTGCGAAAGCGGCGATTTTTTAGGCCATGATAGAAATTTAAACCTGCAAGAAGGTGATTTACTGGCGATTATGTCAGCAGGCGCTTATGGCATGAGCATGGCCAGCAACTATAATACACGTGGCCGTGCAGCCGAAATTATTGTGGATGGCGACAAAGTTTTTGTGGTGCGCCAGCGCGAAAAAATTGCTGATTTATTTGCATTGGAAAATTGCCTAGATTAAGCCATATTATTTATGTTGCACGCAAACTTAACTCAGTGTAAATTGTGGTTTCAGCGTTGGATGCGCCAGCAACTGAGTAATTTTGATTTACTATAAATATACTAAACTTAGGGAGAATATAAATGCATAAATTTTTATTGGCTTTAATGATGTTGCTTGTTGTGGGATGTGCTTCTAAACCTATTGCTAAAACCACACCATTTACAGCTGCAGAGATTGGTGACACTAGTCCCTTGGAAGAGGTGGCTGCGGTTGATGATGAGGCTGTTGAAGATTTGCCAGACATGGTGGCTGCAGAAAGTTAGTTTTTTGCAGTAATCAAAAAAGCGAGGCTTATGCCTCGCTTTTTTACGTCCATATTTTTGAATCTATAGCTTCTATCTAGTCAAAAATCACAGTTTTATTAGCATATAACAAAATACGATTTTCTATATGCCAGCGCACCGCTTTACTCAACACAATGCGCTCTAAATCTCGGCCTTTTTGAATCAAATCTTCCACTTGGTCACGGTGTGAAATTCTATCAATATCCTGCTCAATAATCGGGCCTTCATCTAACACTTCGGTCACATAATGACCAGTGGCGCCGATAAGCTTAACGCCACGCTCAAACGCTCTGTGATAAGGTCGCGCACCAATAAAGGCGGGTAAGAACGAGTGGTGAATGTTAATAATACGTTGCGGGTAACGCGCCACAAAATCAGGCGACAAAATCTGCATATAACGTGCGAGCACGATTAAGTCGATATGGTAATCATCAAACAATTTAAACTGTGCAAGTTCAACATCGGCTTTCGTTTCTTTGGTCACGGGCAAATAATGAAAGTCGATGCCGTAAAATTTCACCAATGCCTCAGTATCGCGATGGTTGCTAATCACCAACGGAATCTCACACGCAAGCTCACCACTTTTATGGCGGTGCAGCAAATCAGCCAAGCAGTGGTCATATTGCGACACCATAATCGCCACCCGCGTTTTATGCTGCGATAATTTGAGCTGCCATTGCATACTAAATTGGTCAGCAATGGACGCAAAGGCTTGGCTGAACGCAGCCTCATCTAGATTAAAATTGGCTAAGTCCCACTCTACCCGCATTAAAAACAGATTATTTTCTGCATCTTGATGCTGGTCTGCGTGTAAAATATTGGCATTGTGTTGAAATAGAAAATCAGCAATTGCCGCCACAATGCCACGCGTATCAGGGCAAGTGATTAATAAGGTTGCAGTGTTTTTCATAAGCTCGGTGTTTTAAAAAATAAGCGTTTTAAAATTTATGCCATTATACCTAATAATAAAGTATGCCTAAATTTACAAGCAGTAATTAGCAACCAGTTAACGATGTGAATACAATTTGAATATGAGCCAAGCAGCTGAAACACAAGCCACTGAAAAACAAGCAAATAGTGCTCCTAACATTGTTTTGGCCAACCCGCGCGGTTTTTGCGCAGGGGTAGACCGCGCCATTATCATTGTCGAACAAGCCTTAGAAAAATTTGGTGCGCCAATTTACGTGCGTAACGAGGTGGTACACAACAAGTTTGTAGTAGATGAGCTACGTGCCAAAGGGGCGATTTTTGTCAATGAGCTCGATAAAATCCCCGCAGGTAGCACAGTGATTTTTAGTGCACACGGCGTATCAAAAGCCGTCCGCGCTGAGGCAGAATCCCGCGATTTAACCGCGTTTGACGCGACTTGCCCGCTCGTCACAAAAGTACATATCGAAGTTGCCAAAATGCGTCAAGCAGGCATGGAGATTGTGATGATAGGCCACAAAGGGCACCCTGAGGTAGAGGGGACCATGGGGCAAGTTGAAGGCGAACCAAGTGAACAAGGCATGTATTTAGTAGAAACTCCCGAAGATGTGGCTAAATTAAGCGTTAAAAATCCTGAAATGTTGGCTTTTGTCACACAAACAACGCTGTCGATGGATGATGCGGCTTTAGTCATTAACGCCCTGCAAACCAAATTCCCAAATATTCACGCACCAAAGAGTGATGACATTTGCTACGCCACACAAAACCGCCAAGACGCTGTGAAAATTATGGCCAAAGATTGCGATTTGGTGATTATTGTCGGCTCGCCTAATAGCTCTAATTCCAACAGATTAAAAGAGGTCGCGCAAAATCAGGGCGTCGAAGCTTATATGGTAGATAACGCGAGTTATTTAAAAGAGGAATGGTTGCTAGGCAAGAGAAAAATTGGTGTGTCAGCAGGCGCGTCCGCACCTGAAGTATTGGTAAAAGAAGTTATCAAGGCACTGCAAAATATGGGTGCTAAGCAAGTAGAAGAACTGCAGGGCGTGATAGAGAGCGTGGTGTTTCAACTACCTAAAAACTTAACTTCTGCACCTAATAAATCACCTAGCAAATCATAAGTGCCTAGCAAAAACGCGAAATAAAAATAGCCTTGAACTACAAAACCCCAATTTCCGCACTGGTGTTAATTTATACGCCAGATTTACAAGTGCTACTGATGGAGCGCGCGGACAAAGCGGGCTTTTGGCAATCGGTAACGGGCAGTATAGAGGGTGATGAAACGCCAAAACAAGCGGCGATACGTGAGGTAATGGAAGAAACCGGTTTGGACGCCACCAAGTTTGATTTGCAAGATTGGCAAGCTTCTAACGTCTACGAAATTTACCCACATTGGCGCCACCGCTATGCCCCTGACGTGGTGGAAAATACTGAGCATTTATTCGGCTTAGAACTTCCTAGCACGCTAGCTATCAAATTAGCACCTGATGAGCATGTGCGTTATCAATGGGTAGATTGGCGTGAAGCTGCGAACCTTGTTTTCTCTTGGACCAATGTCGATGCGCTAAAAAAATTAGGTGAGAGGCACCAATTAAAGTTATAAAATACAAGCTATGCAAACAGAAGCCATTAAATCAGTACCGATTAAATTCGAAAAGTACCAAGCAGTAGAAGACGCCGACTGTCAGCGCCGCATTATTGCCGCGCGCAATAAACTGGGCAAACGCTTGGTGATTTTAGGTCACCATTATCAGCATGAAAGCGTTTATCGTCATGCAGACTTCACTGGCGACTCACTCAAGCTATCCAAATATTGTGAAGACTTAGACGCCGAATTTATTGTATTTTTAGGCGTACATTTTATGGCAGAAGTGGCCGATATTTTAAGTCGTCCTGAACAGATAGTCGTGCTGCCAGACTTGGCTGCTGGCTGCAGCATGGCGGATATGGCCAACCTGGCCAAAGTAGAACGCAGTTACCGCGAATTGAGCAAAGTGCTGAATTTCGATGAAAAAATCACGCCCGTGACTTACATCAACTCTGCGGCCGATTTAAAAGCATTTTGTGGTGAGCACGGCGGCATTGTTTGCACCAGTACCAACGCGCCAAAAATACTGGACTGGAGCTTTAAACAGCGCGAAAAAGTGTTGTTTTTCCCTGACCAAAACTTAGGTAGATGGTCAGGTCATAAAATGGGCATTCCATTAGAGCAAATGCCGATTTGGGATCCAGACCAACCCATGGGCGGCTTGACGGTTGAACAAATTCAAAATGCCAAAATTTTGCTATGGAAAGGCCACTGTGCTGTGCATCAAATGTTCCGTCTGCAAAATATTGAGCACTTTAGAAAGCTGCATCCTGATGGCCACGTAATCTCACACCCAGAAGCGCCGTTTGAAGTGTGTTTAAACTCCGACTTTGTCGGATCTACTGAGTACATTTTAAGAACCGTTTCTGAAGCTGCCCCCAACACCAAATGGCTGGTGGGTACTGAGTTGAACTTGGTCACGCGCTTGGCCGAACAAATGAAACCGCAAGGCAAACACGTGCAGTTTATGAGCCATGTGGTGTGCGAATGTAGCACGATGGCGCGCATCGACCCGCAACATTTGGCCTGGACACTAGAAAACTTGGCTGAAGGCAACATCGTCAACCAAATTAAAGTTCCAGCCCACGAGGCTAAGCTAGCGAAATTAACGCTAGACCGCATGCTTGCTGCTTCATAATGACTTGCGATTTATGCCAACCCACGCCATACGAAATTTTATGGCACGATGATTTTTGCCGTGTGGTATTGCTTAATGACGCTGATTATCCTGCCTACTGCCGCGTTGAGTTGATTGCGCACATCAAAGAAATGAGCGATTTAGATGCACAAAATCAGCACAGGTTGATGCAAGCAGTGTTTGCAGTTGAGGCGGCGATGCGCGAAGTTGTGAATCCTGAAAAAATTAACTTAGCCAGTCTTGGCAACAAAACACCGCATCTACATTGGCATATTATTCCGCGCTTTGCAGATGACAAGCATTTCCCAAATAGTCACTGGGGTGAAGTTGTAAGAGGCGAGCCTAGAAACGATGCTCTGCAAGCCAATATCCATGCACTCTCTGGGCATGCCAAATTAATGTTAATAGATAAAATTAAAACAACTATCGAAAAACTTTAACTAAGAACGAGTTAAGGCAAGACCAGCCTACGTTATTAACAAACGCTCGACCACTTTGCCATTCACTAAATGACTTTCAATAATCTCATCAATATCTTCGTTATCTACAAATGTATACCAAACCGCTTGCGGGTAAATCACCATTAATGGCCCTAACCCGCACCTGTCTAAACAGCCTGAGCGGTTGATTCGTGTTTTGCCTTCACCCGTTAAACCAAGTTTTTTTGCGCGCGCTTTCATGTGATCAAACGCCGCTTCTGCACCTTTATCCATGCAGCAAGCTTCGCCGTTATCACGCTGGTTTAAGCAGAAAAAAACGTGGTATTGATAAAAGTTATTCATTTATTTAAGTAATTAGGCTTTCAAGAATGTAGGTTAAATTAGCGAATGATTTTCTCAAAATCAAAAAAGTCGAGGCGGCAAGGTGAAGGCAGTACGCGTTTGTACGACGAGCCGTAGCCAACAATGAGTTTTTTGCATTTTCAGGAAATCACTGCGTTGAAAGTGCGTCGTCTTGGGTAAAAGTCCAAGTCCTTGTAATGCTCAAAATATCCGTATCATGCTTGATGTCCTCAGGAAACACCGCATAGGGCGCTCCCAATTCAACAATGCGCTTGGCTGCC
The DNA here is from genome assembly GCA_020053735.1 of Pseudomonadota bacterium. Classification (GTDB taxonomy): domain Bacteria; phylum Pseudomonadota; class Gammaproteobacteria; order Burkholderiales; family Methylophilaceae; genus Methylotenera_A. Next base: position 534,515 of record JAGVMP010000011.1, read on the forward strand.
TCATCCAGCACTTTGTGGTTTGAAGGCTGGTCGATGACCACGCTTTCTAAACTACCATCGGCTTTAATCGACACCGTCATGCGCAACTGTCCATACAATTTCTGCGCTCTTGCCGCTTCGGGGTAATTCATATTACCGATGCGCTCCACTTTTTGCCGCCACGATTCCACATACATTGCAAACCGATACTCTTTAGTGCGGGCGCCAATGAATTTGCGTTTAGGACGCTTTTGATATTCCTCCTGCCGCTTGTCAATTTGCGCTTGCAATCTATCCATCTCTAAGCTGGCGGCAATTAAATCGGCACGATCCAGCGCCTTGGCCTTCGCTTTTTGCTCACCCATTTCTGGCTCAGCAGAAGACGCATTTTGTGTGGGGTTCGATTCTACTTTTCTGCTGCCATTAATTTGGGTCAGCAGTTCTTGCGCTTGCTTTTCCAATTCGTCCACACGTTTTTGCTCGCGCGCTTCTTGCGCCCTAAGTTTCGCCGATTTCGCTGCACTATGTGCCTCTGAATTTGGTTTTAACTTAACTTCGGTGGTTTTTAATTTGGGGGCTGGCAGCGCAGTTTTCATCTGCTTATTTTTATCGGTATTACCACCGCGATCTAAATTGGCTTGCGCCAATAATTCGGCCTTTTCTGGCGCAGCTTTGGTTTTTGCGTTCACTAATACCACATCAAGCGTTGGCAATTTATCTGCTAATTTTCTGAGTTCCGGCTCAAATTTGATGCTCAGAATAACGCCATGAATAAGTACAGAAAGCCAAATCGCAATGGTAAATGCGCTGACAGTGCCTGCTACTGCCACTGCTGAGGCTCTAGCCGCAACTTCAGTTTGTTTCAACGTTGCACTCAAACCCGCATGTTCTCCGATGTATACCTAGTTATATTGTTGCTTATTTTAGCGCGTCAATTCTTCAGGGCATCCATTATTTTTTGATGCACGCCACCAAAGCCGCCATTACTCATGACTAAGATATGGTCGCCCGATTTTGCATTATTTGCAATGGCTTGCACTAATTTTTCCAAATCATCAAAGGCGTGGCTTTTGTGAGCAATACTTTGCAGCGCTTCTGCTGCATCCCACCCTAAATTTGCGCCATAACAAAACACTAGATCTGCCTGCTTTAAGCTAGCTGGCAAGGCGGCTTTCATCACACCCAGTTTCATGGTGTTGCTACGCGGTTCTAGCACGGCAATGATTCTGGCATCTCTAGAGTCAGCATCCAGCTTGGCTCGCAGCCCGGCCAATGTGGTCTCGATAGCGGTGGGGTGATGCGCAAAGTCATCATACACGGTGATATTATTGAGCACGCCTTTAATTTCCATGCGACGTTTTACGTTTTTAAATTCGCCTAGCGCCTCAATGGCAATGCACGGTGCAACACCTACATGCCGTGCAGCGGCAATGCAGGCAACTGCGTTCATACGGTTGTGTTCACCCAGCAAATCCCAGCTGACATTGCCTTGGCGCTCGCCTAAACTTTCATTTTCTTTTCTAAAGTACACATCAAAACGGCCTTGCGCATCTACATTTTGCACTTGCCAGCCTGATTTTTTGGCTGATTCAGCCACACCAAAATACTCCAAATTACTCCAACAGCCTTTGGCAATCACACGCTCCAAGCTATCTTGTAGATTGCTTACTACCAAACCTTGCTGCGGAACTGTTCTAACAAGGTGATGGAACTGCTTTTCAATGGCCGCTAAGTCGTCAAAAATATCGGCATGGTCAAACTCTAAGTTATTCAAAATGGCCGTACGTGGACGATAGTGGACAAATTTTGAACGTTTATCAAAAAATGCCGTGTCGTATTCGTCGGCTTCAATCACAAAAAACGGCGACCCTTCGACAAGCTCAGGGCGAACGGAATTTTCTTGCTCCCGTTCGTGGTGAGCCTGTCGAACCATGAGCGGCGGCACCTGCGGTAACCGTGCTGAAACACCAAAATTCTCAGGGACCCCTCCAATTAAAAAACCCGGTGCCAAGCCTGCATATTCCAAAATCCACGCCAACATGGATGATGTTGTCGTTTTGCCATGCGTACCCGCAACCGCCAAAACCCATTTACCTTGTAACACATTCTCTGCCAGCCACTGTGGGCCCGAGATATACGGCAAACCTTGATTGAGTATTTCCTCCATCAACGGATTACCGCGTGAAACCACGTTGCCAATCACGTAAATATCAGGGTTTAACTTAGTTTGCTCAGGTGAAAAACCTTCAATCAGTTCTATACCCTGCGCCTCAAGCTGCGTACTCATTGGCGGATATACATTGGCATCACAGCCCGTGACGCGATGCCCCGCCTGCTTGGCCAATACCGCGATGCCACCCATGAATGTACCGCAAATCCCTAAGATGTGAATGTGCATAATCTCAATTTTCTTAACTTAAATTCGGCGCTAACCAACGCTCTAAATATTCTTTTGGTAAATTTCTACGTTTTGCCATATCTTCTAATTGGTCTGTGCCAATTTTGTCTACGCTAAAATATTTGGCGTCTTTATGTGCAAAGTAAAACCCTGATACTGCCGCCGCAGGCATCATGGCGAAGCTGTCTGTCAGCTGCATATCAATTTCTTCGCATTGCAGCAGCTTAAACATATCGGCTTTTACCGTATGGTCTGGGCAAGCCGGATAGCCAGGCGCAGGACGGATGCCTTGATATTGCTCTTTAATCAGCGCGTCGACGCTTAAATTTTCATTCGCCGCGTAGCCCCAAAAATCAGTGCGAACACGCTCATGCATGTATTCGGCAAATGCTTCGGCGAGTCTGTCTGCCAGTGATTTAAACAAAATCCCGCTATAGTCATCGTTTGCGGCTTCAAATCTGGCGGTAATTTTCTCAGTGCCCAAGCCAGCTGTCACTGCGAAAAGGCCAATATAATCCTCCGCTACACCTTTTGGTGCAACAAAGTCGCTTAAACATTGATTAGGCCGCGCCACCCCATCAATCACTGGTTTGACACTTTGTTGGCGCATGCCGTAATAAGTAAACGCGACTTGGCTTCGGCTTTCGTCAGTATAAATTTCAATATCATCATCATTGACGCTATTCGCTGGCATCAGCGCGATGACACCATTGGCCGTTAACCAACGTCCATCAATGATTTTTTTCAACATGGCTTGGGCTTCGGCGAATACTTTACTCGCGGCTTCGCCAACGACTTCATCCGTCAAAATGGCAGGGTAAAAACCAGCTAGATCCCAAGTTTGAAAGAACGGACCCCAATCAATATATTGCGCAATTAAGCTTAAATCAATATTTTTAAACACGCGGCGGCCGATAAATTTGGGCTTGACTGGCGCATATTCACCTGCGAATTCCAGCTTAACTTTATTAGCACGGGCATCCGCAATTTTGAGTAATGGCACGCCTTTTTTATTGGCATGTTGCGTACGCGCTTTTTCGTAATCGGCCTGAATTTCAGCCAAATATGCACCACGCGTCTCAGGTGTGAGCAGATTTTGCATGACAGAGACCGAGCGTGAAGCATCTGGCACGTACACAATGGGGCCATCGTAATGCGGCGCGATTTTCACCGCTGTATGCGCGCGCGAGGTGGTTGCGCCGCCGATGAGGAGAGGTGTTTTTGCATCGCTGAAATGCGGATCGCGCTGCATCTCTTTGGCGATATAAGTCATTTCTTCTAATGAAGGTGTGATAAGCCCTGAAAGGCCAATAATATCGGCATTTTCTGCTTTTGCCATGGCTAAAATCTCAGCCGCCGGCACCATCACGCCCATATTCACCACTTCAAAATTGTTGCATTGCAGCACCACACTCACAATATTTTTGCCAATATCGTGCACATCGCCTTTTACCGTGGCGATCACAATTTTACCTTTAGGTTTCGCCACCACGCCCGTACGTTCTTGCTCGGCGGCCTTTTCCGCCTCAATAAACGGGATCAAATGGGCCACTGCGGTTTTCATGACGCGCGCAGATTTCACCACTTGCGGCAAAAACATTTTTCCTTGCCCAAATAAATCACCCACCACGTTCATGCCGTCCATCAATGGGCCTTCAATCACGTGAATCGGCCTGCCGCCAGATTTTGCAATCGCAGCACGCGCTTCTTCGGTATCGTCTACAATAAAGTCAGTAATACCATGCACCATGGCATAACTTAAGCGTTTCTCTACAGGCACAGGACTTTCTGGTGTGCCGCGCCACTCTAAAGTGGCTGCTTCTTTTTTGCCGCCTGCCACCAAGGTGCCGGCGATTTCAATTAAGCGTTCAGTCGGTGCCAGCAAATTATTTGGGTCAATAATGCGATTTAAAACTACATCTTCAACACGTTGTTTAAGCTCTGGTGCTAAGTCATCATAAACGCCCATCATGCCTGCATTCACAATACCCATGGTCATACCCGCTTTAATGGCGTGATACAAAAACACGGTGTGAATCGCTTCACGCGCAGGGTCGTTGCCGCGAAAACTGAAGCTCACATTAGAAACGCCGCCTGAAATTTTAGCGTGTGGTAGATTTTGCTTAATCCAACGCGTCGCTTCAATAAAATCAACCGCGTAATTATTATGCTCTTCAATACCAGTCGCAATAGCGAAAATATTTGGGTCAAAAATAATATCTTCTGGTGGAAAGTCAGTACTCACCAGCAAGTCATATGCGCGCTTGCAAATTTCAATTTTGCGCGCGTAGGTATCGGCTTGGCCTTTTTCATCAAACGCCATCACAATCACAGCTGCACCGTAACGGCGACACAGTTTGGCTTGGCGTAAGAATTCAGCTTCGCCTTCTTTCATTGAGATTGAGTTAACGATTGCCTTGCCCTGCACACATTTCAAACCTGCTTCAATCACGCTCCATTTACTGGAGTCGATCATAATCGGCACGCGCGCAATATCCGGTTCAGATGAGATTAAATTGAGGAAGTGCGTCATGGCTTTAACGGCATCCAACATGCCCTCATCCATATTAATGTCGATGACTTGCGCGCCGTTTTCTACCTGCTGACGCGCCACGCTTAACGCCTCATCATACTGCTCATTAATAATCAGCCGCGCAAAGGCTTTTGAACCAGTGACGTTGGTGCGCTCACCCACGTTCACATACAGCGAGTTTTCATCAATGATAAATGGCTCTAAACCAGATAATTTGGTGACAGGCTCGAAACTAGGGATTGCGCGGGGCATGATAGAATCAAGGCTATCAGCGATAGCCTTGATATGACTAGGGGTAGTCCCGCAACATCCACCCGCCATATTTAAAAAGTCGCTATTAGCGAATTCTTTTAATAAACTAGAAGTGACATCTGGTGTTTCATCAAAGCCCGTGTCAGACATTGGGTTTGGTAAGCCAGCGTTAGGATAAATGCACACGAAAGTGTCAGCGATTTTTGATAGCTCTTCCACATATGGGCGCATTAAAGTGGCTCCCAAAGCACAGTTAAGCCCAACTGTAAGCGGATTTGCGTGGCGGATAGAATGCCAAAATGCAGTCACCGTTTGGCCTGACAAAATGCGGCCAGAAGCATCTGTCACTGTGCCAGAAATCATCAGTGGCATGGTGTAGCCGACTTCTTCAAAAAACGTATCGATGGCAAACAATGCGGCTTTGCAATTGAGCGTATCGAAGATGGTTTCCACCATGAGAATATCAACACCGCCTTCTACCAGTGCGCGCGTTTGCTCTAAGTAAGCATTCACTAACTGGTCAAAACTCACATTGCGCGCAGCAGGGTCGTTTACATCGGGCGAGATGCTGGCGGTTTTTGGCGTTGGACCTAATGCACCCGCCACAAAACGTGGTTTATTGGGCGTACTATATTTCATGCAAGCAGCTTTAGCCAACTTGGCAGATTCCACGTTCATCTCATGCACCAAATGCGCCATATGATAATCATCTTGCGCAACAGAAGTCGCACCAAAGGTATTGGTTTCAATCACATCTGCACCAGCTGCTAAATATTGCTCATGTATTTCTTGAATTACTTGCGGCTGCGTCAAGCTCAGTAACTCATTGTTACCTTTTACAAATAACTCACGTTGACCTGCCGGTGCCTTAAAATCCACAAATCGACCTGTTTCTCCGTTTGGCTTCGCGCCACGATAATCCGCCTCAGTCAGCTTATAGCGCTGAATCATGGTACCCATCGCACCATCTAAAATGAGGATGCGCTTAGCCAACAGCGTGCGCAGTTGGGTTTCAGTGGCTGAAATAGATAGTTTGGTCATTAAAAATGCGTGTCTAAAATTTGGCTAATTTTATCACGCTGATAAGGGTTTACTGTGTATCACCACGTCGATATTGCACCGCCTCGGCAATTTGATTGGGTTTAATGGCGGCATCACCTGCTAAATCAGCAATGGTTCTGGCGACTTTTAGAATACGGTGATAGGCGCGAGCGGATAAATTCAAACGTGAAATGGCCGTTTTAAGTAGCGCCATCCCTGCATCATCAGGCTGACAAAATGCATCAATCTCTAAACTACCCAAGGCAAAATTTGCTTTGCCTTGGCGTCTAAGTTGCAGTTCACGCGCATGTTCAACTCTTGCACGAATGATATCGCTACTTTCTGAGTTGGTGGCTGAGGTGAGTTCACTTTCTTTCAACGCGGGTACTTCAATGTGCAAATCAATCCTATCTAATAATGGCCCAGAAATTTTGGCTTTATAGCGCGCCACATTGTCTGGTGTACATCTGCACTTATTATTGTAGTGGCCCAAATAACCGCAGGGGCAAGGATTCATGGCGGCGAGTAGCTGGAACTTGGCAGGGAAATCTGCCTGTCTAGCCGCACGGCTAATAGTGATGTGGCCACTTTCTAATGGCTCACGCAGAACCTCTAATACTTTACGGTCAAATTCTGGCAGCTCGTCCAAAAACAACACACCATGATGTGCCAGAGAAATTTCACCTGGCCGCGGAATACCCCCACCTCCCACCAGCGCTACGCCAGAGGCAGTGTGATGTGGACTTCTAAATGGTCGGCGTTTCCAGTTTTCTAATTTGTAATTACCGTTAAGCGATTGTATCGCGGCACTTTCTAACGCCTCAGACTCTGACATGCTGGGTAAAATGCCAGCGAAACGGCCTGCAAGCATACTTTTACCAGTGCCGGGCGGGCCGCTCATCAGTACACTGTGACCACCTGCTGCGGCAATTTCCAAAGCGCGCTTTGCTTGCGATTGTCCTTTGACTTCATTGAAATCAGGATAAGGAAGTATTTGGAAAACTGCAGTTGATTCAAACTGCTCAAGCTCAGTATGTCCACTTAAATGCGCGCAAACCTCTAGCAAGGTATTTGCTGGGTAAATAATGGCATCTTTCACCAAGCTGGCTTCTCGTGCACTTAAATGGGGCAGAATAAAAGCGCGTTTGGCTTGTGCACTAATTTCTTGCACGGATTGAGTGTGCACCATATGATAAGTCATCGCTAATGCACCACGAATTGGCCGTAACTCACCCGTCAGCGCCAGTTCACCCGCAATTTCATAATTGCTAAGGGATTCCTTTGGTATCTGCCCACTTGCGGCCAATATACCCAAGGCGATAGGCAAATCGTAACGACCGCTTTCTTTTGGTAGGTCTGCTGGGGCCAGATTAACAGTGATGCGGCGGGCTGGAAACTCAAACTGTGCTGTTTGTATGGCGGCACGCACGCGGTCTTTACTCTCTTTCACCTCGGCTTCGGGCAGGCCGACAATCGTAAAACTGGGCAGGCCATTGGCAAGGTGCACTTCTACCACCACCTCAGGCGCATCCATGCCGCTAAGCGCACGACTATAAAGCACAGCCAACGACATTACTTGCTTGTCTTTTTAATTAAGTCTGCTTCTAATTCAGCCAATTTAACTTCTAAAATTGCTAGCTTTTCACGCGTATTGCGCAACACTTCTGCTTGCACATCAAACTCTTCGCGCGAAATAAGCTCCATTTTGGTGAATGCGCCCTGAATTAGTGCATTAATGTTCTTTTCAATATCTGCCAATGGGCTAGATTTAATTATCTCATTGATTTTACTAGATATTTCATTAATTTTATCTGCACTAAACATAGTAAATCCTCTAAATTTTATAGCAGTTTAGCAGATTTTATAGGCTAATTCACACATTATGGATTGTTTTATAATTAGTTAACTTGCTGATTATTAATAATATTTTTGTTGGCACGCGCTTTGCTAATGCACAATGTAGTGTTTTTAGTCGTGTTTTTATTCGTAGTATAACTAAAGGGGGTTAGCGATGAAATTTGTATCCGCAATTATCAAGCCTTTTAAGCTTGACGAAGTGCGTGAGGCTTTGTCTGCCATTGGTGTGCAAGGCATTACGGTAACGGAGGTAAAAGGCTTTGGCCGCCAGAAAGGTCACACCGAGCTATATCGCGGTGCTGAATACGTGGTAGATTTTTTACCTAAAGTAAAATTAGAAGTAGCGATTAAAGACGACATGCTGGACCAAGTTGTGGATGCGATTGAGAAATCTGCCGCCACAGGCAAAATTGGTGACGGCAAAATTTTTGTATTTAACTTACAACAAGTTTATCGCATTCGTACCGGTGAAACCGGTCCTGATGCGCTATAAAGGGGCATGACATGAAGAAATTTTTATCAGTTTTATCATTGGTTGCTCTGTTAGGCTTCGGAACATCGCAACTAACATATGCAGAAGATGCAGCCACTACTGAGGCCGCAACTGCCACCGTAGAAGCTGTTACCGATGCGGCAGTAGCGGTTGATGGTGCTGTTGAAGCCGTTGCTGCTGAAGCTGCACCCGCAGAAGCAACACCTGCAGAAGCAACACCTGCAGAAGCAACACCTGCAGAAGCTGCGCCAGCTGAGGCTGCTGCTGCGCCAACACCAGTGCCTAACAAAGGTGATACCGCTTGGATGATCGTCGCAACAGCGTTAGTAACGCTGATGGTGATTCCAGGTTTGGGTTTATTTTATGGTGGTCTAGTGCGCCAAAAAAATATGCTCAGCGTGCTGATGCAAACATTTGCAATATTTTCACTGATGGCCGTGTTATGGGCAATTTATGGCTACAGCGTTGCATTTACTGCTGGTAACCCATTCTTTGGTAGCTTTGCAAAAGTGTTCTTAGCAGGTGTGACGCCAGATTCTCTAGGCGCAACATTCAGTAAAGGTGCATACATCCCTGAGTTAATTTTTGTAGCTTTCCAATTAACATTTGCGGCCATTACCCCAGCTTTGATTGTGGGTGCATTTGCTGAGCGCATGAAGTTCTCTGCTGTATTAGCCTTTATGGCACTGTGGTTTACATTTGCTTATTTACCAATGGCACACATGGTTTGGTATTGGGATGGTCCAGATGCGATTACTGACGCAGCTTCTTTAACAACTGTGTTAGCGAATGCAGGTTGGTTGTGGGCTAAAGGTGCAATTGACTTTGCTGGTGGTACTGTTGTGCATATCAATGCGGGTGTAGCTGGTTTGGTTGCTTGTATCGTATTAGGCAAACGTATCGGTTACGGTAAAGAAGCAATGACTCCACACAGCTTGACATTAACCATGGTGGGTGCCGCTTTACTGTGGGTGGGTTGGTATGGTTTCAATGCTGGCTCTAACTTAGAGGCAAACGGCTACGCAGCCTTAGCTTTCTTAAATACAACCATTGCAACAGCAGCAGCAACCCTGTCTTGGATGTTTATTGAGTGGTTCCACAAATCAAAACCATCTATGTTAGGTGCGGCTTCTGGTGCAGTTGCAGGCTTGGTTGCTGTAACGCCTGCTTGCGGCTTTGTAGGTCCGATGGGCGCCATTGTAATCGGTTTGCTAGTTTCACCTATCTGCTACATTTTCGTATCTAAAGTGAAATACATGTTTGGTTACGATGATGCATTAGATGTGTTTGGTATCCATGCAATTGGCGGCATCTTTGGTGCACTAGCGACTGGCGTATTTGTAAACCCAGCATTAGGTGGTATGGGTGTTTACGACTATGTTGCAAACGCTGTAGGTGAATACAACTTTGCTGCTCAAATGACTGCTCAAGTATATGCAGTAATTACGGCAATCGTAGTTTCAGCAGTGGTGTCATACATTGCACTTAAGATTGTAGATTTGGTAATCGGTCTACGTGTTTCTGAAGAATCTGAGCGTGAAGGCTTAGACACAACAGAGCATGGCGAACGCGCTTACCACTCTTCTTAACTAGCATTAGCATTAAATAAAACGGGCGCTGCGGCGCCCGTTTTATTTGCACTTTTCTTTATGTATATGCCTGATATTTGGCCGAGAGATTTTTAGTGCTCTGTAGGGCTCTTGGATATTGGCTTGCAGGGCATATGTTTTAATGTTGTTTACTTATACATAAAGATTTAGCTTGACATACATAACTATATAACTATATAACTAATTATATAGTTATGAAACTGATTGCAGATATTCCAAATGCGTGGAAAAATATCTCGAGTTTGTTCGTGGCACTAGGCGACGAGCAGCGTCAGCGTATATTATTAGCCTTTGAAAAGGGCGAGCGTTTAAACATTCTGCAAATTGTCGCCAGCTCTAAATTGGGGCGCACAGCAGTCACCCATCATTTAAAAATTTTGCATGCCAGTGGCGCGCTAGGCAGCGAAAAAATAGGCAAAGAAGTATTTTTCTGGGTCAATAAAACGCATATCACCACCGAGATAAGCAACGTTTTAAGCTACTTAAGAAACGAGATTTAGGAGAATGAAGCATGATGGCAAGCATTTTACGGTTTATTAGCAAAATACTATTTCGTGTGCAAGTACGCGGGCTAGAAAACGTGCCTGCCGAGGATGGACTGCTGATTGTTGCCAACCACGAGTCATTTTTAGACGGCTTGCTACTTGGCCTGTATATTCCCAAACAAGCTACATTCGTTGTGCATACCACCGTGCTTAAAAACTGGTGGTATCGACAATTTTTGCGCTTAACACCGCACCTGGCCGTCGACCCCGCCAGCCCATATGCAATGAAAAAAGTGATTAAATTACTTGAAGCTGGCAACAATGTGGTGATTTTCCCAGAAGGGCGCATTACGCTCACAGGCAACTTAATGAAGATTTATGATGGCCCAGGTTTTGTGGCGGGTAAAACGGGCGCAACCATTTTGCCTGTGCGCATCGATGGTGCAGCAGAATCCTACTTTGGCCGCTTATCAAGCCATCACCCAAGAAAATTACACCCTAAAGTGACGCTCACCATTATGCCCACTACCAACGTGGTGATGCCTAAGCCTTCGCATCGCAGTTTTCCTACTGCTAAACAAAGAAGAAGAATAGCAGGCGAAGGCATGCGTAGCGTGATGCAAAAAATGTTGTTTCAAGCGCAAAAAAGCCGCACTTTGTTTGAAGCGTTTTTAGATGCGGTGGATAAATTTGGTGGCAACTATCAGTTCATCGAAGACATGAATGAAACCGAAGAAACTTATCAAGAGTTACTCAAAAAAAGCTTAGCCTTGGGCCGCATCGCCAGCAAAGTCAGTAGTTCAGGCGAAGTTGTCGCGGTGCTGATGCCGAACATTACCAACACGTTGGCACTGATTTTAGGCATGAGCGCATTCAATCGCGTGCCGGCCATGCTCAACTACACGGCAGGTACGGCGGGCATGCAAAACGCCTGCATTGCCGCAAACATTAAAACGGTGATTACCTCACATAAATTTATCGAAGCGGCTAGCTTAGAAGGTGTCGTCGATGGTTTGCAAAATCTAAATATTGTTTACTTAGAAGATTTACGCGCAGATTTTGGGGTGTTAGATCGCGCATGGCTAATGGGCTACGCACTACATTATCCGCGCTCTGCCATGGAAACTAACCAGTCTGAGCAGGTTGGTGTAGTGCTATTTACCTCTGGCAGTGAGGGCAAACCAAAAGGGGTGGTGCACTCGCACAAAAGTATCTTGGCTAATATTGCGCAAATTATGGCGGTACTCGATATCAACCCCACCGACAAAATGATGATGGTGCTACCCGTGTTTCACTCGTTTGGATTTACTGCCACCCTGCTGGCCTTGTTTAATGGCGTCAAAGTGAATATTTTCCCTTCACCGTTACAGTATAAAGTCATTCCAGAAATTATATACGACCGTGGTTGTACCATCTTTTTTGCCACCGGCACCTTCTTAGCTAATTATGCCAAATTTGCCCACCCTTATGATTTTTACAAACTCAGGCTGGTGGTAGCGGGTGCCGAAAAACTTAATGACGAGGTACGCAAGACTTATCACGATAAGTTTGGTATTCGCCTTCTAGAAGCTTATGGCGCCACTGAATGCGCGCCTGGCATCTCGATTAACACGCCAATGGCGAATTTAAACGGCTCTGTTGGTCAATTAGTGCCAGGACTAGAGGCCAAGCTGGAAGCGGTTCCTGGCATAGATAATGGTAGCCTGCTGCATGTAAAAGGCGAAAATGTGATGATGGGCTACTATTTATTTGATAACCCTGGTGTACTCAAACCACCCGTCGAAGGCTGGTATAACACTGGAGATATTGTCGAGTTGGACGCAGAAGGTTATGTGCACATCAGAGGCCGCGTCAAACGTTTTGCTAAAGTGGCGGGTGAGATGGTGTCATTAGAGGTAGTCGAGCATATTGCCTGCACCTGTGCGCCAGACCAAATGCACGCCGCCAGCTCTATACCCGATGCGCAACGCGGCGAAAGTATTATATTGTTCAGCACCGATAAAAAATTGAAACGTGAAGATTTACAAATGGTTGCCAAAAATCTGGGGCTACCCGAGCTGGCAGTCGCTCGAAGGATTATCTCGGTTGAAGAAATTCCACTACTCGGCACAGGAAAAACCGATTATGTAACGCTGAAACAAATGGCCGAAGCCGCTTAAAAAATTAATGAATCGTCGACAATTTTTATTCGGGTTAGGCATAACTGGGGCCTCTGGTTTAATCTATGCTGGTTCCAAATTTTGGCCTGAACAAGGGCTTATCAATCCTTGTTTATCTGGATTACCTAATGACCTTCTAGAAAATCCGCTGATGCAGCAAATTTGGCAAGGTATAGATGCTAGGCAAGTTTGGGATAGCCATGTGCATTTAGTTGGCACGGGTGATAGTCAATTGAACAGTGAAAATAGGGATGTTTGGTTCAACCCTAATATGGATAGCAACTGGCACCCAATTTTAAAAGTACAAAAAAAGTTTTACATAAACGGCACCTGTGCTACCGATGGCAACATAGACCTCAGTGCGGTGCAACGTATGGTGCAGCTTACTGCCGAAATGCCAGCTGGCTTCAAACTGATGCTGTTTGCATTTGATTGGTTTCATGATGAAAATGGCAAGCCAGATCAAGCACACTCAATTTTTCATATTTCTAATGAATATGCGGCTAAAGTCGCAAGTGAGCACTCACCTTATTTTGAATGGGTAGCCAGCATACATCCCTATCGTACTGACGCAATAGATGCATTAGAAAAGGTTAAAACACAAGGTGCCCGCGCCATTAAATGGCTACCACAGGGCATGGGCATAGACCCTGCCAATGCCAAATGCAATGCGTTTTATACCGCTTGTGCGCGCCTTAACATGCCGATTATTTGCCACACTGGCCGTGAAAGTGCTGTGCAAGGTGGCAACCAAGATGATGCTAACCCGCTTAAACTGCGCCGCGCTCTAGATGCAGGCGTGCGTATTGTGTTAGCACACTGCGCCAGCGATGGCGAAGATATTGATTACGACATTGGCAATAAAAAAATCAAGAGTTTCAATTTATTTTTATGTTTGATGGAAGCGCCACAATATAAAAATTTATTGTTCGGTGAAATTTCCGCCATCACATTAATGAATCACGCTTGGGCGATTCAACCTTTACTAGAACGCACAGATTTACACAGTCGCTTGCTCAATGGCTCGGATTATCCACTTCCCGCTATTCTGCCGATTGTTTCATTGAAGCAATTAGTCCGTAAAAACTTACTAGAGGAAAGCCATGCAGATTTTCTAAAGTCCATCCGTTTATATAACCCCATCATGTTCGATTTTGCATTGAAACGTTTGCTACGCTTTGAAGGTAGTGCTTTCCCCGCCAGCGTATTCGAAACCAAGAAATTTTTTGCATGATGGCGAATAACCAACTATTTTCTCGCGGTATGATCGCCGTGCTTATTGCACAGTTTGTGTCAGCATTGGCGGATAACGCGCTATTATTTGCAGCGATTGCGCTGCTGAAATCACAATCTGCGCCAGATTGGCAAATCCCGATGCTGCAAGAGTTTTTTGTCATTGCATTTATTCTGCTAGCGCCGTTTGTAGGTCCGTTTGCAGATGGCTTTGCAAAAGGTCGTGTCATGCTGACGGCCAATTTACTCAAACTACTAGGTGCATCCGCCATGATGTTAGGGCTGAATCCACTGCTAGCCTATGGCTTAGTTGGTATAGGTGCTGCCGCATATTCACCTGCTAAATATGGTATTTTAAGTGAGCTGGTGAGCGCAGAAAAATTAGTGAAAGCAAATGGCTTAATCGAGGGCTCAACGATTGTTGCCATTTTATTAGGTGCGGTTTTAGGCGGAAAACTGGCAGATGCCTCCATCACAATCGCATTAATCGCTATTTGCACTTGTTACTTTTTGGCCGCTATCGCCAACACATTCATACCACGCTTACCCATTGCTCGACCTGATACAAAACTATCGCCACCCAAGCTGGTAAAAGAGTTTTTAGAAGCGCTAAAAGTGCTTTCCATGAACAAGGATGCGCGCTTTTCGCTCATTGGGTCCAGCATCTTTTGGGGCACCGGCGCCACGCTACGCTTGTTACTCGTCGCTTGGGTGCCTGTAGCATTAAGCATTAACGACTTAAGCATGCCCGCCAACTTAAGCGGCGCAGTTGCGGTTGGCATCGCAGTAGGTGCAGCTCTGGCAGCCAATTTGGTTAGCTTAAAAAATATCAATCGCGTATTACCTGCTGGCCTACTCATTGGTGTGTTCATTATGCTGTTTGCACACACCAGCAGCTTGATTGTGGCTAGTATTTTACTGGTGCTGGTGGGTGCAGCTGGCGGCCTTTACGTGGTGCCTCTCAATGCCTTGCTGCAAGAACGCGGCCATGAGACGGTAGGGGCAGGCAATGCGGTGGCCGTGCAAAACTTTTTTGAAAACTTTTGCATGCTGACACTGATTGGACTTTACATTGTGATGCAGAAAAATAATGTGCCTGTGATTAGCATCACCTTTATTTTTGGTAGCATCATACTTTTTAGTATTGGCATACTATCCATTAAGCGTTTACGGCAAGGCCTGCACGTGTAAGCAAAAGCCTTTAATAATCGTATAATATTGGCTTACAACATTTAGCAAAGCCATTCATGCCTTTTTTTAAGAAACTACAACACGCTATTTGGCGATTCTCCAACAAACTGGGGCCCTTTGCGCCGCTTGTCGCCATGGTTTTTCTGGGCTTGCTCATTCTTTCTCTGTCACGCATTGGGCTAGTGCTTTGGAAATTTGAGCGCGTCACTAACACTGGCAAACTGATAGAAATTTTGCTGCAAGGCGTGCGTGTTGACCTGATTCAGCTTGGTTTGATGTTATTGGTCCCCCTATTACTAGCACCTGTTTTTGCAACCTCTCAGCTATTTAAATTTTGGCAGAAATTCACTTATTTTTGGGCAATCGCTTGTATTGTTTTTCTGGTATTTTTAGAAGCATCTACCCCAGGCTTCATCATGGAATACGACGTACGCCCCAACCGTATTTTTGTGGAATACTTAAAATACCCTAAAGAAATTTTTAATATGTTATGGCGCGGCTTTAAAGTGGATATTTTTGCTGGCCTTGGTTTTACGTTGTTAGCTATTTGGGGCATGCGTCGTTTTATGCAGCCGTGGCTTGTAGCTAATAAAACATGGTCAAACAAAAAAATATGGATTATTTGGCCACTGCTGTTTTTATTAGCTGCTTTAGTTATTCGGTCTACTTTAGGCCATCGCCCTGCTAACCCAGCGCTATTTGCCATTACCCAAGATAGCATGGTGAACAGCCTGATACTCAATTCTGGCTACTCAGTGATTTATGCAGCTTACAGCTTGCAGCACGAAAGTAAATCGAGTCAAATTTACGGCAAAATGGATAGAGCAGATATTTTTAAACTGACAGGTGCACAAGATAGCGACATTCCCACCTTGAAAACCTTAATACCTAGTGCTAAACGCGATAAACCATTGAACCTAGTCATTATTTTACAAGAAAGCTTGGGCGCAACGTTTGTAGAATCGTTGGGGGGCGTGCCAGTAACGCCCAATCTAGAAAAATTAAAATCCGAAGGCATTTGGTTTACGCAGCTATACGCAACCGGCACGCGCAGTGTGCGCGGTATCGAGGCGGTCATCACTGGCTTCCAGCCTACGCCTGCTGATAGCACTGTTAAATTATCGCTTAGCCAAAAAAACTTTTTTAGCATTGCTGCACTGTTGGCAAAACAAGGGTACAACACCGAGTTTATCTACGGCGGCGAATCGCATTTTGATAACATGCGCAGCTTTTTTATGGGTAATGGCTTTCAGCATATTGTTGAACAAAAAGATTACAAAAAACCAATATTTATAGGTAGCTGGGGCGCATCAGATGAAGACTTACTGAATAAAACCCATGAGCAACTTTTAGCCCATCACGCCAGCGGTAAACCATTTTTTACTTTAGCGTTTACCTCTAGTAACCACGCGCCATTTGAGTTCCCCGATGGTCGCATTGATTTATACGAGGAACCCAAAGCCACCGACAACAACGCCGTGAAATACGCAGATTACGCAATGGGTGAGTTTTTCAAAAAAGCCAAAGCTAGTGCTTATTGGAAAGATACTATTTTCTTGGTGGTAGCCGATCACGATATTCGCGTACGTGGCGATACACTAGTACCAATAGAGCGTTTTCATATTCCTGGTCTGATTTTAGGTGCTGATGTTCAGCCCAAAACCATCACCGCGATTGCCAGTCAAATTGATCTACCTGTGACAGTACTATCGCTAATGGGCATTAGCGCGCCTCACCCGATGACAGGGCAGGATTTATCTAATATCCCAGCAGATTATTTAGGCCGTGCCATGATGCAATATAACTACAATTTTGCATGGATGCAGCAAACTGCAGACGCCAACAGCGTCGTTGTGTTCCGCGAAGATAAACCTGCTGCATTCGGTGTGTATGACATGCAAAACAAGAAATTAATCGAAACCGCTACGCCTGCAAATGCGAAAGAAATTGAACAACGCGCACTTGCAAATTCATTACTGCCTGCTTTGCTTTACACTGAACAACGCTATCGTTTGCCTCAATGAGCTTGATTAAATGAAAGCAAAACAGGCTTCTATGCTTACTGGACAAGTCATTCGTCACGGTTTGCGCTATTTTTTGCGTGGTGGCATGCATATTAAAAATGGCCATTTACCCCCGAATAATCACCATATTCCAGACAACTTTTTTGGCATCTGCGTAGCCAGTAGTCCAGACCCTGCCATGGATCAGTATGTCATCGCTCAACTAAAAGTACTTAGCATAAAACAAGTACGCTTAGATTTTACTTATGGCGATTTGGATAGTTTTAATGCGCACTTTTTAAGCGCATTAGCTGATGCAAATTTTGATGTTACGCTACATTTAGTACAGCCATTTGCAGCCGCAAAAAATATGCTGAGCACTACAGAACAAGCGATTTGGCGTGATTTTTTGCAATCTGTGCTGGATGTCTTTGGCAGTCGAATCAAACAGGTAGAAATTGGCACCACCATCAACCGTAAGCGTTGGGCGGGCTATTCCACTGAAGGTTTTTTATGCGCATGGAAAATTGCGCATACCGCAATTAAATCGCGCAATATTGTGTTGCTTGGTCCTAACGTGCAGGACTTTGAGCCTTTTTACAATATCAGTTTTCTTAAAGTACTTAAGCAAAATAGCCAGTTGCCAGATATCCACAGTAATAATTTATTTACAGAACGCACGGTTGAACCTGAGCGCTTTGATCACCGCATTTTTAAATACCACTGGACGGCTTGCTTTAAATACAACCTGATTAAAAAATCGCGCATTCTACAAAAGATAGGCCAAGATTTTGGCGTGCCGCAACTGGTGTCTTCTGTTGCATTTTGGGCGATGTTTCGCATACGCCGTCAGCTGCCAGATGCCGCACAAAAACAGGCAGACTATGTCACACGCTACTTTACCCTCATAGCGACAAGTGGCAGCCTAACACAGACGAATTGGGGAGCACTTATCTGTGCACGCGAAGGCTTAATTGATAACGGTTTAGTTGAAGCCGATTACCCTGTACTTGAGCAGGTGGCTCACTATCCGCAAGCGCATGGCGATTTAACAAACTATCGCCACTACCCCAGTTTTAATGCGTTTAAAACGGTTGCAAACATGCTGCAGGGTGCGCAATACCAACAAGCTATATCCACCGCAGCAGGTTTAGAAATTCATCATTTTCTACAGACAGATAAAACATTCCATGTTGCTTGGACAATCAACGGCAAACTCGCTTTTTTGCAAGATATCTATGACGCGCAAACGCTGGCAAAGATGACTGTCTATCATCGTGACGGACATGTCTTAGACTTATCGCAAGTACTTATTACTGAGTCGCCAATTTACTTGTGCTGGGCTATAGAACAAGTACCTCAAACGATTGCTAAGCCGATTTTGGCAAAAAACTTAGTCATTCATGCACATGTACAAGGCATGCAATATTTTCGATATTTGCAGAATGGCTGGGATGGCCTGATATTAGCTAGCAACCAAGCAGAAGCTGATTTAATTGCAGAAAAACTGCAACCAGATACCCTGTTGCAGCCCAATAGGGACGAGGCTTTGCGGCATGCCAGAAATGCGATATGGACGGTACCCGACCCTAGAAATGGTAATTTAGATAACGCTGAAACAAAACTCGCTATCAAGCAGCCAGTCAAAATGTATCCGCACAAAGCATTTTTAGACCGCTTTAGACCTAGCAAAGCCAAACGCAGTTGGAACGGTGCGATGGAGCTAATGCGGCGCGGTGTTGATACAGCTGCCCCAGTGGCTTATTTTGAGAAAGTGGATGACAGCACACTCAAACAAAACTTTTATGTGTGCGAATTTGTGCCCTCACAAACGACTGTAGGGCAGCTATTTAGCAAATTTTCACAAGGCGAAGCAGCATGGAATGGTATTGCAGCAGATATTATCTTAAAACAAGTGGCACAGTTTTGCTTAGCTATGCACCAGCGCTTGGTGTTTTTTAGAGATTTATCGGGTGGCAATATTTTGGTGAATGTTGGTGCAGGCAATCAACTTCAGTTTTCGCTGATTGATACCGCGCGTTTGCGTTGTGTGAAACATACGCCATTCCCACGTAAATACAGGCTAGCAGATATGTCACGCGCCTGCCACAAGTTAGATTGGACGAACCGTAAGCGTTTAATGGCGTACTATTTTGCCGGAATTGGCTCACAATTTAATTGGCGCGACAAACTGAGTTTTTATTTATATGACGCCAAAGTCTCTTTAAAACGTACCATCGGTCGCAAGGGCATCAAACGACTGATTAAGCGTCTTAAAGGGCAAGCTTAATCTAATGAAAATCATGAGGTGGATTTAAGTAGTTTAAACACAACAGTTTTAGTGAAGCTGTGTAGTATTCAATTTACGTGATGCATAGTGAAAACGAAGCAAAACGAATTCTAACTTAAGGAGATTACTATGTGGACAACACCAGCTGCTACTGAAATGCGTTTCGGTTTCGAAGTTACAATGTACGTAATGAACAAATAATTATTTGTTTCTTGCTACAAAAAAAGGGGTGCTCATAGTGCCCTTTTTGTTTTTTTAAAGATTATTTAAAAAGCACGCAGTATATTTAAATAGCTACCCTTTTTTATTGCCTGTCTCATTGCTTAGGCAATATAAAGTCTTTAGGAAGCAGCACCCAAATTTTACCTTTTTGTTTCATGCTGCCCGCTTGCTTGCCTGCGGCTTCACCTGCGCCCCAATAATAATCAGCACGCACACCACCTTTAATCGCCCCACCAGTATCTTGTGCCACCATTAATTTTTTTAACGGCTTACTACTATTAGGCATCGTTGTAGATAGAAATATAGGTGCGCCCAATGGTACATGTCTTGGGTCTATTGCTACGCTACGCTCAGCTGTCAGTGGCACACCAAGCGCACCTAATGGACCTGATAGCCCTGCAGGTAATTCTCTAAAAAAAACATAACTTGGGTTAGCATTCAATAAGTCGCGTAGTTTTTGTGGGTTATCACGTGCCCAATCTTTAATGCCTTGCATGCTCGCTTGGTCTTTGGTCAGCTCTCCGCGCTCTATGAGTACGCGACCAATGGAATTGTAAGCTTGACCATTTTGGTCTGCATAGCCCACGTGCATACTTTCACCGTTCTCAAGCTGCACCATACCGGAGCCTTGCACTTGCAAGAAGAAGCCATCTACTAAATCGTTGACCCATACTAATTCGTTGCCTACTAGAGGTGAGGGTATTGTTTCAATTTCAGCGCGCGTCGGATAAGGTATCAACTTATTCCCATTTAACTTGCCACGCACCCGCTTATTTTTTAGCTCGGGGTAAGCCTCACCTAAATCAACGGTAATTAAATCTGCAGGTTGTTTATACAATGGATGTGGATACTGACTTGACTTAGTACGACTACCTTTTAATAAGGGCTGGTAATAACCCGTTATCAGCCCAACATTGCTACCATCTGCGTTAGTCGTACCATACACATTAAAGTATTGCGTAAAATATGCTTGAACCGCTTTTTTATTAGGCTCGCCTAGCGCATTGGCAGCGCTACATACAGCTTGCCAAGACTGTTGGTTATTCTGCGCTTTATTTTTTTCCGTTTTATTTTTTAAGGTACTGCAACTTTGCAACCAAGCTGACCAAGCAGCGCTCATGTCATCTTCAGAAAATCCATCAATATCCTCCCACTGCGCAGGTTTTAGCAACGCATAATCTTGCAAAATGACAGGCTTGGATTGGTCTACTGACGGCGGGGTTTGTTGTGCACAATCGCAATCGGATATACTTGGTTGCGGTGCTTGCTTAACGTGCGCTTTGCTGCATGAAACGGCAAGTAGCGCGACAAGAATGATAAGGTAATTTTTCAAAATAGGGGCTTAGCTTTTAATTCAAAGCTTTTCAATTTAACACTCTAGGCACAGCCAAAGTAAATGGTTCAATCACCGCATCGAAAAAAGTACCATCTTCAGCCACTATTTTATAGCTACCACGCATAGCGCCTACTGGGGTGGCAAGCAGTGTGCCGCTAGTGTACTCAAACTGCTGACCTGGAGCCAACAAAGGTTGCGCGCCAACCACGCCTAAGCCCTTTACCTCTTGCACATAGTTATTAGCATCAGTAATTATCCAGTGGCGGCTTATTAGTTGCGCAGCAATATTGCCCACATTACTAATCGTCGCAGTATATGCAAAAGCATATTTGTTATCTTCTGGATTAGATTGATCTGGCAAATAGGCAGTTTGCACACTCACTTTAAACGCATATTTTTTACTGTCCACCATACTAATCTATCATGACGCTGTGATTAAACCAGCAGTTGGGGAACTAGGGCTGGCAGAATATAGCTTTTTCGGCATACGCCCTGCTAAAAAGGCCTCACGCCC
Organism: Pseudomonadota bacterium; assembly: GCA_020053735.1. Taxonomy (GTDB): domain Bacteria; phylum Pseudomonadota; class Gammaproteobacteria; order Burkholderiales; family Methylophilaceae; genus Methylotenera_A. The sequence continues at coordinate 556,111 of JAGVMP010000011.1, forward strand.
TGCTTCTACTGCCTTTTTCATGGCGGATGCCATTAACACAGGGTTTTGCGCATCCGCAATTGCGGTATTCATTAAAATACCTGCACAGCCCAGCTCCATCGCTATGGCAGCGTCACTGGCTGTACCTACACCAGCATCCACCAATACTGGTACTTTTGCGTTTTCGATAATAATTTGCAAATTCCAGGGGTTTAAAATGCCCATGCCTGAGCCAATCAGTGAAGCCAGCGGCATAACCGCACAGCAACCAATATCCTCAAGCTGCTTGGCGATGATCGGGTCGTCTGAAGTATATACCATCACATCAAAGCCATCTTTTACCAAAGTTTTTGCCGCAGCGATGGTCTCAATCACATTCGGATATAAAGTTTTTGGATCTCCCAACACTTCAAGCTTCACTAGTTTGTGACCATCTAAGAGCTCACGCGCTAATCTTAACGTACGCACCGCATCATCTGCTGAGTAACAGCCTGCAGTATTGGGCAGATAAGTAAATTCTTCTGGTGGCAAACAATCTAGCAACGACGGTTCACCTACATGTTGGCCAATATTCGTGCGGCGAATCGCAACCGTCACAATCTGCGCACCACTGGCGTCAATGGCAGCGCGGGTTTCGGTAAAGTCTTTATATTTACCCGTGCCCACTAACAAGCGCGATTGGTACGCCTTACCAGCGATGATTAATTCGTCATTCATATTGATTTCCACCACGCTGTTTATCCACCACCTACGGCGCCCACTATCTCCAACTTATCGCCATCGTGCAAAGTCACCATGTCGAATTGGCTACGTGGTACGATCTCACCGTTTTTTTCTATGGCTAAGCGTTTGCCTGTTAAATTTAATGTCACCACTAACGCAGAAATGGTCACATTTTCGCTAGCTAACTGCCTTAAATTGCCATTAATAAAAATATGCATAGGATTAATTCTACTGGAAAGCCATGCTATACGGTGTAGATTTAACAATTCAATCTAATTTGTTGTTTTCAATCAATCTGGTACAGAGCTTGCTTAAACTTAATTATAATTAATTTTTTTGTGTAATCCGCAACAAAATCTGTACGTTAAACACTTAAAAGTAATGATTTTAATGATTTATCGACCAAACTAAAGTAATGATTGAATTTTTTTGATAGATTACGTACCAAGCTACAGGAACACAATTCCTGTAGATTTAACTCCCAAAAGGAAAATATGATGCAAGCACTAAATGTAAAACAAGTTTCAAAAACTCAACTGGTGAATAAAACTTTTCATCAAGCACTGATTAAACCATCTGAAAAGTTAGATGTAAAAGTTGAAAAAGCAACTGAAACAACTAAAGCACCAAGTTTTAATCGATTCTTAGAAGCTTACGGCGACTGCGTTTAAGTTTTACGCTAGCTAGCTTGAAGAAGCAAGGCTTTAAAAGTTAAGCTTTTAAATCAGATGTAAGTAAAAAAGTGGGCAGCACTTGTTAATTCAAAGCTACGCTAACCCACAGCTAGTACTTCACTCTTTTATTTCAGTAATTCTGTTACTCAATTTGTAATTGCGGGCGACCTGCTTCAGGCCAATCCAGATGGTAGAACTGGCCACGTGGCTGATCTTTACGCTCGTATGTGTGCGCACCAAAGTAATCTCGCTGACCTTGCAATAAGTTTGCAGGTAAATCAGCACTACGGTAACCATCGTAATATGCCAACGCAGCGCTAAAACCTTGCGCAGGAATGCCATTGGTGACAGCCAAGGCAATCACCTTGCGCCAACCGGCTTGGCCTTCATTCATCGCATTGGTAAAGTACGGGTCTAACATCAAGTTTTTAAGACGCGAATTAATGGCATAGGCCATGGTGATTTTTTGCAAAAAGCGCGCACGGATAATACAACCACCGCGCCAAATTTGTGCAATTTCGCCAAAATTCAATTTCCAGTTATATGCTACTTGCGCTTTATCAATCAACTGAAAGCCTTGTGCATAAGCACAGATTTTTGAGCAATACAGTGCATTTTTAATTGCATCAATAATGACTTTTTTATCAGTCTCGTGCTTAATTACTGGGCCTTTTAGTATCTTGCTGGCTTCTACACGCTCTTCCTTTAAGCTAGAAAGCGCACGCGCATAAACCGCTGCTGCAATCGCGTTAGCGGGTGAGCCAAGTTCTAGCGCGTTAGCAGCTGTCCATTGGCCAGTACCTTTTTGGCCAGCAGTATCCAAAATCTGGTCAACTAGAAAACCCTTAGTCATTGGGTCTTTTTGTTGCAATATATCAGCAGTAATTTCGATTAAGAAACTAGATAATTCGCCTTTATTCCACTCAGCAAATACTTTACCAATTTCGTCAGCCGGCATGCCTAGCAAGTTTTTCATCAACCAGTAGGCTTCGCAAATGAGCTGCATATCAATATATTCAATGCCGTTATGTACCATTTTTACATAATGACCAGCACCGTCTGGACCAATATATTCGGCACATGAGAACCCGCCTACAACCGGTTTACCTGGCTTACCACCTTCCATCGGCTCACCCGTCACCGCATCTACTTTAGCCGCAATATCTCGCCAGATAGGCTCTAAACTCGCCCAAGCTTTACGCGTGCCAGATGGCATTAAACTTGGTCCAAAACGGGCGCCTGTTTCGCCACCAGACACGCCAGAGCCGATAAAATCAATTCCTTTTACTGCCAATTCTTTTTCGCGGCGAATCGTGTCTGTCCACAATGAGTTACCGCCGTCAATAATAATATCGCCTTGCTCTAAAAATGGTAATAGCGCATTAATCGTTACATCTGTTGCACTACCAGCTTTAACCAGTAAAATAATTTTACGTGGGCGTTTAATGCTTAACACAAATGAGGCTAAATCAGCATGCCCAACTACATTGGCATGCGATGGCTCATTGGCCTTGCACTCTTTGATGAAGTTGGTCATTTTTTTAGGGTCACGGTTGTATACCGCAATGGTGTAGCCGTGGTCGGCAATGTTTAGGGCAAGGTTTTGCCCCATTACGGCTAGGCCAACTAGGCCAATATCAGCATTTTTTGTGGTCATTTTGTTCTCTATCAGGTTCTCTTAAATGGGTAATTTAAATAAATTTGAGTTGCATGCTTGTGGCCAGCAACTCGCTACGAGCTTTGCTACTTTAACTGCTTACTTTTGTACTACTGGTTTCAATATTACTTTGGGGTATTGTTATAAACTTCAAGTCACTATTAAATGAAAAGCTGAAAACTAATTACATGATTCGGAAACTACAGGGTTCTAGCAAACATTTGTAGCGTCATTTGATAACTTACGCTTGCCAACTCGGCATCGTAGCGAGAGTCTTCGTCACGCATAAAGGCATGTTGGGCATTAAACTCATGCCAGGTGTAATTTAAATTAGCAGCCGCTAATTTTTGTTGCACCAACACACGGCCTGCCGCAGGAATATGGTTATCTTGCTTGCCCCAAATCATCATCAACTCACCTTGAATATCCACTAGTCTTTCCAGGCTATGTTGATTCGGTTGATTCGGTATCGTATTAATATGCAAGTCGGTGGCATAAAAACAGGCAGTGGCTTTCACCTCTGGCTGCAAAGCCGCGCGAAACGCCAAATGTCCACCGATACAAAAGCCCATCGCCCCCAGATTACCGTTATACCAATCTTGGGTGCTTAAAAAATTGATCATGGCGCGATTATCTGTATCGTAGCCTTGCACATCTTTGGCAGCCTTATCGGCATTACCTTTTTCGCGACCAGCATCGTCATAACCTAGTACGGTACCGATGGGATTAAGCTCGTGAAATACCTCTGGCACCAGCACGGCGTAACCATGCCCCGCCATATAAGCGGCGGCACGCGCGATGGGGCCTGTTTGCTGAAAAATTTCAGAGTAAAATAAAACTGCTGGTACTTTTTTTGTATGCCCCATTTTATTTTCAACGGGCTTGTGAATATAGGTGCGCATCACACCTGTGGGCGTGCTGATATCGGCAACCTGCAAATGAACTAACATAAGTGAACTAACATAAGGACTAGTAAATCTATATTTTCAAAGGCGTTATTTTACTAGTTTTGTGAGTAATGTCACACAATTAATCCATAAATTTTGACAATATGGTTGTATGCTAAGAAATAGCATCTTCAATTAACGATAAAGTGAGTTTGTTATGCGTACATTCATTACCTTGTTGGGGTTTACGTTAACTTCGGCGTTTGCTCCAGCTGCTACTGCAGAATCCGTCGCAGACATGACTTATAGACTAAAAGGCTCTGTGACTAAAGTACATGTCACCACGCAATCTGGTGGGCATGGCGTGGGCACAGGCGTGGTTGTGGGTAAAGACTTGGTTGCTACTAATTGCCATGTGCTAGCCAATGCGCGTGGTGTAAAAATTACCAAGTTTGGCGAAAGTTACACCCCAGAAGCCATGCGCGCCGATTGGAAGCATGATTTATGTATTTTGCGCTTTCAATTTTTAGAGCTAAAACCTGTTGAGTTGGGGGATTCTGAAAACTTAAAATATGAACAGCCAGTATTTTCTATCGGCTTCCCAGGGGGACCACCAAAACCGCAATCCACCATAGGTAAAATTAAAGCTTTATACCCGTTAGACGACAGTCATGTGGTACGCACAGATGCCTCATTTGTCATGGGCGCTAGTGGCAGCCCCGTGTTTGATAGCGAGGGAAAACTCATTGCCATTAGCACCTTTAAAAGTCCTGGCCGTGGCGCATATTTTTATAACATTCCCGTTAAATGGGTAAAGGCGTTACTAAATGCGCCAGAAACTGTTTCATTGGCATCAGGCGGCGTACCATTTTGGGACGCGCCCGATACCGAACGGCCGTTTTTTATGCGTGTAGTTTTGCCCTACCAAAATGACAAATGGGATGAGCTAAAAGTAGTCGCGCAAGAATGGATAGCAAAAGAACCAAATAGCCCAGAAGCCTTATTTTACGCAGGAATTTCTGAAGAACGCTTGGGCAACGCAAGTCAAGCAAATATGTACTTTAGCAAAGCGCTGGCTTTGCAACCGCAACACGGTGCCACGCTGATTGAGCTTGGTTTAATGGCCAACCGCGCAGGCAAAACCGAAGAAGTGGAAAAGACGCGCGTTGCCTTAAAAGCAATTGACTTGGATTTGGATGTGGAGTTTGGTGAAGCGCTGAAAAAATAGAATACGGCTCAAGCGTGCACTAATTGCTTAAAACCGCCATAAGCCATACGCTTACAATCAAAAATTTGATTGGATGAATCCATCATCTCGGTCATGCGCGGGTCTGAAAATATCCTAGCGTTAGCTGCATCTCTCGCCTCTCGAGAGGCAAACACCACCCATGAAAATATCACTGTTTCATCTGATGTTACATTGGCAAGTTGCGGAAACGACAGCACATCTTTCACATCCATGTCGTCACCTATGCATTCCCAATAATCGAGTGCGCCGTGTTCCTTCCAAATTATCGCTGCTTTTTCAGCCACGATACGCTAGTCATCAATACGCGATTTGGCTACAGGAATCACAAACCCATCAACATAGCGAGTCATCACCTTTTCTTACCTAAATTAATTAATAGTCGGGTGCACGGCCCGTAGAATAACCTTGCGGTATATCACTCTGCCATTCGCCACAATCGTCGCACAGGTGGTCATGCATGGTGGGACTTAAAGTCAAATTCGCACTATTGCAAAACTTGCAGTTTGTGGGATGAATAGCTGCCGTTTTGTGATGCGCTTCGTGGTGCTCGGTGGCAACTTTACTGCTACCTAAGCCGTATTTATTATCTGGCATATTAAACTCCAAACTTGCCTAGAAATTTACATAGATTTCACTATGGATTTCACATAGTTGCAGTTCAAATTTACGCTCATTTTTGCTTAAAAACAAGTTTTTTATCGATGCGTAGCGCGCGTTAACCTATCTAAAATCGCCAACCATTCTGTCGCGTTCGGCGGGGCTTCTATGAGTAGTTGCTCTGCGTTCAGGGCGTCCATTTTATGCAGCGTGTCATACAGTTTATACGCTACATCAGTGGCATTGTTATTCAGCACAAAATACGTACAATTGGGCACTGCCCCAGCGCCCAATAGCAGCGCGACTGCACGGACATTGGGGTGCCTATTGGCATGTGAAATCAACTCAGCCCGCGAAGTAAACAATTGTATTGGGGTGCGTGGCGAGTAGTGCTGCGCATGCTGCCCCGGCGCTTTGATGACTTGCTTAGTCTTCGTAGCAGGAACGCCAGAAACCGCATGGATATTGGCTTCTGGCAGCATACCCAAACGTAATAGCTGCCAGCTTTCGCCGTTTTGGTTATTAGTCACCGCGACAATGGTAGACTCTATCCCCACTTCACAAGCACCACCATCTAACACCGCAACCACATCACCTAAGCTGGCAGTCACATGTGCCGCTGTGGTGGGGCTAAGCTGGGTAAATTTATTGGCTGAAGGCGCTGCCAAAGCCAAACCACTCTGCTTGAGTAATTGCAAAGTCAGCGCGTGATTCGGTACCCGCAGTGCTACGGTGGGGTGATTGCCACGCAAAATATTGGAAACATGCGGCTTAGCTAGCAGCACCAAGGTAAGAGGACCAGGCCAAAATGCCTGTGCCAATTTTTGTGCCAGTGGCGTAAACCCGGTCGCCCAATTGTTAACCTGGTTAATATCTGCAATATGCACAATGAGCGGATTATCGGCAGGGCGTTGTTTAATGGCATAAATTTGGCGCAAAGCGTCATCATTGCTAGCATCTGCGGCTAGGCCGTATACTGTCTCGGTCGGTATCGCCACCACCTCACCATTTTGCAGCTTAATGATCGCCTCATCTAAATTAACGCGCATATTCAACCACTCAATATCAAAGCTGCATTTTACTACTGAAGACCGCGATGCGCTAAAATACGTCCTCTGAAAAAAAGGATGCATATGAAACAAGTTGCTGTTAGCCAAATTACCGTAGAAAAAAACCCCAGCCAAACTAAATTAAACGCTTTAGGCGTAACAAAATGGCCAACCTGGAAAAAAGAAGTTTCAACGTTTGACTGGAGCTTTCCTGAGCAAGAAATTGCTTATATTTTAGAGGGCAGTTGCATCATTACGCCAGCTGGTGGCTTGCCTGTCAGCTTTGGCAAGGGTGATTTAGTAACTTTTCCTGCAGGCGTAAAAGCCAGCTGGCAAGTACTGGAGCCATTACACAAACATTATCAGCTGGACGGCAACATCGTTACGCAAACCTTGAAGCGCATTAAAGCAGCGCTGAAGTTGTAAACATACGAAACTACTTTAAGCCGCTTTTCTAAAAGTAAGGTTAATACGGCATGCCCCTAAAGCCGCATGGTCATTGGTTTGTATATTGGCAGCTTGCAGGGGCATGACTCCGTGATAATTTAAGCGTGTTTTTCCACCCCATACAATCACATCCCCATGTTGCAATAAAATCTTAATGGGTTTGTCTGAACGTTTTGCGCCACCAAATAAAAATGTGGCCGGCACCCCCAGTGATACCGAAACGATGGGCTGATTAAAATCTTGCTCATCTTTATCTTGGTGCAAACCCATCCGCGTAGCAGGCTGATATTGGTTAATTAAGCAGGCATCTGGCACAAAATTAGCATAACCTGCTTGCGCAGCAGCAGCGTTTGCCAGCGCCATAAAACTATTAGGCATGGGTTGCCAAGGCAAACCAGTAATTGGGTCTAGGGCTGCGTACCGATAACCTTTTTTATCTGAAACCCAACCTAAGGCGCCACAATTGGTCATAGCGACCGACATGGTAAAGCCAGCTGGCGTTGTCATATGACGCAAGGGCGAATTTTCTAAAATGCCATTTAAATCTGCCAGCAATGTTGCCTCATCTAGCAAGCCATTTTTATTCTGTTGAACAAAATTGCGTAATAACATTGCGCCATCAGCAATATGAACTTGTTGCTCGTTCAGGCTACCGAATAAATCGTTTTCGAATAAATCCATTTATAATGCTGCTTTATGTCTACTCAACCCATGTCCAATCAAGCAGTTTACGCCGATGCGGTTCAGTTTTTAAGCAATATTGATGCAGATTGGGCGCAATTAATCAACACTGTTGGCGCTTGCACGTTAGCGACAGAAATTGAGCCTAAACTAAGCCCTTACCAAGCTTTAGTGCAAGCGGTGGCTTATCAACAATTGCACGGTAAAGCAGGCGATGCCATTTTTGCCAAATTTAAAGCCCATTTTGATGGCTTTCCTCAACCTGAACAATTAGTTACCGCGCAATTTGACGATTTACGTGCTTGCGGCTTTTCTGGCAGAAAAATTGAAACCATACAAGGCATTGCACAAGCGGCTTTAAATGACGTTGTGCCTTCGCGCCAAGACGCTGATAACTTGAGTGATGTTGCATTGATTGAGCGCTTAATTACGCTAAAAGGCATAGGTCAATGGACGGTGGAAATGATGCTGATTTTTACCCTGGGCCGCATGGATATTTTGCCTGTCGATGACTTTGCAGTAGTGGCGGGTTATACGCGCCTTAAAAAATTAAGCACTGCGCCAAAACCGAAACAATTAGCCGAGATTGGCAAAGCGTGGTCACCTTACCGCAGCGTAGCAAGCTGGTACTTATGGCGCGTGCCTCGCCTAGTAAATAACGCAACTTAAACTACATAACAACAATGAGAAAATTATTTACGCATAATCAGTTTGCGCTGACGAAACTACTGACATACCGCATATTTATGGTGCTGGGCTACCAATCCATGGCCGTTGCGGTAGGCTGGCATATTTATCAAATTACGCGCGACCCTTTGTCATTGGGTTTAATTGGTTTGGCCGAAGTGCTGCCATATTTTGCCAGTGCACTGTTTGCTGGCTATTGCATCGATCATTACTCTCGGCGCTGGTTTGGTGTGCTGGCGGCCTTGTTACTTTGTTTGATTGCCTTTGGCTTAGCCGCAATTTCTGCTGGTTATATTGTGGGCGATACCGTGTTCTGGATATATGCCAGCATTGCCTTTACTGGCTTGGCGCGCGCTTTTATTGCCCCCAGCTACAGTGCGTTGATGGCGATTATTGTCCCACGTGAAAGCTACGCCAAAGCGGCTGGTATTGGCAGCTCAACTTTTCAAATTGGGCTTATAGCTGGGCCAGCAATAGGTGGCTTACTAGTGGGCTTTGCTAGCACGACCACTTCCTATATGTTTTCGGCACTGATGTGCATTGGCGCAATGCTTGCACTATTATCTTTACGCATTAAACAGCCACCGCCGGCTGAAACTGCTCCAGTATTCGCTAGCATTGGGCAAGGTTTAAAATTTGTGTGGAATAACCAGATTTTATTTGGTGCGCAAATGCTCGATATGTTTGCTGTATTGCTGGGCGGCGCAGTGGCGATGCTACCTGCGTTTATTCAAGATATCTATCATCTTGGTCCAGAAAGCTTAGGTCTGTTACGTGCTATGCCAGCCATTGGCGCCATGTGCGTGGGCGTTTATCTAGCACGCAATCCGATTAATCGACATGCTGGCCGCTACCTACTGTGGGCGGTGGCAGGCTTTGGCGCCTGCATGATATGTTTTGGATTGAGTCAAAGTTATTGGTTAGCAGGCATATTTTTATTGCTCTCAGGCGCATTTGATGGCGTATCGGTAGTGTTACGCACCACCATTATGCAATTGGCCACGCCTGACGGTATGCGCGGCCGCGTTTCTGCTATCAACGGTATATTCATTGGCTCGTCGAATGAATTAGGCGCGTTTGAGTCTGGCGTAGCGGCGCGTTTAATTGGCTTGGTGCCCTCTGTCGTTTTTGGTGGTTTGATGACGATTGGCGTTGTAGCAGCAACGGCTAAACTCAACCCCACGCTAAAACAGTTAGAATTGAGCCAACTAAAATAGCTAAACTGTCTTGTGAGGCTTTTTAATTGGATGGCTTATTAAATTCTATTTGTAATTTTTATATATAAAAAATACAGAATTTTACGAATAATTTGTGTACTATGTAATTAATTAACCATTGGCTGTTTTTATGATCTACGAAAATTTAAAACTAGACAATCAGCTGTGTTTTGCCTTGTATTCTGCTACGCACGCACTTACCCGCGCTTACCGCAATGCGCTTGAAAGCACTGGCATTACCTATACGCAATATCTAGTGTTGCTCGCGTTGTGGGAAAACAATCAATTGACCGTAAAAAGTGTTGCGGATAGATTAGATTTAGATTCAGCTAGCTTAACGCCCATTTTGAAACGTTTAGAAGCGGCGGGTTTTTTAACGAGACTGCGCAATAAGGCAGATGAGCGCGTCGTAGAAATTACGCTGACTGACAAGGGCCATGCCTTACAAGATGAGGTAGCGAATATTCAAAAACGGGTGGCTTGCCAAACCGGTTTACCGCCTGATGAATTTGAGCAATTAAAACATTCACTACATAAATTAGTAGAGACCATGCATGCTAATGAAGTGGTTGATATTGAAACGGCGGCTTAAGCTTTGAATGAAAAAAACCACAGTGCACATGACGTAACTGTGGTTTTTTTCACCTAATTACTTATTTTCTTGGTGGTTCTGATATTGGTTTTTCACCAGTCACAATCACGTTACGATAGCTTTCTAAACCAGTCATTAACTCTTTGATTTCTTTATCGGGCACATTGTAAGCGTAAAATGTCTCTAAACACTCAACCATAATAATGTTGAATTCACGGTTAGTAATAGCCAAATGTGGATGGCTATCTTTCATTGATTTGCCACGGCCGAATTCATCTGGTGTGTAAATTTTTGGGCCTCCCGTTTCTTGTACAACCCAGTTGGTCAACATCACCTTAAATCCAGCTTTGGTTTCTGGCCTATCGTGCACTACTTTTAATTTTGGATTCGCATTCAAACCTCTGTTTAAATAAATTTTATCTACCAAATGGTCAACTGTTTGAGCAATATTGTAAGTGCCGCCTAATCGTGTATAAAGCGACTCTTCTGCTGCCTGCGCACCAAAACTTAATAACAAACTTGCTAAACCTGCAATCAGTGCCATCGGCATGATTTTGTTCAGCATCAATCCCTCGTGTTTCCGCATGTTGCTTCTCCTAGAATAATAATTTTAATTGAGCACTTTTGAACATTAACTAATTATTAGTTAATGCACTAATTATTAATCAACAAAGTAGCAATATGCAACACATTTTTACATTTGTCTCACACATGTTTGTCTTATGGTGTTCTAGAAACAGCCGTATTGTTGCAAGGAGTGGAAGCGGAATGAACAACTGAGCTGCTAATTATGATGCTTAAGCAAGCTGCAGGAAGCCAAGTTTTGAAGATATTATTATGTTGGTAAATTGATGACGGCTTGCTGACTTATTTCTTGCACATCACTTTCATCTTTTAAAGCAATACCAGTTAATTTTAAGCGCATGGCTTCTTTTGCCAGCCAAATAAGTTTTTTAGCGGCAGCTTGATAATTCAGCCCTTCGGGCCTTACATTAGAAATACAGTTTCTATCAGCATCCGATAAGCCCAATTGGGGGTGATAAGTCAGATAAATACCCAAACTATCGGGTGAGCTTAAACCTGGTCGCTCACCAATCAGCATAGCAACAATTTTCGCGTTGAGCGCTTGACCAATCTCATCACCAATCGCAACGCGTGCCTGCGAGGCAATAACCACATGCCCTGCATACCAATCAGTTGGCAACAATTTCCGCATTTCTTTCAATAATGGTGCCGCATGGCGCGCAACTGCAAGTGATGACAAGCCATCGCCCACCACCATTAAAAAATCAATCGGTTTTGTTTGATGTAAATTTTGCAACTGCAATAAGCTCTGCTCGTGCAACCTACGCCCCATATCTGGCCTTAGCAAATAGGTTGCTCTATCACCCGCCATACTCTTTACACGCGTGGTGATGAAATCATGTTGTTTGATATCCACTTCCAGCACATCTACATCCAATGCCAAATGCACCGCATCACGTGCCATCGCATGGCTCAGTCCAAAATCTAATACTTCTTTGGTAGGCAAGCTACTGCCCACACGGCCAATGGCAATACGCGCACGGGTAAAGCTTTTTAGCTGATGCCACGGGTCTTGTTGAAAGGCCTCTGGCGAGCGATGATCAAGCGAGGAAGTATCATTGGAGTTTTTCATAAAAGTTTAGGCACTTAGCAAATGTTTAGGCATATTTTGCAGCATGTGGTGCGCTTGTTTTACTGATTGTACTTGCCCATTTGCATCCATAATCTGCATTTTTTTAAGCCAAGTTTCAAACTCTGGCGCCGCCTTTAAACCCAACACTTTGCGTAAATATAAAGCATCATGAAACGACGTCGTTTGGTAATTCAGCATAATGTCATCCGCCCCTGGAATGCCCATAATAAAAGTGAGCCCAGCGGTGGCAAGAAGCGTCATTAGTGTATCCATATCATCTTGATCGGCCTCGGCATGGTTGGTATAACATACGTCACAACCCAGCGGCACGCCTAAAAGTTTTCCGCAAAAATGGTCTTCTAAACCAGCGCGGATAATCTGTTTTCCATCATAAAGGTACTCTGGCCCGATAAAACCAACCACGGTATTAGTTAACAAAGGAGAAAGGTGCCGTGCAACCGCATAAGCACGTACTTCGCAGGTTTGCTGATCTACCCCAAAATTGGCATTGGCAGAAAGCGCTGAACCCTGACCAGTCTCGAAATACATCACGTTGTTGCCACCGTTTTTTAAATTAGTGTTTCCCCGATTTAATGAGAGTGCTGCCGATTGCGCTTCTTTCAGTAGCGCAATATCAATACCGAAGCTTTTATTGGCCTTTTCAGTACCAGCGATTGATTGAAATACCAAATCGACAGGTGCGCCGCGCTCAATGAGCTGAATTTGATTGGTCACATGCGTCAGAATGCAAGATTGGGTGGGGATTTCATACTGGTTAATCACTTCATCTACCATGTAATACAAATCCATCAGCGCTGGCAGGCTGTCAGTGGCAGGGTTGATGCCAATTACCGCATCACCCGCACCGTACAACAAACCATCCAGCATAGAAGCAGCTATACCGCGCATATCATCTGTGGGGTGATTAGGTTGCAAGCGCACAGAAATATGGCCTGGCAGGCCTATAGTGTTGCGAAAACTGGTGATAACATGGCATTTTTTAGCGACCAAAATCAAATCTTGGTTACGCATTAATTTAGATACTGCAGCGGCCATTTCTGGCGTAATGCCGGGTGCAACGCATTTTAAAGTGGCACTATCCGCCATATCAGACAGCAGCCAATCGCGAAAATCGGCGACGGTTAGATGGCTAATCTCAGCAAATGCCTGCTTATCGTGCGTGTCCACAATCAGCCGCGTCACCTCGTCTGACTCGTATGGAATGATTAAATCTTCCAGAAATGTTTTAAGCGGAATTTGTGCCAAACACATGCGTGCAGCCATACGCTCTGCGTAAGTATCAGCTGCGACACCAGCTAGATGGTCGCCAGAGCGCGCCGGTGTTGCCTTGGCAAGCACTGTCTTTAAATCAGCAAACTGGTAGGTTTGTGTGCCAGCCATGTAACTATAAGTTTTCATCTAGTTTACCTAATCACTTACTTAACAGCATTATGCGACTTTTTTTTGCTAACTCGCAAATGGTATCTATCACCTTTAAAAACTGGTACTTGCAATTAGCCTTATTAAATCTATACTAGAGCCACAAAATAGTTTTATAAAAATAGTTTCGTCAATGTTTAGCTTCAGAGTTTTCTGTTTTAAAGTTTTTAAAATTAGCACCTATTAGTTTGTATTCGGTAGTTTCTATTTGCAGTTAATCTTTAAAGGGGTAAAAAATGAGCGAGATGAATCAAGCGTTAGATAATGACGCTGCAGAACTAAAAAAAATGGGTTATGAGCAAGAGCTACACCGACACATGGGAGGCTTTTCAAATTTTGCCATTTCATTTTCTATTATCTGTATTTTAGCAGGCGGTATTTCTGCATTTCCATTGGCTTTAGGTGGTGCTGGCGGTGCTTCTATTGGCATTGGTTGGCTAGTAGGGGGGTTATTTGCGGCTATTGTTGCACTTGCCATGGCGCAGATTTCATCTAGCTATCCAACTGCAGGTGGCTTGTATCATTGGGGTTCTATTTTAGGCGGCAAAGGTTATGGCTGGTGTACTGCTTGGTTTAACTTGCTAGGTTTGATTTTTGTGGTGGCCTCAGTCAATTTTGGCGCGTATGACTTCTTTTTCAAAGGGTTAGCCTTACCAATTTTGGGTGTTGATACTTCTGGTTTTGGCTATACGCATCAGACATTTTATATCGCGCTTTTTACCGCCATTCAGGCAGTATTAATTTACCGATTTCCAAAATTTACCACTAAAATCACAGACTTATCAGGATATTTAATCATGATTATTGCTGCTGTGCTTACCTTGTCTTTATTGGCTTATAACCCAAATCCACTGGATTTTTCTAGATTGTTCACTTTTACTAACTTTACCGGCACTGAAGGCAGCGTATGGCCCGCAAGTGAGGGCATGGTATTTCCATTTTTGCTCGGGCTTTTGCTGGCTATCTACACCATTACTGGTTTTGATGCCTCAGCACATATCTCCGAAGAAACTCGCAATGCGGCAAGCGCTGTGCCTAAAGGCATTATTACATCGGTAGTTTACTCAGTTATTTTTGGCTATATTATGATTTGTACCTTTGTGCTCGTGTTGCCAGATGTTGAAACAGGCGTTAAGAATGGCTTTGGCTTTTTTAGTAAGTTATTAGAAACCTTGCCGTCTACACTGCAAACTGTACTAGGTTTGGGTATTTTCTTAGTTAACTTTTTATGTGGCTTGGCTTGCCTAACCTCTACCTCGCGCATGATGTTTGCCTTTGCGCGCGATCGCGGTTTACCAGCTTCTAACACGCTACGTAAGGTTAGCCCCACCCTGAAAACACCAGTGGCAGCCGTTTGGGTATCGGCCATGTTGGCTATTGTAGCCACGCTGTACGCAGATGCATTTAGTGTGCTTGCAGTAGGTTGTGCAGTATTTTTATACATCTCATACATTATGCCCACCGCGGCAGGTATTTTGGCAGAAGGCAAAACTTGGAATCACAAAGGCCCGTTTAATCTTGGTGGCTTATCAAAACCTATTGCCGTGTTAGCTGTGCTTGGTGGTGGCTTTTTAATATTTGTTGGTGTTCAACCACCAAATGAAAAAGTGCTTTATGTGACCATTGCCATGCTCGTAGTGATGGCGTTATTCTGGTTCGTGTTTGGTGAAAGTAAACGTTTTAAAGGTCCACCCGCAATTCACGAATAATAAGCGCGGTTTAGATTGATAAAAGCCCATCAATTCAGTTTGATGGGCTTTTTAATTACAGACTGTACTATTTGTAGTAATGGCTTTTATATGAATTTAATTACTGGCTTTTTAAATCTTTACCACGGCCAGTGATTGCAAAATTAGCTTGTAAGCGGCGCGACTGAGCAGCTAAATCCGCATTGATTCTTCCCGTTAAGATTTGATTGGCATTAATATTGATATACCCATTGGCGTTAAACTGCGATGAAGTCAGCACCAGTTTAGAAAATTGGTATTGATCCTGATTGATTTTAATGCTGCCAGTGAGCTTATCAAAGTCAGTACTATCGCCTGTTAGCGAATGGCTACTGCGGTTTATGACTGCGCTAGCTAGCTCGACACCCTTGATACTGCCATGGCGCACATCAAAATTTGCATTAAATATAGCGGCATCTGTCAGCTTGCTAGCCTCACGTGCTTTTCCAGAAAAACTACCCTCTAATGCCAGTTTTCCATCTATGATCACTGCGCTGCCAAACGTATTTAGCAATTGTTCTGCATTGGCATTCGTCAACGTAAAATTGCCAGCGCTTTCCCACTGGTTTGCGTCATTTGGCCATTGAATATTTGCTTGCCCTATCATATTACCACCATAAATTTCACCTTTAATTTGGTAAAAATTAATTTGGTTGTTACTGGCAACACCTTTGGCGTTTAAGGTGCTAAACATCATTTTTTGATTAAACGGCAATGTCCAATTGGCGGCCTGTAGCGTAATTGCATAATCGCTACCTTGCGGCGAAATCATGACAGAAAGTGCATTGTTGCTACTTACCAAGTCTATCGCGCTTACAGCCCCTGTATCAGTTAAGGTTACTTTTCCATCAAACGACTCCAATTGCAAATCACGGATAGCTAGCATTAAATTTTTAAGGTTAATCTGTTCAACTTTTAAATTTTTTGCCTTGCTGACATTACTTGCCCACTGTAAAGGCCGACCAAAATCTGCCTGTTCAATGTTTAAACCCTCTATCACCAGCGACTTCACTACTTTCGTCTCTACAAACAAGCTCGTTGTCTCAGGTAACACATGAATCGAATTAATGCTGCCGCTAGTACCAATGACTATCTGCTCAAGTACTAAATGTGGCTGCGGCCATAACGAAGCGTGCACTTTTTTAATTGCGACTGGCTCACCCACACTTTCAGTAGCTAGCTGTTCTATAGGTTTAATCAGGCTACTTAAATTAACAAAATGTAGCAGCACCAACATTAACAGCACTAGTACTGGCACATAAATAAATGTAACTTTAGAGAGTGACTTCAACCACTGCTTGATTTTTTTTGCAGAAACAAAAGATAGCGCCTTGCCATGAACACTCGCCATCGCTGCGGCTTGTGCGATTGCTGCATTTCGTATTTCGACTCTGCCTGCGCTTTCAGCCAACGGCTTAGTAGCTTTTTCACTGGTTGTAATTGCACTGGTGGTAATTGCACCAGTGGTGGTCGCAATGGTACGTTGTATTTTTTCTACCGCTTCTTCAGCTTGCTCTTCTTCGTGAAATGCTGCTTCTTCGGCTGCTTCTGCAGCATCAAAATCATCCAACATTGGCAAACTACTGTTAGGCTTATCTATGCTAGGTAAACCTTTGTTAGGTAAGCCCTTTTTTACTTCTGCAACGTGTTGTTCAGCCGTAGCTCTTTGCCGCACCAACTCTGCCTCACGGCCTATACGTTCCATTTCTAGCCGTGCTTGTTCTTTTGCTGCCAAGTTGGCTTGCTCTTCTGCAGCTAAACTAGCGCGCAGTGCTTCTGATGTTTGTTGCGCGATTAACTCCTCATTATGGAGCGTTGCCTCTCGCTGCTCCAGCTCGGTCTTAGCAAGCAAGTCCGCAGCTAGTCTTGCAGCTTCAGCTTGTTTACGCCCTTCTTCTAATGCATTTTTATGTGCAATTTCGGCAGCCTCAGCTTCAACCTTTTCATCGGCGAGTGCTTTTAATTTTTTCTGCTTTGCTTCTTCTTTGGACTTACGTTCAGCCTGCAATTGTGCCTCTTGTTCCGCTTTGGCTTGACGTTTGGCTTCTAGTTTTTGTTCCTTAGCTTGTGCAGCAGCTTTTTTTCTGTCTTCTTCGGCTTTGCGCAACACATTTGCAATCTCTAGGCGGGCTTTTTCTTTCAAATCTTGCGCAGCTTTGGCTTTGGCTGCTGCTTCCGCTTCTGCAGTTTCCTGACGTATTTTTTCTTGCTCTGCAGCCTCTCTTGCAGCCTTTTCAGCTTCAACTTTTGCCTCAGCTTCTATTCTGATTTGCTCGGCCTCGGCTTGCGCTTTTCTCTCAGCTTCTCGCTGTGCTGCTAGTTCCGCTTCTAACTTAGCTTTGGCTGCTGCTTCCGCTTCTGCAGTTTCCTGACGTATTTTTTCTTGTGCTGCTGCCTCGCGCGCAGATGCTTCGGCAAGTGCTTTTGCTTCGGCTTCCTGCTGTGCTGCTAGCTCCGCTTCTAACTTAGCCTTAGCTTCTGCTTCTGCCTTTTTCTGCGCCTCTTCTGACTCACGTGAAATACGCTCTATCTCACGCCGAGCATCCTCTTTGGCAGCCGCCTCTGCTTCGGCTTCAGCTTGTTCTGCAGCCTCACGCGCCTTTAACTCTGCTTTTAGCCGTGCTTCTTCTGCCAATTTAGCAGCACGTTCTGCTGCCTGTTGTTGTTCGATTCTTTCTGCTTCTTGTTGGGCCTTTAATTTAGCCTCGGCTTCAGCCTCTCGTCTAGCGGCTTCTAGCGCCGTACGCTCAAGTTCCTGGCGCTGTTTTTCTTGAATTTCTTGCTCCTGCTTTTCTTCCTCTAGCTGTGCCTTTACCTTGGATTCGGCCTTGGCCTTTTCCTTTTCGCGCAACTTTTGTAATTTCTTCTCGGCTTTCTGCGCTTCGGCCAAACGTTTTTCTTCTTGTTGAGCCAGTTGTTCAGCCTGCTGTTCGGCTTGTTGTAGTTCCAGTTGACGCGCCTGCTGGGCCTTTTGTGCCTGCGCAACCGCTTCTAGCTCTTCTTCACTTTGATATTCTTCTACTACCATCGGCTCGAAATTAATCGTTAACGCCCAGCTGTCATCGGGCGCAGTGCTGACGGTGGCGAGGCGAATATAACCTTCTTGCTCTAGCCGCGCCAAGTCCGCGCTCAGTTGTTGTGGGGTAAGCTTGTCAAATTTCAGGAGAATATTTTCGGCTCTAGAGCTGCCATCGACGTGGGTGAGCACCTTCATTAAGTGCGACGATAGCCCGCCAATAAGGGAAGCGCGAGCGCGTAGACCTTTAGGTGTTTTGCTGTAAATAGCGGATAGATCCATGTGCGTATTGGTTTTATGCGTACTGGCTTATTGCAAGCACTTTTAGAGATAGAATCATGAAGCCACACTCCCCTAACATGTTTAAAATCAACACTAAGAAACTAAATTTACTCGCATGCTAGCGCAAGGTCAATTGGACATACAGAATGGTATAAACAGACCGAGTTATATAACAAAATAGTATTAAAATGCATGCTCTGTAGCCCGCATGGATATTGGTTTGCAGGGTAGGTGTTTTGAAGTTACTTTTTAGCTAATATCCAATAAGTTGGCTCGGCTTTTTCTGCTTGGTAAATCAGCATATATTTGCGGCGCAGGCTTTCATAAGCCTCATCCACGCTCACTTTGCCAGCTTTTGCATCTTGCTCTGCCTGCAACTTGGCAAATAACACCCACGCTGGGTTTTCGACATAGCCACGGTCTTGCATGCAGTTTTCTAGCACGCGCGCCTGACGACCGGCTTTCTCTAGGCGTTGAAACTCCAAACCTTCGGGCAATTTTAGCGCGGCTTTTTCCGAAATCAGCTCACATTCATTACCCACTTTAGCCAGCTCAGATAACTGGTAAGGCTTTTGGTCGTCTGGTGCCATCTTATCTGCATAAAGCATCAAGCCTACCAACGCCAGCACTGGCACTAATACTGCAAAAATTCCCTTCATATTATTACCTATTTGAATTTATATTATTCTGCATTTTGCCCGTCTTACTTTGCTGGGTCTAGCTCTTCAAGTAATTGTGGATTAATTTCTTTCAAAGTCACCCGAATTTTATCCGCCTCACTCTGCTTACCTTCGGTTTGTGCGATTTGCGCAACAGCCTGCAAACTAGCTGGGTGATTAGCCTGCAGGCTAAGTGCTCTGCTAAAATGCGTTTTTGCGCTATTTATATCGGCCAAATTTTGCGAAGATTTACCCAAATAATACCAAGCCTCGGCGCTTGCTGGCTCTTTTTCAACCCAATTTTTAGCGATGACTTGCACATCTTGCCAGCGATTATTTTGATACGGCAGCACAATCTGCATAAAAAACGGCCTGTCATTTTCGGCCGCATCCCAAAATGGCGCAGCGTGAACCGAGTTTAGCGGCACAGATTCCGTCAACAACAAAGCCCGCACCATATTAATCGGCATATTGTAGTAATAAGCATTTTTACCTGGGCTTTTAAAGGTGCTAATCGCAATCAATTTGCCCTCGTAATCAAACACTGGGCTACCACTGGCGCCAATAGCAAACGCTGCTTGGGTGCGAATCACTTGCTCATTATCATAGGTATACAGCGCCTTCACCGTGCTCAGCGCAACAAACGGTGCAGGCGAATCGTTGGGCATAGAAATAGAAATGACTTGCTGCTCGTAATTAAGCTTGGATGAATCCGCCATGGCGATGGGTTTTAAATCGGCATATTGCACTTTTAAAATACACAAATCGTGCTTCCAATCGGCTTGTAAAGATTCTGCCGGATATTCGGTGCCCCATTTGCTAATACTAATACCGTTGGCGTTGTTCAATACATGGCAATTGGTCACCACGTGGTCTTTGCTCACCGCAACGCCAGTGCCAAAACCATGTCCGCCGTTTTTGGTAGTGGTACTAATTTTTACCATCGATTGTTTTAAATCGTGCAGAAGCTCCATGCTAGGCTCTGGTAATACAGCGGCCTGCGCGTTGCAAGCAAGAGAAAAATAGCTACAACTTACTAAAAAAATCGAACAAAATTTGGCGATGTGCATGGTATTCACTTTTGTAAGTTACTAGATTATATGCTTGGGTTACATGGCTAAGTTATATAGTTACGAACTAGGGCAGGGCTGTAAGTTCCAAACCTAGAAGTTCCAAACCTAAAAATTAAGCTTATTAGAAGTGCAGTTATCAGGCCAAATTGCACAGGCGTAGTGCGCTTATTTTCAGGATTTTCTAGAAATAACCTTAATTAAAATACCTAAGCCAATGAATAATAAGTTAGCGTAAATATTCAATAAAGTCCTTAAATTGTCATATTTTTTTGGTCTAATAATTGCTTCATAAACAACAGTACACTGCATTTAATCATTTATTTGTTTAGGGGCATAAAATGACTATTTACCAAGTTGTGAACGAGCAAAATCAACCCATTTACGCTTTTCTTAGCTTAGAAAACGCGGCGCAAGAAGTGGAAATGTTGAACGAAAGTCGTGAGGATCATTTTTACTACATCAATGAAGTAGAGCTAGAAGCTGCTTAACAAAAGTTAGCTGTTACTGGCACTTCATTTGCTAGTACAGCATTGCAGTAATGTATCTAGCTTAAAGACTATCGGGCTTAAAGACGTTTGGCTCTCAAGGGCGCCAGTAGCTCAGATAAACCGTTGTAGTCAATCTCTTGCATTAGTTGCAACAAGCGCCCCAAATCACCCGCAGGAAAGCCTTCGCGCGCAAACCAGTTTAAATAATTACCAGGTAAATCGGCTAGTACACGACCTTTGTATTTGCCATAAGGCATCACCATGGTCACTAAACGTTGCAAATCATCTGCATTCATTTAAACGAAATTAGATTAAATAATCGGCCTATGGATCGCATAGATATTGGTGGGCAGAGTATGTTTATACGCTTTTGACTTAGCTCTTTTTAAGCTTTTCTGCATCCGCTTTTGCACGTGCCTCGGCCTTGGCTTTTAGCTTTGCTTTAGCTTCGGCTACCAACAATGCGTGTGCCTCTTCCTCTGGAGACATAACGCGATCTGCCGCCTGCTGCGGTACAGTGGCTGCTTGTTTGGCTTGTGCTTCAAATTCAGCCATCAAGCGTAATTGCTCCGCCTCGGCAAACGCAATTTTTTGTGCCTGCTGTGCCGCTTTTTCTGCTCTTCTAGCTTCCGCTTCCTCTGCTAAACGCGCTTTCGCTATGCGCGCTTCCTCAGCAGCCGCAGCCAGCTTGGCTTTGTCATTGGCCTCTGTTTCGACGCGCAATTTTTCTGCTTTGTGTTGTGCAACTTTCTCTGCAGCAAGTTTGGCTTTTGCAGCCCGCTCTATTTCCACCTGTTGCGCTGCGGCCTCTAAAGCAAGTTTTTCTGCTTGCTCTGCCTCTAAACGTTGCGCCTCCAATTTTGCTTGTTCCGCTTGTGCGGCCTCAGCAGCTTGCTTCGCTTTAAGCTCTTCCTGCGCTGCCTTTAGTTTTTCTAGCGCCTCTAATTTAAGGGTTTTTTGTGCTTCAGCAGCTTCAGCTGCAGCGCGCTCTGCCTTGAGTTGCTCTTGAACTTTTGTTTCAGCTTTGGCTTTTTGAATGGCTTTAATAAGCGCCTCTTGCTGCTGGGCCTTATCAGTATCTTTCGCTTTTTCCTTCGGCTTTTCTTGCTCTATTTCCTGGACTTTTTCTTGGGTCTTTTCTTGCGCCTTTTCCTGCTCTTTAACTTGTTCTAATTGCTGTTCCTGTTTTGCCAGCTCGTCCAGTTTGGCTTGTTCCGCCAACTTTACCTGTTCAGCCTGTATTGCTTTTTCGGCTTCTGTCTTTAAGCGCTCAGCTTCCAATCGCGCCGTATCTTTATTTGCCACTTGTGCCGCCAATTTTGCAGCTTTCGATAACGCAATCTCTTCCACCACAATTTGCTTAGTGGTATCGCCAAAATCCCAATCGTCATCGCTTACGCTCACCACCGCAGGCTTGATATAACCTTCACTTTCTAACTTGCTTAGGGCATCCAGCAATTTATCTGCGCTAATATCATCATGCTTGGTCAAAATGGATTGCGCTTTTGATACGCCATCAATAAATGAAAGCACTTTCATTAACTTGCCCGAAAGCCCGCCGATTAAAGAACTTCGCGCGCGCAAGCCTTTGGGCGTTTTGCTGTAAGTAACTGATAAATCTGCCATTTGTTGATAGTTGAGTTGTTAAACTTAAGTTATTTTGTAATTACGTTATTTTATAAATCATGTTTATTATATTTAGTTAGTGAGTAAAATTTTAGCGCAAAATTTTACTCAAAATTTTATAGTGTCACGAATGCAAAATTGCGTCAATCAACATGCCAAAGCATTATTGTATTTGATTACAATTAATTGAAAAAACATGTCCTGCAGGCTAATATCCATGCGGTCTACAGGGCAATCAATAATGCACCAAACCCCTTAATTAAGTGCAGTTTACAATTAAATCGCCGATATTTACACACTATTGACGTAAGCTCATGCAAATTCTACCTAAAAAAACATCTTTTCTCGTTATTTTTCAGCCAAAAAATTTAGTTAACCAATTGAAATATAAAGGTAAATTTTATATTATTCATTGTTGGCCTAATTTATGCTCATTACCCATTGTGGTACGTAATTAACTTAAAGGAGCGTTAACATGACTATTTACCAAGTAATCAACAAACAAAGCCAATTAGAATATGCCTACCTTGACTACGAAGTGGCCGTAGAAGAAATTACTAAGTTAAACGAAGGCTTTGACGACAGCTACTATTCAATTAATGCGATTGAGGACGAAGATTTTTAAGTTTTAGTTTTATCAGGCAATACCAGCATTGACTTAATACGGCTATAATCATTGCTCTGAGAGGCGTATGTATATTGGCTGCTGGGCATGCCAGTGTTATACAAAATATGCTGATGATTCGTTATTTTTAAATATTCACTTAGCCTCAAGCCAGTGCTATAGTGATAGCTAGTTAACGGAGAATTAGCCATGGCCAAGCAAGATTTAAAAGACACCAAACTTCAAGAGCATGTTGATGCGATTGAAAAACACAAAGCTTTATTAGAAAAGCTGCATCTTGATTCAAACACGCACTTGGATGAAATCAACGGCTCCATCACCAAGCTCACCCTCACGCTTGAGGAATACCTTAAAGTAATCGGCATCCCCTAATTTTCTAGCGCGATAACGCTTTTGGGCGCATAAGCACTACGCAATACGCCCGAACAAAACCCCAGTAAAACCCAAGTAATACCTAAGTAATACCTAAGCAAAGTCCCAAATTAAACTAAATATACCGCTTAAGCTGGCTTTTTTTCCTGCTTTGGTTTTTTAACTTCTTTGTTTTTGCGTTGTTGTCCTTTTGCCATCTTATCTCTCCTCAAAACTGCCAGCAAAAATGCTAGCATGCGCACATCATAGGCCAAAAATTCACCTGCGTATGCAAAAAATCACACCCATAATCACCAAACAAGCCCAATAGTCGTTTGGTGCCAATGCACCTTATTTGTGCACTTATATAGACTTACCTCATTATAATAATCCTAGCTATTATTTAATTATTGTTTTAATTCATTAAGTTATCTATAACTTCTAGAATTTGGCACGGCATTTGCTATTATTTTTATAAAGCACAACAGTTAAAGGATTACCCAATGGCGTTATTAAGCTGGTTAGATAGAAAAGTAGACGAACCTAAAGCAGGGTTTTTATCGGGCATCGATCTTAAATACGTGCTTGATACTCACCATTTGTTAAAGAAAAAGCTGCTGGATGAGATGGACGGTACGAGCACAGAACCATTAGATGTGGCCACAATTTCGCAGGATGATGTATGTGCAATTGGCAAATGGCTGTATGGCGAAGGCAAAACTTTATATGGCCATCTACCAGAATATGAAACCGCGCGTCAGGTGCATGCAGAGCTGCATTTGTGTGCTGGTGAAGTGCTGGCGCAACACCAAATTGGCAATCAGGATCATGCATTCGCGTTATTAAAAACCAAATACCGCAGCACTTCTAGCAAAAACCAAATGGAATTTACGCGCTTATTTAAAGCCGCCAAAGTTCAACCTTAAACCTAGCCGTAAGCTCAAAATTGCTTAAAAGGCCGGCGCCAACAGTTACTAAGCCAAATTAGGCTGAACTTAACTAGCCTAGCCAACCTCTTAAATTGTGAATGTCACTTTGACTAAAACTATTTTGGAGATTGAATGCGCAAAATTCTACTCGGTCTAGCTGTAATTACCCCACTATTAGCAGCCACTGCACATGCCGCAGATAACAACATGCGGCCTGGCTTATGGCAAATCGAAACCACCTCAGATTTATTGCTGCTAGTACCGCACCTGCCGCCAGACCAAATGCAAAGCATTAAAGATTTAGCCAAGGATTACGGGCTAGAAATGCCACAAATTGAAAATGGCGCTGCAATCTCACAAACATGCATCACCCAAGAAATGGCGAATCAAAAAACACTGCCCAATTTTTATAACGCGGAATTAGGGTGCACCTCTAAAAGCGCCACCCGTAACGGTAACAACTACAAAGTAGATTTTGTGTGCGCCAGCGCAGACCTTAAAGGCAACGGCACTGCAGAAGGCACCATTACCACCCCAGAAGTCTTTACAGGGCAAACTAATTTTACTGGCACTGCTCAAGGCAATCCAGTGAATGAGCGGGCAGATATCAACGGTAAATGGTTGAATGCAAGCTGTGGCGCAGTAAAACCGCTTTAAAATAGATGCTCTGGGATCCGCATGGATATTGGTCTGCAGAGCATACTGTTTTTTAAATAAATTCATCTTTTCCGTCATTCCGAACTTGATTCGGAATCCAGTGACTTAAGATACAAGTCGGGGGTAGCCCGACAGCTAGTTACTTTCTTTTAACTGCCTGAAAAGAAAGTAACCCAAGAAAACGGCACCCCAACATCACGGCCTACGGCTTTCTTGCGTTGCTCAACAAAATAAGCGGCTGTGCAACTCAACCTAACAAGCCACACAAAACGTGACGTGTTGCGGGATTCAAACAGGTGCTCGCCTTCATCTTATTTTGTCTGCGCTACTCAGCGTGATGAGGGGGAGAAAACCAACGTTAACCTCTCACCATCACCGTCATTCCCGCGAAAGCGGGAATCCATTTTAACAACATATCAAAAACCACTGGATTCCGTGTCAAGCACGGAATGACGGAGTTTAAATGGTTGTGGCTTTAAATCCCCTTTGCCGCGCCTTCGGCTTGAGCGGCAGATGGAAAGCGGCGAGGACTGTTTGAGTGCTGAAAGCACGAGTTCCGCAGCCGCCCAGATGCGGCGCTAAGACCGAAGGATAAAGCGGCAACGGGGTGTCTTTTTGTTTCCCCACTTTATTTTGGACAAGCAAAATAAAGTGGGTCGCCAAGAGGCGAAAGAATAATTTTCTACTTACCTACAACTGCGAAAATATATATTCCATAGCTTTATCACCACGCTTGTAACCTGTTCGCGCATCGAACTTTACTTTCAATAAGTCCAAAGAAAAGACTTCGTGTACTTTGAGTATTTTCCATCCAACCCTTTCACCGCTAACGCTACCACCTGACACTTGATAGCATCGTAGTATTTCTTCACCATCTTTATCGCGCCCGTAAGCGTGCGGTTCGACTGTACGAGAATAACCACTATAGCGTAACTCTAATTCTCGCTGTTCTTGTATAGCTTGAACAATAATATTGTTCACAAATTATGCTCGTAAATGCACTAATTTGTTTGCTTTGGTGAGATCTGCTCAGTACGCCAGCCTGAATACTGATGCCCGCATGATGTACAAATATGCAACCCACGATCTTTTGATGAGTTTACCAACTGTCTTGTCTTATGCTCATTTTCCCAACAACGTAAACAGTAAGCTAGACCAGTTGGATTGCCATCTTTATCAGATATGTAGTATGCATCGCCATGACGAGCTAATGAGTCTTTTTTCTGAAATGCATCTTCTAATTCAGCTATTTTTTTATCTTTCTCAATTAGAGTATCTTGAACTTCGACTAACTCCATTTTAGTGTCAGCAAGTGAACCCAAAAGGTCAGCTAGTTTTAATTTCAATTCTGCTTTTTCAAGATTTACATCACTTTCACGTATGAATTTAACGATTTCAGTTGCAGTCTTGAGACTACTGAGTGCTGCTCCAATTGTAGCCAAATCAGCCATTTACCCGCACTTACTCTCACCACAATTCAAGCACGTCAAACAACCATCCATCACAATTGCCGCTTTGGTTTGGCATTTATTGCACAGTTGTGCACCTTTAGGGAAGCCTTCTGCTGTCATTTCCTCACCCGCTTTGGCGTGTTTTTCAAAGTATTCGGTGCGTTTTTCTTCTACCAGTTTTTGTTGGTGTTCATCTAGCCCCACTTTTTTAAGCATGCCGATAGACTGCAAATGCTGCTCGACCACTTCGCCAATCTCTGCCACTAAACTTGGCACAAAACGGCCGCCTTTTTTAAAGTAGCCGCCACTTGGCTCGAACACGCTTTTAAGCTCTTCCACCAAAAACGTGACATCGCCACCTTTGCGAAACACCGCAGACATAACGCGGGTGAGGGCGACTATCCATTGAAAGTGATCCATATTTTTGGAGTTGATAAATATCTCGAATGGGCGGCGATGTGATTGTGGCGTATCAGGGTGCATCACCACATCGTTAATGGTGATGTAAAGCGCGTGCTCAGTCACTGGTGTTTTAATTTTGTAGGTGCTGCCCACCAAAATATCGGGGCGGCTTAGCGGCTCGCCCATAGCCACCACGTTACTTTGTGCCGCTTTAGCTTCATCTGCTTTAGCTTGTGCATCTATTTTATCTTGCTCGTTTACCAGCGCGTAGCCAGTGATTTTTTTATCTATTTTAACTGCCATAATTTCTCTCCTAAATACTGCAACTCTTGCAAGGGTGCAAACTCAGCCGACATATTTGCAAACCAATGTTTAATTTCTAATATACGTTTAGATAATTGCATTTGCTTACCCCTCTCCCTAACCCTCTCCCGCAAGGGGCGAGGGGACAAAGCTTTATGTTTACTCAATTTAAGTGGCTTCTAGCGTCGCATGTGCAGTTGAGACTAGGCAGATTTGAATTTTTAACCGGAATGTACACGTAGTACATGAGGATTAAAAATTAAAATCTAACGCCGCATCAACAAACAAAGCAGCTAGATACACTTAAATTTAGAATTTGCCGTAATAGCCTTCCTTCAGTGCATCGTACAAGTTGGCGGCTGAGTGAATCTCGCCATCGTATTCAATCTCTTCGTTGCCTGTTACTTCAATCTCGCTGCCGTCATCTAGCGTAAATTTATAGGTGGTGCTTTCTAAATCTTTCTCGGTTACCAACACGCCTTGGAACGCCTCTGGGTTAAACCTAAACGTCGTGCAGCCTTTTAAGCCTTTGTCGTAAGCGTACAAATAGATATTTTTAAAATCTTCAAAATCGTAATCGGTTGGAACATTGATGGTTTTTGAGATTGAGCTATCAATCCATTTTTGTGAGGCGGCTTGAATATCCACGTGCGCTTTGGCCATGATGGTGGAAGAATCTAAAAAGTAATCTGGCAGCTTTTCATCTTCTTTATCGCTAAATGGCATGGCTTTTGAGTTAATCAACTCACGGTAAGCCAACAGTTCGAAAGAGAATACATCGACTTTTTCTTTCGATTTTTTGCCTTCGCGAATCACATTGCGTGCATAGTGGTGCGCAAATGATGGTTCGATACCATTGCTGGCGTTGTTGGCTAATGACAGAGAAATAGTGCCGGTTGGCGCGATTGAGCTGTGGTGCGTAAAGCGCACACCCTTGCTGGCGATTTGGTTGCGCAACCCTTCTGGGAACTGCTGCATATAGCGGCTGTATTTACCCAACAACACTTTGCCCGCGATTTTTTGGCCAACCTTAATGCCATCTGCCGCCATCTCTGGGCGTTTTGCCAGCATATCTGCAGTCACTTCAAATTTCTCTTCCATAATTGGCGCAGGGCCTTTTTCTTCTGCCAACTGCACGCCCACGTTCCAGCCTTCTTCGGCCATCACACGCGTGACTTCATCGGTAAATTTAATTGATTCTTCTTCACCGTATTTCATTTTCATCATGGTAAAGGTTGAGCCCAAACCCAAATAGCCCATGCCGTGGCGGCGTTTGCGGGCGATTTCATCGCGTTGTTGTTGTAACGGCAGGCCGTTAATTTCCACTACGTTATCCAGCATGCGGGTAAATACGCCCACCACTTGGCGATATTCTGCCCAATCAAAGCTGGCTGCATCGGTAAATGGATTACGTACAAATTTAGTGAGGTTAACCGAGCCCAATAAACATGCGCCATAGGGCGGCAATGGCTGCTCGCCGCATGGGTTGGTCGCGCGGATATTCTCGCAAAACCAGTTGTTGTTCATTTCATTGACGCGGTCAATCAAAATAAAACCTGGCTCAGCAAAATCGTAAGTGCTGGACATAATCACGTCCCACAAGCGGCGCGCTTTAATGGTTTTATACACGCGGCAAGCGACTTTACCAGCATCTACGCCATCCGCTTTGGTGAGATATTTGCCTTTGACTGGCCACTCGCGCCACACCACTTGCGCAATGTCATTGACGTTCAGGCCATCAACAATCGCTTCTTTTTCTGTGACAGGAAAAGCTAATTTCCATTCAGAATCGGCTTTTACCGCTTCCATGAATTCTTTGGTAATGAGGCAAGAAAGATTAAATTGACGCAAACGGCCATTTTCGCGCTTGGCTTTAATAAAATCAGTGACATCTGGGTGCGAAATATCAAACGTAGCCATTTGTGCACCGCGACGGCCGCCAGCAGATGACACGGTAAAACACATCTTGTCGTAGATATCCATAAACGACAGTGGGCCAGAGGTATATGCGCCAGCACCCGCTACAAATGCGCCTTTTGGGCGCAGGGTAGAAAACTCGTAACCAATGCCGCAACCTGCTTTTAGCGTCAAGCCAGCTTCGTGCACCTTGTTAAGAATATTGTCCATGCTGTCTTCTACCACGCCAGACACCGTGCAATTAATAGTAGAAGTGGCAGGCTTGTGCTCTAACGCACCTGCGTTAGAAGTGATGCGGCCTGCAGGGATTGCACCGCGA
The DNA here is from genome assembly GCA_020053735.1 of Pseudomonadota bacterium. Classification (GTDB taxonomy): domain Bacteria; phylum Pseudomonadota; class Gammaproteobacteria; order Burkholderiales; family Methylophilaceae; genus Methylotenera_A. The sequence goes on from JAGVMP010000011.1 coordinate 585,472, forward strand.
CGCAACGCCCACAAAAATTTCTCATGCCATTCAGCACGTTTGTCTTCAGTCGTTTCCACATCGGCCAGCGCGCGGGCCACGCGAGAGTATGAAGCATCCATGTCGGCATCTACATGGTCGCCGTTTTTAGCCTTTAAGCGATATTTTTTATCCCAGATATCCAGCGAGACCGACTGGATTGGAATTTCAACGCTGGCGTTCTCTTGCGATTTGGCCATAGGCTCAACTGCTTTCAACATACTCACTCCCTAAAATCTTTATTATTAACTATTAAATTTACAATGTTTTTAAATGCAAAAAACATACAACCGCGCTAACTATGTGATTAATATAAATTAAGCAAAAAAATTCGCGCTTAAACACAATATGTTGTGCCTTAAGCAGAAATTTAAGCCTTTATTTTGTATGCGTCAATACTATTTTTACCATGTTTTTTTGCGCTAATTTGGTGCGGTTTCTGCAAAGCCAAGCCAGTATTTGCATTTGGCTAGGGTGAGTAATTACTCACCAGAAAATATTTAAAAAAATAAATTTCTTGCTAAATTTTATTTACCAACTTAACGACCAATTTACGTAGCCATATTTTGGCCTTGAGTTTGGGTATTAAGTTTCATTGTCTGTTTGCATCTCTTGCACCGCAAATAAAAGCCTGCTTTTGTGAGAAAATGCTTCCATGAATCGCTTTTACTACTCTGTGCTGCTGTATTTAATTTTGCCGTTGGTGCCATTTAAATTATGGTGGCGTGGTATTAAGCAGCCCGCTTATCGCCAACACTGGGGCGAGCGTTTTGGTTGTTACAACACACAAGTCAATAAGCCTGTGATTTGGCTGCACTGCGTATCAGTGGGTGAAACGCGCGCGGCTGAGCCTTTAATTAGCGCATTGCAAACCACATACCCAAATCACCAAATTTTGCTTACGCACGGCACTCCTACTGGCCGCGAGGCTGGTGAAGCGCTATTTGGCGACAAGGTTGACCGTGTCTATTTGCCTTATGATGTGCCTTTTGCAGTGAACAATTTTTTAGCCCACTTTAAACCAGCCGTTGCCTTAATGATGGAAACTGAACTGTGGTTTAACCTGATTGCTGCTTGTAAGCAGCTTGATATTCCTGTGCTGCTACTTAACGCGCGACTTTCAGAAAAATCGGCCACTGGTTATGCCAAACTGGGCAAGTTGGCGCAAGAGGGCGTGCAAAGCTTAAGTGCGGTGGCTGCGCAAACAGCGGATGACGCAGCGCGCTTGAAAGCTTTAGGTAATATATCGGGCGCTCAAAATATCAGTGTTGCGGGCAATTTAAAATTTGACGTCAAAGCTTCTAAAGAAAATATTGATAAAGGTTTACAGCTGAGAAAACAATTTGGCGAGCGGCCTGTGTTTTTGGCCGCCAGTACCCGTGATGGCGAAGAAGCATTGATTTTGGATAGCCTAAATAAAATCAGTATTCCGAATCTGCTTACGGTCATTGTACCGCGCCACCCGCAGCGTTTTGACGTAGTCGCAGCGCTACTTGAACAACTTGGTATCAACTATCAGCGAAAGGCATTATTAAATAGCGAAGCCTTGCAAGCCAATACCCAAGTTGTGCTTGGCGACACCATGGGCGAAATGTCGGTGTATTACGCCGCGAGTGACATTGCGTTTATAGGCGGTAGCTTGCTAAATTACGGCGGGCAAAACTTGATAGAAGCCGCTCATGTGGGTAAGCCAATTTTAATTGGCGAGCACACGTATAATTTTGCCCAAGCCAGCAATGATGCGGTAACGGCTGGCGCAGCCATGCGCGTAAAAGATGCAGATGATTTGATGCAAAAAGTGAATGAATTACTGAAAAGTAAGATTGAATTAGCCAACATGCAGCAAGCAGCACTGCGTTTTAGTGACGCATACGCTGGTGCAACTGCACGCCTAATCACGCTCATTAAACAATATGTTTAATGAGCAAAACTAACTGACGGTCAAAGACTTAACAAAGATTAATTCACAAGCGCCGGCGCCTGTGTCTTCACGCGTCAATGAGCTTTTCCAGCGCCAGCCATCCTCTGCTTTGGCCTCAATTAAATAGCCTGTAATCTTGACCACCTGACCGGGCCGCACCGATTTTAAGGTTTTTTCCACTTGGCTATCCGCTGGAATCATGTGCATATTGGCACTTTGTAGTTCAATTTCTTTGCGCGGAATTGGAAACGTATCTACCCGCCAGTAATAAAAACGATTGGATTGAGAAATTTTAATCTCTTTTAAAATCGCTTCATCCGACATTTTTCCCCAGCCTAGCGCCAAATCCACTGGCGATAAATCGGCCTCGCGCCCAAAGGTATAATCTTTGGCGGCCAACACCCGTGCCTCAATCGAAAAATCTTCTAACGGCGTAATGTGGTAGCCATGATGAGTGAACGCATGTTGTTTGCTTGAATGTTGAGTCGGCTGTTGGCTAGCAATAACGCCTTTACCATGCAAAATCGGGCGTTGTGAAAAATGCTGATAGCCGCCGTAACTTATTAGCGCAATGAAAAGTATGAGTTTCCAATTCACTATGTTTAATTACCTGATAATTCAGCTATCTAATTAATTTTGAGAGCGCCTTAAACGCCTCGTGATTGGCGTTGCCCAGCCATTCAAATAGTACAGATTCTGTATTGGTAATGACAGCCCCCGCTTGCTGCAACCTAGCAAGGGCATTGGTTTTATTTGCAGGCGTTCGAGATAGAATCGCATCTTCCACCACAAACACAGTTTTGCCTGCTTCAATTAAATCTAACGCGGTTTGTAGTACACAAATGTGCGATTCCATGCCCACCAAAATAATATGTGAATTTTCGCGCTGTAACTGTTGATTAAATTTTGGCTCGGTACAAGCTGAAAAGGCAGTTTTGGCAATGGCTCTGACAGCTGGTAAATACAGCTTAATTTCTGGTAAGGTCGCCCCCAAGCCTTGTGGATATTGCTCGGTAAGCACAGTAGGAACATTCAGCAGCACGGCTGCTTGTGCCAATATTCCACAATTTTTAGTCACCTGTTGCATAGCATCAGCAGGCATGGCACTGGCCAATTTTTCTTGCATATCTAGGATTATTAATTGACTGATTACCAACTGACTTAACGCTAACTTGGCTTTGTGCATAATTAAGTGGCCCAGAATTATTTTCAGCTAATTAATGACGAGCTGCTGGTTGATATCTTGCAAATCCACCTCGGCAACCAAGCCAGAGGCGGCTTTCAGGCGAATAATATTCACCAAGTAACTGTAGCGTGCTTGTAGCAAATCGCGCTTGGCACTAAATAATTGTTGTTGCGCATTCAGTACATCGACACTGGTGCGCACGCCCACTTCATAGCCCAACTTGGTGGAATCGAGCTGGCTTTGGCTAGAAATTAAAGCTTGATCAAGCGCTTTCACTTGCGCAATGCTGCTGCTTAAATTGAAATAGGCACGCTGCGTTTCTAAATCAGTTTGGCGGCGCGCAATTCCAACATCGTCGAGCGCTTTTTGTTTATTGAGTACCGCTTGCCGTGCGCGTGAGCTGATGGCACCACCTTGATACAACGGAATCTCTAGTTGTAAACCTATCGTAGCATTTTTAAGTTCGTTACCCGCACTGAATACCGATGGACTGCCGTTAGCATAACTGTAAGCATAACTTGCCACGCCATCTAAAGTAGGTAAATGGCCGGCATTGGCACGCTCCACCTCTTGCTCAGCCAACTTAAGCGCATCTTGCTGAATTTGTATATTCAAATTATTTTGGCTACCCACTTGCTGCCAATCTTGCATCGTTTGTTGTAGCATGGCTACTTGAATATCAGCCTTTACTGTGGCTAATTTACTGGGAATGCTACCCGTAATCGCCTCGACCGCACGCTTGGCTATTTCGAACTCATTAATTGCAGCGACTTCTTGTGCCAAAATCAAATCATAGCGCGCTTGCGCCTCATTAACGTCGGTAACCGTTGCCGTCCCCACCTCAAAAGTGACTTTGGCTTGCTCCAGCTGGCTTAGGATGGCAGCTTTTTGTGCAATAATTAAATCAATTTTATCTTGCGCCAATAACACATCAAAATAAGCCTGCGTGGTACGCAAAATCAAGTTTTGTTGGCTTAGGTGATACTGTTTATCAGCCTGACTCACTTGCGTTTTTGATTGCGCAATTTGCACCAAATTTTGTTTGCGGTAAATCGGCTGGCGCGCCTCTACCACCGCACGTAAATTCTCAAATTTTGAGTTACCAGGTGGGATGTTTGAATCTAAATAACGAATATTCGTATTAGAAGTGCTGGCATCCGCAGTAAAATTCACCGCTGGGAGGTATAACGCCTTGCTTTGTTCAATAAGCTCTTGCGCGGCTTTGTTGGCGCTTAAGGCCGAAGCCAACGTGGGGTCTTTGGCCAGCGCTTCATGGTACACATCTAATAACGACTGCGGCTTAACTGAGCCTAGATTAACCGACTCTAGGTTAACTGACTCAATCTTAGCCGCAAAAAGCGTAGTCTCCCCAGCCAACAGGACGTTTGGCAGCAATATCAGTAAAATAATCAGTGATTTAATTTGCATATTTTTAGTGTTTAAATTTTATGAGTGTTTAAAACTCAAATTGTTGCGCTTGTGGCGCATTGAACAGCTCTGGAATACAGGTTTCAAACAATACATCTTGCTTAAACCCGGTCTCTGAAACACGTTGAATAAGGGTGGCTTGCATCACGGGCGCGCTACCCAGCACAATCAGCATGGTGCCGCCAATACTCAGTTGCTGCCTTACGCCTGCAGGTTCTGTGGGGGACGAGGCTGTGTAGACAATCAAATCATAAAATGTCTGGTTCAGTTTATCTACACGCCCAAAAGCACCATCGGCCACCAATAAGCTGACATTTTTAATATTGTTTTGCGCTAAATTGTGGGCGGCTTGCGCACTCAGTTCTGAATTAATCTCTAACGAGACCACATGTTTCGCAAGACTGGCCAGCAAGGCAGTAAAATAGCCGCTGCCAGTGCCTATGTGCAATATCATGTGATTACTTTGTACATCCAGCGCTTGCAATAGTCGCGCTTCAAGCTTGGGATGTAACATGGTTTGACCATGGCCAATGGGCACTTCAATATCGGCAAACGCTAAGCCTGCGTATGCGCTAGGCACAAAATTCTCACGTGGCACATCATTTAGCAAAGTTAGCACTTTAGGGTCTAGCACTTCCCAAGTGCGAATTTGCTGTTCTATCATGTTGAATCGTGCGGTTTCGTATTGCCCAGTATTTTGCATTGCTTCAGTCATTTATTGCTTCCGTTTATTTAAGTTTATTATAGCTTATGTACTTAAACTGTCTGGCATTTTTACCTTAAACCACGCTGCATATAACGCAGGTAAAAACAGCACCGTCAGCACGGTGGCCACTGCCAAGCCACCCATAATCGCCACTGCCATTGGACCGAAAAACACACTGCGCGTGAGCGGTATCATGGCTAAAATCGCTGCTGCTGCCGTCAGCACAATGGGTCTAAACCTTCTAATCGTTGACTCCACGACGGCTTGCCAAGGTTCCAAACCACTGGCTTTGTCTTGGTCAATTTGGTCCACCAAAATCACCGAGTTACGCATAATCATGCCACTTAAGGCAATCGTCCCCAGCATGGCGACAAAACCAAATGGTTGATTAAACAGCAACAAGCCTACTGTGACTCCAATTAACCCTAAAGGTGCTGTGAGCAACACCAAAAATGTGCGTGAAAAACTTTTTAGCTGAATAATCAATAAGGTCAGTACCACCACCAAAAATAAGGGCGCACCTTTGGCTACTGAGGCGCCGCCTTTGGCGGACTCTTCTACTGCGCCCCCTGTTTCTATACTAATGCCTAATGGTAAGCTGGCTTTTATTTCGGTTAATTTTTCTTCAATCTGTGCCGATATTACAGGGGCTTGCAGGCCACCGCGTAAATGCGCACGCACGGTCAGCGATGGCACGCGGTTACGATGCCAAATTACGCCTTCTTCAAATTCGGACGTGATATTGGCGATTTGCGATAGCGGAACACTAACACCCGACACTGTGTTAATCATTAAATTGGGTAAACGTGAAAGTTGTTTACGTTCCAACTCAGCACCGCGTACCACCAAATCAATCCGTTCATTGCCCTCTCTAAACTCAGTGATATACAGTTCGCTCATAGCGCCATTCAGCATATTGGCAATGTCAACTGAGCTCACCCCCAGCAAGCGCGCTTTTTCTTGGTCTATTTGCACTTTTAGCACTTTGCTTGGCTCTTCCCAGCCCAATTGCACGTTCACTAAATTTTCGTTGGCGCGCATGATATCCGCGATGCGATGTGCCACTTCTCTAATCTTTTTAATATCGCTACCATCTACTCTAAACTGCACAGGAAATCCCACTGGCGGGCCGTTTTCCAGACGCAATACTGAGGCACGTAAACTGGGGAAATCGCTTTCAAATAACTTAAGCAAATCGCTGCGCAAGGCTTCACGCTGTTCAAGGTTTTTACTTAACACCACAAATTGTGCAAAGCCTCTGTGTGCGAGTTGAATATCTAGTGGCAAATAATAGCGTGGACTGCCAGTGCCGATATAGGCAACATAATTATCCAGGCCTACATGTTTTTTATTCCAAGCGTTCAGCCAGTTTTCGAGTTTTTTCACTTCTAAATTTGTTGCTTGGTAAGACGCGCCTTCGGTCATGCGTAAATCTATCATCAATTCTAGCCGCGTAGAATCTGGGAAAAATTGCTGTTGCACCTTGCCAAAGCCGACCACCGACAATATAAACATAGCCAGCGTTGCGATAATCACTGTTTTGCGATAACGCACGCAAGCGGTAACTAGGTGGCGAAACCCGTTGTAAAATTTGGTATTGTAAATATCGTGATGGTGGTTTTCATCTGCCGCTTCTACCAATCCTAGTTTGCTTTTTAACCAAAGCATTAATTTAGAAGGCTTTGGCTTATGCGCATAATCAGGTAGCAGGTGGTAGCCCAAGTAGGGCACGAAAATCACTGCTGCAAACCACGAAATAATCAATGCAATCGCAGATACTTGAAAGATAGAACGTGTGTATTCACCCGTAGAACTGGCCGCCGTTGCAATCGGTAAAAAGCCAGCCACTGTGACGAGCGTACCTGTCAACATAGGCATGGCAGTGGAGCTGTAAGCAAACGAGGCAGCTTTAACTCTATCCCAGCCTTGCTCCATTTTAGATGACATCATTTCGACCGCGATAATCGCATCATCCACCAGTAGCCCCAACGCCAATATCAACGCGCCTAGTGAGATTTTATGTAGGCCAATATTAAAAAAATTCATCACCAAAAATGTGGCGGCCAATACAACGGGAATAGAAATGGCCACCACAATGCCCGTGCGCCAACCCAGTGACAACAAGCTTACCCCCAGCACAATCACTAAAGCTTCTACTAGCGACTTTACAAAGTCGCTCACCGAATTTGCCACGATTGTTGGCTGTGAGGTCACGGTGTCAAAACTCAAGCCAATCGGTAGGCTTTGCTGTATGTTGGCAATTTTGATATCTAGGGCTTCACCAAGCGCAATCACGTCCCCACCTGACTTCATGCTCACACCTAATAACAGGGTGTCCTTACCATTAAAACGCACCGTATCGCGCGGCGGATCTTCGTAGCCCCTGTAAACGCGTGCTACATCACTCAGCTTAAAATCCTGATTATTGGCGCGTAAACGCAGTTCGCGCAAATCTTGCAATAAATTGTACCTGCCAGATACATCAATGCGGATGCGCTCAGTGGGCGAATCGTAGGTGCCTCCACGCACTACCGCATTTTGCGCTTGCAGTATATCGACCAAGGTAGTCGTATTAATACCTAACGTTGAAAGTTTGGCATTGGAAAGCTCAATAAAGATACGCTGTTTTTGCTCACCAAAAAAGTCTACTTTAGCCACATCGGGTGTTTTAAGCAGATCAGCACGGATGATTTCAGCTTGCTTTTTTAAAGCAAAATTGTCAAAGCCATCGCCAGTAAGTGCATACATGCTGCCATATACGTCACTAAACTCGTCGTTAAAAACCAGACTCTCTACATTTTGTGGCAGGGTATGCCGAATATCACCCACTTTTTTGCGCACTTGATACCAAATATCGGGAATAGCCTCAGAGAATGTATCGTCTTTAATCACAATAAAAATCATCGATTCGCCTGGCCGCGAATAGCTGCTGGAGTAATCAATATTTGGCACTTCTTGAATTTTTTTCTCTAGCTTATCTGTAATCTGTTGCTCCACCTCAATCGCGCTGGCACCTGGCCAAGTGGTGCGCACCAGCATCACCTTGAAGGTAAATGGCGGGTCTTCTGATTGACCAAGTTCGGTGTAAGCCAAAAAGCCCGTAATGGTGACCATCAGCATGATGTACAGCACCAAAACTTGATTTCTTAATGCCCACTCAGATAGATTAAAGTGTGCTTTTTTACTATTTTCTTGTGCGCCAATTTCTTGCGCGTCGTGTTGTATCGGCTCGCTCACTGCATCACCTCTAATTTAGGTGCTACTTTTTGGCCTTTAATCAGTGTATGCACCCCGGCTATTGCCACCAACTCACCCGCATGCAGGCCGCTTGTAACGGCCACACCTTCCTCGGTATATTGGCCTGCTGTTACCTCGCGTGGGCTTGCTAGATTATTTTTATCAATCACCCACACGCTGGTTTTGCCATTCATTTGAGTGAGTGCGCCAGACGGCACAATCAGGTTGGCTGTCGCATTGCCCTCTAAACGTACACCTGCGGTCATGCCTAGTTTTACTGTGGCATCCGCATCGATTAATGCCACCCTAACATCGAATGCGCGCGTAGCAGAATTTGCTGCTGGTGCAATTTCGCGAATTTTTCCTTTATAGGTTTTTTCTCTATCGGCCCATAACTTTATTGTGGCCACATCACCTACTTTTATTTTAGCCACGCGTGACTCTGGCACAGCCACCAATACCTCGATTTGCGTGGTATCTACAACTTGTACAATCATTTCGCCGGTCTCTACTACTTGGCCAGGCTCTGCACGTATCTGCGTCACAACGCCGTTTCTATCGGCCACCAGTGCAGCATAGCGCGATTGGTTACCAGAGACAGCCGCTTGCGCCTTGGCTTGATTGACGCGCGCCTCAGCAGTTTTTAACTCAGCCTCAAAGCGGTCTAGTGACGATTGCGATATGAACTTTTTATCCACCAATTGGCGTTGGCGTTCTACTTCAGATTTTGCTAACGCCCGATTGGCCTCTGCTACGCGCACATCAGCCATGGCTGCGCTGGCACCTAAGTTAGCATCTGCTGCGTCAAGCCTTACCAACACCTGACCTTTTTTAACAATGCTACCAACTTCCACTTTACGCTCGATTATTTTTCCGTTAATGCGAAAACCTTGATTAGATTCATAGCGTGATTTCACCTCGCCAACCAACACAGTCGCGCTATTTGAAGCAGTTTTTCCAACCTCAACCACCAAGGCAGGGCGAGGCGGGGGCGGGGGCGTGGCTGGCTTTTCGCAAGCAGCAAGTAATAGAATTGTGATACTCAAAAATAGTAGATTTTTCATTTTTCTTCTCTTGTGTCTTGTCTTAAAAGTCCACGCATCATTACATCTTGCATTAGCTGCAAACGTAAAGAAATGTCGCTCCACTGCACCCATTTGTCTTCAGACATACTAATTTGTAGTGAACAAACACCATGTGTTGCGGCCCAAAGTGTTTGTACAATCAAATCTACATCCTTGAGGTCTTCTCTAAAATAACCTGCTTCATATACATCATTCACCACCGTTTTTAGTTGAAAGTATGCGTCTTGCTCTGCATTGTTTTGTTGCAAACTGGAGTCTTCTGGGTCGCAGAGCGTGCGTTCGGCCATAAACATCAAGCGATAGTGGTTAGGATTTGACAAAGCAAATGCCGCATAACCTTGCGCAAAAGCATACATACGCTCTAACGGATTTTGGATTTGCAAAACAGCTTTTAGCGAAGTGGCGAGCGCTAGGAAATCCGTGTCGCAAATCGCGCGCAACAGCGCTTCTTTATCGGCAAAGTGTAAATAAATACTGGTGGCAGAATAGCCAATACGCTTAGCGATTTCGCGCATGGTCACTGCCTCTACACCCCGCGCTACAAAAAGCTCGCGCGCAGCATCTATAATCAATTGACGTAATTGTTGGCGTTCTGCATCTGTTTTTGGCTTGGGTGGCATAATTTTATTTACTTAACATTGTTAAGTTAACAACGTTAAGTACTTCTGTCAAGCAGAATATTGTTCTTGCTGTAGACAAGTGTGGCCAAAACAAAAATGGCGCTTAAAACGCGCCATTAGGTAGAAAAGCTTGATAAATTTTAGAGATACAACACGGCGGGAAACACCGTGAGCGCAAACACAAACACCATCCATTCCATGTTCCAGCGTTCTAAGTGGCCAGTAAAATGTAAGGTAAGCACGGCAATTGCCAAGGCATAATAAATTGCAATCAGTACCATAAGATAGCCTATATATCGTTGTTAAATTAATTTGTGTATTTATAACACTTTTTTATAAAAAATACATAATTTTTGCAAATTATCATACAGTCCACTTAACACGCTTTTCTTGCCTTTTTAGACGTTTTCGCGTACATTTCTCCCATTGCTAGGGGTCTGATTTATTTGAAAAAATAAGCCAGTGAGAATCACCCTTTGAACCTGATGCGGGTAATGCCGCCGTAGGAAAGCAGCTTTATATGCTTTCCTACAAATTTAACCATAGGCAAAGCAGATCAACTGCTTCCTACGTTTTCTCTTTTAGGAACGCACCATGAATGCCATCGATAAAAACATTAAATTTGTAAGCGCTGAGGCCAGCGTTGACGAAGCCACCACCAAACCATTTGCCAAATCGCGCAAAATTTATGTGCAAGGCTCCCGCCCAGATATCCAAGTACCGTTTCGCGAAATTAGCTTAAGCGATACGCCATCACAATTTGGCGCAGAAAAAAATCCACCCGTGGTTGTTTACGATACCTCAGGCCCTTACACCGACCCAAGTGTGAACATTGATATCCGAAACGGATTGCCAGCACTGCGCGCAAAATGGATTGAAGAGCGTAACGATACGGAACAACTCGATGGCCCAAGTTCAGAATTTGGTCATCAACGTAAAACTGACCCTGAATTGGCCGAAATGCGTTTTAACCTGTTGCGTTTACCACGCCGCGCCAAAGCTGGCATGAACGTCAGCCAAATGCACTATGCACGCAAAGGCATTATCACGCCAGAGATGGAATACATCGCTATTCGCGAAAATCAACGTCGCGAAAATATGAGCGAGCTGTTACAAACGCAACATAAAGGCCACGATTTTGGCGCCAGCATTCCTAAAACCATCACGCCAGAATTTGTGCGCAGCGAAGTGGCACTCGGTCGCGCAATTATTCCACTGAATATTAATCACCCCGAAATTGAGCCGATGATTATTGGCCGTAATTTCTTGGTGAAAATTAACGCCAATATCGGTAACTCTGCGCTTGGCTCTAGCATTACCGAAGAGGTTGAAAAAATGGTGTGGGGCACACGCTGGGGCGGCGACACCGTGATGGATTTATCAACGGGTAAAAACATCCATGAAACGCGTGAATGGATTATCCGCAATTCGCCAGTGCCTATCGGTACCGTGCCTATTTACCAAGCTTTGGAAAAAGTAAACGGCAAGGCCGAAGATTTAACTTGGGAAATCTTCCGTGATACTTTGATTGAGCAAGCCGAACAAGGCGTGGATTACTTCACCATCCATGCCGGAGTACGTTTAGCTTACATCCCGATGACCGCAAAACGCATGACAGGTATTGTGTCACGCGGCGGCTCAATTATGGCGAAATGGTGTTTAGCGCATCACAAAGAATCGTTCCTATACGAACATTTCGAAGACATCTGCGAAATCATGAAAGCTTATGATGTTTCGTTCAGTTTAGGGGATGGTTTACGTCCAGGTTCAATCTACGACGCTAACGATGAAGCACAATTTGCTGAGCTGAAAACATTGGGTGAATTGACCCAAATCGCGTGGAAGCACGACGTGCAATGTATGATTGAAGGCCCTGGCCACGTGCCAATGCATTTGATTAAAGAAAATATGGAACTGCAACTTGAGCATTGCGGAGAAGCACCTTTCTACACGTTAGGCCCACTGACTACCGACATCGCCCCAGGTTATGACCACATCACTTCCGGTATTGGTGCCGCCATGATAGGCTGGTATGGCTGTGCGATGTTATGTTATGTCACCCCAAAAGAACACTTAGGCTTACCTGATAAAGAAGATGTGCGGGTAGGTATCATCACCTACAAAATTGCAGCACATGCGGCTGATTTGGCTAAAGGCCACCCGGGCGCACAGATTCGTGACAATGCGCTATCAAAAGCACGTTTCGAATTCCGCTGGGAAGACCAATTTAATTTGGGACTTGACCCAGAGAAAGCCAAGGAATTCCATGACGAAACCCTGCCGCAAGAAGGCGCTAAACAAGCGCATTTCTGCAGTATGTGTGGCCCACATTTTTGCAGTATGAAAATATCACAAGACGTGCGTGATTATGCAGCAGAGCAGGGCATCGGCGAGCAAGAAGCCTTACAAAAAGGCATGCAAGAAAAAGCCATTGAGTTTGTGAAAAAAGGCAGCGAGGTATATCAAAAAGTTTAGTTTTTTGAACTTGCTGAAGCCACTATGGCCACTTTAAAAATAAACAGAAGCAAAGACGATGCATTCATTGCCTCAAAAGCGCCGTTGCGTCGCGCTGATCCTGCCAAGCGTGACCGCTCAGTTGCAGCGCAGCATAAGGTTGCGCCACCTAAACCAGCAATGTCTGCAATACAGGATGCACCTTCTAAATCTTTTCAGCGTAACCACAGGCATGACGGGAAGCCGCATGGATACGCCCCTGCAGAGACTGTGCCGGAAAGATATGAGACTAAGCATGATGGAAACACATCTGAAGCCAATCCACCAAATTCAAGCTCATCAAATCCTGCGCTAACAAACCCTAGGCCGCTTAGAAGCGAGTTAAGAGCTGAACCATCAACCGAGACAAGGCAACACAAACCCGCGGGTATTGATACCCGCATTACACCACGGCCAGATAAAAATGAACCACAATATCGTCAGGCACCGCGTCGCCAAGGAAAACTAAGGGATGCCAAAGTGCGCGATGGTTATGATGGAACTGCAACACCGCAATATGGCGCGGCGGCTAAGGTGGCGTATAAATCATCGCCCGTGAATGTAGATCAGCCTCGCCTTTCTAAAGTGATGGCAGAGCGTGGTATTTGCTCGCGCCGCGAGGCAGATGAGTGGATTATTAATGGCTGGGTGAAAGTGGATGGCGTGATTATTGACACGCTAGGCACGCGCATTAAGCCTGATGCCGATATTATTATTAGTGGTTATGCCTATGAGCAGCAGGCTGAACAAGTCACCATTTTGCTGCATAAACCTGTGGGTTATGTTAGCGGGCAGGCCGAAGATGACTACCAACCTGCAATTGTGTTGGTACACCCCGATAACGAATGGCTAGACGACCCTGATTTATATGAATCCAAAGTGTTTCAGCGTGGATTTTTGCATGGGCTTGCTCCTGCAGGGCGCTTAGATATTGACTCAACAGGTTTGTTAGTGCTTACTCAGGATGGCCGTGTTGCGCGTCATTTGATTGGTGAAGATTCATCTGTTGAAAAAGAATATTTGGTGCGGGTAGAAGGCACACTATCTGATTCTGATTTGCAACGTCTAAATCACGGATTAAGTTTAGATGGCGAAAAGCTCAAACCCGCCAAGGTGAGCTGGCAGAATGAAGACCAACTGCGCTTTGTTTTGCGCGAAGGCAAAAAGCGTCAAATTCGCCGTATGTGCGAAATGGTGGGCTTGCATGTGGTGGGTTTAAAGCGTGTGCGGATTGGAAGTGTAAATTTAGGTAAACTTCCGCCAGGACAGTGGCGTTATTTGCGCAACAATGAGCGTTTTTAAGTTTTGCTTTTGCATTGCAATTTTCTGTTATTTTTTAAGGATAGATCATGGGTTTATTAGATAGCGTAGCAGGTGCGGTTTTAGGTAAACTTGGCGGCCAGCAAGGTGGTATGGCGCAAATTGCTTTAGATATGTTTAACCAAAATGGTGGCATTGGTGGCGTGTTAGATAAATTTAAAGAAGGCGGTTTAGCTGATGCTGCGGCCTCATGGGTGGGCAAGGGTGAAAATATGCCTGTTTCGGCTGATCAAATTGCTAGCGTATTGGGTAACGGACAAATTGCTGAAATGGCGGCTAAATTTGGTATTTCGCCTGAAACCTTGAGTGCGCAGATTGCACAACACCTACCAACAGTCATCGATAAAATGACACCCAATGGCACTGTTGAGGGTGAGTCTGGCAATCTACTATCGACTGTTTTAGGTATGCTAAAATAATTGCTATATCGTTTAAAAGGGGCTGAAAGCCCCTTTTTTCATATATGCTGGCAAAAATTTAACCTGTTTATGCTACCTTCTTGAGCGCTGCCCTGTATGCCGCTATCCATATAGCTTACAGGGCGATGATTTTTGTTCGGCGTTTTAAGGCACTTTTTAACTTCTTTTTTTGATAAGATATAGGCATGGATATTTTACTGTTAATTAAAGCTGCCATCATGGGTGTTGTTGAGGGCGCAACTGAGTTTTTACCTATCTCAAGCACAGGTCACCTCATTTTGGCGGGCGATTTACTCAATTTTATGGATCACGAAAAACGTGGTGTGTTTGATATTGCCATTCAATTAGGGGCAATTTTGGCGGTGGTGTGGGAATACCGAACGCGCTTCGTGAGCACATTTGCAGGCATTGGTCGCGATCCCATCGCTAACCGCTTAATCATCAATATCGCGATTGCCTTTTTACCGCTTGCGATTCTTGGTTTAGCATTTGGCAACATTATCAAAGCATTATTATTCAAACCCGTCCCCGTGGCAATCGCGTTTATTGTGGGGGCTTTTATCATTTTATGGGCAGAAAAACGCAAACATACAGTCACCATTGAAACCGTTGACGATATTCGCCCAGTGGATGCATTAAAGCTGGGACTGGCGCAAGCGGTGGCGTTGATCCCTGGCATGTCGCGTTCCGGCTCAACCATCATTGGCGGGCTTTTTTTTGGTTTATCTCGTAAAGCGGCGGCGGAATTTTCATTCTTTCTTGCTGTCCCCACACTAGGCATTGCTTCAATTTATTCCATGTATAAAGACCGTGCCCTCATCAGCATGGACGACATTGGCGCATGGGCAATGGGCTTTATATTTGCCTTTATTAGCGCCATGATTGCGGTGCGGGCACTGATTCGCTACGTCAGCCATCACGACTTTACGATTTTTGCATGGTACCGTATTGTATTCGGCGTGATTGTATTGGTCACAGCTTATACTGGGTTAGTCAATTGGACGGTAGCCTAAAAGTACATTTAGCAATTAAAATGTGCGTTAACTAAGAATACGCTGGCTATGAATGTGGCTTAAGAGGTGACGCGATGAATAAAATACTTAAATTTGGTTTATATGGTATTGGCGGCTTGATTGTACTGTTGTTGATTGTTGTGGCAATAATTGCGGCAACATTTAACCCCAACGATTACAAAGATGATGTCATTAAACTGGTTAAAGAGAAAAAAGACCGCACTCTAAAAATCGAAGGTGATATTAAGCTCAGCTTCTGGCCTAAAATTGGCGCAGATTTAGGCAAAGTTTCAATTTCTGAGCACAAGAATGAGGCTGAGTTTGCTTCAGTCAACAGCGTACAAGTAGCTTTAGCCGTTCTGCCACTACTCAGAAAAGAACTGGTGGTTGATACCGTTTACGTGGATGGCGCAAAAGCCAATATCATTAAATACAAAGACGGCACAACCAATTTTGATGATTTATTGAGCAAGGATGATACGGAATCGGAAGTCATTAAATTTGACGTCGATGGCGCTCATATCACCAATTCTGCAATTGATTATACCGATGAAGCCACTGGTGCAAAATACAGTGTCAACAAACTCAATTTAACCTCTGGGCATGTTGCCTTAGCCGAACCTGTTGATTTAGAGACAGATTTTACCCTTGTCGCCAACCAGCCAGCCATTGTGGCTAATGCCAAACTCAAAGGCAATTTTTTGGTTGATCCTGAAACCAAGCACTTTAAAGTAAAGGGTTTAGATAGCCAGATTACGGGAGACATGCTGGGCGGAAAAGACTTGGATATTAAACTCAGCGGTGATGTAGATGCCAAACCTGAACAAATGGAATTTCTGGTCGATGGTCTAAAACTGGTTGCATCTGGCGATTTTGATGCTGCATTGCTCGCGATTGATTTAAACGCACCAGCACTTACCATCCAGAAAAATGAAGTCAGCAGTCAAAAAGTCACTGTTAGCCTTAGTCAGGAAAAAGCAGGGGATGTCTTCAAGGCCAACATGGTGCTGGCCGATATGAAAGGCTCACCAAAAGCGTTGCAAAGTAGCGGTATCACTGGCGACCTTTCCGCCGCGCAGGGCAAGCGCACTATCACGGGTAAATTCTCGTCGCCATTTACTGGCAATATTGAAAACTTGATTTTTGATTTGCCCAAACTGGCAGGTAACCTGGACATTAAAGACCCCGGCTTGCCAAACGGCGGCATGAAAGGTAGTTTTAATTTGGGCGCACATACCGAAATTAAAAATGAGATCGCCAACAGCCAGTTTAATTTAAACATTGATGGTGTCACCAAGTTAAATGGTGATGTCAATGTGGCTGGCTTTAAACAACCTAATATTAAATTTAACTTAAATGCCGACAAGCTGGATTTGAATAAATTGTTGGCAAAATCTAGTGCTTCAGTTAAATCTTCTAATGACAAAACTAACAACAAATTTGGCGACATGAGCGCGCTTAAAAATATCAAACTAGATGGCAAACTTGCTGTAGGTAGTATTTTGTATGAGAAATATCGCGTTTCAGGACTCAATGTGGGCATTAAAGCCGATGGCGAAAAACTAGCGCTAAGTGGACTGAATGTGAAAGTAGATGACAGTCAAATTAAAGGCAACCTTGGCATTAGCCATTTTGCCAAACCGCTTTATACGTTTGATTTAGATATAGACCAAGTAGATGTTGATAAATATGTAACGGCTACCCCTGCAAAAGCCTTAACAACGCCTGCTGCCAGCAATAAACCGCTAGATTTAAGTGCACTAAAAGCCTTAAACGCAGATGGATCGATTCGAGTTGGCAAACTGAAATATGGCAAAACCAATGCCAGCAATATCAATATCAACCTAAAAGCCGATGGCCAGAAGCTTCAACTTAACCCGCTTTCGGCCAAAGTAGATGATAGTCAAATTAACGCTAATTTAGGCATCAGCCAATTTAGTAATCCCGCCTTCAATTTTGATATTAAAATCGATAGACTAGACGCTGACCGCTACATTGCAAAGAGTGACCCCAAGGCAAAAAGCAGTGGCGATGCCCCCATAGATTTGAGCGCGCTAAAAAAGTTGAACGCGACAGGAGAAGCCAAAATTGGTTGGCTTAAACTAGCCAATGTTAAAACTGAAAACGTGAATCTCGGCTTAAAAGCGAATGATGGTATTGCGACATTGTCGCCATTTTCTGCCAATTTATATCAAGGCAGCATGAACGGCACCTTAAAAGTAGACGCACGTAGCACACCCAGTATTGCATTTAAGCAAAACATGAAAGGTGTTTCTATCGGCCCGCTGATGGTAGACGCCATTAATAACGACATGCTAAGCGGCACTGGCACGGTGAATATTGACGTCACCACGCAAGGCAGTACCGTGAGCGCGCTTAAAAAAGGTTTGGCTGGCAATGCCGCACTCAATCTAGCGGATGGTGCACTAAAAGGTATAGATATTGCGGGTAGTATTCGTGACATTAAGAGCAAGGTAAATGTATTTAAAAAAGAAACGGGTGCTGATAAAAGTAAAAAAACTGACTTTAGCGAATTAATTGCTACCTTTGATATTAAAAATGGTGTGGCACGTAACGAAGATCTTGCCATGAAAGCACCCGTGTTGCGCTTGGCTAAAGGCGATAGCCGTGGCGATATTGATATTGGCAATGAAACGATTAACTACCTCGCCAAACCCACCATTGTGAAATCACTCAAAGGCCAGGGCGGTGCTGATTTAGATGAGTTAAGCGGTATTTCAATTCCCGTTAAAATTACTGGTACCTTCGCCGCCCCCAAGTATGGCATGGACTTTGCGGCGATTGGTACTGCACTTGCCCAATCTAAACTGCTGGATAAAGTAGGTGGTGAAAAAGGCGCTGCCGTTAAAGAGTTATTGGGTGGCGATAAAGTAGAAGGACTTAAAGGCTTAATAGGCAAGAAAAAAGCGAACGAAACCACACCTGCTGCAGGCGCAGCAGCACCCGCTGCGCCTGCAGAAAAACCAAAATCCACAGAAGAAAAGGCTGAGCAAAAAATTAAAGACCTGCTGAAATTTTAATTAAAGTGACGGCTTTTGCAAACGAGATTATTGCTTGGCAAAAGCTGTATGGACGCCACGATTTACCTTGGCAGACTAAGTTAAATCAAGCGCCCGACCCTTACGCCATTTGGGTGTCAGAAATCATGCTACAACAAACTCAAGTAGCTGCGGTGATCGGCTATTACGCTAAGTTCATGTTGCGGTTTCCCAATATAAAAACCCTTGGAAATGCAACTCAAGATGAAGTGTTACAACATTGGAGCGGACTTGGTTATTACAGTCGTGCACGTAATCTACATAACGCAGCGCAAAAAATTATGGATGATTTTAGCGGCAAATTCCCAGATAAATTTGAAGATATTTTAAACCTGCCTGGCATTGGCCGCTCTACCGCTGCGGCCATTTCAACCTTTGCCTTTAACCAGCCGATGCCGATTTTGGATGGCAATGTCAAACGCGTATTTGCGCGCCATTTTAATGTTGCCGGCTGGCCTAGCTTGCCTAAAATTGAAGCAGAAATGTGGCAAATTGCGACACGCGAAAATCCACACATGGATGCCATTGCCTATACCCAAGGCTTAATGGATTTAGGTGCTACACTATGCACACGTAGCAAACCAAAATGCCTTGCATGCCCCGTGAATGCTAGCTGTGCGGCGCTTGCACTTGATATCGTTAGCCAACTGCCCACTCCCAAGCCACGCAAAGCTATTCCCGAGCGCAGTATCTATTTTTTAGTGCATAAAAACGGCAATGACATCTTGCTTGAAAAGCGCGCTAGCACTGGCATTTGGGGCGGTTTGTGGAGCTTTCCAGAAACTGAAACACTCCCCAATAATAGTGAAGAGAATATGCAGATGCTTCCTAAATTCACGCATACCTTCACGCATTTCAAGTTGCACATACAACCAGTGTTGGTTCAATCTGCTGAGCAAGCCATCATGCCAAACAGCTTATGGATAGGAATTGATGAGGCGATTGAAGCAGCGATTCCCACACCTGTACGTAAAATTCTATTTGGTCTAAATAACAAAAAATCTAGTTAACAAAAAAGCAGGCCAATAAATTGGACTGCTTTTTATGCATTAAACTAACATGGTTAAAATTAGTGCAAGCGCGACTGCAAAATCTTATCGGCCAACATTTGAAAACGTGGCGAAACAAATTTTCTTGCTTGCGAACCCGCATCTGCAATATTCAATAATTCTTCAATCGCCGAGCGAAACCCAAGCTCGAATAACCAGTAATCTTCTGGATTAATCGCCGATTTTTTATCGGTATTTACATCTGCACACAGCCGCTCAAAGGCCTCTATACACACGTTGCGTTCTGACATGTTGCCTCCTAAACTTACAAAATTCAATCTAGCAATATCCAATCAAGCCTATAGCTATCATAAAACTACCAGCAACTTTGTCAATCACTCATTCAGGTGGACTTTGCTTACTTTGCAGCCTATTTCTGGTCCCAGCTTTCTTCCCACATGCAGTGTTTAATTTTATGGCGATTGGCAATCAGTTCATCAATGCTAGGCTCGTCATTTAACGCACGTTTGATTGCTAACTTAGTCGCGTCGTAATTATTTTTATACATATCAGCTTTGTCTAAAGTGCCTTCTTTTTCTAGGGCTATGCAGCCTGGATCAATCCATACCAAGCTAATAATGCATAATTCATTCACTTGATCTTTAGGGATAATGCCTTCAATCACGCAATCTAAAATTGCATCCGCCGTAGCTGCCTGCACCACGCCGCCAAACAAGCCCACATCTGTGCTGCCTTTTAAAGTAACTTTTGGCACCGTCATGCATACTGGACGTACCAATTGATTAATATCGCGTACCGCAAACATAGCAGTATGGCCTTTGCTTTGTGCCATTAAATTAGCAAAAGCTTGACCTACTGGGCCATCTACAGCACCGATTAAAATTTCTGGCATGGCCGCGGTAACATCTTTGCCTTCTGTGTAAATGGTGGCTTCGCCTGCTTTAAAAATAATTTTTGACATGATGTTCCTTAAAAAAACGAATGAATAAAACGGTTAAATAAAATATGAGTTAAATGAGCATTTTACCAAATGCGCGACGGCTGGTTCAAATTATTATACTGATCATTACGCTGTTACCTTAGTCAAAAATCTAGCTGCATATCCACATGCGGAATATCTACATCACAATATTCATCACTGATTTGTTTAAATCCTGCTTTTCTATAAAATTCAATGGCGTGCGTTTGCGCTGATAGATGCACACTTTTACTGCCCTGCTTTTTACATATAGCGACTGCCTCTTGCAACAAGGCAGCACCCAAACCACGTCCCCGATAACCTTTAAGCACTGCCATGCGGCCAATTTTTTGGTAATCAATAATGCGCAGGCAGGCAATCGGTTCATCATCCAGCGTGGCCAGCAAATGCACTGCCGTCGCATCAATATCATCCCATTCAAACTCTGGTGTAACCGCTTGCTCTTCTATAAAAACGGGTGTGCGCACCGCACGCAATTGCGGCTGGTGACTAGCCCATTTCACCATTTGAATATTAAATTTAATCATCTAATTGAATTGGCAATTTGAATTGATCTTATCAATCATTTGTACTTGCAGAGGTTTAAGCTAACAGGCATTATGCTTGTTTATTTATTCACTGGTTAAATTTTTAAAAGGTTTACACATGCAAAAATATCATACAGTAGCGGCACGCATTATGTTGGCGCTGGTTTTTTTAGGGTTAGTCGTATTAAAGCTTGCCGAAATTACCAATAATCCAAACGGTTATTTGCAATATCAAATGACTTTAGGACAATTTGGCTTACCCAGTATTTTTGCGCCGTTGTTAATTCTTGTGCAATTAGTCGGTAGCCTTGCCTTGCTGGTTGGCTACAAAACTAAAATTACTGCCAGAGTTTTAATGGGCTTAGCAATTTTTACCGCCATTGTGCTGGGGCGTGTTATTCCTGATATGTTCTTTTTGTATTTAGGTATCGCTGGTGGTATGTGGCTATTAAGTTTGTATCCACAAACCGCTTGTAGTTTAGATAATTTGAAAAAAAATTAAAACCATATGCCCTGCAGACCGCATGGGTATTGGCCTGCATGACATAGACTTTGATGTAAAGTTAATCTTTAAAATACATTTTTGGGGATGCAGTGTAAGGAGCACGGAGCGCAGAAACCGAAATAGTATGGGTTATACATTGAGGTTGCCAAGATTTTAATTATAATTTCGCGCAACGAAACAATGCGCACAAAAAATGATTTTCAAGGTTAACTGATTATTCCCACTCCAAAGCAGGGAATATAGTATTCACATTGCGCCGATTGGCGATATCAAACAGCACCCAGTTGTCTTTTTCACTAGCTGCAGCAGTGCCCATCGTCGCTTCCATACTTTCACCTTTTTTAATACTGGCACGAATATCAGTCAATAACGTCGTAAAGTAACGCTGGGCATTATTGATAGCAGTGATGCCATCTTGATTGGTCTTTTGCACGGAGCCGTGGCCGGGCACCACCTGTTTAAATGAGTAAGTTTTTAACGTATCCAGCATGGTAATTAAGCCTTTGATATCGCCTTCTATCACTGGTGTGCGCTCAACAAATAGTAAATCGCCTGTAAATAAAGTCTGCGTTTTGCTGTCTTCCACGGTGATATCGGTATTGGTGTGTGCGTTAGGGTGTGCTATCACTTTTAATTGTCTATCCCCTAAATCTAGTGTTTCTACTGATTTTATTGCAATATTGGGTACAACAATATCCGTGCCTTTGGCATCAGCACCCAAAAAGCGCACATTCAGTTTATCGTAACCGTCTTTGCGCGTATGCATGGCTTGTTCTAGCTTTTCATGACCAATAAATTTAGGAGGCTTTTCATTTACATTACTTGGTAAAAATGCGGCATTGCCAAAAATGTGGTCTGGGTGCACGTGGGTATTAATCACATATATAATGGGTTTATTGGTGATTTTTTGAATGGCGGCGCGCAATTGCTGCCCCACTGTTAGGCTGCCGCCCGTGTCAATCACGGCCACGCCATGTTCACCCACCACAAAACTAATGTTGCAAATATCACCGGTATAGCCATCATCTATATCTAAATGTTTGCCATGATGCACATAAATACCATTGCCTAAATTTTCTAAAATAAATCCATCTTCAGCTGCCGCCTGTGCGGCAGGTTGATTGGCTACGCAGCCTAGCAATGCCAACAACATAGCCACTGCAACAATATTCAGTAAAACTCTCATGGTGTTTCCTTGTCTATACCGTCGTCTAACCGCTACAATAGGCTGTACTGCAATCGTGCGCTGTGACGCTTGTCACACAAATTTAATATTAAGGGATATTACTATGAATCAGGCTGCAACGCGTTATACCAAAACTGCCAAAATTTTACACTGGTTAATCGCTATCGCCATATTCGGTATGTTTGCACTGGGCTGGTATATGAGCGACCTGCCTAAGGAAGGACCCAAACAAATGGCTTACGACCTGTTCGATTGGGGCATTTACACTTGGACATTAAGCGAAGAAGCTTCTCCTAGAACCTTTTATTTCAACCTGCATAAATCTATCGGCATCACAATATTTGCTTTGATTGCAGTCAGAATTTTTTGGCGCATCACGCACAAAGCACCTGCAATGTTAGCCTCTTACAAAGCGTGGGAAACAAAACTTGCCAGCGGTGTGCACCGTTTATTATATGTGTTGATGGTGGCGTTACCACTAAGCGGACTTGTGATGGCGGTTGCTAGCAAGTACGGCGTAAAATGGTTTGGCGTGGAATTTATTGGTGGACTTGATAACACACCGCTACGCGAGGTGTTTAAAGAGGCACATGAAATTATTGGCGTGGTAATTCTACTCATTATTATTGTGCACATTGTAGGTGCACTAAAACATAAATTTATAGACAAAGATGAAACGCTAGATAGAATGCTGTAAACCTAGTTTTTCAAACGCAAAAGCCCTTAAATTAAGGGCTTTTTTATTTACTTTTATATATCATATTCTTAATATCTAATTTGCATGTTCTGTAAGCCAATATCCATGCGGTCTACAGAGCGCTAATTAGCGCTCGATGCTTTGAAAGATGTTTACAGATGATATTGTTGGCTGTGTTTTCGCACCGCTTCTAACATCGCTGCTGCGTTTTAGCTCCGACATAACCTAAAGGTTAGTCTTCACTGAAACGCAACGACGACATTTTCCAAACTAAATTTGGTGATACCGTCTGCTGTATTCACGTACAGCCTTCAGCATAGCGTCGGCATTTTCTGGTGGTGTCCATTGCGTAATGCCATGGCCTAGATTAAATACATGGCCGTGACCGTGACCATAACTTGCTAGTATGGAAGCGACTTCTTTTTCAATCGCTTCTGGTGTTGAGAGCAAAATGGCGGGGTCTAAATTGCCTTGCAGTGCGACTTGGTTACCCACTCTTTTGCGCGCTTCGCCTATATCCACCGTCCAATCAAGCCCAAGCGCGTCTGCGCCAATACTTGCTTGTGCTTCTAACCACAAAGCGCCGCCTTTGGTAAACACGATACTCGGTACTTTTTTTCCTTCAGCATTTTTAGTTAACCCCGCCACAATTTTCTCCATGTAATTGAGCGAAAATTCAATATAGGCATTGTGTGACAGTGCGCCACCCCACGAATCAAAAATCATCACGGCTTGCGCACCCGCTGCAATTTGCGCATTAAGATATTGAATCACCGTTTGCGCGTTGGTTTCTAAAATATGGTGTAGAAAATCTGGGCGCGCATAGGCCATTTTTTTGGTGTTTAAAAAATCGGTACCACCCTTGCCCTCCACCATGTAAGTGGCGAGTGTCCACGGACTGCCACTGAAACCAATCAGCGGTACACGACCATTGATAGTTTTGCGAATTTGCGTAACCGCATCAAACACATACTGCAGCTTGGCCATATCAGGCACGTGCAAGGCTTTGATTTCAGCTTCATCGCACAAGGTACGCTCAAACTTTGGGCCTTCACCTTCTTCAAAATACAAGCCCAAACCCATGGCATCAGGCAGGGTGAGAATATCGGAAAATAGAATTGACGCATCCAACAAAGGGTAACGATCTAATGGCTGCAAAGTCACTTCGGTGGCAAAATGCGGGTTTTTACACAAGTCTAAAAAGCTACCTGCAGTTTTGCGGCTTTCGCGATATTCTGGCAGATAGCGTCCCGCTTGGCGCATCATCCACACCGGGGTGTAAGGCGTAGCTTCGCGATTTAAAGCACGCAGAAAAATGTCATTCTGTAAATTTGCCATTTAAAGACCGTTAAGTTATGTAATTATTGGACTCAAACGTTGAGCGAGATGAAGCGCACGGCGTACAGCGCGCAGAAGCCGAGACAGTACTTTTTGTACGACAAGGCTGCGAGCACTGCACAACACAGCGATTCGCTCGCGCAAACATTGAGTTTAGCGTGGTAAGGTTGAGCTACCCATTAAGAACTCATCTACTGCTTGCGCAGCTTGGCGGCCTTCGCGAATCGCCCACACCACTAAAGATTGCCCACGGCGCATATCACCCGCAGCAAATACTTTGTCAACATTGGTTTTATAACTACCCAAACCATCTGTGCAGGCTTTGGCATTGCCACGCGCATCTTTTTCTACACCAAACGCTTCTAGCACAGATTGCACAGGGGAGACAAAGCCCATCGCTAACAAGACTAAATCGGCCTTAATGGTAAATTCAGTGCCTGCAACTTCCTGCATTTTTCCATCTTTCCACTCAACTTTAGCACCGACTAATTCAGTTACTTTGCCGTTTTCACCTTTCAGCATTTTGGTGGTAATCGACCAATCGCGGTTAGCGCCTTCTTCATGACTGCTAGAGGTGCGCAATTTAAGCGGCCAATTTGGCCACACCAGTTCTTTATTTTCTTTTACTGGCGGCTGCGGCATCAACTCAAATTGCGTTACGCTTAATGCGCCATGGCGATTACTGGTACCCACGCAATCTGAACCCGTATCGCCGCCGCCAATCACCACCACGTGTTTATTGGTGGCCATTACTTGATTAGGCACGCTGTCTCCAGCCACCACTTTATTTTGTGCTGGTAAAAAATCCATGGCGTACATCACACCATCCAGCTCACGGCCAGGTACTGGCAAGTCACGTGGAAACTCTGCACCTCCCGCCAATACTACTGCGTCGTATTCTTTTAATACATCTTGGGCGCTGACGCCGTTTGATCCTTCGGCACCTACATTTTGATTGACCAAAAAGCTGACGCCCTCAGCTTCCATCTGTGCCATGCGGCGGTCAATATGCGTTTTTTCCATTTTGAAATCGGGAATACCATAACGCAGCAAGCCACCAATGCGGTCATTTTTTTCTAACACCACTGGGCTATGGCCTGCGCGCGCCAATTGTTGCGCAGCAGCTAAACCTGCTGGACCTGAGCCAACAACCGCAATCTTTTTACCTGTTTTATTGGGGTTAATTTGCGGTGTTACCCAGTCATTCTCCCATGCTTTATCAATAATCGCGTGTTCAATCGACTTAATGCCGACCGCATCGTTATTGATATTAAGCGTACACGCTGCTTCACACGGGGCAGGGCAAATACGGCCAGTAAACTCGGGGAAGTTGTTGGTGGAATGCAGCACGTCAATTGCATTACGCCAATCTTGCTGGTAAACCAAATCATTAAAATCGGGGATGATGTTATTGACAGGGCAACCTGTGGTACAAAATGGAATGCCACAATCCATGCAGCGCGCACCTTGCTGCTTGGCTTGGTCATCCGTTAAATGCAGTACAAATTCTTTGTAATTTTTAACACGATCTACTACTGGCAGATTTGCTTCTGCCAGTCTTTCGTATTCCATAAAACCTGTTACTTTGCCCATATTTAAAGTCTTCCCTTAAGCCGCTACTAATGCTTTATCTTCTGCGAGTTCAATCAACGCACGCTTATATTCGTTTGGCATTACTTTCACAAATTTCGTGCGGTAATTTGCCCAATCTGCCAACATGGTTTTAGCACGTTCACTACCCGTGTACTTGGCGTGTTTTTCAATCAAACCTTTTAACGTCAATTCATCAGGTTGGTCTAAATGTAAAATTTTACCAATGTCTGCCTCAGCGACTTCTACTTTCTCAAGTGCCACCATGCTCATATTACAACGCTTGGCAAACAAGCCATCTTCGTCATAGACATAGGCTACGCCGCCGCTCATGCCTGCCGCAAAGTTTTGGCCTGTGAGGCCTAGAACCACCACTGTGCCGCCTGTCATGTATTCGCAACCATGGTTGCCAACGCCTTCTACCACAGCAGATGCACCAGAATTACGTACACAGAAGCGCTCGCCTGCCACGCCATTAAAATAAGCCTCGCCTGTAGTCGCGCCGTACATCACCGTATTACCAATGATAATATTTTCGTGTGCGACACCTTTGAAGCTAGCTGGGCGTGTAATCAATACGCGCCCGCCACACAAGCCTTTGCCTACATAATCGTTGCCTTCGCCAGTCAATGAAAATGTGATGCCTTTGGCTAAAAATGCTGCAAAACTTTGGCCAGAAGTACCAGCAAAATTGACATGGATGGTGTCATCAGCTAAACCTGCATTACCATAGCGCACAGCAATTTGATTCGACAACATGGTGCCCACGGTGCGATTGGTATTAGTAATAGGCAAGTCTATCGTCATTTTTTGCCAGTTTCTAGAGCTGGCATGGCAAGTTCAATCAGCTTGTTATCAAGCGCGTTCACCAGATTATGATCTTGAATATCCACATTTTTGCGTGCTACGCTGGCTGGCATATCCACTTGGTGGAAAATTTTGCTGAAATCTAAACCGTGGATTTTCCAATGGTCAACGCCCGCTTTCATGTCGAGCAAATCACTACGGCCAATTAAATCCTCAAATTTGGCAATACCCAGACTTGCCATCAGCTCGCGCACTTCTTCTGCAATAAAGAAGAAGAAATTCACCACATGCTCTGGCTGGCCAGTAAATTTTTTGCGTAACTCTGGATCTTGCGTCGCCACACCCACTGGGCAGGTATTTAGATGGCATTTACGCATCATAATACAGCCTTCAACCACTAGCGGCGCGGTCGCAAAACCAAACTCATCAGCACCCAATAGCGCACCAATCAATACATCGCGGCCTGTTTTCATTTGGCCATCTACTTGTACAATGACGCGACCGCGTAATTGGTTGAGCACTAGGGTTTGCTGCGTTTCAGCTAAGCCCAACTCCCAAGGCGTTCCTGCATGTTTCACACTAGAAATTGGTGAGGCGCCTGTACCGCCATCGTGGCCAGCAATTACAATATGGTCAGATTTGGCTTTGGCCACGCCAGCTGCCACTGTGCCAACGCCTGTTTCTGAAACCAATTTAGTTGAAATAGAGGCCTTTGGATTAGCATTTTTCAAATCATGGATCAGTTGCGCCAAGTCTTCAATCGAGTAAATATCGTGATGCGGTGGCGGTGAAATTAAGCCCACGCCTGGTACCGAGAATCTTAACTTGGCAATGTATTCAGAAACTTTATGGCCTGGTAATTGGCCACCTTCGCCTGGTTTTGCGCCTTGTGCCATTTTAATTTGAATCTGGTCAGCTGAGGCCAAGTATTCTGCGGTCACCCCAAAGCGGCCAGAGGCCACTTGCTTAATGCGTGAGCGCATCGAATCGCCAGCGTTTAATGCAATATGACTTTGCACCATATTTTTGCCGATGACATCGGCCATGGTGGTATCTTTTGCTACAGGAATAAAGCGCTTGGCATCCTCACCACCCTCGCCAGTGTTGGATTTTCCGCCGATGCGGTTCATGGCAATGGCCAAGGTCGCGTGCGCCTCTGTTGAAATAGAGCCCAATGACATGGCGCCAGTGGCAAAGCGTTTAACAATGTCTTTAGCTGACTCCACTTGCTCCAATGGGATTGCTGCTGCGGCAGGTTTAATCTCAAACAGTCCACGCAAGGTTTTGTAACGACGCGCTTGGTCATTAATCAGCTTGGCGTACTCTTTAAACGTATCAAATTTATTGGTGCGTGTGGCATTTTGCAGTTTAGCAATGGTTTCTGGCGTCCACATATGCTCTTCGCCGCGAACCCTAAATGCGTATTCGCCACCTGCATCCAATTGGTTTGCCAGCACGGGGTCATCACCAAACGCTAAATTATGTAGGCGTAGGTTTTCCTCAGCTACTTCTGTAATGCCAATGCCTTCGATTTGTGAGGCAGTGCCTGTGAAATATTGTTGAATAAACGGCGTATTTAAACCAATTGCTTCAAAAATTTGTGCGCCGCAGTAAGATTGATAGGTAGAAATACCCATTTTTGACATCACTTTATACAAACCTTTACCGATGGCTTTTACAAAGTTTTTAGCGCCAGTGTATCCATCACCAGCTGCATTATTATGGGTCATGTGGTTAATGGTTTCAAACGCTAGCCACGGGCAGACTGCCTCTGCACCATAGCCAGCCAATAATGCAAAGTGATGCACTTCACGCGCAGAACCCGTATCAACTACTAGGCCTGTACTTGTACGCAAGCCAGCCTTAACTAAATACTCATGTGTAGATGAACAGGCCAGTAACGCAGGAATCGCGATGCGGTTCTTCGCGATGGCTCTATCGGATAATATCAGCACATTAAAGCCGTCATGCACTGCTTGTTCGGCCAGTTTATTTAGGCTGGCAACGGCGACAGCCAATCCTGCACCAGCTTGCTTGGCATCATAAGTAATATCTAACACCAATGATTTAAATTGTCCTTTAGTTGCCGCACCAATTTTTTTAAGCTGTTCAAGCTCGCTTAAAGTCAACACAGGTTGGCTGGCTTCTAGACGCAGCGGGGGATTGCTTTCATCAATGCCAAGTAAATTGGGTTTTGGGCCAATAAATGTCACCAACGACATCACCAACTCTTCACGAATTGGGTCAATCGGTGGATTTGTTACCTGTGCAAACAACTGTTTAAAATAGTTGTACAAGGTTTTTGGTTTATTCGACAACACCGGCAATGCCGCGTCGTTACCCATAGAACCTGCGCCTTCTTCGCCATTGGCAATCATCGGCTGCATGATAAATTTGATATCTTCTTGGCTGTAGCCAAACGCTTGTTGCGTGTCCAGCAGGCTTTCTGCCATATCCAGCGTCGCTTCTGCTTTAGGTAAGTCGCCTAGGAAATAGCGCGATTGCTCAATCCATTTTTTATAGGGCTTGGCGTTGGCAAGCTCGCTTTTCACTTCTGCGTCATCAATAATGCGACCTTGTTGCGTATCAATCAGCAACATTTTGCCTGGCTGCAAACGCCATTTTTTAACGATTTTTTCTTGTGGAAAAGTGAGCACGCCCATCTCAGACGCCATCATGACGATATCATCATCGGTCACTAAATACCGCGCTGGGCGTAAACCATTTCTATCTAGCGTTGCGCCAATTAAATTACCATCGGTAAACGCTACGGCAGCTGGACCATCCCATGGCTCCATCAGCGCAGCGTGATATTCGTAAAAGGCACGACGCTCTTCATCCATGAGCGCGTTGTTATTCCAAGCCTCAGGAATCAGCAACATCATGGCATGTGGCAAGCTGTAACCACCCGCTACTAACAGTTCTAGACAGTTATCAAAACAGGCTGAATCTGATTGGCCTTCGGCAATCAGCGGCCAAAGCTTGTCTAAATCTTCACCAATAATGGCTGACTTCATGGTCTCGTGACGTGCCGCCATCCAATTCACGTTGCCTTGTACGGTATTGATTTCGCCGTTATGTGCAATCATGCGGAATGGATGCGCTAAATCCCAGGTCGGGAATGTGTTGGTTGAAAAACGTTGGTGTACTAAGGCTAGGGCAGAAACGACGCGCTCATCCACTAAATCTTGATAGTAAATACCCACTTCATTGGCCAGCAACATACCTTTGTAAACAATAGTACGGCTAGAAAAAGACGGCACATAAAACGCGGCATTATCTACCAAATTAAGCGCACGTACTGCGTGTTCGATACGTTTACGGATCACGAAACATTTACGCTCAAATTCTGTTTGGTCTGCGACGCTGCTGCCAACAAATACTTGGCGCATACACGGCTCTACATCGCGGGCAGCTACGGCAATGTTGCTGTTATCTACAGGAACATCGCGCCAGCCCAATACAGTTTGATGCTCTTCGGCAATAATTTTGTTAATTAGCGCTTCGCATGCAGTACGGTTTTTTGCATCTTGCGGTAAAAATAAGTTGCCTACTGCATAATTTCCAGAATCAGGCAGCTTGATATTGAGCTTAGCAGCCTCTTGGCGGAAAAATGCATCCGGCATTTGCATGAGCAATCCAGCGCCATCGCCCAATTTAGGGTCATAGCCCGTAGCACCGCGATGGGTTAAATTGGTTAGTAGTTGCAGCCCTTGCTGCACGATTGAGTGGCTTTTTTTGCCTTTGATGTGTGCTACAAAGCCTACGCCACAGCCATCTCTTTCATTGCGCCTGTGATATAAACCTTGGTTTTCTGGAACGTATTTTACCAATTTTTTTGTTTGCTCAACTGCCATATTCATTGCCTAATCATTTCATGTTCAAAACATTTAGCGGAACCTTCAATATTACCGTTAAATCATCGCAATTTCAATCATATAGCGCGTATTTGGCTTGAGATTTAAGCAATAAAACCCTAGTTTTTATTTCTTACAAATTTATTTTTGATATTAGCAATGATTTGACAATTTAAATGAGAATGATTATCATTTAATTAAATAAGTTTTCATGTCAACTTAAGGAGTTGTGATGCAAAATAAATTGAATCGAAGCAGGGTAAAAAGTGGCCCTGATTGCGAGAAAATTGAACTAGCCGATTCATGTGGTGTGCGGCTCATTTATTGCCAAGATTGCCAAGTGGTTGAGCTGGAAATTGGTGCAGTTTGTGTACGCCTGTGCCCAGATGTGATTCAGCGCATGGCCAATGTGATGATGAAAGCTAGCTTAGAGCTAGAGCACCTCGCAGCTGTCAGCAACAAACTGCCCACTCAAGCCAGACCACAAATGATTCATTAGTTAAATGGGGATTAACTTAAACCAGTAAATGCTTTTTTTGCTGCCTCAACCGTAAACGCAATATCTGCATCGCTATGCGCAGCCGATACAAAGCCAGCTTCAAAGGCACTAGGGCCAAGATACACGCCGCTTTCCAGCATGCTGTGGAAAAACTGGTTAAAGTGCACTTTGTTATTAACTCGCATAATTTCTGCATAGCTAGTGGGGCAATGTTCGCTAAAATAAAGCCCAAACATGCCACCCACATTTTGCGCACTAAAAGTGACACCCGCTTGTTGAGCAACCACCATCAATCCATCCATCAGCTTTTTAGTTTGTGCAGTCAGTTTTTCGTGAAAACCATTTTCCTGAATTAATTTCAGCGTCGCCAATCCTGCAGAAACTGCCACTGGATTGCCCGACAGCGTACCCGCTTGATACACTTTGCCCACAGGCGCCAAGCATTGCATAATCTCTTTACGGCCGCCAAACGCGCCCACTGGTAAGCCACCACCAATTACTTTGCCCAGCGTCGTCATATCTGGCTTGATGTTATACAGCGCTTGTGCGCCGCCTAAATGCACCCTAAAACCCGTCATCACCTCATCAAATATCAACACTGCGCCGTGTTTGGTGCAGAGTGCACGCAACGTTTGTAAAAATTCCAATTTTGGCACAATGAGATTCATATTGCCCACCACCGGCTCAATAATCACGCAGGCAATTTCGTCACCTGATTTTGCAAATAAGTCTTCAAGTTGCTGGCTATTGTTGTATTCCAAAGTCAGTGTATGTGCGGCCACACTGGCAGGCACGCCACTGGAGTCAGGCTCGCCAAATGTCAGTAAACCAGAGCCCGCTTTCACCAACAAGCCATCCGAATGGCCGTGGTAACAACCCTCAAACTTCACAATTTTGTCGCGCCCGGTAAAACCACGCGCAGTACGAATCGCACTCATGGTAGCCTCGGTGCCGCTACTGTTTAAGCGCACTTGCTCCATGCTCGGTACTAATTTATTAACCAGCTCGGCCATTTCTAGTTCTAAACCGGTTGGCGCGCCAAATGACAGACTGTTTGCCGCGGCGTCTTGCACCGCTTTAATCACTTGCGGGTGCGCGTGACCGACAATCATTGGCCCCCAGCTATTAATGTAATCAATATATTCTTTGCCATCTACATCCCAAAGCTTTGAACCTAACCCTTTTTTAAAGAATATTGGCGTGCCGCCCACACTACGAAAGGCGCGCACAGGCGAGTTCACACCGCCAGGGATAAGTGCTTGAGATTTTTCGAACAGGGTTTGATTGAGTGAATTCATAAGATATTCAGGCTAATTGTTAATCGCAATATTTTATCAGAATCTAAAGTGATGAATTTAAAAACATTCAAATTGATGCTCTGCAAGCCAATATCCATGCGGCTTGCAGAGCAATATAATTCGACACGTTTATTTTATATTAAATAAATGCGTAAACTGTCGACTAGTTGCCACAATGTCATCTGCTTCAAATAAAGCGCCAACAATTGCGATTGCGCTTGCACCTGCATCAATTGCCTGCGCTGCGTTTTCTAGCGTAATACCACCAATCGCCACCAGCGGAATGGCCGTTTTTTGCTTGGCATTGGCAAACAAACTGAAGGGCGCATTCACGGCTTCAGGTTTAGTATCAGAACTAAAACATGCCCCAAACGCGGCATAACTTGCACCAGCTGCTTCAGCTCGAACAACTAAATCTAATCGGTTATAACAAGATGCGCCTAAAATTTTATGTTCACCCAGCAAGCGTCGTGCCGCCCCTAAATCGCAATCAGTGGCGCCCAAGTGCAGGCCATCAGCATCAATTTGAGCGCATAAATCAAGATGGTCGTTTATGATGAGCGGCACATTAAAGCTGCGACACAGCGCCAACAAAGCGGTGGCCTGCCGCAACCGCAAGCTAGCATCGACAACTTTATTGCGATATTGCACCAAGCTAGCACCACCTTGCAGCGTCTTCTCTACTTTTTCACACAGCAACTCTGTGTTTAAAGTATCAGGCGTGATTGCGTAAAGGCCTTGAATCTTCATGTTGGTTTATATAAAGCTTATTAATGTTGTATGGGTGATACTTTGTCAAACTGTTTGTCAGCGGCATCGTCTTCATCACGTGCCCAAAAAAAGCGGTCAGGTATAAACTGCCCCATCCCTGGCCTGAAACCATTTTTAAGCGTTTGCCAAGTATATTCTTGTGCTTCTTGAATGGCTTCTTCCATACTTAAACCATGTGCCAAGCAAGCTGCGATGGCGCTAGTCAAGGTACAACCAGAACCATGATAACTGCCAACCAATCTTTCCCAATGATAAGCTTTTATGAGACCGCTGGCGCCATTGCTATTGCTGCCAAATAAGGAATTCACCACGTCATTGGTGCGCTCATGCGTGCCCGTAATCAGCACATATTCAGCGCCCATTTCTAATAAGCGCAAGGCTGATTCATCTAAGGAGGTATGTTGTATTTCGTCACCTTCTTCATAAAACGCCAGCCTGCGCGCCTCAAAGCTATTTGGTGTTATCAGCGTCGCTTGCGGAAACAGCAGCTCACACATGGCTGATTGCATTTCTTCATTGGCCAATTCATCACCACGACCTGAGGTTAAAATAGGATCAATAATCAGCGGTACGTCTGGGTAATCAGCTACTATTTCAGCAATCACCGCAATGTTTTCCACACTACCAAGCAAGCCCAATTTAAAAGCTGCAATTTGCACATCTTCCAAAATAGTGCGCGCTTGGTCGTTTACCCAATCTGCATCTAGCGCCATCACGCTTTCCACCCCCACTGTATCTTGCACGGTAACACCCGTCACCACAGAAAGCGGGTGGCAGCCAATGCTGGCAAGCGCCAAAATATCGGCCTGCAAACCTGCACCACCACTCGGGTCCGTAGCGGCAAAGGTGAGAACTAGTGGTGGTGTTTCAGCCATTTTTACTTTCTAAAATACTTCCATACCTGACTCGTTTGGAGCGGGATACGGGAATCGGACCCGCGACTAAACTTTGGGAAAGTTTCGTGATGCCATTTCACTAATCCCGCAAGATTAGTAATTTTACTTTATTTTTATGTATTATATGACTGTGAAATCTGTTGAAACAATTTTATCAAGACAGAAATGGGTTTGTTTCAGGTAACGAAACTCAGCACCAAAGGGTTCTTAAAAGCAACTATCAATAAATAACCTAGAGCCGTATTTTGCTATGCACTGCGGCAGAAGCCAATAAACAAGGGAACGATAGATGAAAATTGATGCACGCAAACTGATGCATGAGCAGGTGATTGAGTCTGATGTTTGCATCATTGGCGCCGGGCCAGCTGGAACGACGCTGGCTAGGGAGTTTCTAGACTCAGGTGTAAGTGTAAGCCTGCTGGAAAGCGGGGGCGACAAGTTTGATAACAAAGCGCATCAACTGAGTAAGGGCACATTAAGCGGCGAGCTCTACGAACCTCTTGAATCAACCCATCTGCGCCAAATTGGAGGCACTGCAAATAACTGGATTCTGCAGATGACGGACAATCAATATGGCTATCGCTATACACCCTTAGATGAAATTGATTTCGAGCAGCGCGATGAGGTTCCCCATAGTGGTTGGCCAATTCGCAAAGCTGATTTAGATCCATACTATGCACGTGTTCAAGCGGTTTGTGAAATTGGCCCTTATCAATATTCAGCAGAATATTGGGCCAAAGATGAGATGTTCACGCTGCCCCTGCCGCCAGACAAGGCATACAATAGCGTGTTTCTTTTTGGCCCGACCAAAAAGTTTACAAAAGACTTTCCCGCACAAATTGCTGACTCTCAAAACGTCAATATATGCGCATGCAACGGTGGTAGAGTTACTTTCAAGTGAAGATGGTTCGAAAATTGAGCGCGCGCTGGTACGCACCTTTGAAGGTAAGGAAATATATTTCAAGGCCAAGCAATTTATAATTTCAGCCAACGCACTGCAAACGCCGCGACTGCTACTTAATTCAAAACGACACCACCCTAACGGCATTGGCAACCAGCATGACAATGTCGGCCGCTATTATATGGACCACAACCTAGTGCCTAGCGGTAATTTTGTACCGCATGACCCAAGTTTTATCAATAGACTTAGGTTTTATGACATGCAGGGTATAGTGGGTGCATCAGTATTGGGCAAGCTTAATTTGTCGCCAGAAATTATGCGCAAAGAGGGCTTGCGTAATTTTGCAGCGATGCTTTTCCCAATGCCTTGGAGTCAATCAGATCTTGATGCTATGAATAGCGTCAGCGCACTTAAACTACACCTTATGTTTAACTTCACCCGTTTTCCTAAAAATCTTGGGACACATTTGTTAAATATATTTCGTGGCCGAAACCGGCTGTTTCGTGCTGTTTATGAAAGTATTCGCTATAACGTTCCAATTTTACTGGGGCTGGGGCGCGGCGGGTGGTCGCGCATAGCTAATAACGAGAAAAAATATAATCGCCTGGAGGTGTTGGCGTTGATTGAGCAATCACCTTCTCCAGATAATCGTGTCACGTTAACCGATGAGAAA
Source organism: Pseudomonadota bacterium (assembly GCA_020053735.1). GTDB lineage: Bacteria > Pseudomonadota > Gammaproteobacteria > Burkholderiales > Methylophilaceae > Methylotenera_A. The sequence continues at coordinate 621,511 of JAGVMP010000011.1, forward strand.
GACGAGCTTGGTTGCCCTCGAATCAAAGTGCACTACACATGGAATCCGCAAGACATAGCCAGCATAGTGCGTGCGCAGCAAATCATGGCCGAGGCCTTGGTTGAAACTGGTCTCGGTAGCTATGAACCACCCAAATTGCCGGCAGAATCAGTAAAAACGCTCACGGGCACCCACCACATGATGGGAACAACGCGGATGAGTGATGATCCGCGTGATGGTGTAGTAGATCGTGATTGTCGGGTCCATGGGGTTGAAAATCTTTATATTGCAGGTAGCGCAACTTTCCCGACTGGAGGCTACGCCAACCCAACTCTGACCAACTTAGCCTTATCGATTCGTGTTGCTGATAAAGTTAAAGAAGCATTAACGCATTTGAGTAAAAACCTGCAGTACCTATTTATACTATTTTTGCTCAAAAGTCCTTTATTTATGACTGTGCTTTCACATAAGATTCGTTGATTATTTTCAACCAGGGTTGGATGTGAATAGTTTTAGATAACTGGTTTTTATCAATTAAAATTCCAGCGGGTCTATATCTAAACTCCAGCGTACTTTACTGGCCATTGGTAATGCGCGTATTTCTGGCATCCAAATTTTTAACAGGCGCTGCAAAGCTAGGCGGGTATTGGCTTGTAGCAACAGCTGCCCACGCTCCATGCTTTTCAGACGCTCCATTTGCGGGCGAATCACATCATAAATCATGACATCTGAATTTAACTGCCGCGCCCTATTGCCAGCTGCGGTTAAAAATTGATTCACTACCCTAAACTCTGCCGCTTCTGCCCGTAGCAACGCAAAAAAACTGCTGGGCGGAAACTGCATGGCAGTGCGTTCTTGCAGCTGCGCATTGGCAAAGCTGACATAATCTTGACTGCGTAGCGCATCAAATAACACATGCTGCGGGAAAGCCGTTTGAATGAGGACTTCTCCCGCTTTATCTGCACGACCTGCACGACCTGCTACTTGCATCAATTGTGCAAATAATTTTTCAGCCGCCCTAAAATCGGGGCTATAAAGCGCGCTATCAGTATCCAATACGCCAACCAATGTAAGGTTAGGAAAATCATGGCCTTTGGCCAGCATCTGAGTGCCCACCAAAATATCAACCTCACCTGCGTGTACTTGCGCCAGCATATCGGTCAGCGCATCTTTGCTACGCATGCTGTCGCGGTCGACCCGAGCAATTCTGGCATTTGGCAACAGCGTTTGCAGCGTTTGCTCTAGCCGTTGCGTGGCTTGGCCAATCGGTTTTATATCTGCATTGCCACAGCTGGGGCATTGCAACGGTATTCTTTGTTCTAGGCCACAATGGTGGCATTTCAATCTTTTTTGACTTAAATGCACCACCAATTTTGCAGCACAACGTGTGCAGCTCGATACCCATTGACAGGCGTTGCAATGCAGCACTGGCGCGTAACCTCGGCGATTTAAAAATAGCAGACTTTGCTCACCGCGATTCAGTCTCTCTCGCAAAGCTTTAATCAACAAAGGTGATAAGCCATTTTCAGTGGGCGATTTTGCAATATCAATACAGAAAATACTGGGCAATTGCGCGTTTTGTACAGCACGCTGCTTTAAAGTCAGCAAGCCATATTGGCTTTTATTGGTACTAGATGCTGTTGTTGCGTTATTCCAAGTTTCTAAGCTGGGTGTTGCACTGCCCAATATAATCGGAATATTCAACTGCTTGGCACGCACCATCGCCACATCGCGCGCGTGGTAGCGCTGACCGTCTTGCTGTTTGTAAGAGCCATCGTGTTCTTCATCCACCACAATGAGCTTTAAATGCGGCATGGGTGTAAACACACTTAAGCGCGTGCCGATTACAATTTTAGCCGCACCCGTACTCGCCGCCAGCCAATTTTGCAGCCGCTCATTTTCGCTTAAATTGCTGTGCAAAGTTACCAGTGGATATTGGCTTAAGCGACTTCTGAAACGCGCTTCTAGTTGTGGCGTAAGGTTAATTTCTGGCACTAAGACTAGTATCTGGGACTGGGCATCCTGCAAAATATGCTGCAATATCTTGATATAAACTTCGGTTTTACCACTGCCAGTAATGCCATGCAGCAGCCATGGTTTGAAGGTGTGAGTAAGCGCCAATACTTGAGAAATCGCATGTTGCTGCTCGGTATTTAATGCTGGCTCAACTGCAGCACTTGGCATGGAAGCTTTCACTGACAGAACTTCTTTCTCACCCACCAACCCTAATTGCTTTAATTCGTTCATTGCTTTGCGCCAATTAATACTTATCAAAACAGCATCGCTGGAAGCCAGTATCTGACTGGCTTGCAGAGCATCGAACATACGCTCGAGCGTGATTTTACGTTTTGGAATGAGGTTTTTGTTGGCATTTGGCAGCAGAAAATAGGCGAATTGTTTGCGTGAAACAGCAGGCTTAAGTTGGCGCAAGCGCAAGGGCAGGGCAGAGATAAGCGCCTGCCCCAGCGGATAATGGTAATAATCAGCACAAAACTTGAGTAATTTAAAGGTTGGCGTATCAAATACAATGTCATCAAACACATGACTGACGGGCTTTAATTTTTCTACGGGGCAATCTGAAGTATGCTTGACCTGCAACACCACACCCACCAAATTTCGGCCTGCAAAAGATACAATCACGCGGCTACCAACCTGCGCAACAAAGCCACCGCTTAAATAATCAAAAGTGCGGTTAAGCGGGACGTCTATAGCAATATTGAGAATAGTTGGCTGCATTAATTGTTTGGGTGATGGGTGATGAGTGATGAGTGCTTAGCTTTATTGAGTTAAAATACTGTATTGCATGATTAAACTAATTTGAAAGCCTTATTTTTGAAAGCCCATATTACCGATTTACTCGGCCACGCAGCCACTCACATTGGTGCGGATGCCACGCAATTTAACATTATAATCGACCGCCCAAAATCAGCCGAGCATGGCGATTTTTCGAGCAATTTAGCCATGTTGCTGGCCAAACCCATGCGCCAAAATCCACGTGCCATTGCCGAACAGCTCATCCAAGCGTTGCCACACAGCGACTATATCGCAAAAGTAGAAATTGCGGGCGCGGGCTTTATTAATTTCTTTTTAAGCGCGCAATCGCAACAAACCATTATCGGCGATATTTTAAAAGCGGGCGATATGTTTGGCCGCAACAATCTAGGTAAAGGCGAGAGCGTTCAAGTGGAGTTTGTCTCTGCCAACCCAACTGGGCCACTGCACGTAGGGCATGGGCGCGGCGCAGCGGTAGGCGATTGCCTAGCGCGACTGCTAGATGCCAACGGCTGGAACGTCACACGCGAGTTTTATTACAACGACGCTGGTGCGCAAATTGAAAATTTGGTGATTTCGGTACAGGCACGCTGCAAAGGCATTGCGACCGAAGACGCAAGCTTTCCTGAAAACGGCTATCGAGGCGACTATATTATAGACATTGCCAATGCATTTTTAGCCAAGCAAACAGTGACTGCAGACGACATGCAAGTAACCGCCACCGGAGATGTGGATGATGTTGACGCCGTACGTACTTTTGCAGTGGCGTACTTGCGCCACGAGCAAGATCTAGATTTAAAAGCCTTTCAAATCAAGTTTGACGTATTCTCACTAGAAAGCAATCTGTATGAGACAGGTAAAGTTGAAAATACGGTTCAAGCATTAGTCAAAAATGGCCATACCTATGAAGAAGGTGGTGCGCTATGGTTGAAAACTACTGATTATGGTGATGATAAAGACCGCGTGATGCGTAAAATGGATGGCGGCTACACTTATTTTGTGCCAGATGTTGCTTATCATTTCGATAAGTGGAGTCGTGGCTTTGTACGTGTAATCAATGAGCAAGGCGCAGACCACCACAGTACGATTACTCGCGTCCGTGCTGGCCTACAGGCACTTGATGTAGGAATTCCACCAGGCTGGCCTGATTACGTATTGCACCAAATGGTAACGGTGATGCGTGGTGGCGAGGAAGTTAAACTGAGTAAACGCGCTGGCAGTTATGTGACGCTGCGCGATTTAATTGACGAAGTCGGTTGTGATGCAACGCGTTATTTCTTGGCGGCAAGGCGGGCAGATTCGCAATTGATATTTGACATTGACTTAGCACGCGCACAAACCAACGACAATCCGGTGTATTACATTCAATATGCACATGCGCGCATTTGCAGCGTGCTCAGCCAGTGGTTAAATCAAGGTGAAGGCGATGTAACTACCCTCAAAACGGTGGATTTAGGCCCGCTCAAAATGCCTAACGAGGCTAAATTGATGCAGCGTTTAAGTGAATACCCTGAGGTGGTGGTAAGCGCGGGTGAAGATTTAGCGCCACACACCATTGCTAATTATTTAAAAGAATGTGCAAGCGATTTGCATAGTTATTATAATGACACTAAGTTTTTGGTGGACGACATGCCAACCAAATTAGCACGACTGGCCCTAGTTGCCGCCACCAAACAAGTACTAAAGAATGGCTTAGATTTGTTGGGAGTGGGTGCGCCAAACAAGATGTAGGTTCGCACCAGATAAAATTTAAGGTGCGCTATACAATCAAGTGTCGCCCCACAAATGATGTAATGAGGATAAAACATGAGTAGAGATTACAAACCCACCACCGCAAGAAGCAACAGCAACAAAGGCAGCCCGTTTTTAACTGGCTTGCTCGTGGGCTTACTACTGGGGGTAGGCTTATCGCTGTGGGTGACCATGTATTTAAAAGGCAGCGAGAGCCCATTTACAGAAAACAAATTTAAAAAACCTGCAATAGAAGCACGTAACAATAAGCAGGTAGATGAAAACGATGAGGATGTACTTCCAAAAGAAGAAAGCCCTGATGGCGCTGCAAAGCCAGACAACCAATTTGATTTTTATACCATATTGCCCGAAACTGAAAGCACAGTGACCGAGCAAGAGGTAAAAGAAAGCTCTGTTAAAAAGGATAATTACTTCTTGCAGGTAGGTGCTTTTCAAAATGAAGCCGATGCTGACAATATGAAAGCCAAGCTGGCACTGCAAGGTTTTGAAGCAGTGGTGCAAACAGCTACCATCCCTGAAAAAGGTGTATGGCACCGTGTGCGCGTGGGCCCGCTGAATGACATTGGTCAAATTAATAAAATCCGTGGAGAACTCACCACCAATGGCTTTAATACCGATTTAATTAAAGTACATACTGAAACTAAGCCTGGATAATAGAATCACAACTATCAATGTGGCTGTCATCTTTATATAGGCAGTTAGCGTTAGTAGTTTAAATGCAAGTTTTGAATGTGTTATTACAATTTTTTTTAAGGAATCAAGTATGAAAAAAAGTCTAGCTATTTTATTGTTTTCGCTGGGTGGCTTAAGTTTTGCGCCTTTATCTATGGCCGAAGCACCGCAAGTAGGCACTAACTTCGAAGCCGTTGCACAGCCAATTTCCACCGACAACGCTGCCAAAATTGAGGTAATGGAGATTTTTTGGTATGGCTGCATTCACTGTTACGACATGGAAAAACCGCTCAGCACGTGGATAAAAAAATTACCTGCCGATGTGTATTTTAAACGTATGCCTGGCCTACCAAACGCTAGTTGGGCGCCTATGGCCAAAGCGTTTTATGCCATGGAGACTTTAGGTGTTGCTGAAAAGTTGCACACACCATTATTCGAAGCAGTGCATAAATCTAAAAGCCTAAACCCAACCGATGAAAAAGCAATAATTGCTTGGGTAACACAACAAAGCAGAATGGATAAAGCTAAAGTAGATGGCGCATTTAAATCGTTCACCATCAACACCAACTTAAACCGTGCCGCACAAGTTTTCCGCGCATCTGGCGCCACTGGCGTGCCTAGTTTGGTGATTGATGGCAAATATATTACCTCCAGCACCATGAACGGCGGCAATTCACAAGCGCTTAAAGTGGCCGATTACATGATTGAAAATGTACGCAAAGACAGAGCTGCAGCCAGCGCAAAAAGTGCACCCGCCGCAAAAAAGTAACTCAGGCAGCCACGACTAAAACGGCTGTTGAGAAAAATACAGCTAAAAAAATTGCACTGCCTACGAGAATTAAATAATTAATTTGTTTGCTTAAATATAACCCGCTGAATACTTCAGCGGGTTTTTTATTGTTTAAACCGATTAAGCTATACTTATGACCATGAACACTATGAAAATTTTTAAACCTTTCAATATTTTTATTACGGGTGCCAGCAGCGGTATAGGCCAAGCACTGGCACATGAATACGCAAAACGCCTCACAAATATCAATAAAATTAGCACGAGTGAAAATAGCATGCCTACAAGCCGCATGGATATTGGCTTGCAGGGTAGCGGTTTGAATAATAATGTAATTGGCTTAGCAGCAAGGCGTAGTGAGCACTTACAAGCACTGGCAGAAACGCTGCAAACACAGTACGGCGTTAGCTGTGCAATATACCCATTAGATGTGCGCGATAGCTTGGCATGTCAATTAGCAGCACAAGATTTTATCGCCAAATTTGGCGCACCCAATATTGTGATTGCTAACGCAGGGGTTAGTCGCGGCACCCTGACAGAACTTAGAGAGGATATACCCGCTTTTCAAGCCATCTTCGATATCAACGTGATGGGCATGGTGCACACGTTTCAGCCATTTATTGCGGCCATGAAACAAGCCGCAAAACAAGGCCAAAGTGCCCAATTGATTGGTGTGGCGAGTGTGGCGGGTATACGTGGCATACCAGGTAGCGCAGCGTACAGCGCCAGCAAAGCCGCTGTCATTAGTTATTGCGAAAGCCTGCGCACCGAAATGCAGCACTGTAATATTGCGGTGAGCACCATTGCGCCTGGCTATATTCGCACACCAATGACTGCGGTAAACGAATACAAAATGCCTTTTCTGATGGATGCCGATGTATTTGCCCGCAAGTTTGCAGATGCGGTTGCCGCTAATAAACGCTTTACTATTATCCCGTGGCAAATGGGCGTCATTGCTAAAATAATGCGCTTAATTCCAGCAGGTTTATGGGATTACTTGATGAAGAACGCACCCCATAAGAAGCGAGTCGATTGGGATTGGCTTTGAATCTACACTCTAATATTCCTTATCCAGAAATAGGCTGGGCTTCAATAAGTGCGGTTGCAGCGGTCTACAAGCTTTAATATATAGACACATACAACAAACGCAAGGCAACTACCAACTGAAAACACAAACTCTGCAAATACTGGTGGTGCTATTAGGATGAAACCATGATCTTTAATGAGTGATGAAAAACTGGAAACACCAAACGGCATCATGAATAGTCTAAAAGTTTGCCATGGGTCTTGAGGCTCTGCTTTATTGTTGCCAACACTGAGTAACAAAGCAAAACCAATGACGACACTGATACCAAGAGAGTTTAGCCAAATCGCAAGGCTTGGATCAAAGTAATGATAAAGAGTAATCAGGTACCAAATTAGGTAACACCATAATATTATTTTGCCCGTTTTTAGTCGGGCAAAATAATTAAATGGAAAGTAATTTACTAACAATTTGTAAAGTACCTAACGAGTAATCGGCTTGTAGCGAATACGTTTTGGCTTAGCGCCTTCCTCGCCCAAACGTTTACGCTTATCCGCTTCATATTCCTGGTAATTACCGTTAAAAAACGTCCATTGCGATTCGCCTTCTGCCGCTAAAATATGCGTTGCGATTCTGTCCAAGAACCAGCGATCATGCGAAATCACCAAGACGCAGCCCGCAAATTCTAGCAACGCGTCCTCTAGCGCCCGCAAGGTTTCCACATCCAAGTCATTCGATGGTTCATCTAACAGCAATACATTGCCGCCAGAGATTAAAGTTTTAGCCAAGTGTAGTCGTCCGCGCTCACCACCAGAAAGTTGTCCAACAATTTTTTGCTGGTCGCCACCCTTAAAGTTAAAACGTCCAATATAAGCGCGACTTGGCGTTTCATATTTACCCACAGTTAAAATATCTGAGCCGTTAGCAATTTCATCAAAGACCGTTTTGCCATTACTTAATGCATCACGACTTTGATCAACATAAGCCAGTTTTACCGTCTGGCCAATACTCACTTCACCGCTGTCTGGTTGTTCTTGCCCGGTAACCATTTTAAACAGGGTCGATTTACCCGCACCATTCGGGCCAATAATGCCAACAATGGCACCAGCGGGTACGCTAAAACTTAAGTTATCCATCAGTAATCTGTCTTTAAAAGCTTTAGTCACGCCGTTAAATTCAATCACTTGGTCGCCCAAACGCTCACCTGCCGGGATAAATATCTCCTGCGTTTCATTACGTTTTTGGTATTCAGCACTCGCCAGCTCTTCATAGCGCGCAATACGTGATTTGCTTTTGGCTTGGCGTGCTTTCGGGTTTTGACGCACCCATTCCAGCTCCGTGTTCAACGCTTTGCGGCGCGAGGATTCTTGCGATTCTTCTAAGGCCAGACGCGCTTGTTTTTGGTCTAGCCAACTAGAATAATTGCCCTTCCAAGGGATGCCATGGCCACGATCCAACTCTAAAATCCATTCGGCAGCGTTATCTAAAAAGTATCGATCGTGCGTTACTGCTACAACAGTTCCCGCAAAACGCACCAAATATTGTTCTAACCATTCCACCGATTCTGCATCCAAATGGTTGGTGGGTTCGTCTAGCAGCAACATATCAGGTTTTGATAAGAGTAATTTGCACAACGCTACGCGACGTTTTTCCCCACCTGACAATGGGCCAATTTTGGCATCCCATGGCGGTAAGCGCAGCGCATCGGCAGCTATTTCTAATTGCGTGGTTAAATCGCTACCACTGGCGGCAATAATGTTTTCCCACTTGGCTTGTTCTTCTGCCAGTTTGTCAAAATCTGCATCAGGCTCGGCATAAGCCGCATACACTGCCTCTAAATTGGCTTGCGCTTGCATTACTTCACCCATGCCGCTTTCCACTTCTTCACGGACAGTTTTATTGGCATCCAGCTGCGGCTCTTGCGGCAAATAACCAATCACCATATTGGGTTGCCATTGCACCTCGCCTTCAAACTCTTTATCTGCCGCTGCCATAATGCGCAATACGGTCGATTTACCTGACCCGTTTAAACCCAACAAACCAATTTTGGCACCAGGGAAGAAGGATAGCGAAATATCTTTAATAATTTGCTTTTTAGGCGGGACGATTTTGCTCACACGGAGCATGGACATTACATATTGGGCCATAGTGATCACTTACTCATTTGAAAGACGCTAAGCTTACTGGAATATAGACAACTTTGGTATAGCCTAGCCGCCATAACCATGCTCAAAATAGAAAAGGGGCTTCCATTGAAGCCCCTGTCATTTGATATTGCGAATTAGGCCGCCTTTTTCTCTAGCAAATGCCTGTCATTGGCGGCTTCTATTTCCACCTTTCTTGGCTTTAGGGCCTCTGGTATTTCTCTTACCAATTCAATATGCAGCAAGCCATTTTCTAATTTAGCTTTAGTGACTTTCACATGATCTGCCAGCTGAAATTTGTGTTCAAAATCGCGTGCGGCAATGCCACGGTGTAGATAAGTCACTTCATTACTATTTTCACTACGGTTTTGCTTGCGGCCAGCAACCCTTAGAGATTGTTGTTCGGATTCAATTTCCAATTCAGATTCGTTAAATCCAGCCACTGCCATCACGATTCGATAACTATCCTCACTCAATAACTCAATGTTATAGGGCGGATAGCTAGTTTCAACATCAGTTCGTTGTGCATCATTCAATAGCCTTGCTAAGCGGTCAAAGCCAATTGCTGAACGGTAAAGTGGACTCAAATCATAAGTACGCATCATATATCCTTTCAAAAAATAAGCGATAAAGTTAGCGGCAAACCTCACTTGAGCATTTGCCTAAAAATAAAGTATGGGCTGCTTTTTATTTTTTCAAGACCTTTTTTACATCTTTTTTGCGGCATCGCGTATATTGTGATTTTCTTAAATACCTACTTTGATATGGCATTAAAATCTACCATCTATAAAATCGACCTCAATATTGCAGATATGGACAGGCAATATTATGCGCAACACAATTTGACACTGGCCAAGCATCCATCCGAAACGGATGAGCGCGTGATGGTGCGACTGATTGCATTTACGCTTTTTGCCAACGAGTCACTGACATTCGGCAAAGGTTTAAGCGATGACGAAGAGCCAGATTTATGGCAAAAAGACTTAACAGGTGCAATACAACTTTGGATAGATGTTGGCCTGCCGACGGAAAAAGATATTCGCAAAGCCTGCGGAAAATCAGCCCAAGTGGCGGTAGTGCTGTATGGTGGCAGAATCGCTGATATGTGGTGGCAGCAAAACAGTAAAGGCTTACTAAAGCTGAATAATTTATCGGTAATCAACCTGCCCGAAACGGCAAACTTAGCGCAACTTGCAGCCAAGAGCATCAACATAAGCTGCACCGTTCAAGATAGTGAAGTCTTGCTTAGCCACGATAGTGGCAGTTTTAATATCACGCCAATGATTCTAAAATGCGAACCTAAAAGGACTATATAAAGCATAATATTTGTGGTCAAATTGAGCTAACCCTGATTTGACGGACACTTTTTAAAAGAGGACAGTATTGAGCTAACCCTGATTTGACGGACACTTTTTAAAAGAGGACAGTATAGTCCAA
>JAGVMP010000008.1 GCA_020053735.1 Pseudomonadota bacterium
CAATCGTTGGGCTATTTAACGCCAGTGGAAATGGAAAATAGGTATTATGTACAACAATGTGCTTAATTCAGTGTGTCCGTCAAATGCGGGTTAGCTCAGCTTCGATTTAGTTTTTACCATTATCATCTCCCTGATTAAAAGCCAAATCTGGTTTGGTTTTCTGTTGTTGTAGTTAGAATTTCATAAGTTTTATAGCATTTAAATGACTTAAAACATCTGCCCTGCAGGCCAATATCTATGCGGTCTACAGGACAGTGTTTTAATGGTTTAATTAGCGTGAATTCAATATCAATCAGCAAGTTATTCACCTAACTGGCTTATAATACGCGCTCATTATTTTACGCAGCTATCCGCCCATGCCCTTCATCACCCTCGATAACGCCAGCCTTGCTTTTGGCCACCACGCCCTGCTCGACCACGCTGCATTTCAACTAGATGCCGGTGAGCGTGTCGGCTTGATTGGCCGCAATGGTACGGGTAAATCGAGCTTGCTTAAAGCCATTGCTGGCACTATTAAGTTAGATGACGGCAACGTGTGGCGCGCACCCAATACGCGGGTGGTGTATGTACCGCAAGAGCCAGAGCTTGATACCACACATACGGTATTTGAAGCCGTGGCCGAAGGTTTAGGCGCGCTGCAGCAAATCATCATCGATTACCACCAAGTGACGCATGACATGGGCATGCCAGATGCCGATATTGAAGCATTGATGGAAAAGATGCAGCATTTGCAACACGACTTAGATGTGCAAAATGGCTGGGCAGCCCAATCGCGCGTGGAAACTGTGTTGACGCGCTTAAACTTAGATGCGGATGCGCTGGTTTCTACGCTATCTGGCGGTTGGAGAAAAAGAGTTGCTTTGGGTCGCGCGCTGGTGGCAGAGCCTGAGGTACTGTTGCTGGATGAACCGACTAACCATTTAGACTTAGAAGCAATTGAGTGGTTAGAAGAGCTATTACTCAGCTTTAATGGCTGCGTGTTATTTATCACGCATGACAGACGCTTTTTGAATCGGCTAGCCACCCGCATTACCGAACTAGACCGCGGCATATTGACTGACTTTGTGGGTAATTTTGCCGATTACCAAATTAAAAAAGAAGAGCTCGTTGCGGTGGAAGAAACCCATGCCGCCAAGTTTGACAAAGTGCTGGCGCAAGAAGAAGTGTGGATTCGGCAAGGCATTAAAGCACGCCGCACCCGCAACGAAGGTCGCGTGCGCAGACTGGAATCACTGCGTCTAGAACGTGCAGCCAGGCGTGAGCGTCAAGGCAATGTGAAGCTCAATCTGGATGCGGGTGAGCGCAGCGGCAAGCTGGTGGCCGAATTGGAGAATGTGGCCAAAAGTTATGGCGACAAAAACCTGATTAACAACTTTAGCACGCGCATTTTACGCGGCGATAAAATTGGCTTGCTGGGCGCCAACGGCATCGGCAAAACCACATTGTTGAAACTAATCTTAGGCGATATCGAAGCAGATAGTGGCACTATTAACCGTGGCACCAAAATCAACGTAGCCTATTTTGACCAAATGCGCGAGCAATTAAATGAAGAAGCCACATTGGCGGATACTATCAGTCCAGGTTCTGATTTTGTGGAGATTGGCAACGAGCGCAAGCACGTGATTAGTTACTTGGAAGACTTTTTGTTTCCACCACAACGCTCACGCTCGCCAGTTAAATCGCTGTCTGGTGGCGAGCGTAACCGCTTATTATTGGCACGCTTATTTGCGCGCCCTGCCAATGTGCTGGTGCTGGATGAGCCCACCAACGATTTGGATATTGACACCTTAGAATTACTTGAAAGCTTGCTACAGGATTTCACTGGTACTTTATTTTTGGTCAGCCATGACCGTGCATTTTTAGAGAACACCGTCACGCAAGTGATTGCATTTGAAGGTAACGGCGTACTTACCGAATTTGGTGGTGGTTATGATGATTGGCAACGCTTCAGCTTACAACAAAATCAGGCTCAACAAAAACAGGCACCGCAAAAAGAAAAAACACCTGCCCTGCAGACCAATATCCATGCGCCTTCTGGCGCATCTAAATCGAATGAAAAAGCGAATCAAAAAACAAAATTAAGCTTTAAAGAACAACAAGCGTTAGAAGCGATGCCAATGCTTATCGAAAAACTAGAGACCGAACAAAATGCGATTAATCTCGACATGGCAGATGTTAATCTTTACCGTGATAAGCCTGAGAATGTAAAGCTTCTGCAAGCACGGTTAGCCGCTATTAGTACTGAAATTGAATCTCACATGCTGCGTTGGGAAGAATTAGAAAGTCGGCAATAATCCAAGTCATCAGCTAAGGTGTTGAAAAAGTAGATGCAGATTTGATGGGGGTTTACTAGACTGCCACGCGCTACGCGCTCGCAGTGACGCGCTTTCAGTCATTGCGAGGAACGTAAGTGACGTGGCAATCTAGTTTTTTTACTTTTCAACACATTTACTTAACAGCTTGAAATAAGTGTACCTTATTTTTCTACGAAGGCGCGTTCAATCACATAATCCCCTGGCACGCCAATTCTTGGCGATACGACAAAACCTCTGCTATCTAACAATGCTGCTGTGTCTTCCAGCATATTTGGGCTGCCACAAATCATGGCGCGGTCATTGGCGGGGTCTAGTGGTGGCAGGCCAATATCTTCAAACAATTTACCAGAATTGATTAAATCTGTCAGGCGGCCTTGGTTGCGGAAGGGTTCGCGCGTCACGGTTGGGTAATAAATCAACTTCTCACGAACAATATCGCCAAAAAACTCGTTATTTGGCAGTTCTTTTTCAATGAAGTCTGCATAAGCGAGTTCGCTTAAATAGCGCACACCATGAATCAGTACAATTTTTTCGAAACGATCATAAGCTTCAATATCTTGAATCACGCTCATAAAGGGCGCTAAGCCTGTGCCGGTTGATAATAGATACAGATTTTTAGCTGGCTTCAAATCATGTATGACCAGCGTACCCGTAGGTTTACGGCTGACTAATAGTTCATCACCCACTTTTAAATGTTGTAGTCTTGATGTTAAAGGCCCGTTGGGTACTTTAATGCTAAAAAACTCCAAATGCTCTTCATAGTTTGGGCTGGCAATGCTGTAGGCACGGGTTAATGGGCGGCCTTCTACCTCAAGGCCAATCATCACGAATTGACCATTTTCAAAGCGCAACCCGGGGTCACGCGTCGTTTTAAAACTAAACAGACTGTCATTCCAATGGTGCACACTCAGAACGCGCTCAGAACTATATTTACTCATCATTATTTACTTTTTATTGATTAAATTGCCAATTAAATTGCATTGGTTAACTCAGGTATAGCTTCAAATAAATCTGCCACCAAACCATAATCAGCCACTTGAAAGATGGGCGCGTCTGGGTCTTGGTTAATCGCCACCACGACTTTACTGTCTTTCATGCCGTAGGTATGTTGCACAGCTCCAGAAACGCCTACCGCGATATAAAGATCGGGAGCCACCACTACACCGGTTTGACCCACTTGAATATCATTTGGTGCGAAACCTGCATCCACCGCTGCACGGGTGGCACCTAACGCAGCGCCAAGCTTGCTGGCTAACGGTGACAACAGCTCTTCGAATCTTTCTGCGCTACCTAGAGACCTGCCGCCAGAGATCACTACTTTTGCTGAACCTAGCGCTGGCCTGTTTGACAAACTCCGTGTTTCACTTACCCAGCGGGTATTGGCAAAAGGTTCAGGCGCTTCAATAGAGACTATTTCAGCGTTAGCATCTGCATTTCTAGCAGCAGTAAAATTGCTGCTGTGTACCGTCAGTATTTGAAGCGCATCCATACTTTGAATCGTGGTATGAATATTACCTGCATAGACTGAACGCACATAAGTATGGTCGGCTTTAATTTCAAGCACGTCAGAAATCATCGCAACATCTAATAATGCAGCAACACGCGGCAAAATATTGCGACTAAAAGACGAATGTGCGGCTAATATCACCTGATACTCACCCGCAATTTGCACGATGATATTGGCAACGTCTTCCGCCAATTGATGCGTTAAATGCGCAGCATCTGTATGAATGACACGGCCAACGCCAGTGATTGTGGTGGCTTGCGCAGCAAGCGCGCTGGTATTGCTACCCGCAATCAACACTTCCACAGGCGCATTCCAAAACTGTGCGGCAGTCACTGCTTGATAGACTGCAGGGCTGAGTTGTTTACCGTCATGTTCGGCCAAAATTAAAATTTTCATCGCTGTATTTTTCATAGTCGTATTACTCATAGTTTTATCCCTTGGTGTTCACGCAGTTTACTTAATAGCTCACTAACGCTACCAACCTTAATACCCGCTTTTCTAGCGGATGGCTCAGACACTTTTATTAACTTCAAACGCGGTTCAGCGTTTACAGCAAATTCTGCAGCGTCAATCGTTTCTATCGGTTTCTTTCTCGCCATCATCAAGTTAGGTAATTTCACAAATCGTGGCTCGTTTAAGCGTAAATCTGCCGTCACAACCGCTGGTAAATTGAGTGCTAATGTTTCTGTGCCGCCATCTACCTCGCGCGTCACGCTAATCGTATTGCCATCCACCTGAATAGCAGAAGCAAAAGTGGCTTGTGGGTAATTCAAAAGCGCTGCCAGCATTTGCCCAGTTTGCCCTGCGTCATCATCAATCGCTTGTTTACCCAAAATAATGAGCTGAGGTTGTTCACGCAACACAACCGCCTTTAACAATTTTGCAACACCGAGTGCTTGCAAAGTCAAATCACTTTCCACCAGAATCGCACGGTCTGCGCCCATGGCTAGCGCATGACGCAACACGTCTTGATTAGCTGACGTGCCAAGTGACACTGCCACTATTTCGGTGGCAATGCCCTGCTCTTTAAGGCGCAAAGCCGCTTCTATCGCGTTTTCATCAAAGGGATTAACGCCCATATTTACGCCATTGATATCCACATCAGAGCCATCTGGCTTGATGCGCACTTTAATGTTGTAATCAACTACTCGTTTTACCGCAACCAATACTTTCATAACAGCTTCCTTGACAATTGCTACGCATTTTATAGTAGAATTAAGTATAAGTTAAATGGATTATAATGATAATACTTATCTGTAATATTGATATATATCAAAAAGTATATGGGGGCTAGATAGTTGAAAAGCAATGAAATATAGCTTAAGACAACTTGAGATTTTTGTAGCCATTAGCCGCACTGCGAGCGTATCGCGCGCTGCCGAGGATTTATCATTATCGCAATCTGCAACCAGCACCTCATTAAGTGAGTTTGAAAAGCAATTTGATTTACAGCTTTTTGACCGTGTTGGTAAATCACTGCGTATTAATGAAACGGGCCAGCAGCTGTTGCCGCGCGCGGTTGAGTTGCTTGATAGAGCGAATGAGATTGAAGATTTGCTACATGGCCACGCGGGTTTTGGTCACATGAAAATCGGCGCAACGCTGACAGTAGGCAATTATCTGGCAACGATATTGGTTGCGCGGTTCTTGCAGCAGCATCCAGAAAGCCGCATTCAGTTACAAGTACACAACACCAGCACCATTGTTCAGCAAATTGCTAACCATGAATTAGATTTAGGCTTAATTGAAGGCGATTGTCATCACCCAGATATCGAAGTCCAGTCTTGGATAGCTGACGAATTAGTGGTGTTTAGCGCACCTAATCATCCTTTGGCGCGATTCAGTAAGCTGAAGATGGAACATTTGTTGCAGGAACCATGGATACTACGAGAGAAAGGCTCTGGCACGCGCGAGACTTTTGACCGTGCTTTTCATAATCACCATGCAAAACTCAACATTAGGCTAGAACTCGAACATACCGAAGCGATTAAACGTGCCGTTGAGTCAGGCTTAGGCATTGGTTGCATTTCACGTTTAGCGCTTAAAGATGCCTTCCGCCGTGGCAGTTTAGTGCCACTTGCTACGCCAAATTTGGACTTAGGCCGTTATTTTTATTTTCTATGGCACAAGCAAAAATACCAAACTACGGGCATGCGAGAGTTTCTCAATGTATGTAGAGAATTAACAGCTGGGTTTGAACGTAGTGATTTAGTTAACTTGCCAGAAATTGCTTAAAGGAAAACGTTTAATGTCGAGTGATTCAGTCAAAAATACACAGCGCGATGTGATGCATTATGATGTGTTGATTGTAGGCGCAGGTCCAGCTGGCCTAGCGGCGGCGATTAAGCTGAAACAGCTGTCGCAAACAACAGGCAAAGAAATAAGCGTCTGCGTCCTTGAAAAAGGGGCTGAAGTTGGTGCGCATATTCTTTCTGGCGCGGTGATAGACCCCATCGCACTGAATGAGTTAATTCCAAATTGGCACGAGTTAGGTGCTCCGCTAAACACCCAAGTAAGTCATGATGAATTCTTAATATTGAGCGAAAAGCAGTCTTGGTCTATTCCGCACTGGCTATTACCCCCGTTAATGAGCAACAAGGGAAACTATATTGCGAGTCTTGGTGATGTGTGTCGCTGGCTGGCCAAACAAGCAGAAGATTTAGGCGTAGAAATCTATGCAGGTTTTGCTGCTCAGGAGATGTTATACGGCGAAAATCAACAAGTGGTCGGCATTATTACTGGCGATATGGGACGCGATGCTAATAGCCAGCCAACCGCCCAGTTTGTGCAAGGTATTGAAATTCGCGCACCTTACACCTTAATCGCAGAAGGTACGCGCGGCTCGCTGACGCGTGCATTAGAAACGCGTTTTAATCTACGCCAAAGCGCGTCCCCACAAAAATACGGTTTAGGCTTTAAAGAAGTGTGGCGTATCCCCGCTGAGCAGCACCAATCGGGCTTAGTACAACATAGCCTTGGCTGGCCGTTGAGTGCCGATACTGGCGGCGGCTCTTTTATCTATCACTACGGTGAGCAGTTGGTTTCTATCGGCTTTGTGGTGCATTTAGATTACGAAAATCCACACTTATCGCCATTTGATGAATTCCAACGCTTTAAAACACACCCTAAAATCAAATCATTATTAAAAAACGGTAAGCGCTTAAGCTACGGAGCAAGAGCAATCAGTGAAGGTGGGCTGCAATCGCTGCCAAACTTGATTTTCCCAGGCGGCGCACTCATAGGTTGCAGCGCAGGTATGGTGAATGTGCCGCGCATTAAAGGCAGCCACAACGCCATGAAATCTGGCATGTTAGCGGCAGAGGCAGTGTTTGATGCATTGTACAAAGATAAAAATAATACTAAAGCCAGCTTATTAAGCACTTACCCAAAAGCGCTGCGCAACTCATGGGTTTGGCAAGACTTGCATGCAGTGCGCAACGTAAAGCCGCTATTATCCAAATTCGGTAGTTGGGGCGGAACACTATTGGGCGGGTTTGAAATGTGGCTGGCCGCTTTCAAAATATTGTTGCCTTACACACTGGCACATCAAAAAGCAGACCACGATTGTCTTAAGCCAGCGGCAGAAATGCCAACCATCCCCTACCCCAAGCCTGATGGTGTGTTTAGTTTCGATATACTCAATTCTATTAGCCTAAGTAATATTACACATGATGCAAATCAACCCTGCCATTTGCACTTGCTCGATAAAAATGTGTCCATTAGTATTAACTTAGCAAAATTCGATGCGCCTGAGCAACGGTATTGCCCAGCAGGCGTTTATGAGATTGTGCAGATGCAAAATATGCCACATCTTCAAATTAATGCGCAAAATTGCATTCACTGCAAAACATGCGATATTAAAGACCCAACGCAAAATATTGTTTGGGTCACACCAGAAGGCGGCAGCGGCCCTGTTTATACTGGCATGTAATTTTAAATTACACTTCCAAGAATATCTGTTCAATTAACTTAATTTGAGTTTTAACAGTCAGCCAAATGTGGAACTGCATGTAAGAAGCTACCTACCTTGAAATGCTCCTCATAATAGAAGCAAAAAACCCGCACAAGGCGGGTTAAATACGAACAAAGCTAGGGTGCAACGTGAATAGTCTATTTAACTTCCACACCACCTTTTTCGGGATCTTTGTTATGGCTTTTACCTTTTTCTAAGCTATTGGTTTTAGATTTTTTAGCTTTTTTATCTGTCGCCTTAGCTGTTTTATCTGTCGCCTTAGCTGTGTCTCCATCAACTGTAGTCCCTGCTTCATCCTCTAGATAATTGCCACTGGATGTTGAATCAGGCACCGCATTTTTCTGCTGTTGCGCAGGCGGCCCACTATCCACAGGGTCCGCTATTGCAGTTTGAATAGTAAAGGCAAACATTGGTACAAGTGCTAATAAGTGTAGTTTTTTCATCATATTCTCCTAAAGAATAAATAGATCGGTAATAAAATATTACTGAAGAGTCAACCTTAGACTTTTGGGAGGAGTGTTAAACCAGTTAAATTCTGATTTTAATGTAAGCAGAGACCTACTAAGAAATATCTGGGTGACGCTGTATAGGGCATTCAGATTAGCTATGAAAGCCTCAATACGCATTTCGCAATTAATGGTGACGATAGTTAAAACAGCTGGTTGCTTTAAATAGCTGAATATTAAAATTCCAATAAATAGCCCATCGCTTATTTAGCGATGGGCTATTGTAGTAAACAATTACCTCAAAGGAATTAATGGCGATTCACATCTTTATCCATCTTTTCCCAATCAGAAATTTGCTTTTCAGCTTCATCTTGGCTACAACCGTATGCTTCCTGGATTTTGCCAGCTAATACATCACGCTTGCCAGCAACAATATCTAACTGGTCATCCGTTAGCTTGCCCCAGTTTTGTTTAACTTTACCTTTTAATTGTTTCCAATTTCCTTCGATGATGTTTCTGTTCATAGTAAGTAGCTCCTCAAAGTTGAATTAAAGAGCCTCTATTTAACTTTTCTTACTTAAAATTAGGCATAAGCCTTAATCCTAATTTTATGTAAGAAATTTCTTATAAAAGGTTAAGCACTACAGATTTCTAGGGAATATTTCTAAATTGAATTACTACGGATTTACATTTGGCGCCCTCGACACGAATCGAACGTGTGACCCTCCCCTTAGGAGGGGGATGCTCTATCCACTGAGCTACGAGGGCGTAGTTATTTGCGAGTCGCTATTTTCGCATAATATTCGATTGATTTTAGGCATTAAAAACTATTTAATAATTACACACTCTAAAAATTTGACTATTATGCTCATGAAAATTATTTTTTACGGCGCCCTTTTGCTGATTGCCTTTTTAGGCTATCGCAGTTTTAGCGCCGCACCCAACACCCCCAAACTAGGCACAAAAGCACCAGATTTTAATTTGCCAGATGCGACAGGCGAAATGGTGAGTTTAAATAGCTTGCAAGGTAGTTGGCCAAAAAATTGGATAGTGCTTTACTTTTACCCAAAAGACGATACGCCAGGCTGCACCAAAGAAGCCTGCAACTTTAGGGATGATATGCACAAACTAGAAAAATTAAACGCAAAAGTCATTGGCGTGAGTGTAGACGATAGTAAAAGTCATGCTGATTTCGCAAAAAAATATAGCTTACCTTTCCCACTACTGACTGATGCAGATGGTTCAGTCGCCAAAAAATATGGTGCGCTAACCAACTTAGGCGTGACTAAAATAGCCAAGCGCTACACTTTTTTAATTGGGCCTGATGGTGTGTTGAGAAAAACCTATTTAAGCGTAGATACTTCAAAACATTCGCAACAAATTATTGATGATTTAGTGGCGTTGATTGAAACTAAATCTAGCTAGCTTGCGTATATTACTTTTTAACTTAAGGAAATATTCATGAAAAATTTATTGGCTATATTGATACTGGTTTTAGCATCTGGCTGCGCCAGCCAAACACAGCTAGCCAAAATTGATTCGCATGAATGGACCGAGCTAAAATGCAGCGGCTTTTTAACTTGGAACGAGTGTAGGCAAGAAGCGCGCGCGATATGTCCAAATGGTTTCTATATGGCAGATCAATTAGAAAATTACACAATACAACGGCGTGAAGTGAGTGTTGCCTGCAAAGGATAACCAACGAGATAGCTACGCGAGCGAAAATCAATGGCCTGTAGCCCGCATGGGTATTGGCTTACAGAACATGCCAAATGAAAGATTAGGGATTAATTTTAAATTGATTTAAAACTAAGGATATAAACTTGCTGGTGCCCGGGGCCGGAATCGAACCGGCACGACCGTAAAGTCGAGAGATTTTAAGTCTCTTGTGTCTACCAATTTCACCACCCGGGCCGAGTGATTACTGCAGAACTTTCAACGGTGCGTATTCTAACACTGTTGCGGTGGTTTTGATTAACGACAGCCAAAAAAATTACATTTATCCACGCTAAAAGTCACTAATAATGACAGGATTATCCTAGCAACAATTCGAAACTGTAAAAAAAGCACATTGTGCTAACAATGTGCTTTTAATCAGGTAGCACTCAAACTTACTGACTCGTCAGTTCACGCACTATTTGCCATTGGCTTACACCAGCGCTATTGGTTTTCTCAAAATCCAGTGTTTTGTGCACTTTGTCAGCATAGCCTTTAGTCGCAATGCGTTTTGCATTGCATACTTGACAGCCTAAATCATCTTTGGCTTTTTGCAATTTGTAAGTCGTCACGCTGTAGTCTTGGTCAAACTCCACCTTGGCTTTATCACCATCGCAAGTTACTTGCAGGTTACTCAGCTCAAGATTAATTTTTCCGCTAGTGGCTAAACGATTTTTGCGTTGCGATTGCCATTCATCTTTAGTCAGTGGCGGTTCAGGTGTAAAATTATCCGCGTAAAACTTCATGTAGTTATCGTAATCTTTGTGGCGCCATGCGCTTGCCCAGTCATTGACGCGCGCTGTTACCACATCAGTACTGCATGCCGCTGTCGCTGTAGGCTTAACGATTGGTTTCGGCAAGGGTTTATCACCCACTGTTAATGGTTTTGCATCTGCCAACAATGCGGCTTTATCGATACTGAGTTGTTCTGGCGCTACCGCTTGGCAAATATTCGCTGCATCCATATAGGCTTCGCGGTTAATTTCTGGCAAGCCTTGGCGTTGGCTACCAATTTTATTCAGCAACTCACCTTGCGCGGCATATAGACGCGCGTAGGCGGTTTGTATATCGTAATCAGTGTTAGCGAAAGCACGTCTTGCTTGAAAATACTCATTCTCAGTATCTAACAAATCTAGTAACGTACGCTGACCAATATCAAATTGTTTACGATAAGCCTCACGTGCATTTTCAATCGATTTTTGATGTGTATCGCGATAAGTCAACTGTTCTTTCAGTTGTAAAATATCGTTATAAGCAATCGTCACCAACTGACGTGTGTCGACGCACGCCTTATCGCGCATATCGTTGGCGGTGTTTAACTTCTCGATGGTTTGGCTGACTGCCGCTTTATCAGAAAAACCATTAAACAGATTAAAGTTCATGGTCAGCTCTACCACATCGGCCGCACTGGTGCTATTGCGACCATCTGAACTTGTGCCCAAATTTTTACGCGCTTGTAAATCTAAGCGCGGTAAATACTTCGCTTCTTTGGTTTTTACTTCATCTTTAGTGGCTTGAATGTCTTCACTGGTAGCTAAAATACTCGGGTTTTGCAAGTAAGCCACACGCAAAGCATCAGCCGCAGTAGCTTCTGCACCGGCTTTATAAAAATCTGGTTGCTCTAAAGTGCTTGGTGGCAGCTCTCCTAATAAGCGCTGAATGCGCGCTGTCACATCATGAAGATTCGTCGCTTCCGTCAACAAATTGGCTTCTGCTAAAGCTAGCCTACCTGTCGCTTGCTCTAAATCCACGCGCCTTGCAACACCAGCATCAACGCGCTCTTGAATGCGGTCAAACAATTGTTTATGCGCCACATAGTTACTTTTAGCATATTCGGTCAATTGTCGAAACCGCAAAGTATCCATATACGCACGCATAAACTCTAATGAGGTATTCTGCATCGCGTCTTGTAGCTCGTAATAGCGGACACGCTTAGCGTGGCCAAGGCGGCTTGCCTCGTACGGCGTGGCCAAACCATCAAAAATCATTTGCCGTAATATCAGCTGATTACTAAAACGTGGGATAGCTGTACCGTTGTTTGTTCGAAAATTGATGTCTTCTTGCTTACGATAGGTAGATTGAATATCAACCTTTGGTAAATAACCACCCTTTACCACATTTTGCCCGTAACCCGCACCCACATAAGCGTGGTATTTCGCTTGTACCTCGGGGTTAGATGAAATGACTTTCTCTACTAATAGCTTAAGCGGAATCACCGCCTCCGCATTTACTACAGAGTTGAAACCTAATACAGAAAAACCTAGTGCGATTGAAATAAAAACATGCTTCGGCATTAATGTGCCTGTCGTTATCTTTAAATAATTCATAATATTCACAGTGTTACCTTCATTCTTTCACATATTACAGTAATTTATTTTCAAAGTGGCAATAAATATGCGAATACGTATTCATGAGCTTACAAATTTACAACAGTATGCGCGCTGTAGGTAGCACAGCAAATTGCGTGCCAACGTGAAAAATTCATAATTTTGGTTGCAAACAAAAAAGGACTAACTTTTGCAAGTTAGTCCTTAAATAAACCAGAGTAACGATGAATTTACAGTTGTTTAAAATTGCTTAACTGAAAATCAAAGCTACATCTAAATCAACAGAATATTAATCTACAAACAATTTCGAATTATTAATCAAGCTTTGTAATGCCGCACCTTCAGTACCCATACCAATCATGTTAATCCCGCTAAAGGTAATCACTTGGTCTTGCACTGCCGCATTGTAGGTACCACCAGTAAAGCCACCATCATAACTAATACGCATCACCGTATCTGCGCCAACTTGAACAATATCAATAAAGTTAGCCAGGTTACCGACACTACCGACTGCAGAAGCTTCTCCATCCAAGAGGTCACGCAAATCAATCACATCACCCCCAGTTGCAGCTGTAGTGTTAACGTTATTGTAAGCCGCCATATCGAAGTCAGTCACAACATCGCTGGCTGCCAAGCTTCCAGTAGCATTACGCGTGCCTTTATCGGCAAGGTTCCACTCAAAAATATCCGTCCCACCACCGCCAATCAAGGTGTCATTGCCAGCGCCTCCAATTAGTTGATCATTACCGGCCCCGCCGTTTAAATTATTACTACCATCGTTGCCGGTAATACGGTTGTTTGCAGCGTTTCCAGTCACATTAACGTTAAAATTACCCTTAACTAGGACATTTTCAAAATTGGTTAGAATGGCGTAAGTGCCAGGGTTGTAACTCGCCTCAATTTCAATGGTATCCGTACCTTCATTTGCAGCTTCAGTTAACACATCTCCAGCACTATCAATGCGGTAAATATCATCTCCTAAGCCGCCCACCATGGTATCGTTACCCATGCCACCAATTAAAATATCGTTACCGTCGCCTGAGTTCAGATTGTCATTCCCATCACCCCCATCCAAAAAGTCTGCACTACCGCCAGAGTTTAGAATATCATCGCCACCAAAGCCTTGAATATAATCACGGCCAGCATCACCTGTGAGTGTATTGTTAAAACCATCTCCATCCAGCACAGAGCCAGTACGCAAGTAGTATTGTTGGTTAATGACGGCGTCTTCCACAACATCCTGAATACGTGTGTCAGTAATCGTAGGCACATTCGCCTCGCTAAAGAATGCAACATTATCTAGCGAAAAGGGCACCCATGTATTACTGCTCGCCAATTTGTACTCAAACTGTAGCCTTGATATCCCGCCTTGATCCCAATACAACATCTCGATGGAAGTAAAGCCAGAAATTAAGTCACTTACTTCCACGTTGTTGAATACGCGCGTTGTTGGGCCTTGGTTGCCGTCAAACTCCAGTAGTGTTGCACCACCTACACGCAATCTAAAGCCATCGTCTGCGGTCACTCTAAAGTCGTAATTTCCGCGTTCCAAATAAGCGGTGCCAGACATACGGATAAGCGCATCCGTCGTATTGCCTAAGCCTGTTTGTGTGCCTATAGTAGCGCCCACAGGCGTGCCAGTTTGCACAACAGCGGTGGTCGAGTCAGTATTCAGAAAATCTGCCAATTCTGAAGTAGCGCCCAACGTAGAGCCAGCTGCCTGTGCTGGATTGCTGTTTGGTAAATCCGTACCTAGGCCGTAATCCAACCTACGTACATTAAAAACCACATCCGCAACATTAGTTGCAGCAGCTTCGGTACCGCCCACAATATTATTAGGTCCGCCCATGGTCACATTTCGGCCATTAATAATCCTCTCCAGATCCTCAATACTGTTAATGTTCGCATCGGTCGGATATGGGATACTAGTCGCTGTATTATCATCCGCATGCAAACGGTATCCACCAGGTGGAGTGCCAGTATCGTTATAGCCGTAATACTCGCCTATCAAGCCATCCGCAATTATCGACACGGGCACTGGTGTAATCGCCGTCAAATCTAGCGTGCCCAATATTGCCACCGTAATTGTCGCCGTATCAAAGCCACCGTTTCCATCAGTAATTTTGTAGGTAAATACATCATTAGCAGTAACGCCGCCCAAAATGTTTTGAGTTTGAATACGGCTATTATCTAAAGTATAGGTGTAACTACCATTTGCATTGATTAGTAAAGTGCCGTAAATACCGCTCACCGTAAGTGGTGAGCCTAAAGCTACCGCACCCACCACAGCTCCGCTACCAGCAACTGCCCCAGTAATAGAAAGTGTATCGTTATTGGGGTCAGCATCTGCCATATTGCCACTGCCACCCAATATCGCACTGCCAGAAAGCACCATATTTACAGTATCTTCTTGCAAGCTGCTTGTAGGCGCATCATCAATTGCGTTAGGGCTATTATCAATATCGGTAATAGTTGCCGTACCAATCGCGCTGGCATTGGTTGTTGTACCTGCAGTACGTGTTGCAGTTAGCGTAAATGTTTCGCTTACCTCATTGGCTACATCCGCAATAATTGGGGTGCGTACCAACACATAGGTACCATTGATAGGAATCGTTGCCGAACTGGCGTTGCTCCAAGTGGCGCCATTATCTGTGGAAACTTGAATGTTGGTTGCCGTGCCAGAGCCATAATCCACGCCACCTCCTGTGGCAGTGCCATTGGCAAGCGCTAAAGTAAATGTGGTTGCAGTAGCGGAAGGATTGCTCAATGAAACCACAAACTGCGCAAAACCTGCCGCTTGATCAGATACTGAGATGCTAGAAACGGCCAATGTTGGTGTATCGTTATCTGTGCCGCCTGCGCCTAGACCATCGTCTCGAATCGTACCAATCCCAATACCATCTAAAATTGTTGCGTTGGTTGGCAAGCTTAAATCCACCCTAAATGTTTCAGAGCCTTCGTAAGTGGCGTCATTTAAAATAGGTACAGTAATCGTTTGCGTAGTGACCCCTGCGGCAAACGTCAAAGTACCAGAGCCAGCGGTGTAGTCGCTTCCAGAAAGCGCAGTTTGATTAATCATGCTGTAATTGACTGTGACCGTTTGACCGCTAGCCGCACTTAAAGTCACGGTAAATGTCATGGTGCCAGCAGCCTCGTTTACAGTCACATCATTAATACTGAGTGTTGGCGTTGCATCATTATCATTAATTGTACCAGTGCGTGTTAGACCACCTGCACTCACTATCACAGTTTCATTTAACTCGTCCAACGTATCGCCCGTGTTTGGCAGGGTGAATGTAAAATCAAGATTTCCGCCTGACGCAGGTACGCTAATCGTACCTGTACCGTTTGGTGCACCGACTGTTTGAGTAAAGGTGACGCCACCACTGAAATTGGCAGAAGTAATTGTGCCATAATCTGAACCGCTAGTTGCTGTACCACCAAGCGAGAACGAATATGTCGTGGCTGCGCCTGCTGAAGCTCTATAATCAAAAGTTAGATTAGTACCTTCCGTTACCGTAGGGTTAATTGTATTGCGTTGAGCAAGGTCACGTTCAGTAATTGTTCCAATACCACTATCTGAAGCATTGGCTGTACTGCCGCTAGTAGTTGTTGCAAGTAAAGTGAAAGTCTCGTTTGCTTCGTTCGTTGGATTGTTCACTAATACAGGCACTCGCACTAAAATGCTAGTAGCCCCTGCTGCAAAAGTAGCCGATGTAACATTTCCAGACCATGTTACGCCGCCATCTGTAGAGACCTGCGTTACGCTAGTGTAATCAGCACCTGCTGTAGCTGTACCTGCCGTCAAACCTAATGATACGGTTGTTGCGGCACTACTTGCTGCTGATAACGTCACCGCAAATATTGCATAAGCACCAGTAACTTCTGCTGCAAACACATCATTTACAGCTAAGGTCGGTGCTGCATCATCATCGGTGATGGTGCCCGTATTCGATACGCCGCCGACAGAGACGCTATAGGTCTCAGAGGCGCCTTCATCAATGGTGTCAAGCGTGGTCGGCACCGTGATGGTGAAGCTGGTGACGCCAGCGGGTACGATCAGGTTGCCAGCGACTAAAGTCACGCCATTACTAAAGGTCGGTGGCGTGGTGTAATCGGTACCACCGCCCGTGGCGCTGCCGCCACCTAGGGTGTAGGCAAAGCTGGTGCTGCTTGAGGAAGCGTTGCTCAAGGTCACGGTGTGCACCAGGCTGGTACCTTCGGTTTGTGTATCGGCCGTGACGCTGCTGATGGTCGGGGCGTTGTCATCATCGGTGATGGTGCCAACAGCCTGTGCGTCAGATATCGTCGCATTTGTTGGGGTAACCAAATTTACAAAAAACGTTTCGCTTAACTCATCAATCGTGTCGTTAATAATCGGCACTGTAATCGTCTGCGTAGTTTGTCCTGGTGTAAATGTTACTGTGCCAGTTGTGCTTGTGTAATCACTACTTGCTATAGCCGTACTATTGCTAGTGTTATAGCCAACAGTGACCGTTTGGCCTGAAGCCGCAGACAATGTCACTGTAAACGTGGCAGTACCAGCAGCCTCATTGACAGTAACATCATCAATACTCAGGCTAGGCGTTGGGTCATTATCTGTAATAGTCGTGGTGACACTACCATTTGTCCCGCTGACTACAATACTTTCTAAATTACCTCCAGTGGCTGAAGTAATCGTCACAGTAAAGTTTTCCAATGCTTCATCTAACACGTCGTTAATTGTCGCAATATTAAAGTTAGCACTATTGCTGCCTGCAGGAATAGTCACCGTTGCAACCCCAGTATAGTCCGTACCATTTGCTGCAGTACCACTGTAGGTAAGATTTACTGTAACAGCAGTCGTTTGCGCATTATTAGTTAATGAGACTGTATAAGTGCCACTAGCACCTTCAGCAACATTTGCACTACCAGTAATGCTAACTGTCGTCGCATCACTGTCTTCCGTCACCGTGGTGCTGACGGTACTGCTGGTGGTGAGTGATTCATAGTTACCACCGCTGGTGCCAGTGATGCTTCTGACCACGCTG
>JAGVMP010000007.1 GCA_020053735.1 Pseudomonadota bacterium
ATCACTAAATTTTTGCATATTCTGTTAAAACCTTAATATTAAAAGCCTAAATGTAATAAGCTGTTTTTGTCATTATTTTAGAAGCAAGCTGCATGCCAAGCTTGACTGGTGCGGGTAACTCGCCACCACCAAGTTGTGAAGCTTCAGCTGCATGCGCCGCCTCATCTTGTTGCATCTGTTCAACAATTGTACGCGTTTTAATGTCAGTTTCATCTAACAGGTTTAAATGATTTTGCAAATGTGCGGCGACTTGCTTTTCGGTTTCTGCTAAAAAGCCCAAATTCCATTTATCACTAAGTGCGCCTGCCACTGCGCCCAGCATAAAACTTCCCGCATACCAAAGTGGATTCAACATACTTTTGCGTCCACCCAACTCGTTGATGCGTGCCTCGCACCAAGCGAGGTGGTCAGTTTCTTCATCTGCTGCGTGTTGTAATGCACTTACAATGTGCGGGCTTTTGCTGGTGAGCGCTTGTCCACTGTAAAGCGCTTGCGCGCACACCTCGCCTACGTGGTTGATACGCATCAGTGCCGCCGCGTGTTGCCTGCTTTGGTTGTTCAGTGCTGGTTCATCAATGCTTGCGTCTGGGCGCTGTCTGGCGGCAGTACTGGCAGCAAAAATCGTGCGCAATCCTGTGTCAAACGTGTTAATTAGTCGGTCAATATTCATGCGTTTAGTTTAATCCAAATTTACCAGCATTTGTGTGGTTTTGAGTATGACTTTGTACATCGATTTTTTGTATTAAGTAGGCACAAAAAAAGCCCGCTTATTTTGTTAGCAGGCTTTTTAAATATAACTTAACTCTACTTTAAATTATTTTGTAGCAGGTTTTGCATCAGTTGGGTTTGCTACCGCTACTTTGGGCTCTGGCAATTTTTGCACTGGCAAGCCTTTTAGCACATTCATGGCTTGCGCAAACTGAAAGTCATCTTTGCTAGCAGGCTCAATAGGGCCTTGTGGCTCAGCAAATTGTTTCTCATTTAATTTGGCTTTAGCCGCTGCTTCTTTAGCCGCATCTTTTACTTTAGCAGCCTCGGCCGCTTCAGCCGCATCTTTTGGGTTAGATAAATGCTTGGCTAAATCTGCTTCGTGCAGGTTGTTGGATTGGTCAGAGCCATCTTCCACAATAATGTCTGGTACGATGCCCTTTGCTTGAATCGAACGACCATTTGGCGTGAAATAGCGCGCAGTAGTGAGCTTAATCGCGCTGCCATTATTCATCGGCAATATCGTTTGCACAGAGCCTTTACCAAAACTTTGCACACCCAAAATCGTCGCGCGTTTATGGTCTTGTAACGCACCTGCCACAATTTCTGAGGCCGATGCTGAACCTGAATTTATTAACACCACCATTGGCGTTTTTTTGTAAGCTTCAGGCACGCTTTTAAGGTAATCGCTTTTACCTCTTCTTGCGTAGTCTAAAGGATTAGCGCTTAAACGCATTTTAGAATCTTGCACACGGCCTTCGGTATACACCACCAAATCATTTTTTGGTAAAAACGCAGCCGACACGCCAACCGCCGCATCTAGCAAGCCACCTGGGTTGTTGCGCATATCAAGTACCAAGCCTTTGAACGGGCCTTTATTTTGCGCCTGTAGTGAAATTAAGGCTTTGGCTAAATCTTCACCTGTGTGATCTTGAAACTGGGTAATGCGCACATAGGCGTAATCTTTTTCAATATATTTGTTTTTAACACTTTGCGTTTTAATAATCGCGCGCACTAAGTTAAAAGTAAGCGGTTTTGCCTCACCTTTGCGTAATACTGTCAGCACAATAGGCGTATCTGGTTTGCCGCGCATTTTTTTAACTGCGTCGTTCAGCGTTAAGCCACGTACTTGTGTGTCGTCTAATTTGCTAATTAAATCGCCACTTTTCAGGCCAGCTTTATAAGCAGGACTGTCTTCAATTGGTGTCACCACTTTGACTAGGCCTTCTTCCATCGCCACCTCTATACCCAAGCCACCAAATTCGCCTTGTGTACCTGCTTGCAAGTCTTTGTAAGCATCGGCATCCATAAAGGTTGAGTGCGGATCTAGGCCAGACAACATGCCAGTTAAAGCTTCGTTAATCAGTTTTTTATCTTCTACAGTCTCGACATAATCACTTTTAACTTTGCCAAACACCTCAGCAAACACCCGTAAATCATCAATTGGTAATTGTGAAGCGGTGACTTTTTCGGCGAGTGCAGAAAAGTTAAGGCTAATTAAAACGCCTATCATCACACCAGAACCGATAAGACCAAATTTTTGAAAAGTAGACCGCATGCACACCCTTTAACTTAAAAATAATTAATATTGCTATGCTTAACGCATGACTAACGTTATGAGCTTACAATAAGATAATAGGTTCATTTTGCGCTTTTTCAAGGCGTTTGAACAGTAAAAAGACTGAATACGATAAAAGCGAAACACTAACCAAAGCATTTGAGAAGAACATGCCTAAACATCAAGTTGAGATTGAATATTGCACGCAATGCAGATGGTTATTACGCGCTGCTTGGTTGGCGCAAGAGTTGCTAACCACCTTTGAGGCGGACTTGGCAGGCGTGAATTTGATGCCAGGGTCAGGTGGCGTGCTAGATGTGCGGCTCGATGGTGCGCTACTGTTTAGTCGCAAGCTAACAGGCCGTTTCCCAGAGTCTAAAGAGTTAAAACAGTTGATACGTGATGTGATTGCACCAGAGCGCGATTTGGGGCATAGCGACAAGCAGGAGCACAGCAATAAATAAGCTAAAAAGTGACAGCTAACTCTAAATGTATTTGCGACTGACAATACGAACCATTTGCAGTTCTGCGAGCCAGTATTTTTTACGATACACTGCGTTTCATTGAGTTAATAGATAATCTTAACCACTCAAATTGTATGTAAAAAAGGAGAACAAAATGTCAGACAATCACGGTGTTGATACCCCAGTTACCAAAGCACTCAATACAATATTAGAGCTAGAACTTGCAGGTGTGGTGCGCTATACGCATTATGCGCTGATGGTGTTTGGCTACAATCGTATCCCAATCGTTTCTTGGCTGCGTGGCCAAGCGTCCGAATCACTTGCGCATGCTGATAAAGCGGGCGAGCTGATTACCCATTTGGGCGGACATCCTTCATTGTCAATTGGCCCGTTGCTAGAAACGCATAATCACGATATTGGCGATATTTTACGCGAATCAATGGCGCATGAAAAACTAGCATTAAACGCTTATAAAGCCTTATTAAAACTGGTTGAGGGCGATTCTGTGATGTTAGAAGAATATGCGCGCGAGATGATTTATCTAGAAGAATTGCATTCTGGTGAAGTGGATAAAATGCTACGTAAACCCGGTGATTTGGCTAAATTTCACGAATAAAAAGTTCCACGAGTAAATATTAATGCCCTGCAAGCCAATACTCATGCGGCTTGCAGGGCATCGTTTTTATTAGGACTATGGATTGTTTTTTATTGATTGGTTTCTGCTTCTTTATCTAGTCGTTGCGCACCATTAAAGCGGCTAGACCAGTAGCCAGCTTGCATATTTTCTACACGTACTACCTTACCTGAGCTAGGCGCGTGAACAAATTTATTGTCACCAATGTAAATGCCCACATGTGAAAACGCACTTTTCAGCGTATTGAAAAATACCAAATCCCCAGGTTGCAATTCATCTTTTTTAACGGTTTTTCCCAGCTGACTAATCGCGCGCGCAGTAGGCGGTAAAGTTAAGTTGGCTGCGTTGTGAAACACATAGCGCACAAAACCACTGCAATCAAAGCCTGTTTCTGGGCTGTTTCCGCCAAATTTATATTTAATCCCCGTTAGGCTAAGCGCATTAATAATCACCTCTTGTGTTTTGGCTTTCCAGCCTGATGCCGGTTCTTGCGCAGTAGAGCTTTCACTAGAGCCATCTGCGCTGTAAAGCACAACACCTTCTGCATTTTCAGTCAGCACTTCATCCGCCATAGCGGGTGCGCAAAGGCAAAAGCTGCATATAAAAGTGTAGATAAGAAATTTCATTGGAGAGAATTGTCGGCTAAAAATAAAAAACCTACTTTAAAAAATTAAGTAGTAACGCTTAAAAAATAACTTAAGAAATAAAGTAGGGTTGAAGGTTGTCAATTTATTGTTTTGCCATTGCGTTTTTAATCAGGCCGACTATCGCTAATAAAACGGCACCACCTACACCACCACCAGCCACTTGCGTGATAATTGAGGCAATGTCCAAGCTACCAGCCGCCTCTGCACCACCAACACCTAACATGGCAAGTAATTGACCACCTAAGCCGCCACCTAAAATACCGACAACTGAATTAAGCACTGGGCCTAAACTTGCATTTTTCATCAAACTGCCAGCCACATTGCCGCCAACAGCACCGCTTATTAACTGAATAATTAAACCTAAATCCATACATCCTCCCTAAAGTAATGACAGAATTAAACGTTTACAGCACGCTTAGGCTAACAATAACCAGTGCTGAACGCAATAGTTTTTAACATGCAGCACAATCAACCATTACATTTCAATGGCGTATTCATGGGATAATTTGGCTATGGCAGAAACCTCCGCACTATCCCAAATTTTTAAAGCAAATGGCGCACTCGCCGATGCAATACACGGTTTTAGCGAACGCAAAGAGCAGCTTGAAATGGCATTGGCCATTGAAGATGCCATTAAAAATAACAAGCAACTGATTGCAGAGGCGGGCACTGGCACCGGCAAGACTTTTGCCTATTTAGTGCCTGCACTATTATCAGGCGGCAAAGTGATTATATCTACTGGAACGAAAACTTTACAGGACCAGCTGTTTAACCGTGACCTGCCAAATGTGCGCGATGCGTTAAAAGTGCCAGTTACGGTGGCCATGCTAAAAGGCCGCGCCAATTATGTATGTCATTACCATTTAGAAGCTGCTGCGCAAAGCGGCCGTTTTGCCTCGCGTGAAGATGCTAAATATGTGCATCTCATCAAAAACTTTGCAGAGAATAGCAAAACCGGTGACAAAGCAGAACTCACCGATGTACCAGAAAACGCAACCATTTGGATGAACGTGACCAGCACACGCGATAATTGCTTAGGCCAAGATTGCAACTATTACAAAGAATGTTTTGTGATGGAGGCGCGTAAAAAGGCACTGGCGGCAGATGTGATTGTGGTGAACCATCACCTGTTTTTTGCTGATGTGATGTTGCGCGACGAGGGCGTGGCAGAGTTATTGCCTTCCGCCAATACCGTGATTTTTGATGAAGCACACCAGTTGCCAGAAGTGGCGGGGTTGTTTTTTGGCGAGGATATTTCAACTTCGCAACTTATCGAACTGTGCCGCGACAGTTTGACTGCGCATCTCACTTTGGCGAAAGATTGCGTCGCGCTGGGTGAAGCGATTCCTAAATTAGAAAAAGCCTGCAAAGATTTTAGGCTAGTGTTCCAATACGAAGGCTCAAGATTGCCTGTCAATAAAGCGCTGGCGTTAAAAAATTTCGAATCTGCATTTGCTGATATGCAAAGTATACTCAAGGCCTTAAATGCGGTGCTAGAAAGCCAAGCCGCGCGTGACCCCATGCTGGAGAAATGTTGGCAGCGTGGAGAAGAGCTTAACCTACAGCTTACGCGTTGGCTTAAAGCCGAAAATGCAAATTTAGTACGTTGGGTAGAGGTGTTTACGCAAAGTGTGCAACTGCACGCAACCCCATTGAGCGTGGCAGATGGCTTTAGCAAACAGTTGAACGCACAACCGCGTGCCTGGATTTTTACTAGCGCTACCTTAGCGGTAAAAAGCGATTTTAGTCACTATCAAGCGCAAATGGGATTAACCCATGCCGAAACTGGCTATTGGCAAAGCCCATTTGATTATGGCCTGCAAGCCTTATTATATGCGCCTGCTGGCATGCCAGATCCCAATTCCTCGGGCTATGCCGCCGCGGTTGCTGCTGTGAGTTTGCCTGTGATACAAGCCAGCCGTGGCCGCGCGTTTGTACTCTGCACTAGCTTGCGCGCCATGCGCGAAGTCCATGCATTGTTAAAAGACGCGTTTGGCGAAAATGGTATGGAGTATCCATTATTGCTGCAAGGAGAAAGCACACGCACCGAATTATTAGACCGCTTTCGTACGCATGGCAACGCGGTACTGGTGGGCAGCCAAAGCTTTTGGGAAGGCGTCGATGTCCGCGGAGAAGCATTATCAGTGGTGATTATCGACAAGCTGCCATTCGCCCCGCCCGATGACCCAGTCTTGTCAGCACGTATTGATAAATTGACCGCAGATGGGAAAAATGCCTTTATGGAATATCAATTGCCTTACTCAGTCATCACGCTTAAACAAGGCGCAGGGCGCTTAATTCGCGATGAAACAGACAGAGGCGTGCTGGTGATTTGTGACCCGCGCCTTATCACCAAACCTTATGGCAAGCGCATCTGGCAAAGCCTGCCGCCGTTTAAACGCACCAAGGAATTGGCGGATGTGGAAGCTTTTTTTGACACTAATTAAAGGTGGAGTTTATGAGTAGACCTGAAATTATTTATAAATATCAAAGCTTTAATTCTGAGAGTCTTGGAAACCTGAAAGCGCAATCCCTGTATTTTAGTTCGCCACTAAAATTTAACGACCCTTATGATTGCGCAATTTCTGCAGGCATCAAAGAGTTATCTGATAATGAAGTTAATACTATTCGCGAAGCCTATATTAAGAAAAAAGATGTACCACAGCAGGTTAAAGATGAGTTTCTATCTGCTAACAATCATGATTTGAGGTTATTGTTAAATAAAATAGCAGAAAGTTTTATCGCCAATTATCGTGATGAGTTTTTGAAAAGTAGGGGAGTAACCTGTTTTTCAGAAAGAAATGATGATTTATTAATGTGGTCACATTATGGCGGAAGATATAAAGGATTCTGTTTAGCATTTTCAACAGAACTTGAACCATTTAATAAGATGAAAAAAGTGGAATATCAAGTAAACATGCCAAAGATAGATTTAATACCTATTCTTGTTAACGATGATTATGAACAGATAATTCAACTTTTTTGCATAAAATCAAAGTCTTGGGATTATGAGAAAGAGTGGAGGAGTATTCATAAAGTGGCGGGCACTCTTTTTGGATATGAGTCTAACGCCCTGAAAGCTATATATTTTGGTCCAGATATTGAGCTTACATCTCTGGAAATTATTTGTTTAATTTTGCGTGGTCAAAATGAAAATGTTGAGTTTTGGCAAGGAACAAGAAGTCCTAATAAGTTCGAGGTGAATTTTACAAAATTTGACTACACTTCTTATCTAGAAGCAAAGAAACTTGGTCTTAGATAGGCATAAAGCAGTGCTCATAATCATCCCTGAAACCGACTATGAACTCACCGCTATTCGCGCGCAGGGGGCGGGTGGGCAGAATGTGAATAAAGTATCTACCGCCATTCATTTGCGTTTTGATATTAACGCCTCTAACTTAAGCGAGTGGTTGAAAGCACGACTTATTCATAGTAAAGATAATCGCATTACTGACGAAGGTGTGTTGATTCTTAAAGCTCAGCAATATCGCACCCAAGAGGCGAATAAAAAAGACGCGATTAAGCGTTTGCATGAGATTGTAAATGCTGCAAACCAGGTAAAGCCAATGCGCTATGCGACTAAGCCGAGTTATGGTTCAAAACAAAGGCGATTAGAAGGTAAGACAATACGTAAGCAAGTGAAGCAATTGCGCGGTAAAATAGCGCATGATTAATCACAAATTTCCCACATTGTCATTCTGAGCCCAATGTTTTATTTGGGCGAAAAATCCAGTTTTTTGTTACGTTGCTTGGATTCTTCGCTACGCTCAGAATGACGGCTTTGTAAAAGCAAATTAATAAATTTTAACAAAATGAATTTATTGGCACTTGACACCTCAACCGAATTTTTATCGCTGGCTATTCAGGCTGGCGGTACACTTTTTACGCACCATCAACATGTGGGCAATGCCTCATCTGAGTTGATTTTGCCGCAAATTCAGGCGCTGTTAGATGCTGCAGATATGCAACTAACAGATTTACATGGCATCGCATTTGGTGCGGGTCCGGGCGCGTTTACCGGTGTACGTATTGCTTGTGGCGTGGCGCAGGGTTTGGGCTTTGGTGCCAATATTCCTGTGGTGGGGATAAATACTCTGCTGGCAGTGGCGCAAGCCAGCGGCGCCGATAAAGTGATTGTTTGCCTGGATGCGCGTATGGGCGAGATTTACCACGCGGCCTTTGAAAAGGTTAAAACCAGTGAAAAACATGAAAACAAATGGCAAGAAATATCCGAGACCAAAGTATGCAAGCCAGAAGCCGCGCCTACATTGGCTTACGGGGCATCATTAAGAAAGGTTTGGATCGGGGCAGGGAGTGGTTGGAGTGTCTATGGCGATGTGTTAAGCCAAATTTATCAGCAACACCTAGAAAAGACACATCCTAATCTGACACCAACAGCAGAAGCGATTTTGCAATTGGCTAAACCGATTTTTGCCGCAGGTGAAGCCAAGCCTGCCAGTGAAGCAGCGCCAATTTATATTCGCAATCGCGTGGCGTTGACAACACTGCAGCGCGATGCAGGGCAGCGGTTATGATGTTTGAAATTAATATACAACAATTCCCCGTTCGTGGTGAGCTTGTCGAACCATCGAACATCGCCACCCTTCGACAGGCTCAGGGCGAACGGAAATTTTTAAGATGAGTGCGCAGTTACAGCCTAATTTAAGTTTACGACCAATGCATATCGGCGATTTAGAAGCGATTATGCAAATTGAGCCGACCATTTACAGCCATCCGTGGACACGCGGCAATTTTAGCGATTCACTGAATAGCGGCTATAGCGCTTGGATTTTGGAAGATAAAGACGAAATGATAGGTTATGCCTTAATGATGATGGTGATGGATGAAGCGCATTTATTAAACCTGAGTATTGCCAAACATCGCCAAAAACAGGGGCTGGGGCGTTATTTATTAGAACATATGATGACGATTGCCAAACGCCACAAGGCCGCAAATATGTTTTTAGAAGTGCGCACCAGCAACATTTCCGCCATTGCGCTATACGAGAACATGGGCTTTTGCGAGATGGCGGTGCGACGTGGTTACTATCCAGCAAAAGAGGGTAGAGAAGATGCAGTTTTGATGGGGTTGGCCTTATGAGAGTGGCTTGCATGATGAGATTGTCGCTTTGATGAATAGAGATGACGTGCTGCGTGAACTAGAACTGTTGCCAGTGTGGAAGCTGCGCACGCCAGTTGAAACGGTGTTGACGCAACAAGTGGCAGTTGAAAAATTAGAAGCTGTACAAGTAGCAATCGTAGCCACTGAAGAATCTGCTCTTGAAAAACCTGTCCCTAAAAAACCTGCCTCTGAAAAACCTAGCAGCACGGCGGTAATTCAGTACGAAATCACGATATCGCAAGATAAGCAGTGGGCATTTATATGTAAAATTAGCATGCCTGCAGGCCGCATGGATACTGGTCTGCAGAGCACCTTATTCAACAATATCTTGCATGCTTTAAGCATTGAAAAACCCAGCAAAATGCAGGTGGCAAGCATTGCAGATGTTCAAGCGAGAGTGATAATAGCGATGGGCGAATCGGTAGCGCAAGCGTTGTTAAATACGCAGGAGCCACTAGAAAATTTACGTGGCAAGTTGCATGCCATTGGTCACATGCAATTAGTTGCCACTTGCGATCTTGCGCATTTACTCAGCAATCCGCTTGATAAGGCTAAAGTCTGGCAAGATTTGTGTTTGGCGCGCAGCTATTTACAACACTTGCATGTGCAAGATTAATCCCCATATACTTATGCATAATATGTTTAAATTAAGGAAAGCATGATGAAAACTTGGATGAAATTATTTGCGGTCGTCAGCTTGGCGTTTGCGCTGACCGGTTGTGGTTACAACACATTTCAAAGCTTGGATGAGGAAGCTAAAGCCAGTTGGTCTGAGGTGTTGAATCAATACCAGCGTCGTGCCGATTTAGTGCCCAATTTGGTCGAAACGGTAAAAGGCTATGCCGCGCACGAACAAGAAGTGCTGACCGATGTGGCCAATGCGCGTAGCAAAGTGGGCAGCATGCAAGTGACGCCAGAGTTGTTGAACGACCCAGAAGCGTTTGCTAAATTTCAAGCCGCACAAGGCCAGCTCACAGGTGCGCTATCGCGCTTAATGGCGGTAGCAGAAAATTACCCAAACTTGAAAGCTGACCAAGGGTTTAGAGACTTGCAAGCGCAGTTAGAAGGCACGGAAAACCGTGTTACCGTGGCGCGCAATCGTTATATTGAAACCATTAAAAATTACAATATTGCTATTCGCAGCTTCCCGAATAATTTAACGGCGATGATGTTTGGCTACAACACCAAACCGACCTTTACGGTAGAAAACGAAAAAGCGATTTCTAGCGCGCCAAAAGTAGAGTTTGGCGATAAGAAATAGGTCACAAGAAACCTAATACAGCTTTACTACACGAATGTCTCACTACTCCGTCATTCCCGCGCAAGCGGGAATCCATTGGATTTTGAATTTTTGGATCATTTTAAAATGGATGGCCGTCCCTCGAAACTCGGCTTTATCTTTGTTTTCTAGCTCTCGTTTTCCCGCTTGCGCGGGAATGACGATTACTAGGAAGTTGCTTAATAGGTTTAATTTTGTAGCAATTTTCTTTAGCTTTTTTCTGTTTTCACAGATAGCTTTTGCTGAGCTTGTTGCGGTTCCCGAATTAAAATCACGCGTCACTGATTTAACCCAAACATTATCTGCAGCCGAGCAAGCGCAACTTGAGCAAAAACTAGCCGCGTTTGAAGCCAAAAAAGGCAGTCAAATTGCGCTGCTAATTGTACCGACCACACAACCCGAAGACATTGCGCAGTATTCGCTTAGAGTCGTCGAAAAATCGAAAATTGGTCGTGAAAAGGTAGATGATGGCTTATTAGTGCTGGTGGCAAAAGACGACCGTAAAATGCGTATTGAAGTTGGCTATGGCCTAGAAGGTGCGGTACCAGATTTGTACGCCAAGCGCATTATT
This sequence comes from Pseudomonadota bacterium, assembly GCA_020053735.1. Lineage (GTDB taxonomy): Bacteria > Pseudomonadota > Gammaproteobacteria > Burkholderiales > Methylophilaceae > Methylotenera_A. The sequence goes on from JAGVMP010000007.1 coordinate 10,983, forward strand.
AGTGAAATCATCAGTCCAAGATTTAAGCAAGGCGATTATTACGGCGGCTTAGACGCAGGGCTGAACAGCTTAATTGGCTTAGTGGATGGCGAAGCATTGCCAGCGCCTAACAGCGCGAAACCTAACGGCATGGACATCATGGATATGCTGCCCATATTACTGTTTGGCGGTTTGGTGACAGGTCTATTTTTGCGCAGTATGTTCGGCACTTTCTTTGGCAGCGCACTGAATGGCGGCCTGATTGGCACGTTGATTTGGGTGCTTGGTGTAGCTTTGGGTGGTGCAGCGATACTGGGTGTCATTGCATTTTTTATTACCATGATGCTGGGCGGACGCGGTATGAATGGTTACAGCGGCGGCATACCCACAGGTGGTAATTATGGGGGCGGCGGTTGGTCTGGCGGTGGTTCTAGCAGTTGGGGCGGTGGCGGCGGTGATTTTGGCGGTGGCGGGGCTAGTGGGGATTGGTAATGGTGGTGATTGGAAACGGGGCCCAAGTAGCAATGAAAGATAAGTTATGAAAAGAACGCATCCTATCATTCGCTTTATTAAGCATATGTTTAGCCACCCGTGGCAAGTGCAGCGCCATTTTTCGGCAGAAGCACTGCGCACCATTGAAAAAGCCATTTCAGCCAGTGAAAAAAATCACGCTGGTGAGATTCGTTTTGTAGTGGAGGCGGGTTTGCATCCTTATGAGATTTTGTGCAAGAAAACGCCCAAGAAACGCGCAATTGAGCTATTCGGTCGCTTGAATGTTTGGGATACTGAGCACAATAATGGCGTGCTGATTTACTTACTGCTTGCTGACCGCGATGTGGAAATTGTGGCTGACCGTGGCATAGATCAGCATGTAGGTCGCGATGGTTGGGAAGCCATTTGCCATGAGATGGAAGGGTTGTTTAGAAAAGGTCAGTTTGAAGCTGGTATGTTACAAGGCATAGCCAAAATTAGCACAGTGTTACAGCAGCATTACCCGCAAACAGGCATTAGCAAAAATGAAGTTTCCAATAAACCACTTGTTATGTAAGAGGCTAAAGTATCACAGTGCAGGCCTGCCGACCACATGGATATTGGTCTGCAGCCTAGCATTTTTTTCTCCAATACTTGTCTTCCCAATACTTGCGCATGCCGAATTAAGTGATATTTCACGCATTTTTCGCCAAACTCCAAGCTTAAACCAATTCGAAATTTGCCAAGGTGGCGGTTGCGCGGAGATTTCAAAAACATCGCTAACCGAATTAGAGTGGAATGCAGTCACCCGCATTTTTAATGTGCCGACAAAAAGCGCACAAGAAAAAAATGCAGTGGTAGAGCGTCAAAAAGTCGCACAAGCGATTGGGCTGCTAGAAGAGTTGGTTGGCAAAAAAATAGGGACTGCAGGCGATTTGGCAGGGACATTTTTTAATGGCAGTTTGACGGGGCAGCAAGATTGCAATGACGAAGCGATTAATAGCACCACTTATATGCGGCTGTTAAAAAACAGTGGCTACATGCCGTTGCACGAGATAGAAGATACGCGCACGCGCAACTTCTTTTTTACCGGTTGGCCGCACACCACGGCAGTGATACGCGAAATCAAAACAGGTGAAAGATATGCGGTAGATAGCTGGTTTTACGATAATGGGCATGCCGCGACGATTGTCACTTTTAAGCAATGGAAAGCCAATTTTCAGCCAGAAGATAGCCCGATTAGCAAGACGAGAACAACCGTAAAATCCACAAATTCGCAAGCCAGTAATACTACAAAATTTAAGTAACATTTAAACTAATGTTGTTTGGAAAATAAGCGTTGTTAACTCACAACGGGTAGACTTATCGTTTACTGCTGCGTTTTTACCATAAGCCCTTCTCAAAGTGAATACCATGCTCAAGCTTAACAGCAAAAAAATCACCTTTTATACACTGATTGTTTGCATGCTCACCAGCTTGTATGCGTTTGCTGAGATTGGTAGCTTGCGTGAGCGTTGGCATGACAAACAAGGCGCTAAGCAACAAACTAGTCAGGCACTCTCTCCTGGAGATTATACTTTTTCCTTAAAGCATCAAGGCATAAATCGTATGTATTTAGTACATGTGCCAAAAATCTACCAAGCTAATAACCCCACCCCTATGGTGCTATCACTTCACGGTGGTGGTGGCAATATGCACTATCAAGCTACCGATGAATACTATGGCATGGTTTCTAAATCAGAAAGTGCTGGATTTATTGCGGTATTTCCCAATGGCTATAGCCGCTTTGCAAAAGGCGGTCTTGCTACTTGGAATGCTGGTATTTGCTGTGGCAAAGCGCGTGATAAGCAGATTGACGATGCAGGCTTTATCCGCCATGTGGTAAATGACATGAAAAGCCGTGCTAATATTGATGCTAAACGCATTTATGCGAATGGGATGTCTAACGGCGGGATGATGTCGTATCGTCTGGCCTGTGAAATGCCAGACATCTTTAAAGCCATTGCCTCAGTGGCTGGCACCGATGGAACAGATACAAAAGATGGAAAAATACAATGCGCAGGCAAACCTGTCTCGGTGTTCCACATTCACGCGCTAGATGATGACAGAGTGTTGTTTAACGGTGGCTCGGGTAGTGAATCTAACACCCATGCAGATTTTGTATCGGTACCAAACAACATTGCAAAATGGGTGAAGTTAAACAGCTGCAATCCCAATCCACTACGGGTGTTGCAAGTCCCTGGAGCGTATTGTGAGCTATATAGTGCATGCCAAAATAGTACACAGGTTAAACTCTGTGTCACGGAAACGGGTGGTCATTCTTGGCCAGGCGGAAAGAAAATACGTGGCAATACGCCAAGCTCAACCGCCATTAATGCCACCGATTTAATTTGGGCATTTTATGAGGCTAATCGTTAAAAATAAAAGTAACGGGCGAAATTTAAGTTGCCATCACTCAAGTCTTGCATTTAAGCGCATATCCAAAACCAAGACTTTGCTGACTTGTCGCTAGTTTCCCTATAAAATTCGCTTTTAGTTTAATTTGATAGTCAAAATTACATGCGCGCCTCCCAATTTTTTATTGCCACTCAAAAAGAAGCCCCTGCAGATGCCGAGCTGATTTCACACAAGTTGATGATCCGTGCAGGACTCATTAAACGCTTGGGGTCAGGCTTGTACACTTGGATGCCGTTGGGTTTACGCGTGTTGCGCAAGGTAGAGAATATCGTGCGCGATGAGATGAATAAGGCAGGTGCGTTAGAATTGCTGATGCCAGCCGTGCAACCCAAAGAGTTGTGGGATGAAACTGGCCGATGGGCAGTGTTTGGCCCGCAAATGTTAAAGATTAAAGACCGCCACGAACGCGATTTTTGTTTTGGCCCCACCCATGAAGAGGTGATTACCGACATTGTGCGCCGCGAGATTAATAGCTATAAGCAGTTGCCACTTAATTTGTATCAAATCCAAACCAAGTTCCGTGACGAGATTCGCCCGCGTTTTGGTGTGATGCGTGCGCGTGAATTTATGATGAAGGATGCCTACTCTTTTCACACCAGTTTTGAAAGTTTAGAAAAAACCTACGCGCAAATGCACCAAACCTATAGCCAAATTTTTACGCGATTGGGCTTGAAGTTTCGCGCAGTAAAAGCTGATTCTGGCGCGATTGGTGGCGATGGCTCGCAAGAGTTTCATGTACTGGCCGACAGCGGTGAAGATGCGTTGGCGTATTGTGAAAATTCGAATTACGCAGCCAATGTCGAACTGGCTGAGGCGTTGCCACAGGTCAATACCAGAGCTGCTGCTGGCGATGCCATGCAAGAAGTTGAAACGCCTAAACAAACCCAATGTGAAGATGTGGCAAAGTTGCTGGGAATAAGTATTGAACGCACAGTAAAGGCGATAGCGCTTATTGCGAATGAAAAGTTTTATTTGGCCTTAGTGCGTGGCGATCATAATTTGAATGAAGTAAAAGCCAGTAAAGTGCTGGGAGGTTTTAGATTTGCCACAGAGGAAGAAATCCGCGCCAACTTAAACTGCCCACCAGGCTTTATTGGACCTGTTGCTGTCGGAAAAAATGTGACAGTAATCGCCGACAAAACAGTGGCGTTAATGGGCGATTTTGTCTGTGGTGCCAATAAGCCTAAATATCACTTAAATCATGTGAATTTTGGCCGCGATTTACCTGAGCCTAGCCAAGTAGCCGATATTCGAAACGTGGTGGATGGAGATGCTAGCCCAGATGGCAAAGGCACATTAAGCTTATGTCGTGGCATTGAAGTGGGACATATTTTTCAGTTGCGCAGCAAATATGCACAAGCGATGAATGCAACCTACTTAGGCGAAAATGGTCAATCGCAAGTGATGGAAATGGGTTGCTATGGTATAGGCGTGTCACGTATTGTAGGTGCCGCAATTGAGCAGGGAAGTGACGAAAAGGGCATTATTTTCCCGCTTAGCATGGCGCCGTTTGAGGTGGTGATTTGCCCGATAGGCTTGGATAAGAGTGAATTGGTAAAAAATACGGTGTACAAGCTTTACGATGATTGCAAAAAAGCGGGGTTGGATGTGCTGCTGGATGACCGCGGGGAGCGCCCTGGCGTGATGTTTGCTGAAAGCGACTTAATGGGTGTCCCACACCGCATAGTTGTAGGTGAACGTGGCTTGGCCGAAGGCAAGGTGGAATACAAGGCCAGAACTGCAGCAGAGGCACACAATTTGCTTATAGATGAAGTGATTAATTTTATTCAAACCAAGGTAGTAGCCTAAAGTCTAATGGTTAAACGTCATTTACAAAAACTCTGCATAATTGCTTTGATTTTTACGGCATCAGTATGCCAAGCGGGCAATCAAAAAGAAGAGCAACTGTCGAACAGCGTTAAAGCGCTGATGCAAAAATCAATTAGCGACCTAGGTGCGCCTAAGCTTATGTTTGCCAGTGATATTGAAGGCCAAGCATGGCTTGCGGAAATGTCGGACCGTTTAAAAAAGCGTTTGCCTAACCAGGCCTATCGTGAAGAATTTTTAAGGTCTGTTCACTACGAGGCAACGCGTGCAGGCTTAGACCCGCAAATGGTGTTGGGCTTAATACACGTTGAAAGTGCTTTTAAAAAATACGCAGTTTCAAGTGTAGGTGCACGTGGCTACATGCAGGTGATGCCATTTTGGGTAAAAAGTATTGGCACGCCTGATCAGAACTTGTTTCACTTAAAATTAAATCTGCGTTACGGTTGTACGATATTAAGGCATTACATCAATATTGAACGGGGAGATTTGTATCGCGCCCTTGGTCGTTACAACGGTAGCTTAGGTAAGCCGCAATATCCTAATCTGGTGCTTGGCGCATGGCGTAAACACTGGGATTACACTTCACCCGTAATTCGAACCCCAACTCAAGTATCTCTCAATTAATACCACTCTTGCATAAAACTCTTGCCTAGCGCACCAAATTGGAGCTAGACTGCGCTTAGTTTAGCTATTTGAAGTTGGTGTCGTCACTGATTCATCGTAAGCTTTGCCAACCTAAAATTGCTGGCTGAATTACTGGTATTAATTACTCAACACATTATTTTTACAAGAGTTTTACCATTTTTAGGGAGAATAAGTATGTCGAAGTTAACAGCATTGGCGTTAAGTATCGCAATTTTAGGTGGTGTCTGGGCATTTTTAGCATTAGGCCCGTTGGCAAGTGTAGCGTTAGTATGGGTCGGTTTCATTGCATGGGGTTGTTACTTTGCGGCAGGGGCAGATAATGCGGCATTGCAAAAAACCATCGCAGGCATGATCTATGGTGCAGTAATTGCGGGAGTGGCTTTATATCTAGTTAGCTCGGGTATGCTGGGTGGTTTAGGTGCTTTAGCGGCTCCAGTTATCATTGCGGTAACAGTGTTCTTCTTAGTGATTGTAGCAGGGCAAAGCTTACTTTCAGTTGTACCAGCAAATGTGTACGGCTATGCTGCTACAGCAGGCTTGGCGCTTACAGCAGGTACTGCAGGCAATACATTGGCAATGGATATGACCAATCCAGTATTGTTAGTCGCAGTTTCAACGGTACTGGGGGCAATTTTTGGTATGATTTCTGGTAAAGTTGCAGGCATGTTAGGTAAGTAATAGTGACCAAGTGATATAAAGCCTACAAAATAAAAAACCGCATTAGACATACTTTGAAGTCTTTTGCGGTTTTTTACGTCTATAACATCTATTGTTTTAAAATCAGTTATTTCAATATTTTAAAGCCGTAATAAGTACCAAATTCGCCTTCACTGTCATGGTATACAAACAACATTTCATTCGCATAGCCAATGCCATTAAAGTGATTCTGCGAACGGAGTTTCATGTCTTTAGGTAGCTCGCTTTTGGCAACAAATTTTCCAGAGATATCAAATACCAACGCTGCTTTGTGGTCAATGTCTAGCAAAATGAGTTCTTCGCCTTTGATGCCAGTGTAGGCCACAAATAGGTCGCTCACATCATCGTGCGCGGCGCCAGCTTTGGCTAAATCTAATGTAATTTCACCCACTTTTTCACGCTGTTTAGGGTCTACAATAAATACTTTATCGCTGCGACCTTGCTTGGCAAAATAACGTTTATTCTCTGCATCATAGGTTGGCATAGTGCCTGCGTGACCAAATGCAGGGTTAAATTGTGAAACCTCATCAGATGTGTCTTTTAAGTCGCCTGTTTCGGTTAGGTTGATGGCATAAATACCAGTGTTTGGGGAGAAGCCAACATCGCTAGAAACGTTATAGGTGATGGTTTCTAAGGCGCTGGTGTTGGGGTTAAAGTAAATAGAGCGGTTATCGTAACCGGGCCTAGATGAATTAACATATTTTCCTGTTTCGTCATAAGCGTGAATCAGTGACTTTGAAATCGGTGCTTCAAATTCAGAACCCATAGGTGCTAAGCCACCGTCAGCAATGTAATAACGCTTAAAGATAGGGATGTAAGCCACCGTCATCGGTCTGGTAGTTGGTTTTTTAGCCAGCGCAAATTTAATACCTAACGTAGCCTCTGGCAGGACTTGTGCTTGTAAATTCCCACAAAAAATAGCGCTGGTAACGAGTGCGCTCACGACTGATTGCTTAAGTAGTTTCATGGATAGGTGATTCCTAAAGTTTAAAATTTGATGGTATAGATTAACGCAAGCTTAGTGTTTATGTTTAGAGGCAAGTTCAAATGATAGCGTTAGTTTGCTTTATTAATTAGCATGGCATCGCCATAACTAAAAAATCGATATTGTTGTGCAATCGCATGGGCATAGGCATTTTTAATATGATCAAAGCCCGCGAAAGCAGAGACCAGCATCAATAGCGTACTTTTGGGCAAATGAAAGTTAGTCAATAATTTATCGACCACCTTAAATTGAAAGCCTGGGGTAATAAAAATATTGGTTTCGTTTTGGCCAGCCTGCATAGTGCCATGCTGCGCTGCGCTTTCGAGTGCACGCAGACTGGTTGTGCCAACCGCAACAATATTGCCACCATTTTTTTTGGTGGCGTTAATTAATTCAATAGTTTCATTAGAAATTTCATAAATTTCGCTGTGCATTTTGTGATCTTTAATATCGTCAACCCGAACTGGCTGAAACGTACCAGCGCCCACATGCAATGTAACGTAAGCGATATTGACACCAGTGGCTTTTAGTTTTTCTAATATCGCTTCATCAAAGTGCAAACCAGCTGTGGGCGCTGCCACAGCGCCCGCATGTTTGGCATATACGGTTTGGTAGCGTTCGTCATCCTCTGCCTCGGCTGCATGTGTAATATAAGGTGGCAAAGGCAGTGCGCCATATTGCTCAAGCAAATCAAGCACAGGCGCTTCGGCTAAAAACTTAACGTGAAATAAATCACCATCACGCCCAAGCACTTCGGCTTCAAAAGCATTCGCCAGTTTTATTAGAGCGCCCCTCTTTGGTGCGCGCGAGGCGCGAATGTGTGCTAGTATATGATGCGCGTCCAGTACGCGTTCTACTAACATTTCTATTGCGCCACCACTGTTTTTAGCACCAAACAATCGCGCTTTTATGACCCGCGTATCATTAAATACCAATAAGTCTCCCGCATTAACAAAGCTAGGCAAATCTACAAACAGTTTATCCTGCAGTTGCCCAGTTTGGCCTGTTAAGTGTAGCAGTCTGCTGGCGTTACGCTGCTGGGTGGGGTGCTGAGCAATTAATGCATCAGGTAAATAAAAGTCAAAATCTTGAGTTCGCATTGCTAAAAATGTTGCTATAATGGCGGCGTTGTAATTATACCTCAAGCCGGGATGGCGGAATTGGTAGACGCACGGGACTCAAAATCCCGCGTTGGCGACAACGTGGGGGTTCGATTCCCCCTCCCGGCACCAAAATAAAGCAAATGTAACTTAATAAGCACAATAATGTTTCAAAATTGTAATCTTTTGCTTGAGGCGAAGTATTTTTTATGCTATTTTTCAACATGATTTTAGCGTGTTAAAACTTTACGCGCACTTAAAAAAATTAAGCAGCTAAAATTTCTAAAGATTTAGCTAGTATTGCCATCTAATTAATTAATATTTAATTTGGCTTTATTTAGATTATTAATTATTCACATTTAAGGTAGATTTAGTTATGAATAAGAAAGTATTTCCCTTTCTAGGTACCATTTCAGGTTTGGCGCTCACTTTGGTTGCCAGCACAACACATGCGGCTTACGATTTAAATTTAAAGGCACCAGTCACAGAAATCGCGACGCAGATATACGATTTACACATGTTGATTGTCTGGGTTTGTTTGGCGATATTTGTGGTTGTATTCGCAGTCATGTTTTATTCATTGTATAAACACCGTAAATCTGTAGGTCATAAAGCCGCTCAATTTCATGAACATCACACGCTAGAAATTATTTGGACGATTATCCCAGCGCTTATTTTGATTGTGATGGCGGTGCCAGCAACAAAAACCATATTTGCCATGAAAGACACGAGTGAAGCTGATATGTCAGTAAAGGTCACTGGGTATCAATGGAAGTGGGAATACGACTATTTAGATAAAAATGTTAAATTCATCAGTAATTTATCTACTACGCAAGACCAAATTAATAACAAGTCTGAAAAAGGCGAGAACTACTTGCTTGAAGTTGATAACCCGATGGTAGTACCAGTGGGCAAGAAAGTGCGCGTAATTTTGACGGCTTCTGATGTGATTCACGCTTGGTGGGTACCAGCATTTGGCGTAAAACAAGATGCAATTCCTGGCTTTATTAAGGAAGCATGGTTTAAAGCAGATAAAGAGGGTACTTATCGTGGTCAGTGTGCTGAGCTGTGTGGTAAAGCACACGGCTACATGCCAATTGTGGTTGAGGTAGTGAGCGAAGAAAAATACAACACATGGCTGGCTGCTAAAGCTGAAGAGGCTGCTGCAGGTGCAGCTGGTGCAGATAAAGAGTGGACAAAAGATGATTTGGTAGCCAATGGTAAAGCGGTTTATGAGAAAAACTGTGCAGTATGTCACCAAGCAAGTGGTGCCGGCCTACCACCAGCATTTCCAGCTATTACAGGTGGTAAAGTTACGACTGGCCCACTTGAAGGGCACCTCGATATTATTCTAAATGGTAAAAATATTATGCCAGCATGGAAGGCTTTGCTGAATGATGTGGAAATTGCATCGGTGATTGCTTATGAGCGAAACGCGCTAGGCAATTCGGTAGGTGACATTATTCAGCCTTCTGCAGTTAAAGCGGCACGTAAATAATAAACACAGTTTAATCCCATACAATTAAAAGTAATTAGCGTTAGTTTTTAGGAGATATTGATGAGTACAACCACTGCAGCACATCACGACGATCATGGCCACGAAAGCCACGGTCATCCTACTGGGCTTATGCGTTGGGTAAAATCTACCAACCATAAGGATATCGGCACCATGTACCTATGGTTCAGCTTCGCCATGTTTATGTTTGCTGGTGCACTGGCGATGGGCATTCGTGCTGAGTTGTTTCAGCCTGGCTTGCAGTTTGTTCAGCCTGATGTGTTTAATCAGCTGACAACATTGCATGGTTTGATTATGATTTTTGGTGCAATTATGCCTGCCTTCGTGGGCTTTGCTAACTGGCAAGTACCGCTGATGATTGGTGCGCCAGATATGGCTTTCCCACGATTGAATAACATGAGCTTTTGGTTATTAATACCAGCGGCTATTTTGTTATTAGCATCGTTTTTTGTACCAGGTGGAGCTGCATCAGGTGGTTGGACGATGTATCCACCATTGTCTGTGCAAGGCGGTATGTCGGTAGATATGAGTATTTTCGCACTGCATATTTTAGGCGTGTCTTCTATCGTTGGTTCTATCAATATTATTACCACCATTTTTAACATGCGCGCGCCTGGCATGACATTAATGAAAATGCCGATGTTTGTATGGACATGGTTAATTACAGCTTACTTGTTAATCGCTGCAATGCCAGTATTGGCGGGCGCTTTAACCATGCTGATTACTGATCGTCACTTCGGCACTACTTTCTTTAACGCTGCGGGTGGTGGTGATCCAGTGTTGTTCCAACACGTATTTTGGTTCTTCGGTCACCCAGAAGTCTATATCATGATTTTGCCAGCATTCGGCATTCTTTCTACCATTATCCCAACCTTTGCACGTAAGCCCTTATTCGGTTATGCCTCAATGGTGTATGCAACAGCAGCCATTGCAGTGCTGTCATTCGTTGTATGGGCGCATCACATGTTTACGACAGGTATGCCAGTAGCAGGTCAATTGTTCTTTATGTACAGCACGATGTTAATTTCTGTGCCAACAGGCGTTAAAGTGTTTAACTGGTTGGCCACAATGTGGAAAGGTTCGATGACCTTTGAAACACCAATGCTATTCTCTGTGGCTGTTGTATTCTTATTCACAATTGGTGGTTTAACTGGTTTGGTATGTGCAATCCTGCCAGTGGATATTCAGTTGCAAGATACCTACTATGTGGTGGCTCACTTCCACTATGTGTTGTTCTCGGGTGCGGCTATGTCAATTATGGGTGGCGTATATTACTGGTTACCTAAATGGACAGGCCACATGTATGACGAAAAATTGGGTAAATGGCACTTTTGGACAACGACAATTGCCTTTAATGTAACCTTCTTCCCAATGCACTTTACAGGTTTGGCTGGTATGCCACGTCGTATTCCAGACTACTCACAACAATTTGCAGAGTTTAATATGATTTCTTCAGTAGGTGCATTTGCACTGGGTATCAGCCAATTGTTGTTCTTGTACGTGGTCATTAAATGTATTCGTGGTGGCACGAAAGCGACGAATCAAGTGTGGGAAGGTGCGCATGGTCTAGAGTGGACTGTAGCTTCGCCAGCGCCATTCCATACTTTTGAAACACCACCACAAGTAAAATAACTTTACGAATTAATAAGATTATTAAGGGATGAACATGAGTCAAGATAATAAAAGTTACTTTCTGCCAGGCCCGTCATTTTGGCCGCTGATATCTTCTATATCATTATTTTTGTTAGCTGGTGGTTTCACTATGATGCTTAACAAAGTAGCGATGGGTAAGCCAATTTTTATTGCAGGTGCCATTTCGCTAGCCTATTTGTTATTTGGTTGGTTTAAGGAAGTGATTGGCGAAAGCGTCAGCAAGTTTTATAACAAACAAGTTGATAAATCTTTCCGCTGGGGCATGGGGTTTTTCATTTTTTCTGAAGTGATGTTCTTCTTTGGTTTCTTTGGGGCATTGTTTTATGCACGTAATGTGTCTGTGCCTTGGCTGGCTGATGCTAAGTTACTTTGGCCAAACTTTGTAGCTGGCTGGCCGACATCAGGTCCTGGCCTGACCGAAGCATTCACAGCGATGGGACCTTGGGGCTTGCCTGCTATCAACACCTTAATATTGTTGACTTCTGGCATCACTTTAACTTGGGCGCATTGGGGCTTGATGAAAAACAAACGTACGCAACTTAAAATTGGTTTAGCCCTCACAGTTTTACTTGGCGTAATCTTCTTGTATCTTCAAATGCATGAGTATGCTGAGGCGGGCTTCACCATAAAAACGGGAATTTATGGTGCCACTTTTTACATGCTGACTGGATTCCATGGTTTGCACGTGACGATGGGTGCTGTGATGCTAGCCATTATTTTGTTTCGAGTAATGAAAGGCCATTTTGATTCACATGATCATTTTGGTTTTGAGGCTGTTGCTTGGTACTGGCACTTTGTGGACGTGGTGTGGTTGTTTTTGTTCATATTCGTGTACTGGCTATAGTTTTAAATTAGGCTTATTTAACGCCGCAAGGGTAGCCTTGTGGCGTTTGTTTTTGTGCTTTTTGAGGTGAATTATTTCGTACTAAAGCAATCATAAATCTACTGGAGGCATGATGGTAGTATCTGAGATAGACGCTTACAACAGCTTTAAAGTCACTTTTAAGCCCAATAGTGTTTTAAGTGCTGCAAGCAAGCAAAAAGTGGTCATTTTACTCACGGTTATTCCGTGTGTAATTGGCATTGCTTTTTGTCTTCTAGGGGCTTGGTTAGTGCTACCGTTTGTGGGGTTGGAAATAGCTGCGCTTGCTTATGCTTTTTATTATGTGAACCAGCATGAAACAGATTACGAAAGTATCAGCATAGATGCCGACAGTTTAATGGTCGAGCGTTGTGTGGGTGAGACTGTAAGTCAGCAAGTGATTAACCCCTATTGGGTGAAAGTAGTGCAACATGAATTGCCCAATGGTGAGTTGCATTTGTATTTACAGTCGCACGGTAAGGAAATTGAAATAGGTCGCTATTTAACTAGAAAACAACGCGAGTTATTGGCAGGGCAATTGAAACAGAGAACTGGTATTTTGAATAAAGGTTAATTGGATAAAAAATGAATCAAGATAAAAACGTAGTGCATTCAAAACAGAAATTAAAAAAGAAAAATCTAATGGTGGGGTGGTCTATCGGCATATTAGCAGTTGCGTTATATGTTTTTGTCATCTACTTCAAATAATCCAAGGGCTTAATTAATGATTGATGGTGATAAAAAGACTTTATTGTCAAAAATAAACAAGCGCCTCGCTTGGAAGTTGAGCATTATCGTATTTGCAGGCCTAATGTTTAGCTTTGCGGTAGCGCCGCTTTACGATGTGCTGTGCAGAGAGTTTGGCATTAATGGTAGAGCAGATAGCACTGCAACTGCCTTTGATACCTCACAAAAAGTAGATAAAACACGCTGGGTAACCGTGATATTTACTGGCAACACCATGCCAGGGTTGGGTTGGAGTTTTCATCCGAAGCAAACCAGTATGCGCGTACATCCAGGTGAAATTACACTAACCAGTTACACGGCAAAAAATAACGCAGAGACGAGTCAGCTAGGTGTAGCTGTGCCTAGCGTTACACCTGAATTGGCTACACTGTATTTCAAAAAAATTGAATGTTTTTGTTTTAAAGAACAGACATTAAAAGCAGGTGAAAATAAAGAAATGCCAATTATGTTTTATGTGAAGCCTGACTTGCCAGCAGATGTGCATACCGTGACATTGAACTATGCATTTTATAATGGTAATGCAGGGCTTTCGCAAGCGGCTCTGGCAGAAAAAGCGAAGTCTGCATTAAATTAATCAATCAGTTAATTCAGGGATGCGGGTTTGGGTTGCCAATAAATCCAGTGTAAAAACCTATCATTAGCAATAAAAATAGCGTGATTGAAATGCCAATGCGCCACGTAAGTGCTTTAACCACTTTTTCGTTACGCTCACCTTTCATTAAATGGAAGAACGAAACAAAAAGACTACCAAAAATGAATAGCAAGATGATGATGATAAGAATTTTAAGTAACATGAAACTTCTCTTTATACACGACTAGCAATTATGCGGCTAAAGCCAGCTTATAGCAATTTAATCAGTTAGGCTTCTTAGTCGACAATCAAGAGTAAACTCACATTCAAGGCCGCAAGTTAAGTGAAATCAAGTCAAGGGAAATTAGGATAATAAGTTTGAAATATACGTTTCGCCCAAATGTTTGGATGACTTTGGCTACTGTGCTTATGCTCGGACTGTGCATCAAGTTAGGCATGTGGCAATACAACAAAGCAGATGCACGTCGCACACTACAAACTCAGCTAGATGCAAGGTTAAGTGAACCTGTCGTTGCGCTTCCTGCTAAAATAATGGCCTTAGAAAGTTGGCGATATAAGCGGGTAAAGTTTACTGGAAAATACGACACGCGTTATCAACTGTTACTAGATAATCAAGTACAAAATACAGTGGCTGGTTACCATGTATTGACACCAGTGCAGGTGGATGGTACCAATACTTTTGTGCTGGTGAACCGTGGTTGGGTTGCTAGAACAGCGGCAAGTGTAGGAGAAATTCCTAGACCACCAGCAATAGATACGCCAATGGGTAGCCAGCAAATAAAGGGTGATATTGGCCTGCCAGCCAATAAGTTTTTTACTATGGATACTCCACCTGCGACAGATGGCGAGTGGCAAGCAGTGTGGCAAAATCTGGACATGACGCGTTACGCAAAATCAGTGCCATTTGCTGTGCAACCGTTTGTGGTGCGGCTAGACTCAAAAAGTAATGCAGGTGGATTTGTAAGGAACTGGCCGCCACCTGGTGAGCGTGTGAGTATGCATTTGGGTTATGCTTACCAGTGGTTTGGCTTTGCACTTACCTTGTTAGTGATATATATCGTATTAAATATTAAGAAAGTTGAGCGTTAGTTGCATGTCTGAATTAAGTCAAAATCCGCCATCAGAGCGAAGTCAAAAAACGTTTTATCTGCTAATTTTGGTGTTTATCTTGCCATTTACCATGGCAGTTTTGTTGCATTTTTTCGATTTAAAACCCAGCGGTAAAAGTTATGGTGATTTGATTCAACCACCAAAAAGCTTACAGATTCCAGCGTTGACAGATATACAAGGTAAAGTATTTAAACCTGAGCAGTGGAATAAAATTTGGAGCATTGTGACCGTTGACAGCACAGGATGTGCAGCACCATGCGCAAGCCGTGTGCACTTGCTCAAGCAAGTGCACACTTCAATGAACAAAGAGATTGATCGCATACAACGTGTGTTATTGATACCAACGGATATTAGTAGTAAAGCATATGGCGAGATTCAAAAAAAATATCCAGATTTAATTATTCTAGCTGTAGCAGAGACAGAAATGGCAAAATTCTCAGCTGAATTCAATGCAGCTAAAGACGGTGCTGAGTCTAATGTATTCTTGGTGGATCCTTTAGGTAATTTGATGATGAGTTATCCAGAAAAATTTGATCCCAAAGGCTTGCGTAGCGATTTAACACGCTTACTAAAAAACTCCTGGGCTGGATAGGAAATAGTAGAAAATGCGACTGTTTAATAAATTAGTGCTAGCAGCAACGCTATTGGCTGTTTGTGTGGTTGTTTTAGGTGCTTATGTGCGTTTGTCTGACGCGGGTTTAGGTTGCCCAGATTGGCCTGGTTGTTACGGCACGCTCACGGTGCCGCAAAGCGAAAGCGCTATTGCCCATGCGCAAGTGACTTATCCAGATTCGCCAGTTGAACATGGCAAAGCTTGGAAAGAAATGATACATCGCTATTTAGCCGGTGCGCTAGGGTTGCTAGTGCTGGCGATGTTTGTACAAGCTTGGCGCATGTGCGACCAAATTCAAGTAGCGAAATGGTTACCTACATTTTTATTGGCGCTTATCGTATTTCAAGCCGCGTTAGGTATGTGGACGGTGACACTGCTATTGCGGCCGATTATTGTCAGTGCGCATTTAATTGGCGGTATGAGTACGCTGGCCATACTCACCTGGATTACACATAGGCATTGGGGTGTGATGACGACTACAGTACAGTCGCAAAACATGCGTTTTTGGGTGCGTGGCGCAATTCTTGTGTTGTTTGTGCAGATATTTTTAGGTGGCTGGACTAGTACTAACTACGCAGCCTTAGCTTGTACCGATTTCCCCACTTGTCATGGCATGTGGATTCCTGAGATGGACTTTAGTAATGCGTTTAATTGGTTCCGCGAGCTGGGTGTAGGTAACGATGGAGAGCCCTTGCATTTAGCGGCTTATACAGCTATTCAGTGGACGCATCGCATCGGCGCCTTGGTGACTTTTGTATATCTTGGTTGGTTAGGATTAAGCTTGTTAAAGCAATCGCAACTCAAAAAAATAGCACATATTATGCTAGGTTTATTGGTAGTTCAAATTGTTTTAGGCATCGCCAATTTGCTGTTACATCTTCCCCTTGCGCTAGCAGTAGGGCATAATATGGGCGCGGCTCTATTGCTGATGTCAGTAGTCGTATTAAATTCAAAAATTACTGCATTAAAAGCCAACTAATACAAAAACAGGCGCGACATAAAGAGATTTAACCAGAGGGATTAAACCAAAGAGGTTCAATGAGCACTGCATCTGAAATGAATATGCAAACTGCAAGATCAAGTTTTAATAACTTTCTCGCCTTGTGCAAGCCACGCGTCACTATGTTGATTGTGTTTACTGCCATGATAGGTATGTTTTTAGCCACACCCAACATGGTACCGCTGAATATACTACTTGCCGCCACAGTCGGCATTGGCATGGCATCAGGCGCGGCAGCTGCATTTAACTGCTTGGTCGAACAAGCCATTGATGCCAAAATGGCGCGCACACGCGGCCGCCCTTTACCCACTGGCCAAGTGACCTCTAAACAAACCTTTGTATTCGCCAGCATTATGGCAAGTATTGGCCTCACTATTTTGTACGTTTTCGTGAACCCCCTCACCATGTGGCTTACTTTGGCCACCTTTGTGGGTTATGCCGTAATTTACACCGTATTTTTAAAGCCTGCCACGCCACTTAATATTGTCATTGGTGGTCTGTCTGGCGCCATGCCGCCTGCGCTTGGTTGGGCAGCTGTGACAGGCACAGTGTCGGCCGAAGCGTGGATTTTAGTGCTGATTATTTTTGCTTGGACTCCGCCGCACTTTTGGGCGCTGGCACTTTATCGCCGCGAAGAATACGCTAAATCTGGCTTGCCGATGTTGCCAGTGACGCATGGTGAGGAATACACGCGCTTACAAATTTTACTGTACACCATTATTTTGGTGGCGGTTACCTTGATGCCGTTTGCCATGCGCATGAGTGGGTTTATTTACTTGGGCTCGGCTGTGTTATTAAATGCGGTATTTATGTGGTACGCGCTAAGTTTGTATCGAAAATATTCTGATACGTTGGCACGCAGCATGTTTAAGTTTTCTATTTTGTACTTAACGCTGTTGTTTGCCGCGCTTCTTGTAGATCATTATTGGATGTTCAAACTTTAACTTATTTATTTTAATTGGTGCGCCCGGCGGGAGTCGAACCCACGACCTTTGGCTTCGGAAACCAACACTCTATCCAGCTGAGCTACGGGCGCAATTAAGTAGTATTAAAGTAGCATATTAGTAAAGCTATGCGCATTATAACAAAGCTGCTTTGATAACCATCCTTAATATTTACATTTGCCTATAAAGTTTAGACCCAATTTTTATCATTATTCTAGGATTATTTTATGAGTAACCACGACGACCAGCATCAAGCTCAGCACCAAGTACCTAGCACATTGCAACCAATGGTGATTATATTTGGTATCTGTTTAGTGCTAACAACCACTATTGCAATTATTATGGCTAAACCTGTTGAGGAGGTTGCTACGCCAGTGGCGAATGTTGAGCAAAATATTAAACCAGAAGCAATGGTAGAAGTAGCACCAGTAGCCGTCGCACATGAGGAAAAGTCTGGTGCTGAAGTAGTGCAAGCCGCTTGCGCAGCTTGTCACATTTCGGGCATGTTAAACGCACCAAAAATTGGTGACAAAGGCCAGTGGGCACCGCGTATTGCGTTGGGCTACGATACACTTGTGAAGCATGCCATTGAAGGGATACGCGGCATGCCAGCGCGTGGTGGCAATGCCGATTTAACCGATGATGAAGTGGCCAGCGCAGTGGTAGAAATGGCCAACGGGGCAGGTGCAAATTTTAAATTTGCTAAAACTGCAAAATAAGTATTGTTGTTGAATAAAAAAGCCGCTAATTAAGCGGCTTTTTTATTGAGGGCAATAGTCAGTATAATCAATCTATTATGGCAACTTACGCAATTGGCGATATTCAAGGCTGTTATCACGCTTTTATGGCGCTGCTGGCGCGCCTGAAATTTAACGCTAAACACGATATTTTATGGCTGGTTGGTGACTTAATTAATCGTGGTAGCGGCTCGCTTGAGGTGTTACGTTGGTGTTATCAACATCAACTATCGCTCAAAATTGTATTAGGCAACCACGATTTGCATGCACTAGCTGTGGTGCATGGCTTAAAACCAGCGCACAAAAGTGATACCCTGCAGCCCAGTATTGATGCGCATGATGGCGATGACCTTTTTAATTGGCTGCGTCATCAGCCGTTGATGATCGCGCAAGATGGACATGCCCAAAATAGTTATGCAATGGTGCATGCAGGTTTGTTGCCAAAATGGACATTAGAGGATGCGCTTACCTACGCGCGCGAGGTTGAGGCTGCGCTGCAATCGGACAACTACCTCGATTTTTTGGCT
Organism: Pseudomonadota bacterium; assembly: GCA_020053735.1. Classification (GTDB taxonomy): domain Bacteria; phylum Pseudomonadota; class Gammaproteobacteria; order Burkholderiales; family Methylophilaceae; genus Methylotenera_A. Next base: position 29,444 of record JAGVMP010000007.1, read on the forward strand.
AATATGTACGGCAACCAACCCAAGCAATGGCAAGCTGATTTAAAGGGCATGGACAGGCTACGCGTCATTACTAATGCGTTTACGCGCTTACGTGTTTGCACCGCTGAAGGCGAAATGGAGTTTGCGTTTAAGGGCGAGCTGCCAGATATCCCAACTGGCTATATGCCGTGGTTTGATGTACCTGATAGACAATCGCAGGCTACACACATCATTTGCGGTCATTGGTCAGCACTCGGCTTGCGCCAGCGCAATAATATATTTGCACTGGATACTGGTTGCTTATGGGGCGGACAGCTAACTGCGATGTGTTTAGAGACCAGGGAAATTACGCAGGTAAATTATGACCCACGGGATGTTGTCCGTTAAGCTTAGAAATAGTTGAGCTTATAAACTATTGAGTTTTAAAACAATGGCATCATAAGCTGCTTTGGTTAAGTCGCGCCTGCTTTTTCCACTGGCTTGAATGGGTGCTAAAAAATGCAGGGCTACGGTGGGATTTTTTTGCTTCAGTACGCTTTGCATCGATTCAATTAAAGTAGTATCACCAGCGTAGGCCATTTGCGTATTAATCCTGCCATCTGGGTGGCTGTACCGGATGGCGACTGGCCATATTTGTGCATTTGCATCAATCGCTGCTTGTAACACACTACTCTTGAAAGGCAATGCTGGCTTGCCTTGTAGGCCATGGCTGTTCATTCCTGTGCCATCAGTAGTCGTTCCTTCAGGGAAAAAACAAACGTTGTTACCTGTCGACAGGCTCTCATTGGTGAGATCTACAATGCGTCCCGCTTCTTGACGTTTGCCTCTTTCTACAAAGATGGCATTGCTATTCCTTGCTAGATAGCCAAACACAGGCCAGCTTTTAATATCAGATTTGGCGATAAATCGCACTGGAATGACGCTGTTAAGGGCGTGAATATCTGACCACGAAATATGATTAGCGACGAACATGGTGCTGCGAGTATCTGGTGGTGGTAGCTTGCCGTGGAGTAACACTTTAATATTAAATGCACGTAACAAGCCACCGCACCACCATTGAATCAGTTTAAAATTACTGGGCTTGCTGATAAAAGGAAACATAAACCCTGCCAATGTTAGCCCAACAATGGTGTGAATAAAAATGCGCAATATTCGATAATAACGTGTTAAAAAGTGGTTTTGTTGCAAATTATTTTAAGAAATGCGCCGCATATCTGCTGTTAATGTTTGAAAACGATAACATTACCAGCATATCCGCTGTGTTGAAAGAGGCATCCCACGCCGGCGCGCCACAAATGTAAGCGCCAAGCCGCAAATAACCTTTAATTAAAGCCGGACAAATCACTGGCAAGTCTTTGTTCAGCGCATCAATTGGCAACGGGTTATGTGGGAATACGCGATACTCAGCAGGCGATAAATAATCTTCTTTCAGTTTGTGATACAAGCTCGCCGCTAGGTGGCCGCCGTCATGGATGGGGACACTGCCGCAACCTATCATGTATTCATAGTTGTGCGCTTGCATGTATTTGGCCAGCCCAGCCCACAGCATGGCAATAGTGCCGCCATTGCGATAGTCTTGATGCACGCACGCACGGCCTACTTCTACTGTGCTGCTAAACAGATGCGCTAAGCGGCTTAAATCAAACTCGCCTGCGGAGTAATAACCGCCTGCTAGAAAGGCTTGTTCTGGACTTAAGATTCGGTAGGTGCCAATCACTTGGTGGGTAATGCTTTCGCGTATTAATAGGTGGTCACAGAAAGCGTCAAATCCATCTACATCTAAGCCGCTCGTTTTTGCGTTGGCAGCGCTAATAATTTGCGCCCCCATTTCCTCTGCAAAAACTTTATACCGTAAACGTTGTGCTTCTGCAATTTCGTCGGTATTGCGGGCAAAGCTAACATAAAGGCGGCTTTGAGCATGTATTTGTGCTTTTGCGCTGTGCTGTATTACGTTATTTTGCGCCGATAACTGCTTTTTATGCATAACATCTCTCCTGTAATTTGGAGAGATGTTATGTGGCTAACATGAAAAATTAATGAATTTTAGATGACTATACGATGACATTGAAGGGCTAGTGCGTGACGCGTGATGTATCTGCGTTCTCTACAATTCGTACTTTATCGCCAGGTTGAAAGGCTTCATCAGCTTCTTGCACGATTGCAATCATCGCACCACCGTCTAATTTAACGGTAATCTCAAGACCGTCTTTACGAGTTATACCTTCCTCCGCTGCAGATCCAGCAAGACCGCCAACTACTGCACCCAACACAGCAGCTATTGCGCTACCACGTCCACCACCAATTGAGCTGCCTGCAATACCGCCAATGGCACCACCCGCTAACGTGCCAATAGGAGATTTAGTGCCTTCAAGTTTAACTGTGCGCACGCTTTCTACCACACCTGTTTTAACGGTTTGCACTTTACGTGCATCATCACGTTTATATACGTTACCAGAGTTTGAACTGGCGCATGCCACTAAAAAAACAGAAATAAGTGCGACTAAAATAAGTTTTGAAAATTTCATTACAACTCCCTAAATAAAAATTTACTGTTAAGTTTGTTCTGCTACATCAATTTCACTTAACCCGACTTCACTGACTAGCGCTTGCGTATAAATCGCCTCAATGTCCGAGCGCGTGGGTTTATGATTTTGTCCGCCACGGCTGGCAATTTTGATTGCGCCCATGGCTGATGCTAACCTGCCGCAAGTCGGCCAATCCCAGCCATTGCTAATGCCGTACAGTAAACCTGCTCGATAAGCATCGCCGCAACCAGTTGGGTCTACAATCTTATCGGCTTTAACGCATGCAATGTCAAAACGTTGACCATCTGCATAAATATGTGAGCCTTGGCCACCAAGGGTGACGATAAGTGCTTTTACTTTGGCAGCTAATTGCTCCAGATTCAACCCAGTTTTATCTTGGATGACCTGCGACTCATAATCGTTCACTGCTAAGTAAGTCGCCATCTCAATAAAATGCAACAACTCCTCACCGTTAAACATCGGTAAGCCTTGGCCTGGGTCAAATAAAAATGGAATCCCAGCATCAAAACACTCTTTTGCGTGTTGAAACATGCCATCGCGACCATCGGGGGCAATAATCGCCAACGTTATATCTGCTGCGTCATTGACGCTATTTTGATGCGATTCCACCATTGCGCCAGGATGAAAGGCAGTAATTTGGTTGTCATCTAAATCGGTGGTAATAAACGCCTGTGCAGTAAAGCTATTGGCAATTTGTTTGATGTGCGTGGTGGTTAATTTGTTTGCATTTAACCAGTGAGTATATGGCGAAAAATCTTCACCCACCGTGGCCATGATGAGGGGCTTGCCTTCAAGCAATGCTAAATTGTAAGCAATATTACCTGCGGTGCCACCAAACTCACGGCGCATTTCTGGCACATAAAATGCCACACTGAGCTTGTGAATTTGGTCTGGCAGAATGTGGTTTTTAAATTGATCTTGAAACACCATGATGGTGTCGTAAGCTAACGAGCCGCAGATGAGGGTGTGCATAATTCTTATCTATTATTCGAAAACGTTATTATCTTGTAGTGAGGGTGCGCATAGCAAGCAAATACAGCGTTTTAATTGATGCAACTTCGCGAGAGAAATTTGATGCTCTGTAAGCCAATATCCATGCGTCTTAGAGGCGTGCTAAATTAAAGATGGTTTAAAACAGAGTGGTTTGTTTAAATAAACACTTAGATTTAAGCAAGCACTTAGCTTATTAGTTAGGTCTTGCCTGCACCGTTGATGAGAATTTTAGCTGCTTTTTTGGCGTATTTCACCGCCCCTGAGCCGCGATTCATCTGTTCTGCCTGCACTGCACCTTCAAATAATAGTGAAAGTTGTAATGCTAAACCATCAGCATCTTTAATGCTGGCTTCGGCCGCGAGTTTGCTAATGAATTGCCTAAACTCCCGCGATTGCTGTGATGATAACTGGTGAATTGGGTCTTGTTCGTTGGGAAACTCTGCTGAAGCTTTAATGAAGCCGACACCTATAAATGCTGGAGAGCTAACCCATTCTTCAATATAATCAAATAACTGCTGAATTTTGTCGCTAGATTTTCTGCTGCTATCTAATTTGCCAACTAACCATGTTTGAAAATCCTGCTGGTTCTTTTCAAGCACTTCTAGAATAAGCACCTCTTTACTGCGGAAGTATTTATATAGTGTCATTTTGGTGGTACCAGCCACGGCCACAATATTATCCACACCAGTCGAGTTGATACCCTGCGTTTGAAACAGGTGGCTGGCAGTAGTTAATATTTTTTCGCGTAAGGCAGACATGTGTTGATTATACTAGACAGTATAGTCGCTATACAATAGTTATTGTATTAAACAGGGGTATTGCTAACCAGTAGAGTTAGCCATCAGCATAGGCGTGTAATTGCAGCGTGTTTTGCTCAATAAATCAATCGCAATGGCTTGTTCTTGCGGGTTGGTGGACACTTGACCATTTACTACCATGTTCAAATAAATGCCTTTTTGGCTGTCAGGCAATTGAATCGCTTCAATCAGCTGGCAATTGCCATGACGCATTTGTTCAATTTGCGCCATCAACGCTGCAGTTTGTTGTGGATCTGCCATCACTTCTGCTGCCACTATTTGCGGAATCGCTGCTTGAGCGGGAATTTGTGCGTTGGCAATATTGATTGTTGGTTGCTGTAAATTAAATATGAGCAGGCTGCCTGCAATGGCACATACTGCCGCAAAGCTTGCTGCCATGGCATAAGCAGTGGGTTTTGCAATATGGAACTCTGTTTTGGTTTGTGCGGAAATTAAGGCGCTAGCAGCAACCTTAGCATGTTTAAAACTGGCGGCATGACCTAAACTGGCATCACTTGAACTCTGCGTGTTATTCGCTTGTAATCTTTCTTGGGTGGCAGCAACGGCCATAAAGTAAAGTTGGCTCGCCAGCATCTCTGGCATGGCAGCACCCGCTTTTGCAGCTTCAAGGGCAAGAAAATCTTGCAGCTGTTTTTTTGGTAATTGTGTTTGCAAGCGATTACCTAATTCCGAACTAACCTGCGCTGCAACGTTAGGGGCATCAAGCCAATCTTCTAAAATTTCAAATAGATTCAGCAAGCGCCCGTGTGGCGTTTTGCTTGATTTCTCAAGCATTTTAATCAACCAAGGTGAGTTTAAAATTTCCATGATACTCAATACATGCGCCCAAATTTAAATAAAGATTGGCTTAAAAAGGTTTTACCACTACCAAAATAACGACAACGAATAATATTAACACAGGTATCTCGTTAAACCAGCGATACCACACGTGCCTATGTGTGCTTTTCCCAACTTGAAAATCGCGCATCAGTTTTCCACAATAAAGGTGATACGCTATCAAGCCCGCCACCAATACCAGCTTGGCATGTAGCCATGCACCAGTGATGCCATAACCCAGCCATAACCATAACCCAAATGCCAGCGCTAATACGGCTAATGGCGTCATAAAACGGTATAGTTTGTGTTCCATTAAGGCCAGCCTTGCTAAGGTGGCATCATTGGTTTCCATGGCGTGATTAACAAACAGTCGTGGCAAGTAAAATAAGCCAGCAAACCAGCTGATCACAAAAATAAGGTGTAACGCCTTAATCCACAGCATTAATTCAGCACTTTATCTATTTAACTGCTTTATCTAGCAGTTGGTTTAATTCGGAAAAATTTAATTCGCCCACTTTGTAAAATGTACGAAAGCCATTTTTATCAAAAATATAGGTAGTGGGCGTGATGCCTTTGTGGCGGAATGCTCTCGCTACATTATTAAACCCATCATGCATCACGGGGAAAGGCAGCGCTTTTTGGGTGGCAAAGTTAAGTACTTGCGCTGGCGGGTCGTAATCCATAGCGACTGCAATCATCTCAAAATTTTTGTTTTTGTAAGTGTTATAAGTGTCTACCAAATCTGGCATTTCTTGCACACAGGTGGTGCAAGTGGTGGCCCAGAAATTCACCAACACAACCTTACCTTTTAAATCGGCCATGTTGATGGTTTTGCCAGTCAATGTGACAAACGTAGTTTCAGGGGCAAACATGCGCCGGTTAAACTGATCAGCTAGAAACACCAGCAGCGCTAGGATGGCAACAGTCAGTCCGATTTTCTTAAGTGTAAGCATGAACATATTTTAACGCCTTTTGTCACATTGGGTGCATATAATCTACTGTATAAAACCATGCGGCGCGCACTGTTATTACCTAGCTTTCAGCATGATATAATTCATCTTTAACAATTGCAGAGTTTAACTACCCTTAATGAACGCACCTGTACCTCTCGAAATTCTTCAAACCGAGCCTGCGCCAGCCACACGACTGCGCGAAATTCCCTACAACTACACGTCTTTTTCTGATCGCGAAATCGTCATTCGGTTTCTAGGTGAGCAAAGCTGGGATATTTTGAATAGCTTGCGCGATGAGCGCAAAACAGGTCGTAGTGCGCGTATGTTGTTTGAGGTGCTGGGTGATTTGTGGGTGGTTTCTCGCAACCCATATTTGCAGGATGATTTGCTGGATAACCCGAAACGTCGCAAAGCCTTAATCGATGCGCTGCATCATCGCATTCATGCTATTGATGAGCGTGGCGCAGCAGCAAATGACAAAGTCAATAAACTAGTGGCTGCTGCCAAACAAGCCATCGAGAAATTCGCTGATGATTTTCGTCAAACTTACGATTTGCGCAAAAAAGCCTTAAGCAAATATAGCAAAATTACGCGTAAAGATAATATTCAGTTTGACGGTTTAGCGCGTGTATCGCATGTGACTGATGCTACCGATTGGCGTGTTGAGTACCCGTTTGTGGTGTTGAATCCCGATACTGAAATTGAAATTGCCGCATTGGTGCGGGCAAGTATCGAGTTGGGTTTAACGGTGATTCCACGTGGCGGTGGCACTGGCTATACAGGCGGCGCTATTCCACTGACACCACTTTCTGTAGTGATTAATACGGAGAAATTAGACCAGCACACAGGCGTGCAAATGCGCACCTTGCTAGGTGTGGCGCGTCAAGTAGCAACCATTGAATGTGGCGCCGGTGTCGTCACTCGTCGTGCCATGGAAGCCGCAACGGACGCCGGACTTGAATTTGCCTGCGACCCTACTTCTGCCGACGCATGTTGCATAGGCGGTAACGTGGCCATGAACGCGGGCGGTAAAAAAGCCGTGCTGTGGGGCACCGCCTTAGATAACTTGGCTTCGTGGCGCATGGTAACCCCAGATGCGAAATGGCTTGAGGTGGAACGTTTAGAGCATAACCTTGGCAAAATTCACGATATTAAAATGGCGCGCTTTAAGCTGACACGATTTGATGTCGATATGAAAACGCAACTGGGTGAGCCGGAAATTATTAGCATCCCCGGCCCTAGTTTCCGCAAAGTTGGCCTCGGTAAAGACGTCACTGACAAATTTTTAAGTGGTCTGCCAGGCATTCAAAAAGAGGGTTGTGATGGCCTGATTACCAGCGCCACTTTTATTTTGCATCGTATGCCCAAGCATGTGCGCACCATTGCCTTAGAATTTTTTGGCAACGTATCACACGCAGTGCCCGCGATTGTAGAGATTAAAGATTACCTCGACCTTACTGCCAAGCAAGAGCCAGCTGTGATTATGGCTGGGCTAGAGCATATGGACGAACGTTATATTAAAGCCGTGGGTTATGCCACGAAAGCTGCGCGCCAACAACGCCCAAAAATGGTATTAATTGCCGATATTGCTTCTGACGACGAGAATGCCGTCGGCCAAGTAGCGTCTGCTATGGTGCGTATGTGTAATGCGCGTGATGGCGAAGGTTTTATCGCAGTATCAGGTGAGGCACGTAAAAAATTCTGGCTCGACCGTGCGCGTACCGCCGCAATTGCTAAGCATACAAACGCCTTCAAAATTAACGAAGATGTGGTGATTCCGCTACCAAAATTGGGTGAGTATTCTGATGGCATCGAGCGCATTAATATCGAGCTGTCTATTGATAACAAGCTTAAATTATTAGACGCGCTAGAAACATTTATGCACAGCGATTTGCCACTGCAAGCGGATGAGGATGGCAACTCTGATGCAGAAATGGTGCATGCAAAACAAGCGATTGCGTTGCAGTTATTACATGATTTGCGCGCACGCTGGAGCTTGATTTTAAATAGCTTGGATGCACCTGTTTCTGTACTAGGCGATATTGGCGAACCGCACAAACAATATGAAAACGTGTTCCGTGCCGTTCAAAGTTATGATTTACGCATCTCATGGAAGCGTGAACTTAAGCGCCCAATTGAAGAGATTTTCGCAGGGCGCGAGTATCAAAAAATACTCAATGAATTAGATGTGATTCATAAAAAAGTGCTGAAAAGCCGCGTGTTTATTGCCTTGCATATGCATGCGGGTGATGGCAATGTGCATACCAATATTCCAGTCAATTCAGATGATTATGGCATGATGCAGCAAGCCCATACCGCGGTGGACCGTGTGATGGTGCTGGCTAAAAGCTTGAATGGGGTGATTTCTGGCGAGCACGGTATTGGTATCACCAAAATGGAATACCTAGACCAATCTACTATTGACAACTTTACGAACTACAAAAATAAAGTAGACCCCAACGGCCACTTTAACAAAGGTAAATTGCTTGCCGGTTCTGGGCTAGAAAACGCCTATACGCCTAGCTTTGGCTTGCTAGAGCAAGAATCTATCATCATGGAGCAATCTGCCATTGGTGAAATTGCCGATGATATTTCGGATTGTTTACGTTGCGGTAAGTGCAAGCCGGTGTGTACCACCCACGTGCCACGTGCCAATTTGCTCTATAGTCCGCGCAACAAAATTTTAGGGACTTCGCTATTAATCGAGGCCTTCCTGTACGAAGAGCAAACGCGGCGTGGCATCTCGCTCAAGCATTTTGATGAGTTTAACGACGTGGCTGACCATTGCACTGTGTGCCACAAATGTGAGAAACCTTGCCCTGTAGATATTGACTTTGGTGATGTTTCTATCAAGATGCGCAATTTTTTACGCGAGCAAGGTAAAAAGAAATTTAACCCAGGCACCGCGGCAGGCATGTTGTTTTTAAATGCCAAAGACCCTGCGACGATTAAATTGTTACGCGTCGGCATGATTCAATTTGGCTATCGTGCGCAAAGCCTTGCGCATGTATTGGCGAAAAAATTTGGGCTACTTAAAGATAAGTTCAGGCCGCCAGCTACAGTCGGCAAGCCCGAAATCAAGGCACAGGTGATTCATTTTATTAATCGACCCATGCCAAAAAAACTGCAGTCTAAAACTTCACGCGCTATGCTGGGCATAGAAGATGACAGCATGATTCCGGTCATTCGTAACCCGCAAAAAGTGAACGAAGATTCAGAAGCGGTGTTTTACTTCCCTGGCTGTGGCTCTGAGCGTTTGTTTTCTAACGTCGGGTTAGCCACGCAAGCCATGTTGTACGAGGTGGGCGTAATCACTGTGCTGCCACCTGGCTACCTGTGTTGCGGTTACCCCCAAACTTCTAGTGGTAATCACGATAAAGGCCTGCAAATCACCACCGATAACCGTGTGCTGTTTCATCGTGTGGCCAATACGCTCAATTATTTAGACATAAAAACGGTCATTGTGTCTTGCGGTACTTGTATGGACCAGTTGCAAAAATACGAGTTTGAGAAGATTTTCCCCGGTTGTAGGTTGCTGGATATTCACGAGTATTTGATGGAGAAAGACCAGAAACTATCAGGCATCACCGGGACGCGCTATATGTATCACGACCCGTGCCATAGCCCCATGAAAACCTATAAACCGTTAGAAGTGACCAATAAGCTGATGGGTACTGAGGTGGCGCTGAATGACCGCTGTTGTGGCGAAAGCGGCACTTTTGCAGCTGCCCGCCCGGATATTGCGACGCAGGTGAAATTCCGTAAGCAAGAAGAGTTGGAAAAAGGCATGCAAAAAATGGGTTTAACTGTTGGCAAGCCAGAAGAGAAAGTTAAAATTCTCACTTCGTGCCCAAGTTGTCTGCAAGGTTTAGCCCGTTATGGCGACGATACTGGCATTGAGGCGGATTATATTGTGGTGGAAATGGCCAAGCATATTCTGGGTGAGAACTGGATGCAGGAATATGTTCAGCAAGTGAATAATGGCGGGATTGAGAAGGTGTTGCTGTAAATTGTAAAAATGCAAGTTTCAGCGCTATCGTATGAATGTTTTTATAGCATGAGAGATACGATGATGGAAAATTTTGCAGTAACTTTTTATTTTGAGACATCTGATAAACCACAAACCGACTTAACTCTGTTTGCTAAAGTTAGTGCTGAAAATGCAGCTTCTGCGCTTACTTTAGCTAAGGCAATCCTCGAAGTGGAGAATCCAAACGTTAATTTCCACAAAATTTGGTTATGGCACATCGAGGGCAGGCCAGATACTTGTAGGGTCTTTTAGGTTAACCAAAATATATTTATGTGATGTTATTTTCGCCTCTAGGCGAGTTACTTTGCTTTTGCTTGCTCAAAAGAAAGTAACCAAATAAAAGAGCACCCCGCTGCCGCTTTAATCCTTCGTTCTTAGCGCCGCATCTGCGTGGTGACTGCGGAACTCGGATTTTCAATCCTCAAACAGTCCTCGTCACCTTGCAACTGCCGCTCAAGCCGAAGGTGCGGCAAGGGGTTGCAAGGTCAAAAGCAAACCATGCGAATGATATTAAAAATAGGTGCCCTGCAGACCGCATGGATATTGGTCTACAGGGCAGGTGTTTTTATTACATATTCACGCTAGAATGCACGCATGAATAAGTTGTATTTAACCCTATTTCTTTTACTTCAAAGCCCTTTAGTTTTTGCCGCAACTGAAAACGGCCGCTGGCACGCAGGCATTGGTGATGCCAGCATTTTCGGCTGGATAACTGTAGTGTTCTACTTATTCGCAACATTTCGTTGTGTTGTTAAAGCAAAAGACTCTAAGAAATTTGGCGGTAATTATCAATTTTGGCTTTATCTAGGCGCATTCTTATTGCTGTTGGGGATCAACAAGCAGCTTGATTTACAGAGTTGGTTAACTGAAATTGTTAAAGATAGTGCGCACGCGCATGGTTGGTATCAGCATAGAAGGCCCGTGCAAATTGCTTTTATAGCGCTACTAGGTTTAGGTATGGTAATTGCGCTATTGAGTTTACGTTTGTTTTTAGCAAACTCTTGGCGACATAACAAATTAACTTGGATCGGCATTATATTACTAGGTACGTTTATCGTAATGCGAGCCGCGTCTTTCCACCATTTTGATATTTTTATTAATCGGCCTGTTTTAGGTGTAAGGATTAATGTGATGATTGAAATAGGCGCCATTCTACTCATTATTTTAGGCACATTTTTTAATAAAAAATCTACAAATCTTTTGGCCATCAACACTTTTCCTATGAATGGATATGCTGAAATAATCAACGAAGGGGATGATGTACAGTGTCCACGATGTGGCGTTCAACCGATGTCAAATACCATCGATGGGCGTGTATTTAAATGTAGAGGTTGTGGCAATAAATACATGGTGCGCGTGTTGAATAGCTAGATGTTTTTTAATCGTCGTTATCTCGCGTAAAATAGTCGCATGAATTTTTATCAAATAATCAAACCTTTGCTGTTTCAACTTGATGCCGAATTAGCGCATGATATCAGTCTAAAAAGTTTAAAACTTGCAGGAAAAACTGGTGTTTTAAATTGTTATCCCAAGGCACCACATTGTGCGCCACGGCAGGTGATGGGCTTAACCTTTACCAACCCCGTTGGCTTGGCCGCTGGCTTAGATAAAAACGGTGCTGTGATTGACGGCATGGCCAAATTAGGCTTTGGCTTTATTGAAGTTGGCACGGTGACGCCACGCCCTCAGCCTGGCAATGCTAAACCTAGATTGTTTCGCGTGAAAGAAGCACAGGGCATTATTAATCGCTTTGGTTTTAATAATTTGGGTGTAGATAATTTAGTCGAGAACGTCAAAGCCGCAAAATACACGGGTGGCATTTCTAATCAAATACTTGGCATCAATATCGGTAAAAACTTCGATACACCAAATGAGCGTGCTGTAGATGATTACTTAACTTGTATGCAAAAAGTCTACGCGCATGCTAGCTACATTACGGTGAATATCTCGTCACCCAACACTAAAAATTTGCGCGATTTACAAGCGGCAGAAGCCTTATCTAGTTTGCTGACCAGCCTGAAATTAGAACAAAAAAAACTCACTGAAAAACATGGTAAATATGTGCCAATGACACTAAAAATTGCGCCAGATTTAACGCAAGAACAAGTCATAGAAATCGCTAACTTATTGATGCAGCATCAAATCGATGGCGTCATTGCCACCAACACCACGCTTAGCCGCGATGCAGTAAAAGGCATGCAATACAGTGAAGAAACTGGTGGCCTATCAGGCGCGCCAGTACGCAACCAATCAACTGTTGTGATTCAGCAATTGTCACAACAATTGCAGCGTGCTTTGCCAATTATTGGTGTTGGAGGTATCTTAAGCGGAGCGGATGCGGTGGAAAAAATTGCTGCTGGGGCTGACTTGGTGCAAGTGTATAGTGGACTAATTTACCAAGGGCCAAAGCTGGTGCATGATATTTGCAAAACGCTGGGTTAATGCCTTGGATTTACCAGTCTTATACTCTTACCGCCGTTGTCCCTACGCCATGCGCGTACGCATGGCGCTAAAACTAGCTGAAATTGAAGTAGAAATTCGGGAGATTTCACTGCGCGATAAACCCGCTCATATGCTGCAGGTTTCACCCAAAGCTACCGTACCTGTGCTAGTTTTGGCAGATGGTACGGTGATTGATGAAAGCATAGATATTATGCTTTTTGCATTAAAAAATCATGCACTGGGAGCCACTTATATTTTAACTAATGGCCATGCGGGTTGTAGGGCGTTGATTCTAGAAAATGATAGTAGTTTTAAACAGGCTTTAGATTGTTATAAGTACCTGAACGATTTCCAAGCAAAACGCAAACGCAATACCGTGCTGAAGGCGAAGTGTTTTTACAGAAATTAGAAAACCAACTCAACCAGCATCAATACTTGTTTGGCGATGCGCCAAGTCTTGCCGATTACGCTATTTTTCCTTTCATACGCCAGTTCGCGGCGGTAGATAGCACATGGTTTGAAGCCGCCACTTACCCTAAGCTGCGCACTTGGTTAAACGAGTGGATAAATTCAACCTTGTTTAAAAGCATCATGACAAAGCCTCTGATTTTTACAGACTAGACTTTTATAGATGATAAGTCGGGTTCTTTGCCCCGACTTGCGTCGGGTAATCTGTTGAGCCTAATTAGCCAATTAAACGGTTTCAGCCTCTGGTTTGGGTGAGGCTGGTTTTGAAGACTGCAAACCTTGCTCAAACACCAATTTCACTTCATCTTTGTCGTCGACATCCACATGCACCGCGCCGCCATTAGCCAAGCGGCCAAACAGCAATTCATCGGCCAGTGCTTTGCGAATGGTATCTTGAATCAACCGAGCCATTGGGCGTGCGCCCATCAGCGGGTCAAAGCCTTTCTTACCGAGATAAGTTTTAAGTGCATCACTAAAGGTGACATCCACTTTTTTCTCATGCAATTGGTCTTCTAACTGCATCAAGAATTTATCTACGACGCGGATGATAATATCTTGTGACAACGCGCTAAATGACACAGTCGCATCCAAACGGTTACGGAACTCAGGTGAGAATAGGCGTTTAATATCCGCCGCTTCATCCGAAGCATCTTTTGCATTGGTAAAGCCGATGCTCGATTTGCTTAAGTTTTCCGCACCCGCGTTGGTCGTCATAATAATGGTGACGTTGCGGAAATCTGCTTTACGGCCATTATTGTCCGTCAGCGTGCCGTGATCCATTACTTGCAACAGGATATTGAAGATATCCGGGTGCGCTTTCTCAATTTCATCCAACAGCAATACAGAGTATGGCTGTTTGGTAATCGCTTCCGTCATCAGGCCGCCTTGCTCAAAGCCCACATAGCCTGGTGGCGCACCAATCAAGCGCGACACGGCATGGCGCTCCATATATTCACTCATGTCAAAGCGAATCAACTCCACGCCCATAATATAGGCCAACTGTTTGGCAACCTCAGTTTTACCGACGCCAGTAGGCCCGCTAAATAAGAAGCTACCTATCGGTTTGTTGTTTTGACCCAAACCACTACGCGCCATTTTGACTGCGCTGGTGAGTATTTCAATCGCTTTATCTTGACCAAATACCACCGCTTTCAAATCGCGTTCCAGTGTTTTAAGCGCACTACGGTCATCACTAGAAATATTTTTGGGCGGAATACGCGCAATTTTGGCGATAATGTCTTCAATCTCTTTATTGCCAATGACTTTTTTCTGTTTATTCTTTGGCAAAATGCGCTGCGCTGCACCAGCTTCATCAATCACATCAATTGCTTTATCAGGCAAGTGGCGATCATTAATATATTTCGCTGATAACTCAGCCGCAGTAGAAAGTGCGCTAGCGCTATATTTCACACTATGGTGTTCTTCAAAGCGCGATTTCAAACCTTTTAAAATTTCAATAGTTTCGGCAATGCTTGGCTCCGCCACATCAATTTTTTGGAAGCGACGTGATAGCGCGTGGTCCTTCTCGAAAATGCCACGATATTCTTGGTAAGTGGTTGCACCGATGCATTTTAAGCTGCCATTTGAAAGGGCAGGTTTAAGCAAGTTAGAAGCGTCAAGCGTACCGCCACTGGCGGCACCTGCGCCAATTAAGGTATGGATTTCATCAATAAATAAAATCGCATCAGGTTTTTCGGCCAATTGTTTCATCACCGCTTTTAAACGCTGCTCAAAATCACCTCGATATTTAGTGCCCGCCAATAATGCACCCATGTCGAGTGAATACACTGTGGCATTAGCCAATACTTCAGGAATTTCTTTGCCCACAATACGGCTGGCCAAACCTTCGGCAATCGCTGTTTTACCTACGCCAGCTTCGCCCACCAACAGTGGATTATTTTTGCGGCGACGGCATAAAGTTTGTATGACACGCTCTAATTCAGGCGCACGTCCAATTAGCGGGTCAATTTTGCCTGCAGCTACTTGAGCGTTTAAGTTAAGCGTAAATTGTTCTAAGGCGCCAGCGGGCGAACCTTCGGCTTCCACCTCAGACTCTGCACCTTCAGGTTTCGAATCGCCTTCTGGTATTTTTGCCACGCCGTGTGAGATGAAATTCACCACGTCTAAGCGCGTAATGCCTTGCTGGTGCAAAAAGAACACCGCATGCGAATCTTTTTCGCCATAAATCGCCACTAGCACATTGGCACCAGTCACTTCTTTTTTACCGCTTGACTGCACATGTAACATGGCACGCTGAATGACGCGCTGAAAGCCCAATGTAGGTTGCGTATCGACTTCTTCTTCACCACCCACAGTAGGCGTATGTTCTTCAATATAATGGTTCAGTTCGGTGCGTAGCACTTCAAACTTGGCTCCACAGGCACGCAGTACTTCGGCCGCAGTCGGGTTGTCAATCATGGCTAATAACAGATGTTCAACCGTAATGAGTTCATGACGCTTTTGTCGCGCATCCATAAATGCCATGTGGAGGCTTACTTCTAATTCTTGCGCAATCATTTCATTTACCTCTAAAAATCAAAAAACTTCGTTGCAGTACTGCGTTACTCATCAATTTTAATCGCTTACATATAACCCATATGCCGCGCTCTAAAATTTCTTCTCGCCTTGTCTTGCTTAGACGTTTTTGATTTTTAGAGGCATATGCCTAAATTAATACATTTTACTAATTTCCAGCAAAATCTTTACTTCTACTCACCAGCTAAGCTGGCTCAACTAGACATTGCAACGGGTGCTGCGCTTCTTTGGCAGCGATTAGTACTTGGTTCATCTTGGTCTCCGCGATGTCTTGCGGATATACCCCACATATGCCCGCACCTTCTGTATGCACTTTGAGCATAATTTGCGTCGCTTGTTCACGGCTTTTGTTAAAAAATCGTTCTATCGTTTCCACCACAAATTCCATCGGGGTGTAATCATCGTTCAACAACAACACTTTGAACATCTCAGGCAGTTTTGGTTTAACTGCGCTGGGTTTAAGTGCGGTGTCACCATTGCTATGCGTATTTGCCATGTGCTTATTTTATTACTTACTTATGTGTGTTTCAGCTTAATTGTATTTTGAGCCGAATAGCAAAAAATTCAAGCCCAATATGAGTAGGGCTATTATATTTCCTGCAATTAAGGGAATATTTTGACGCTTTTGACGATTCTGTCTTGGGTTTGGATGATTTCTAGTGTGTGCTCAGCCACCCTAAAGCTGGTACCAGGCTCGGGAATATCTTCGAAATGTTCCAAAATTAAGCCATTTAAGGTGCGTGGACCATCCAGTGGCAGGTTTAAATTGAGTTTTTTGTTCAAATCGCGCAGGCTACTGCTACCATCGACTAACCAGCTACCATCGGCTTCTTGGCGATAGCTGCCAATGCGGCTGGGAGATTGCGTGGTGAAGTCACCGATTACTTCTTCCAAAATATCTTCCAGCGTGACCAAGCCTTTAAATTCGCCATACTCATCCACGACCAAAGCAATGCGCTCTTGTTTTTCTTGAAACTGTTGGATTTGCGTGTAAAGTGGCGTGCCAGCCGGCACAAAATAAGGATCCTCAATAATTTCGCGCAAAGCTTCTTTGGTTAAATTATCTTCTTGCTGATGTAGGCGAATTTGATTGATGACTTTGCGAATATGGATAATACCGATTATTTCTTCATGGTCGCCTTCACGCACTGGCAGTCGCGTGTGGTGACTATTGGTGATGCGCTGCAAAATATCATCAATCGGCGAATCAAAATCAATCACTTCAACTTGTGTGTGCGCAGTCATCACGTCATCCACCGTAATCTTTTCTAGCTCAAACAAATTCAGCAAAATAGTGCGGTTTTTCTTGGGCATAAAATGTCCCGCGTCCGTCACAATGCTGCGTAGCTCGTCCATGGTGAGTGATTGAGTGCTCTCGCTAAAATTAATATTGACCCTAAATAATTTAAGCAAGCCTTCTACAAACAAATTGATAAACCAAACGACGGGATACAGTAGCTTGAGCAGTGGGTACAGAATATAGCTGCACAAAATACCAAGTTTTTCGGGAAAAGCGGCGGCAATCACTTTTGGCGTGATTTCGCTAAAGACCAAAATAGCAAAGGTGACCGCTAAGGTGCCTATCATCAACACCCATTCGCCTTCGCCAAATAGCTCAACGGTAATTAGTGTCACTAGGGTAGCAGAAGCTGCATTGGCAAAATTATTGCACAGCAAAATCACGCCAAGCAGCTTATCGGTTTTGGCTAATAGTGCACTGGCAATACGCGCACCGCGGTGACCTTCTTTGACCAAGTGCCGCAACCGATAACGGTTAAGCGACATCAAGCTGGTTTCAGCAACTGAGAAAAATCCAGAAATGAGCAGCAACAGTGCTAATGCAGCCAGTTGCCAAGCGATAGGAATATTATCCAAAGGGTATTAAATCAAGTTGTTAAATATTTGTAATGGTAGTTTAGTTTAACTTTAAATCAGCTTAATAATCAAGTCGTTGTGCCTGTTTAAATTATGATTTAAGGCGTCGCTTCAGCTTCTTGTTCGTTATTTTTCTTTTCAACATCACCAATTAAATTGGCTCGGCTGACGCCCAGCCACATGGCAATCGGGCAAGCGACAAGCACAGAAGAGTAAATACCAAACAAAATACCAATAGTAAGCGCCAAGGCAAAATTGTGCAGAACCTCGCCACCAAACAAAAGCATCGAGCCGACCATGGTTTGTGTCATCACATGGGTAATCACGGTGCGGCTCATTGTGCGGGTAATGGCGTTGTCAATGACTTGTGTTACTGTTGCTTTACGCATTTTTCTAAAGTTTTCGCGCACACGGTCAAACACAACGACTGACTCATTCACTGAATAGCCAAGTACGGCTAAAATCGCGGCGAGAACTGTGAGGTTAAATTCCCATTGAAAGAAGGCGAAAAAGCCCAGAATAATCACCACATCATGCATGTTGGCGATAATAGCTGCCACCGCAAAACGCCACTCAAAACGAATTGCCAAATAAGCCATAATGCCCACGCATACCAATAGCAACGCCAAGCCGCCATTTGCATATAATTCATCACCTACTTGCGAGCCAACTGATTCCACACGCCGCACCTCTACACTCGCATCTGCATTTTTTAGCGCAGCGGTCACCGTTTCAGAAAGTTGGGCAATCGACATTTCCTTCACTAATGGCAAACGAATCAACACATCTTGGCTGGTGCCAAAGTTTTGCACCGTGACGTCCTTTAAACCTGTATCGGCAATGGCCTTACGGATGCCTTCAATATTGGCAGCTTGTGGGTAGTTAACCTCCATCGCTGTACCGCCAGTAAAATCAACGCCGTAATGCAAACCTTTTGACCACAGAAAAAATACCGCGAGCAAAAAAGTAATGAGTGAAATAGCCGTAGTTAAACGGCCATAACTCATAAACGGGATGTCGTTTTTAATTCTAAATAATTCCATAACTTTTCTCTTAATCTTTGCTTTTAAATATTGGGCTTATAAATATTAGACTTAGGCTTTAAAAATTTGCCCAATTGAAAGTTTGGTCACTTTGCGACGGTAACCATAAATTAAATTCACAATCGCGCGCGATACCAATACCGCGCTAAACATCGAGGTAAGAATGCCCAGCACATGCACCACCGCAAACCCTTTAATCGGGCCAGTGCCAAACATAAATAGCGCCAAACCAGCGATTAAAGTAGTCACATTCGAGTCAATGATGGTATCAAAAGCACGGTCATAACCCGCATGTATACTGGCTTGTGGCGTATTGCCGTTGCGCAATTCTTCGCGAATCCGTTCGTTAATCAGTACGTTAGCATCAATTGCCATACCCAATGCCAATGCAATCGCTGCCAAGCCAGGCAGTGTGAGTGTGGCTTGCAACATAGATAGTAAGGCAACTAATAACAGCAAATTGACGCCTAGCGCCAATACTGAAACGCCGCCAAACACTAGATAATAAATCATCATCATGACCGCAATCGCTGCAAAGCCCCACAGTGTGGAATGTACGCCGCGCTTAATGTTTTCCACGCCCATGCTAGGGCCAACCGTACGTTCTTCAATAATCTCCATCGGTGCTGCCAGTGCGCCGGCACGTAGCAGCAAGGCGACATCGGTGGCTTCTTGCGCGTTACCCATGCCAGAGATTTGCACTTGGCCACCGCCGATTTCTTCGTTAATCACAGGTGCAGTAATGATCTCCGTGCTGTTTTTTTCAATCAATAAAATCGCCATACGCTTGCCGACGTTATCGCGCGTGACGTTTTTAAATATACCTGCACCGCGACCATCTAACGTTACATTGACTACAGAGCCGCCTGTTTGCTGGTTGACACCTGGGCCAGCATCAGTAATGCGATCACCCGTTAGCACAACACTCTTTTTCACTAATATTGGATTGCCATCGCGGTCTTTATATAGCTCGTCACCAAACGGAACCCTACCTTCTTCGGCCGCTTTAAGCGTCGCCATATCTTTTTTATCTTCATCTACCATGCGAATTTCTAGCGTCGCAGTGCGGCCTAAAATCTCTTTGGCTTTTGCGGTGTCTTGCACGCCTGGTAACTGCACCACAATGCGGTCAAAGCCTTGTTGCTGAACGATAGGCTCGGCAACACCCAATTCGTTAATACGGTTATGCAACGTTTGTAAGTTTTGCTTCAGCGCAAATTCTTGAATTTTTAATTTGTTTGCCTCGCCAATACTGGCGTTTAACACAAACTCTTTACCTGCCACACTGTCGGTATAAGTTAAATCAGGATAGTCTTTGCTTAGCAATTTTTCTGCTTTTTTCAGCTCGGCAGCACTATCAAACTTCACCTCAACTTTTTGGCCTTCGCGGCTAATGCCAAAATAGTTGATTCTTTCGCGACGTAACGTGGTGCGGAAATCGCCCACACTGCTTTCGGCAGATTTATCCAGCGCCGCTTTCATGTCCACTTCTAACAAAAAGTGCACGCCACCACGTAAATCTAAACCCAAATACATCGGTTTGGCACCAATCGCCAGCAACCAGCTTGGTGTTTGCGACAGCAAATTGAGCGCAACGGTGTAATCTTTACCCAAATTTGCGCTCAACTTATCTTTAGCTTTTAATTGCTCTTCAGGCGTGTTAAAGCGCACTTTCACGCCGTTAGCATCTAGAAAAATACCATTAAATTTAATATCTGCCAGTGCTAATGTCGATTCCACCTTGCTTAACAGCTCTGCGTTAGCTTTAAGCGAGGCCTTGGCGGGCGAAACTTGCACTGCTGGCGATTCACCGTAAAAATTGGGGATGGTGTACAGCAGCCCAATTAAAATCACAACAGCAATTAAAATGTATTTCCAGGTGGGGTAACGGTTCATAATGTTATTTTATTTGGTTAGGATTTATTAAGACGTAGCTTTTATGTGCTTAGATTAACTTACTTTTGACTTGATTTTTTAAATGGATTTAATCGTGCCAGGTGGCAGCATCGTCTGCACAGTGTGTTTTTGTACGTTAATCACAGTATTAGTTGCAATTTCAATGCTTACATAATGGTCACCCACTTTAGTCACTTTACCTATCACTCCGCCAGCAGTGGCCACTTCATCACCCGCTTTTAGTGCATCTATCATGGCTTTTTGCAACTTTGCTGTTTTCATTTGCGGGCGAATCAACATAAAATAAAACAACGCAAAAATAATAATAATGGGCAAAAAGCTAAATAAATCGCCACCTGGTGCAGCTGGGGCGGCGTGTGCGTTGCTAATGAATAAATTGTTCAGCATGATAATAACTTTCAAAAAATAGGTTTCGAATTAACGCAGGATTTTAACACAGACTTAATATATGAGTGAGTGTTGGACGTATAAGTGCGGCCGAGTGAATAGTTTGATAGACTTGTAAAATGACAGTAAAATCAAACCCGACAGCCGTAGGTAGTCAAGAATTGAGGATAACAAAAATGTCTAATTTATTCGCTAAGCAAGGTGCTGAGTATCAAAATGACTTAAATCGTTCGTTAGGTGCTTTGATAGGAATTGCACAAGGTTTGATTTGTGATAATGAGTTAAATGACAATGAGATTGATTTTCTTAATAAGTGGCTAGAATCCAACGATGTAATATCGAATTCTTTTCCTGGGGATGTGCTTTACTCTCGCATTCAGAGCATTATTGCTGATGGAGTAATTACCGATGATGAACGCACGCATTTAATCGACACCCTTCAACAACTTGTTGGTGGGGCATTGTCAGAGCTTGCAGATAACACGCATGTTTCTTCTCTTGCTGTAGATAATGTGAATGAGATTTCGTTTGAAGGTAAACGGTTTGTACTTACAGGTGATTTTGTGTTTGGCTCGGAAATGTTGTGCAGGGAGCTTACCGAACGTTTTGGTGGCACAGTAAGTGACACAACGAGTAAAAAAATTGACTATGTGGTGGTTGGTGGGCTGGGCAGTAAAAAATGGAAATATGGTAGTTTTGGAAACAAAATAAAAGATGCCATGCAGTTAAAAAGTGAAGGAAGTTTAATTTTGATAATTCATGAGAATTGTTGGGCGAATTCATTTCCTGTAAACGTTAAATAATAGAGGCGGTATGCAAGTATTTAGGGATATTTCAGAGCCTATACGTAGAGGTTTGAGTTGGGATGAAACGTGGAAGAGTACTGATGACGGCTTAATTGCCTGCTGGGAAAGTGGAAGAGAAAAAGCATTTAAAGAAGAAATATCAGCTCAAGCCGCCAAGTGTGGGGAATTGATTATTCTTCCTTGGCGAGGCGGTGTCGATGAACCCATTAAAGGTAAAAAATATGGCACGTATCAATATTTGGCTATGTGGCAAGGTGTTCGCGGAGAGTCTTTAGATATTGATACAAACTCTCCAGTTTCTATTACTTGCAGTAGAACGAATATGCGGGTAATCTTTACAAGTGAAAGTTTATAGGCCTGCAAGCCAATATCCATGCGGTTCGCAGGGCATCTATTTTAAGCGTTTATTTGCGCACGTTTGGTTTTGAATGTGGTTTTAAACACTTCAAATTCACCTGCTTCAATCGCGCTGCGCATGTTTTGCATCAGTACTTGGTAATAATGCAAATTGTGGATGGTGTTAAGGCGTGCGCCTAAAATCTCACCCACTTTATGTAAATGGTGCAAATAGGCACGGGTGAAGTTTTGGCAGGTGTAACAAGTGCAATCTTCATCTAAAGGTTTTAAATCGTGCTTATAGCCAGCATTTTTAATTTTAATATCGCCGTATTGGGTGAATAGCCAACCGTTACGCGCGTTGCGGGTGGGCATGACGCAATCGAACATATCAATGCCTTGTGAAACCGCGTCTACTAAATCTTCTGGCGTGCCAACGCCCATTAAATAACGCGGTTTGTTTTGTGGCATTTTAGGTGCGGTGTGCGCCAAAATACGCAGCATATCTTCTTTGGGCTCACCCACAGAAAGCCCGCCAATGGCAAAGCCATCAAAATCAATATCGACTAAGCCATTTAAAGAAACATCGCGTAAATCTTCAAACATGCCGCCCTGAATAATGCCGAATAGCGCGTTGCTATTACCTTGATGTGCATCTTTACTACGTTTTGCCCAGCGTAACGAAAGCTGCATGGAATCATTCGCCTCTTTGTGCGTGGCGGGGAAGGGCGTACATTCATCAAAAATCATGACAATATCGCTGTTTAAGACCTTTTGAATGCGCATGGATTCTTCTGGCGTTAAAAAACAGGTATCACCATTGATGGGGCTTTGAAACTTTACGCCCTCTTCGGTAATTTTGCGCATGGCACCTAAACTGAACACTTGAAAGCCTCCAGAATCAGTGAGTATTGGTTTATCCCAACCCATAAATTTGTGCAGCCCACCGTGTGTAGCAATCACCTCTAATCCAGGCCGTAACCACAGATGAAAGGTATTGCCCAGCACAATGTGCGCATCAATTTCTTTAAGTTCTAAGGGGGACATGGCCTTCACCGTGCCGTATGTGCCCACTGGCATAAAGGCGGGTGTTTCAACCTTGCCGTGCGCTAGGTGAACAGTGCCGCGACGAGCAAGGCCATTATTATTGGGGCTAGCATGTTTGTGTAGAGTAAATTGCATGATGTGTCAGCTAAAAGATTAGCGGCGATTTTATCATGCCTTTGATATACTTAAATTTACAGAGTCAGTTTTTGTCGATTAGGGGAAAGGCTAAAAATGCCAGAAAAACAAGATAACGCGCTAAAAGAAGATAACCGCCGTCCGCTGGCCACGCGCAGTGCAGGCTGGGCAAAATGGTTGGCGAACCTATTAGTGAAATATGATGTTTCACCTAATTTTATTTCTGTGCTGAGTATTTTGCCTGCCCTAATAGGTGCATGGTTATTGGCCTGCCCAAATTCGCCGCCGCATGGCCCGAATACTTTGTTTGCAGTGGCACTATGTGTGCAATTGCGCTTGTTATGCAACATGTTAGATGGCATGGTGGCGGTTGAGGGCGGCAAACAATCCAAAGTGGGTGCGCTGTATAACGAAATTCCTGATCGCATCGCCGATTCGCTGTTTATCGTGGCACTGGGTTATGCCGTTTTTCTGCCTTGGCTAGGCTGGCTTGGGGCATTGTTGGCAGCAAAAACCGCCTATATTCGCGTGTTGGGTGGCGCACTAGGTTTGGTGCAAGACTTTCGCGGGCCGATGGCTAAGCCGCACCGCATGTTTGTGATGACGCTGGGCTGCCTCATTGGGGCGGCGGAGCTATATTTTAACGATAGTTATCATGCGCTCATCATAACTGCCTACGTGATTGCGATAGGCTCTGCTCTTACGTGTGTGACACGTACACTGGCAATCGCCAAACAGTTAAATCAAAAATGATTGTTAGCATTGCCCGTTTGGGCTTGATCGGCTTAATAAAAACTTTAGTTGGTGCGCAAGCGCGTTGGGTAGATGCTGCGCCTACCGACGCGCAAAGCATTTATTTTACCAATCACACTAGTCACCTTGATACGCTTGCTTTGTGGGTCGCGTTGCCAGCACAAATTCGCGCTAAAACGCGACCAGTGGCAGCCAAAGATTATTGGGGGCATGGTGCGATTAAGCGTTTTATTGCGTTGCAAGTGCTAAATGCGGTGCTGATTGAGCGCGAAGTCTCAAGACATAGCGACCCACTCGATCCATTGTTGGCAGCGCTAGCGCAGGGTGATTCGTTAATTATTTTCCCAGAAGGTACGCGCCGTGCGCAGGCTGAGCCAAATGAGTTTAAGGGTGGTTTGTACCATTTGGCGGAGGCTTTCCCCAAAGTAAAACTGGTACCAGTGTACTTAGATACGCTACATCGCAGCATGCCCAAAGGCAGTTTGTTACCTGTGCCGCTGATATGCACGGTGCGCTTTGGCGGCGCAGTAAAGTTTGAACCAGCTGAACATAAAAAAGCGTTTCTAAGCCGCGCCCGCGACGCTGTTTTGAAGTTAATTTAGGATAAATTGATGATGATTTTTTTAGAAAACTTAGACCCAGTGCATAAATTTTACTGGCTCATTGGCGGTGTGGCAGGCTTGTTGTTGATTGCCTCTGTCATTGGCTGGCTGCTAAAAAGCAAGCTTGCCAAACAAGCAGTTCCAAATGAAAAATCGCAAAAAGTGCTAGATAATTTAGTGGCCCGCGTCAACGCATGGTGGGTGATGGTAGCAGTGTTTGCGGTGGCGTTTTTGGCGGGAAAAATTGGCGCAATTTTACTGTTTGCCGCAATTTCATATTTTGCCCTGCGCGAATTTATGACACTCACTCCCACCCGCGCAGGCGATCATCGTACCTTATCATTGGCATTTTTTCTGCTCATCCCGCTGCATTATTACTTTATTTATATTGAATGGTATGCGCTGTTTACCATACTCATTCCCGTGTATGCGTTTTTGCTGATGCCTTCAATATCTGTATTGGCGCAAGATACCGAGCATTTTTTAGAGCGTGCTGCAAAAATTCAATGGGGAGTGATGATTTGTATCTATTGCATCAGCCATGCGCCAGCCATACTACTGCTAGAAATCCCAAATTTTGACGGCCAAAATGCGCTGTTGTTATTCTATTTTATGCTTATCGTCCAGCTAAGCGATGTGCTGCAATATGTATTTGGTAATTTATTCGGCAAAACAAAGGTCGCTCCCATTGTTAGTCCTAATAAAACGCTTGAAGGCTTGATTGGCGGCGGTTTTAGTACCATATTAATTGGCGCTGCTATGTGGTGGATAACGCCATTCACACCATTACAAAGTGCGGGGATGGCGGCAATTATCTTGACCATGGGCTTTTTGGGTGGGCTGGTGATGTCGGCCATTAAGCGCAGTTTGGGGGCCAAGGATTGGGGTAATATGATACAAGGCCACGGCGGCATGATGGACAGAATGGACTCGGTTAGCTTTGCTGCACCCATATTCTTTCATTTAACGCGTTATTTCTTTACGCCTTAATTAGCTAAACATTTGATATACTTAAATTACTCATACACAGGCTGGTATAAAAATTATGGTAGAACCTAAACAGCGTCCAGCAAGACGCAACGCCGAGCAAGAAGGCTTACGCTCGCGTGGCATTTATTTGTTGCCCAACTTGTTTACCTCTGCTGCTTTATTTGCAGGGTTTTATGCCATCGTGCAGGCCATGAACAGCAACTTTGAGCAATCTGCCATCGCTATTTTTATCGCCATGGTATTAGATGGCTTAGATGGCCGCGTTGCCCGTATGACCAATACAACAAGCGCATTTGGGGCCGAATACGACAGCTTGTCGGATATGGTGTCTTTTGGTGTGGCACCTGCATTAATCATGTATGAATGGGCGTTGGGGCCACTGAGAAAATTGGGCTGGATAGCCGCATTTTTATATTGCGCTTGCGCAGCTTTGCGTTTGGCAAGGTTTAACACCAAATTAGATGACCCATTTCAAGACAAGCGTTATTTTCAAGGCTTGCCCAGCCCAGCGGCAGCGGCTTTGCTAGCAGGCTTTGTGTGGGTAGCCAACGAGTACAGCGTGACAGGTCGCGAGATATTTTTTGGCGTGATTGAGATGAAGTGGTTGGCCGCTGCGCTGACTTTATTTGCAGCGGGCAGCATGGTTTCTGACCTAAAATTTTATAGTGGTAAAGACATCAATTTAAAACAAAGCGTGCCATTTGTGGCCATATTGGCCATTGTGCTGGCCTTTGTATTGGTCTCTTCCAGCCCACCAGAGGTATTGTTTACCGTGGTGCTGGTGTATGCGTTGTCGGGTTATTATTTGTGGATAAAATCACGAATTAAGAAAACTGTGAGTAATTAATTAGTTTCTGCAACTTGAAAAGCAGGTAAAAAGCCCCTATACTAAAGTTATGTTGAGTTCATTCACATTCCAGAGCTACATTTATCTTTCTGCAGGCTTATTATTAAGCCTCGCATTGCTACGTGCACTAGCACTTCGTCTGCGCGTGCGCGCAGACTAACCCCCACCCCAAAATTAAGTATTTTTACGCTCGCTGAAAATTGCTTCAGCGGGTAAAATTCGCCTATTAAAAAGATTCGATTTAGGACAGCACAAATGAACCCGCCAAAAGAATTAGACAATATTATTATTTTTGACACCACCTTGCGCGATGGAGAGCAAAGCCCAGGTGCCGCCATGACCAAAGAAGAGAAAATTCGTATTGCGCGCCAACTAGAAAAATTGGGCGTCAATGTGATTGAAGCAGGCTTTGCCGCCGCCAGCCCTGGCGATTTTGATGCCATTCACACCATCGCAGGTTTAATTCATAACTCAACTGTGTGCTCACTTGCGCGCGCCAGCGAGAATGATGTGCGCCGTGCGGGTGAGGCGATTACGCCAGCCATGCAACATGCCGAAAAAAATGGTCGCATTCATACCTTTATTGCCACTAGCAAAATCCACATGGAAAACAAATTGCGCATGACGGAAGACCAAGTGGTTGAGCGTGCAGTGCAAGCGGTGAAGTGGGCGTTGGAATATACGCCGGATGTTGAATTTTCTGCCGAAGATGCAGTGCGATCAGATATCGACTTTTTAGTGCGCGTGTTTGATGCGGTGATTGAAGCGGGAGCAACGACAATTAACGTGCCAGATACAGTTGGATATAGTATTCCCGCGCCGTGGGGCGAGCGCATGACCACATTGATTAAGCGCGTTAAAAATAGCGACAAAGTGGTATGGTCTACGCATTGTCATAACGATTTGGGCATGGCAGTCGCCAACTCCTTAGCGGCAGTGATGGGCGGTGCCCGCCAAGTGGAATGTACCATTAACGGCTTGGGTGAGCGTGCAGGTAACGCCAGCTTAGAAGAAGTAGTGATGGCGATTAAAACGCGCTCTGATATATTCAACTTAACCACGCGCATCGACACCACACAAATTGTGCCTACCAGTAAATTGGTTTCTACCATCACCGGCTATCCTGTACAGCCCAACAAAGCAATCGTTGGCGCCAATGCGTTTGCGCACGAAAGCGGCATTCATCAAGACGGCGTGTTAAAACATCGCGAAACCTATGAAATTATGCTCGCCGAAGACGTGGGCTGGAACGCCAACAAATTAACCTTGGGTAAATTGTCTGGTAGAAATGCTTTCCGTACGCGCTTAAAAGAGTTGGGCATTGAGTTGGAAAGTGAAGATGCTTTAAACGCTGCGTTTGCACGCTTTAAAAATTTGGCGGATAAAAAGTCAGAGATTTTTGACGAAGATTTGCACGCCTTGGTCAGTGGCGAGTTTGTGCATGAGGCCAGCGAAAACTACAAATTAGTCTACTTGCAAGTGGCGTCACAAACAGGCGAAATTCCGCATGCGGTGCTTACTTTGTCAGATAACGGCATAGAAAAACGGGCCGAAGCCGATGGCGGCGGTCCCGTAGATGCCACCTTTAAAGCGATTGAAAGCATGGTAGCCAGTGGGGCAGAGTTACAGTTATATTCGGTCAATAACATCACCAGCGGCACCGATGCGCAAGGTGAAGTGACTGTGCGTTTGGCTAAAGGCGGCCGTATTGTGAATGGCCAAGGTGCCGATACTGATATTGTGGTGGCTTCCGCGAAAGCCTACTTGAATGGCTTAAACAAACTCTATTCCAAAGAAGAGAAAATGAATCCACAGCTGTAACATCATATTCGATGCTCTGTAAGCCAATATCTATAAGGCTTGTAGAGCATTGTTTTTCGCTCGGATTATTTTTTTGAATGAAAAAACGATTATAAACATTCATTTGAACACAAAAAATCAAACCATATTAATAGTGCTTGCGCTGTTTTGCACTTACTTCATTTGGGGCTCAACTTACCTCGCTATTAAATTTGGTATTGAAAGCTTCCCGCCATTTTTAATGGCTGGCTTGCGTTTTGTCATTGCAGGTGTGTTGATGTATGCCGTTTTACGGGCGATGGGGACGCCAAACCCAACCCCACAAGAATGGCGCGGGGCGGGCATTGTGGGGTTTTTGCTGCCCGCCATGGGCAATGGTACGGTGTGCTTTGTGCAGCTAACGGTATCCTCTAGCGTGGCAGCACTATCCATTGCCACTGCGCCGATCTGGATGGCGATTTTTTCATCCATTTGGGGGCATAAAATAACCATCCGCGAATGGCTGGGTATCGCCATTGGTTTTGTTGGGATTGTATTACTAAACACCCAAGGCAGCTTACAAGGGGATATGACAAGTGCGCTATTGCTGTTGTTGGCCGCTGCCAGTTGGTCTTTTGGCTCTGTCTGGAGTAAACATCTGGCCATGCCAAAAGGCTTAATGGGGGCAGCCTGCCAAATGCTAGTGGGTGGTTTGGTGTTGTTGGGCTGGAGCCTGCTGGCAGGCGAAACTTGGCCAACTAAAATCAGCGTAAAATCTTGGGGCGCCATGTTGTTTTTAATCGTGTTGGGCTCGCTAGTGGCTTATAGCGCTTATCAATATTTGCTTAAAACCGTGCGCCCCTTAGTAGCCAGTAGCAACACGTTTGTGAATCCAATCGTCGCTTTTATAGTGGGTATTTGGCTGGCGGGTGAGCAAGTCGGTATTTTAGAGTATGTCGCGCTTGCAGTGATTTTAGTAGGCGTATTTTTAGTATTAACTGCAAACAATGAAAATACAGCATGACAACGGTGTTGGCTTTCCTTGCCGTACAATGCGTACTGTCAGCGTCAAGCCGCCTTGTTCTCATGGCTTTATTTTTATTGTTTAGGTTTAAAAATAACGGAGTAGATTTTGAATTTAGCTTTATTCGACCTTGATAACACCTTGCTTGCGGGCGATAGCGATTACAACTGGAGCTTATTTTTAATCGGCGAGGGATTGCTAGACGCCAAGACGCATCACGATAGAAATGAGCAGTTTTACCAAGATTACAAAAACGGCTGTTTGAATATTGTCGAGTTTTTGAAATTTCAATTGCAGCCACTTAGTCAGCACAAGAAGTCATTTTTGGATGAATTGCATTTGAAGTATATGCAAAAAATCATTCGCCCGATGATGACAGATAAAGCACAAAAATTAGTCAATCAACACAAAGCGGCGGGGGACTTGTGCGTGGTGATTACAGCCACGAACAGCTTTGTAACTAAACCCATCGCCACTGCATATGGCGTTGAACACCTGATTGGTAGCGATCCTGAAATGGTGAATGGCGAATATACAGGCGGCGTAAGTGGCGTACCTAGTTTTCAAGAAGGTAAAGTGACACGCTTGAATCAATGGTTGGCTGAGCGCGGAACAAATCTACAGGATTTTGAGACGAGTTATTTTTATTCAGATTCACATAACGATTTACCGCTGATGCAGTTGGTGACCAATCCTGTTGCAGTCGATGCAGACGATATTTTAACTGCACACGCTAAACAACATCGCTGGCCAGAAATCAGCTTGCGGCCCTGAAAACGCAGTCCATTTAGTTTTTAGTTTTCTCGCGCTATACTTCTCATATAAAACAGCAACCTATCTGTTTGATTGACGGGGAGAAGTCATGGCTAAAAATATTATTTTTTGCGCAGATGGCACTTGGAATAAGCCTGGCGATGAACTGGACGATTCAGACGCACCTTCGAATGTATTTAAACTGTTTACTCATCTTGCCGGTAAGCATGTTTCTAAAATCCACCACTCCGAACTTACTGGCCGCGTCACCGAATATGAAAAAAGCTTAATTGTGGACACGGTCGTTTTACAAATCTCTAAATACATCAATGGCGTAGGCGATTCCAACTTTAAGCTCCGGCAAATGTTAGGTGGTGCGTTTGGCTTTGGCCTCATTGAGCGGATTGCGCGTGGTTATACCTTTATTTCTAGAAATTATGTTGAAGGCGACAAAATCTTTATTATTGGCTTTAGCCGCGGCGCCTACACAGCCAGAGCGCTTGCTGGCTTAATCACCAATAAGGGATTGCTGGCCAGAAAGTTTAATCAAGGCGAGGATGAATCCTATGATATGGCCATTCGCGCTTGGTTTAGCTACCGCGAAGGGATTAAGCAGAAATCCTATAAAAACAGGCTACAGAACATGCTCACCGCATTCACCAGCTTAAAAAACTATTTTTTGCAACACAGTATAGATGAGGACGATTTCATCAAAAACATCAGTGTTGAAGCGGTTGCAGTGTGGGATACCGTAGGTGTGCTGGGGATTCCAGATTTTGAGTTTGACGATAATCGAGCAGAGATTAGAGATGGTTTTGCCTTTGCCGATAACGCGCTCAATCCCAAAGTAAAACACGGCTTTCATGCGGTGGCGCTGGATGAAATGCGCCTACTGTTTACACCAACTTTGTGGGATAAGCGGGAGGGAATTCAGCAAGCATTGTTTGTGGGTGCGCATGCCGATGTCGGTGGCGGTTACAAAGAGGCGGGCTTATCTGATATTGCGCTCCGCTGGATGATAGATGCGCTGGGCGATGCAAAAGTAGGTGTTAAGTTTATGGAGAGCGCCAAAAATATCAAAGGCGATGTAGCAGCGATTGCCCATAAAGAGTGGGCGAAATTGGTGGGGGTTGCAGGTAAATTAGGCGCACGTAATTTTAAAAAATTGACACAAAACGGCACATTACAAGTGCATGCGTCAGTGCAAGAGAGGAAAACTCTTAGCGCATTTATGCAATACGCAAATGCAGCCGCGAGTAAATACAATCCAACAAATTACTAGCTTATTTATTGAGTATTACTTGTAGTATAAATTTACTGCCAATATACGCCAGCAACAATAAGGCAAAGCCTATCAGCGTCCAGCGAATGGCTTTCTTTCCGCGCCAGCCAAATTTAAATCGACCGAATAGCAGGCCACCGTAAATCAACCAGCTAGCGATAGAAAATATCGTCTTGTGGTTAAATTGCAGGGGTTGGTTGAATATCTGCTCACTAAATAGCATGCCGCTGAGTAGCGTAATTGTGAGTAGTACAAAGCCTAAGCCAATGACTTTAAACAATAAGCTTTCCATCACCATCAAAGGCGGAAAATCGAGTGACTTTAATGGACTGGGTTTGTTGTGTAAGCTAGCTTCTGCAAAATACATCAGCAACGCGTGCAGGGCAGCAAAGGTGAATAAGCTATAGGCCAGCAAGGCGATGCCGATGTGTGCAACAAATAGGCCAGAGGCATTTGTCGGCAAAATATAACTACTATAAAAAAATGCTGGTAATAATGCGCAAATTGCCGCGGGTGGCAGCACAAACGCTTGCAAGCTATGTAGTTGATGCTCTAAATCGGCCAGCCAGTAAATCAGCACGGTTAGCCACAAGATGGCGGAGAGCGCGTGGTAAAAGCCCAAATTAAAGCCTTGCGAAAATATCTCTAGATAGAGTAGCCAGCCGTGCACCACCAGCCCCAGCGCCAAAATAGCCGAGTGCAATTTAAAGGCGATTGTATTAGGCTTGTTGCCACGCCAAAAATCAGCCGCAACCGCAAAGTAAATAAACGCAACGACTAAATACGGAATAAATGTTTGTCCAAAATTATGCATAGGTGTGATCATAAGTATGATTATGGCGCAAAACCGCGTCAAACTTAATAGCTTGATGTAAAATTATGCAATTCAAAGAGGTAATACAACATGCTAGAAAATTTAACCGGCCGCTTACAAGGCGTCATCAAAAATTTACGCGGACAAGCGCGACTCTCAGAAGATAATATTAGCGACGCGATGCGCGAAGTGCGCATGGCGTTACTAGAAGCAGACGTTGCCTTGCCTGTAGTAAAAGACTTTATCGCCAAGGTAAAAGAGCGCGCGCAGGGTAAAGAAGTCTTGCAAAGCTTAACCCCAGGTCAGGCGGTGATTGAGGTGGTGAACGATGAGCTGACTGCGTTGATGGGTAAAGCCAATGTCGGCTTGAACCTTGCCACGCAACCGCCCGCTATTATTTTGATGGCGGGTTTGCAAGGCTCTGGCAAAACCACCACATCGGCTAAATTGGCCAAATTGCTTAAAGAACAAAAGAAAAAAGTCCTGCTGGCTAGCGCCGATGTCTATCGCCCAGCAGCGATTACCCAGTTACAAACCTTAGCCAAGCAATTGGATATTGATTGCTTTGATAGTAATGCCTCGCAGAAGCCCGTGGATATTGCCTTGCAGGCCATCGATTTCGCCAAGAAAAATTATTACGATGTGTTGATTTTTGATACGGCTGGTCGCTTGGGCATTGATGAAGCGATGATGGCCGAAATCAAAGCGCTGCATGATCACCTAAAACCCATCGAAACCTTATTCGTGGTAGATGCCATGCAAGGTCAAGATGCGGTGAATACCGCCAAGGCGTTTGGCGATACTTTGCCATTAACAGGTGTTGTATTGACCAAACTAGATGGCGATGCGCGTGGTGGTGCAGCATTAAGTGTGCGTCACGTGACAGGCCAACCGATTAAGTTTATTGGTGTCAGCGAGAAAGTGGATGGACTGGAACCATTCTACCCAGACCGTATGGCGGGCCGCATATTGGGCATGGGCGACGTATTGGGCTTGATTGAGCAAGCGCATAAAAATGTCGACTTGGCTGAGGCGAAAAAAGTTGCTGACAAGATTAAAAGCGGCAGCAAGTTTGATTTGGAGGATTTTAAGAGCCAGATGAGCCAAATGCGCAAAATGGGCGGCATGGGTGCGCTGATGGATAAAATGCCAGCCCAAATGGCCAACATGGCGGCCAAGGTTAATAATGAAGATGCCGATAAATCGCTGCGGCGCATTGAAGGTATTATCAATAGCATGACACCGCTAGAACGCAGGAAACCTGAGCTCATCAAAGCTACACGCAAAAAGCGTATTGCCGATGGCAGTGGCGTACAAGTCCAAGAAGTGAATCGCTTGCTAAAACAGTTTGAAGAAACACAAAAAATGATGAAAATGTTTAGTAAGGGCGGCATGGCTAAAATGATGCGTGGTATGGGCAGTATGATGGGCGGCAAGTTGCCGGGTATGCGTTAAAGCAGCGTAAACAACGTCTTATGTGGCATAATGCCGCAATGTTAAAATTGCGCATTTTTACTACCAACTTGCTGTATTCAAAATGATTTCACCAGTTAATAATCATAGTTTAGTGGTCACCAACTTAGCGATGGTGCGTGGTGAGCGCATGTTATTCAGGCAGCTCAATTTTTCGCTTAACAATGGTGCTGTACTGTATCTGCAAGGTGAAAATGGCGCAGGCAAAACCACCCTGCTGCGCACGCTTTGCGGGCTGACACATCCTTATGCAGGTGACGTGAGTTGGTGCGGTGAAGACATTAAAGTTATGGCAGAAGAGTACAGTAAAAACATATTGTATATTGGTCATTTGCCGGGCATAAAAGAAGATTTAACCGCGCTGGAAAACTTGCAGTTTTCGCTAGCACAGTTGGGATCAGCAGTTGATAAGCCTCAAGTGGTATCAGTTTTAGAAACGCTAGGATTGGCCAAAGCCTTGCATTTGCCAACGCGTATGCTGTCACAAGGCCAAAAGCGACGGGTAGTGCTGGCGCGTTTGTGGTTGCAAGATTTACCTTTGTGGATTTTGGACGAGCCATTTACGGCCTTGGATGCGGTTGCCACCGACTTGCTGAAGCACAAAATTGAAAAATTTGCCAATGCAGGTGGCATGGTGGTGATGACTTCGCACCAAGATTTCATTTTGAACGTTCCGCAATTTATGCAGTTAAAGCTGGATGCCTGATGTCTGAGGCGTATCTAACAACTGGCAAACAAATCGGTACGTTTTCCGTACTTTATCATATCTTAGCGCGAGATATTAAAGTCGCACTGCGTCGCCAATCGGATGTGACTGCAGTGTTTTTCTTTTTTATCATTGCGGCTAGTTTGTTTCCACTAGGTTCTGGGTCTGACCCTAAATTACTTAGTGCGATGGCACCTAGTGTGCTGTGGGTCACAGCATTGCTGTCTTGCATGTTATCGCTGCCGCGCATATTTGCTAGCGACCATGCCGATGGCACTTTAGAGCAGTTGCTGTTGTCGAATCAGCCAACGGTATTAATTGTACTCATGAAGATACTCGCGCATTGGTTGCTTTCTGGTTTACCTTTAGTGCTAGTGGCGCCTTTAATCGGCCTGCAGTTTAATTTAACGGGCGAGCAATTACAGGTGTTGGCGCTGTCGCTGCTAATGGGGACGCTGGCATTGAGCTTAATTGGCAGCATAGGCGCCGCACTCACGCTTGGTATACGCGGCACAGGTGTACTCATCGCTATTTTGGTGTTGCCTTTGTATATCCCGGTATTGGTGTTTGGTGCAGGCGCCGTCAATGCAGTGTCAGTTGGTATGAGCCCCAATGGTGCAGTCTCGCTATTGGGCGGGGTGTTAGCGTTGTCTTTAGTATTTGCACCGTTGGCGTCATCCGTGGCGCTCAAGATTGCGTTAGAGTAAGTTATTTGCAAATTTAAGTATTAAAAGCGGAAGCAAAAAATGGAATCAAAAGTGGAAGTTAGACATGAGCATTAACTGGTTTAAATATGCGTCACCCAAAACATTTTACCCCTTGGCAGGAAAAATTATTCCTTGGAGCGCAGCAGGAGCGGCCGTTTTAATTGCCTATGGCTTATATCTTGGTTTGTTGATAGCGCCAACTGATTTTCAGCAAGGTGAAGGATACCGCATTATTTTTGTTCATGTGCCTGCGGCTTGGTTTTCTATGTTTCTGTATTTACTCATGGCGCTATACGCAGGCATGGGCTTGGTGTTTAACGCAAAATTGTCTTACATGATGGCGACCGCCATAGCACCAACAGGCGCGATGTTTACCTTTTTAGCGCTGGTGACAGGCTCACTTTGGGGGAAACCCATGTGGGGTGCCTGGTGGGTGTGGGATGCACGCCTGACCTCAGAATTGATTTTGTTATTTTTGTATATTGGTTATTTTTCGCTACAAGCAGCCATTGATGACAAAAACCGCGCCGATAAAGCCAGCGCAGTACTGGCGATTGTTGGGGCGATTAACGTGCCGATTATTTATTTTTCGGTTAAGTGGTGGAACACACTGCATCAAGGTTCATCTATTAGTCTGACCAAGGCTCCTGCTATGGCGGCCATTATGTTGCAAGGCATGCTGGTGATGGCGGTTGGCTTTTGGTTATACAGTATTGCTGTGATTCTAATGCGGGTGCGCAACGAGATTGCAGAGCGCGAAAACAAAACACTGCAGTTTAGTCAAGAATAGTTTGATTAGAAAAAAATAGTTTAGACAAACATAGGAATAGGGTATGCATTGGAACAGTGTCAGTGAATTTTTAGCCATGGGCGGTTATGGCTTTTATGTGTGGGGCTCTTTCGGAATTACATTCCTGGCCATGGCGATTGAAGTATGGTTGCTCAACAAACGCCGTAAACAAATCGCGCAGGTTTCGCAATAACTTGAATGCGCGTCACTAATTAAAACATTATTTAACAAGGTATATTGAAAGTATGAAAGCACGTCATAAAAGATTTGGATTAATCGCGCTTGGGCTATTATTACTGGTGATTGCTGTGGTGTTATTTACCAAATCATTCAAAAGTAACTTGGTCTTCTTTTTTTCACCTACGCAAGTGGCCAGTGGTGAGGCGCCCAAAACAGGCAATTTTAGAATCGGCGGTATGGTAGAGGAAGGCAGCTTAAAGCGCTTGCCAGATGGATTGCGCGTGGAGTTTAAAGTGACTGACACAGCAAAAACCATGCAAGTGCAATACAAAGGTATTTTGCCCGATTTGTTTAAAGAAGGTAAAGGCGTGGTGGCAGAGGGTAGCCTGAATAAAGACGGCCTGTTTGTTGCTAATCAAGTATTAGCCAAACACGATGAAAACTACATGCCACCAGAAGCCGCAGCCGCACTTGAGGCTGCCAAAGCTCAAAAAGCAAAAGATGCGGCGATGACTAATGCTACGGAAGGTGCGAAATGATTCCTGCCATCGGCGAGCTCACGCTTATTCTTGCATTTATTCTTTCCATCATTCAAGGCACTTTGCCACTAGTTGGCGTCTGGAAAAACAAAACCACCTTGATGAATTTAGCTGTACCAACAGCTAGAGCCCAGTCGCTACTAATTTTAATTTCCTTTGCTATTTTAATGTATTCGTTTTACATCAACGATTTCTCGGTGCTGTATGTAGCCTCCACGTCCAATTCGCAATTACCTACTATGTATCGTCTAGCCGCTGTGTGGGGTGGACATGAAGGCTCCATGCTGTTATGGGTGGCCATTTTGTCGATATGGACGATTGCGGTCACTTTGTTTGCAAAAAACCTACCCGATAGTTTTAGAATTCGACTCATTGCTGTCATGGGCTTGGTCAGCGTTGGCTTTTTGGCTTTTATCTTATTCACGTCTAATCCATTTGATAGGCTCATCCCCGCAGCCTTAGATGGGCGAGATTTAAACCCGTTGTTGCAAGATCCAGGTATGGTGTTTCATCCGCCCGTGCTCTATATGGGATATGTTGGCTTCTCCGTTGCATTTGCGTTTGCTATCGCTGCATTGTTAGATGGCAGACTAGACAATGCTTGGGCACGCTGGACGCGACCTTGGACAACAGTGGCATGGGCGTTTTTGACGTTGGGGATTGCTTTTGGCAGCAAATGGGCCTATTACGAGCTAGGCTGGGGTGGTTGGTGGTTTTGGGATGCGGTCGAAAATGCTTCGTTTATGCCGTGGTTAGTGGGCACGGCACTTATACACTCGCTCGCCGTCACTGAAAAGCGAGGTGCATTTAAAGTGTGGACTGTATTACTATCAATCTGTGCATTTTCATTGAGCTTGCTGGGGACATTCTTAGTGCGCTCTGGCGTGCTGACATCGGTTCATGCGTTTGCCACTGACCCAAGTCGAGGCCTATTTATTTTACTGTATTTGGTGATTGTGATTGGCGGAGCGTTACTGCTGTTTGCGCTACGTGCACCAAACGTGGGCTTGGGCGAAAAGTTCGACGTGGTGTCGCGCGAATCTTTCTTGCTGGCGAACAACGTAGTGCTAGTGACGGCGGCTGGCTCGGTGCTGCTTGGTACCATGTATCCATTATTGATTGATGCGCTGGGTGGAGGAAAAATATCCGTTGGCCCCCCTTATTTCGATGCGGTTTTTGTTGCAATTATGGCGCCAGGCCTGTTTTTAATGGGCTTGGGGCCACTGGCTAAGTGGAAAAAAGCCAGCATCCCTGAGATTGGTACGCGCTTAAAACTAGCTGCTGTGATAAGTGTTGTATCTGCTTTACTAGTGCCATCTGTGCTTGGGAAAATCTCACTGATGGCCGCCGTGGGTGTGTTTATGGGGGCTTGGATTGTGAGTACCACCTTAATTTTGCTACAAAATAGAATTAAAGCCAAGCAACTGGCCAGTGTTAGTTTGCTTGAAAACTTAAAAAATATTCCGTTGGCTTTTTACGGCATGTTGCTGGCACATTTAGGCATTGGCGTGTTTGTGTTAGGGGTGACTTTAGTTAAAGGCTATGAGAGCGAGCAAGATTTGCGCATGGAAGTGAACGATGTTGCAAAAATAGGTGATTTAGCCTTTGTCTTTAAAGGCGCGCAGAAAATTCAAGGCCCTAACTATATTTCATCGCAAGGTAAGTTTGTTGTGACCGAGGATGGCAAACAAATTGCCTTATTGTACCCAGAAAAACGCTTTTATCCTGTGCAAGGTGCCACCATGACCGAGGCGGATATTGAGCCTGGTGTGTTCAAAGATTTATATGTGTCACTGGGTGAGCCCCTAGAAAAAGGTGCCTGGAGTGTGCGTATTTACATTAAACCTTTCGTGCAATGGATATGGGCTGGTTGCATTATTATGGCGCTTGGTGGCCTATTGGCGTTGCTGGATAGACGCTACCGCATCGCGAATAAAAACCTAAGCAGTCGAGCCGAAGAAGTTTTCTAAATCTCACCATGAACAGAACGCTAAAATTTTTAATCCCACTCGCTTTATTTTTAGTGGCAGTAGGTTTTTTGACTAAAGGTTTATTTTTAAACCCGCGTGAAGTGCCATCTCCTTTAGTAGGCAAGCCAGCGCCTGTATTCACAGCGCCGATATTGGGTGAGGCAGGCAAACGTTTTAATAGTGCAGACATGAAAGGCCAAGTCTGGCTGCTGAACGTGTGGGCATCTTGGTGTGCGGCTTGCCGAGATGAACACCCGCTACTGATGGATATGGCGCAAACCAAGCGGATTGTGATGCATGGCTTGGCTTATAAAGATGTCGATGCCGAAGCGCAACAGGTACTTATCGCTATGGGTAATCCGTACAATAAAGTCATTACCGATACCGATGGTAAGATTGGCATTGATTATGGCGTGTATGGAGTGCCGGAGACTTATTTAATTGATAAAGCTGGCATTATTCGTTATAAACATATTGGTCCACTTACACCAGAAATTTTGCTGACAAAAGTTGTGCCGTTACTGAAAGAATTGGGCGTTTAAGGCGCTAATTAAATGAAAAAACCAGTAAAATGAAAAAACTAATTATTCTAATTTTTCTTTTTACACATGCTTTTGCTGTTGCATACGCAGGCGAAGCCAAGCCAATTAGCGATGACCCTGCGTTGGAAGTGCGCTTAAAGGCGATGTCGCAAGAGTTACGCTGTTTGGTATGCCAAAATTCTACACTGGCAGATTCTGATGCACCTTTGGCCGAAGATTTGCGTAATGAAATTCGCACCCAGATGCGTGCTGGTAAAAGCGATCAAGAAATTGTCGACTACTTAGTCGCGCGCTATGGCGATTTTGTGCGCTATCGTCCACCAATGAATAATGTCACAGCGATACTCTGGTTTGGACCATTTTTGCTGTTGCTCACTGGTGGTTTTGTTTTATATCGTGTACTTAAAAAACAAGCAAGAGACGGAGATATTCAGGCAGAGGAAGAATAAACATCATTTTCTATTGGTATTAGGCGCTGGCTTTTAAATGCGTATGCGCTTTTAGTATTTACCGTGCATTTGCACTCTTAATATTTACCGTGCGTTTGCACTCTTAATATTTACCGTGCGTTTGCACTCTTAATATTTACCGTGCGTTTGCACTAGGCGTTTCAGTTCTGGCATGCACGATCCGCACTCGGTGCCACATTTAAGTTTGTTTTGTAGGGTGATTAAGTCGGCACCCAACTGAATGTTTTCCACAATTTCGTTTTGCGAAATATCCAAGCAGTTACACACAATTTTGCCGCGCCCAACTTGGCCTGAAGGTGGTGCCGATATTGGTGCCAGTGCCCAGCGGCTGAAAGCTCTGTAATGTGCTTCATCGCTAAATTGGCCAGTGGTCATGACTTCTTTTAGCCAATCAGTCGCTAGCGTTTCACCCATCAGGCGGACACCCGTTACCTCAGCTTTGCCATGATTATTTTCAACCAAAATGCGCTTACTAATGTCACGCTTGGCATCGTTGTAATTCAGGCATGGTGAATCGTCTGTCATGCCTAAAATAGCATCAATTTGCTCAATTAATTCTAGCACTGGCGCCGTTTCGTGTGCGGCACGCAGAATTAACAAACCGGCTTTGTTCGAATCAGTTTCACGCCCAAATAATCCACAACTTGCGTAAGTAAATTGCTTCATTAGCTCGCGCACTTTGGTTAATAAGGTTAAATCCTGACAGCTGCGCATTATTGTCATGCGCCAAGGCAATTCGAGCTTTTCAAGTTTAATCGCGGTGTGTTTTAGCTCTGGTTGTTTAGAGGTTTTATCAAAGTTGGGTGGCATCAGCGCATTTACACCTAAGCCATGCATAAATTGACTACCCCAATGCATGGCAATAAACGTTTGTGCAGGCTTCACTTCATCGCTCATTTGTGCTGGCAATACTAAACTGCCGCGCTTATTTTGTACTTTTACAATGTCACCATTTTTAATATTGCGGCGCATCATGTCATCGCTGCTCATCTGTACTACTGGCTCTTCCGCATGATTGAATAGCTGCGCAACATTGCCGGTACGGCTCATGCCATGCCATTGATCGCGTAAACGCCCAGTGAGCAAATGCAGCGGATGACGTGCATCGGTTTTGTCAGCAGTCCCTTTATACACGGCATTCACAAATTGTGCTTTGCCATCGGGCTTTTGAAACACACCATCGGCATATAGGCGCGCCAAACCTTGCGATTCATTTTCTTTAAAAGGCCATTGTTGTGGACCTTTTTCATTGAGCAACGCATAGCTTAAACCAGTAATGTCCAAGTCCCTGCCACGCGTGGTTTCGCGGTGTTCATTAAAAATATCTTCTGTGGTGTTAAATGCAAATAGTTGGGAGCGCTTCGTTAAGCGCTTTTCTAAACGCTGCGCAAAATCTACCATGATGGCCCAATCGTGGCGCGCTTCTGCAGGCGCTGCGATGGCAGGGTTAACGCGCGTAATACGCCGTTCAGAATTGGTGACTGTGCCTTCTTTTTCGCCCCAGGTGCTGGCGGGTAAGAGCACATCGGCGTAAGCGCAAGTATCGGTATTGTTATACGCATCTTGTACCACCACCAATTCTGCATTGCTTAACGATTCCAGCACGCCGTTCAAATCTGGCATCGAGTGTGCAGGGTTGGTACAGGCAATCCAAATCGCTTTAATTTCACCTTTTTTGACAGCATCAAACATTTCAATTGCGGTTTTGCCTGGGGTTTCAGGCACATCAGCCACCCCCCAAAGCTTGGCGATTTCTGCACGATGTTCGGCGTTCGCTAAATCTCGATGTGCAGAGAGTAAATTTGCCATACCGCCAACCTCACGCCCGCCCATCGCGTTGGGCTGACCAGTCAGTGAGAAGGGGCCTGCGCCAGGCTTGCCAATTTGCCCAGTGGCAAGGTGTAGATTAATGAGCGCAGCATTTTTTTCAGTACCGTGGATGCTTTGATTCAGGCCCATGCAATACATAGACAGGCTGGGTCCTTTGCCAAACCATTTGGCGGCGGTGATGATGTCAGTTTCCTTAATACCGCAAATATCGGCCACCATTTTCGGTGTGTATTCACGCACAGTTTCTTTCAATGCATCAAAGCCATTGGTATGCGCATTGATGTATGCCATGTCCAACAAGCCTTCCCACAACATTACATGCAACATACCATTAAATAAGGCTACATCGGTGCCAGGTAAAATGGCTAAATGTAAATCCGCCGTTTGCGCAGTATCGG
This sequence comes from Pseudomonadota bacterium, assembly GCA_020053735.1. GTDB lineage: Bacteria > Pseudomonadota > Gammaproteobacteria > Burkholderiales > Methylophilaceae > Methylotenera_A. The sequence goes on from JAGVMP010000007.1 coordinate 71,019, forward strand.
TTTTACGCGGATCGACTACGATAATTTTCAGATTCGGATTCTTAGCTTTGGCATCTTCAATGCGACGAAAAATAATCGGGTGTGCAAATGCCGTATTGCTGCCGGCAATAAATAAGCAATCGGTGTGATCAATATCTTCGTAACATGCGGGGGGTGCATCTGCACCTAGTGTGGCCTTGTAGCCAGCCACAGCAGAAGACATACACAATCTTGAGTTAGTGTCGACATTGTTGGTGCCAATCAAGCCTTTGGCGAGTTTGTTAAACACATAATAATCTTCAGTAAGGAGTTGGCCTGAAATATAAAATGCGACTGAATCTGGGCCATGTTTTTCAATGGTTTGTGCAAATTTCTCGGTTAAATAATCAAGCGAGACATCCCACGAAACACGCTTACGTGTTGCTTCACGAGTTAAACGCATTTCAGGGTAAAGCGCACGGTTATCTGGCTTTACACTTAAGTGTAAAGTTGAGCCCTTGGTGCAAAGCCTGCCAAAATTAGCAGGGTGGTCAGGGTCACCTTTTACATGAATGATTTTGTCGAGCCCTGATTCTGACTTAGACTCAATAATCACGCCGCAGCCCACACCGCAGTAGCAGCAGGTAGATTTCGTGAATTTACTCTCTATTGAATTTGCAACCATAAGCTAGCTTAAGCTTTTAATTCCAAATAAACAAAACCATCTTCAATCTTGGTATTAAAACATGCAGTCTCGCCTACATCGGGCTCTTCGGCTTTACCATCCACCAAACTTATCTTCCAAGAATGCAGTGGGCAAGCGACTTTGTCACCGTAAACAATACCTTGTGATAAAGGCCCGCCCTTGTGGGGGCAGGTGTTATTAATCGCAAAAATGCGATCATCTTCTGTGCGAAATACGCCAATATCAAATTCTTTTTGTTCGCTATCTTTGGTGCGCACCACGCGCGCACCTAATTTAGGAATCTCATCAAACGGCGCAACTTTAACCCAATTACTCATATATTCAACCTTATGAAACTAACAATAAATAAATCAATAATACATTTATAACGAAAGAAAAAATGGCTATCCACTGCCATTTTACCAGTCTTGCGCGCGCAATTAAGGGAGTGCGTGCGGGTGCTAGAATGGGTTTAAGTTCTCCCACTTCTAGGGCATGTAGCATTTCCTCTGCGGTTTCAAATCTTGCCTTCGGCTCACGCGCAACCGCTTTAAGCACAATATTTTCTAACCAGTAGGGGATATCGGGGCGATATCGCGTCAATGGCGTAGGCTCTCCAAATTTTGGGTGTTGAAACGGCTCAATTTCGCCATACGGGTATTTGCGCGTCAATAAGTGATAAAGCGTCACGCCAGCTGCGTAAATATCAGTCTGTGCGTTGGCGCTATCACCTTCAAACAGCTCTGGGGCCATAAAACTGGGCGTACCTGGATTCTGCGTCACAGCTAAAGTTTCGCTGCTGGTACTAAGCGCCACGCCTAAATCTAAAATGCGTAAGCGTTGGTCGTTGGCTTGGTGGATATTGGCAGGCTTAATGTCGCGATGAATAATGCTAAGCCGATGTAACGCGCCAATACCACGCAGCATGTCAATGGCAATCTTTGCTGTGCCAGCTGCGGTAAAATAATGGCCGCTATTCAGGCGTTGCTGCAAAGTGGCACCCTCAAACCAGCTCATTACAAAGTAAAGCTTGCTGCGTTTCTCCATTGAAAGTGGCAACACTTGTGGTATAAATTGTGAAACCACGCGCTTACCCAGCCACTCCTCGTTTAGCAAGCCGTTAATACTTTCTACGTCATTGGCTAACAAAGGTTGTAAAGTTTTAAGTACAAAAAGCTGTTTAGTATGCGTTTTGCGCACTTTATACAATAAACTCGCACGCGATTCATGTAGTAACTCAACGACTTCAAAATCATCAATCAATTCACCGTTACTAAGTTTTGCTGGCAGGGCGAGGTGCTTTCCTCCAGCAATACGTTCAGACAGTGTATCTGCGCCAAGTGCGTTAATTTTAATGACAACTGCTGTGGAATTGTCTGCACTTTGTTTGTCTAGCGCTGTTTTGGTTAAGTGCTCTGCCACCATCTGGGCGCTATTAAACTTTAACAAGCTTTCATGTATCGCTTTATCGCCCAAAGTTTCCCATACACCATCGCTTAGTAGCGTAAATATATCACCTGCTTGCAACGCGCCCTCAGCAAAATCAATGGCTAAATGTGCATCCAACCCTACGGCACGCTTAAGCACATGGCGCATATCAGGCCTATCCCAGACATGGTCGGTGGTAAGCTGTTTAAGCACACCACCACGCAGCAAATAGATACGGGTATCGCCCACATGTGCTAAATAATAGCGCTGTCCACGTAAAACAACCAGTGACAGTGTTGTGGCCATGCCAGCTAAATCGCGATTGGCACTCGCTTGTGAAATAAGCCAGCGATTCGCCGCAGTAATCACTTTTTCAAGTGCGGTAGGGGGTTCCCAGGTGTCAGGGGTCGCATAGTAGTCAGCAGTAATTGTGCGTACCGTCATCTCTGAGGCTTCACCACCACCCGCACTGCCGCTTACGCCATCAGCCACAGCAATGAGCGCACCTTTAATGCTGAGATGCTCATTGCTAGGCGTAACTACGCCTACATAGTCTTCGTTGCGCGCACGTGGACCTGTTCGGCTGGATTGGCCAATTTCAAATTCTAAAGACATACAAACTTTGGCGACATGTCGCTAGTTTACACTTTTGCTGATGTTGCTGTCGCGCTGCCCCAAGTTGTTCTCCAGCGCGTTTTTACGCCAGCCAGACCTATTATCGCCAATACAGCTAAACCAGCAAAGATGATTAAACCGATTTGGTAATTACCAGTGGATTGTTTGAAATAACCTAGGCTCGCGGCTAAGTAAAAACCACCCACGCCACCAGCCATGCCTACCAAGCCTGTCATGACACCGATTTCTTTGCGAAAACGTTGTGGTACTAATTGGAACACAGCACCGTTACCCATACCTAATGCTGCCATCACCGGAATGACAATTGCCAGAGCTAGTTGGTAGGTCGGCTGACCAAAACTCATGATAAACAACAATATTGCAGCAATAGCATACATCGTGAGTAAAGTGCGGATACCGCCAATGCGGTCAGCAATCAAGCCGCCGATTGGGCGCACCAGTGAACCCGCAAACACGGCTGCAGCCGTACAGTAACCAGCTGCTACAGGACCCAGGCTGTATAAATCATTAAAATAAATAGTGAGTGATGATGCCAAGCCTACAAAGCCACCAAAAGTCACGCTATAAAAGAACATGAACCACCATGCATCTTTGTCTTTTAGAATCGAAATATATTGACTGAGTGATTTTGCCGGTGGTGTATCCGGGCTGTCTTTTGCATAAATCATGTAGACCGCTAGTGCAATGCCAAGCGGAATGAGCGCTAAGCCGAATACATTGTTCCAGCCATAAGCTACCGCCAAACCCGGTGCGAATAAAGCAGCAAACACAGTGCCTGAGTTACCAGCACCAGCAATGCCTAGGGCTGTGCCTTGGTGCTCTGGTGGATACCAGCGGGACGCTAGCGGTAGTGCCACGGCAAACGCCGCCCCAGCAAAGCCTAAGCCGATACCAAGTAATAGCGCATGTTGGAAGGTGTGGATGCCATGTAGCCAAGCTAGCAACAAACTCAAAATTACAATCACTTGACCAATCAAGCCCGCCATCTTGGGTTTGATATGGTCAACTAAAACCCCCATCACGATGCGTAGTAACGCACCTGCTAATACCGGCGTTGCTACCATCAAGCCTTTTTGTGAGGGTGATAATTGCAAGTCGGTAGCGATTTGTACAGCCAGTGGACCTAACATCACCCATACCATAAAGCTTAAATCAAAATATAAAAATGAAGATAATAAGGTGGGGGTATGCCCCGATTTCCAAAAACTTTTTTGCATGATGCTCCCTAATCAATCTAATTTGTTGCTATCCGCGCCTTTGCGGTATGACTTGAAATGCCAACCTTCTGCCACTTTGCAGAAGGGGTGTGGCGCTTATATTTATATCGTAATTGTTTCGAATTCTTTGTGCTGCTCGCGTTTTTCTACACGCTCGGCCCAAGGGTTTACCGCGCCTTGTAGTGCATAGAGTAGACGTTCAAAAGCCGCTTTGCGTCCTTCAGCATCTTCTAATATGCGTTGTTTTACATATTCCAAGCCCACGCGCTCTATCCAATGCACGGTTCTGTCTAAATACCGCGCTTCTTCGCGGTAGATTTGGATAAACGCACCTGAATATTCCAGCACCTCGTCTGAAGTTTTTACTTTGCATAAGAACTGCGCAACTTCGGTTTTAATGCCACCGTTACCGCCTACGTAAATCTCCCAGCCAGAATCCACGCCAATAATACCGACGTCTTTAATGCCAGATTCAGCACAGTTTCTAGGGCAACCTGATACCGCAAACTTGACCTTATGTGGCGCCCACATATGGTCAAAGGCCTTTTCAATATCGATGCCCATTTGCGTGGAGTTCTGTGTGCCGAAACGACAGAATTCAGAGCCGACACAGGTTTTAACGGTGCGAATGCCTTTAGCATAGGCATAGCCTGATGGCATGTCGAGGTCTTTCCACATATCGACCAAGTCTTCTTTCTTTACGCCCAATAAGTCAATCCGTTGCCCACCAGTGACTTTCACCATCGGCACGGCATACTTATCGGCCACGTCAGCAATTTTGCGTAATTGGTCAGGGCTAGTCACGCCGCCATACATACGCGGAATGACCGAGTAGGTGCCGTCTTTTTGAATGTTGGCGTGTACGCGCTCGTTAATAAAGCGCGATTGCGGGTCATCTACCGCTTCGTGCGGCCAGGTAGAGAGCAAGTAGTAATTCAACGCTGGTCTGCAAGTCGCGCAGCCATTCGGCGTACGCCAGCTCATGCCTTTCATGGCATCGGGAATGTTTAAATATTTATGCGTACGAATTTCTGCCCGCACTTCTTCATGATTTTTATCCGTGCAGCCGCATACCGCTTTGCTGGTGGAAGGTGGCGCATAGCCGCCGCCCAGTGTTGAAGCTAAAATTTGTTCTACTAAGCCCACGCAGCTGCCGCAGCTAGAGCCAGCTTTGGTTTGCTTTTTAACATCATCAATCGTGAACAAGCCTTGATCTTGAATAGCCTTAACAATAGTGCCTTTGCACACGCCATTACAGCCGCATACCTCCATTTCGTTGGTCATTGCTGCCGCTTTGTCTTGACCTTGATGGCCTGTGTTGCCGAGTGAATCTTGTCCAAACATTAAATGATCGCGAATTTCGTGTATGGGTTTTCCATCGCGCAACATTTTAAAATACCAAGCGCCATCGGCGGTATCGCCATAAAGCACGCTACCGATGATTTTGTCATCTTTGATGACGAGTTTTTTGTAAACACCGCCAACTGCATCGTGCAAAACAATTTCTTCGCGGCCGTCATCAATATTGCCAAAGTCGCCTGCACTGAATAAATCAATACCCGTGACTTTTAATTTAGTCGAAGTGACTGAGCCTTTGTATTGGCCGATACCAAAATTCGCCAAATGGGTGGCACATACTTTGGCCATTTCAAACAAGGGTGCAACCAGGCCATAGGAGATGCCGCGATGTGCCACGCATTCGCCCACTGCATACACGCGCGGGTCGAAGGTTTGCATGGTGTCATTCACCACAATACCTTTATTACAGTAGATGCCAGCGGATTCAGCTAAGCTAAAATTAGGACGAATGCCAACCGCCATTACCACTAAATCGGCGGGTAAGCTAGAGCCATCGGCAAAGTGGATGGTGTTGACGCGGCCATCTTTACCTGTAATTTCTTTAGTATTCTGTTTTAACTGAAAATTCAACCCTTTGGCTTCTAGACTTTTTTGCAACATTTTGCCAGCAGTTTTATCCAGTTGCTTTTCTAGTAACCACTCGTTACGGTGAATCACCGTGACTTCCATACCTTGAATTTTGAGGCCATTGGCGGCTTCTAGTCCGAGTAGGCCACCACCAATCACCACCGCATGCTTGTGTGTTTTTGCAGTTGCGATCATTTGATCAGTATCTTTAATATCACGATAGCCAATCACGCCCTCTAAATTAGCGCCTTCAATCGGCAACATAAACGGTTTAGAGCCAGTAGCGAGTAAAAGCCTATCGTATTCTGCGCTAGTGCCATCTTCCGCATAAGCTACCCGATTTTTGCGATCAATTTTGTTAATGCGCGCACTGGTATACAGCGTGATATTGTTCTCGGCGTACCACTCACGGGTATTCAAGATAATATCGTTAATGGTTTGCTCGTTCGCCAATACGGGCGACAGCATAATACGGTTGTAATTAGGGTAGGGTTCATCACCAAACACGGTAATATCGTAAATATCAGGCGCGATTTTCAGCAATTCTTCCACCACGCGCATACCTGCCATGCCATTACCAACCACTACTAACTTCATTTTTTGCATTATATTTAAGACTTCATTAATTAAACGTAACTGTATAAAGCAATAAGTATGCCTTATTAAAAACGTCCTAAATACAGGAGCTTATATTTTTGACTAAAAGTTATATGCACCATAATGATCGCTTTGTGCCTCTGCGCACTAAATTAGTGCAATTGGGACTCTAAAATGTAAAGGTGTGGCAAATTCATGTGGGGGCATAATAGTTATCCAGCTATCTTTTCCTTGAAATATCGACAATTAAAGAGGCGCTGTAATGCTTCCATTTAATGATGATGACGTAAGCATAGGGACGTACTAGTTCATTAAGATTGTCAGGTAGATATGCGATTTTTTCTGGTATGGAAATGACCATGTTCTCACCGAAGTACTTACGTGCATTACCAGAGATGGTATTCGCAATTTCACCTACCGCATCCAGCAGGTTTTCATCGGATTGATTGGTCTCTTTCATGGCCGTCAGCAGATGTCGCAACATGGCGCTTGGTGCCGAAAAGTAGAGCGCACCTTCGTAATCAGCGCTTACTGTAATCACACCGGTATAATCATTCATTGGAAATGCGTTCTTGGCAAGATAGGCAACGCCGACAGAAGCACTTTCTTTTGTGATTTGTTTGAAATAGTCACCAATAGCTTCGATGAATATTTCAATATCCTTTTCACTTAAATCGCTCATTCTTTTATTAGCTCCAGCAGGGCGTTGACAAGTTCATCATCGGTAAATGGTTTATATAAGAAGCCGTTTGCACCATTTTTCAAGGCTTCAATGGCCGTGGCTTTGTCACTAAGCGCAGATACTATTAAAATCCTGGCTGTGGGGTCTGACTCAACCAATAACGTGGTGCATTCAACGCCATCCATTTCTGGCATCGTCAAATCCATGGTCACAATTTCTGGGCGCGTCGCAATAAATAAAGCGACAGCCTCAGCACCATTGCTTGCGTAACCGACAATCTCGATAGGCGGCAATCTAGCGTCTACCATAATTCTAGAAATACGACTCCGGATAATATTAGAGTCATCGACAATCATAAGCTTCATACAACGGCCTCAGTAGCATTTAAGTTAATAGAAGGTTTAGCATGTTTAGAAAGGCGGAAAGCAAACTGGGTGAAGACGTCTGCTTTGGTGTCTATTTTGAGGTCGCCACCAATTTCGTTGATGAGTGACTGCACTAGGTCCATGCCAACACCGCGACCTGCGTCTTTATCTGGGTTATCGGCAGTAGAAAAACCAGGCTCGAAAAGTTTGCCAACGATTTCTTTGTCTGATAACTGACTCACAATCTCATTTGAGTAACGACCGGAAGCAATCATAGAGGTACGGATGCGACTTGGCACGATGCCTTGGCCGTCATCGCGTACAATAAAATCAATGGCACCCTCAGGATTCATTAGGGCGCTAATGAGTATTTCGCCGTGTGCTGATTTGCCTTTAGCGAGCCTGATACTAGGCGTTTCGATGCCGTGATAGATGCCGTTGCGTATCAATTGAATAGCAATCTGCTGCAATTGATGCGCAGTTTTAGTTTCCATTCGATCTAATAAATCAAGATTGAGCTTAAGTTCAACATTCTTGTTTTGATTCTGGCACACTTGCTCGGCTAGGCGCTTTAAGTTGTTGCTCACACTGGTCGAGATGGTCGGTGGTTTGTAGGCGCTACTGTTCACTTGGCGATACTCTTGAATTACGTTCACAATCGTCTCAATTTGCCTGATTTGATCAAGCATGGCGCTCAGCATCACTGGCAAACTTAAAATCTCTTGTGCATCCCAACTGGTTTTTTTGCGCAGTGATACCAAGTTTTCTTCAAATTGATGCGCCTGTGTTTCAATCGCCTCTAAACCTATTGCCGCGGCCTCGCCTTTGATGGCGTGAATAATACGGAAGCACTGATTGGCAAGTTCACCTTGATTCGCAGCGCGTTTATCCGCATTCGCCAATATCACGTTCAAGGCATCTAGGCCAGTCTGTGCATTATTTAAGAATTGACGTAATTGGAAGGTGTCCACCTGAAGTAACTTTTTGAGTAACTCCAGATTGATGCTGGACTGACCTTTGAGTTTAGACAACTCTTCTGCCTGGGTCACTTGTTCGGTCACGTCTTGCACGGTGACTAGCAAGTGCAGAACACGCTTTTCTTCAACCACACGGTTGAATTGGAAGCTTAAGTAGCGCGGTGTGGTGTCATTTTTGGTCTGCACTTTTACTTCAGTCAGTGGGTTTAGGCTAAGCATCAAGCTTTCTTTGACCTTGTTGCCGAATAACAACTCGATATAATCTTTAGCAGAGGCATATATCTCGGCTGACACTAACTGCTCAAGTACTGGCATGAAAGGCATGTTGGCAGTAATTTCGTGTTGCAATATCTTGCTGACGGAGCTTGAGAATTGGCTACCGACTGAAAGTTGTGGGTCTAACAAAATCAAACCCTCTTTAACGGTATTCAAAATCTCGGTAGTTTCACGTTGCGCTTTTTCAATCTCGCCATCTGCGGAGCGCAGTTTACGCAGCGCATTGAACACGATGTTGGCAAATAGCAACAATGACAGCACCATTGCGATGGTTTGAATCAGTTGCAGGTTTCTTGCTTTAGTTTTTGTGTTTTTTTCCAGCTGTGTGGTGAGGTCATTCATCAGTTTTAATAACTTGAGATTATGCTCACGTGCGTAATCTGTCGCCATATCCAATCTAATGTCATCGATATACGTGCTATTGATCACGGGGACTAGCAACTGTTTATATGGTTGCCAAATGCGCAATGCTTCATCTACAGAATGTTTGGCGACACCATCACTGACTTTCTCAAGATAAACAGGCCTCTCATCACCACCGACTACCGTCCCACCTGATTTGAATCCGTTGAGCGTGGTATCAAAGAGAGAGCTCACTTTTTTGAGTTCAGCTGTGTTTTTAGGGTCAAGCTTGCCCTGAGCTGCATCTACTTGCATGGTCAATAGCACCTTGGTGGTTCGTTGTGACAACATCCTTTGTCGACCAGACAAGTTAATCGACACCGCATCATTATGGAGTGTAGATGAGGTGTAGAAGTTAAGGCCGAGCACAGCTAGGTTGAAGACTAAGAACAGGCTAACGGCAAATATAATGCCAAGATATTTGTTGAGCGTGCTTTTGCTGGACATGACTACCCCTTTATTTTTTAATTAAAAGATGCAACTTATTAGAGGTCACCGTCGTTGGTGGGAATTAAAACTAAGGAGTTGTGATTCACTGACGCGTTATCTTGGTAAGCCGTTTTACCAATGCGTCAGTCAATCTATTGTTCTGTTTATTACTGTCTGTGTCACCAAAGTTGAACTTTAGTGACACAGATTGTTACTAGTATTTTACTAATCTATATACTAGATGTTCTAGAACGTGTACATCGCCGTTAACCAAAGTTTTTCAGTATCGTGAAAACGGCCACGGTTGCCAGCAACATTGTTGGCAACGTTTGGTGTTGCAGCATAACGGTCATCTTCTGTAAATTTGCCGTACTCTACTTTAGTCATCCAGTTTTTGTCGATATTCCAAGTGGCTGCTACATTCCACTCCTTGCCGTATTTGTCACCATTGGTCGCCGTACCACCACCTACGGTGTTGAAGTCTTCATCAGCATTAATGAAGTGATAATCGGCAAAAAACAAGAAGTTACCCCATGCGTAAGTCGCGGTAATAAAAGTATCTTTAATGCCAGATCTTGGTGTTGCTAAAAATTTATCTACCCAGCCTTGGAACAAGTGATTAGTACCGAATGGCGTTTGGAATGCATATTCATTATCGTTACTGGATAATAACTCTTGATCTACGCGGAAGTTGAAACTATCAAAACCTAAGCCGCCACCAATTTTGTAGTAGTGTGCATCAATGCGCTTGTCGCCATCTGCATAGTCGCTTTGTTTTGCGTACTCAGCCGTGTAGTGCGCTCTAAAGTTAGGGCTAAATGGACGTGTACCATCTAAACGTAAGCCAAAGATTTTGTTTGATTGGTCTGCATTAATGTTAGGTACCCCAGCGTTATTTAGCGCACCTGCACCAAACCATGCGTTACCAAACCCTAGTTGATTAATATTGGACAAGTAGCCATAGCCGACTAAACTTTCAGTTGGAGAAATGCGATATTTAATATTAGCGACTTCTAAATTTCCATCACGTTGTTCGGTGGTGATTTGTGTTACTTTTTCGAAATGGGCAGCGAAAATTTCGGTATCGGGTAGACTTTTATTTAATACTGAAACACCGTCAAATACTTGCATGACTTGTCTAAAACCAATATCACCAATAAAACGCACATTGTCTAAATTGACTTGTTGACGACCTAAACGAACACGCGTGTTTTTAACGCCTGTCCAGTCGATGTATAGTTGATTTAAACCGGTGTAAGATGGGTCAATCACTTTGGCGTATTCAATATTTCTGCTTTGATTTGATGCGCCATTAACCAATATATTATTGGTGCTATCGTTAAAGTTATCTATTAGTTTGGTCACATTAATCAATTGTGCCGCGATGCTGAAGTTATGATACGGTGCGGTTTGCCAGCCAATTAAGCTCCGTACAGTTAATGCATCAGCATCTTTTAATTCTTGCGCTGCAGTAGGGTTAGCAGTCCCGTTGGCAAAAGTAGGCGGTTGAGCACCATCTTGTTCAACTGCTTCGTAACGCAATCTAAAGCTAGTTAAGTTTTTACCTTCTTTTACAGCGTCCATAAATGTGTATTCATCTTCTGGCGCTGGCGCATCTTCTGCATACGCTGAATTAAGCGTAGAGATTGCTAACAAGGTTGCCAAAGTAATTGTTTTAATTGGCCAGTTTTTTGTTACTAATGTGTTCTGCATAATTAATATCCCTTTTTAAAAAATTGTCTAAACTTAAGCGGCTTTTTTAGCGTGACGCTCATATAAAAATTTAAGAATTTCACTACGTAAATGGTTGTAATGCTTATCTTCAGCGAGTTGCAAACGGTTGCGCGGTTTTGGTAAGTCCACTGTTAAAATTTCCCCAATCCCAGCGGCTGGCCCATTCGTCATCATCACAATGCGATCAGAAAGTAATACTGCTTCATCCACATCGTGCGTCACCATGACAGCGGTTGCGCCAGATTTCTGCATGATTTTCATCAGTTCATCCTGCAACCCAGCGCGCGTTAATGCATCTAGTGCGCCAAATGGTTCATCCAGCAATAACACTTTGGGTTCCATTGCCAATGCTCTAGCAATGCCCACGCGTTGCTTCATGCCGCCAGAGATTTCACTAGGGCGTTTATCAACTGCATGATTTAAGCCCACTAAATCTAACGCGGCGTAGGTGCGCTCATCTTGCTGAGCCGATGTTTCGCTGCCAAAGACACGCTCAACTGCTAAATGCACGTTCTCGAAACAGGTGAGCCAAGGTAGCAAAGAGTGGTTTTGAAACACCACCGCGCGCTCAGGACCTGGTTTAGAGATTTCACGGCCAGCGCAGAATAAATTGCCAGTTGTTGGTTGTAATAAACCAGCAATTAAGTTCAGCACTGTCGATTTCCCACAACCAGAGTGGCCAATAATAGAGACGAATTCCCCTTCCTTAACGCTTAAATTAATGCCTTTAAGCGCCTCAAAAGTCCCCTTTTTAGTATTGAATGTCATGTTCACATCTTCTAGATACACATATCTATCTGCAACAGCGTTCATAGTTTTGCCTCCTCATAACTAAAGCGTTTGGCGATAGCGATTAGCCCTTGCTCTAGCAGCAAGCCGACAATGCCAACCACAAAAATGGCGATGATGATGTGTTCTACATTCAAGTTGTTCCACTCATCCCATACCCAAAAGCCAATACCTACGCCACCTGTCAGCATTTCTGCCGCCACAATCACTAGCCATGCGACGCCGATAGAAAGGCGTACACCAGTGAGCACATAGGGTAGGGCGCTGGGCAGTAAAATTTTGGTCAATATTTTCCACTCACTTAAATTAAGTACCTTGGCCACGTTCATGTAGTCTTGCGGTACTTTGCTCACGCCTACTGCCGTGTTAATGACCATTGGCCAAATCGCCGAGATGAAAATGACCCAAATCGCCGCTGGGTTGGCTGCTTTAAATACTAATAAACCGATAGGCAACCAAGCCAATGGTGAAACTGGGCGCAGTAAGCTGATAACGGGTGCTGCCATTCGTGATAAAAACGTAAAGCGACCTATCATAAACCCGAGCGGAATCCCAACTAGTGCCGCCATGCCAAAACCAGCCGCTACACGCTTAAGTGAGTTAAGAATGTTCCAGCCTATACCTTGGTCGTTTGGACCATTGATATAAAACGGGTCACTAAATAACACGACTGCCGCTTTGTATGTGGATACGGGACCTGGCAAGCCTTGCGACTGTGCCGAGACCACACTCCAAATTGCCATCAGAAACAGTAATCCAAATACTGGAGGCACAAGGTGCTCCATCAGCGTGCTACCTTGTATTGCCCATGACCTAACAGGCTTTTGAGGCTGAGGCGATACCTCAACTAATGCTAGTTTTGGTGTTTCAGGGTTTGCTTTCGACATGTCTTTACTCTCTTTATGAATAGGTACAACGCTCATAAAAACTCCTTAAATTCGTTAGGCTAAATTTGTTTGGCTTATTTAAGCTTTGATTTTAAAGCCTGCTGCATATGCTGCAGGATCTTTACCATCCCATACCACGCCATCCATCAATTTACTAGAACGCATAGGGTCTTTAGGTACAGAGACACCGACTTGGCTGGCTGCTTCTGAATAAAGTGCAATTTGATTTACTTTTTTAGCAACGCCTAAATAATCAGGGTCCGTTTTCAACATGCCCCAGCGTTTGTGCTGCGTTAAGAACCACATGCCGTCAGATAAGTAAGGGAATGGTACTGCGCCGTCGTTATAAAACTTCATGTAGTTTGGGTCTTTCCATTTTCTGCCGTTGCCGTTGTCGTAATCACCCAAGAAGCGGCCCAAAATCACATCTTTTGGTGCATTGACATATGATTTGGCAGAGATAAGCTCTGCCACTTTGGCGCGATTTGCAGTTGCATCGATATACTTACTTGCTTCTAAAATAGCCATCATCATGGCGCGTGCTGTATTTGGATTTTTTGCCACAAACTCAGCGGTGCTACCTAATACTTTTTCTGGGTGATCTGTCCAGATATCTTGCGAAGTTGCTACGGTGTAGCCAATTTTGTCGTAAATTGCACGCGCATTCCAAGGTTCGCCCACACAGTAGCCATCCATATTACCAATACGCATATTGGCCACCATCTGCGGTGGAGGAACGACGATATTTTTAACGCCTTTGACTGGGTCAATACCATTGGCTGCAAGCCAGTAGTTCAACCACATCGCATGCGTACCAGTCGGGAAGGTTTGCGCAAAGGTAAAGTCACGGTTCTCGTTCGCCATCACGCGCTTTAAGGTTTTACCATCTTTTACGCCTTTATCTTTGAGTTGATTGGATAAAGTAATGCCTTGGCCGTTATGGTTTAACGTCAATAAGACTGACATGTCTTTTTGTTGACCGCCAATGCCCATCTGAACACCGTAAATCAAGCCATACAATACATGCGCGGCATGCAACTCGCCATTCACCACTTTGTCACGTATACCAGCCCAAGAGGCTTCCTTAGAAGGGGTGATTTTGATACCATATTTTTTATCAAAACCCATTTCTGCTGCAACAATAATAGGGGCACAATCTGTCAGTGGGATAAAGCCGATTTTAACTTCGGTAATTTCTGGTGCATCTGAACCTGCTGCATGAGCCATATTTTTAATTCCCGCTGGCATGATGTTTAAAGCTGCTGCGGCACCAAAAGCACCTGCAATGCTTTGCCTGAAAAACTGGCGACGGCTAGCATCAACTGAGCTGGTGGTGTCTATTGTGTTAACAACTGTCACGTCGGTTTTGTCTTGATCTCGCATTTTGTTTCCTTTTACTCAAAGTTTTTAACTACAAAAATTGTTACTTACAAAAGTTTTACCCATAAAAAAAGCGCCTTAACAACGAGGGGTTAACCTCATTACTAAGACGCCTTTGTCTTTTATTACAATATTTATGCCAGCTTTGGCATGGTAATTACTATCTTGCATGCCCATCGTTGGGCGGCAGAATTACTACTTAATACATTTAAACAATTAACATTTTCGCTGCTTCAATCAGTTGGTGCGATAAATCTGCTAAACGCATATTTTTTTTCATCGCCATATTGCGCAATAAACTGTACGCTTCTTCCTCATCAATTTGGCGTTGTCGCATCATTAAACCTTTTGCACGCTCAATCACCTTGCGCTCATCCAACTTAAGATTTGCCATATTGAGTTCAGAGCGCAAATGTTTGAACTCTTCAAATCTTGCTACTGCTGCATCTATCACTGGTATTAGCCTTTCACTAGGAATATCGCCCACTACATAAGCACTCACGCCCGCCTGTGTGGCGATTTTAATTTTCTCTTTATCACCATCATGCGTAAACATCACCACTGGGCGTGAATCATTCATGGTCATCACGCAAATATTTTCTAAAGTGTCGCGAGAAGGTGATTCAGTATCAATAATGACAATATCAGGTTTTACCTCACAACATTTTGCTTCTAAATTTATCGTATTTTCAACATGTGCTACTACCTCAAACCCATTTTCAATTAATGATTGCTTCAGAGGTTTGCTACGTTTGATGTCATTATCAATAATCATCACTTTTAACATGACTAAGCGTTAGCAAATGTCATGCCATGTACGTTTTTTTGGTTATATGTTTGATTTAATTATATAAATATTGCATTAAGCTCGAGTGCCTTATTTGTGCATCAAGTTATCCTGCGCACAAAAAAAGTGCAATCGCACTAAATTATCAAAACAGTAGTGGGTGAATAATTTACATGCTAGGAAAAGATTTGGTTAATATTTCTGCGCCTTTTTCCAGCATAAAATATCTAAACGCTTCTGCTGCTTGGGAGGCGTTACGCTTAGCTAGTGCCACCACATGCCAAGTGCGAATAATCGGCGTATCCTGCACGTCCAAAATAGTAAGTTGCTTATTGGCTAGCTCGTTGCCGATGGTATGCAGTGACAGAAAAGAGATGCCTAGCCCAGCAATAATGGCTTGCTTAATGGTTTCATTGCTCGACATTTCCATGCTAATGATGGGTGAAATGCGATGTTCGGCAAAATACTTTTCCATCAGTGCACGCGTGCCTGACCCTGATTCTCTGGAAATAATTTCGAAGTTGTTGAGTGCTTCTGGCGAAACGTTGACTTTTTCTACAAGCGGGTTTTGCGGGTTAGCAACAAATCCATGCGGATGGCTAGCAAATGCTTCTATGCGCGTATCCATCTCTTTTGGTGGTTGACCCATAATCGCAATATCCAGCTCACCATCGCGTAGCAACTCAATCAGCTGTTGGCGATTCCTGATTTCGATTTTAATTTGTAGATTAGGGTAGTCTTTTTTAAATTCACTCAGCATCTGTGGCAAAAAATATTTGGCTGTGCTGACTGAGCCAATTTTTAGCGCTTTTATCTCGGTACCACGTAGCCGCTCCATCATATTATTCGCCTCGATGAGTGTGCTAGAAACACGCCGCGCGTAAACTAAAAAGTACTCCCCAGCTGTAGTGAGGGCAATTTTTTTATTCTCTCGTACAAACAAAGCTACCCCCATGTCATCCTCCATTTCTTTAATTTGCATGGATATCGCTGGGGCAGAGATGTGCAATTCTTCAGCAGCTCGAGTAAAGCTCATATGTTTAGTTGCACTTAAGAATATTTTAATTTGACGCAGCGTTAGATTGCGCATAGAACTCCAATCATTAAGTAAAACTTAATCAACTATAAAATAATAATTACTTTACCTTAACATTAAACACTCTTAAAGTGGGCTTGTGTATTAATTTTTATATCTTGAAAAAGATTTATTCAGAGCGAGAGGTAATCATATGGCAAATCAACTCAGCAATAATGAAACCATGAAAGAGGGCGCTGATCGCTACAAAGCAGGTGTGTTGCCTTACAAGAAAATGGGCTATTGGCAGCCCGATTATCAAGTGAAGGATACTGATTTATTGGCTATGTTTCGCATTACACCGCATGCAGGTAGCGATCCAGAAGAAATTGCTGCTGCTGTTGCGGGCGAGTCTTCTACCGCCACTTGGACGGTGGTATGGACTGATCGACTGACTGCATGTGAAATGTATCGTGCAAAAGCATACCGTGTTGAGCAGGTACCTAATACAGGCGAGGGTACTAAAATTGAGGCACAATATTTTGCCTATATCGCCTACGAGCTGGATTTGTTTGAAGGGGGCTCAATTGCTAATTTAACAGCATCCATTATTGGTAACGTGTTTGGCATGAAAGCGGTGAAAGCGCTACGCCTAGAAGATATGCGCATTCCAGTGGCTTATCTTAAAACGTTTCAGGGGCCAGCGACGGGCGTGATTGTGGAAAGAGAAAGACTGGACAAATTTGGCCGACCATTATTAGGCGCGACAACTAAACCAAAACTAGGTCTTTCTGGCCGCAACTATGGCCGCGTGGTGTATGAAGGCCTTAAAGGCGGCTTGGATTTTATGAAAGATGATGAGAACATTAACTCGCAAGCTTTCATGCATTGGCGCGATCGTTTCTTATATTGCATGGATGCAGTGAATAAAGCCTCAGCTGCGACTGGTGAGGTTAAAGGTCACTATTTGAACGTGACCGCTGGCACTATGGAAGAAATGTACAAACGTGCTGAATTTGCCAAGCAATTAGGTAGCGTCATCATCATGATTGACTTGGTCATCGGTTACACGGCCATTCAATCCATGGCGCTGTGGGCAAGGCAGAACGACATGATTCTGCATTTGCACCGCGCAGGCAACTCAACTTATTCTCGCCAAAAAAATCACGGCATGAACTTCCGTGTTATCTGTAAATGGATGCGCATGGCAGGCGTCGATCATATTCATGCGGGTACTGTAGTGGGTAAATTAGAGGGCGACCCAGCGATGATACGCGGCTTTTATGACACTCTGCTGGACGACCATACACCACAAAATCTTGAGCATGGCTTGTTTTTTGAACAAGACTGGGCTTCGCTGAATAAGTGTATGCCAGTGGCATCTGGCGGCATTCACGCAGGGCAAATGCATCAGTTGCTCACCTACTTGGGTGATGATGTGATACTGCAATTCGGTGGCGGTACCATTGGTCATCCACAAGGCATCCAAGCGGGTGCGCAAGCAAACCGTGTGGCATTAGAAGCGATGGTGCTAGCGCGTAACGAAGGCCGTGATATTTGGAACGAAGGGCCGCAGATTCTTCAAGATGCTGCCAAATGGTGCGGCCCACTTCGAGCGGCGATTGATACTTGGAAGGATATTACCTTCAACTACGAATCTACCGATACAGCCGATTTCGTACCGACCGCGACAACCAGTTTTTAGGAGAAATAATTATGATGACCAACCCGAATGGAATTGTCACACAAGGGCAGTTTTCTTTTTTGCCACCTTTAACAGATACGCAAATTACCGCCCAAATTAAATATGCACTTAGCCGAGGCTGGGCACTATCGGTCGAATACACAGATGACCCGCACCCACGCAACACTTATTGGGAAATGTTTGGCGCGCCGATGTTCGATTTAAAAGACCCAGCGGGGATTTTGATGGAGGTGAATAACTGTCGCAAAACTTTCCCTAATCACTACATTCGTGTGATGGCGTTTAGCTCAGTGCGTGGTGTAGAGAGCCCGACCATGTCCTATATTGTGAACCGCCCTAAAAACGAGCCTGGTTTCGGCTTAGTGCGTCAAGAAACCGAAGGGCGTAATATACGTTATACGATTCATTCTTACGCGACCGATAAACCAGAAGGCGAGCGCCACTAGAGTATGACCGATAAAATTGACATTCAAGCGCTATTAGAAGAGTCTCATATTAATGAGGTGTTGGATGCGCTTGATAAAAATTTAGTCGGTTTAGTGCCGGTGAAGCAGCGCATTCGAGAAATTGCAGCTTATTTGCTCATTACCAAAGCAAGGTTACAGCTTGGTATTGAGGCAGCTAAACCTAGCTTGCATATGTGTTTTACTGGCAATCCAGGTACGGGAAAAACGACAGTGGCACTTAAAATGGCGGAGATGTTGCATCGCTTGGGTTACATTCGGCAGAATCATGTTGTTAGCGTCACGCGGGATGATTTAGTGGGGCAATATATTGGGCATACTGCACCAAAAACAAAAGAGGTGATTAAAAAGGCCATGGGTGGCGTACTGTTTATTGATGAGGCCTATTACCTCTATAAGCCAGAAAACGAACGTGACTATGGTCAAGAATCCATCGAAATCTTATTGCAGACGATGGAAAATCACAGAGACGACTTGGTGGTCATTTTGGCGGGATATCAAGACCGCATGGGCACGTTTTTTAAATCCAACCCAGGTCTGTCATCACGTATTGCGCATCATATTGATTTTCCTGACTATAATGAAGATGAGCTATTGGAAATTACGAAATTGATGAGTGATGCGATGCATTACAATTTAGACGCGAACGCCTCAAAAGCAATGCAAGAATATATTCAAAGGCGGAAACAGCAACCACATTTTGCTAATGCACGCTCGATACGCAATGCCTTGGATAGGGCGCGCTTACGCCAAGCGAATCGATTGTTTAATGACGCTATCCAAAATAAAAAACAGGCAACGGCAGCAGATTTATCGCTCATTACCGAAGCGGATATTCGTGCCTCACGTGTATTTACTAACCACAACATCACAGACAATAAAACAGGGTAGCCAAAAAAGCGCAATATGAAAAAAGTTCAAATCAGCCTAGAAAGTTTTTTGCAAGAGACACATGCCAGTGAGAGTTTGGCTACTTTATTGTGCGCCATAGCCGAAGCTTCACAAGCTATTTCTGCGCTGACTGAAAACGGTGCCATTGAAAATAAAGCTGGTGAAAATATTTACGGCAAATTAAATAGTGAAAACGTACAAGGCGAAACGCAGGCCACCCTAGATGTGATTTGCGATAAGATATTTACTAGCAGCTTGGCCGCGACAGGTTTGGTGGCTGGCATGGTGTCTGAAGAAGTTGATTTGCCGATTGCGGTTAAAGATAAAACTAACAAGGCTGAGTTTTTGGTATTTTTTGATCCGCTAGATGGTTCATCCAATGTCGATGTGAATGTGTCGATTGGTTCAATATTTTCTGTATTTAAATCGCCAATTAAAACTGACTTATCTGAAGCTGACTACCTGATAGCAGGCAAGCAACAAGTGGCAGCCGGCTATGCCATTTATGGCCCGTGTACCATGCTGATCATTACAACAGGCCAGGGTACTCATGGTTTTACGCTTAGTCGTGCCAGCAAACAATTTTTGCTGACGCACCCCGATATGCAGGTGCCAGCAGACACCAAAGAATATGCCATCAACTCCAGCAACCAGCGCTATTGGGAGTCGCCAATTAAGCGCTATATCACCGAGTGCAAAGCGGGTGCAGCTGGGCGGCGCGAGAAAGATTTCAATATGCGTTGGATAGGCAGCATGGTGGCCGATGTTCACCGTATTTTAACCAGAGGCGGTATTTATCTTTACCCTAAGGATAGCAAAGATAGCGCCAAGCCTGGCCGTTTGCGTTTGATGTACGAAGCTAACCCGATGGCCATGTTGGTCGAGCAGGCAGGGGGAGCCGCTTCGACCGGTAGAATGCGCATGCTAGACGTGCCACCAGAACACATACACCAACGCATCCCGATTATTATCGGCTCTAAAAATGAGGTTGAGCATATCGAGCGCTACCATGCAGCTTTTGATAAAGGCACGGATGAGCCTTTCCCGCTATTTAATGAACGTACTTTTTACAGATAAATATACTTAAGGATAGTTACTCGAGGATAGTATGTCTAAAAAATACCCCGTTATTGCAATTACAGGCTCATCTGGCGCTGGCACTAGCTCAGTGATGGAGAGTTTTGAATATATTTTTAGGCGTGAAAATATATGCGCACAAGTGGTTGAAGGTGATTCAATGCATCGCTATGAGCGCAAAGAAATGGATGCCTTACTCGAAAAACATCACAAAATCCCCGGCAATTATTTTAGTCACTTTAGTCCAGAAGCCAATGAACTAGCCGAATTAGAGAATACCTTTAGCACGTTTGGTGAAACAGGGCGATGTAAAGTACGGAAATATATTCACAGTGATGCTGAAGGCGCGCCTTACAAACAGAGTGCTGGCACGCTCACGCCTTGGCGCGACAGCGCGGGAGGTGCAGATGTGCTGTTTTACGAAGGCTTACATGGCGGCTATGTAGGCGATGAAGCTAATGTAGCGCAACATGTGGATTTGCTGGTGGGTGTGGTACCGATTATTAACCTAGAGTGGATACAAAAAATGCATCGTGATCAAAAAGTGCGTGGTTATTCACCTGAAGCTGTTGTAGATACTATTCTGCGCCGCATGCCAGATTATGTGCATCACATTTGTCCACAGTTTTCACGTTCTCATGTTAATTTTCAGCGTGTGCCAACAGTGGATACCTCTAACCCATTTATTTCAAAGCACATTCCCAGCGCAGATGAGAGTATGGTGGTAATTCGATTTGCAGAGCCTAAGGGCATTGATTTCCCTTATTTGCTCAGCATGTTGCATGACTCAATGATGTCGCGACCAAATACGCTGGTGGTGCCTGGGGGAAAAATGGGTTTAGCCATGCAGTTGATTTTTACGCCGATGATTTTACGCTTGATGCAGTTACGAGATAGATAGCAGACTGCTATCTGAACGCATTGATATGGCATTGGTCATGTATGACTTGGATGGTACTTTAATTGACACGGCGAGTGAAATTGCCTTGGCAGTTAATGCGACATTAATGCAATACGAATTTAACGCTGTGACCGAGCATCAAGTAAAAGCATGGATAGGCCACGGGACTGTTTGGCTTATGCAACAGGCATGGCCAGATAAGCGCGATATTCATGTACAAGCTACATGGAACAAAGTGATGGAAAACTTTATGCAACACTATAAGCATGTGGTGGGTACAATGAGTAAGCCATACCCAACTGTATTAGACACTTTAATTAAGTTAAAAAAGCAGGGCATTAAACAAGCGATTGTGACCAATAAAGAAGAGCCCTATACCAGCAAAATATTGGAACAACATGATATGAAAGGTTTGTTTGATTTGCTCATTTCTGGCAATTCATTACCTTACAAAAAGCCCGACCCCACTGTGGTTGGATACTGCTTGGAAGCTTTAGGTGAAACTAAAGAAAATAGCTTGTTTGTTGGCGACTCTGAAATTGATATCACTACTGCAAAAAACGCTGGCGTGACTTGTTGGGTAGTGCCGTATGGTTATAACGCTGGGCGTGACATTGCACAGGCGAATCCCGATAAAATGATTGATAGCATCAGCAAAGTTTCTGAATTTTTTAATCAGTAAAAGGGTAAACTTTAAAACTTAAATCTTGATTCACATTCAAACAAGAACACACTAAAAGGGTTGTACATGGCATTAGTTTCATTAAGACAGTTGCTCGATCACGCGGCTGAGCATCAATACGGCTTACCCGCATTTAACGTTAATAATATGGAGCAAATTCATGCCATTATGCAAGCGGCCAATGAAGTAGATAGCCCGGTGATTTTACAGGCTTCTGCCGGCGCTAGAGGTTATGCCGGCGAACCGTTTTTACGTCATTTGGTTGAAGCAGCCATTGAGCAATACCCGCATATTCCTTTGTGCATGCACCAAGATCATGGTGCTTCTGCGGCGGTTTGCCAAACGGCATTAAGAAGCGGGTTTTCTAGTGTGATGATGGATGGTTCGCTGATGGACGATGCCAAAACGCCTTCCACATTCGATTATAACGTGCAGGTGACGCGCCAAGTGGTGGAAGCTGCGCATGCTGTGGGTGTGTCTGTTGAAGGTGAGCTGGGCGTGCTTGGCTCACTAGAAACTGGGCAAGCAGGAGAAGAAGATGGCGGCGGTGCAGAGGGTATTTTAAGTGAATCGCAATTGCTCACCGACCCTGATGAGGCCGCCGCCTTTGTCAAAGCTACACAGGTAGATGCATTGGCGATTGCCATCGGCACTAGTCACGGCGCTTATAAATTCAGTCGTCCACCCACTGGCGATATACTTTCTGTAGACAGAATTAGAGCCATTCATGCGCGCATCCCTAACACGCATTTGGTCATGCACGGTTCCTCCAGTGTGGAACAAGAATGGCTGCAAATGATACGTGAATATGGTGGCCAAATAAAAGAGACTTACGGTGTGCCCGTTTCTGAAATTGTTGAGGGCATTAAAAATGGCGTGCGCAAAATCAATATCGACACGGATATCCGCTTAGCCATGACCGCTACCATCCGTAAAGAAATGGTGCATCACCCTGCCGAGTTTGACCCACGTGCATTTCTGAAAGCGGCCACGATTGCCGCGAGAAGCGTATGTAAAAATCGCTTTGAGGCATTTGGCAGTGCAGGGCAAGCTTCTAAAATTAAGGTGATTTCTTTAGATAACATGGCATCGCGCTACGCAAAAGGCGAGTTTGCTGCAATCATCAAATAGGCGAACTTAAACCAGCCCAACTAACCCAATGAGTAAAATATGAGACGTAAATTAGTAGTCGGTAATTGGAAAATGAATGGGCGTATCGCCCAAAACCAAGCTTTATTGGAAGCTTTGAAGGTGGGCGTGAAAGATTTAAAGCATGCGGATTTTGTAGTGTGCGTGCCTTATCCTTATATTGCGCAAGCTCAATCGCTACTGCAAGGTTCTAATGTAGCTTGGGGCGCCCAAAATTTATGCGCCAACGAAAATGTAGCGCTTACGGGCGCAGTGTCGGCCTACATGTTGACCGATTATGGCTGTCGCTATGTCATCGTCGGCCACTCTGAGCGGCGCATACAGTTTCACGAAACTGACGACACGGCCGCAACACGCTTTGATGCAGCTGAGAAAGCGGGTTTAACACCCATTTTTTGCATGGGCGAATCGGCAGATGAACGTGAATCGGACTGGACAGAGTATGTAGTTGGGCGACAACTAGATTCGATTATTCGACGCTTTGGAGCGGCTGTGTTAAGTAAGGCTGTATTAGCTTATGAACCTTTGTGGGCCGTAGGCACAGATATTCCTGCCACTCCAGAACAAGCCCAAAAAGTACATGCATTTATTCGCAATCGTGTGGCAAGATGTGATGCAAATATAGCCAAAAATGTGCAGATTTTGTATGGGGGCAGTTTAAACCCAAGCAATGCAGCGGCGCTGTTTGCTATGCCAGATATTGACGGTGGGTTGGTTGGGCGAAGCTCGCTTGAAGTAAACAGCTTTGTAGAGATTTGCAAGGCTGCTAATCAAGAGTGTGTGACGGCATAAAGGGTGATAAATGAAAACTGACTTAATCATCATTGGTGTTCCTCTCGAAATAAAAAGTGAAGAGCGACGCGTGGCTGCGACACCAGAAACTGTAAAAAAAATGATAGGTTTAGGTTGCCAAGTCCGCATACAAAAAGGCGCTGGTGAACGTGCCAGCATCAACGATGTAGCTTATCAGGCAGTTGGTGCTCAGATTGTTTCTGCAAAAGAGGTGTTTAAAGTCGATTTAATTCTCAAAGTGCGTGCGCTAGAACCCAGCGAAATCAAAGCCATGCAATCGGGGGCTGTATTAATCGGCATGTTAGAGCCCTTTAATTTGCCACAGCTACAAGTATTAGCAGCACAGGGCATTACTGCATTTTCACTGGAAGCGCTCCCTAGAAATTCAAGGGCACAAAGTATGGATGTGCTATCTTCGCAGGCAAATGTGGCAGGTTACAAGGCAGTATTGCTTGCCAGCCATTTTTACCAACGTTTTATGCCCATGCTCATGACTTCTGCAGGCACGGTGAAAGCCGCGCGGGTATTGGTGTTGGGGGCAGGGGTTGCTGGGTTGCAGGCCAT
Source organism: Pseudomonadota bacterium (assembly GCA_020053735.1). GTDB lineage: Bacteria > Pseudomonadota > Gammaproteobacteria > Burkholderiales > Methylophilaceae > Methylotenera_A. The sequence goes on from JAGVMP010000007.1 coordinate 95,414, forward strand.
TGCTACAGCAAAAAGGTTAGGTGCAGTGGTGGAGGCATCCGATGTGCGGCCAGCGGTAAAAGAGCAAATTGAATCACTAGGAGCAAAGTTTTTAGATGTGCCTTATGAAACTGAAGAAGAAAAAGAGATTGCTGCCGGTGTCGGCGGCTACGCACGACCAATGCCAGCTGCGTGGATGATGCGCCAAGCAGAGTTAGTCGCACAGCGCGCGGCAGAGGCGGATATTGTGATTACTTCTGCGCTGATTCCTGGCCGAGAGCCACCAATTTTGCTGCATGCGGAAACGGTAGAAAAAATGAAACCCGGCTCAGTGATTATTGATATGGCAGCCAGGTCTGGCAGCCTGATATTGGGAAACACAGGCTGTGGCAATTGCCCGCTCACTGAGGCGGATCAAGTGGTGGTGAGGCATGGTGTCACCATCGTTGGTTATACCAATTTGCCCAGCTTGGTGGCCGCGGATGCCTCCGCTTTTTATGCTCGCAATATTTTAGAATTTTTGAAGCTATTAATTTCAGAGGGCAAATTATACTTACCTGCGGATGACGAGTTAGTAACGGCAAGTTTGATGTGCAAAGACGGCCAATTAATTAAAAAATAGTGACTGAAAAGAAATAGGAAAGCGCTTATGACCGAATTAATCACCATGCAGAATATTACCATTTTCGTGCTAGCCATTTTTGTGGGCTATCACGTGGTATGGACAGTGACACCTGCGTTGCATACGCCACTGATGTCAGTGACTAATGCCATTTCGGGTATTGTGATTGTGGGCGCTATGCTGCAAACTGTGAGCATTGATGCTGAAACTTTAAATTTAACCAGTATTTTGGGGACAATCGCAGTATTTTTAACCTCGATTAATATTTTTGGTGGTTTTCTAGTCACCCGACGCATGCTGGAAATGTTCAAAAAGAAAGAAGCCAAGATTTCAGACTCTAGAGTTTCAGAGGCCAAAGCTTCAGAGCCGAGAGTAGGGAAGTCACATAAATGAATGTGATTAATCCCAACTTTATCTCGGCTGCCTATTTAATTTCTGCGGTGTTGTTTATATTTTCGCTAAAAGGGCTGGCTTCGCCAACGAGCGCTCGTTTGGGAAATACGCTGGGGATGGTGGGGATGGCAATTGCTGTCGCGACCACTTTCTTCGTTGGTCACAATCTTATGTTTTCACTCATTGCTGGTGCGATTGTTTTAGGGGCAATCGTCGGCACTTTGGCTGCAAAGCGTGTGCAGATGACCAAAATGCCAGAGCTGGTTGCGCTAATGCACTCCTTCGTCGGCTTGTCGGCTGTTTTAATCGCCATTGCCGCCATCTTTAATACTGCTGAGACACATACATCAGTTCAGCGGATTGAGTTGTTTATCGGCGCGTTTATTGGTGCAATCACTTTTACCGCTTCTGTGGTCGCTTTTGGCAAGCTGTCTGGTAAATTTGGTGCAAAACCAGTGAGCTTCAAAGGCCAACACTTACTTAACCTGGTACTGGCCTTACTAATGCTGGGCTTTGGCGCTTTGTATTTCCTGCAAAGCAGCCAAATGGCATTTTTAGTGATGTGTGCTTTGGCGCTGATATTGGGTATCACGCTGATTATTCCCATCGGCGGCGCAGATATGCCAGTGGTGGTTTCCATGCTCAATAGCTATTCAGGTTGGGCGGCGGCTGGCATTGGTTTTACCTTAAACAACCCTGTGCTCATTATCGCGGGTGCGTGTGTGGGTTCATCTGGCGCAATATTGTCTTATATTATGTGTAAAGCCATGAATCGCTCCATTATTGCCGTGATGTTAGGTGGATTTGGGGCGGAGGCAAGTGTGGATGCGGCGGCTGGTGAACAAAAAGCGGTGAAGTCAGGCTCTGCAGATGATGTGGCGTTTTTAATGGCCAATGCAGATACGGTGATTATTGTGCCGGGTTATGGTCTGGCAGTGTCGCGCGCGCAGCACGCCTTGCAAGAACTCACTACCAAATTAATCGCCAAAGGCGTCAATGTTAAATATGCTATTCACCCAGTGGCGGGGCGCATGCCAGGACATATGAACGTGTTGCTGGCTGAAGCAGATGTGCCATATGAGCAAGTGGTGGAAATGGAAGATGTGAATAATGAATTTGGCCAGACTGACGTCGTATTTGTCATCGGTGCCAACGATGTTGTGAACCCTGTCGCCAAAAAACCTGGCAGCGCTATTTATGGCATGCCAATTTTAGAGGCTTATAAAGCCAAAACCATTATTGTGAATAAGCGTAGCATGGCCGCAGGTTATGCGGGGTTAGATAATGAGTTATTTTATTTAGACAAAACCATGATGGTGTTTGGTGATGCAAAACATGTGGTTGAAGCGATTGTGAAAGCAATAGATTAAAGACTTCGACTGAGTTTAGATATTTGAGCTAGCTTCACAATAACCAGATTTCTTCATGTTTAGTTAATGTCCAAGCCCCCAAATCGCCAAGTCTATTTTAACCATGATGATAGAGCCATGTAAGCATGGCTTTATTAGGGGGCAAGAATTGGTTAACTCCTGAAAATATATGAAATTAATTTTTTGAATGTAGTTTTGCATTTAGCTGGTCAATAACCTCTGCCCAATCAGCATCATTAAGAATCTCTTCACGCAAGAAAGAGGCTTGTGCGGACGTCCAAAAAGGAGCGTCAGATAGCAAAATGTTTGTAGCTAATGGGCTATGGGTTTGAATGAAGTGTTCAATTGCAGCTTGCTCTGAGGGTAAGCCAAGCTGGGCAAAAAGATTGTTCAAGCTATGAATTGATGATTCCATGATTTACCTCATCTGCAATGCGTTATTTTTGATTCGATTCGGAGATATAATATTCCAATGTCACCCCAATAAATACTAGTATTTATTGGGGTGATTGAAAAGTTATGTATCGCACGCCAAACTAGATCTGGAGGCCAGCTGGATATGAATACATTATCTTCTGTCAAAGGTGTTTTGTTTGATTTGGATGGTGTGCTGTACATCGGCGCGCATGCCGTTGATGGCGCCGTTGAGGCGGTAAGTAGAATCCAAGCAAGCGGCTTACAATGCCGATTTGTCACCAACACCAGCACGCTATCATTGAAGTCATTGCAGCAAAAAATCAATGCGTTAGGTTTTTCAATCCCTATCAATCAAATTATCAGTGCGCCTCAAGCTACCTATCTTTATTTAAAACGCCAGCATTTAGAACATCAGCACAATCCTGTTTGCCGTTTGTTGCTGGCTGAGGATGTGAAGAAAGACTTTGAAGAATTCAGCCAATCTGACATACAGGTAAATTATATCGTGATAGGCGATATCGGTGACAGATGGTCTTACACCTTACTTAATCAAGTCTTTAATGACCTGATGCAGGGGGCAAAACTTATCGCTATTCATAAAAACCGGTTTTGGCAAACTGAACATGGTTTGCAAATGGATATTGGTGGCTTTATTGATGCCTTGGAATACGCGAGTGGCGCTAAAGCGATGATTATTGGTAAACCTGCTGCTGATTTCTTTCAAATCGCTTTAGATGATATGGCGCTAAAAGCTTCTGAAGTTGCAATCATAGGCGATGACATTGATGTGGATGTTGGAGGCGGACAACAAGTTGGGCTAGAAGGCATATTAGTGAAAACAGGCAAATATCGACAAAGCTATGCTGAGGCGTCTACCATTAAACCGAATTTAATTATCGATTCAATCGCAGATTTACCCAAGGCGCTGGGGCTTTATTAACCTACCTTAATATTAAACATTTAATAGCCCAGAAAATTGAACAATGTAATTTTCTAGCCAGTCCTTGGCATGTTGTTTTTGTTTGGCGCTGGTGCTGGCATGTAAATCCGCCATGATTTCGCATGTGCGCTGTTTAACTTGGTTTGCATATACTTGATAGGCAGGGTTCGGGCTACTTTTTAATCGTTCAAACCCTTGTTTAACCAGTTGAGATTTGTTTTCAGCGCTTAGTGATCGATTGTGTAATGCAGTCACAATCTGATAAACATCTTGATTGCGCCTTAATATCTCGGCATAAGTAAGCGCAGGCTTAATAGGCGTTACTACCAAGTTTTGTTTCAACATAGCTAGTTGTGATTCATTTAGGTCGCCATAGACTTTTTCAGCAAAAGATTCAATCTTTTCAAGCCGAGCTTCTATTTGTTCTTCTAGTGTTTCCTGCCACCACTCGGATTTCCATTTCAGCGCGCGCTTTTCTAGCTTACCCTGAAAATATTGAAGCTGTTCATTAGTCAATAACGGTGCTATTTCGATAATGATTGGAATGGACTCTAATTGAAGTTCGCTGAAATTGGCTTTGATGTTATCTATTCTTTCACATGCTTCACTAGGGCTAATCTGTTCTCTGATGACGACACTTTGTAAATCTTGAAGCGTCAGGATATAACTAGACAGTTGATTCTGCCGATGCCAATCGTGCAGGCGATGTAGAGCAGGATTTAAAATAGACTTTTGATCTTGGGTAAAATCGAAGTAACCGTCTAACCACCAACTGAGCACTTCTGGTGCGTTGTTATAGACTGTTTTAACTAATCCGCAGCTATTGATTAAACCCGCTAATAATAGAATTAAAACACATTGAATAAAGCGCATACTTTTACGACCCAGTGTTATGCAAATAGTTTGAATAAACTTTGATTAAGATATTGTTATATATTGTGATATCGACTTTATAAATTTATTTCCTGAATTATCAGTTAATTTATTAAGTTTTGTAGCTGCTCTTTTAAATGTCAACTTGAACTACTGTCTACTTGAACTACAGCAAATCTATTCTTTAAGTGTATATCATAGAGACTAGCGACGCGGCAACACAAGTGAAATTGCAGTATCATTTCATAGAGGTGACTGCATTGGAAACTGAAGTTGAACTTAAGTTAAGTATAAACCGCAAGGATGTGGCGCGTCTACGGCGTCACCCAGCCATCGTAACTGCCTGCAGCGGCAAACCAATCACGCACAAACTCATTAGCATCTATTACGATACCCCAGACTTGAAACTCCTGGATGCAGGAGTCAGCTTACGGGTGCGTCATATTTCAGGTCATTGGATACAAACATTGAAAGCTGCAGGTAGTTCTATTGCAGGGCTTCACCAGCGTAAGGAATGGGAGGACGAGATTGTGGCTGACCATCCTGACTTCACCAAAAGTTTTGATCCTGTCTTGATAAAACTTTTTGCCGATAGAAAACTGCGTGATGCGCTTATTCCTATTTTTCATACGGAAGTGCAGCGTAAAGAGTGGCAACTTGTCTTCGACAATGGCGACAAAATTGAGCTGGCACTTGACCTTGGTCAACTGGTCGCGGGCGAAAATAGCGAGCCCATCAGTGAATTGGAGTTGGAATTGAAAGATGGTAATGCGGGGCGGCTATTTGACCTTGCACTGGAGCTGCAGAAGGTTGTTCCGGTGAAACTGGAAAACATCAGCAAAGGGCAACGTGGTTATGCTTATTGTCGCGTTCAGCCGCCAAGTGTCTTCAAAGCCAAACCATTAAAACTGGCTCGTAATGTTGATGCCAATAGTGCATTCAAGAAAATTGCTTGGGAATGCATCCATCACTTACAAAGCAATCAGGATGTGGTGCTACATGGAAAGGATGTAGAAGGCGTACACCAGATGCGTGTGGCACTGCGCCGCCTACGTTCTGCATTTGCCCTGTTTCGGAAGGTGCTGGGACGACGGAGTAGTGCCACGTTGTTGGCTGAGCTTAGCTGGCTTGGCGATGTGCTAGGTAAAGCACGCGACCTGGATGTATTTATCACACAAACTTTGCCAGTTGTCATGACACAGTTTGAGAATCATATTGGTCTTCAGCTACTACATAATAAAGCGCTGAACGCACAAGCCGAAGCTTATGTGGATTTACGTGCAGTGCTTTCTTCACAGCGCTACAATGCACTATTGTTGACGCTAGCGGCGTGGCTGGAAAATGAGCGCTGGCATGATGGCTCACATAATATTCAGCGCACAAAAGCACTCAATATCGCCAAGACTGCATTGACCAAGTTTCATAAACAATTACGACAAACTGGTGAAAGCCTATCAAATTTGAGCCCTGAAGAACGCCACGCCACCCGTATCGCCGCAAAAAAATTACGTTATGCATCGGAGTTTTTCGCTAGTTTCTACTCATCGACCAAATCCAAGTCATTCATCCGCAAGTTGACGCAATTACAAGATCAGCTTGGAATACTTAATGACATGACTGTCACCGAGAATCTGTTGTGCCAATTCATCGGCTCGCACCCCAAAGGTGCGCTGAACGAGGCGCTACATATTTTTACTGGCTGGAATGCTTGCAATGCCATGAATAGCGTGGTGGTTATGGATAAAGTCTGGCGAAAATTTATTTCACAAAAACCATTTTGGTGCTGAAACTTACAATATTCTCAATGCCATTGTTGCAGTATCCATTCTGATTACACTAATCTTCAATCTTGCGTTTATAAGTTAATTCGCTATAGGCATTAAGTGCAGACTGGTCAGTATGATAACGAACAGAGCACAAACTCCAAATTTGTTGATTATTATCAAATGTGTGTTGTCGCACTTGCAAACTGATTCTAATGATGCATTCTTTTTTTAATTAGTTGAAGTTTGTAAATACTTTTTCTTGGCTTTTTGCTTAGTCTTTTAAGGAAGATAATTCAACTAAATATGATCATAGTCCTTAGTATCATCATCACAATAATTTCATTCGTTTTATTGATGAACTTTGTTACAGCTGAGAAAAAGATTCAGCATAAGCTGGATAAACTTTATTCAATCAGCGATCCCCAATTCATCAGATCAGTAAGTGCATTGTTGGGCCCATCATTTATAGAAGGCAATGACGTAAAGGTACTTAAAAATGGTGACGAGATTTTTCCTGAGATGCTAAATGCAATCCAACAAGCCAAGCAAACCATTACCTTTGAAACATTTATTTATTGGTCAGAAAGTATCGGTGAGGACTTTGCAGACGCCCTGAGTAAACGTGCACGTGCTGGAGTAAACGTTCACGTATTGTTAGATTGGCTTGGCAGCGTAAAGATGGAAAAAGAGCAGCTAGATAAAATGCTTAAAGCGGGCGTTGAGATTCAACGCTACCATAAACCGCACTGGAGTCATCTTTCGCGGCTAAACAACCGAACGCATCGAAAGTTATTAATTATTGATGGCAAATTGGGATTCACTGGTGGGGTAGGCATTGCAAACCAGTGGCTTGGAAATGCGCAGAATCCTAATGAGTGGCGCGATACGCATTTTCGGGTAAGTGGTCCGGTAGTTGCACAAATGCAGGCTGCATTTATGGATAACTGGATAAAAGCACAAGGAAAAGTATTACATGATCTACGCTATTTTCCAATTATAAAAAAAACTGGCAGTATGCCTTGTCAAATGTTTAGCAGTTCTCCTAGTGGAGGTAGCGATTCGATGGAGCTCATATACCTGATGGCCATCACTGCTGCAGAGGAGTCGATTTATTTATCGAGTGCCTATTTCGTGCCAGATGAAATGTCAGTAAATACGTTAATTGATGCTGCTAAACGGGGTGTAAAAATACGAATTATTACCCCTGGCCAACACATAGATAATGACCTAGTACGAAGAGTATCGCGTGCTGGATGGGGAGATTTGTTAAAGGCAAAAATACAAATTGCCGAATACTCTCCCACAATGTACCACTGTAAAATTTTAATCATAGATAATCTAATGGTTTCAGTAGGCTCAACGAATTTTGATAATCGATCTTTCAGGCTGAATGATGAAGCAAATCTGAATATTATGGACAAAGCTTTCGCAACAGAACAAGTGAAGATGTTTGACGATGATTGGCATCATTCCCATCAAATAACATATCAGGCATGGTTAGCTAGGCCACTCAAAGAAAAGTGTTTAGAAAAATTAGCGTTACTATTAAAGACACAGGTATAGAATTTTAAACAGCCTAGTCAGTATTCCTGAAGTAGTGCATCTGCTTCCTCGCATTTCATAAATCTAGTTTAAAAATCCTCAAATTCAGGTGAGGTCCTACATATTTTTAGGACAAAACCGCCTATAGCTAGTCTTGTTTTGAAAGCCTAATAGTCTTCTGTAATTCGCTAAGTTGGTTACTTAGCTGAATGCTTAACAGAATCTAAATCAACTTGACTATAAAGGATATTGAAATGAGTAAATTATTAACCGCATTACTATTTTCTGTCGCTACCGTTTCTTCTTTTGCTGCTACCACAGATGAAAATAAAGATGATGCTTCTGCATTAGGAACCGCTGAAAACCCACAAGTGCAAAAGCAACAAAGTCGTACCGATAAAGGCGCTGTTGGAGTTCACCAAGATGGCGTGCCCGATGACGCAAGTAAACTTGGGACATCTGAAACGCCCCAAGTAAAAGAACAAAACAAACGCACTAACAAAGGTCCTACTGAGAGACCTGAAAAACATAAAGCTAAAAATAAAGTCATGAAAGAGAAAGAAGAGAATGCTGGCACAACGAAAGGTAATCCTATCCAGCCGACAGAACCCGAATCTGCTCCACCAGCAGTCAACTAAATAACAGGTTTTGTATTAATACAATTTTAATTTTGAGGAGTAAGAGATGACAAATATACATATTTATCCTGATTCAACCAATGAGTTAGAAAACGACTACCCAAATCAACCAGATGAAAACGAAAATAATCGTAAATTTCCAGACGATGATTCAAATGTTGGTGATAACCCAATCTACCCTAATAAGGATGATGAAGTGCCTACAAATGAAAATATTCCATCTGAAATCGAAAATGATGATGTTTCTAATCAAACCAGCGAAAACGACGTTGAACAAGAAGTTGGGTCTGGTAAAGGTGGCGTATATCCCTACAACATTAATTCAAACACCGCCGATGATGAAGGCGATGAAGACGAAAACGGAATTGAACCAAAACTAGGTCCAATTGATACGAATGAAGACCAAGACTTCGAAAACCCAGATCAAGATTCAGAAAATTCACATCAGATATAAAGGAGAAATAAAATGCTTTCGACAAATACAGTTACAAAAACTAGCTCATCAAAAGTCTCAAAAATGAGAAATACTCAAGATGCAACCGCGTTATTAAAGGCTGATCATAAGGTGGTAGATGGGTTATTCAAAAAATTTGAAGCCACGAATTCAAGTAGTAAAAAAAAGCAATTAGTTGAAGAGATATGCAAAGAATTAACCATTCACGCGCAGGTAGAGGAGGAAATATTTTATCCTGCTGTTCAAAAAGCTTTGAAGGATCATGAACTGATTCCTGAAGCCTATGTAGAGCATGGGAGTTTAAAAGTATTAATCGCCGCAGTGAAAGGAATCGAGCCCAATGGTGACATGTATGACGCTAATGTGAAAGTCATGAGTGAGTATGTAAAACATCACGTGAAAGAAGAAGAGAAGGAAATGTTTCCTGAGGTTAAAAGTACCAGTTTAGATATGGTTGAGTTAGGTGCGCGAATGGTTGAGCGAAAAAAACAGCTGTCAGCGGAGTATGTGTAACTACTTACATGGATTTAGGATTAACACCTATATAAGCATTTATTAGAAGTTTTAAGATTGATGAATGGTTGTCGAATACAAATTTTATGACCATTTTTTAATTCAACTTTAGGAGAAGCAAAATGGAAGCAAATAAAACGAAAGACAAGGCAAATGGATCTAGCAAATCTAGTGTTAGTAAAAACGATAAAGGTTCGAGTTCTAATAAATCTGATTCTAAGTCAGGGTCAAGTTCTTCGGGTTCAAAATCAAGTTCTGGGTCATCACGCTCAGGCTCATCAGGTTCAAAAGCTAGCTCAGACTCAAGAAGTTCGAGCAGGACTTAGTAAAATGACTTGGTAATAGATGAAGCAATGAATATCGAATAGATATTTATTAACAACACAGAAGGGGCTTAGGCTCCTTTTGTTTTTAAACTGTCAGTCTATTACAAGTCGCGGAAGTCCATCTGAGTTGAAGATTAACTAGCGTATAGATTTAAATCTGGATGTGGCTATGACACGCGGTGCCTTATGTTATGCAGTTCGAACTAAGATTTTAGCTTTTTCAAGAATTTCTAATAACACTGTGACACTAAATGGCTTAGGTAATACTTGCACATCAAACTGTAACTGAGTTGAAATATCCATTCCAGAAGAAATAATGATAGGTTTTGTTGGGTACATTGTGTTAATTTTTTGAGCTAATTCTATACCACTGATTCCTGGTAAATTTACATCAGTTAATATAATGTCAAAATGCGGCAGTTTATCTAGAGCTTCCTCTGCTGTAGCCACCCCATTAGCTTGATAATCAAGCATTTCCAATAATTCGCAAAGCGTGGTTTGTGCCTCAAAGTTGTCTTCAACTACAAGTATTTTCATGATATTTGTTTGCCCATCTTCATTTCATACAAGATTGGAAAATAATGTTTTTCAAAAAATTCTTTAATTATTAGCTCCCCATATATGAGCATAAGTTCAACACAGACTAGGAAGTCAAGTTTGTAAGAAAAACCCCTACATTTAATTGTTTTTTATTGATGTAAAGTTACCTAAGTTTTGTTAATGCCCAGATTAATTAGAGTCTTGATAAGGAATTTTTCTTTAGACGAGTTTATCTTACTTTTGAAAAAGATTATGCAAAAACACCTAGAAAAACTGACAACTAATCAAACTTTACTCATTAGTGCCGTACAGCAAGAAGTCTTTAGCAGGATATTTCCTAAAATTAGGCATGATTTAGTTGGTTATTTATCCGCAAGTTTGATGCGTGTTTCAATAATGGATCGGTATCTCAGCAAAGAAGAAGTAGCCCCCAATCAACTGAAAGCGGAACTGTTAAAAATTGAGTCCTATATAAGGTCTAGCATTGATGGAATAAGGGCTTTAGGGTTTTGGGATTTTCAATCCATACATGATGATTACCCAAGTGAAATTCTTAAAAAATGTGTTGAATTGATGTCGACGCGATTAGCCATGCAAGGTACTCAGCTTATGGTAGTTCCCCAAGAACTCGAGGATATTAAAAAGGTTGAGACTAAGCCTCTTTTATACAGTTTACTTTGTTTACTGAGTTACATTGAAGATAATAATTTTGAAAATAATAATTTAAAGATTCACAAAATTGGAAAATCCATAGTGATTAGTTCCGAGCCAAAAATTGCCCAAAATAGTACAGCATTTAAAAATGTTAGAAATTTAACTATTAACAGGGAATTAGCATTAGATTTTGCAAAATTTCAAAATATGAACATCAATATTAGTATTGAAGAAATCAAACTTACTTGGAATTAAAATTATTTACTTCACGTTATTTTTCTTAATAATGCAGCTTTCGAGGCGACTATGGCAACACCCATTAGGTTAGGCGATTTTATTTTAAAAAATATGGAATCCATCTTGCAGCAGTGGGAAGAATTTGCCAAAACAATTCATCCCCCAGCACTCAGCATGGATAGCAACTCCCTTCGTGACCATGCTGAATTGATGCTACAAACAATTGCATTGGATTTAACCACCCCGCAAACAGAGGAAGAACAGGCGGAAAAATCAAAGGATCGAGCGCCTGCCAATCCCAAAACCACTGCAGCAGAGGAGCATGCCGAAGAGCGACTTTCTTCAGAATTCACAATCGGTCAGTTGTTTTCTGAATATCGAGCATTGCGTGCAAGTGTATTGCACTTATGGGATAAAAGTTCCAAAGAGGGCTTGACTACTGATCCAGCAGACATCACACGCTTCAATGAAGCTATAGATCAAGCAATTGCAGAATCAGTCGACCATTATTCAACCCTCTTGAAAACTTCACAGGATATGTTCTTAGCCATACTTGGGCATGATCTCCGCAATCCCTTATCTACTACCATCATGTCTTCAATGATTTTGATGCGCTCTGATGATGTTAGCGATAAGGTTATTTCAGCTGCTGCGCGCATTTACAATAGCTCACAGCGTATGAACAGATTAATAACTGACCTAATGGATTACACCCGCAGCCAGTTAGGCAAGAAGTTACCTGTTGTATTAGCCCCAGCAAATCTTGCTAAAATTTGCAATGACATTATTGAAGAGCAGCAAATTGCAAGCCCAGAGCGCAGAATTGTATTAGAAATGAATGGATCGTTCGATGGCAATTGGGATGAACAACGGATTGCTCAAGTATTCTCTAATCTATTAGGAAACTCTGTGCAACATGGCGTTACTTCTAGTCCAATAGAGGTTAGATTATCCTCCTCACAGAATATCGTCGTTATTAAGATAACAAATCAAGGAAAACCAATCCCTGCGTCAAAAATAAAGCACATTTTTGAACCTATGGTTCGTCACGAAGAAAATGAAAATGCTGATTATTCACAAAAAACAAGCCTAGGTCTTGGCTTGTATATTGCACGGGAAATTGTTGTTGCGCATAACGGCACTATGAAAGTTACATCTTCCAAAGCAAAAGGAACAGCATTTGAAATCTCTTTACCTCGCTAAGGTTTTGAGAAAGCCGTTGATCAATTGATTTAATGTCTGCTATGGGCCGAAAGCAGTCTATCGAAATCTTAAACTTAAAACAAAAAAGCCCACTCAAGAGCTTTTGTTATTGATAAGAAAATCTAATTTTTTGAGATAAATCTAGGCTTTGGTGGGATCCTTCAAGTTTAGTATTTATAATAATCAGCACACACAATAATTTTACTTTCAAGGCATGCATGGCTTCTTCTAGTTTTCTTGTTCAAGCAGCGATATATCTTTCATCGGCGTTATTTTTAGTGCCCTTGTTTAAAAGGCTGGGCTTAGGTTCTGTGCTTGGGTATTTGATTGCGGGGATTTTGATTGGGCCTTATGCATTAAAACTGATTCCAGATCCTGAACAAGTACTGCATTTTGCAGAGTTTGGCGTTGTGTTGATGCTGTTTTTAGTGGGCTTGGAACTGGAATCCAAAAAGGTTTGGGAGTTGCGTAAAACTTTATTTGGCTTAGGTGGGTTGCAGGTACTGAGTACGATAGGCTTGGTCACCTTTGCTGCACACCTCATGCATTTTACTTGGCCAGTCGCAATCGTCATCGGCATGGGTGTGGCGATGTCGTCTACTGCGATTGGCCTAACAGCACTCACTGAAAAAAAGCTACTCAGCACGCCTGGTGGCCAAGCCTCATTTGCCACATTGCTTTTTCAAGACTTGTCTGTCATTCCGCTGTTTATGCTATTGGCGCTCATCGCGCCAAACACCACTGAATCTGGTTTTGATGTATGGGCGGTTGCCAAGGCCATTGGCGTTATCGTTACCATTATCTTTGCCAGCAGAATCTTATTGCGCCCCATCATGCGCATTGTTGCGCAAACAGAAATCCGTGAAATCTTTGTCGCCTTCTCGTTGCTATTGGTGATTGGAGTCTCGCTTGCCATGCAGTCGGTTGGCTTATCCATGGCGCTAGGCACATTTCTCGCAGGCGTGCTGTTGGCGGATTCAGAGTACCGCTATGAGCTTAGACTGGATATAGAGCCAGTGAAGGGCTTGCTGTTAGGCCTGTTTTTTATCGCAGTGGGTATGTCTGTTGATTTGTCGCTTTTGGCAAATTCGCCATTGATGATTTTTGGTTTTGCGCTACTGATTGTGATGACCAAAATGGTTATTTTGATGGGGTTGGGCCAGTTATTTAAGTATTCATTTAGAGATAATCTATTGTTTGGCGCAGCACTTTCTCAAATTGGTGAGTTCGCCTTTGTGATTTTTGGCGTGGCACTTACCCAAAATACCATTCCGCGCGAGACTTATAATATTCTCAACGCCATTGTTGCCGTATCCATGCTGATTACACCATTATTGCTACTGCTATACGACAGATTTTTAACACTGGATTGTGGTGAGCGCCCCAAAGATACGATTGAAGATAATAACAGCGTCATCATCGCTGGGTTTGGCCGCTTTGGCCAAATTGTCGGTAGGGTGCTGCTAGCTAAAGGCATTACTGCAACATTAATAGACAATGACCCTAACCAAGTGGATTTAATGCGCAGCTTTGGTTGGCGTTGTTATTATGGCGATGCATCCAGATTGGATTTATTAGAAGAGGCGGGCGTCGCCACAGCTAAATTGCTTGTGATTGCAGTGAATGACCCCGTTGCAGCAATCGATATTGGCAAGTTGGTGAAGGCGCGCTGGCCTAATCTTGCCGTTGTGACCAGGGCACGTAGCAGAACCGATGCCTTTGATTTACGCGACATTGGTTTAGACCCCATACGAGAAACTTTTTATTCGTCACTGGTTGCTGCTAAGCAAGCGTTATTGGCAATTGGTGATTCACCCAGTGCGGCAGCAAAAATCATCAAACATTTTGAGCAACATGATTTAGAGCAGCTTGAAGCAACTAGAACGATTAGACACGATATGAATGCTGTGCGCAGTATGGCCGAAAAAGGTCGTCAAGATTTGAAAGATTTGCTTTTATTAGAGCAGGCTGAAATTGACGGTAAAGAGCCGATTAAAAGCTAATGAGAGATTTTAACTAGCAAGAAACATTGCAGTCATTTAAATTTTAAGCGGTACAGTATCGCTTAAAACACTCACCAAATAATCGAAGACTAATCTTACCCGTTCAGCTACTGGGCCTCGCTGCGGACGGTAGACATAAACTCCCCAAGGGCTGGGCGCTTGGTCTTGTAATACAGAGACCAACTCGCCACTCTCAATATATTTCGCACATAAAAAGTCGCCGAGCTGGCTATAACCGATACCTGCCAGCACCGCGGCTAATTCGGCTTCAGGGTCATCGGTGATAAATTTAGGTGAGGTGGGAAAGAAATCGGGCGCGTTTGCAAAAGTCCAAGGCCACAATCTGCCTGTATTTTGATCAATCAAGCCTGTATACGGCATTTGAAAAAGGTCATTTACCTGTTGTGGCGCACCCGTCCTTGCCACAAGTTCTGGCGTGCCAACGATATAAAACTTCATTTCATTGACGCGTCTTGCAACGTTTCTATTGTTGCTAAAAAAGCCAACGCGCACACCGATATCCATCTGATCGGCAACGACGTTATCAATCAGGTTGGAAAATCTTAAATCCAGTTGAATGCCAGGATGCTCTTTTAAAAAATCCGTCAACGCGGGCAGTAAATATTGCTGACCAAATGTATTGGGCATGGTAATTTTAACCAAACCTTCGGCCGCATGAAGATTAGGGCTTTTCTTAATCTCAAACAAAGCGTCTAATTGATCAATCACCCCTTCGCTTTTAAGTGCCATCTGCTTACCAAATTCAGTGATGGTGGTGTTGCGGGTGCTTCTGTAAAACAGTGGCTCGCCCAACAAATCCTCAAGTTCTTTGATTGCACGCGTCACAGACTGCGGTGAAATGCCTAGCCTGACTGCAGCTTCCTTAAAGTTTAAAGACTCTGCAACCACTTTAAAAATACGCAGCATTTCTAACTGATTTTGCATATTGGAATTAATCCATTATTTGGAATTATCAATTCCAAATTATTCCATACTATGGGCACTAACACTATGCGATTATGTCGTTTCGTATTAAGTTGTTCGCAGTTTTGTAGGACGATTTACAATTTAAATCACAGTTTAAGCCAACAGATTAAACAACAGAGTAACAACATCAAACTGACACAGTAAAGGGCTAATCCATCATGATTATTTTGAATATCAATGGCAAAGAGCAATCGCTTGATGTAGCAGACGATATGCCGATTTTATGGGCATTAAGAGATTTCGCGCATCTGACTGGTACTAAATTCGGTTGTGGCATGGCACAATGTGGCGCGTGCACGGTACATTTGGATGGTCAAGCTATACGCTCGTGCATCACGCCAATAAGCGCGGCGGCTGGTAAAAGAATTACCACCATTGAAGAGATGCAAAATGATAAAGTTGGCCAAGTGGTGCAAGCGGCATGGCAAGAGATTGATGTTGTGCAATGTGGCTATTGTCAGTCAGGCCAAATCATGTCAGCTACGGCTTTACTCACGACCAATCAAAAACCGACTGATGCCGATATTGATGCCGCCATGAGCGGCAACATTTGCCGTTGCGGGACTTATCCACGCATTCGCGCCGCCATACACAATGCTGCAAGCAAGTTAGCTTAAGGAGCCGCCATGAATGCACCCTTAAAAAACACTCCGTTAAATATTTCAAGACGTACTTTTATTAAAGCTGGCGCACTGGTGGTGGGCGGACTTGTGATTGCGTTCTCCATACCGCACGCCAAGCGCTTTTTAATGCCCGGTTCTGCGGCAGATGTGGCGCCAGACGCGGCCAAAGATGCCGCAAAACTACCTACACCAAATGCTTTTTTGCGTATCGGTACGGACAACACGATTACTGTCATGCTCGCCCATAGCGAAATGGGGCAGAGCATTTGGACGACATTACCCATGTTGATTGCCGAAGAACTAGACGCAGATTGGAGCAAAATCAAAGTAGAACATGCCTCTGCAGCTCCAGAATATGGCCACACCGCCTACGGCATTCAAATCACCGGAGGCTCTTCGACCACTTGGTCTGAATTCGACCGCTACCGTCAAGCAGGCGCATTAACTCGGGCGCTGTTAATAAGCGCTGCGGCTGAAAAACTGGGTGTTCCAACTGATAGTCTTAAAACTGAAAACGGTTTTGTAATCAGTGGTGATAATAAAATCAGCTATGGTGATTTAGCAGAGGCTGCGGCCAAACTAGAAACGCCAAAATCCGTCACTTTAAAAGACCCTAAAGATTGGAAAATTATTGGCAATGCCACTAAACGTTTGGATGGGCCTGAAAAAATTAATGGCACCGCTATATTTGGCCAAGATATTCAATTTGAGGGCTTGATGACAGCGATGGTGGCGCGTTCGCCAGTATTTGGTGGAAAATTGAAAACGTTTGACGCCAGTGCTACGAAGAAAATCAAAGGCGTACAAAAAGTGGTGCAAGTGCCGACAGGAGTGGCGGTAATTGCCGATAATTATTGGGCGGCGAAAACAGGCAGAGAGGCGCTAAAGGTAGATTGGGATTTAGGCGAAAATGCCAGCCTTGATTCAAATGCTTTGTTCGCCGAATACAAAAAATTGGCCGCAACAACAGGCTTAATCGCAGCAAAAGCGGGTGACAACAAAACTACGATGGCTAAATCAGAAAGATTTGTTGAAGCTGAATACGCACTTCCATATTTGGCACATTCGCCAATGGAGCCATTGAACTGCGCAGTCAAAATTGAAAAAGACGCCTGCGAGATTTGGACTGGCACGCAAATGCAGGGTACGGATCAAGCAGCTGCGGCAAAAATACTTGGTTTAAAACCAGAGCAAGTTAAGATTCATACTTTATTTTTAGGTGGCGGTTTTGGCCGCCGCGCTAATCCTGCGGCTGACTTTGTATCAGAGGCAGTACAAGTCGCCAAAGCGGCTGGCGTACCTGTAAAAACTGTATGGAGTCGCGAAGATGATGTAAAAGGTGGCTACTATCGCCCGATGTTTGTACACAAAGCCAAAATAGCTTTGGATGCAAATGGCATGCCGACTGCTTGGGAGCATGTAGCGGTTGGCCAATCCATTATGTTAGGCACACCGTTTGAGGCGTTTCAAATTAAAGAGGGCATTGATGCAACGTCAGTAGAAGGCACTGCGGATTCGCCATATTTGAAAAGCATCCCGAACCATCAGGTCAGCTTGCACACGGTTAAATCCACTGTACCCGTGCTCTGGTGGCGTTCGGTCGGGCACAGCCATACGGCATTTGTGATGGAAAGTCTGATTGATGAGCTTGCTCATTTGGCTAAAAAAGACCCGCTGGAATATCGCCGTGCATTATTAAAAGACCATCCACGACATTTGGCGGCGCTGAATTTAGCCGCTGAAAAAGCGAATTGGGGCAAGCCACTCGCTAAAGGCTTATTCCGCGGTATTGCAGTGCATGAATCGTTTGGCAGTTTTGTAGCGCAGATTGCAGAAGTGTCCGTAGACAAACGCGAAGTCAAAGTACATCGCATCATTTCTGCCATTGATTGCGGCCTAGCGGTGAACCCTGACTCTCTGAAAGCGCAAATGGAATCATCGGTTTCATTTGGTTTAGGCGCAGCCCTGCAAAGCGAGATTACATTTAAAGATGGCATGGTGGTGCAATCTAATTTCAACGATTACCAAGTCATGCGCATGGGCAATATGCCTAAAGTAGAAGTTTATATCGTGCAAAGTACTGAAAAAATGGGCGGTGTTGGTGAACCTGGATTGCCACCCGTGGCGCCTGCGGTGACCAATGCGATTTTCGCGGCAACGGGTAAGCGTATTCGTACATTGCCGATTGGCAATCAACTGGCATAGTCTATGAAGTCTGCTGATTTGGAAGTATTGACCCACGCGCTGGAGTGGCTGGAAAGCGGTTTTAAAGCGCATTTGTTCACCGTTGTGCAAACATGGGGCTCAGCACCGCGCTTGCCAGGTGCTATATTGGTAGTGCGCGAAGATGGGCATTTGATAGGCTCAGTTTCAGGCGGTTGTATTGAAGATGATTTGGCTGATAAAGCACGTAATCAAGCGTTGCCAAAAACGCCTTCTATCATGGAATACGGCATTAGCCGAGATGAAGCGCAACGCTTCCGCATCCCCTGCGGTGGCCGCTTGCAAATATTTGTTGAGCCATTAAATACATCAGAGCAATTACAGCTGCTGCTCAATAGTTTGCAAGAGAGAAAACTCATCAAACGCTCTGTGAATATGCATACGGGGCAAATCAAGTTAATGCAAGTGCTACCTGAAGGCTTGCCAAAAATCGAAGGCGATTGGTTTCATACTTACTTTGGGCCGCAGTGGCGTTTACTCATTATCGGCGCGAATCAACTGGGTTCTATGCTAGCAAGCATGGCGCAGGTGCTGGATTTTGATGTGCTGATTTGCGAACCACGCCAAGAAATTCGCGATGAATGGCATGTAGATGGCGTCACATGGATTGAAGGTATGCCCGATGATGTGGTGTTGGAAATCAATGCAGATGCACATACTGCAATTGTTGCCGTGACGCACGACCCTAAACTGGATGATATGGCTTTGCTAGAGGCGCTTAAATCGGACGCGTTTTATGTTGGCGCCTTAGGCTCACACAAAAATCAAGAAAAGCGTCGCGAACGTTTGCGCATGTTTGACTTGAATGAGCTAGAAATCTCTACCCTACGCGGACCAGTGGGTTTGCAAATTGGTAGCCGCACGCCAGCTGAAATTGCGATTGCCATCCTTGCCGAGCTTATTCAAGTTAGAGCGCAACAACTGAAAATGGGCGCTGGTTTTATCAGTAATATGAGCGAGACACGCTGCGAAGTTTAAATTTTTAAATCTGCTGGCGTATCAATATCCGCCAAAATTCCAGCGTCATTTGTTGGCAATAGATGAACTTCATCGGGAAAGCGTTTAATAATAGAACGTGCACCTTCATCGCCTAGCAGACTTTCCAGCGCATTGCGGAATTTTTCAGAAAAACCAACTGGATGCCCACGTTGGTTTTGATAAGTCGGGATCACGATTGAAGCGCCATCGCCCACTTTATTCGCTACCGCACGAATGGTTTCAGATTGAATATAAGGCATATCTGCCAGCGCAATCACAAAGCCATCCTTTGCTGCCTCAAGGTTTAATGAATAGTGAATAGCAGCAGTCAAACTATCCGCCATTTCTTGCGCATTTTCATCGCAAAAAATCACCTTAAAACCAGCATTCACCAGCAATTTTGCCAGCACCTTGTTTTCTGCTCTAAGCACTGCAATGCAATTTGGAATGGCTTCAATCAGATGCTCAGCAGATGCCAAGGCTATTGGGCGACCATCTGGTAAAAGCTGTAGAAGTTTATCGCTCGCACCAAATCTGCGAGAAAAGCCAGCGGATAATAAAATACCTACCATGAGTAAAGTCTTGAAGTTAATTAGGTTTTAGTAATTACAATAACACATTGCGTTGCTACAATTAGTCTTAATAGCGATTACGCTTAAGACGATTTAAGAATCCACACAAACTACATGAATGACTATTAACAATCTATGGATCATGAAATAACGCTTATCACTACCATTGCTGCGGGTTTTGGACTTGCACTCATTTTTGGATTTATCGCTGAACGCTGCAAAGTGCCTGCTCTGGTCGGTTACTTATTGGCAGGTATTCTGCTAGGCCCCGCTACTCCAGGATATGTCGCAGATGTCACCATCGCGTCTCAGCTCTCTGAAATTGGCGTGATGCTACTGATGTTTGGTGTTGGCCTACATTTCTCCATTAATGACTTGATGTCGGTAAAACGGATAGCGTTACCTGGCGCAATTGTGCAAATGACAATAGCCACTTTATTAGGCATGGGGCTGGCAAATTGGTGGGGATGGAGTTTTGGTGAAGGGCTCATATTTGGGTTGGCACTATCATGTGCCAGCACGGTCGTGCTATTAAAAGCACTTGAATCTAGAGGCATCCTAGATAGCATGAATGGCAAAATAGCAGTGGGCTGGCTGGTCGTTGAAGACCTGTTAACAGTGTTGGTGTTGGTTTTAATGCCACCGTTAGCCGCTATTTTAGGTGGGGCAGCCTCGGAAAGCATTTCAGCTCCGCTATGGCAGACAATTAGCATTACCCTTTTACAAGTAGCAGTATTCATCTCCCTAATGTTAGTCGTTGGTAAGCGACTACTTCCATGGATGCTGTGGCATGTTGCAAAAACTGGTTCACGAGAACTATTCACCTTGTCCGTTATTTCTGCTGCAATTGGTATCGCATATGGCGCCTCTTCATTATTTAGTGTTTCGTTTGCACTAGGTGCTTTTTTTGCAGGGATGGTGATGAGAGAGTCAGAGTTTAGCCACAGAGCCGCTCAAGAATCTTTACCGCTTCGTGACGCGTTTGCCGTTTTATTTTTCGTCTCCGTTGGGATGTTGTTTGAGCCAGCCATACTAATAGAACAACCCCTCAGCGTGTTAGCGGTGGTGGCAATCATTGTCTTAGGTAAATCAATTGCTGCCATGGT
Organism: Pseudomonadota bacterium; assembly: GCA_020053735.1. GTDB lineage: Bacteria > Pseudomonadota > Gammaproteobacteria > Burkholderiales > Methylophilaceae > Methylotenera_A. The sequence goes on from JAGVMP010000007.1 coordinate 116,373, forward strand.
GATTACGTTAGCATTGCGTTACCCGCTAAATACAGCGCTGACTGTTGCAGCAAGTTTGGCACAAATTGGTGAGTTTTCTTTTATTCTAGCTGGCTTGGGCGTCTCGTTAGGTATTCTCCCCACGCAGGGAATGAGTTTAATATTAGCGGGGGCTTTAATTTCAATTGCAATCAATCCGCTTTTATTTTCAATGATAAAGCCATTTAAAGAATGGATGCTCGGTCTCTCATCGCTAGCGCGCCAGCTTGAAAAACGGACAGACCCGTTTTCAGAGTTACCGATGAGCACCGAACGTAAATATTTAGAGGGGCAAGTCGTGCTGGTTGGTTACGGTAGAGTAGGAAAAATAATTGCTAAAGTGTTAACTGATAGCAATATCCCATTTGTGGTTGCTGAGCAGAATCGAGAAGTCGTTGAGAACTTGCGTAAAAAAGGCACTCCCGCTGTATCAGGCGATGCTTCCGAACCTGATGTGTTAATACAGGCGCATATTGCCAATGCGTCTATGCTGGTGATTGCAACGCCAGATACGATTGATGTGCGCAAAATGGTTGAGACAGCAAAAATGCTTCAACCTAAGATTGAAATTGTAGTGAGAACACACAATGAGGATGAATCAAAATTCTTAAGAGAAGAAAATATTGGTAAGGTGTTTTACGGAGAAGAGGAGCTAGCGAATGGCATGTGTAAGTTTATCGTTGAGCAATATGCGCCCAAATAGAACTGTTGGGTGGCTAGTAGTAAACACTTATTAATACCAATGATTAGTTAGTTATTCGAGCGCCACAACTCAAGATACTTATCTGACTTGTTTAAAAGATTGTTGTTCATGTCTTCATAATTAAGTAATTTTGCAGACAAATTTTCGTTTGAAAACGCGTTGACGCCCAAGCCAAGCTTACCCCCCTCAATTGTGAAGCCAATAAAATCTAATATGGTAGGCAACATATCAAAAGGCAACACCACATCCCGGTTTCTTGAGACGGGTTTATTTGAGATAAATTTATTATAAATAAGACGCTCTTTGACTTGATGTAATTTCCCATATACTGGGTTTTCCATGGCTAAGTGATCGCCAATAATGACAACGTTGGTATCTTTCAAGTAGTTATTTTTTTTCATAAATTTAACAAATGTTGAGACCTGATCAGAGGTGCATTCAACGATAGATTCAAACGACTTGGCGCCTTTGGATTTGCAGTATTTAGAAAAATGTCCATCAGGCCCATGCGTATCGATGGTGGTGATGGTGAGGTTAAAAGGTTGGTTAGAAGTGTGTAACTCAACCAGTTTTTCTTTGGCGAGTTTGAGTAAATCATCGTCATACAACCCCCAGTGACTAAGCTCTGGATTCTGTAATTGACTTGTTAGTTCATCCCTACCTAGCACCTCGTCATAGTGATGATTTTTAAAGAACATGCCTTTGCCCGCAAATGCTAAGGCATCACCGCCCATATATACATTCCGATAACCCGCTTGATGCAGAATGTCGCCTAGGCAAATTGCATTCGGTAAAAAGCTTTTGATGGCTTGTCCTTGGTCGTTGCCGTCATACATGGTGATGCTTTTAAGGGGTAATCCACATTGCGTAGCCGTAATGCCAGCGATAGTCCACCAGCTTCCTGGTGCGGACCTGTAAGACGGAAAGCTGGCGCCAGGTAGTTTGTCTAGGCTGGCGAGTAAATTTTTGCCAAATATTTCTTTGTGTTTGTAAGTGTCATCTAAGCTTTCAACATAAATGAGTACAAGGTTTTTTGGTTGAGCAGGAGGCAGTATTTTGACTGAGGCTGGATTTAGATAATGTTCTGCAAAATAATCTTTGCCAAGTAGCTGATAGACAAACACACTGACTGAAAACTGAAAGAAAAAATATACGCACGCACCGAGCATGGCGTAGAAAGGCGCGCGGTGTCCAATAAACCAATAAAACACTTTCAATACATGGATATTGCCAGCACGTGCTGGTCGCGTAATCCAATGGCTAGAGCCATACACCAAAAACAGTGCGATGGAATATTCGATGAGTATCAGTAAGAATGCACTGACTAGAGGCACGGCCATGCACCAAATCACAAAGCTTTTTATGAGAACAGCGTCAGTGTCTAACAGACCCTGAGTGCCAAACTGGGCGTGATAGAGTAACTGTTCTAACGAAGGCTCACCAAATTTGCTGGGCACCCATATCGCAAGCGCCAGTATAAAAAATGCAAATAAATAAGTGGCGAATCTGATGAAGCTTCTCAGCCAGTGGCGGTAAGTATTACTGTGTTGCATAGGTTAGGCAATAATTCCAGCTAAACATCTTTTTTATTCTCATTTAGACAGATTATTTGACAGGCTAAAGCACTTAAATAAGGTAGGGATTGCAGGCTTAATAAGGTAACCCATATTTGGGCATCCACATTATTAAAGCCGCGGGTGACCAGCATGGCGATAGCAGATGCGAATAGTGCCAATAGTAGTAACACCTCTTCTCTAATCGGCTGAATCCATCCAAATGTACTGTCTTTTTGGGCCGCCTTGCCCTTGGTTGTCACGCTAAAGACGCCGTCTTTTTTAACCAAGCCACTGATGATGCCTTTGGCGATAGCATGCGACAGGCCAAGGCTGGCGACAGAGGCACCAAAAATATCTATCCACTTGCATTGCATGGTCTTTCTATAAAGGATAGGGCCCATGGCGGCTTTAACCACCAAGAAGCAAATGATGGTGATGATCATGATGGATACAGGCAGGCTAAAAGCATGTGGAAAAAATAGCATCGCCAAAGACCAGCCTATCGAGCCTAATGCAAATGCTAATTGCAGGGCATCGCCAAGCCAGCCAAACCAGCCTGTGATGAAATGATATCTTTGCCCAAAAGTAAGGGTTGAATCACCCAGCAGTTTTGGCAGGTGATGTTTTAAGATTTGCATGGCCCCAAATGCCCACCTGAATCGTTGTGATTTGAGTGCGCTGAAATTACTAGGGGTTAAACCTCTACCAAAAGTGTCATCGATGTACCTGAGTTCGTAGCCATCTTCCAGCAGCCTCAAACCAAGTTCAGTGTCTTCACAAATACACCATTCTGACCATGCGCCACTGTTAAGTAATGCTTGATGTCTAACCAATGTCATGGTGCCGTGCTGAATAAGCGCATTGCGTTCATGCCGATGATGCATGCCTATCTTAAAAAACCCTTCGAACTCCCAATTACTCATGCGGCGGAAGAAATTATGCTCCCACTCCCGATGCGCTTGCGGCGCTTGCACTACGGCAACATTTGGTGCTGTGAAATGTGGTATTAAGTCTGCTAGCCAATCCGTGGTCACTACATAATCCGCATCGACAATACCGATTACTTCAGCGCTTGGATTGGTTTTTGATAAGGCAAAATTGAGCGCACCTGCTTTAAAGCCTGGCCATTTTGGCAAATGGAAAAATTTAAAATGACTAGGTAAGTTTGCCATATACGCTTCAACTGGCTTCCACTTAGTTTCCTCGCTGGTGTTGTTATCCACCACAATAACTTCATAATTGGTGTAGTGAAGTTTAGCCAAGCTCTCAATGGTGGCAATCACCATTTCTGGAGGCTCGTTGTAGCAGGCTAAATGAATAGAAACAAGCGGTTCTTTATCTGCGGGTAATGCGGCCAATCTTGAAAAGTTACGACGCCATTTGCCCTTGAACATAACTTCGCTAAATTCAACCCCATAAATCATCAGCATGGCAGATGTCAGCATCATGCCCATTAGCAGGGCAATCAGGACCGAGAAGTCGGTAAGCGAATAGTAGTACTCCTTAGGTAAGTTCCACGCAACTACCAGTGTGGTAATAGAGACTTGAATCAATACGGCGAGAGACAATCTGCCACCTAAACGCCAATGGCTGAATCTGTAAGCAATGATGAGAATAGGGATAAAGGCGATGAGACTTGACCATAGGGCTTTGATGACCCAGCGCTCATCTTCTGGTACTGCGCCTTGCAATGAATATTTTTGCACGCGGTCAGCATCGAACATGCCCCAATAAGGGCCGCCCCAGCCTTCGATAGCAGTTTTCCAGGGCTGGTCAAACGCCTCAATTAAGTAATAATCAAAATCTTGCTGGGTGTTAAGGGCTAAAAACTCCCTTACAAATTTTGCTTGATTCACTTGAGAAGCTACCGCGCCTTCGATGGTGGGTCCGTTGCTGGGCCAGCCAATCTCACTGATAACAATTTTTTTTCTCGGGTACTTAGTCAACAATTCTTGATATCGTTGCTTGGCATAATTGAGCGCTTGTTCAATAGGCACGCCTTCATGATACGGTAACAAGTGAACGGCAATAAAACTAACATGCTTGACCAATTCTGGGTTTTTAATCCAAACATGCCAAGGTTCTGCTGTAGAAATAGGCAGGTCAGTTTCTGCTCTTATTTCATCCAGATATTCAATTAATTGCGCTGCGGTCAAGTCTGCGCGTAGCAAGACTTCGTTACCGACAATGGCCCGCTCAATGTTAGGGTAGGTGTTGATTTGTACTTTTAATGCGTTGATTTGTCTTCGATTTGCATTTAAGTCGCCGTCTAGCCACGCACCCGCGGTGACTTTCATTTTGTATCTTTCAGCTAACGCCATCACCTCTGTGTTTTGCAGAGAGTCGTAAATCCTGATTTTATTGGTCAGTGGCTTTAATAACTTCAGGTCGTTAGCCAATTCATCCGTACTAGGAAAAACCCGCTGTAAGGGGCTTTGGTCTTTCTGAAAGCCACTATAGGCAAAACCTTTAATCACCTTTGGTGCTTCAATTAACAAAGAGGCTTGGTTAAGTAAGCTCCAAAGCAAGAAATGCGTCAGCGCAAAGATTGTTGCGAAAAACAATGCGATGCTAAGGTTTTTTAACCGTGGTGTCATGAATGAATGTAGGCGAATGATGATTGTAAAGCGTTACTACTCAGTGGCTACATCTTCGTGGTAACTAAAAAAACTTAAGTTACTATGAAAATTCAGTCAGTTATATAATTATAGCTTCTCGTACTTTTTTACGATAGCTACATTCCACATCAACATTGCGATAGGTACTATTTGCTCCATGTTAAAGAAAACACTTCTCTTCGTCTTACTATTCTCGACCCAATTAGTACATGCAAATTCTGAAAACACACGCAGTGGTGTTTATGCATGCAAAGGCAATAACAAAAAGGTGGGTGATTATGAATTTACGCTGACACTCAAGTTAAATAAGCTGAATAGTCGTGATAGCGTCAATGTGTATGACGTTACAGGGCAGACAGAAAATGCCACCAATTATTTTGGAAAAGCCTTAGCGAACGGCAATAAAATGTCGTTGGCGTTCAGAATTTCTGATTACAAGGAAAATACTTTTGGGGTAGGTATGGCAGTGTTTAAACTTAACCAAGAAAAGTCATGGACTTTTACTACACAATATTATGAACCAGACGACGAAGACGGCATTTCAGGTACAGAGGTATGTGTTTTCCAAAATCCAATTGCCTCTAAAAAATTACCAGACGAGTCGAACCAAAATTGATTTAATCCGTTTCAATTCACTCATTTTCTAACTTTGGAATTGCAGTCACGCCTGCCGTGAGCGTGAAGCGCATGGCATCCTCCATGCTCATGTTAAGTGCTTTTGTTGCTTTACGTGGAACAAGTACAGCAAAACCGCCTATACCGTAACTCATTGGAATGTAAACCAACAAGCTATCCTTTTGATTGAATCCTACAGGCATTTTGGACATGTCGGCCTGAGTAACAAGTCCAATGAGTTGCATGCCAGTATCCCCAATAGTGATTGCTACTACTTGTTCGAAATCTTTCTTAGTCTCTGATGAAAAGTAATTGAGTAGGTCACGAATAGACAGATATATTGATTTGATTAATGGGAGTTTCTTTACCAATTGTTCGATAGATGAAAGCACTTGCCTCGCAATGATGGTTTGCATCAATAGCCCGACAAAGAAGGCAACTATCAGCCCCGCAACTACTCCCATCCCTGGTCTGTAAAATTCCTCTGAGACTACACCTCGGATTACACCGCCAAGAAATGTTTCCGTTGTCAAAACAAACCAGTAAAGTAAATATAGTGTCAATATCACTGGCAACAAGGTAATTAAGCCAGCTAAGATATTTTTATTGATTGATTTGAACATTTTTGTTTCCTAGTTTTAATTTGAGATCTTTATGATGATAGACCAGCCGAAGTGGATACTCAGATTCAGAAGATGAATTATTGATTTCCACCATTTTTTTGTATTAATGATAAATAAAGACGTTCAACTTTATCACGCGCCCAAGGCGTTTTACGTAAAAATTTAAGGCTTGATTTAACACTTGGATCTTTACTGAAACAATTCACCGGTATGCGTTCTGCTAGTCCTTCCCATCCGTAATGGTCAAATAATGAGATCACTATTAATTCTAGGGTGATGCCATGTAATGGGTTGTTGTGTTGTTTAAAAAGGGTAGTCATTCAATATAAAGTAAAGTATGTAAAGCTCAGCGGTTTAGTCTGTTATCGCGAGATGTTTTAGGTAAGTAAATCGTTCAAAGATGGATTTTTGTGGAGAGATTAATTCGCTTCAAAAATAGTATAGGTATTTCTGCCATTCGCTTTAGATTGATATAAAGCCATATCGGCTTCTTTAGTGAGTTGCTTCAAAGTGATTGGCTTATCAGGCCTGTAAAAAGAAATGCCTATGCTGATATGTACGTATATATTTTTTTCTAGTATCAACATCGGTTGAGAAAATTCCGATTTAAGTTTAGCTGCAATTGAAATAATATTTTGTATGGAATGTACCTCTTTTAAAACGACGATAAATTCATCTCCACCTACACGACTTACTGTATCTGTTTCCCTCAAATTAGATTTAATCATTAAGCCGACTGCCCTAAGCACCTCATCGCCAAAATCATGTCCATAGCTGTCATTTATTTTCTTAAAATAATCGATATCAATTGCCATAATCGCTATCATTTTCTGATAACGCTTTGCAGTATGGAATGCTAGCTCCATCCGATCTTTCAATAGCCGGCGATTCGGTAATTTAGTCAGGCTATCTAGCATGGCATCTTCTGAAAGACGATAGCGGTCTTTTAATAAGTAATATGCTAAGAATCCTGACATCAAACTAATAAAGATACTAGCTATCTGATAAACAAGGATATTTTTTGTGAAATCAGAAGTATGGTTTCTAATTGCCCATTCCCACTTCCCATTCGGAACTAAACTGGTTTGTTTGAAAGTATCTTTGTCTGAGAACAGGTTTTGGTCACCAAAAAATACGTTTTTAGTATCAGCGGTTCGGATTGCAAATTCATGCTGGTTAGGCGTATTTTTGAATGCACTTTTTAAGAAATCAGGCGTATCTATCACTGTAGATATGATTCCCCAGTATTCCCCATTAATAAAGATAGGGTAACGATAGACTATTCCTTGCCCACCCTGAATCAACTCAATCGGGCCATCTAACACACCTTGCTTGGTGTCAACCGCTTGTTTAACTTTTAACCATTGTTGAGGAATATCGCGAAAATCTACACCAATGATTTTCTTGTTGTTGGCTTCAGGGTAAACGTAAGTTAAACGATAACCAACCGCAACACCTAAGTTACGCACATGTTTAGAGCGCTGCCACAAATCTTTTAGGACGAGATTGATTTTATCTGGCTTCAACTCATCTTGATAAACAGTGATATAGCTTGCTAAGCCATTTGAAATAAATAATAGGGAATTTAATTCTCGGTCAACTTTAGCCCACAAAAGATTAGCGTAGATGGAAGACTTTAACATCTCCTCCGCTTTATATTTTTGATTTTGTGAATCGATTAAAAAATGAAAAAAAATAAAGACTAAAACGGCTGTTATGAGTGCTGCACCGTGCCATTTAAAGTTTAACTTTATGCGATTACTGATTGTCCACATACTGTTTGAATTATAGTCTTATGTACTCTTAAAGAGATATTATTCTCGAATTAAGGCATAAGATTTAAGTTCAAAAGCCATAACATGCTAAAACGAAGACTGAAATCAAAAGATAACCATAAAATAGATGAATTAACTTAACTGAGAGTGACTAATGATGAATATATCCATTACTTCTCCTGTGACTGCACTGTTACAACATCAAAGCATTGATTTTGATGTGATAGAAATCCCATTAACAGAGGATAAAAAACCAGTCAGAAATTTGCAAGAGTTGCTATTAAAGCAGGGAATAGATCCGCAATCAGTGGTGAGAAGTGTGTTGTTTAAAACAGGCTCAGACAAGTTTGTATTATTAGCAGTAGCGGGCGGTGGTCGTGCTGATTGGGGCGTGCTACGTAACCATTTAAATGAACGTAAATGCCGCATGGCAGAATTTGATGAAGTTTCAGAAGCCACAGGATACGTGGTGGGGGCTGTGCCACCTATTGCACTGCCAAAGGAGATTAAAGTCTTGGTGGATAGTAGTGTAAAAGACTATGAAACTGTAGTGATTGGTAGTGGCGTTTTAGGATTTGCTTTATCGCTTAAAGGGAGTGATTTACTTAAACTTTTTGGTGATGCCGATCAAGGAGTGTTTGTAAGCAGAGGCCAATAAATGGGCATTTACAACTTTAAGGGTTGCTTTGGAACTTGCTACAAGCTTCGAACCCGTCGCCAAGTAGCCGAGAATGCGTTGAAGTGTGCGAAAAGTACGGCTGTTTGCAATGATTTTATTATGTTCTAATATGCAAAGCATTAACTAAGCCGATTATGTTAAGCAAATGAGGTTTATATTAAAACAATAATAAAATTTGATAGTTCAACGCATTCAAAGCTGATGCTTTGGTGTGCCTTCTTAATACCTTTACTTGTTGGGTTTTTATTAACCACATTGCTATGGCGTTATTCTCAGAAGCAACAATCCGAGCACTTAAATAAAGAATTCAGATTTGCGACTGAACAAGTAGTCAACAATATCTATAGTAGGATTGATAACTACGAGATTGTCATGCGTGGCGTGAGAGGCTACTTTACTGGATCTGAGAATGTCACTGTTTCTGAGTTCAGACAGTATATCCAAGACCTTTACATTGATAAGAAAAAATCGGGTATACAGGGGGTAGGTGTTGTCGAGTTAATCCCGTACTCACATAGAGACCAGCTCATTAAGCGTTTGCGCCAATCGCAACTTAAGGATTATAGAATCTGGCCAGAAGGTGATAGAGATTATTACGCACCAATCGTCAGATTGGAGCCAATGACAGGCGCTAATCTGAAAGCAATGGGGTTCGATGTGTTAACAGTCCCTGCGGCGAGGTTAGCCATGGAGAAATCTCGTGATTTAAACATCATCACCATCACCCCCCCTATTACTTTAGTGCAGGACGGCGATAAAGCTAGCTCAACTGCTTTTGTCATGTATCTACCCATCTATGCCAAGAATCAGCCACACGACAGTATTATGGAGCGTCGTGCAGCAATACATTCCTGGGTTGATGTGCCATTTCGCATAAAAGATTTAATGAGTGGGCTAAGTGGCGAATTTCCTGATGACATCATATTGGAAATTTATGATGGCACATCGATTTCAGATCAATACCGTATGTATCTATCGGATAACGGATTGATTCAAGTCAACCTTAGTAAAGATGCTATCTCTGTAAGCAGTCGAATCGATATTGGAGGCCGTTCTTGGACTTTATTGACCAAGACAACCCCCCATTTTGTAGTGCGTGTAACCAATCCCAACCAATCTGGAATAATTATTTTTACTGGCAGTCTTTTGTCACTGCTACTGGCAGGGGTAACCCTTTTGTTGGTGAGCGGTCGGCAAATGGCGCAAACGCGTTATAAACGGCTTTTTGCTCAGGCGGGAGAGGGCGTGCTGATCTTAAGCCGTGAGCATCGTGTTTTGGATAGTAATCATGCTGCAATGCGAATGTTTGGCTACACAAGCGAAGAGTTTAGCAATTTATCTCTGTGGCATCTTCTGGAAAAGCCAAATCATAACCATTTAAATGGCGTTTTAAATGATTTAAGCACTAGCTCTACATCTTTGAAGGAGTATGTACATGTTGCCAAAAATGGCTTGAAATTTACCGCTGAGCTCAGTTTTTCTAAGCTGGATGCAGATAGCTATTTTGTGATGATTCGGGATCTCACTGAGCGTAAACAAGCCGAACAGCGTATACAGCGCTTAAATCAACTCTACCTCGCTTTAAGCGAGACAAGTCAAGCTATTGTGAGGATGGACAATGAGAATGACTTGCTACTTTTGGTATGTAAGTGCGCGGTAGAATTTGGTGGGATGAGATTAGCTTGGGTAGGCCAGGTAGATGAGTCTCTTCAAAACATACATGCAGCGGCAATTTACACAAGCGACTCTGATTGCTTGGAAATTTTAGACGATTCAAGCGATAGAAATTATCTGGATAATGATGGGCCGCCCAATCAGGCAATGGCTGAGAATCGACCCATTATCATCAATAACCTGCTTGACCAGGTAGTGGAAACCCATTGGCATCAGCAAGCTAAAAAATTCGGCTGGGGTTCGGTGGCTAGTTTTCCGGTTCTGCGTAATAAAAAGCCATTTGCGGTATTAACGGTCTACCATGATTTGACAGATGTTTTCGATAATGAAGTCACTGACCTGCTAATCAAGATGTCCACTGACATTGGCTTTGCGATGGATAATTTCGATCGTGAAAATCAGCGTTTGCAATCGCAACAACTGCTTGCTGAAAGTGAGAAGATGCTTTCAACAGTATTCAATAATGTTGGTGCTTATATTTTTCTTAAGGATACGAATGGACATTATTTGTTTGTAAACGAGCAGATATTGCAATCATGGAATGCGACTGCGGAAGAGGTGATTGGTTTTGGCGACGAAAACTTTTTTGACGCTGATTCCGTTAATCATATTCGTGAAAGCGACCGAAAGGTGCTTGTTGAAGGCGAAGTTTTTGAGCAAGAAGAAACAATTAAGTTTGAAAAAACTGGAGAAGCTAAGACTTTTTGGAGCGTAAAAATACCATTACGAAGGGAAGATGGCAGTATTTATGGTTTATGTGGAATCTCCACTGATATTACGCAGCAGAGAAGTTCCGAGGCCGATTTAAGAATTGCGGCCATCTCTTTTGAGTCACAGGTGGGTATGGTTATAACTGATGCCAGCAAAATTACGCTTAAAGTAAATGCGGCTTATAGCAGAATCTCACAATATGCTGCAGAAGAAGTTATTGGTCAGGCACCCCTGTTAATCAGCACAGATCGTCACGATGCGGATTTTGATAAGCAGATGTGGAATGATGTTTCGGATACTGGCGGATGGGAAGGCGAGGTTTGGAATCAGCGCAAAAATGGTGAGACATATCCTCAGTATCTAATTATTAATGCGGTGAAAGACGAAAATCAGAATATCACCAATTATGTCGCTTCAATCACCGATGTAAGCGAAAGTAAGGCCGCTGCAATGAAGATTGAGCACTTGGCATTCTTCGATCTTTTAACGCAACTGCCTAATCGTCAGCTGTTGTTAGATCGTCTGAATCGTGCATTAACAGTTAGCCAGCGCTCAGAATTAGTGGGGGCTTTGTTATATCTTGATCTTGATCACTTTAAAACCATTAATGATTCTCGCGGCCACAATATTGGCGATTTACTACTCAAACAGGTAGCCGAGCGGCTGAGTGGTTGCGTAAGAGCAGATGATACGGTTGCACGGCTAGGTGGCGATGAATATGTCATCATGCTGGAAGGCCTAAGTAAAGAGCCTTTAGAAGCAGCAGCGCAAACCGAACTGGTAGCGCAGAAAATTCAGATTGCCATGAATAAGCTTTTTCAACTGGAAACATATCAAGCTAACGTGACAGCAAGCATGGGCTTGGTGCTTTTCTGTGGCCTGAAGCAATCTGCGGATGAGCTATTAGGGCAAGCAGATATTGCGATGTACCATGCTAAAAAAATCGGCCGCAATGCTTTCCGCTTTTTCGATCCCAATATGCAAACCGCCATCAATTCGCGCGTGTCACTTGAGGAAGAGTTGCGTAAGGCACTGGCAATGCAACAATTCCAACTTCATTATCAAATTCAGGTAGATCATTTAGGTAATGCTGTAGGCGCAGAGGCATTAATTCGCTGGCAACATCCTGAGCAGGGCTTGATATCACCCTTTCACTTTATTCCAATTGCAGAAGAAACGGGGCTCATATTACCCATCGGACAATGGGTGTTAAATCAAGCTTGCAAGCAACTAAAATTGTGGGAGCAGGATGAAGCAACCAAACATTTAGCACTCTCAATAAATGTCAGTGCCAAACAATTCCATCAGGATGATTTTGTTGAGCAAGTTAAATTGGCTGTCGAATTACATCAAATTAAGCCCTCATCTTTGAGAATAGAACTTACAGAAAGCATGTTGGTAGATAATATCGAAGCCATTATCAGCTCGATGAATACATTAAAAAGCGTAGGTGTGCGTTTCGAGCTGGATGATTTTGGAACAGGCTACTCTTCACTGCAGTACCTTAAGCGGCTTCCATTGCATCAGCTTAAAATCGATCAATCATTTGTGCGCGATATCAAAAATGATAAAAGTGATAAAGCCATTGTCAGTACAATTGTAAAAATGGCGCAGGGTTTAGGTTTAGAAGTAATAGCAGAAGGAGTTGAAACCAAAGAGCAACTTCAACAACTGCGCAAAATAGGCTGCTTGTTCTATCAGGGGTATCTGTTCAGCAAACCCCTGCCCATTGATGCGTTTGAGAGTTTGCTTAAAAATCAGCCAACATTTAAACAGGTTTAAATAATGACAAAGGGCTAGCCTAAGCTAACCCTTTGTTTTATATGGTGCGCCCGAAGAGGTTCGAACTCCTGCCCCTTGGTGCGCAGAATGGGTTTAGTATATTTATCAATTTAATTAATACGTTACGAATCTAGACAATCTGATTTGCAGTCTTATAAATCCTGAGTTAAATCCAATAAAGTCCAGCAAAGGTACATATTATCTACGTTGACCAAGCACTCGACCCGAGTTTTAAAAAGTGTTAACAAACACCTCAATAGATTTAAGAAAAGAATGCATTATTAAATCAGCTTGTAAGTGAGATAGCACACCTTTATAACGATTAACGAATGTGCATTTATGTGCTTATGTACGTTATCTCACCGACCAATCTGAGCTTAAAGTCTACAGTGAATCAACTTATGGAATGCAAAGTTGAAGATTGCAGACCGCATTCGTATGTTGTCTTAAGGAGAAATTATGAGTTATGTAACTGGTTTAGTTAAAGATAAAGAAAGCGCTGAAGAAGCTTATAGATTGGCATCACAAACTAGCTATAACGATAACGAAATAAACGTCGTTATGTCTGAAGACACTAAAGAAAAGTATTGCGGTAAAGTTACAACGCTGGAAACAGAAGTGGGCAGTAAGGTCGCTGAAGGTGCTGCGATGGGGGGCGCAGTAGGTAGCGCTGTTGGCGCAACTTTAGCAGCAATTGCGGATATTGGTAGCAACCTTGTATTTCCAGGGTTAGGAATTATCGTAGCAGGCCCATTGGCAGCGGCTATTGCGGGAGCAGGAGCAGGGGGCGTAACGGCAGGACTTGTAGGTGCGCTGGTAGGTTTGGGCATACCTGAAGACAGACTTAAAAAATATGAACAAGAAGCTAAAGCTGGTGGGGTTGTGAGTCCTCGCATGCATTCCAACTATCTTCAAAGCGAACATGATTTATCTGCAAAGCGGGTGAAGTCCAACTACGTGAATCAGAAGTAAGAGAAGAAACGATTGCAGACATACTTTGGCATAACCGTCCAAGCATGACTGCACATTACTCTGTAGCTCAAGTAGCAGAGCTATACGAGGCTCTCAATAGAATATCTAATGAGAGCAATCGGGTGAATCGTAGTCTGGTGATGATTGCGAGAGAAGCAATGGAAGTTAAAGTCCCCAAAAGTCCCCAGACAATAAAAAGGGCTAGAAGCAATTTGCATCTAACCCTTTGATATTGCGTGCTATATGTGGTGCGCCCGAAGAGATTCGAACTCCTGACCCCTTGGTTCGTAGCCAAGTACTCTATCCAGCTGAGCTACGGGCGCATGCGTGCATTATACGCGATACTACATATTTCTAAAAGCCAAAACTTGCCTGAGTTGAGGGATAAATCATCTTTTGACCCAGTGCTGCAAGGCCATTCACTCACTTGCTAAAACTTAAATCTACAAATAGATATACAATGGTTTTAGTGGGATTGTGTAAAGCCACAACGATTAAAGCGGTCGAATTATAACAAACAATTGAAATATCGTTTAGGCTAATACACAAAACATTTCTGAATTTGGGTGATGCCAAACATAAAAAATTATGATTAAACAAACCAAGCCTCAGTTGTTAGAAGAAACCATGGTTCGGCAGCTTATACCGCTGCGTAAAAATGATGCCCATAAAGGCATGTTTGGCAGCGTGGCGATTATAGGGGGCGACACTGGCATGGTAGGGGCTGTATTACTGGCTGCGCGTGCAGCTTTATATTGCGGTGCAGGGCGTGTATATGCCGCAATGTTGTGTAATAACGCACCAAGCGTGGATATTTATCAGCCAGAAATCATGTTGCGTTTGCCGCTGGCCATTAGTCAACTATCTCAGCTTGATTGCATTGTGATTGGCCCTGGACTTGGTCAATCCATTGCAGCAGTTAATCTTTTGGAGTATTGGCTGTCGCAAAATATGGCGATGTTATTGGATGCAGATGCCCTTAATTTAATTGCCAGTCACTTACATTTGGCTTCTTTAGTGATTAGCCGCAATGCGGAAACGGTGATTACGCCGCATGCAGGTGAAGCCGCTAGGTTACTAAATACAAACACTGAGCATGTTCAACAAAACCGTATTGAAAGTGCGTTAGAACTTGCTAGATTTCTGCAAGTCACTTGTGTGTTAAAAGGTGCTGGAACCATTTGTGCGCAGCATGATGGCAGTTGCTTTATGAATACGACAGGCAATGTTGGGCTTGCCAGTGGCGGCACAGGGGACGTTTTAAGCGGTATTATTGGTAGCCTAGTTGCACAGGGGTTAACCGCAATGGATGCCGCGAAGCTTGGGGTATACGTGCATGGCGTAGCGGCAGATTCACTTGTTAAAAAAAGCGTAGGGCCAATAGGAATGACAGCTTCTGAAGTTGCCTTAGAAGCGCGTAATGTGCTGAATGCGCTAAACGCAGTAACTAATCATTAGTATTAAGCTGTAATTTAGATAAAAACACTGCCCTGCAAGCCAATATCCATGCGGCTCCCAGGGTAGTGTTTTTGTAGATTTGTATAGTACATTTTGCTTAAAAAATTTAGTCTAAACTCACCGTTTCAAGATAATCTGGCACCATCGTTTTCCAGCGTAATTCCTCTTCAATATGCAGTCGCATTGCATCTGCTGCAACGGGCTCGCCATGCGTGATGAATGTTGTTTTAGGTGGTTTTTCAAAGCCCCTCAGCCAATCTATAATTTCCAAGAAATCTGCATGTGCAGACAAGTTTGATACAAATTCAACATCAGCATTCACAGGCACGTATTGGCCATGAATTTTAATACTTTCCGCACCGTCTAGCATGGCAGAACCACGCGTGCCTGCCGCCTGAAATCCAACAAATAAAATTGTATTGCTGGGGTTAGGGGCAAATGCTTTTAAATGATGCACAACACGCCCGCCAGAAGCCATGCCGCTTGCAGACAGGATAATCATTGGGCCTTTGCTTTCATTGGGTTGCCTAGATTCTTCAATGCTATTCACCATGCGTGCTGTATGACATAGCGCATGACTCTGTTCTGGCGACAAACGATGCTCGTTTCGATAGTGATTAAATTTGGCTGTGGCATCCACTGCCATTGGGCTATTCAGATAAACAGGCGTGCTATTAGCAATGGCGCCAGATGCTTTAAGCAAATGAATGTAATAAAGCAGTTCCTGTGCGCGCCCCACCGCAAACACAGGGATAAGGATAATGCCTTTCCGATTGACTGTTCGGTTGATAATCTTGGCTAGTTTTATTTTCGGGTCAGTATGGTCATGCATACGATTGCCATAAGTAGACTCAACTACCAGATAGTCGGCTTGCTTAATGCGTACGGGAGGCTTCATTAAAATGTCATTGGGTCGTCCAATATCTCCAGAAAACAGAATGGAAGTCTTACTATTGTGAATACGCACAAAGGCTGAGCCGAGAATATGCCCGCTAGGATAAAGCGTGGCTGTGAGATCTTCACCTAAATCCACCGCTTGCTCATAAGCTACAGGGGTAAGCAGCGTGAGTGCATTTTGCGCATCTTCTTGCGTATATAGCGGCAAGGCAGGGTGGTGCTTGGAAAAGCCGCGTTTATTGGCGTATTTTGCTTCTTCTTCTTGTAAGTGCGCAGAGTCTAACAACAGCACCTCGCATAAATCACGGGTAGCTTCAGTGCAATACACTCTGCCAGAAAAACCATTTTTAACAAAAAGTGGCAGGTAGCCAGAGTGATCAATATGGGCATGCGTGAGCACCACCGCATCTACCTCATTGGGATTGATAGGCAATGCAGCCCAATTTCTAAGTCGCAACTGTTTCAGGCCTTGAAATAGTCCGCAATCAATCAATATACGCTTTTCACCACCTGCTTTTGTTTTGCTATTGAGTAGATATTTAGAGCCTGTAACAGTACCTGTTGCACCAAGAAATGTGATGTTCATTTTGGGTCTTCTTTGCTGGCTTCTTGATTTAGGGTAACGCGGTATTCCTCAAGTTTCGCTTCGTAATTTTCCGCCGCGCCAAAATCTAAAAAATGGGCATAGCGTGCGTGCGTGCTTACAATCTTTCGTGCATGTTTGATTGGACAAAAGTACTGTTCGGTCCGTGCCACTATTTCACTAATGTATGCAATCATGCCACTACCATAGGCGCAATAAGTACAATGAAACTTCTCGATAAAATTGAGATAATTGAGGTGTTGTCGATCAAAAACAATGTAATCGGCACGGTTTACTTTTTTAATGCCGTAAATTGGAAAACAGGTGAGCTGGTAAAAAGTGATGAATAAATCGGTCAACAGTAAGGGAGTAATCATCGAGTAAATAATCGGTCCAGTAATCAGGTTTTGCGGCCTATTGGTGATTAGCCAACGAAAGAAATTCTTTTTAAGTTTTAAGTGGGTCTGTTTAATCGACTGCTCAAACTCGACGCGTTTACCTTTAATCTGAAAAAATATACTGGATTGCTGTTCGCCAAGTACAGAACGTAGCTCATCTTCTAGTGCGGTAATCTGAGTTAATAGTTGTTGAATGCGGATATCCATTTGGTCTCCAGTATTCTAGTTAGGCGTATCTAAATATGCACCATCAGCCACCAATGACTATAAGCACAGTCTATCAGTCAGGCACCGACATACAAGTACGTGCTTGCACGCATTCTATCATCATCGAAATTTCTATATATTAATGCAGACAAAACAACGTAAAAGTTGCCAGTTGTGAACGGACGGTTTTGTAAGGCAAGGTGTTGAACTATGTGGAGTAGGTGATGCGCGTAGTAAAAAAATTGATTTTTACCGTATGGTTATTCGTTGGTGCAAATTCTTTTGCACAGGCAGAAATCATACCTAACGAGGCGCGAGGAGGCTTACTCTATTCAACACATTGCAGTGCTTGTCACAATTCTACAATTCATTGGCGCGAACAGAAACTGGCAACCGATTGGAAAAGTCTCAAGGCCCAAGTAAAACTCTGGCAGGGCTATACCAAGCTACGCTGGAGCGAGCAAGATATTATGGATGTGACTGCATATTTGAATATGCATTATTACAACTTTATTAGTAACGAACAAAAGGCTTTAACGCAGACTAAAAGTTCTAATTAGCCAGATTTTAAAAGTTCAATTTAAAAGAGTATATCCAGCAGCCCATGCTTGAAAAATTTTAACCATCAAAAATTAGGAGCGAGGAACTACCCATGACCAATATAAGCAAGAATCAAATGGATGAATTGAAAAAAGTGATGGAAGCGGAACTTGCTCAGTTAATCAGTAAAACGCAAGATGAGATGGATCCTGAATCGAAGCCGAGTTATATCGATGTTGGTGGTGATGGTAACGCGGGGGATGAGGCCGTTGCTGACACATTGTGGATACTGATAATGCGGTTATTGGGCTGCACTTACAGAAAGCCGTTGATTTGAATGCAGCTTTGGATCGCATCCAGTCAGGTGTTTATGGCGTATGCATCGATTGTGGGGAAGGTATTAGTTATGAGCGAATGTCTGCTTATCCAACGGCTAAACGCTGTGTTAGCTGCCAACATTTGCGAGAAAAGATGTTGGCCAGTGGACCCAAATCTAACTTGTAAAGGTTAGGCTAACATCGTCTTGTGGCTTCATTTTTCTGCTCACGCGTCACCAATTTACTAAGTGTAGCTAGTTCTTTACTCAGTAATAGTAACAAATCATCTAATGCAATAATGCCGGCCAGCCCGCCATCATCGTCCACAACTGGCAGGCGTCTAATGCCTTTGTCAGCCATTAACTGCATAGCTTCAAACATGCCCGCGCTTTCTTTTATAACGATGAGCTTGCTGATGATGATATCGCCTACAGTAATCACCTCGCAGTCAAGCTCAGTAGCTACCAGCTCTACCACAATGTCACGGTCAGTCACAATGCCGATAGGGATGGTTTTATTCTTGCGACTCTCAATCACAACCACATCACCTACATGATACTGACGCATGAGCATGGCAGCATGTAACACGGTGGCGTCGCGCTGTACCGTAATGACTTCGCGATTACAAATTGTGCCAATGGACATGGTCAATCTCCTCGTGGATGGATATTTTTAGCGGTATAAAGGTCGCGTCGTGTCAATGGCAGGGTTGACCTTCCGTCATGCTTGCGTTCAGCCAAAATCTGGTAAATGCCCGTTGTGCCTTGCTCAAACTGTATGGCGCTGCCCGTCATATATAAGCGCCAAATGCGATAGGTACGCTCTCCCACTAAATGCGTCGCTTCTTCTTTCTTTGCATCGAGGCGGCTTACCCACTGCCGCAATGTCAAAGCGTAATGCGGCCGCAAGCCTTCAACATCAAAAATCTCAAAATTTGTATCTTCCATGCGTTGCTGAATTTTACTTACCGTATCTAATTCACCATCAGGGAAAATATGCCGGTTGATGAATTTTGTTGCAACGCTTTGGCGCCATCCCGATTTGGTGGTAGTAATACCATGGTTAAGAAAAAGCCCGCCGGGTTTAAGAACATGATTTACGATGGAAAAGTAGTTTGGCAGATTTTTAAGGCCAACATGTTCAAACATGCCGATGCTAGATACTTTGTCATAAGTGGCCTCAAGCGGCAGGTCACGGTAATTGCGCATTTCAATAGAAACTTGATTTTGCAGTCCCTGTCTTTTTACTTCTGCATTTGCATATTCAAACTGATTCTGACTCAGTGTTATACCAAGCGCGCGCACCCCATAATGTTTGGCTGCCCAGCAAACCAATGCTCCCCAGCCACATCCGATATCCAGCAATAGTTCGCCAGGTTGTAAGCGTAATTTTCGGCAAATGTGATCAAGCTTGTTGCGCTGTGCAGCATCTAAATCCTGTTCAGGCGTTTCAAAATAAGCGCATGAATACACCATGTGTTCATCCAGCCAAAGCTTGTAGAACGCGTTAGAAACGTCATAGTGAAAAGCAATTGACTCAACACTATTTTGACGAGTCGTGCCGCTAAGTTTTCTGGTAATAGATTGATTCTTAGTGTGCTGTCGTTGCATTGATTTACTTTTTAATGCCAGTGCACGCAAGCCTAGCAAGAGCTTTTCTTGAAAAGGTAACTTCAAACTTTCTAGATAGTAGCGCAACTTCATCGCCGTATTAAAGTCCCCAGCCACTTCTATCTCACCGTCAAAATAGGCTTCGGCTAGGCGAATAGGGTCCCTAAAAAACACCAATTGACGCAGTACATTTGGCGAGTGAATGTAAAGCGTGAATGCTGAAACACCTTTACCAATTTGCAACACACTGTTATCCCACAGCTTGACCGTAAAAGCGCCTAGATATTTTTTAAACAAACGCTTTAGGATATGGTGTGCAAGTTTGATACTTTTTTCATGAGGATTGTGCCTGCCTTGATTCAATACCTGTGCTGACATGATTGACCTCCGCATACAAATTTTTGGCTAAACGTGCAATTTCAACTTCCTCATCGGCAGGGACTATCAATATGGGCTTAGAGGAAGCGTTGTTTAATATGGCTAAATTGGCTCGGTTTGACTCTGTGTTTAGAGCAAAGCCAAGAAATCCAAGTTGTTCACAAATTAGAGCGCGCACTTGTTTGGAGTGTTCGCCGATGCCGCCTGTAAAGACTAGGGCGTCGATGCCGCCAGCTTTAGCAGCATAGCTACCAATGGTGGCACGTACTTGGCGAGCAAAATAGGCCACTGCAAAACTGGCATTTTTACTATTGCTAGCTGTTAATGCAGACATCTCGCTACTTTCCCCATCTGAAAGTGCCAATAAGCCAGACTTTTCGTAAATCAAGCTACTAAATTCAGCGTCATCATAACGTTTGGCAAGTTCTAACATCACTCCAGGGTCTATGTCTCCACAGCGTGTTCCCATTGCGATGCCACCTGCAGCGCTATAGCCCATGCTGGTATCTACAGAGTATAAGTTTACTAGTAAGCAAAGACTTGCACCATGACCAAGGTGCGCGACGACAATCCGTCCTTTTGCGATTGCACCAAGCAATTTTGGTAATTGTTTGGCAACATGCGCGTAATTGATACCATGGAAACCATAGCGACGTAATTTGAGTGCTTGCGGAATCGCTAGCCGGTAGGCTATTTCTGGCAGGGTGGCGTGAAAGGCGGTATCAAAACAAGCAATCTGCGGACAATTGAATTGCTTGGCGCACAAATCCACGCCTAACAAGTTGGTAGGCATGTGCAGTGGCGCAAGATAAGTAATACTTTGTAAACGTGCCTGCTCATTGGCATCAATCAAACGTGCGGCATCTGCTATTTCCCCACCATGCACAAAGCGATGCGCAATTAGGCTTGGCTGCTTATTCTCTAAATCGGCTAGCAAAGCATTAAACGCATTGGTATGGCTGTGAGTATAATCGCTACCGCTGTAGGCGTAACGAAAGTTTTTCCGCTCGCCATTGGTCATAAATAGGCTGACCTTGAGGCTAGAAGATCCGCTATTAATGGCTAGTATATTCATCAGGCCATACCCAATCATCTTCTTCTGGCAAATCTACGCCGTATTCGCAAGCATATTGGCAACATTCCATTTGTCTGTTACGTAATTTCTCTTGTACATGCGCACCAATGCTTTGTAGACTCGGTATGCGGTTAATCGCATCAATTGCCAAACTAAAGCGGTCAATTTCATTTTGAATGGCCAGTTCTAGCGGCGTGTTAATGCTGCCCTTTTCTTTATAACCGCGTACGTGCAAATTGTTGTGATTGGTCCGTCGGTAGGTGAGGCGGTGAATCAAATATGGATAGCCGTGAAAGTTAAAAATAATGGGTTTGTCAGTGGTAAATAAGCTATCAAAATCACGGTCAGAAAGGCCATGTGGATGCTCGCTTTGCGGGCTAAGTTTATATAAATCCACTACATTGACGAAACGTATTTTGAGTTGCGGGAAGTGTTCGCGTAGCAACACTACAGCAGCCAAGGCTTCTTTGGTAGGAATATCCCCAGCACTTGCCATGACTAAGTCTGGCTCTTGCCCTGCGTCGTTACTTGCCCATTGCCATATGCCAATGCCCTTGGTGCAATGCTTAATAGCTGCATCCATACTGAGATATTGTAGGTGTTTCTGCTTATCGCAGACGATGACATTAATATAATCGGTGCTGTTCAGACAGTGATTCGCTACAGACAGCAGGCAATTCGCATCGGGCGGCAAGTAGATACGGGTGACTTCTGGGCTTTTATTGACTACGATATCGAGGAAGCCAGGGTCTTGGTGGGTAAACCCATTGTGATCTTGCCGCCAAACGGTAGAAGTAATCAGTAAATTAAGCGACGACACTGGCGCGCGCCAAGGCACTGCTTTAGACATTGCAAGCCATTTGGCATGTTGATTGAACATAGAATCAATCACATGCACAAATGACTCATAAGTCGAAAAAAATCCATGACGACCAGTGAGTAAGTAGCCTTCTAGCCATCCTTCAATCGTGTGTTCAGATAGCATTTCCATTACGCGCCCGTCTGGCGATAGTTCGCCGCCATCCGCATCTTCTGGCAAATAATCCGCCATCCAAGTTTTTTTGCTTGCTTCGTAGATATTATCGAGTTTGTTTGAGCTATTTTCATCCGGCCCAAATACGCGGAAATTGTGCATATTGTGCTGCATGATGTCGCGCAGAAACTTGCCTAGTGGCCTTGTATTTTCAGCCGCCAACATGCCTGACTTATCTAAAACCAGCGCGTAATCGTTAAAATCTGGCATACGTAGGGCCTTGCGTAACAGACCGCCGTTGGCGTGCGGGTTGGCGCTCATGCGGCGATTTCCTTGTGGTGCAAGCGCCTTTAAATCTGGGTGTAGCCGTCCTTGGCTATCAAACAGCTCCTCTGGTTGATAGCTGCGTAACCAGTCTTCCAGTTGTTTTAGATGTGCAGGATTTTCTTTTACCTTTGCCAGCGGCACTTGGTGAGAGCGCCAAAACCCTTCCACTTTATGGCCGTCTACTTCTTTAGGGCCTGTCCAGCCTTTAGGTGAACGGAGCACAATCATTGGCCAGCGAGGTCGTAGGGCCTTGCCACTGGAACGCGCCGTTTTTTGTATATGCTGAATCTCATTGACACATTGTTCCAGCGTGGTCGCCATGGCACTGTGCATGGCTATTGGGTCGCTTCCCTCAACAAAGTAGGGAGTCCAACCATAGCCAATAAACAGGTTTTCCAGTTCTTCATGTGAAATACGAGACAAAATAGTTGGGTTATTGATTTTGTAGCCATTGAGATGCAAGATGGGCAGCACCGCACCATCACGAATAGGGTTTAGAAATTTGTTGGAATGCCAAGAAGTTGCCAAAGGCCCAGTTTCAGATTCGCCATCGCCTACCATCACCGTCACTAATAAATCAGGATTGTCGTAAGCCGCACCGAAAGCATGTGAAATGCTGTAACCCAACTCGCCGCCTTCATGTATCGAACCTGGCATTTCAGGGGTGCAGTGGCTGCCAATGCCGCCAGGGAAAGAAAACTCTTTTAAAAACTGACGTAAACCTTCTTCATCTTCCCCTTTATTTGGGTACACTTCACTGTAAGTACCTTCCAAATAAATTGGTGCGAGTACACCAGGCGCGCCGTGGCCAGGGCCAGCGAGGAAAATAGCATTGAGGTCGTACTTATTAATCAGCCGATTAATATGCACATAGGCAAAACTTAATCCTGGGCTAGAACCCCAATGTCCTAGTAGCCGTTGTTTGATATGTTCAGATTTGAGTGGGTGTTTCAGTAGAGGGTTGTCGCGCAGATAAATCATACAGGCGGCTAAATAATTGCAAGCACGCCAATAGGCATCTATAGATTGCAGTTCTTGCTGCGAAAGTTGTGTGTTTTTTTGTGGAGCATTCATGTAAAGTTTTTGCCTTTATGGTTTTGCTTACTTAAGATTTCTTTTTCGCTTTAGGCTTAGTTTTAGCCTTGGTTCTGACTAATAAAACAGGAACAGGGCTTGTTCTCGCGATGGTTTCAGCGTCGCTGCCCATCACTAAACGTTCAATACCTCGCAAGCCATGTGTGCCCATTATTATCAAATCCGCATGACATTTATTAACGTGATTTAGAATAGATTTGTATATTTGACCTCTGGTTGAAGCAACTAATTTAACGCTAGCTGAAACTCCAGCCAATTTAGCACTTTCTCTTGCCTGCGTTAGAATTTTCTTCCCATGCTCACGCAATCTATCAGTGATATCGATATAATTTAAATCCCCCGTTACATCCACTATTGGAAAGTAATTGTCGACCACATGCAGAAAATGTAAATTAGCTTTCTGGTTTTTTGCAAGCTCAATAGCATGCGTTACCCCGCAATCTGAGGTTGAACTTCCATCGACAGGGCATAGGATTTGCTTATACATCAATGACTCCTTTCCAAAAACCAATACCAATACAAAACATAGACGTTGGCTTTAACCGTTATGAACAGCTTGAAAATTCGCTAAAATTACGGGGCTTTTACGTAATACATGGATAATCTCATCATCTGGATAACCCACCACAATGGGAGCAACTACAGAAAATTTTTCTGGAATATTCAGCTTAATTTTTGTTTCTGCTGTGTTTAAAGCAGGTAAAGCACAGCCAATTACGCAGGTGCCTAATCCCATGGCGCAAGCTGCAAGCATGAGGTTTTCTGCAGCTAACCAGCAATCAGCAGCACAGGATGGTGCGGCCGTTTTGCCACAAAGCAGGATGAGGGTGCTTGCATCATAAAAAACATTAAAACTAGGGGAAGTAAAAACATCATATGAATGACCAGCACGCTCCAAGCCCCTTTCTTGTACCTCCGCAACAAACAGTGGTTTGGCTTGATCAGATAAGCTACGTAATAACTGGGGGTCTTGAATAATCACGAATGCCCAAGGCTCTTGATGTATGGCAGTCGGGGCTCGCACTGCTGCTTCCAATAGAATGCTAATGGTGGTTCTATCAACCTTGCGTGCCTTATAGCGGCGAACAGAGCGCCTAGCAAGTATCGTTTCAAAAATGGTCATTTCAACTTTAGGTAATGGCATAGTCTATTTACCTCATTCGCATATTATTCTTACCTGAATAGCACAGTAGCAAGAATTTTCTAACTAGGTAATCCGCGCTAGCACGTATATTTTAAATGGCACTAGCACGATGTTTACTTGTTAACGAGATACCAACATTGGCATCAAGGTAAACAAGGCGAGGCTAATAGCGTAAGAATATCTAGGATGACGCCTCTATTTGCGAGAGACTTTGCAATTTAATGTGTTGTTGTAGACGAATTATATTAATCACCATTAAGTGGTCGTGGTCAGGTAATCCGCGCTTGCACGTATATAAAATGATAATAGAGGAGGCCTACAATCGTACTGTGAACTTGACGAGTACTAACAGGACGAGTTCTACATGACGGTTCTGGGGAGCTAAAATGAAATACAGCACACTTGGCATTCTTTTATTCGTTGGTGTTTTATTGGCCAGTTGCTCTCAACAACAAGACCCAACTAAACCCGCGCCGATAGAAACGAATATTGCCTATTAAATGTAGATCTTATTCGCTTTCATGCACAATACGCGCCAGATCAAGCAAGTTAACTGCACCAGTTTTTTGCATAATTTTAGACTTGTGAATTTCTACCGTGCGGTGGCTAATGCCTAATTGACGTGCAATATGCTTGTTGGGGTGACCCTGAACGGCTAGCAACATCACATCGCGCTCGCGGTCAGTAAGGTGAGCAAGGTGTGATAAGGCCTCTTGGTGATTAGCGTTTTCTGATAACAATCTTTCGGACTTTTGAATTGCAGCTTTAATTGAAGTAATTAGCTTTTCGCGGGTCACAGGCTTAGTGAGAAAATCCACTGCACCTGCTTTCATCGCTTGAACGCTCAAGGGAATGTCACCATGACCAGTCAGAAAAATAACGGGCAGCAAAATATTACGCGCTAACAGCAGTTGATGTAATTCCATGCCATCCATCCCGGACATGCGTATATCTACGATGGCGCAGCCGCGAGCTTCTGGTTGATATGCGTTAAGAAAGGTTTCTGCACTATCAAAAGCGCACACGCCAATGTTTTCCTGCTCAATCATTAGCGACAAGGAATCTCTGACAGCTAAATCATCGTCTATTATAAAAACAGTGGGTTTAGGCATGCTCATGCTGCGAAAGGCAAAGTAAAGTGAAACTGTGCGCCAGTTTTATTATTCGGATCCAGCCAAAGTTGTCCTCCATTGGCTTCAATCAGGGCGCGGCTAATGGCAAGCCCCATACCAATGCCAGTAGGTTTGGTGGTGAAGAAAGGCTCAAATATCCGTTTTACTAATTCTTGGCTTACTCCAGGCCCGCAATCTTGTATTGTGACGTGCCCCATGCTCATATCCTTATGTGTTTTTACTGTGACGGTTATCGTAGAATTGGCTACCCTTTCTGCACGCATTGCTTCCACAGCATTTCTTAACAAATTAACCAGCACTTTTTGTACCTGAATTCGATTGGCCTGAACGGCAGGTATATGCTGTTCTAGTTTTAGTATAGGTTGAAATGCACTATAGCCATCACCTTTGGTAATATTCAATGCTTCTTGCACCGTGTGATTCAAATCAAACCGCTCGGTAACCAACTCACCTTCTTGTAGAAAAGCGATGAGCTCATGCAAGCTAGTGCCTGCACGCTGCGCTTGCACTACACAGCCTTCTAAAGCACGCTTTAATAAATCTGGATTATTGTTAGCGTTACTTAATGCATGTAACGCCACTTCACTATAAGCGGAAATAGCGGTCAGTGGCTGATTGAGGTCATGTGCGATAGCTGAAGCCGTGTGTGAGGCGATTTGCTGTTTGTAAAATAACTCTGTCTCAGCACGTTGCTCTTGCAAGTTTTTTTCTACTATTTTGTGTTCGGTAATATCTCGCGCCACACCAACAAATCTTACCGCCTCCCCGTTTCTGAAGTGCATTTTTCCTACCGAAGATATCCAGCGCTCAATACCATCATTGGGGTTAGTGATGCGATATTCCATGTTGTATTTACCATGGCCAGATGGGTCTAAGCAGCGATTAAATTCAATTTGCCTAGCCGCGCGGTCTTCTGGATTGATTGCAGCGATAAACTCATCATAACTCATTGGTTTATCAGGTTTTCCACCCCACAGTTCTAGCATTCTTTCATCACAATGAAACACCAGTTTTTTTGGATCTAAATCAAACACACCTAGGCTTGCAGCCTGCTTGGCTAGCTGCAACCTTTCTTCGCTGACACGTAAAGCTTGCTCTGCTTCGCGCCGCTTATCTGCAGCATAAAAAGTGATTAAGGTGTAAAGCTGATTTTGCACTTTAATTGGGCTAAGACCAATATCTACAGCTAGTTCTTTGCCGCTACTACTTAGTGCGAAAAGGTCTCGACCATTGCCCATTGAACGCTTCTCTGGGGTTTTGAAAAAGGCATCACGATATTGTTGATGGTGCCCACGAAATCTATCTGGCATGAGCGATTCGACAGTAAGGCCACAGATGGTTGCTTCGCTATATCCCAGTAGCTGTAGCGCGGCAACATTAGCCTCAACTACTTGGCCAGCGTCATCCACCAGCAACATAGCGTCTGCCGCCGCATCGAATAGCGCTTTAAAGCTTAAGGCGTTTAGTGGGCTGGTCAAATGATTTCTATCTAGTAAATTAGGCTAGCAGCTTGCAGTCTAGATAAAAAGCGCTTATCTGTCCAATGGTCTACTCATAATAAAGTCTCGTTGTATAAGGGCTTGCCCTTACGTGTTTGCACGAATGTATTCATCTCAGACTATCTAGTACATTACTTACATTGACGGTGTTTAGTAAAGATACATAAGTTAGTAGCTTGACCGCCTTATAAACAAATTTCAATAGGAGAATGATGATGGAAAAACTAATTGATGAAGCAAGCAAAGAGCAATTGGTTAACGATTTTAAAGTGGTCGTGGCAGACGCTGAGGCTTTATTGAAAGCAACCGCTGGACATGGCAGCGAAAAAATAGCCGAAGTGCGTGCTAAAGCAGAAAAATCGCTTACTGCAGCGAGAGCTAGAATGGCCGAGGCGCAATCGTTGGTGTTGGCTAAAGGCAAAGAGGCCGCGAAGGTGACTGATACTTATGTGCACGAGCACCCATGGAAGTCAATTGGAACTGCTGCGGCAGTAGGCGTGGTGGTTGGCATGCTTATAGGACGTCGCTAGCCAACAAATCATTGTTGAATTTTTGAGATAACAATGACTGTTGAAAATAAGGGCTTGCTTGAGTCGCTAAGTGTGTTTGCGACCACTCTAGTGGGTGTTGCGCACACGCGGCTTGAGTTGCTATCTACAGACCTAGAGGAAGATAGGACGCATTTATTCTTGCTAGTGGTGCAGTACTTAATAGCGGCATTTTTCCTTGTAGTAGGCTTTGTGATTGCCATCATATTAATTGTTTTTGTTTTGTGGGAAAACCATCGCTTGTTCGCACTCTCTTTAACGGCGGGATTTTTTTTGGTTCTAGGTTTTGGTATAGCTGGTTATGCCATGTACAAATCCAAAATGAAACCTAGGTTGTTTTCAGCAAGCCTGTCGGAGCT
The DNA here is from genome assembly GCA_020053735.1 of Pseudomonadota bacterium. Taxonomy (GTDB): domain Bacteria; phylum Pseudomonadota; class Gammaproteobacteria; order Burkholderiales; family Methylophilaceae; genus Methylotenera_A. The sequence goes on from JAGVMP010000007.1 coordinate 144,640, forward strand.
GGCTAAAGATCAGCAAGCGCTTGATTCAAGATGAGGTTTTTTTTGACGAGATTGGCTCATGAATAGAAAACTTCGCATACTGGCACAGCGGCGTGAACGTTTGGTGTTAGAGGCAGCTCAGCAACGGGTGCAATTGACGCAAGCCATAGAGGCTTGGCGCGGTCCCTTGGCCTTGGCTGATCAAGGGCTTGCCGCAATAAGTTTTATCAAGAGTCACCCTTTTTATGTAGCTGGAATCAGTGCAGTGTTTGTCAGGTTATTTAGGAAGAGTTTTATCGGAAAATGGTTTTCGCGAGGAAAGGTAACTTTGCACCTGGCGCGAAAGTTGCAAAGTATTTTTTTAGCTTGAATGAAATAAGGAGCTATTAATGAAAGTAAATGTGGGTGGCGTTGATCGTATATTGAGAATAATTGTAGGTCTTGTGTTGATAGGTTTGGCAATGACTGGAACTATTGGTATCTGGGGTTGGATTGGGTTGATTTTGCTTGCTACAGGGCTATTTAGCTTCTGCCCCGCTTACGGTTTAATGGGCATTAAAACCTGTAAAAATGATTAAGAAAAGTTGGTGTATTGATGCTGACTTAATATGCGTAAAGAGAGCTAGTGATAATTGCTAGAGACGATACAAAAAATAAACGCTAATAATTGAGCCCACCCCTATTGTGCATTTTCACTTTTTGGCAAGTAGTAAAAAAAGAATTATAAAAAATGAAATTTAAAGATTACTACGAAATTTTAGGTGTTGCTCGCACCGCGAGCAGTGACGAGATTAAAAAGGCCTATCGAAAACTTGCGCATCAATACCATCCCGATGTTTCAAAAGACCCCGCAGGCGAAGCCAAATTCAAAGAAGTAGGTGAGGCTTACACCACCTTAAAAGATAAAGAAAAACGTGCGGCTTATGATGCTTTAGGCCGCCATTCAGCCGGTGAAGAATTCAGGCCACCACCAAATTGGGCTGGCAGCCAAGCAGGCTATGACGGACAAGCCTTTTCATTTGATGATATTGATTTGGCAGATTTGTTCGCAAGTTTTTCTAAGGGGCGTCGTCGCCCTCAGCAGCCGGGTCAACAGCCCCCTATGCCGGGGCAGGATTACGAGATGGCAACGCAAATTTCACTTGAAGATGCGTATCATGGCACCACGGTAGAGTTAAGCTTTAAGGTGCCAGAGTATGACGCCCAAGGCCAATTGAAGCATGTGCCGCATGCCTTTAAAGCACGCATCCCTAAAGGCATGACCAACGGCCAAAAAATGCTGCTACGCGGCAAGGGTGGTAAAGGCTTTCATGGAGGTAAGGATGGCAATCTTTATTTGAAGATCAGTTTCATTCCGCACCGACTATTTCGTGCACAAGGTCACGATTTATATCTTGACTTACCTCTTGCAGCTTCGGAGGCTGCATTAGGCGCAACAGTCAAAGTTCCAACCATAGATGGTGCGGTAAACCTGAAAGTGCCTGCAGGCGCCAAAACTGGACAAAAACTGCGCCTGGCAAATCGCGGCTTACCTAAGCATAATCAAGAGCATGGGGATCTTTTTGCAGTGATACAAATTGTAGTGCCAACAAGCTTAAGCGACAGAGAGCGAGAGTTATTTAAAGCGCTAGCAGATGCTTCAACGTTTAATCCGCGCGCAAATTTTGAATAGGAGATTAATCATGAGTTACAAAAGCTTGATGGTACATTTACATATAGGGCATTCTAATACCGCTGTGCTACATGTCGCGCGCAGTATTGCAGAACACTTTAACGCGGAAGTGATTGGAATTATGGTGGGCCAGCAAACGCAGATGATTTATGGCAGAGGCTATGCGGCGCTAGATTTTTTTGATCGTGAAGATGAGCAACTCGAAAAAAGAGTATCCGAGGCGGAGAATTTATTTAGAGATGCTTTTAAAGGATTTTCTAGAAAGATTGAATGGCGCTCGACCATTACCAGAGAGCCCATGGCTAATTACATTGCAGCAGAGGCGCGTTGCGCAGATATGATTATTACAGGCATTTCTCCCACTGACTTTTATGAAGGCCCAACTGGTGTGACAGCAGGCGAGATTGTGATGCAATCGGGTCGCCCTGTGTTGGCCGTTCCTGTCGTCACAGAAAAGTTTATATTGGATCATATATTAATTGGGTGGAAAGACTCGCGTGAGGCAAGGCGAACAGTCGCAGATGTTCTGCCACTACTAAGGCTGGCTAAGCAAGTTACCATTGTAGAGATAGCAGCAGAGACGGATTTGGCGAAAGCGGATAAGCGGCTTCATGATGTTGTGAATTGGCTCAGACGGCATGACATTGCCGCAGACTATTCAGTAGCTACTTCGGTAGAAGCTGATTCGACTCAGTTTATCTCTATAGCAAAGCAACAAAATGCAAGTTTAGTGGTTGTAGGCGCTTATGGGCATAGCCGCTTACACGAATGGGCGCTAGGTGGGGTGACTAATGAATTGCTACAAAGAGCAGAATTTTGCTGCCATCTTTCTCACTAATACGGGACATCTGTGATGAACGTTGAATATCCAGAATCAATATTACCAGATTCGATATTACTAGATGAGCAACATGAGATTTCATTGAATGAACTGGCTGAGTTATCTGGGCTATCGTTAGAGGAGCTGTATACGCTAGTAGATAGTGGTGTGCTTTTGCCGAATAATCCAGAGGATGCCATTTGGCATTTCAATAGTCACTATGTCATATCAGTACGAACCCTTTTCAGGCTGAAACAAGACTTTGAATTGGAATCAAGTTCGCTTGCATTAATGTTGACTTTTTTGGAGCGTATCCGAATACTTGAGCATCAGTTAAATAGGCATTAGCCATTTTGAATAAAACGTTAGTGAATATTGATTTAATGGGCTTAACTGACGCTCAAGTTTTAACCTTGCTTGGAGAGGAAGGTTACAACGATCTGCCTTCGGCTAAGCCTAGAAATGTATTTTCTATTGCATTTTCAGTTTGCCGCGAACCTATGTTTATCCTGTTGGTGGCTTGTGGCGTTATTTATTTGCTTCTAGGCAATAAGCAAGAAGCGTTAATGCTGCTGGGTTTTGTGTTTGTGGTCATGGGAATCACGTTTTTTCAGGAACGTAAAACCGAGCGTGCGCTGGAAGTTTTGCGCAATCTTTCAAGCCCGCGTGCTTGCGTCATTAGAAACGGCGTTCAGAAACGCATCCCTGGCAGAGAAGTGGTACGTGGCGATATCGTGATGCTGGTAGAAGGCGATCGCGTTCCAGCTGACGCCATTCTGTTACAAAGTACTAGCATGACGGTTGACGAAGCGTTACTAACAGGAGAGTCTGTCGCAGTACGCAAGCTGGTGAGTGATACCGCACAGATGCAGATAGCCGCGCCAGGTGGTGATGATTTACCTTATATTTATTCTGGCACGTTAGTTGTTCAAGGTAAGGGTGTTGCACAGGTGTTGTCTATTGGCGTGAATACCGCTATCGGGCGCATTGGTAAAGCTTTGTCATCAATTCAGCCAGAAACAACACATATAAAACTGGAAATTACGAAAGTAGTTAAGCTTGCATCAATAGCAGGTTTTGCATTAGCAGCATTTGTGGCAGTTTGGCATGGCTTTATACGCCATGATTGGCTGAATGGTTTCCTGTCAGGCATTACCCTAGCGATGGCGATTTTGCCAGAGGAGTTGCCCGTGGTGCTGACTATTTTTCTTGGCCTAGGCGCTTGGCGTATGGCGCAAAAAAATGTGTTGACTCGGCATGTTCCCGCTATTGAAATGCTAGGGGCTGCTACTGTGTTGTGTGTAGATAAAACAGGTACATTGACTCAAAATAAAATGGAGTTGGTACAGTTTTGTGCAAGCGATTCAATGTTTGAAGTTGAGCATAAGCAAGAAACTGATTTGCCAGAAACATTTCACGAGACACTTGAGTTTGCAGTATTAGCAAGCCATCGAGATCCATTCGACCCGATGGAAATCGCAATTCGAGAATGTGGGCTGAAGCTGCTTGCTGATACTGAACATTTGCATGGTGACTGGCAGTTAGTGGATGACTACCCGCTTACTAAAGAGTTGCTCGCGATGTCGCGTGTGTGGAAATCACATCACAATGCCCATTACATCATTGCTGCCAAGGGTGCGCCAGAGGCTATTATTGATTTATGTCATCTCGATGCTAAAACGAAACAAAAAATAATCCAGCAGGTGAATACACTGGCAGAGAAAGGCCTGCGTGTATTAGCGGTGGCTAAGGCAAAGTTTATAGAAAAAACTCTGCCAGAAATTCAGCATGATTTTGAATTTGAGTTTCTGGGGCTTACCGCCTTGGCTGACCCTATTCGGCCTAGTGTTAGTGCAGCTATTAAAGAGGCGTATAACGCGGGTATTCGTGTGGTGATGATCACTGGCGATTACCCCGCTACTGCGATGAATATTGCACGCCAAATTGGGCTTCAATCACCTGATGAGGTTATTACGGGAGCAGAGCTTAGTGGATTTACTGATTTAGAGCTTCAAGCCCGTATCAAGACGGTGAATATATTCTGTCGCGTTGCACCAGAGCAAAAACTAAAACTTGTAAATGCATTTAAGGCAGATGGTGAAATTGTTGCGATGACTGGCGATGGCGTCAATGATGCTCCAGCTTTGAAGGCCGCGCACATTGGTATCGCCATGGGTGGACGTGGCACTGATGTTGCCCGTGAATCAGCCTCATTGGTGTTACTTGACGATGATTTTAGTTCTATTGTTGGCGCTGTTAAGCTTGGGCGCCGCATTTTTGATAATTTGCGTAAAGCTATCGCCTTTATTATTGCCGTACATGTTCCGATTGTCGGCTTGACGCTTATTCCTGTGATGCTTGGATGGCCAGCAGTGTTAATGCCAGTGCATATACTATTTTTGCAGCTGATTATAGATCCTGTTTGCTCTATCGTTTTTGAAGCAGAACCAGAAGAAGCGGACGTGATGCAAAGACCACCACGGTTAAGCAGCGCACGCTTATTTGATTTTAATCTGCTAAAACATGGCCTTTTGCAAGGCGCGCTGCTGCTAGTCGTGGTGCTGGCAATGTTTGGATTTACACTTTATCGTGGAATGGGCGCTGATGAAGCGCGAGCTCTAACCTTTACAACATTGGTGCTGGCTAATATCGGCTTAATACTGACCAATCGTTCTTGGTCAAAATCTGCGCTAGCCACATTAAAATCCCCTAATCCAGCCTTATGGTGGATTATATCTGGCGCGCTGGTGATACTTAGCTTGGTAATTTTTATGCCAGAACCAAGTAGATTATTTTCTTTTAGCCAACTGCATTTGGATGATGTTGCGCTTAGTGGCTTAGTGGCCTTTGCCATATTTGGGTTGTTGGAGATTTTTAAAAGTTTTAGAACATCAATTTCTAAAATAAAAAAGCGGACCGCTTAGATTTTAAACTTGGTTATGGGTTTGCAATTTATAGTATCAATAGTTGTGTGCTGACGAAAAAAATCCCCTAAAAAGGGGATGATGGCGGAGAGCGAGGGATTCGAACCCTCGATACAGATTTAAGCCCGTATGCTTCCTTAGCAGGGAAGTGCCTTCGACCACTCGGCCAGCTCTCCGTTTTTAGCAACACTTGCCAGCTTAGCTGGCTTAGTGGCGCTTATCAGTTTTCCTGATTCAAACTACGCTTTACTGCAAGGGCGCGATATTACTTGAAACGCCCCTAAAAATCAATGAAAACTCGGCCTAAGCTTCTTCCAATTCAAATGCTTTGTGCAGCACTCTAACTGCAAGTTCCATATATTTTTCTTCTACCACTACCGCAATTTTGATTTCACTGGTCGATATCATCTGTATGTTAATACCTTCTTCTGCCAGCGTGCGAAACATTTGGCTAGCGATGCCCACATGCGAACGCATGCCCACACCGACCACTGCCACTTTGGCGATTTTGTCGTCACCAATAACTTCGCGCGCTTTAATAAACCCTTGCACTTTGTCTTTAAGTATTGCCAAAGCCTTATTCATCTCGTTTTTGTGCACGGTAAAAGTGAAGTCAGTCTCACCATTTGCACTCGTGTTTTGAATAATCATGTCAACGTCAATATTGGCATCGGCAATCGGGCCTAGGATTTGGTAAGCAATGCCTGGCGTATCGGGTACGCCTAGCACAGTGATTTTTGCTTCATCGCGGTTAAATGCAATGCCAGAGATAATAGGTTCTTCCATGTCATTTTCCTTGCTATCTTCTTCAAATGTAATTAGTGTGCCGTCGCCTTCGTCCTCAAAGCTGGAAAGCACGCGTAATTTAACTTTATATTTTCCTGCAAACTCTACCGAGCGTATCTGTAATACCTTGCTGCCTTGGCTGGCAAGTTCCAGCATCTCTTCAAAAGTAATTTTATCTAGCCTGCGAGCTTCTGGCACTACACGTGGGTCTGTTGTATATACACCGTCAACATCGGTATATATCTGGCATTCTTCTGCCTTTAATGCCGCTGCTAGTGCCACGCCAGTTGTGTCTGAACCGCCACGGCCAAGCGTAGTTGTGTTGCCAAACTCATCAGCACCTTGAAAGCCTGCCACCACCACCACGTAACCATCGTTTAAGTCTTGTTTAATATTGTATTCATCAATATCTAGAATGCGCGCCTTGGTGAAGGCGCTATTGGTGAGAATTTTAACTTGCGCGCCTGTATAGCTCTTGGCCTTAATTCCTAGCTCCATTAATGCAAGCGAGGTCATCGCGCAGGTGACTTGCTCACCAGTTGCAAGCATCACATCCAGCTCGCGCGGGTCTGGGTCTGCCATGATTTCTTTAGCCAGTGCAATCAGTTTATTAGTTTCGCCAGACATGGCAGAAACGACCACCACCACTTGATGTCCCATAGCTTTGTAACGCGCCACTCGTTTTGCGACGTTACGAATCCTTTCAGGATTCGCTACTGAAGTGCCGCCATATTTTTGTACGATTAATGCCATTCAAAATTCCCTAGTATTTATCCCCTCTCCCCATGCGGGAGAGGGCTAGGGAGAGGGGGTCGTTAAAAATCACCCTCTCCCCAACCCTCCCCCATCAAGAGGGAGGGAGTGTTAAACTTTGCTCTTTACCCAGTCTTTTACACTAGCAAGCGCTTTTGGTAATTGGCTGGCATCGGTGCCACCTGCCATTGCCATATCTGGCTTACCGCCACCTTTGCCGCCCACTTGGTTGGCAACATGGTTGACTAAATCTCCCGCTTTTAGTTTTGCGATTAAGTCTTGCGTCACGCCAGCGGCTAAACTTACTTTGCCATCATTCACACTGGCAAGCACTATCGCAGCGGTTTTAAGCTTATCTTTTAGCTTATCCATTGTCTCGCGTAAGGCGTTAGCATCTGCGCCTTCCAGTGTTGCAGCAAGCACTTTTACACCATTAATTTCAATGGCTTGGCTGGTCAAATCATCACCTTGGCTAGAGGCAAGTTTTGATTTTAAACGCGCCAATTCTTTTTCTAGTGATTTTGCGTGGTCGCTTAATTGCGCAACTTTATTTGCAAGTTCATTAGTAGGTGCTTTCAGGTCATTCGATAACTGTGAAATTAATGCCTGCTGAGCGTTTATTAGTTTCAACGCACCATTCCCAGTCGTGGCTTCTACACGGCGCACGCCAGCCGCTACACCACTTTCAGCGTAAATTTTAAATAGGCCAATGTCACCAGTTCTACTTACATGCGTTCCGCCGCATAGCTCGCGGCTACTGCCAATATCCAGCACACGCACTTCATCGCCATATTTCTCGCCAAACAACATCATAGCGCCCGTTTTTTGCGCAGATTCAATATCCATCACTCGTGCCTGCGTCGCTGCGTTGGTTAGAATTTCCGCATTGACAATCGCCTCTACTTTGGCAATTTCAGCATCGGTCATGGGTGCATTATGCACAAAGTCAAAACGGGTTTTGTCGCTATCTACCAAGCTACCTTTTTGTTGCACATGCTCGCCCAAAGTTTCGCGCAAGGCTTTGTGCATCAAGTGCGTGGCAGAGTGGTTGCGCATCGTATCAGCGCGAGCAGCCATCTCCACGTTGGCTTTTACGGTATCGCCCACATTCAGCGTGCCTGTTTTAAGTACGCCGTGGTGACCAAATACTGTGGCTTGAATTTTCTGCGTATCTTCTACTGCAAAAATACCATTATCACCTTTAAGGATGCCGCTATCGCCAACTTGGCCGCCAGATTCTGCGTAAAACGGCGTATTGTCTAAAATAACGATGCCTTGATCACCTTCATTTAAGGTGTTAACTGGTGAGCTATCTTTATAGAGTGCGAGTATTTTTGCACTGGTTTCTAAAGTTTCGTAACCTTTAAAGTCAGTGCTTGCGCCGCTATATTCAACATTGGTCGCGCATTTAAATTTGCCTGCTGCACGCGCTTGGTCTTTTTGGCGCGTCATGCAAGCTTCATACATTCCCATATCAACGCCGATGCCATGCTCTCGGCAAATGTCGGCTGTTAAATCAATTGGAAATCCGAACGTATCGTGGAGCAGAAAAGCAGTATCGCCAGGTAGACGGTACACTTCACTTGCAGTTCCAGCTACTAAGCCATCCGTAGTAGATCCAGGGCCATAACGGTACATCCGCATTGTAGAGAAGAGAACTTCCATTCCTTTATCAAGAGTTGTAAAGAAGCGGTCTTCTTCCAGTTTTAGCATGTCCATGATGCGGGTTTTGTTTGCAACAAGCTCTGGATACGCTTCACCCATAATAGCGACTAAATCAGGCACGATTTTGTAGAAGAATGCAGCACGGCTACCTAGTTTATAGCCATGGCGAATGGCACGGCGGATGATGCGGCGCAGCACGTAGCCACGACCCTCATTTCCTGGAATCACACCATCTGCAATTAAGAATGAGCAGGCGCGGATATGATCAGCCAGTACTTTTAAGCTTGGGCTGGTTGAATCTGATGTTTTAGTTTCGCGTGCAGCTGCGGCGATGAGTGCTGTAAAAATATCGATTTCGTAATTAGCATGCACGTGTTGCAATACGGCAGAGATCCGCTCCAAGCCCATGCCAGTATCTACGCTGGGCTTGGGCAGTTTGTGCAGCACGCCCGCTTCATCGCGGTTAAACTGCATAAATACGTTGTTCCAGATTTCGATAAAACGGTCACCATCTTCATCTGGAGTACCTGGTGGGCCGCCAAAGTGGTGGTCGCCATGGTCATAAAAAATCTCCGTACACGGGCCGCAAGGGCCAGTATCACCCATCATCCAAAAGTTGTCTGATGCGTAACGCGCGCCTTTGTTATCGCCAATACGGATAATGCGCTCGGCAGGCACGCCTATTTTTTTATGCCAAATAGCGTACGCTTCGTCATCTTCTGCATACACCGTGACGGTGAGTTTGTCTTTTGGTAACTTGAATACATCAGTCAGCAGCTCCCACGCGTAGCTAATCGCATCTTCTTTAAAGTAATCACCAAAGCTAAAGTTGCCCAGCATTTCAAAAAAAGTGTGATGGCGTGCGGTGTAGCCCACGTTTTCAAGGTCGTTATGTTTGCCGCCAGCACGCACACATTTTTGACTGGATGCGGCACGCGTATAGGGGCGTTTATCAAAGCCTAAAAACACGTCTTTAAATTGGTTCATGCCCGCGTTGGTGAATAGCAGGGTAGGGTCGCCATGTGGCACCAGCGAGCTAGACGCAACCACAGCATGGCCTTTGGAGGCGAAGAAGTCTAGAAACGCTTGCCGTATCTCGTTGCTACTGGGGTTTGCACTTAACTTAATTGTCATTTTCTAATTTGCTATTCAGTACTTTTTTTATAATATCAAAACCGAAACCACGGCTTTGCAAAAATCTTGCTTGTCTTGCCCATTCATCGCGGCTTGCTGGGATGGCTTTGAATTTTTTACGCCAGATTTCCTTGGCATTATCCAGCTCATTCTCTTTTACCTGCTCTAGGGCAGTTTCAATTAAATCCTGTGAAACGCCCTTTTCGCGCAACTCATTGGCGATTTTTGCACTACCAAATTTGTGCGAACGCGCATGTACAATTTGTTCGGTAAAACGGGCATCAGAAAGCCAGCCGCGTGTTTTAAAGTCTTCTAAAATTTCGGTGACCTGCTCATTTGCAGCGCTTTCGTCAAAACTCTCATCTTCTTCAAGACCGTTTTTTAAAGCATGGCTTTTAAGCTTTTGGCTTAGCTCAGCATAAGAATACTCGCGTTTTCCGAGGTACTCTAACGCGCGTTGCCTGAGAGACTTTTGAACACTAAATCCGTTCATGGTGAGTTTGTCGAACCATGCATATGATCTCAATCTAAAACCTATTCACTCTGTATTGTCCTTCGACAGGCTCAGGACGAACGGTAAGTTTTTTAATCTTCCTCAGTACGAGGCGCTGTCATACCATCCGCCAGTTGCTTGGCATTGGCGCGAATTTTAGCTTCAATCTCTTTTGCAATTTCTGGGTGCTCACGCAAATATTCTTTGGCATTTTCTTTACCTTGGCCGATTTTCTCGCCATTATAGGCGTACCAAGCACCAGCTTTTTCTACAAATTTTAGGTTAGAACCTAGTTCGATAATTTCGCCCAGGCGCGAAATGCCTTCGCCGTACACAATTTCAAATTCAGCTTGTCTAAACGGTGGCGCGACTTTGTTTTTGATGACTTTAACGCGTGTTTCACTGCCGATGACTTCATCGCCTTTTTTAATCGCGCCAGTGCGGCGAATGTCTAAACGAACAGAAGCATAGAACTTAAGTGCGTTACCACCAGTGGTAGTTTCTGGGCTGCCAAACATCACGCCGATTTTCATGCGGATTTGGTTAATAAAAATCACCATAGTGTTGGTGCGCTTGATGTTACCTGTGAGCTTACGCAAGGCTTGCGACATTAATCGCGCTTGCAAACCCATGTGTGAATCACCCATTTCGCCTTCAATTTCGGCACGTGGGGTGAGTGCTGCCACAGAGTCGACAACAACAATATCAACAGAACCGCTACGCACCAGCATATCGACAATTTCTAGCGCTTGCTCACCTGTGTCAGGTTGGCTAATCAACAGTTCAGGCACGTTGACGCCTAATTTGGCAGCATACTGTGGGTCTAGTGCGTGCTCGGCATCAATAAACGCCGCTACGCCGCCCACTTTTTGCATTTCGGCGATGACTGATAATGTCAGCGTCGTTTTGCCTGATGACTCAGGCCCATAAATTTCAATCACGCGGCCACGTGGCAAACCGCCAATGCCCAGCGCGATATCTAAGCCCAGCGAACCGGTAGAAACCGCTTGAATGTCTTCGCCAATCGCAGCATCACCCATTTTCATAATCGAGCCTTTGCCAAATTGCTTTTCAATTTGTGCAAGGGCGGCGGCTAGCGCTTTGCTTTTATTGTCATCCATGGGTTTTTTACCTTTAGTTTGCGGTGCTTAATGGGCTATTAAATCAACTTGCAATTATTCCATAAATTGCTGTTTAAGGTAAGCGTTGCAAGACTTAATGCGCGTGTATTTGTTTTTACCTTTTAAAGTAAACTTTTTGTGGTTGGATGCGTTTTAAGCATAGGGAGAGCATCTTTTTATGGAGAAGAATATGAAAATTTTACGTTCGTTATTAACCGTGTTAGCCATTGGTGCAGTCACGATATCCACAGCCAATGCACGCGATTCTTTTAGTGTAGGTATTAATGTGGGTGGTTACGGCAATGATTATCATGAGCCTGTTAGATATTATTCAGCGCCACCAGTGGTATACGCGCCTACCGCTTATTATTATGAGCCTGTGCGCAGCTACTATCATGCGCCAGTAGTGTCATACCGTTATTACGGTGGTGGTCATCATTACAATGGCCATCAGGCGCGCCATTATAATCGAGGACATGGTGGGGGTAATGGGCATCGCGGCCAAAATGATGGTCATCGCGGTGGTCATGACGGCGGAAACCGTCGCGGCCACTAGTATGTCTACTTTAATCTTTCAATAAGCTGCTGCATTAAAAAAGCAGTGGCTTGTTGACGGATTTGTTGGCGATTACCTGCGAAGTGTTGCGTTGCAGAGCTTGCAGTTTGATTTGAAATCGCCCAAGCAAAACACACAGTGCCAACTGGCTTCTCAGCACTTCCCCCATCTGGCCCAGCAATGCCAGTAATGCTGCCAGTCACTTGAGCCTGACTGTGTTTTAAAGCACCTGTATTTAGACAACCTAATGCCATTTCAACTGCAGTTTGCTCGCTTACCGCGCCAAATTTCTCTAATGTTTCGGGCGACACGCTCAGCAGGTCAATTTTTGCTTGGTTGCTGTAGGTCACAAAGCCACAATCGAACCACGCTGAACTGCCTGCAATTCTGGTAACGGCTTCAGCCACCATGCCGCCGGTGCAGGATTCAGCCAGCGCTAATTTCAGGTTATGCGCTTTTAATGCCGCACCTAATTCTGAAGCCAGAGCAGTGAGCGTTGCCTCTAAATCAGTTAACAATATGTTTTGTCCCGCCATCACTTAGCCAATACAAATAACCATATGCAATCAACCACATACACAAGCCAGCATAAATTGCTGCCAATAAATCATCAAACATTACGCCAAAGCCGCCCTTAAGTTTTGCATCAAATTGACGAATTGGGAAAGGCTTCCATATATCAAATAATCGAAATAGTAAAAATGCCGCTAGCCACGAAATAAAATGTGGTGGCGTGATAGTAAGCACTAACATAATCGCTACAATTTCGTCCCACACAATGGCGCCATGGTCTGCCACGCCTAAGTCTTTGCCTGTCTTATGGCAAAAATAGATACCAATTAAAAATAGCGCAGTAATGATGAGTAATTGTATGTGAAATGCGTAACTAGAAATGAGCCAAAATAGCGGCAAACCAACCAGCGTGCCGAATGTGCCTGGTGCTTTAGGCGCCAAACCGCTACCAAAGCCTAACGCAAAAAAGTGCGCGGGGTGAGAAAGTAAAAATTTAACATCGAGGTTAGGCAAAGTGATCGAACCCCTGTTTTAAAATACTTAACGGCTTATTTTGATACATGACTTCTAGACTGCCTGACTCTAAACCAATAGACATGCGACTGACAGGGCTGCGAGTGTTTGCAATGCGGGTTAAAAGTATATTTTGCTGTTTACTTAACAATTTAATTTCATCTCGTTTACTAGGGGGTGCGGTAAAACATAGCTCGTAATCATCGCCGCCTGCGAGTAGATAGTCTTGAAACTGCGAATTTTGTAAATTATTTTTTAAGTAATCAATGCAGGGGATTTTATCTAAATCAATAGTCGCGCCGCAATTAGAAGCCTTTAAAATATGGCCTAAATCAGCCAGAAAGCCATCTGAAATATCAATGCAACTCGTTGCAATGCTACGCAAACTTAGTCCTAAATTCGCTCGCGGCATCGGCCTGCAGAGCGCATGGATACTGGCTTGCAGAGCATCGTTTTCGATCCCAATTTTGTCTTGCAAAGTGTTGTTTTGTAAGCATGCCAAACCTAGCGCCGCACTGCCCAGCGTACCGCTTACCCAAATATCGTCACCCACTTGCGCACCACTGCGCCTAATGGCTTTGCCAATGGGTACTTCACCCATAATCGTGACGCTGATGTTCAGTGGCCCCCGCGTAGTATCGCCACCAATTAAATCAATGTTAAACACATCTGCGCAGGCAAAAAAACCGCGTGAATATTCGGCCAGCCAGTTTTCGTTGACTTCTGGCAAAGCAATTGCCAAGGTTGCCCACTTGGCTTGTGCGCCCATCGCTGCCATGTCTGAGACGTTGACAGCAAGCGATTTCCAACCAATATCATAGGGCACAGCATCGTGAAAAAAGTGCGTATCTGCCACCGACATGTCGGTGGAAACTACGAGTTGCATGCCATCTGCAACTTTCACCAAAGCGGCGTCATCCCCCACACCTAAATCGGTGTGGCGCATCAGACGGGTGAAATATTTTTGGATTAGATTAAATTCGCTCATGCTTACAACGCAGCTGATTTTTTATGTAGATTTAAAGTATAAAATGCAAAGGCGATTCCAAACAAATCAGCCAGCCAGTCGCCAATACTGCCAGTTCTTGTTTGTGTCAGCAGCGATTGTGCTTGTTCCATCAAGCCGCCATAAATCGCCAAACCTAAGCAAATGTAAAGTATATGTTTTGGGTGGGCTTTTACACCAAGGTATGTGAGTAGCGCAAAAATTATGGCATGCACCAGTTTGTCTTTTGGCCATGTTTGCGGTGTTGGCTTCACTTCTTGCAATAAGAAAAAAGTGATTGTAGCAACAAGGCCCCAAAACAACACAGTAAAAATTATTCTTCTATTTAACATATAGGTAGTTTCTACTTATTTTTTTGGCCGAAATGCTTTGCAAATGGTTTCATTGGTTTCAAGGTAGGGCATTGGATTTTCATTTGACCCTAGTAAATCCAAGCAATAAGGCACAGCGGCAAAAATACCATGTACTTTTATGTTGGCATTTTCGTCCTTCAGACCTTCTAGTGTTTGCGCAATGGCTTTCGGTTGACCTGGCAGGTTAATGATTAAGCATTGTTTACGGATGACCGCGACTTGTCTTGATAAAATTGCGGTTGGGACGAAGTTGAGGCTAATTTGGCGCATTTGCTCGCCAAACCCTGGCATCTCCTTGTCGGCAATATTCAGCGTAGCTTCTGGTGTTACATCGCGCCGCGCAGGCCCAGTGCCGCCAGTGGTGAGGATTAAGTGGCAGCCCTGATAGTCCACTAGGTCTATTAAAGTCTCTTCAATGTCGCTTTGTTCATCGGCAATTAAGCGTGCTTCAATGGTAAAAGGTGAAACAATTGTGCGACCAAGCCACTCTTTCAAGCTGGGGATGCCCTTATCTTCATAGATTCCAGCAGATGCGCGGTCGCTAATGGAAACGAGGCCGATTTTGCAAGCCGTGTTTGTAGGTCTTTGGTTAATTTGAGAAGTCATGTGAATTGTTTAGTAACTTTTCTGTCTAGTTTATCTGTATAGCGTTGTATTATGACAAAAATAATGGAGATTTAAACATGCAAAAAATATTACTGGGCTTAATGTTGGCGGTTTCATGCAATTTGCAGGCATTTGCAGCAGATAACCCCTATGAGAAAAATTATAAAGCGCAAAATACAGGTGGTTTGGCTTCACTACAGGCCAACCCAGATACTAAAATGTATGTCAGTAATCATAAAGACAAAGACAATATTAGTATGCTAGAAAATGGCTACGACATGATGGGCACCACTGGGTTTGAGGCGGGCGAGGTGCCTGCTGAGCTGGCACTGCAACATGGCCAGGTAATTAAAGCAGACGCCGTGTTGGTGTATACCAAATATGCTGCGGCGATGACTGCAGTATCTAAAATTGACACTTACAAAGAAGCCGCAAAGACAAATGGTGGAGAGATTGACGAAAAAGATGTGATAGAAGATGACGTAAAATACAAATATTTCGCCAGCTATTGGGCCAAGTTGCCACCCCCATTGTTGGGGGTGCATGTCATTAAATTGGCACGCTCTGCAGATGAAGAAAATCAGCAAAAACAGGTGCTTAAAGGGTTAAACGTGTTGGCAGTCGTTAAAGGATCGCCTGCCGAAGCGGCTGGCATTGAGCGAGGTGATATGTTGCTAAAGCTCAATGGCTCCGAGTTGAATAAGGCTGAAGAGTTGGCAAAAGTGGTGCGCCAATATCAAGGAAAAACAGTAAAAATTATGTATGAGCGTGATGGTCAACCAGCTACGGTAGATGCTACCATCAATCAACGTTAATTCGTCTTTGCACTAATTGTCCTACAGCGCATTCGTGCGCTGCGTGTTTAAATTGGCTTAAGTTGTTTTTAAGCTAATTTTTTCTGTCTATTTTTTGGTCACACACCTTATGATTCAATCGATTTTGCAAGCACATTTAGAAAAAGCTCGCCTTGAGGGTAGCGAAGATAATGTTGTTTTATTGGCTGAGATAGTAGATGCGATACGCCCAGATAATCTAAACAGGCTAGAGGATGCGACGCACGCTTTGCAAGCATTTTGTTTTAGCTTAAACGATAACAAAGCATATGTAGAATATGTACGCACTAGTATTTTGACGCTAATTAAATCACACCGCCCCGTTTCTATCTTTACAGATTCTGGCATACAACCCAGCAGTGGATTTTTCTCTGAGATTAGACGCCGTATCAGCCATAAAATTCTACCTGAGGTGGTTGACTCCCGTTATTTAAAAGATGTTTTCGGGCAAATTTTTACAAAAACAAATGATGAAAAATGGGTGTCAGCATTACCAGATGAAATCTGGTTGCAGTTGATAGACACACTGCATTTTGAAGAGTCAGACACAATTACAGTAGATGCAATTTATCACGAGTTGCTTGAGGCAGCACAAATATTATCGTACCGCTTATCTGCTGGAGGTTTAGAACCAGAGCTTATTCAAAATCATAAAAATTTAGAGAAGCATGACTCACCATTTATTGCGCAAAACTTGGAAATTAGTGCCGTGGTAGATGCTGACAACACTGGTTCTGCCGACGTGAGTCATGTGTTGATTATTTTAGAACAATGTCGCGAGGTGATTGCTAAAATTCGTAAAAATAGCGCGCAGACAGGGACTAGTATCAGACTAACTTTCTTGCTACAACGCATGACGCAGCAGTTAAATCGATTAGAAACATTATTTTCAATCATCATCGGTATTAAAAGCAAAACCTGTATTAAGCAGCCAGTATTAGAACTACTGAAAAAGCTAGTACATGCTGAATGCCATAAAAACGATATCAGGCAGCATGTTCGCGAAAATGTTGAATTAATAGCGCTTAGGGTGACGGAAAACGCCAGCAGAACTGGCGAACATTATATTGCCGAAAATCGCAGCGAATATTTCAAGCTCATGCGTTCTGCCATGGGTGCAGGCGTTATTGTGGGCGTGATGGCGATGATTAAAATCATGCTGGCCAAATTGCACCTGCCACCATTAACCGAGGCGATTTTGTTTAGCTTAAATTATGGTATTGGTTTTGTGATTATTCATATGTTGCATTTTACTGTGGCGACCAAGCAGCCTGCCATGACAGCCGCCACTATTGCTGCAACCATTGATCAAAGTGATGGAAAGGACAAAAATTTAGACCGGTTGGTCACACTGATTGCACAGACTATGCGTAGCCAAGTGGTGGCAATTGTAGGTAACGTCATGCTGGCATTGCCTGTTGCCATATGTATTGGCTGGCTAATTCATGTCAGCACGGGTGAGCATTTTATTAGCCCGGAAAAGGCACATCGTTTACTGGCTGAACTGGATCCATTTCATAGTGCGGCGTTGATGTATGCGGCGGTAGCTGGTGTTTGTTTGTTTTTAGCGGGGTTAATTGCGGGCTATCACGATAACTTGGCGATTTATAACAAAATTCCGCAACGTATTATGGCCCTCTCCTGGTTAGAAAAGCTGCTAGGGCCAGCACGTCTAAAGCGCTTAGGTTTGTATATTGAGAATAATTTTGGCGCCATTGCAGGCAATTTTTATTTTGGCTGCTTACTTGGCGGTATGGCAGCGGTGGGCGTACTGCTGGGCTTGCCAATTGATATTCGGCATATTACGTTTTCATCTGCGTTTGTTGGTTTCACGTTTGAGAGCTTAGACTTTGCCATTACCTGGCGTACTGTTTGGCTGGCTACTGCCAGTATCATATTGATAGGTATAGTCAACTTGCTGGTAAGCTTTAGTCTAGCTTTGTATGTTGCCATGAAATCGCGCAAGGTAACTTTTGCGCAATGGCGTACGCTCATTAAGCAGGTATTAATTCGCTTGAATCAGCGCCCAGCAGAGTTTTTATTCCCACCTAAAAAAGAATCTAGGCTAAAAGTTGAACAATTGACCAATCCCTAATATGTTAGGTAATCACTAACTGAGTGGCACTTAACTAGTTACCTAGCGCTAAATTAAAAACAGGATTGCGGCAACGATGGTTGGCGGTAATGACCCAGCTAACAACTGCCCTGCTCCAATTGAAGCATCGTTGAACCCTTGTTTTAAAAGGGTGACACCAGCAGGGTTGGGTGCGTTGGCTATTACAGTCAAGCCACCACCTGTCACTGCACCAGCCATCAGCATGTATTTAGATTCATCTGACATGCCGCTGATTAATGACCCCAAATAGGTAAGGGCTGCATTATCGGTAATTGCAGTGAGTGCAGTTGCCCCAAAAAACAATTGTAGCGGTGCTAAACCAGACACGATGGGCTGCAACCACCATTGTTGCATGCCACCCAACACCACAAGCCCTGCTAAAAAAAAGCCAACTAACAAACCTTCTCTTAGCAATAAAGGGGATTGATAACGCTCATAGGCTTGGGTAAAGCCTAAAAATAGTAAGAATAAGCCAAAAAATATCACTGGATGATGCGCAAAAATAACCACACCAACTAGAAATGTGATGTGAATCAAACTAATGATCACTGGAATACGATGTTCTTTACGTGATTCACTTGCAGGCTGCATGTTAACTAAATGTTTTCGCAGTAAATAACTGACGACAGAGGCATTAATAATGACGGCAATGGCAGCTCGCCAGCCAAAAGTGCTTGCCATAAATGCAGAGTCCCATTGCCAAGCATTTGCAACCATTAGTACAGGTGGCGCAGCATACGAGGTTAAGGTGCCACCAATAGAAATATTCACAAACAGTACGCCAAGGGCGCCGTATTTGAGCCATTCAGGCATGTCTTTTGTGAATACTTGTGGAGCAAGCATAAGTGCGGCAAGTGTCATTGCGGCAGGCTCCGTAATGAATGAGCCTAATAGAGGCACAATGGCTAGACTTAACCACACTTGGGCAAGCAATGAACGAGTAGGCATGACCTTGCTAATGGTTTTTATTGAGCCTCGTACCACACCCAACAAGGGGCGTGATGCTGCAACCACCATAATGACAAATACAAACAAGGGCTCTGTGTAATGGCGCGATTCAACATATTGTATCGCGCTATCGCCACCCGCTATCAGTGCTAATAAGCCAATTAAGATAAACGCCCAAAAACCAAACACCACTTCTACTTCCCCCAGTAAATGAAATAATCCTGCATGGCTTGGGTGGCGGTGTGCCAGCACTTCAAACGATTTTGCAAAAAAAGTATGCAAGAGTGCCAGCGCAAAAATAACGGCAGCTAGTATGTTGATGTTTGCTGCCATTAGGCTGAGTGCTCACTTTCGATTATTTCGCGAATGAGCTTAAATAACTCACGGCTACTTTTGGGTGGCTTATTGGCTGCAGCCTCTTTTTGCGCATTGCGAATCAGCGTGCGCAATTGTTGGCTATCGGTATGTGGATACGCCACCAAAAACTCAGAAACTGCATCAGCATTCTCAATCATCCGATCACGCCAACGCTCCATGCTATGAAAGCGTGCGTTTTCTTGGGTGTTTTTGCCTTCCCATGCTTGCAGTTGCTCAACGATAGGTGCGGCATCAATATCGCGCATCAGCCTACCTAAATATTGCATTTGGCGGCGGATAGCACCATTGGCCGTTAAGCGCTTGGCTTCAAGCACCGCGTCGAATAAAGTTTCTGGCAGAGCTAATTTAATTAACTTGTCTTTGGGTAAATCTACCAAACTTTTGCCTATGCTTTGCGCAGCATCTGCCTCTGCTTTTAGCTTGGTTTTACTTATTGGTTCAATTGTTTCGTTGTTTTCAGTCACGGTGTTTGCTTGTTTGTAAGGTGCTTTGTTGATGGCTACGGTATGATAGCAGTTTTACTAATTGTGCTTTTGTAAAATAGTTTGCTTTTATGAAATAGTTTGCTTAAACGAAAAGAATTTATGGAATTGGATGCTTTAAAACAAATTTCGCAAGATGTGCTCAAGCTGGCTAAAGCGGCAGGTGCGTCGTCGGCCGAAACTGAGGTGAGTTTTGGCACAGGCCAGAATGTATCAGTGCGCTTGGGTGAGACTGAAAATATTGAATATAACCGCGATAAGGGCGTTTCAGTGACCGTGTATTTTGGCCAACAAAAAGGCCATGCCAGCAGCTCCGATTTAAGCCCTTTAGCACTGAAAGATACAGTAGAGGCTGCCAGTAATATTGCAAAACATACTGCTAAAGATGAGTTTTGCGGCTTAGCCGATGCCAACTTAATGGCAACGGATATACCAGATTTAGATTTGTATCATCCGTGGAATATTACTGTGGAGGACGCAGCAGAGTTGGCCAAAGTCTGTGAAGCGGCGGCCTTAAGTGTAGATAAGAAACGCATCACCAACTCAGAGGGCGCAGGTGTTTCAAGCAGTGAGAGTGTGTTTGCTTACGCTAATAGCCACGGCTTTGTGGGCGGCAATAGAAGTTCGCGCCATAGTATTAGCTGCTCTGTGATTGCAGAACATGCAGGTGCCATGCAACGCGACTATTGGTATAGTAGCGCGCGCGACATGCGCGACATGGAATCTGCCGAATATGTTGGCAACTTAGCGGGACAGCGCACGGTAAAACGATTGGGCGCAAAGCCGATTAAAACTGGGCAATACCCTGTGTTGTTTGAAGCGCCACTTGCAAGCGGCTTGATTTCATCACTGATTGGCGCGATTTCAGGCAGCAACTTATATCGTAAATCTTCATTTCTACTCGATAGTCTGCACAAACAAATTGCCTCACCCTTGTTAAATATTGAAGAGCTACCGCATCTTAAAAAAGGCGTCGCCAGTAGCAGTTTTGATAGTGAGGGCGTAGCAACTAAAGCACGCCAACTGATAGAAAACGGCGTATTAAACGGCTATGTGTTAGGCAGTTATTCTGCCCGAAAATTGGGAATGCAAACGACAGGCAATGCTGGTGGTAGCCATAATTTAATTGTGGCAAGTACGGGTGAAAACTTGGAACAATTACTGCAAAAAATGGGCACAGGGTTATTGGTGACCGAGGTGCTAGGTCATGGTTTAAATATGGTAACGGGCGACTATTCGCGCGGTGCTGCTGGTTATTGGGTGGAAGAGGGTGTGATTGCGCACCCAGTCGAGGAGATTACCATTGCAGGCAATATGCAAGATATGCTGCAACATATTGTGGCAATTGGCACTGATATTATTAAGCACAGCAGCAAGCAAACAGGATCGATTTTAGTTGAGAATATGATGGTTGCAGCAGGCTAAATACTGCCCTGAGGCCTAGTCTCCATGCGGCCTACAAGCCTGTTGTTTTAAAGTATGAAAATAGCCAAATAAAAAGCCCCTGGCGGGGCTTTTTTATTAACAGTCCTAGTTGTATAGTTCTGATTATTTAGTTTCTGGTAAGTCATCTACTTTTTCTTCATCTGCAGGTTCAAATCCATCATCTGCACGCACCGCAGCTAACTCACCATCAGCAATCAAGCTCTCACGACGTTGTAAGTAAGCATCGCGCATAAATGCATATGGGTCTAGTGAGGCATCATCTACAATGTCTTTGGCGTCTAATAGTTCAGTGCGCCTATCTACTAGCTGCGCTGCACGTAATTGATTGTGTAAGCGAACTTCGCCGATATTGTGCGTATAAGTAATCGGGTCTGTGGTTATGGTATCAAATACTAAGCCGCCGGTGTCGCGTAGTGTACTTGCACCCAAAAATGGCAACACTAAGTATGGGCCGTTGCCTACACCCCAATAACCTAGGGTTTGACCAAAATCTTCTTTGCGCTGAGGAATACCATCCATGCCCGCAACATCAATAAAGCCTGCTAAACCAAACGTGGTATTAATTACAAAGCGGCCAGCATCTGTAAATGCATTGGCAAATTTAAGTTGCAATAAGTCGTTTAAAACTGTGGTAATACTGCCTAAGTTGGTAAAGAAGTTATTAAAACCTTTGCGTATTGGTGTCGGAGTTATTGCCTTGTAAGCGCTGGCTACAGGCTTCATTGCATATTTATCAGTGACGTCATTAAATTTATAAATGCCGCGGTTCACACCTTCTAGCGGGTCTTTATTAGTAGTGGCGCAGCCAGACACAAATACTACCAACGCACAACTTAGTAGGATGCTTTTAAATTTTGATTGCTTGTTTGATTGCATAGTTAATCGCTTTATTAGATTTAATTTTATTATATGTTTTATAGCTAACAAAATTGCACACAGTGCATTATCGCCGACTCGCACCAATGTTGTCTAGTGTTAACCCTAGTCACTTCATCTCATTGCTGGTATGTTGTTTATGCACAACATTTGTAGCAAATAAGATAAAGCAACAACTATGCCTCATATTATTCTTCGCATAATTGTGCTTTGTTTAAAGTGCAAGTTTTATACAAATCTAGCGCCAATGCTCGCTGCGCAGCGTGTTCGACAATCGGCGCAGGGTAATTTTCGCCTACGATTACGCCGATGGATTGTTGACGAAGTGGCGGAATTAACCACGGGGCATGTATTTCTTTGTCACTGCAATTGACCAATTCCGGCACATATTTTCGAATAAACTTACCAGCACCGTCAAACTTTTCGCTTTGTGTAATGGGATTAAAAATGCGAAACCACGGTTGTGCATCGCAGCCAGTACTGGCAGCCCACTGCCAGCCGCCGTTATTGGCACTTAAGTCAAAATCAATTAAGTGCTCGGCAAAGTAACGCTCACCCCAGTGCCAGTCAATAAGTAAATCCTTCACCAAAAAACTGGCTGCTACCATACGTAGCCTATTGTGCATAAAACCTGTTTGGTTAATTTGGCGCATGGCGGCATCAATCAGTGGGTAGCCAGTTTTTCCCTCACACCAAGCTTTAAACAACGTAAGGTTGTTCGGAAAAGCCAGATGTTCAAACTCTACTTTAAATGCTTTACCTGTTGCCACCTGTGGGTTGTGATACAAAATTTGAAAGTAAAAATCGCGCCAAATTAACTCATTTAGCCATGTCTGACAGCCTATGCTCTGCGAGCCAGTATTAGCGCGGTCTCTAGCTTGCCTAGCTAAATGCCTGACGGAGACTGTGCCAAAACGTAAATGTACAGATAAATAGGAGACACCTTTGATGCTTGGGAAATCGCGTGCATCTTTATATTGATGCATGCGCTCAGCAAAGTCTTCAAACAATTGTTTACCGCCACTCATGCCAGTGGGCAATCGCATGCTACTTAAATTAGTACGCGCAAACCCCATCGTTTCTAGGCTAATTAGCTCAGTTGGTGGCATTTGCGCTAAATGTTGAATATAGCTATCAACTGGGTAGGGTTTTAGATAAAACCCTTCTAAATCTTGGTCTAGCTTTTTAAGGTGCGCATTTTTGTACGGTGAAAAAACGGAATAGGGCTTGTTGCTTAGGCTTAACACCTCGTCTTTTTCAAAGATGACTTGATCTTTAAAATCATGAAATGCGATGTTGTTTTTGGCGAGTTGCTGTGCGACTTTTTCGTCTCTTTGCACTGCACTTGGCTCATAATCACGGTTGGTAAAAACCCCATGAATATTGAGTTCTATGGCAAGCACAGGAACAATATCAACGGCTTTTCCATGCTTGACGATGAGGTCGCCCCCATGGGTTTGCAGCGCGGTTTTTAGCTCCCGCACACTCTCCCAAACAAACTCGACTCGGCGGTCTTGCTTATTTTCAAGCGCATCTAATATTTCGGTATCGAACACAAACACGCAATAAACCTCTTTTGAGGTTTTAAGCGCATGGTAAAGGGCAGCGTGATCGAAATCGCGTAAATCGCGACGAAACCAAACTAAAGATTTTGTGTAAGCTTCTAAATGTGTCATGTAAAACAAGACAGATGATTGGCTGTCTAGTTTAACAAAACCTCATCATTTAATTGATACAAACCACAAATTTAAATCAACCTCTAGCACCGTATATGTATTTTTCTTCGGCGGCTGGCTTAATAAGCACTACTTTTGATGTATTTCCTGCAGCCGCAGTCGCTGCAACTAGGCCAAGCGTCGTTTGCACTTCAAGTGATAAAATGATTAACTCCTCATCACCAAACTCGGCTACTTTTTGAAATATTTCTGTGCTGTATCCGCTGTCATTGATTAGCTTGGCGGGGTTGACCGAGCCGATGACCTTTCTTGCAGAAACTGAGAATTTTGATAGTAAAACTAACGTTTTGTTATCCACAATAAAATCCTTTACCTAAATGTAGTGCCTCAAAAAGATATCAATTAGGCTAACTTATCACCTTTTTGGAGCGTTTTTGGCTTGAATTTAAGCTTTTAGACGCTTTAGTTGTATATAAAGCATCTTATATGCCAAAGTTTAAATGTTAAGGTTTAGATAAATATTTATTCGCGGTGGTATGGATGGTTTTGATTGATAGAATGTGCGCGATATAGCTGTTCGCACAGCAACACACGTACAAAAGCGTGTGGCAGAGTGAGTTTAGATAAGCCCCATAAGAAGTCTGCACGCTGCTTGACACTGCTATGCAAGCCATCTGCGCCGCCGATGATAAAGCTAGTATCACGTGCTAAAGTCTGCCAACCTTTAAGTTTTTCAGCAAGATGGGTGGTGGTAAGTTCTAGGCCGCGCTCATCACAGGCGATTAAAAAATCTTTACCTGCTGCGTCTAAAATGCGTTTGGCTTCAATGGCTTGAATATTTTTTGCGTTGTTACCAGCAGCGCGCTTTTCTGGTTTGATTTCGACAATCTCAATGCTAAGCTCGCGTGGCATGCGCTTCATGTACTCACTACAAGCCGTTTCTACCCAAGCAGGCATTTTGTGGCCAACTGAGATAATGCGTAGCTTCATGGCGGCAAACTAAGATATTTGCAATTATGTCGCTTTAATATGGCTGCGGCGTGCTTCGCCCTCGGTCCACAACTGCTCTAAGTTGTAGTAGGCACGGGTCGCTGGCACCATAATGTGCACTACAATGTCGTCTAAATCTACTAGCACCCATTCGCCGTCTTTTTCACCTTCAGTACCACGAATATCATAGCCTTTTTCTTTGATTTTTTCGCGCACGTTATCGGCAATCGCTTTGGCTTGACGGCTCGATGTTGCGCTAGCCACTATCATATAGTTGGTTAAGCTAGTGAGTTTACGTACGTCCATCACCGTAATATCAAAGCCTTTAATGTCTTCAATCGCGTCGATGACGGCTTGTTTCATGGTTTCTAAATATTCTGCTTCTACTTTTGCAGGATTTATTTTTGCTGGGTTTTGTTGTACTTTGGCTAAATCTTTGGTGTCTAAGTCTTTGGTCATTTATGCGGCCTGTGCTGGAATGCTGTTGCGTTGAGATTGTATGCGATTGTGGTTATCTACATACACAAGTTTTGGGTGTAAGGTTTGCAGTTCTAGCTCGCTATAGCTGGCATAGCTGGCAATAATCATAATGTCATTGGGTTGCGCCTTATGCGCCGCTGCACCATTAACTGAAATAATACCAGAGTGACGCTCGGCGCGAATCGCATAGGTGCTAAATCGTTCGCCGTTGCTGACGTTGTAAATGTGAATTTGCTCGTACTCACGAATATCGGCAGCATCCAATAGCAATTCGTCAATGGCGCAACTGCCTTCATAGTGTAGCTCGCTATGCGTCACGTGCACGCGATGTAGTTTAGATTTCAGTAAGGTTCTTTGCATGCATTGCCCTAAAAATGAAGTGGGCGCTAATTATAATATAATCAATCGCTTATGCGAAATTGTATATTATCAATTAAGCGCGTTTTGCCGCCTGTTTTGTTGATTATTTTGGCCGCACCCAGCACGACCAAGTCCTTATCTTGTGCTGTAGCTGTTTGCAACGTAGCAGACGATCGAATCGAAATATAGTCAACCTCCCAGCCTTGTTGGGCAAGGCTGGTGCTGGCCGCATGTTCAAGCTGTTGGAAATTAAAATCACCATTTTTAATATTATTTACAATGCTCTGCAAGGCACTATTTAATTGGCTTGCTGAGGCTTGCTGCGTATCATTTAAATAACCGTTGCGCGAACTTAACGCCAAACCATTGGCTTCGCGCACTGTTTCACCAGCAATAATATCGATGGATAAATTAAATTGCCGAACCATTTCTTTAATAATAAATAGTTGCTGAAAATCTTTTTTACCAAATACGGCAACATCAGGTTGCACCATATTAAACAGCTTCATCACTACCGTTGCTACCCCAGCAAAATGCTTTAAGCGGGTAGCGCCACACAGCACGTTGGCAATGGGGGGTGGGTCTATCATCATGCTTTGATTCAGGTTGTTGCCGTCAAAGTCGGGGTAAACTTCTGTCACACTAGGCACAAATACAATATCGCAACCTACAGTTGTTAATTTTTCGTAATCTGCCTCTAATGTGCGTGGGTAAGCGCTTAAATCCTCAGTGGGACTAAATTGCAGCGGGTTTACAAAAATGCTCACCACTACAATATTTGAATGTTGTTTTGCTAAATCGACTAAGTGAATATGGCCAGCATGCAAGTTGCCCATGGTTGGGACGAAACCTATCTTTTGGCCAAACTTTTGACCAATTTTGGCTTGGTTTGTCAGGACCTGTCTAAGCTCGGTCACCGTATGAATAATTTGCATGGATTAATTTTTTTGCATCGATTTTTATATATAGTGCTATTTTAACGCAGATAGTTATCTTAAATTTTATGTTTACTAATTTTGTTTTTAGTTGCTCAGGAGTTTATGCCTCATCTATATTTGGTAATATTTAGCCTATTTTTGGTAACTGCTTGCAATAAAACAAATGCGCCAGAGGCCAATATTCATGCGCCTTCTGGCTTACTTATTAAAACGGATGATGAGGTGTCATATATGCAAAATGGCACCTTTTGTTTTGGCAAGCAGGTTAACAAAGATGTCACCGACGTCCAGTTGACCATTTTAGACGGCGCTGTCACAGGCAAAATGGATTGGATTCCTTACGAAAAAGATAGTGCACGCGGCACTTTGCAGGGTTATGAAAACGCGGCGCACGAGCTAGATTTAATATATGACTACATGATAGAAGGCAGTCAACAGACTGAAACCAAGATCATGAAAATTAAAGACGGTAAATTATTGGTAAAAGTAGGCGAATTAATAGACCAAAAAAACGACGGAAACTTGGTTTATAAAGACGTGAGTCAGGCTAAATTCTCAGAGGTGCTGGAACCCATTAATTGTAAATAAGCCCTATAAGCTGCAAATAAACTAGTAACTATGCTGGGCGGCTGGAAAACTTTTATCTTTGACGGCCTTCACATAAGCAGCTACGGCGCTTTGGACACTATTTGTATCTTGTAAAAAATTACGTACAAAACGTGGGTTTTTAAACTCAGCTGGATGCTTGCTAGCAGCACCTGTGTAAATGCCCAATAAATCTTGCAAAACAAGTACTTGCCCAGTGCAATCTACGCCAGCGCCAATGCCGATGGTTGGGCAATGGATGCTTTCTGTGATTTGCTTGGCCAGCGCTGCAGGCACCATTTCTAGCAGCACAAAGCTTGCTCCAGCTTCGCTCATGTCTATAGCATCTTGCAGGATTTGTGCTGCACTTTCGTCTGTTTTACCTTGAATTTTGTATCCGCCGAGCTGGTTCACCGATTGTGGTGTAAAACCCAAATGTGCACAGACTGGGATGCCGTGCTCAACCAAGTATCGTGCGGTTTCCACACGCTTGCCACCGCCTTCAAACTTGACAATTTGCGCACCACTTTTTACTAACCACAGTGCGTTTTTATAAGCAGCTTCATTATCTTGCTCATAACTGCCAATCGGCATATCTGCCATAATCGGCGTATTTGGCGCGCCATTTTTCACCATTTTGGTATGGTAAGTCATGTGGTGCATACTCACATTCAGCGTGTTTTCTGCGCCTTGCAATACCATGCCGAGTGAGTCGCCCACCAGCAATATATCCACGCCAGCGTGCTCCATCAGCTTAGCAAAGGTTGCGTCATAGCAAGTGAGCATGGCGATTTTTTCGCCAGATTTGCTTAAGGTATAGATTTTTTCTAACAAAGGATTGATCACAAGAGGTTAATCGTCCGCAATCAATCGAAGTTCGGATTAAAGTATTCACGGCTGCTCTTAATTTTGCTGATGCGTTCAATCAGCAACTCTAGCGCGCTTGCGTCTTTAATAATATTGAGTTTTTCGTTATTCACTATCAGCACTGGTGAAGCGTCATATGTGTGAAAAAATTCGCTGTAGGCATCGGCCAAGCGTTCCACGTATTCATGCGGAATTTCTTGCTCGTAACTAATCTTGCGCTCTTCAATACGTTCCACTAAAGCATCCACAGGCGTTTGCAGGTATACAATCAAATCTGGTCGTGGTGATTTTAATTGCAAATGAGAATAAATTTGATGATACAGCGCATATTCTTCATCGTCTAAATTTAGCCGCGCAAAAAGCGGATCTTTATCTAAAAAGAAGTCTGCCACAGTGGGTTGCGTAAACATATCGCGTTGCGTCATATCGGCAATTTGGCGCGAACGCTGAAATAAGAAGAATAGCTGCGTAGGCAGCGCATAACGTTGTGCATCTTGGTAAAAGCGCGGTAGAAATGGGTTGACCTCAGCTTTTTCACTGAGCAATTGCACGTCAAATTTATCAGAAAGCTGCTGCGCCAGCGTGGTTTTACCACTGCCGATAGGACCTTCAATCACGATATAGGGATATTTTTCGAAAATACTCATGAAAGTTTCTTTATGCCTTGGTTTTTACACGCCTCTGCTAATTTTACAATACTACCGTGCTTGGGTAATGTAAAATTTAGTGTTAAATTTGGTGAAATTTCAGCCAAAGGTAGCAGTACAAAAGCCCGTTCAAACATCCGCGGGTGCGGCAGTGTGAGTTTTTCAGTGTGTATGCTGATGTCGTCATAAAGCAATAAATCTAAATCTAGCACACGTGGCGCATTGGCAAACGGGCGTTCGCGCCCAGCCTCGCGCTCAATATCTAGCAATGCATCTAGTAAGGCTTCTGGCACTAACTGGGTGTTGATTTCAGCTACCGCATTAATAAAGTCAGCTTGGTTGGCATAACCCACAGGCGCACTTTGGTACAAGCTTGATTGGGCAACTAACTTGGTTTTGGCTATGTTGTCGATGCTCTGCAGGGCGCGTATTACTTGGCTTGCAGGGCAGTCTAAATCACCTGCTAAATTACTACCCAGCGCGATATAGGCGGTGTGGACAAGCTTGCTTTTTCCTGTCATTTTAATCATATTAACTTGCCGTCATTGCGAGCATAGCGAAGCAATCCATGAAGATGTTAGATAAAAGTTGGATTGCTTCGCTATGCTCGCAATGACGGTGAGGTGTTTCAATCATGTCTAATCATTCGCAACAAACGCCCGCCTATCAAACTTACGGTTAGTCAATATGCTCACTCGCCACAGATTCCAACAGCGTTTTGTCGCTGTTGGCGGGTTTTTTGCGTTTACGGCGGCGTTTTTTCGGACTGGTGTCAGGCAACAGCATTTCTGTGCGACGCTCTGTACTGGCATCGGCAAACTCTGTCCACCAGTCGCCAATTTCCGGGTCGATTTCGCCAGACTCGCAACGCAGCAGCAAGAAATCATAGCCTGCGCGGTAGCGCGGGTGCGTCAGCAGTGCGTATGGTCGCCTGCCTGCGCGCTGCTCAAAACGCGGCTGCATGGCCCAAATTTCTTTCATGGTGGCGGTAAAGCGGTTATGGATCGCCATTTTCCCAGCCTGAATATCAATCACTTCATTCATCGCCATATGCAGCGCTGGAATGGGGTGATTGTCTTGTGCCTGATATTTTTTCCACGCTACCAGCATTTCATGCCACAAGAGTGTGGCAAACAAAAAACTGGGGTTGCTAGATTTACCAATGCGGATGCGGTCATCGGTGTTTTTAAGCGCCAGCATCACAAATTTTTCGCCCAGAGGTTGTTCTAAAACAACATCTAGCAGCGGCAACAAGCCATGGTGTAAGTGTTGCTCACGCAGCGCATTAATGCTTTCCACCGCGTGACCAGATAAAAACAACTTCAGCATTTCATCAAACAAGCGGCTGGGTGGCACATCCTGCAGCAAATCGGCTAGTTTTTGTATGGGCGCTTGCGTGGATTTCTCTATTTTTAAACCTAGCTTGGCTGACAGTCGCACTGCGCGTAGCATGCGCACGGGGTCTTCTTGGTAGCGGATGGTGGGGTCGCCAATCATGCGCAACAGGTTATTTTTTAGGTCGGCTACGCCATTATGAAAATCCAGTACCTGCTCGTTGGCGGGATTGTAATACAGGGCGTTAGCAGTAAAATCGCGCCGCACCGCGTCTTCTTCTAAACTGCCAAATATATTATCGCGAATAATACGGCCGCTATCGTTAGTTAAGGCGTCACCTTCTGCCAAGTGGTGGCCTCGAAAAGTTGAAACCTCAATCGTTTCATTGCCCCATAATACATGTACTAGCCGAAATCTTCGCCCAATAATGCGGCTGCGGCGGAAAACTTTATACACTTCTTCTGGCGTGGCATTGGTGGCAATATCGAAATCTTTGGGCTTCACATTCATCAGTAAATCGCGCACTGCGCCGCCGACGATAAACGCCTCAAAGCCGGCTTTCTGTAAGCCATCACAGGTTTTCAGCGCAGATTGGCTAATTAAACTTTTGTCTATTTTATGGTGTTTGGCAGAGATTACTTTTGCAGCACTGGTGTCACTTAGTTCAGCGTTGTTGATAGCCGCGTCAGCCTTGGCGCGTTTGTTAAACACTTTTTGAAGGAATTTTTTTATCATGCTTTATGGGTATTTTTCCACAACACATCCGGTACGCAAGCGTTTTTATTCAGGGTGCGACACAGCACAAATAATAAATCAGAAAGTCGATTGATATATTGCAACGAAACTTCAGTGATACCTTCCTGCGAGTTTAATGTAGTCATCGTCCGCTCCGCGCGCCTGCACACAGTTCTGGCTAAATGGCAGTAAGCGGCAGCGCGACTACCGCCAGGCAAAATAAATTCTTTCAGTGGGCTCAACGTTTCGTTCCACGCATCTAGTAGAGTTTCTAGGGCAGTGACGCGCTCAGGCTTAATCATGGCATAACCTGGCATGCAAAGCTCACCACCCATGTCAAACAGGTCGTGTTGAATGGCCTCGAGAGCCGCATGGATATTGGCTCCCAGAGCCTCAGTTTGCATAATGCCAATAATCGAATTTAATTCATCCACATCACCCATGGCCTGCACCCGCAAGCTATCTTTGGCTACGCGTGTGCCGTCACCCAAGCCAGTGCTGCCTTTGTCG
This sequence comes from Pseudomonadota bacterium, assembly GCA_020053735.1. Taxonomy (GTDB): domain Bacteria; phylum Pseudomonadota; class Gammaproteobacteria; order Burkholderiales; family Methylophilaceae; genus Methylotenera_A. Next base: position 175,736 of record JAGVMP010000007.1, read on the forward strand.
CCAGTGCGGGTGTAAATTTTACTTAGTCTGTTTGCCATGCTTTATGTCAATTGGATTTAATCTATAATTCAAGCATTATAAATCATTCGACCCTGTTTCGATGCCTGCAAATACTAACAATCAGCCCATCGGCATTTTTGATTCTGGCGTAGGTGGCATTAGCGTGCTTAAGCACATTCACGCGTTGCTGCCGCATGAGGATTTGATTTACCTTGCTGATAGCAAATATGCGCCTTATGGCAACAAAACAGCACAAGAAATCACCCAGCGCTGTTTAATTTTATGTGACGATTTACTGCAAAAAAACGTTAAAGCCATCGTGGTGGCGTGCAATACGGCCACTGCCGCAGCGATTGACGAACTGCGTGAGACGTTTGATATTCCCATCATTGGTATGGAGCCAGCTGTTAAACCTGCTGCGGAAGCTAGTAAAAATGGTGTGATTGGCGTGCTGGCCACAGTGGGTACACTCAAAAGTGCGCAGTTTGCTGCGCTGCTAGAAAGTTACGGCCGCAACGTTAAAGTCGTCACGCAAGGCTGCGTCGGCTTGGTGGAATGTATTGAGCGCGGCGAGTTGGACGCACCTGAAACAAAAGCCTTAATAAGACTATACACCTCGCCGTTATTGGTTGATGGTGCCGATACCATAGTGTTGGGCTGTACGCATTATCCGTTTATAAAAGAGGTGATTCAGGATGTTGTAGGTAGAGAAATTACACTCATTGATACTGGTGCAGCGGTGGCGAAACAACTAAAACGCCAGCTAGAAGAAAAGAGTTTGTTTTCAGTGGGCCAAGAAAAAACCGAAGTAAACTTTTGGACGAATAGTGAAGCAGGCAATGCCAGCCAGGTGATTAAAAATCTATGGGGAAATCAGGTAGAAGTGCATCGGCTGTAGCTTGAGGCTGCGAGATTTGTAGCTCAGCAGCTAGTATTGTTTAGTCGCTAACAATAAAACCCAGTCACTGTCACCATCGCTGTTTTTGCCAGAGGGTGAGAACTTAAACTTACCCTTATTGATATAGGGCTTATCAGAAATAGCTTTTTTATCACCATTTGATGGGTCTATCCAGCTTGCATAAACCTCTGCTGAAAATCTTTGCATGTCGATGACGATTGGATTTTCGTCCAGCAAGTAATAAAGCGCGAGTGTCCCGTCGGGTGAAGCTGCAGCGGCTACAGCTGACTTTGTAGAAATCATTAAACTTAGTAAATTACTAAACCAACTTTTTGGTTGGCTAATGCCCTGTAAATTATACCAAGGTAAATTTTGTAAAAATCGCTTTGCAGCAGCCAGTTGGCTAGAACCTATAAGCTGCATGGCCTCATTCCAGGGCAAATTTCCCCAATTGTTTCCGCCGGGAGATTTGCCAAAAGGTCTGTCAGCTTGATTCACTTGCCAAACGCCGTTAGCCCCATAAGTATGGCCAGCACAGCCGCTATTTAATAAGTGCGCCCAAAAAGCTTGCCTGACATCGCGCGTAGTGACTGTGGGTGAAATGCTAAGCGCCTCGTAACGCGCTTCTGCGCTAATTACTGGCATGATAGGCTTGGAGTTCCAGCCTTCACTGGCCTTTGCAGCGTGTAACTCGGTGAGGTTGCTATGCCCAGTTTGCTGCATTTCAAAATCTAATAAATTTGGGTCATCCACAGATTCCCGTGCGCTTTGATGAGGGTGCGTGGTGATTAAGCGTTGAAATCCATCTATTTGTTTAATGAAGCGAATGACTTTGGTCCATTCGCGTTTTAATAATAGTTTTTCATTTTGTTTGTCATCAGATAAATACCAAGGCATGGTTTGTTCACCAGAAGCAGCCCACACCACTGGCAATGCCCCCCATCGGGCGATGATATAACGCCAATGCTGCTTCATTTTTTCGATACCTAGCCAAGGCAGGTGGAATCCCCAACTGCCAAGTATGCACGGTACGATGCTTTGATCTACCAAGTGCATGATGCGTCTATCCGCAGCATCAAAAAATTCTGGGTTGATACACGAGTAATCTTGCTGCCATGGAAATCCTGTTTCATTTGTGCCACGTTCGTCAAATGCTGGCATGTCGGGGTAGAGTCCTGCAACAATCTGCACCACATTAAAACCTTTGTTTTTGCGGTCATCTGTAATTTTTTTAAATTGTTCTGGCCATGCCAGCCTTTTGCAAAGCCCCATCCACCAAGTGTCGCCAAGCCAAAAGAAAGGCGTTCCATCTGCATGAGAAAAATGCCGATGATCATCTGCGACGCGCAACGCACCATGGCGAAAAAGGGGATTGTTCCCAGAGTAAGCTAAGATGTCTATCTCACCACTGACTTGATGCAAGCTTTCATTGCTTGTGTCACTGCATTCAGTTACATAGCGATGAAGGCCTAAAACTGCAGATGAATAGCGAAAACGCCAAGTGTTGTTACCAGCCCAAAATGCAGGGATTCGAACAGTGCGGCCAGCAGGATCGCTAAAAATCGCATCGAGTTCAACTTCATTAAATGGATCAGCATAGTGCTTGGATGAGCTAAGCGTGATTTCTATAAACTCGTTCGCGTTTGTACTTTTGATGATAGGCATTGAGTTTAATGTGAATGCGTAGAAAAATTATTTGAACACAAACTACATGATTTAACAAAGTATTATGTCAATTGGCAGAGTCAGTATTACAGCGATTAAGCAATTCCTGTGACAACACCTCTAAAGCGCAAGCCTCAATCTTTAATATTTTTTGCGTTAATACTGGATTATCTACAGGCAGAAAAGACGCACCACCCAAGTCACTCAACACGACTTTTTGTGGCAAGGCTTTATTGGAGCGCCATAAAATATTATGTGCATATAAATCCCCATGCATTAAGCCCTGCTGATGTAAGTGCATGACTGCATTTGTAACACCTTGCATAATATGCTGCACTTCTTCAAAGCTTAGTTTTAAGTCTTTCCCATACACATCGCGCGTACAACTATCGAAACTGGGCGGGTTTGCCAGCACTTTTAAATTAGCATCCAACAAAGGCATCACCAAGCCCAACATACCTTGTGGGTGATTGTTAATGACACCTTTTATGCCAACCAAATTAGCATGTTCTCCAGCCAATATATTGGCGTGCATTTCGCAGCGCGGTAGCCCGTCACTGGTGAGTTCGCTTTTAAACAGCTTCACTGCCACAGCCTCTGCTGTTTGGTTTCGCTGCCACATGGCACGGTAAGTTATACCTGAAGCACCTTGCCCTAGCACATGTTCTAATGTGAGCGTTTGCCAGTCGATATAATTGACTTGATGTTGGCGGATTAATTTTTGCTCAACTTTGTCACAAAATGGGTTGCCTGCGTAGGCGAGCCAAGTGAGGTTAGGTAAATCAAATAAAAAATTGGGCAGGGCATTAAATTGATTGGCCGATATTCTTAATAACTCCAAGGCGTGACAATTTGCCATGCTGTTTGGCAAAACGGTGAGTTGGTTACCAGCCAGCATCAATTTTTGTAATTGACGACACTCGCCCAGTGCATTGGGTACCGCCTCTAGTGCGTTATCCGTCACAATCAACCAGCGCAAAGTTGCGGTCGGGATAGCGCATTCTGGAATATGCTTGATTTGATTCGCTTTAAAGCCAATCATGCTCAAATTTTGGCATTCACCCAGCACTTCTGGCAGATGCGTAAACTGGTTGGATGAGCAAAATAAAATGCGCAGTTTTTTTAGGCGGTTCAGGTCGGTTGGTAATGTAGTAAGCGCGTTGCCTGTCAGGTCTAGTATTTCTAGGCTATCGGCTAAATCGAGGATTTCTGGCGGAAAATGGGTTAAACCGCAAGATAACTTAAGTTGCTTAGCACCTTGCAGTTTGCCCGTTTTAAATTGGGCTAAAGTATGGTCTTTTGATTGAACGGGTTGAATAAGTTGAATGGATTGAAGCAATCTAGATTAATGGTGCGAAATGACTTTATTAGTGCTGCAAAATCACTTGGCCTGCTTTAAGTTTGTATTTCGTGCTGCAATAGGGGCACGCCACTTCGCCAGTTTTGGTAATATCTAAAAATACACGTGGATGCGAAGACCAAGCTGCCACTGCTGCAGTAGGGCAGTGCAGCGGCAGGTCTTTGGCGGTGATTTCTATTTCTTTGGCATCGGACATATGTTTTATCTTAGAACCGTCATTGCGAGTCTAAGGTTTTAACTTAGGCGAAGCAATCCAGAAAGGTTGATTGTACTGGATTGCCACGTCGCTTTGCTCCTCGCAATGACGGTTTTATGTGTTAAATTGCATTTAAACCAGCGTCAGCCAATCTGCATGTTTAGCTGATTTACCTTTAACCACATCAAAATACAAGGCTTGTAATTTCTCGGTAATCGGGCCGCGTGTGCCGCTGCCAATATTACGGTTATCCAGCTCGCGAATTGGAGTGACTTCAGCCGCAGTGCCAGTAAAAAAAGCTTCGTCGGCAGTATAAACTTCGTCACGGGTGATGCGTTTTTCGATGACTTCCAGGCCGATTTCTTTGGCCAATTGCACAATGGTATCGCGAGTAATGCCTTCTAACGCGCTGGTTAAATCGGGCGTATAGAGCTTGCCTTTACGGATGATAAAAATATTTTCGCCGGAACCTTCGGCCACAAAGCCATCTACATCCAGCAGCAAGGCTTCATCGTAGCCATCTTGCGCCGCTTCTTGGTGCGCTAAAATACTATTCATGTAATTGCCATTGGCTTTGGCTTTGCACATGGTGATATTTACATGATGACGCGAAAATGAAGATGTCTTTACGCGTATGCCTTTGGTGAGCGCTTCGTCACCCATATAAGCGCCCCAGCTCCAAGCCGCGCAAATGACGTGGGTTGACAGCGTTTTAGCAGCAATGCCCATTGCCTCTGCACCATAAAATGCCATCGGGCGAATGTAGGCAGATTCCAATTTGTTTTCACGCACTGCCGCTTTTTGTGCTTCCATGATTTCTTGCTTAGTAAACGGCATTTTCATTTGCAAAATGTGTGCGCTATTGAACAGGCGGTCAGTATGATCTTGCAAGCGGAAAATAGCTGCGCCTTTATCTGTTTTATAAGCGCGGACGCCTTCAAACACGCCCATGCCGTAATGCAAGGTGTGCGTTAATACGTGAGTGGTGGCGCTGCGCCAATCGACCAATTTGCCGTCATACCAAATAACGCCGTCGCGGTCCGCCATTGAGCCATTGGTTTTAGTACCAGGTATTGCCATGTTGCTATACTCTCAAAAACTAAAAACGTTATTGTAAACTAAGCGGTGAATTTAAGGCTTATGTTAGAATCAAAACATATCAATTAAAGTCATGAAATTAGGAATTTTTGTATGAAAAAGTTATTCGTTTTTGCAATGTTGTTGGTGTTGACTGCATGCTCACCAAAACCTACCACCTTTGTCGCCACCGATATCACTGGCGCAGATTTTAATAAGCCACTTAACTTAACTGATCACCTAGGCAAAAAGCGCACCATGAGCGACTTTGCGGGCAAAGTGGTCGTGCTGTTTTTTGGTTATACGCATTGCCCAGATGTGTGCCCAACCACGATGGTGGAGCTGAAAAATACCATGAAACTGCTGGGTGATAAGTCGGATGAGGTACAAGTGTTGTTTATAACGGTAGATCCGCAACGCGATACGCAAGAAGTGCTTGCACAATTTGTACCGTCATTTGATAAGCGCTTTATTGGCTTGTGGGGTAGCTTGCAAGAGACAGCTGAAACGTTGGGTAACTTTAAAATTTATTTCGCTAAAGTGCCAGGTAAAACTGCAACTGATTACACTATAGACCATAGTTCTGGCATGTATGTGTTTGATAAACAAGGAAAAATAAGACTTTACACTAGCTTTGGCCAAAAGCCAGCGGATATTGCCAGTGATATTGAAAAGCTGCTGTAGTCTTAAGACAATGTGGCGCAAATAAAAAAAGGGAGCAAATGCTCCCTTTTTTAATGAGTAGACTTTATTTAGTTTGCTGGTGGAGCACCATATTTGTTATCCGCTGCATCGCCTGGTTGGGCACAAACATAAATTAAATAAATCCAGCCCAAAATTGGAATTAGACCAAGCAGTTGTAACCAGCCACTTTTGTTGACATCGTGCAAGCGGCGAGCGCCGACTGCCAATGAAGGTATTAACGTGGCAAGCGAAAATGCCCAAGAAACGTAGCTGCCCACCACTTCTAAAACCAAGGCACCAACCGCGCAAAATAGTACGAACCACCAAAATTCTGGGCGTTTCGCGCGGCCCTCAAAATCTGCATATTTGGTAAAGCACAGTTTAACTGCATCAACAAAAGACATATTTATCCCCTTATAAAATGAATTGTGGCAACAGCAAACGTAACTTAACACACATTTTTAAAAGTAGGTAAAAGCTACATGCGATGTAGCTGTGGGGATAGCAGTTTTAGCTCTTTCTCTGCTGCCTTGTAGTTGGGAAACAGCTGCTCCACCACCGCATAAAATTTAGCAGAGTGATTCATTTGCTTTAAATGCGCTAGTTCGTGGCAGATGACATAATTAATAATCTGCGGCGGCGCTTGCAACAAGCGCCAGCTTAGCCGCACTTCACCGCGACTATTGCAACTGCCCCAGCGCGATTGTGCGTTGGACAAGGTAAGCGGCGGTGTGGGCACACCAAGCTTCGCAGCAAACACTTCCACGCGTCGTGCAAAGTCTAAAGCAGCTTGCTTTTTATACCACATTAACACCATGCGACTACAGGCCTTATGGATATTGACTTGTGGGGCATGTATTGCAAGCTTGTTACGTTCAAAGTGGGTAGTTTTTTTAACATCAGGCACCAATTTAAGCTGAATATCTTGCCCTAAATACAGTAAATGTTCGCCATCCACCCACTGTATTTTCTCTATTTGGTTGGCTTCACGCGCTTGCAGTTTGGTTAAAATCCAGTTGGATTTTTCTTGCAGAATTTGATTGAGCTGAAATTCAAAAATACGTTTTGGCGCATGCACCACTAAACCGTTTTCTGTGATTTTTAGGCCCACTGTGCGGCGTGGACGACGTTCTAACAGATAAGAAATCGTTTCGCCGTTTGAAAAAGTTAAGCTTTGCTGCATCACAATGTTAACTGCTCTCACTATAATTTAACCATTTCGGCCTCAATCCAATCTTCGACTTGTTGGTTGAGTGCGTCTGTTTTTAAATCTGCCGTTTCAATTGGCTTACCGATGCTCAGCGTAATTGTACCCGGCTTTTTTATAAATGCATTTTTGCGCCAAAACAGGCCTGCGTTGTGCGCAACGGGGACTACCGTACTTTGTGTATGTGTGGCTAACCAAGCGCCTCCAATATGATATTTGGCGCGTTGCCCAGGCGCGATACGTGTGCCTTCTGGAAAAATCACCACAAATAATCCTTTTTTTAGTCTATCTTTGCCGTGAGCGACCAGTTTTTTAAGCGCTTCACGACCTGCACTGCGATCAATCGGAATCGCTGAAAGCGCAATCCACGCCCAGCCTAAAAATGGAATATATAACAGCTCACGTTTCATCACCCATATTTGTGGTGGAAAAATCACTTGCAATGCAATCGTTTCCCATGCCGATTGGTGTTTGCACAAGATGATGGAAGGATGGTTGGGAATGTTCTCGCGACCGCGCACCTCAAAACCCAAGTTGCAGGTAACTTTCAACCAAAACAAGGCGCAATGCGCCCAGTAACTGGCCATGCGGCAACGTGCAACGTTGCTGAGCGGGAACATTAAAATGACAAGCATGGCGAAAATTGGCGTGATGATGAGCATGCCAAGAAAAAACAAAAGGGAGCGTAGCCAAATAATCATAACAGCAACATGAGACTTACAAGTCTTCGCCAATAATGTGCTGCGTGGCCTCTACCAAATCAGCAAAAATGAGTGTGCCTTTTGGCAAGCTACCTTGTGCGAGCGTTTCTTCGCCTTTGCCAGACCGCACCAGTATTGGCTTACAGCCTGCATCATGGAAAGCTTGTAAATCGCGTAGTGAATCACCTACCGCATAAACCTCACCCAAATTCACTGAGAATCGGCGCGCAATATCTTCCACCATGCCAGTTTTTGGTTTGCGACAACTACAATTGTCATCTGCGGTGTGCGGGCAATAAAACAGCGCATCGATGCGACCGCCCATTTGTGCCAACGCACGATGCATTTTGTCGTGAATGGCATTTAGTGTCGCCATATCGTAAAGCCCGCGCCCAACGCCAGATTGATTGGTGGCTAAGGCCACGCGAAAGCCCGATTGGTTGAGTAGCGCAATCGCTTCTAGGCTGCCTGGCAGCGCAATCCACTCGTTCGGGTTCTTGATGAAATTGGCGGAGTCTTGATTGATAACACCGTCTCTATCTAAAATAACGAGCTTCATTGGCTTAGCTGGCTAGTTTAGATAAATCTGCAACGCGGTTCATAGTTTGGTGCAGTTGATTTAATAAAGCTAAGCGGTTATTTTTCAAATCCACATCGTCGGCATTTACCATTACGTTATCAAAAAAGTCATCCACCGGCGCTTTTAAGGCTGCCAATGCTTGTAGTGAGGCGGTGTAATCACCACTTTCAAACAGCTTATCGGCCTCAGGCTTTACCTTACTCAACGCGCTATTTAAGGCGATTTCAGCAGGCTCGGTAAGTAAGCTAGATTTTACATCTGCGCCAACTGCGCCATCAGCTTTTTTCAGGATATTGCCAACGCGCTTGTTGGCAGCTGCAAGGGCGGGCGCTTCCAGAAGTGAAGCAAAAGAGCTTACAGCGGTTAGGCGTTTAAGAACTTCACTAAGGCGCTGTGGGCGTTGAGAAACAACGGCATCGATTTCTAGTGCACTGAACCCTTGTTCGCGGAGTGAACCAGCGAGTCGGTCATAGATGAATTCTGAAAGTGAAGCTATTGTTGATTTTTGTTGCTCTTGATCAAAGTTGAAAAATTGCATTGTACCTAACAAAAGACTATCTAGTTCCAATGGCAGATCACGTTCTATCAGAATGCGAATCGCACCTAGGGCATGGCGCCTCAGGGCAAATGGATCTTTATCACCTGTAGGTTTCTCGCCAATACTAAATAAACCGACCAAAGTTTCTAATTTATCAGCAAGTGCTACAGAAATACCTACCTGATTACGAGGTAATTCATCCCCTGCAAAGCGTGGTTTGTAGTGGTCTTCAATCGCATAAGCCACATCATCATCCAAGCCTTCATGTTGTGCATAGTAGCGCCCCATAATGCCTTGTAACTCTGGGAATTCACCTACCATATCAGTAACTAAGTCTGCTTTGGCTAGCAGTGCAGCTTTACTGGCATTCTCTGCTAAATTAATACCACCGATTGCTCCACCAATTGAATGAGCAATAGATTGAACATGTTTTGCACGCTCGCCTTGGCTGCCCAGTTTATTGTGGTAAACCACTTTATCTAAACCAGCAATACGGCTTTCCAGCGTTTTTTTACGATCTTGGTCGAAGAAGAATTTTGCATCAGCCAAGCGTGGGCGTACCACGCGCTCGTTACCTTGAATCACGGCGCTTGGATCAGCGGGTGAAATGTTAGATACGATTAAAAATTTGTTGGTGAGGTTGTTGTTGGCATCCAATAATGGAAAGTATTTTTGATTCGCCTTCATGGTTAAAATCAAACACTCTTGCGGCACTTCTAAAAACTCTTTTTCGAATTGGCCTAATAACACATTCGGGCGCTCAACCAGCGCGGTGACTTCATCCAACAATGCATCGTCATCAATCGGCTTTAAGCCTGTGTTGAGCCCTGTCGAAGCATTTTGTGCGGCTGAATTGAGCTGCTTTGCAATTTCGGCTTTACGCGCTGCAAAGCTGGCGATAACTGCGCCTTCTTCTAGTAATTGCTTTTCATAACTATCTGCATGGCTTAATGTGATGACATCATTTTTGGCTTCAAAGCGGTGGCCTTGTGTGGTGTTGCCAGACTTCAAACCTAGTACAGAAATATCCAAGGTGCTGCTGCCATGCATGGCCACTAAGCCATGCGCAGGGCGCACAAAATTTACGCTAGTCCAGCCGTCCTGCAACTGGTAAGTCATCACTTTAGGGATAGGCAATTTAGCTAAGGCTTCATCCACTGCTTTTTGCAAGCCATCTGGCAACGTCACGCCAGCTTGTAGCACATCTAAAAACAGCGTGTTATTGTCATTTTTAAGCTGGCTGATAGCTGACTCATCTGTACCTAGGCTCTGTAATTTTTTAATCAAGGCTGGTGTTGCTTTGCCATTGGTATCCAAGCCCACACTAGCGGGCATGAGTTTTTGTGAGATTTGCTTATCGTCGGCTTTATCTTTTACATACATCACGTGTGCGGCCAAACGGCGCGGTGTGGCAAAAGCAGTCACAGTGGCGTTATCAAGTGTTAGACCTTGCGCTTTAAGTGACTCAAACAACACGCTAGAAAACGCTTCACCTAGTTTGTTAAGCGCTTTTGGGGGTAATTCTTCTACAAATAATTCAACTAATAAATTTTTGTTATGCGGGTTTTTTTCCATGCTCATTCATTCTCGTCATTCCCGCGTAGGCGGGAATCCAGTCAAGTAAGTTGTTCGTATAGGTCTTGCCATTCAGGATTAAATTGCTCAATCAGTCGCAATTTCCAAATTCTGTTCCATTTTTTAAGTGCCTTTTCTCTAGATATTGCAGATTCCATATTTTCATGCGGCTCATACCAAATTAATTGGTGTACAACATATTTTTTAGTAAATCCATCAACCGCATTATTTTTATGTTGCCAAACTCTAGTCAATAAGTCAGATGTCACTCCAATATAAATTGTGCCGTTTCTGCCACTTGTCATCATATAAACACAGGGCTGCATTGTCGTTTTTCTTAACTACCTCGTCATTCCCGCGTAGGCGGGAATCCAGACAACCCTTATTCGTACTATTTGTATATTTAATTCACCCAATCTACAAATCAGCCTTGCCTAGATTCCCGCCTACGCGGGAATGACGGAAGCGGTTGGTTCTTCAATTTAAGCAGCTTCTTTGGCAGACTTTTGCTTGTCTAAATTAGCCAGCACTTCTGCCACATGTTCTTTTGGCGCAAGCGGAAAGCCAAGTCTGGCGCGGCTATCCAAGTAACTGGCCGCTACGCTGCGCGCAATATTGCGGATCTTTCCAATGTAAGTAGCACGCTCGGTGACGCTGATTGCGCCACGTGCATCCAGCAAATTAAAGCTATGTGCAGCTTTTAATACTTGCTCATAAGCAGGCAGCGCCAGTTTTTCTTTTACTAAATGCTGCGCCTGTTTTTCATGCGCATTAAAGGCGGTGAGTAAAAATTCCACATCGGAATGCTCAAAATTATAAGTCGATTGCTCTACCTCATTTTGGTGGAACACATCGCCATATTTGACGTTTTCAGAGTATTGCAAATCGTACACGCTATCAACGCCCTGCAAATACATGGCGAGACGCTCTAAGCCATAAGTGATTTCGCCAGTAATCGGTTTGCAATTAATGCCGCCGACTTGCTGAAAATAGGTGAATTGAGTGACTTCCATGCCATTTAACCACACCTCCCAGCCCAAGCCCCATGCGCCTAGCGTAGGGTTCTCCCAGTCGTCCTCTACAAAACGGATGTCATTTTTTTTAAGGTCGAAACCTAATGCTTCTAACGAGCCTAAATACAGCTCTAAAATGTTGGCAGGCGCAGGTTTTAACACCACTTGATATTGATAATAATGTTGAAGGCGATTTGGGTTTTCACCATAGCGCCCATCTTTTGGGCGACGACTTGGCTGCACGTAAGCCGCTTTCCAAGGCTCTGGGCCAAGCGAGCGCAAAAATGTGGCAGTGTGCGAAGTGCCTGCACCGACTTCCATGTCGTAAGGTTGCAGCAAAGCGCAACCTTGTTTATCCCAGTAGGATTGCAGATTTAATATGATCTGTTGAAACGTCAAAGCCATTGTTTTTAATCCAAAAAATACGTTGTCGGCTTCGGCTAGCCTACTAAATAGTACTGTCTTCGCCTCGCCTCCTAGTCTTTTTCGTTTAAAAACAAAGTCCAGAAAAGGCGTTTAGCTTACCTTTAAAACCTCGATTTTACTTGGTTTTGCGTCTAACCACAAAAGCACTTGTATTGAATATTAAAGTGCCAAAACAAAATACAATAAATGGCAAGTTACCCCAGCGCACATATGGCGTGCTCCCCGAGTAACCCTGTGCAGTTACATCCAGTGTGATTTGTACATCGTGCGGTGCATGCGCTAGCACATAACCGTGTGTATCAATACTTGCGGTAGCGCCAGTATTGGTGGCGCGTAGCATATAGCGGCCAGTCTCTAGTGCACGCGCTTGCGAAAACTGCATGTGCTGATCTGCCGCGTAAGACTGACCGTACCAAGCGTCGTTGCTAATATTTACCAATAAGGTGGCTGCAGGTAATTGGCGGATAATTTCTTCGCCAAATACATCTTCGTAGCAAATATTCACGCCAATTTTTTGGCCTGCCAAGCGCATAGGTTGTTGATGTGCACCGCCACGTGATAAATCGCTCAGCGGCATATTCAGCCAATCGCGGTAGATCCAGCCGAATACTTTTTTAAGCGGGATAAATTCGCCAAAGGGGACGAGGTGGTTTTTTGCATACGATTGAGTCAGGTTTTCACCTGCGACAGCATCGCCAAATCCAAGCGCGCTATTGAAATATTCTCCTGTTTTTTCATCATATTCCACCATGCCAATAATGAGTGGGTGTTTTTCGGCGTACGCCAGAATTGTATTTTTAACAGAGTCATCCAATTGACTAGAAATAACTGGCAGTGCGGTTTCTGGCAATATGATGAGGTCGGCCTTGCTGGCTTGCAGCATGCTTAAATATTGGTCGATGGTGCCTTGCGCTTTTTCGGGCGACCATTTTGTACTTTGCTCGATATTACCTTGTACTAATGCGACTTTTATTGGCGCGCCAGTAGGGGTGGTCCATTCGACTGTTTTTAAAATAAAACCAGAAACTAAAATGAGCGTAACAAAGCCAATCATATTGCGCTTAAATATTGGGGTTTGACGCTTATTCGCCAGCCAATAACCAATTAAGGCACTGATAAACACGGTGATGACTGAAACACCATAAACGCCAACAATAGGCATATAACCTGCCAACGGACTATGCGGTACTTGGCTGTAACCCATTGTCAGCCATGGAAAACCAGTGAAAATCCAGCTGCGCACCCAATCACTCAAGCCCCAAAGCACAGGCACGCTTAACCATAATAATGCTGGATTTTTACTACTGATTTTTTTGCTGAAATAGCCGACTAAACCAACAAACAGCGCCATAAACGCACACAGGCAAAACGTGCAAAAACCCGCAAACCACCAAGGCATGCCGCCAAAATCGTGCAGGCTAATGTATATCCAATAAATACCCACACAATATAAGCCAAGACCATAGCTGAAGCCCAATATCCATGCGGTTGTTGGCGTGCCTGTTTTTGCCCATAAATAACATAAACCGGCAATGGCAATAATGGGGATTGGGAAGAGGTAGTATGGTGCAAAACCTAGTACAGAGACGGCGCCGAATAAAAGCGCGAGTAGGATAGGTAAGTGTTTTTTATTAAAAATCATAAGTGGCTTGATTGGCTAAACAGCCACGATTGTAGCGTGTTTTCAAGTTTGATTCGACAGCGTTAGTTTTGAGTGGTTGACAAGGCTTAAACTTGGCGACTATATTGCGATTGTATTGATGTTTTAAGAATCAGAAGAAATAGCTAACAAAGCTGTTCAATAAAACTAATAGGAGATTTTATTATGAGTATGGCATCAGAATTTAAGGATTTTATCAGCAAGGGCAATGTGATGGATTTGGCAGTCGGTGTCATTATTGGCGCGGCTTTCGGTAAAATTGTCGATTCATTGGTCAATGACATTATCATGCCAATTGTGGGTAAAATTTTTGGTGGTTTAGATTTTAGTAATATGTACATCCCGCTCAACGGCCAAGAAATGGGCATGGTTTTAGTCGAGGCAAAAAAAGCTGGTGCGGTGTTAGCTTATGGTAACTTTATTTCGATAGTCATTAATTTCATTATTTTGGCGTTTGTGATTTTCCAAATGGTAAAAATGGTGAACAGGATGAAAAAAGAAGCGCCACCTGCTGCGCCACCTGCTGCGCCAGCAGCAACGCCAGACGATATTGTATTGTTGCGTGAAATTCGTGATGCTTTAAAGAAATAAGCTAGATAAAACTAGACAACAAAAAAGGCGCCTGTTTTTAATATCAGTGCGCCTTTTTTAGTAGCCGTTCAGTTAAAGTGTTGAAAAAATAGAGGAGGATATAGATGACGTTTAACTAGACTGCGACGCGCTATGCGCTCGCAGTGACGGACGTTAGTGATGGTTTTTAGTCATTGCGAGGAACGTGAGTGACGCGGCAATCTAGCCTTAACTTTCCGACCCTTTTACTTAACAGTGAGCCTTTTTTGATTGCATCCTAACTGAATTAATTAGTTGCTGGAATCTCTTCTAGTTTTTCCATTTCTGGCAATGGTTGCATTTCATACTTTCTGCCAGCGCCATCATTGGCTTCACTACCGTCGTTATTCAAAAACACTACTTGCACCACTTTGTCATCTATAAAATCCAGTTCAGTTGTGGGGTAGTAAGTGCCATTTTCATCAGTGTTAATATTGTGATAATGCCAAATGCTGGCCACCACTTTGCCTGTGCCTTTTACTTTTACGTCATCAGCTTTGGCTGGTTCGCCCAACAGCTCAATAATTTTCGCTTTGTTGAATTGATTAATGACTGCCACAAAGGCTTTTTCCTCAGTGGGGATTTCGGTCACTAAAGGTTGTAATTGTGCTTCTTCTATTGCTTGTGTACTGGGTATCTCTTCGGCATAGCCAATGTTTGCAAGCAAGCTAGCAGTAACAAGCGAAACAGCCAACATCCATTTTTTCATCAATCTCTCCAAAATACTGTGTTTTCTTGAATATAGCATTATGAGATTTGAAACTATAATTAGTTCATACAATATTCATGTTCTAACTATAACGATTATGTAGATTCAATCGGGTACGGCTCGTCGGGAATAATTTCAACCAAAATAGAATGTAAGCGCCTGCTATCGGCACGCAGCACAGATACGCTTAAGTTGTCGATTACGACACTATCACCACGCTTGGGTAAATGGCCGAATTTATTCACCACCAAGCCACCTATGGTGCTGTATTCTTCATCGCTAAAACTAGTGCCCACTGCCTCGTTAAAGTCAGCAATTTCGGTTAGCGCTTTGACACGATAATGGCCGTCGGCATTTTGGATGATATTGTCTTCATCCTCATCGTAATCATATTCGTCTTCAATATCGCCAACAATTTGCTCAAGCACATCTTCAATCGTCACCATGCCAGCCACGCCGCCATACTCATCAACGACGATAGCAATGTGATTGCGATTGCTGCGAAATTCTTTTAATAAAACGTTTAAACGCTTGGCTTCAGGGATAAACACGGCAGGGCGCAACATGTCGCGCACTTCAAAATCTTCACCTGCATAATAGCGCAGTAAATCTTTGGCCAGCAGAATACCAATCACATCATTTTTGTCGTCTTCAATGACAGGAAAGCGCGAGTGCGCGGTTTCAATGACATGTGGGATAAACATTTCGGGCGGGTCAGTGATGTCGATGACATCCATTTGAGAGCGCGGAATCATGATGTCGCGTACTTGCATCTCGCTTACTTGCAGCACACCTTCTATCATGGCCAGCGAATCGGCATCCATCAGATGGTTTTCATAGGCGCCGTGTAATAGTTCTACCAGTTGTTCGCGGTCTTCGGGCTCGCGCAGCAAAAAATTGCTTAAACGTTCTAATAAACTTGTTTTATTGCTCGGCTTTTCCGGGTCAGAGGCCATTAAGGCATCCTATGTAATGAGATAGGGGTTAGCATACCCTAATTTAGCCAAAATTTGTATCTCAACGGACTCCATCAACTCGGCTTGGTGCGCATCCTCGTGGTCATAACCGTGCAAATGCAGCACGCCATGCACGGTTAAATGTGCAAAATGGGCTTCAATCAGCTTATGTTGCTCGGCCGCTTCCTTCATCACAATTGGTGCACAAATCACAATATCGCCCATCAAATGCGGCGTTTCGCTGAGCGGAAAAGTCAGCACGTTGGTCGCATAGTCTTTGTCCCGATAGGCTAAATTTAAGGCACGACCTTCATCCTCGTCCACAATGCGAATCGTCGCTTCGGTATCGACACGCAGCGCGGCTTTTGCCCATTTGCGAAATTGGTTTGCAGTGGGTAAGTTTGCAAATGGTGATGCAAATTGCACAGAAAGTGACAGTTGCGGCATAGGTTATTTATATTGCTATCAATATCGATGCTCTGCAAGCCAATACCCATGAGGCTTGCAGGGCATCAATTTTTTCTCGACTCATTATCGGCTTGTTTTTGGTCGTAATCTTCGTAGGCATTGATGATTTTTTGCACCAGTGGGTGGCGCACGACGTCAGCAGATAAAAATTGGGTAAAGGCCAAGCCTTTTACATTCTTTAAGATTTTTTGTGCTTCTACCAAGCCGCTTTTTTGGTGTTTTTGCAAGTCAATCTGTGTCACATCGCCAGTAATCACCGCTTTGGTGCCAAAGCCGATGCGGGTTAAAAACATTTTCATTTGCTCGGGTGTGGTGTTTTGTGCCTCATCCAAAATGATAAAGCTCTGGTTAAGTGTGCGGCCGCGCATATAAGCCAGTGGCGCGACTTCAATCGCGCCGCGCTCAAACATTTTATTCACGGTGTCATAGCCTGCCAAATCATATAGCGCATCGTAAAGAGGGCGTAAATAAGGGTCTACTTTCTGGTTTAAATCGCCTGGCAAAAAGCCAAGTTTTTCACCTGCCTCAACCGCAGGGCGTACCAGCACAATTTTTTTAACGCGGTCACGGCTCATGGCATCCACCGCGCTGGCGACTGCTAAATAAGTCTTGCCCGTACCAGCTGGGCCGATGCCAAACGTCACATCATGATCTTGAATTTGCTGCAAATATTCTACTTGGCGTGGTGTGCGACCATGCAAATCGCCACGCCGCGTCATCAGTACAGGCATGCTGCTGTTTACATCTTCTGGTTTGAGTTTATCCACCTCTACTAAGCCAAGTTGAATATCCTCAAGCTCCAGTGGCTTTTTGGCACGCACATAAAAATTCTCTATCATCTGCGCGGCCGTGCGCATATTGTCGGTTTTGCCACTAATATTAAACGTACCGCCACGCCGATTAATATTTACCTCTAGCGCGGTTTCAATTTGCTTGATATTTTCGTCCAGCGCGCCACACAGATTGGCCAGGCGGGCATTGTCTTCAGGTTGCAGGGTGATTTCCATCAGTGAGCTATCTTTCCAATCAGCTCACCTATTAATTCGCCTTTCAGACGCTTTGGATTGCTGACATCCGTAATTTTTATCTGCACAAAGGTGTTAATTAAGCTGGCATTACCCGCAATATCGACCACACGGTTATTGTCGGTTTTGCCTGCCAGCAAGCTCTTATCTTTCCAAGAAGTTCCGTCAATGAGTACGCGCTGTACCGTGCCCAACATGGCGCGGCTGATTGCGTCACCTTGTGCTTCGATAATGGTTTGCAGTTTGCTTAAACGGGCTAGCTTTGATTCTTGTGACGTATCATCTTTAATAAAGGCAGCAGGCGTGCCAGGGCGTGGGCTATACAAAAAGCTAAAACTGTAATCAAAACCAACATCTTGCACTAGTTTGACCGTGGCTTCAAAATCGGCCTCAGTTTCACCAGGGAAGCCAATAATAATATCCGAGGTAAAAGTGAGGCTTGGGCTAGCAGCTTTGAGTTTACGGATAATGCTTTTGTATTGCAGTGCGGTGTAATTACGTTTCATTGCCATTAACACACGGTCGCTACCCGCCTGCACAGGCAAGTGCAACTGCACTGCGAGTTTTGCAACCGTTGCAAAGCAATTAATCAAGCGCTCGCTCATTTCATTGGGGTGGCTAGTAGTAAAGCGGATACGTTCGATTTGCGGAATCTCGGCAATAGTTTCAACCAGCATGGCCAAGTCGGCTTCAACACCTTCATATTCAGTTTTGTAAGCATTCACATTCTGGCCTAGTAGTGTGATTTCCTTAACGCCTTGCTCAGCCAGTTGAATCGCTTCAGTCAGAATATGTTCAAACGGACGCGATACTTCCTCGCCGCGTGTATAGGGCACCACACAGAAGCTACAATATTTGCTGCAGCCTTCCATAATGCTCAAAAATGCAGTTGCACCTTCTACCCGTGGTGGTGGTAAATGGTCGAATTTTTCAATCTCTGGAAACGTAATATCTACCTGAGAAACGCCAGATGATTGCGAATTTTTAATCATCTCAGGTAGGCGGTGCAAGGTTTGCGGGCCGAAAACCACATCCACATAAGGCGCGCGTTTGATAATATTGTCACCTTCTTGGGAAGCCACGCAGCCACCCACGCCAATCACCAAATTGGGATTTTTTGCTTTAAGCGGAATAAAGCGGCCAAGGTGACTGAATACTTTATCCTCAGCTTTTTCGCGTACCGAACAAGTGTTGAGCAAAATCACATCAGCTTCATCCACGTTTTCGGTTTGGGTCATGCCGTTGTCGGCGTGCAACAAATCGGCCATGCGTGATGAGTCGTATTCGTTCATCTGGCATCCGAAGGTTTTGATGAAGACCTTTTTCGGTGAATTAGTAAGTGAAGACATAGGTGCTATTTTAACGCAAACTGGATGTTTAAACTGCGCATAAAATCAGGTATATTTCTGCCGTCCACTTTGAGACGTTTTATTTACATTAAATAACACTAAAGGATTTACATGAAAAAATTAATGACCGCTGTACTCGTATCGACATTTTTCATGGCCGCCAATTCAATGGCTGCTATTGATGAAACCATCCGCTTAAAAGAAACTATAGAAATTAACGCACCTGCAGACAAAGTGTGGGCAAAAGTGGGTAGTTTTGCCGATATGAGCTGGCATCCCGCGATTGCCAAAACTGATATTACCAGTGGAAAAGCCTCAGAAGTAGGCGCAACGCGCGTGCTGACCATTAAAGATAATGGCGGTAACATTAATGAAGTGCTGACCACGATTGATGCGGCTGGTATGACCATGAAGTACGAAATCACTGAAAGTGTGTTGCCTGTGCGTGAGTATGGAGCTACGCTTAAAGTTGAAGCAGCGGGCGAGGGTAAAAGCTTAGTCACATGGCGTGCGATGTTTAAACGTAAGGATCCAGCAAATCCAGGCGCCAAAGGCCAAGATGACGCAGCTGCAAAAGAAGCGATTGGTGGAATTTTTAAATCTGGCTTAGAAAACTTGAAAAAGATTTCAGAATAAGTCACTTTTTTAATAGATAACTAACCCTCAATGTGTCTGCAATGGGGTTTTTTCTCTTTCAAGCGGAATAACTCGGCCAAGGGGGCAAGTTTTTATCTATCGTATTAATTTGGTTAGAAAAGAATAAGTAAGTTTGTTTGTATAAAGGTTGATTTAGGTCAAATATTAAGCAGTAGAAGTTAACTACAGTGGATGTCATATTATCTTGTTGAATGATAAGGGTTACAAATATGGCACGTCAAAATTTGATTCATCTAGAAAAAGTCCGTAAACAAAATATTGTTAACCAGCCGTTCCCACATTTTTGCATTGATAATTTTTTAAATGAGGATTTCGCTAACGAAATCTATCAATCTTTTCCCTCTTATCAGGATGCATTGAAATTAGGTCATGAGTTTGGTGCGGTGAATGAAAAGCGTAAAATTCAAATCACCGATTCCAGTAAGTTCCCTCCTCCTATTTTAGAGCTACACAAGATGCTAGCATCATCTGAATTTATTGCTAAAGTGGAAGAAATGACGGGGATTCCTAACCTGCTTGCTGACCCTGATTTAATTGGAGGGGGAATTCATGAAACCAATGCTGGCGGTCGCTTGGATGTGCATGTCGACTTTAACTATATCCCAGAGAAAAAATGGCATCGCCGTGTCAATATATTAATTTATTTTAACAAGGATTGGAAAGAAGAGTACGGCGGCTATTTGGATATTTGGGATAAGGAAGTCAAAAATTGCCACGGCTCATTTGCGCCTATTTTTAATCGCGCCGCAGGGTTCGCTACCAGTGAGTATAGTTGGCATGGGGTTACGCCAGTCACTTGTCCACCAGAGATGATGCGACGCTCTTGCGCCGTTTACTATTACACAAAAGAAGCGCCCGAAGGCTGGGATGGCAAAAAACACTCGACGGTTTTTAAAGCTAGGCCAACTGAGTGGGTTAAAGGACATGTTGCCATGCCAGTCGAACAAAGCTTGCGCGATGCGAAACAGGCTGTTCAATCAATCAAGGACAGTGTGAAATCCTTGTTGAGCAAGTAATTTTGCGTGCCTAGGCACGGCAGGTGTCGTAATTATTATCCGTTCAACTTGAATTCGAATGGTTTTGAACTAATATACGTAGTTCTAATATCCATCGTTTAAGTAGAGTAAAATAGCTCAATAATTAGTTGAGTCTATACATGCAAGCACTCCCCATTTTTTTTAATATTAAAAATCGCCACTGCGTAGTGATTGGCGGTGGTGACGTGGCCACGCGCAAAGTCACCACGTTGCTAAAGGCTAGTGCGGCGATAACGCTTTATTCGCCCGAAATTTGTCATGAGCTGCAAGATTTAGCAGACGCAAAAAAGATTAATTTTATACAAGCTAATTTTGCACCAAACCAGCTGAACGGCTCTTGTTTAGTGATTGCCGCAACCGATGATGAAGCTGTGAATATGGCAGTTTCTATTGCAGCTAAGGTGCAAAATATTCCCGTGAATGTGGTGGATGCGCCTGATTTATGCACGTTTACCATGGGCTCGATTATCGATCGTAGCCCCGTGGTGATTGCGATTTCCTCCGAGGGCAATGCGCCAGTGTTGGCGCGCTATATTCGCACAAAAATTGAAACCATGTTGCCAGCAACTTATGGTCGAATTGCGACAATTGCGGGTGAATTTCGTGAACAAGTGAAAGAAAAGTTCGCCACTACCCAGTTGCGCCGGCGTTTTTGGGAAGGTGTGCTGCAAGGCCCAATGGTGGAAAGAGTGTTGTCTGGGCAAGAGCAAGCTGCGCGCGAGCTACTGCAGAATATTTTAAATAATGCTGATGCAACGGCCAATCAAGGTGAAGTGTTTTTAGTGGGTGGCGGCCCTGGAGATCCAGATTTGCTGACATTTAGGGCATTAAGGTTGATGCAGCAATGCGACGTTTGCGTGTACGACAAATTGGTCAGTCCGGAAGTGATGGAGCTGGTACGACGTGATGCGGAGTTGATTTTTGTGGGTAAATCGCGCGATCAGCACACGATGCCGCAAGAAGAAATTAATGAGTTGCTGGCAAAGTTAGCGCTACAAGGCAAGCGTGTGTTGCGTTTGAAAGGTGGCGACCCGTTTATTTTTGGACGTGGGGGCGAGGAGATTGAAACATTAATGCAACACGGCGTTCCGTTTCAAGTGGTGCCTGGTATCACTGCTGCCAATGGCGTGTCTAGTTATGCAGGGATTCCACTCACGCATCGTGACTATGCACAAGCTTGCCTGTTTATTACTGGCCACCTCAAAGATGGTACTTTAGATTTAGATTGGGTAGCGATGTCGCGTCCGCGCCAAACCGTGGTGATTTATATGGGTTTGGTGGGGTTGAAAGAGATATGCGAAAAACTGATTGAGCATGGCGTGTCTGCAACCATGCCAGTGGCTGTGGTACAACAAGGCACCACGCAACGGCAAAAAGTGGTAACTGCCACCTTGGTAGATTTAGCTGAAAAAGTAGCATTAGCCGAAATGAAGCCGCCTTGTTTGACGATTATCGGAGAAGTTGTACAGTTGCGCGAAAAATTAAATTGGTTTAACGTCACATAGATGATGAATGTCAAACGCACTTAACTAGTCTGAAAGCCTATGCAAAAGAGAAACTTAAGAGCTACACCCAGATCTCAGACAGCCAAAACTAAATTTAATGTACTACTTTTAGAGTCTGATGCTGATTATGCGCTATCGTTGAAGCAGATGATTGAGGATCGTTTGCCAGTTGGTGTGACGATTGTGCCCACCACAGATGCAGCAAAAAGCCTTTTAAACAAGAATCCTAACCAGTTTTTTATCAGTATCACTAGCGTGCTCAATGTAGATTCGTTGGCGTTTGAAAAAATTGATTTGCTAGGTGAGTTTAATTTGCCAGTCATTGCAATTGTGCAACACTATGAAGATGAAATGCGAGATCAACTAATTAAGCGACACGTGATTGATTACGTCGTTAAAGGCAATACTTTTGATCACAGATATATTTGTGATCTTATCGCGAGAGTATATAAAAATTGCACAATTAAAGTGCTAGTAATAGATGATTCAAAGGTATCACGTTTTATTATTACGCGTGAGTTAGCTCTGCAGAAATTTCAAGTACACAATGCCAGTAACGCCCTAGAAGCTTTAGACAAGCTGAAAGAATACC
>JAGVMP010000013.1 GCA_020053735.1 Pseudomonadota bacterium
AGTCCAGGTCTTTAAATCATGAATGAGTTGCCACCAGTTCTATAACTATTATGCGCTCACTCCATCTAAGTTCAATAGACGATAATTGACTGGACTCTCCTCCATTGCGTTACATGACTGAAATGATATGACTAGTTTCTTCAGCTCATCCTCATAATTGAATTGAATAGTCCATTTGGCCATTCTCACCAACGCATTGACATATCCACTTGGATCATTGTTTTGTGTTAGCTGTTTTTTAGAATCAACATATTGCGGATGAAATAACGTAGGGATGATTATGCGGCTTAACCCCATGCGAGACAATTCTGCGTTCATCATTATTCTGGAGATCCGACCATTTCCATCTCTAAACGGGTGAATCTCAGAAACCATAAACTCGTAGAAAAGAGATCTCGGGAAACCTTCTGGCACGGTTAGCGCGATACTTGATGCTTCCTGAGTTGTTCCCCTTACCATTTCTGGCAGAACAAACTGCGTAGCGCCTGCATAGTTAGCCTCAAGTTTCAATTCTCCTGGATTCGCCTCTGGTCTGTTTAACATCATCTCCCTGTGTCTAGAAGATAGTCCCACAATAAACGCCTCTCCAGGAGGAGGTACGCTATCTCGACTTCCAGGAGTTGTAGCAAGTTTAAATACTCCCAATACATCATGCGAGTCCTTGGGTCTATCTACTACTAGCTTGTTGTTAATTACAATATCTTCTGCTTCCTCAATTGAGAATTTTGTACCTTCAACATAGTTGGAAAAGTAAGACTCGAAGAACGCAAAATTTTGTTGCGCTTTAATTGATAACGCAGTGTCAGTGAGTTTTGGCAAAGTTTGCGTACGTAGATAATTTGCTAGAAGATTAAACCTCTCTATTCTCCCGTCATCCACTGGAGTACCTTTTGCTACCATTTGACCAGATTTTGTACGCAATTGTCCTTTCTCATGTGTACCCAAGAGTGCTCCAATAATCCCATTTAAGCGTTCCATTTCCTGGTTAGCATTGAGCATTGGAGCTATAGTTTTAGCATCATCTCTGATTTTGTTGAGTTCTTTTTCACCGTTGACGTGTAGAATTTTAATTAGCTTTTCCTCTACTCTTTTTGGGCCGGCCCTAGTAATTTGTTTGCGCGATTGCCCCATATTCTCTAGTAAAAGCCTAGCTTGTGATGCCCAAATAAGTCCATTGTCAGGTAATGATATATCTCCAGGAAGCTGCCCAGGCCCACGAATGAGGATTACAGATAAGCCTGGCAACTCAATGGTTTTATTAAATTTGGTTGGGTGGCTTACTGTAATAATATTTTCATCTGTGGGCATGCCTAAAAAGGCTGTTATGTGTGAAAGTATACCTCCAGGTACCAAGTGTCCTACTACAGTCCGCCATTTCTTTCTTACCAGCTCAGGGATGTTATCAACCTCACCAGATGAATAAATACCATTAGCGATTTTATGAATAGTTCCTTCTTTAGCTTCTCGCTGTAGCTTTCGCTTTCGGGCGGACTCCTTACCTGCAAGTACAATTTCCCCTAATTGTCGCTTTTTGGCTAACATAATGATTGCCTTTCTCAAAAATGTCGTATTTTAACTAATAATATAACTCATCTGTCGCGATATAGCTAATTATTTTCATATGATAGATTGTCGCGTTTTGACTAATTTAGAAATGTAATTTGTAAGAATTGTCGCTAATTAACTAATTAATGTCTCTAATTGTCGCTTAATGACTAACTATATGAATTGGTGTTATAGAGTAGTAAGCAGTATGCTTTATGGAGCGTAGCAACTTTGACGCCTATCTAGCCTTATTATGCTTGAATTAGGCTGTTTCAGACTGCAAATCAAATTTGGCGAGATTTGCAAGATATTGATTATTAATAAAATTAATTCATCTTAGTCCAACTGGGGGACAAGGGGTCGCAGGTTCAAATCCTGCCGTTCCGACCAAATTCAAAAAATTTAATCCACCCAGGCTGATTAGCACAATAATATATTATCCTTATCGAATCAAATTAGCACAAACTTACACCACTTTTTGTTGAGTAAACTAGGCTCGATAGTACCAATTTTTTTACCTATGCTTTATGCACCAATTTGGGTTTTTGTGCACAAATTAAGTGCAAAATTAATATATATATCAACCACATATGATTTTTTGATAAAAATGCACAATTCTTGTGGTAAAAATGCAAATATCACTAAATTATTTCACATTTATGACCACATTACTTGTTAGTCTATCGGCTATTTGATAACGTGTATTCATGGCTGGTTTGTATTAAGAGGGAATCATTGTGGTTAAAGGTAGTTAAAACCACGTACAAATTTGGTGCGGTTTTAGTTGAAGTTAGTTTGGTTGAAATTATCTTGGTTTAACTTTAGTTTGATTTTAAATTTTAAGGTTGCAGTTTTTTATTTAAGGGAATGTTATGAAAACATCTAGTTGGTTATTAAATCGTCAAGTATTAAACGCCTTATGCGTAGCACCATTTTTGTTAAGCAGTGCATTTGCAAATGCGGGCGAAGCTGCCCCAGCAGAAGCAGCACCTGCTGAGCCAACTGCTGACCACCTTGATCGCACACATACGGCGCCAGCAGAACCCACCTCACCACACACATTTACTTTCAATTTAGGCGCTTATACACAATATATGTTCCGTGGTGTGGCATTAAGCGATGGTCCTGCTTTACAAGGTGGTGCGGATTATGCGCATAGCAGTGGTTTTTATGCGGGCACATGGTTCTCTAATATTGATAAAGAATTTTTTGGGCATGGCGATGGCTCTTCTGGTGGTGCTCGCTATGAGATTGATATTTATGCAGGTTGGGCAAAAACATTTGAAAGTGGTTTAGGTGTTAACTTTTTAGGTAATTACTACTGGTACCCAGAAGGTGAAAAATCATTTAGAAGTGCAGCGTTTAAGGGGCAAAAGCAAGATGTATTTGAGGTATCTGCTGCATTATCTTACAAATGGTTTACCTATACGTTTTATTACATTCCAACAGATTACTACGGTGGAAACAGAACTGACAACACATTGACTCAAATCAAAAAAGGCGATACTGACGGCGCAACTTATCAGGAGTTAAAATTCAATTACACTTTACCATTTGCCGATTTGAATTTATTGGCTAAAGTTGGTTACCAAAAAACCCCTGGTTTAGAGGGTGATCAAGGTGACTGGGCAATTGGTTTAAATAGAAACTTCTCACTGCCAAGTAGCGGCAAACCTATTGAAGGTTTTAATGCAGGTGCGGTGCTTACAGGTACGTTTGATGTTGAAAACGAACTGTTTTACAACACGTTTGATGGCAGAGACACTAATCAAGGCACAATTACGTTCTTTGTAAAACGTACTTGGTAATAGCTTAGTTTAATTAACTGACTTAATAAAAAAGGGTGCCTAGGCACCCTTTTTTATTGCTACTGAATTTATTTAAAAGTCTATTTCATCGTTGGTATCACAAATTCTGAGCCCACATTTTTGTTGCTTGCTGGCCAGCGTGAGGTGGTAGTTTTTAAACGTGTGTAAAAACGCGTGCCCTCCATGCCGTAAATATGGTGATCGCCAAATAGAGAACGCTTCCAGCCGCCAAAACTGTGGAAGGCAATCGGTACAGGGATGGCGACGTTTACGCCGACCATGCCCACTTGTACGCGGTTGGTGAATTCACGTGCAGCTTCGCCATCGCGCGTAAAAATGGCTGTGCCGTTACCAAATTCATGATCGTTCACTAACTTCAAGGCTTCTTCAAAATTGGCTGCACGCACAATGGCTAACACTGGGCCAAAAATTTCTTCTTTATAAATACGCATGTCTTTAGTCACATGGTCAAACAAACAAGGTGCTAGAAAGAAACCCTTCTCGTGGCCTTTATGTGAGTAGTTGCGGCCATCAATCGCTAATTTCGCACCCTCAGCCACGCCTAAATCCACATAGCTTTTTACTTTATCAAAGTGCTGTGGCGTCACCAGTGGCCCCATGTCGGCCTTCTCATTTAAACCTTGGTCTATGATGATAGTTTTTACTTTTTCTTGTAGTTTTTCAACTAATTTATCTGTCACATCACCCACGGTCACTGCCACAGATATCGCCATGCAGCGCTCCCCAGCTGAGCCGTAACCAGCACCAATTAATGCATCTGCAACTTGGTCTAAATCTGCATCTGGCATCACGACCAAGTGATTTTTCGCACCGCCCAATGCCTGTACACGTTTGCCATTTTTAGTACCAGTGCTGTAAATATATTCTGCAATTGGTGTAGAGCCGACAAAACTGATGGCTTGCACGCGTTTGTCAGATAGCAATACATCCACCGCTTCTTTATCACCATTCACCAAATTAAACACACCTGCAGGCAAGCCAGCTTGTGCCAGCAAATCGGCCAACATTAAACTGGCGCTGGGTGTTTTTTCTGAGGGTTTTAGCACAAAGGTATTGCCAGTCGCTAATGCCATTGGAATCATCCACAACGGCACCATGACGGGGAAGTTAAAAGGGGTAATGCCAGCAACTACGCCCAGTGGTTGGTGCATACTGTAAGTATCAATGCCTGTGCCAACGTTGTCATTAAAGTCACCTTTCATTAGGTGTGGCATACCACAGCTAAACTCCACCACTTCTATACCGCGTGTCACTTCACCTCGCGCATCAGAGATAGTTTTACCGTGCTCTAACGAAATCGCTTTGGCTAACTCATTAGCATGCTCGTCTAGTAGCGCCTTAAATTTAAACATAATGCGCGCACGGCGTAGTGCTGGCGTGGCAGACCAGGCAGGAAAAGCCGCCTGCGCAGCATCAATCGCAGCCATCGTTTCTGCAGCGCTGGCCATGCTCAGTTTGGCTGATACTTCGCCAATAGCAGGGTTGTACACATCGCTTTGTCTGTTGCTATTGCCTGCAACGTGTTTGCCGTTAATGTAGTGGCCGATTTCATTCATTTTAAATGCTCCATATTTTGTAAAACTATTACAGCTTCGTCATTCAGCGTAGGCGAGAATCCAAGTTGACTTTAAATCATTTTTACAATGGATTCCCGCCTACGCGGGAATGAGACTAGAAAAATATTATGTATAAATTTGCGCTTTAGCCCAAGCTTGCTCGTTTTTAAGATACTGCTTTGACTCTAAGCCTTTTTCACCGTGGCTTGCCACAAATTTAATCGCATCACTTAGTGTATTAAAAATACGGTCAATCTCATGTTTTTCGATGGTGAGCGGTGGCGAAATGGCAATAATATCGCCCGTGAAGCGTATATGTAGGCCAAGTTCATAGCATTTTAAATAAGTAGCAAATGCAAACGCACCGACTTTTGCAACACCATTTTTATCCATAAATTGTTCAAATTCAATGCCAGCAACTAAGCCAATATTACGAATATCGCGCACCATTGGCAAACCGCGCAAACTATGCGCAGCCTGTTCAAAATAACCACTTAAGTCTGCAGCACGTGCTTCTAACTTCTCTGCCGCAAAAATATCCAGTGTGGCAATTGCAGCTGTACAAGCAATTGGGATGGCGCTGTAGGTATAGCCGTGTGGTAGCTCAATGGCGCCTTCTGGCGACTTTTCCATAAACGCGTCATAAATGTCGTGCTTAACCGCCACAGCGCCCATTGGCACCACGCCATTTGTCAGGCCTTTTGCACAGGTAATCATGTCGGGAGTCACATCAAAATAATCTGCGCCCCAACGAGTACCCAAGCGGCCAAAGCCTGTGATGACCTCATCAAAAATGAGCAAAATGCCATGCTTGGTACAAATTTCACGTAAACGTTTAAGGTAGCCAGTGGGTGGCACGATGACACCAGCTGAACCTTGCATGGGTTCTACAATGAGCGCGGCAATGGTGGATGGATCGTGTAGCGTTAAAATACGCTGCTCAAATTCATTGGCTAGCGCTATTCCACCGTCTTCTGGTACACCTTTGGTGAACGCATTTTTAGCAATGTCCAGCGGGTGGCGAATATGGTCGATGCCTGCAAGTGAGTTACCAAACGCCTTGCGGTTGCCCGCAATACCCCCCACTGCAATACCACCAAAATTCACACCGTGATAACCACGCTCGCGCCCGATGAGTTTGTTTCTTAGCGGGTTGCCACATACGCGGTGATAAGCCAGTGCAATCTTAAGCGCAGTATCAGCCGATTCTGAGCCAGAGTTTGTGAAAAATACGCGATCTAGCCCATTGGGTAAATACTCAGCTAACCGACTTGCAGCCTCAAACGCTAATGGATGACTACTTTGAAAGGCAGGTGCATAGTCCAAAGTTAACAACTGCTTACCAACCGCAGTAGCAATTTCTTCACGCCCATGCCCAGCTGGTGTGCACCACAGGCCAGCAGTGCCGTCTAGAATTTGCTTATCATCCATTGATGTATAGTAATTGCCTTTTGCGGCCTTGAATAAGCGTGGCATGGCTTTAAATTGGCGATTGGCAGTAAACGGCACCCAGTAATGTGATAAGTCTGGCAATTGGATGTTAGGAGATTTTTCCATGATGTATTTTTGAAAATCTTATTCTTGAACACTTTAATATTAAACATAATCTATGTGTTTAGCATATGCTGTCAAGTACGGTTTTTTAATTTATTAACATATTGATTTAATTAAAAAATTAAATTAAAGTGTTATTGTATATTTAACACTTTAAACACTACTTTAAAGGCAGGGGATTTCCTCATGGACATTGATGTAGGCCTAAGACTAAAAATTGTGCGTTTGCGGCACCAATTGTCGCAACGTGCGCTGGCAAAAAAGGCAGGTGTGGCCAATGCCAGTATTTCACTCATCGAATCAGGTAGCACTAGTCCATCGGTGAGTGCACTCAAGCGCATATTGGCTGGCATCCCGATGACGCTAGCAGAGTTTTTTTCAGATGAGCTGCCAGGCGTGGCAAGCGAAGTGTTCTACCGTGCACAACAACTGACAGAAATCAGCGGTGGTGATGGTATTTCATATCGCCAAATTGGCTCTGCCAAGGCTGGACATGCACTGCAAATTTTGCACGAAACTTATCAAGTTGGTGCAGATACTGGCATGATGATGCTTGCGCATGAAGGTGAGGAGGGTGGTGTGATATTAACAGGCCGCTTAGAGGTGACTGTAGGAGAAGCCTCGCGGATATTGGGTGCTGGCGATGCTTATTATTTTAATAGCAAGCAACTACACCGCTTTCGCAATGCAGGAAATGAGGTTTGTACGCTCGTGAGTTCGTGCAGCCCGCCTAGCTTTTAAAGCATGTTTTAAAGCACAGTTTTAATATACATCATTTATATGCTCTGTGAGCCTCATGGATATTGGCTTGCAGAGCATTATTTTTTGCACGCAGTAAATCGCTTGCTTAAAATTGACATAATTGGATGAGCTTTATAATTTCACCATCACATGCCTTACCGCGCTGTAATCCTCAATCGCATACATCGACATATCTTTGCCGTAGCCAGATTTTTTCATGCCACCATGTGGCATTTCGCTCACCAGCATAAAATGCGTATTTACCCAAGTGCAGCCATATTGCAGCTCGGCAGAAACACACATCGCGCGTGCCACATCGGTTGTCCAAACTGAGCTGGCAAGACCATATTCTGATGCATTCGCCCAATCGATGACTTGAGCCTCGTCA
The DNA here is from genome assembly GCA_020053735.1 of Pseudomonadota bacterium. GTDB lineage: Bacteria > Pseudomonadota > Gammaproteobacteria > Burkholderiales > Methylophilaceae > Methylotenera_A. The sequence goes on from JAGVMP010000013.1 coordinate 7,614, forward strand.
TCAAAAGGTGTGATGGAAACTACCGGTCCAAATACTTCTTTACAGACAATTTCGTCCATTTGTGTTGCGCCTGCAATGATGGTGGGCTCATAGAAAAAACCACGGGTATCCATTGTGTTTCCACCAGTGGTCACTTCAATATGTTTTTGTGCTCGAGCTCTGTCAACAAACCCTGACACGCGCTCACGTTGCCGTGCGGAAATGAGCGGGCCCATCTCAACCCCCGCCATTTTCTGCTCGCCCACTTTAATGCTGGATACAGCTGAAGATAAATCAGCTACCAATTTCTCGTAGATTTTTTTGCCGGCGTAGATACGACATGCCGCAGTGCAGTCTTGGCCTGCATTGTAAAAACCAAATGTGCGCACGCCTTCCACTACCGATTGCAAATCAGCGTCGTCAAACACAATGACGGGGGCTTTGCCGCCTAATTCCAAGTGCGTGCGCTTCACACTTTGGGCGGCAGTTTCCATAATTTTTTGGCCAGTTGATATGTCTCCAGTAATCGATATCATCTGTACTTGTGGTTGCGAAATCATTGGTGCACCAACCGATTCACCGCGACCATTTAAGATGTTCACCACGCCAGCGGGGAAAATTTCTGTAATTAACTCCGCCAGTTTTAATGTCGTGAGTGGCGTCATTTCAGAAGGTTTTAATACCACCGTATTGCCTGCTGCCAAGGCGGGACCTAACTTCCAAGCTGCCATCATCAGCGGATAATTCCACGGCGCAATTGAGGCAACCACGCCTAAGGGATCCCGCCTGATCAATGACGTATGCCCAGCTAAATATTCACCAGCCAGTGCGCCCGTCATACTGCGCACGGCGCCTGCAAAAAAGCGGAATACATCGGCCACTGCGGGAATTTCGTCATTGAGTGCTGCCAGATAAGGTTTTCCACAGTTGGCAGATTCCAGCTCGGCAAAGTTTTCAGCCTCAGCTTCAATCGCATCAGCCAGTTTTAGTAGCATGGTTGCGCGGTCACGCGGGGTGGTTTTTTTGTAACTTTTAAACGCTATTGCTGCTGCACTCACTGCGGCTTCAATTTGCGCTAGGGATGCTTCAGCAACTTGCGTAATCTCCAAGCCTGTTGCAGGGTTTAGCACACTAATGGCTACGCCTTCGCCCATTACAAACTGGCCGTTAATAAGTAGTTTTGTTTGCAAGTTTTGCATGATTCGTCCTTGATTCATTTGGCATTCACTTGGCATTCATTTGGTATATGCCAATCACTTTTATCTTACTCTTTAGCCTCAGTTAAAGGCAATGCAAAACCTTCTTTTACTTCTTCCATGACAATGTAGCTGCGTGACTCTTGCGCACCAGGTAGTGTGAGTAATATATCGCCAAGCAGTGTTCTGTAGTCAGCCATTTGCGCGATACGTGCCTTGACTAAGTAATCAAAATCGCCGCTCACCAAGTGGCACTCTAGCACGCTAGGTAGCTTGAGAATCTCTTGCTTAAACTTGCTAAATATTGCGCCAGATTTGGTGGATAGCTTCAGCTCTACAAACACCAGTAAACCCAAGCCCATGGCCTGCGGGCTCAAGCGTGCGTGATAACCTAAAATGACGCCTTCTTTTTCAAGATTCTTTACCCGCTCACCGCAAGGTGTTACTGATAAGCCTACTTTTTCGGCAAGCTCAGTAATTGGGATGCGTGCATCGGCTTGTAACACGCTTAAAATTTTTAAATCAATACGGTCCAGCTCGCGACTATTGTGGGTGCGCATGCGCATATATTATCCTTGCTGCATTAAAACTAATTTAGTTGTTAATTTTAGATAATATTACTACTAAATTTTTATAAATAGTTTATTTTTAATGTTTTATTAAATTATTAAGATGATTAATGCTGCGAATTTTGAATACACTATGACTTATATTATAAGGCTTGTGTTTTAAATTTAACTTTAAAAGGCTTCTATGAAAGTGCTTATTTTAGGCTCAGGTGTGGTGGGCGTCACATCAGCATATTATTTGGCCAAAAAAGGCTTTGATGTCACCGTGATTGACCGTCAACCTGCCGTTGCTTTAGAAACCAGTTTTGCCAATGCTGGGCAAATTTCACCTGGCTATTCTGCGCCATGGGCAGCACCAGGTGTGCCGATGAAGGCGCTTAAATGGCTATTTCAACGCCATTCACCATTAGCAATAAAACCTGATTTTTCATTATGGCAACTGCAATGGACGCTGAAATTATTGCGCAACTGCACGGCCAACCGATACGATACCAACAAAGAGCGTATGGTGCGCTTGGCTGAATATAGCCGCGATTGTATAGGTGAGCTGCGCAGGGAGACAGGCATTGCTTACGAAAGCCGCACCCAAGGCACGTTGCAGGTGTTCCGTACACAAAGGCAGCTGGATGCAGAAGCTAAAGACATTAAAGTACTCAGCCGGTTAGGGGTGCCGTTTGAGCATTTAGATCCCGATGGTTGCGCGCGCGCCGAACCTGCGCTGGCATTAGTAAAAGACCAGCTACTCGGTGGCTTGCGCCTACCGCATGATGAAACTGGCGATTGCCAACTGTTTACGCAAAACTTGGCTGAAAAAGCGAAAATGTTAGGCGTAAAATTTAGGCAAGAGGTAAAAATTGAGCGACTTTTGACTGGAAAAAGTAAGTTAACTGGAGTTGAAATCAGTACAGATGCGGGTGTAGAAGTACTGCAAGCTGACCAATATATCGTTGCGCTTGGTAGCTACTCACGGCAGTTAATGCAAGGTTTAGGCATCTCTATTCCAGTGTATCCAGTTAAAGGATATTCGCTGACGGTACCAGTGGTGGACACGTATGCTGCACCTATCTCTACCGTGATGGATGAAACTTATAAAGTGGCGATTACGCGTTTTAATAGTAGGATTCGTGTCGGCGGCATGGCTGAGCTAGCAGGCTTTGATTTAAGTTTAAATCCGCGCCGCCGTGAGACGCTTGAGATGGTGTTAAATAGCTTGTTTCCCAACGGCGGCGATGTATCAAAATCACAATTTTGGACAGGCTTGCGCCCAATGACCCCAGACGGCACACCGATTATCGGCAAGGCCTCTGAGATTTACAATAATGTATGGCTAAACACCGGCCACGGCACGTTGGGTTGGACTATGGCTTGTGGCTCGGCGCAAGTGTTGGCAGATTTAGTCGATAACCAGCAACCTGCAATTCACAGTGACGATTTGGCGTTAAGTCGTTACACTGTTAGTAAATATAATAGGCGTGTAAAAAACACTGCCCTGCAACCGCAAGGGTTGTCCCCGCAGAATATACCAGCTAAAGCTGGTTATTCATGCGTGAAGCCCAGTATCCATGCGCCTTCCGGCCATGCTTAAATTAGGTTTAATTGATTAAAATAATCTAAATCATGTCTCGTCCTGCCATTGCTCATATTCGCCTAGATGCGTTTCGCCACAATTATCGTGTTGCTAAAGCCATGCATGGTGGTAAGGCGCTAGCCGTGGTGAAGGCCAATGGCTATGGTCATGGTGCGGTGCAGTGTGCGCAAGCCATAGCAAATGAAGTGGATGGTTTTGCGGTGGCATGTTTAGAAGAGGCTGTAGAGTTGCGCCAAGCTGGCATCAGCAAGCCAATACTGTTGCTAGAAGGTTTTTTTGAAGCAGCAGAATTGCCCGAAATCGTCGCCAATAACTGTTGGATTGTCCTGCACGCGCAGTGGCAAATAGATATTTTTTTGGCTGCTAAGCTCGCCAAGCCACTGCATGTTTGGCTAAAAATGGATAGCGGTATGCATCGCGTGGGTTTAGCGCCTGCAAGTTATCAACAAGCATTCAACAGCCTTGCAGGGCATGCAAATACTGCAAACATTGTGTTGATGTCGCACTTTGCCAATGCTGATAATTTAAAATCCATTCATACTAAACAGCAAATTTCTGTGTTTCAGCAAGCGGTGCAAACGCTCAAGTTTGACGAAGTGAGTTTAGCTAATTCTGCGGCTATTTTGGGTTGGCCGCAAAGCTACAATCACTGGTCGCGCCCCGGTATTATGTTATATGGTGCAGATCCGCTTACTGCAAATGCGCTGAATCAACTAGCCAAAACAGTTGTCAGTGAGCACCCGCAAAGCTTGCGCGCGGTCATGCAGCTTAGCAGCAAAATCATCTCAATTCGCAACATTCAAAAGGGTGAGTCAATTGGCTATGGCAGCATATTCAACGCAGATAAAGATACCATCGTTGGCGTGGTCGCGTGTGGCTATGCCGACGGTTACCCAAGGTCTGCAACTGGCGCACCTGTTGCGGTAGATGGCAGAATCACCAAAATCATTGGCCGCGTTTCAATGGATATGCTGTTTGTCGATCTAACAGATATTACAGCGGCTGATATTGGCTCTGATGTTGAGTTGTGGGGCGATCAAGTTTCAGCTAACGACGTCGCAAACGCAGCTGGCACGATTGCTTATGAATTGTTTTGCAACGTGAAACGCGTACAATTTAGCTATAGAGATAAACAATAGACAGACAAAACAACAGTTCGATAATTAAAGGTTATACATATGAAAGTCATCCAAACCCCTAATGCACCCGCTGCCATCGGCCCTTACTCACAAGCCATACAAGTAGGTGGTTTTTTATTCACCTCTGGTCAAATTCCACTGCAGGTAGATGGTACCTTGTTGCAAGGCGACATTACCGCACAAACCACGCAGGTGTTAGCGAATTTAAAAGCCGTGATTGAAGCTGCAGGCGGCTCTTTAAACCGCGTGGTTAAAACTACCGTTTTTTTAAAAAATCTGGATGACTTTATTGCAATGAATAAAGTCTATGGCGAAACCTTTGGCAGCCATACGCCTGCCCGCTCTACCGTGCAAGTGGCCAAATTGCCGCGCGATGTATTGGTGGAAATTGAAGCAATTGTTGCGTTATGAACTAAGTTGTAAAAATAACACACATAAAAGTAAATATAATCAAAAGGTTAGTTGATTATTTCAAATTAAGGCTCTCTGAAGTTGTATTTCTACAACGCTGTGCTTGCTCTCTATCTTTTTGTTGGCTATGATTCTCCGCAATGGGTTAAAAAGGTGTGTGATGAAAAATTTGTCTATATTGCTAGCGGCTATGTTACTTGCCAGCAATGCTTTAGCTGCTGAAAATACTTGGACGGGGTTTTACGTTGGTGGAAATCTTGGCTATGCCAGTGCTGAATCTCATTCGGATTTAACGTCGTTGGGTGGACTGTGGAATGTTCAATCTCAAAATTTTAGAGATTTTATTACCAATAACTCATCAACAAATAAGGATCCTAGTGGCGTGAGCTTTGGCTTTCAGGCTGGGTATGACCATCAGTTTGACAATAAATTTGTACTGGGTGTTGAAGTGGATTACAACGAGCTAGACTTGCGTGAAAGCAGCCAAACTCCATTCCTTACCTTTGTTGGGGGTCCTGCAGCTTTCGCTTTTGGCAACAAAGTTGATGTGAAGCATACTTTCTCGTTACGTCCTAAGTTAGGCTATGCTATTGATAAGACCTTGTTTTATGCCACGGCTGGTATTGCCTGGACCTCTGCAGAATTTAGCTCGACTATACAAAGCGAATTTAACTACAGCAAAGTTGGCAAAAGCTCAAAGACGCTGACTAGTGCAATTTTGGGTATGGGCATAGAGCATCAATTTTTTGATAACATCAGTGCAAAGTTAGAGTATCTAAAAATTAATGGTAATGACGCAAATTACACGACAGTGTATAGACCTGGCAGTGCTTTTCCAGGGTTTAGCGAAACTTTCAATGTCGACTTTGATTACGATGTCGTTCGCGTCGGCATTAATTATCGGTTTTAACGTTTTCTAAGCGCAACTTACGGAGATCACAACAAAGTGCATGGTTGGGTTCATCAGCTGTGCCTTATGAGTGAATCTCTGCATTAATATTTTTAGTCACGAAGTTAATTCCTTTAAGCATTCGTTAAATACCCGAACCAGTTTGTCTGAATCCGCTTGCGTGGTAGCGGGGCAAACCAGCATCATATTGTGAAATGGTGTTAACAACACACCGCGATTCAATAAGTACAAATGCATGGCCGATTCAATACTGTCATTTTGTGCACCCCTTGCCTCAGCCGCATTTTTGGGTGAGGTCGCACAAAATTGCAGCTCTAGCCTTGCCCCTAAGCGAGTGATATTCCACGCTAAATTGTGCGTTTTAATTACATCTGTAAGTGCATGCTCCAGCAAGACCGCTAATGCTAGCATGTGCTGATATGTGCTTTCTGTTGCAGTTTCAGTTAAGGTCGCATGAATCGCTCTGAGCGTCATCATATTGCCTGATAAGGTAGTGCCAATGCCCGAGTGCCCACTTGGTGCCCTATCTTTGGCGGCTTTCATGCGTGCCGCCATATTGCTGCTGAATCCATAGGCTGCTGCTGGTAATCCGCCAGCAATCGGTTTACCCACCACCAAAAAATCTGGCGTAATTTTATTGGCTTTTGCCCAGCCACCGCGTGCGCTGGAGATAGTATGCGTTTCATCTAAAATAAGTAGCGTGCCGTATCTAGTGCAAAGTGCGCGTAAGCCTTGTATAAAGCCATCATTAGGCAATACCATGCCGCAATTGGTGAGTGCTGGTTCAGTCAGCAGGGCAGCAAACTCGCCGCTTGCTAATTCACGCTCAACAGCGGCTAAATCGTTAAATGGAACTGCCGTTGAGTGCTGAGTTAAATCCTGAACTTGGCCGAGCAAGCTATGTCTGTTGATGTTTTTCTTACCAACGATGTCTACCATGGCATCATCAACCGTCCCATGGTAGCAGCCATCAAACACCAATACTTTTTTGCGGCCTGTTACTGCGCGCGCCCAGCGCAGTACAAAGCGGTTAGCATCGGTGGCGGTGGTCGCCAGTTGCCAAACATCTAAGCCAAAAAAATTACTCAACGTTTCGCCCACATTTGGCGCCAGTGTGGAAGGTAACATGGCGGTAAAGCCTTTGCTGGCTTGATTTTTGATGGCTTGTGCCACAGCTGGCGGACTATGCCCAAACATGGCGCCTGTATCACCCAAACAAAAATCGGTGTAATCAATATTGTCTGCGCAAGTAAAATGGTTGCCGCTAGCATGCGCTATAAATAAGGGTGCTGGCGTGCCCCAATCGTTCATCCAATGCATGGGTACACCATATAAAAAGTGTTGGTTGGCACGCTGCGATAAAGCCAGCGACTGCGGATGCAATTGAATAAATTGCTCGCGCTCAGCATGTATCATTTTTTCTGCATTATTGATTACATTTTGCATGGACTTACTCATAAATTGGTTCTAGTGGGATTACATAAATGGCACTATTGATAAGACCAACATCAGGCTACTATTCTAACTATAATATCGGTTTTAACACACCGTTTTTGAAAGTATTGCGATGAATCACGCGTTTGCTTATTTATCTACCAGCGGTTTTCTAGGCTTGCCAGTTGATAAGGCTAGCAAAAAACCATATGCCATTGCTGGTATTAATTGGGATGGCAGTTGTACCAATCGCCCCGGCGCGCGCTTTGGGCCGAGTGCTATTCGTCACAGCAGTCAAATGCTGTGCGATGCTACACACCCATTTTTTGATACCTCACCACTTGCTCACATAAAAGATGTCGGCGATTTAGCCTTGCCAAACACCAGTATCGAAGCTATGCGCACTGCGCTTATGCCGCAAGCAGCAGAGCTCATTCAGCAGCAAACGATGGCATGGCTAGGTGGCGATCACTCCATTACTTTACCTTTATTGCGTGCTTATAAAGCTCACTACAAACAACCATTAGCCTGTATCCATTTTGATGCGCATTGTGATACTTGGAGCGACCATTTTGGCGAACCTTCTGGCCATGGCACTTGGGTATACGAAGCGATTACTGAAGGATTAGTCGACCCCAGTTGTTTTATACAAATAGGCATACGCTCTGCAGGTGAACGCGCAGCACGTGAATTTGTGAGCGACCAAGGCGGCAAAATTTATACCGCCCGTGAGTTGCGCGGCAAAGATGGCGATGCGCTGCAAGGTGTGATTTATGAAGTGCGCGAACGTATGGCAAAAGCGGGTAATCCGCCCTTATATCTAACCTTTGATATCGATGCATTAGACCCCGCTTTTGCACCTGGTACAGGTACACCAGAAGTCGGTGGTTTAACCACGTCTCAAGCTATGACATTGTTAGAAGCTTGGTACGACTTAAACTGGGTCGGTATGGACTGTACTGAAGTTTCACCACCTTATGACCACGCAGAACTCACCTCAAATGCCGCAGCAGTGATTGTTTGGACATGGTTGTGTGGCCGTATTTATGCAAATACCGCCAGTACAATAAATAGTGCAGCCAAAAAGTAAATCAATATGCTAGAACCTAATATTAAATCTACCGATTTGAAACTCACACAAAACTCATACTACGCCGCCAGCGCCAATGAGCAGCCAGAATATCCAACCTTAACTACAGATATTGAGGCTGATATTTGTGTTGTGGGCGGTGGCTTTGCGGGCTTGTCTAGTGCCATTGAGCTGACTGACCGTGGTTATAAAGTGGTAGTGTTAGAGGCCAACCATATAGGATTTGGCGCCAGTGGGCGCAATGGCGGCCAATTAATTGCTGGCTTGGCTTGTGAGCAAGATGTGATTGAAAGTGCGCTGGGGTTTCAGGCGGCCAAACAAGTGTGGGAGATGAGTCTAGAAGCGCTAGATTTAGTACGTGAGCGGATAAAACGTTTTAACATTGATTGCGATTTAACGGATGGATTTTTAGGCGTTTCTGTAAGCGAAGCCAAAGGTAAAAAACTACACGCTTGGTTTGAAGGAATGGTAAAAAATTACCAGTATGACGCGGATGCCAAATGGATAGAACCCGCCTATCTAAAAGATTGGATAGCGAGTCCGCGTTACTTTAATGGCTATTTTGACAAGCGTGGTGGACATATTCATCCGCTGAATTATTGCTTGGGCTTAGCAAAAGGTGCCGCTGGCTTGGGGGTGAAAATTTTTCAGCACTCGGCTGTCACCGCCATGCAGCAAGGTGAAAATACTGTGTTAACTACTAGCAAAGGCAAAGTAACCGCACAGTTTGTGGTGCTGGCAGGCAATATGTATTTGCCCGAAATTGCACCACAATTAGCACCAAGTTTAGCCAAACGTATTATGCCAGTAGGCACCTACATTATTGCTACCGAGCCCATACCGGCGAAGCTTGCAAAGCAATTGATTCCCAAAAACACGGCGGTATGCGATACCAATTTCGTGCTGGATTACTTCAGGTTTTCGGGCCAAAAACCAGATGAAGGCCCTAGAATGATTTATGGTGGTCGCGTCAGTTATAGCGCCATGACGCCACATCACTTAACGCAGAGCATGCAAGCGCGCATGGCGGAGACTTTCCCGCAATTAAAAAATACCAAGGTTGAATATACTTGGGGTGGTTTTGTCGATATCACCATGAACCGTGCCCCCGATTTTGGTAGCATTGCGCCCAATATTTTTTACTTGCAAGGTTTTTCTGGGCATGGTGTTGCGCTTACGGGCTTGGCAGGTAAGCTGGTGGCAGAGACTATCTGTGGTCAAGCAGAACGTTTAGACGTGTTTGCAAAAATTAAGCATCACGATTTTCCAGGGGGGAAATTATTGCGCACGCCGGCATTAGTGCTGGGGATGTTGTGGTATCAGCTTAGAGATAAATTAGGTTGATTTTTTGATAGCATTCATTTCGATGCATTCTTTTAATCAAGCCGTAAACCAATATCCATGCGGCATGCAGAGCATTGATTTTTTCTCGTGTATTAAAAGTGGCTAAAGCGGCTTATTTTAACTGTTTGCTATATGCGTAAAACACTTCATCGCGCACCCAGCCCAGTGATTCATAAAGTGCTTGCGCATTTGCGTTATTTTTAGCCGTGGTTAAATCCAGTCTAGCTAGGTTGTTGTTTGCCGCATATTCGTGTGCAGCCAGCATAAGTGCGCGGCCAGCACCCGTGTTGCGGGCGGATGTGTCTACAAATAAATCGTAAAGTATGCCAATTTTGTCTGCAATCACCGAACAAAAACTGGGGTAAATTTGGCAAAAACCAATCAGCTTTTCTGCCTCATTTTCTGCAACCAAAATCACGGAATCTCGCTTGTTTAATCTTTCCGCAATAAAGTGTTTAGCTAACACGATATTAGGTGTTTGTTCGTAAAATTGGCGGTACTTGTCAAACAGTACAGCCAACTGCTCAAGGTCTGGCGTGTTAGCAACCCGAATGCTTACTAGTCGAATCGTAGTCATGTTATTTTGTGGTTAAATTTAACAGCACCACGCCAATCACAATCAAAGTAACGCCTGTTACTTTAAAACTGGAGATGGATTCTGCGTAAAAAGCGATACCCAAGATTGCTACAATCGCTGTGCTAACAGCCGCCCATACCGCATAGGCGATGCCCATTTCGATATGTTTGAGTGAAATAGACATCAGCCAAATGGAAGTAATAAAGCAACTCACCCCGCCAGCGGTAGGTAGTAGATTGGTAAAACCATTGGAGTATTTAAGGAATAACATGCCGAATACTTCAAATAAAATACTGGCGATAAGAATTAACCAAGCGACGAGTAACGGGCTCATAAAACGACCTCTAATTATACGTTCTGGCTGCTTGTACCGAACAGCTGAAGCACGAAATTAGAGCGGTACCTGACTTGATTTGCATCATAACGCATTGAATCCTAACGCATGTAAATTATTTTTTTAAGGCAGCTTGAATCACTTCTGCCAGCATGTTGCCATAATATGAAATACTTTCTGTGGCAGCATAGGCGTAGCCAATAATCAGGCCTTTTTCACAGTGTTCACCAATGCAATAGCTTGATAATGGGTATACGCGTAAACCGATTTGTTCGGCCAAGGCAGCCACTTTTATATCATCCACTTCGGCGTCGAACTCCACCACTAAATGCAAGCCAGAATCGACCATAGAAAGTCGCGCACCTACATTAGCAATGGGCGCCAATGCAGCTTGCAATAAGCGCCGACGCTCGCCATAAGTGAGTCTTAAGCGCCTGATATGACTGGCAAAATGGCCTTCTTCAATAAAATCAGCCAAAGCTGCTTGAATCATGACTTGTCCAGGACGCTGCAGCTCATATAAACCACTTTTAAAGCTATTCACCAGTTGTGGTGGAATCACCATGTAACCTAGCCGAATGCCTGGATACATCACCTTTGAAAATGTGCCTAAATACAGCACGCGGCCATGTTGATCCATACCCTGCAAAGATGAAATTGGTCTGCCTTCAAATCTAAACTCGCTGTCGTAATCGTCTTCAATAATCCATGCGTTGCAGTTTTGTGCGTAATCCAGCAATAAATGCCGTCGGCCATAACTCATTACCATGCCTTTGGGATATTGGTGCGATGGCGTGGTGTAAATGAGGCGCGGTTTTACGCGAAAATCTTTGGTACTTGGCGCCATCCCTTCGTGGTCAACTGGCACAGGGTGCAACTGTAAACCGTTTACCTCCAACACGCGCCGCGCCGCCCAATAACAAGGGTTTTCCACCCAAGCGCAATCATTGGGGTCGCTGAGCAAGCGTGCGCACAAGTCTATCGATTGCTGGGTGCCAGAGGTAATCAGCACTTGGCCTACCGTTAAATTGACTGCACGCGAAACACGCAAATAATCTGCAATCGCCAGCCTTAGCGGTAAATAACCGCCATCGTGGCTGCTGTCCAATAAAGTCGGGTTGAGCGCGCGCCAGTGCCTGTTCAATAAACGCCGCCATAGGCCAATAGGAAAGCGGGAGTAATCATCTTCACCCGGCGTGAAGGGCTGTACTTCGTGCTTCGTAATCGACTCAGAGGCTGCCTGCCCGCGCTTGGATAAGCCAAGATTGCGTTCTGTACTATTTAAATCTGAAATATGTAAATCTGAGCCATGCAAATTGTTTGCAGGCGCGATGTTGGATTGATTTTGATCTTGCTTGTGCTTTTGTATTTGGCTAAATATAGTATCGGTTTGTTTGTAACTAACAAAAGTACCGCTACCAGTTTTGGCGGCAACATAGCCTTCGTCTAACAATTGGTCAAACGCTGCCAATATGGTGTTACGCGATACGCTTAAATCTACTGCAAGGCTGCGCGTAGATGGCAAGCGACTACCAGAGGGTAACACTTGCTCGGTAATAGCACGACGGATGGTTTCGTATACACGTCGATGGTTTGGCATGCGGCTAGGAAACTTGCGTTGGCCGATTAACTTGTTTTCGCTGAGTTGCGTTAGCAGCCATTCTGATAAGACTAATTGCTTCATATTTAGGTAAAAATTTCTTAAAAGTGGTACTATTTAAATAACTTAAATGGCTCTTGTAGAATTACCAATTAAAGCGATAGTATACTTGTCAATGAAATGTTGCAAATCTGAAGCGCGTTGCACATTACTTAATTATGTAGGCACCTAATTAAGTTTGAAATTTAGCCAGCACATTGAAAAATGAAAACCAGTAAGCGAAAACCAGTGGTGTTAATCCCAGCTGACGTAAAGCAGCTAGGAGAACATCCATTTCATGTGGTGGGGCAAAAATACATATTGGCGGTGGTTGAAGCAGCTGGCGCTATACCGTTGCTAGTGCCAGCCATTAGCAGCCATTTAGATATGACTGAGCTGTTGGAGATGGCAGATGGCGTGCTGATTACGGGATCGGTATCTAATTTGCACCCATCCCACTTTGGGCAAACTGTACATGACACGAGCTTGCCGCTAGACCCAGCACGGGATGCCTTAACACTGAATTTAATTAAGGCCACTATAGATCTAGGTAAGCCGCTATTGGCAATTTGCCGCGGGTTTCAAGAGTTGAATGTCGTGTATGGCGGCAGCTTGCACCAAGCGGTGCATGAGTTGACTGGATTAAACGATCATCGCTCGGCTGAGTTGGTTCCTGCTGAAGAGCAATACGGTATTTCGCATGCGGTTAAGCTGCGCACTAACGGAAAGTTAGCTAACATTGTAGGTAGCACAGACATGATGGTGAATTCAATTCATGGTCAAGGGCTAGACAGATTAGGGACAGGCCTAACCGTTGAGGCGCACGCGCCCGATGGCTTGGTGGAGGCGATAAGTGTGGATGCAGCAAAGACTTTTGCCTTGGGCGTACAATGGCATCCAGAATGGAAAGTAATGGAAAATCCGCAATACATGGCCATATTTAACGCGTTCGGTGAGGCTTGCAAAGCTGCAATGCTGAGGCGTATTCCACCAGATTAGCCAGGTTAGATAGTATTAAATTAAAACAATTAAACTATGACCTAATGAATGATTGCTGGAGAAACAAAATGACTGACCCAAAAAACTTTAGCTTAGCCGACATGGATAGATGGCTGACGGATAATAACGTGACCGAGATTGAGTGCTTGGTGCCTGATTTAACAGGCGTAGCGCGCGGCAAAATTTTACCGCGCGAAAAATTTAGTACCGAGCGCGCCATGCGCTTACCCGAGGCTGTATTGGGCGTGTCAGTAACTGGTGAATCGCCAGAGGGCCATGAAGGCTACGATAGAGTGATGGGATTTACCGATAAAGACATGGTATTACTGCCAGATCCTAGTACCTTGAGATTGGTGCCGTGGGCGGCTGACCCCACTGCGCAAGTGATTATGGATTGCGTCAACCATGACGGCACGCCAATTGATTTTGCACCACGTAATGTGTTGCGCCGTGTGGCTGGTTTGTATAAAGATCTAGGATATACACCGATTGTAGCGCCTGAGCTGGAGTTTTATCTGCTGGCTAGAAACACTGATCCTGATTTACCGTTGACACCACCTGTAGGTCGTAGTGGCCGCAAAGAGACTAGTCGACAATTATATTCAATCGATGCAGTAAACGAATTTGATCCATTGTTTGAGGATATTTACGATTATTGCGAAATTATGGGCTTGGAGTTGGATACACTGATTCACGAATTTGGCGCTGGCCAAATGGAAATTAACTTTATGCATGATGAGCCGATGATCTTGGCTGACAAGGCATTCTTCTTTAAACGTGCCATGCGTGAGGCAGCGATGCGTCATGATATGTACGCGACATTTATGGCCAAACCGATGCAACATGAGCCAGGTTCTGCCATGCATATTCACCAAAGCGTACTAGACAGTAAAACTGGGCAAAACATATTCAGTTTAGCCAACGGTGAGGCCTCACCTCTATTTTTTAACTACATCGCGGGTCTGCAAAAATACTTACCGGCCGCCATGGCCTTGCTTGCGCCTTACGTTAACTCTTATCGCCGTATTGTGCGCGATGGCGCAGCGCCGATTAATATTGAGTGGGGCTATGATAACCGTACGGTGGGTATCCGTGTGCCTATCTCTGGCTCGGCTGACCGGCGCATAGAAAACCGCGTCGTGGGTGCAGATGCCAACCCCTATTTGGCTATGGCAGTAACCTTGGCCTGTGGTTACTTGGGGATTAAAGAGCAACTCAAACCAACAGAAGTAACTACTGGCAGTGCCTATGCACATGATTACCAGTTGCCGCGTGGATTGTCAGAGGCTTTGCGTGAGTTAGAGGATGCAACTGCTTTGCATGAGGTGTTAGGCAAAAACTTTATCGATGTGTATTTGGCAGTGAAAGAAACTGAGCATGATGAATTTATGCGCGTGATTAGTCCGTGGGAGCGCGAGCATTTGCTAATGCATGTTTAAAAATAAACATCGCGAATGCACGTGTAATAACACTAGTTAATGCAAGCTTAAAAATAAACATTGCGTAGGAAGTTTGATTTTAGAATCGAGAACGACATGAATGCCATGACAGATTTAAGTACCAACAAAATACAAGCCATAGACTCTGCACATTATATGCACCCATTTACCGACCATAAAAGCTTGTCGGAAAAAGGTGCGCGTATTATCACCAAGGCCGACAACATTTACATTTGGGATTCAGAGGGCCACAAAATATTAGATGCGATGTCTGGCTTGTGGTGTGTGAATGTAGGCTATGGCCAGCAAGCCTTAGTGGATGCAGCTGCCAAGCAGATGACAGAATTACCTTATTACAATAGCTTTTTTCAAACCACCAATGTGCCTGCGGTAAAGCTGGCAGAAAAAATCGTTGAATTGGCAGGTGATAATTACAGCCACGTATTTTTTAGTAGTTCAGGTTCGGAATCTAACGATACCAATATTCGCATGGTGCGTCATTATTGGGCCACGCTGGGTCAGCCGGAGCGCAAAGTCATTATTTCGCGCAACAACGCCTATCACGGCTCTACCATGGCGGGGGCCTCTCTGGGCGGCATGGGTGGCATGCACGCGCAAGGCGGCTTGCCAATACCAGACATTGTCCATATAGAACAGCCTTATCACTACGGCTTGGCGCCAGACGAAGATAGAGATGCGTTTGGCCTGCGTGCTGCAGGCTGGTTAGAAACTAAGATTTTAGAAGTAGGTGCAGATAAAGTGGCGGCTTTTATTGGTGAGCCCATACAAGGCGCTGGCGGTGTAATTATTCCACCCAAAACTTATTGGCCAGAAATTCAACGTATATGTGATAAATATAATATTTTGCTGATTTGCGATGAAGTGATTTGTGGCTTTGGCCGTGTCGGTAAATGGTTTGGTAGCCAATTACTAGGTTGCAAACCAGATTTAATGACTTTTGCTAAAGGCGTTACCTCTGGGTATTTGCCGCTTGGCGGTGTGGTTATTGGCAAGCGGGTTGCAGAGGTGCTGATTGAGCAAGGTGGTGAGTTTAATCACGGCTATACTTACTCTGGTCATCCTGTGGCTTGTGCTGTTGCGCTAGCCAATATTGAGATGATTGAAAAACAAGGCCTGGTAGCGCGTGTGCTAAACGAAACTGGGCCATATTTAGCACAACAGTATGCTGAGTTGGCAAAACATCCACTCGTAGGTGGCGCAGAAACTTGCGGCCTAATGGCTGGCTTTGTGTTAATGAAAGACAAAGCGCATCATGTGGCATTTGATGAAGACTTGGGCGTTGGTATGATGTGCCGTGCACATTGTTTTTCTAATGGCTTGATTATGCGTGCAGTAGGTGATCGCATGATTATTGCGCCGCCCTTGGTTATTACAAAATCACAGATAGATGAGATGATGCAACTGATTTATAAATGCCTGAATGCAACACTAAAACAATTGCAGCAACAGGGTCTAATGCAAGATAATAATCTTAATGTGCAGGCAGTAGGCGTACATTAAAATACAGTGTTTTAACATGATAGAATTATTTATGGCTTTTTCAATCAATCGTATTTTTTTTAAAGGGGTTAATGGATATGAATTCAACTAAATACTTAATTAGCATGGCACTTATTAGTATTGGGCTGGTTACAACGTCGTGTGGAAAGCAAGAAGCTGAAACGACAGAAGCCAAGCCTGATGCGGCTGCAGCTGCTGCACCAGTAGCGGCGGGTGATGAAGAGAAAGTGCTCAACATCTACAACTGGTCAGATTATTTAGCCGAAGATACCATTCCAAATTTTGAAAAAGAAACAGGCATTAAAGTACGTTATGACGTATTTGATAGCAATGAAATTTTGCATGCAAAATTAATGGCTAAAAATACAGGCTACGACATCGTGGTGCCGTCTTCTAATTGGGCAAAATTGCAAATAGATGGTGGTTTATTGCAGAAATTGGATAAATCTAAATTGACTAACTATGGCAATTTGGATCCTGATATTTTGGCGCAAATGGCAAACTTAGATCCAGGCAATGAATACATGGTGGATTGGTTGTGGAGCTACACCACAGTGGGTATTAATGTTGACAAGGTAAAAACTGCACTAGGCGACATGCCGATGCCAGAAAATGCCTGGGATTTGGTGTTTGACCCTAAATACACGTCAAAATTAAAATCACGTGGCATTACATTTTTAGATGCGCCATCAGAGGTGTTTCCAATTGCACTTAGATACGTAGGAAAAGCGCCGCATAGCAACAATGCAGACGACTACAAAGTGGCCTATGAGATGCTGGCTAAAGTACGTCCAGATATTAAAAAATTCTCTTCAGGCGGTCAAATTGACGATTTGGCGGGTGGCAATGTTTGCGTGGCACTAGGCTGGGCAGGTGACTTTAACTTGGCGCGTAATCGCTCTATCGAAAATAAATCACCACAAAACATTGAAGCCTTAATTACTAGCATGGGCGGCTATATGTTTATGGATACCATGGTAATTCCAGCTGACGCGAAACATGTAGATAATGCACACAAATTCATTAACTATATTTTACGTCCAGAAGTACATGCTGGCCTAACCAATGCCGTGACCTATGCCAACCCAAACAAAGCGGCAACACAGTTTGTGGATGAAGAGGTGCGCAACAATAAAACCATTTTCTTACCTGCAGAAGATGTTAAAAAATTGATCCCACCTGGCAATGTGGATAACGCAACACGTCGTGTGATGACGCGTTACTTTACTCAATTTAAAACTGGCGCATAGTACAAAGTTGCGCATGCTAAATTTCAGTATGATTTTGGCATGCGCAATTTCCCATTCAATTTGTTTAGCTAATAATCAGTAAGCTTAAAAATCAATTGTAATAATTGGCAAAAAATCGGGGATATCATGGCGACTGCACCAAAACCACAAACGGGTACGGAATCAGCTGAAAAAGAGGTGTTGCTTCGGATTGAGGGCGTTACCAAAATTTATGATGGTACTGTGAAAGCCGTAGATGATGTCTCGTTAACAGTGACCAAAGGCGAAATTTTCGGCTTGTTGGGTGGCTCTGGCTGCGGAAAATCAACACTGCTACGCATGTTGGCAGGGTTCGAAGTGCCAACCAAAGGTAAAATTTACTTAGCTGGGCAAGATATTACCAATTTACCTGCCTATCAACGCCCTATCAATATGATGTTTCAATCCTATGCCCTGTTTCCACACTTAAGCGTATGGGAGAACATTGCGTTTGGCTTAAAACGTGACGGCATGCCAAAAGAACAAATTGCAGAGCGTGTCGAGAAGATGCTTGGTCTGGTGCAACTAACCAAATTTGCACAACGTAAACCACATCAACTTTCTGGTGGACAACAACAACGTGTGGCATTGGCGCGCAGTTTGGCCAAGCGACCGCAACTGCTTTTGCTAGATGAGCCACTAGGTGCATTAGATAAAAAATTGCGTGAGACCACACAATTGGAGTTGGTCAATATTATTGAGCAGGTCGGCGTTACTTGTGTACTGGTGACACACGACCAAGAAGAAGCCATGACCATGGCCAGCCGTATTGCGGTGATGAGTGAAGGTTACTTTTTGCAAGTAGGCGAACCAGACACTGTATATGAAATGCCAAACAGTCGCAAAGTAGCTGATTTTATTGGCAATGTGAATATGTTTGAAGGTGTGATTGAAGAAGATGAGCCAGACCATGTCACTGTACGTTGCGCTGAGTGTGTGCACTACGTGGGGCATGGCATTAGCGGACATAGTGGCATGAGTGTTGGTGTAGCAGTGCGGCCAGAAAAAGTCATGCTATCCAAAAACAAACCCAAAGGTGACTACAATTGGACTGAAGGCGAAGTCATCGAGATTGTGTATTTTGGCGCACATACCACTTACCACCTTAAGCTTGCCAGTGGCATGGTACTTAAAGCACAAGAGATCAACAGCACACGGGATTTAAGCTGTGGATTGACTTGGGGTGATAAGGCTTATGCGCATTGGAGCAACGAAGCCATGGTTGTGTTAACTCAATAAGGAGTGTGAAATGGCTCAATCTAAAAATGCATTTCTCAACTTCTTTAGCGGGCGTAAGCTCATTATTGGCGTGCCCTATGTTTGGTTTATCTTGCTGGCCGCCATCCCGTTGCTTATCGTGCTCAAAATCAGCCTTTCTACGATGGAGACCGCCTCAGTCTCTAATATGATAGATTGGAGCAGGGGCTGGCCATCGCTCACCCTTAATTTTAGTAGCTACCAGTTTATTGCCAGCGATGCGCTCTACGTTAAAACCTACCTTTCATCCATAAAATACGCGCTGATTACCACCATTATTTGTTTGGCGATTGGCTACCCATTTGCTTACTTTATGGCAAGGGCGCCCAAGCATATTCAACCTACCTTACTCATGTTAATTATGCTGCCATTTTGGACATCGTTCTTATTGCGAATTTATGCTTGGAAAACGTTGCTGGTCAATAATGGCATTATTAATAATGCGCTGATGAGTTTAGGCGTAATTAGTGAGCCGATTTCTATGATGAATACACCATTTTCGTTGATTATTGGTATGGTCTATTCGTACTTACCTTTTATGATTTTGCCTTTGTATGCCAACTTATCTAAGTTGGATGTGCGTTACTTAGAAGCAGCGGCTGACTTAGGTACCAGCCCACTCAAAACTTTTTGGTTGGTGACGGTGCCACTGTCTAAGGCGGGCATTATTGCAGGCTCCATGTTGGTGTTTATCCCTTCCATTGGCGAGTACGTTATTCCTGAATTATTAGGTGGTCCAAATACGCTCATGATAGGTCGTGTACTGTGGGATGAGTTCTTTAGCAATAATGATTGGCCGATGGCTTCTGCAGTAGCTATCGTGATGATATTGCTGATACTGGTGCCAATGGCCTTACTCAATAAATCTCAATCAGATCAAGCGGAGATTAAGCCATGAGCCAAACATTAAACAAATATTTTGGCAAGGCATGGATGCTAGCAGTGTATGCGTTTTTATACCTGCCCATCGTCACACTGGTTATCTATTCATTTAACGATTCTAGGTTGGTGACAGTATGGAGTCACGCCAGTTTGCGTTGGTATAGCGCCTTGGCAGAGGATGCAGATTTAATTTCCGCAGTTTGGTTGTCATTGAAAATTGCGTTTATTTCAGCGTTCATGTCAGTATTTTTTGGTACCTTCGTGGCGTTTGCACTTAATCGCTATAAACGGTTCGCTGGCCGTACGTTCTTAGCATCAATGGCCAATATGCCGTTAGTGATGCCAGAGGTGATTGTAGGTTTGGCTTTATTATTGATGCTGGTTTCTGTACAGCATTGGCTAGGTTTTCCAGAGCGAGGCTTATTTACTATATTATTAGGCCATGCTTTGTTAGGTACGGCTTATGCCGCAGTGGTGGTGACATCCCGCTTAAAAGAGATGGATGGGCGTTTAGATGAAGCGGCCATGGATTTAGGCAGCAAGCCATGGCAAGTATTTACGCTAGTCACTTTCCCATTGCTGGTCCCTGCACTGGTTTCAGCATTTTTGCTCACTTTCACCTTGTCGTTTGATGACGTCGTGTTATCGGCTTTCCTATCTGGGCCAGGTTATAACACCATGCCGATGGTGATATTCTCCCGCGCGCGCTTGGGCTTAAACCCTACCATTAACGCAGTTGCAACCGTCACCATTACTGTAGTAACCATAGCAGTCATTGCTTCTAGCTTTTATACATCGCATAAAGAGCGTAAACGTAAACGCGAAATGGCCTTGGCTTACAGCGATGCCAACAAGTAGCACAAAAAAATAATGGACAAAATAAACGATGGAAAAGATTAGTAGAAACATTGATGACATCACAAACTGTAGCCTTAAAGTATTCTGCATTACTAAAACCTGGTAAAACCTTATTAGCAGGCGCATGGATAGGTGCCGACTCTGGCGAAATAATACAGGTCACCAACCCTGCTAATGGATTAGTGGTAGGCGAAGTACCTCGCATGGGCAAAGCAGAAACAGCGCGTGCCATTGTAGCTAGTGCGGCTGCTCAGAAACAATGGAAAACACTGACTGCCAGTGCGCGTAGCATTATTTTAAAACGCTGGTTCGATTTAATTAAATTGCATGCGGAAGATTTAGCACAAATTTTAACGGCCGAGCAGGGTAAACCGTTGGCCGAAGCACGCGGTGAAGTGAATTATGGTGCCAGTTTTATTGAGTGGTTTGCCGAGGAAGCCAAGCGTGTATATGGTGAGACCATCCCTAGTCCTACCAATGACCGGCGTTTATTGGTCATTAAGCAGCCGATTGGTGTCACAGCTGCTATTACGCCGTGGAATTTCCCTATTGCCATGATAACCCGCAAAGCGGCGCCAGCATTGGCTGCAGGCTGTAGCATGATGATTAAACCTGCTGAGCAAACGCCATTGTCGGCGATTGCATTGGCTGTGCTGGCTGAACAAGCAGGGGTGCCGGCTGGTGTGCTACAAGTCATTACAGGTAAAGCGCGCGAAATTGGCGCAGTGCTGTGTGAAAGTCCTATTGTCACTAAGCTTTCATTCACAGGCTCGACCGAAGTTGGTCGCATTTTAATGCGCCAATGTGCCGATACCATCAAAAAATTATCGCTAGAGCTTGGCGGTAATGCACCGTTTATTGTGTTTGACGATGCCGATTTAGACGCCGCAGTAGAAGGCGCCATGATTAGCAAGTTCCGTAATGCGGGACAAACTTGCGTATGTGCCAACAGACTATTTGTACAAGATGGTGTATTTGATGCATTTGCTGCAAAGCTTGCGGAGAAAGTAAGTGCGCTTAAGGTGGGTGCGGGCACAGCGGATGGCGTGACCCAAGGTCCATTAATTGATATGGCGGCGATTGAAAAAATAGAAAGTCATGTGGCCGATGCTGTTAAAAAAGGTGCAGCTTTGTTATCTGGTGGAAAACGTCATGCGCTCGGTGGTACATATTATGAACCAACGGTGCTTGCTGGAGTGACCTCTGATTCGTTGATATTTAGCGAAGAAACCTTTGGCCCAATCGCACCATTGTTTCGCTTTAAAACCGATGACGAAGTGATTGAGCTGGCAAACCGCACTGAATTTGGTTTAGCATCTTATTTTTACAGTCGCGATATTGGCCGTATTTGGAAAGTAGCAGAAGCCTTGGAGTACGGCATGGTGGGGGTAAATACCGGCATGATATCTAACGAAGTAGCGCCGTTTGGCGGTGTGAAACAATCCGGCTTAGGTCGCGAAGGCTCGCATCATGGAATAGACGAATACTTAGAAATAAAATATATCGCCATGGCTGGGCTCTGAGCGATGTTACTAAATATAGAAATATTAGTAATTTCGTCATTCCCGCGCAGGCGGGAATCCAGTTGAGGTGCAATTTAATCAAAGTGGGTTTGATGCAAAAAATGCATTAGTGTGGTTTAAAAGTATTATGCTGAAAGTGTTGCTCGTCTAGATTCTCGCCTGCGCGGGAATGACGATATTCGAAAGCTGAAATTATATTTTGCAAAGCTATAGATCATGATAGATATACAAATTGATTGGCATCAGCGCGCTAAAACCTTAAAAATTGATGGCCGCGCAGTCATCAACGGCAAGCGCATGAGTGCAGCAGATAAAGCAACTTTTGAATGCTTTTCACCGATTGATAGCCGCAAACTAACGGATGTGGCCAGTTGCAAATCTGCCGATGTGGATTTGGCCGTTGTTGCAGCCCGCGCTGCCTTTAACGACAGGCGTTGGGCAGGTCTGCCGCCAAAAGAACGCAAGCAAACCATGATTAAATTTGCCGATTTAATTATTGCAAATCGCGAAGAGCTGGCGCTTTTAGAGACACTGGATATGGGCAAACCGATTACTGCCAGCCTAAATGTAGACGTCAGTTCTGCCGCCAATACCATCCGCTGGTTTGGTGAAGCCATTGATAAAGTGTATGACGAAATTGCGCCCACAGCTGACCACACGTTGGCGATGATTACGCGCGAACCCATAGGCGTAGTGGGGGCGATTGTGCCGTGGAATTATCCAATCGCCATGGCTGCCTGGAAAATAGCCCCAGCACTAGCGTCAGGTAATAGCGTGGTACTAAAACCTTCCGAAAAATCACCTTTGACGGCGCTTAGATTAGGCGATTTAGCATTACAGGCTGGCATTCCAGCAGGCGTGTTGAATGTATTACCAGGTTTCGGTCAAGAGGCAGGCTCACCATTAGCGCTGCATATGGATGTCGACTGCATTGCGTTTACTGGCTCAACCGCAGTCGGTAAAAAAATACAAATCATGGCTGGGCAAAGCAATTTAAAACGTGCGTGGTGTGAGCTGGGTGGCAAATCACCGAATATTGTATTTGCTGATTGCAAAGATGTGGATCGCGCTGCAGAAGCATCTGCGGGCTCAATTTTTTATAATCAGGGTGAAAGTTGCAATGCACCATCCAGATTATTGGTTGAGCGTTCGATTAAAGACAAACTAGTTAAGAAAATATTGGCCGAGCTTAAAAATTATCAGCCTGGCGACCCACTAGACGCCAACACCACGATGGGCGCGATGGTGGATTGTGGCCAAATGGAAAGTGTGCTCAAATACATCGAATCAGGCAAGCTGGAAGGCGCATCCCTATTGGCTGGTGGAGCACAGGTAAAAGCTGAATCTGGCGGCTTTTATATTAGCCCAACCGTATTCGATAACGTGACCAATCGCATGAAGATTGCGGCTGAAGAGATTTTCGGGCCGGTGCTTTCAATCATCACTTTCGACACGGTAGACGAAGCCATCAACATAGCTAATGACACAGAGTATGGTCTGGCTGCGGCAGTGTGGACGCAAGATATTAGCAAGGCGCATATGGTGGCCAAGCGTTTACGCGCAGGCACGGTGCATGTCAATAGTTACGATGAAGACGACATTACGGTGCCGTTTGGCGGCTATAAACAAAGCGGTAACGGGCGTGATAAATCGCTGCACGCGCTTGAGAAATATACAGAATTAAAGACGACTTGGATTCGGTTGACTTAAATCATTGCAACTCCGTCATTCCCGCGTAGGCGGGAATCTAGGCGGGGATGATGCTTAGAGTGATATCAAAAATCTACATTCGTTGTTCTGATGGTTGTCTAGATTCCCGCCTACGCGGGAATGACGGAGTATTATGAGGTGAGAAATATGAATAAATTAACCGAAAATTTAGTCACTAATAGTGATTTACACAACCGTCGTCTTGCCGCCACCCCGCGCGGCATAGGTGTGATGGCGAATTTTTTTATTGATAAAGCGCTTAATTCTGAGGTGTGGGATGTTGAAGGCAATCGCTATATTGATTTTGGCGGCGGCATTGCGGTGCTCAATACTGGCCATCGCCACCCAAAAATCATGGCTGCGATTCAGGCACAGCTGGAGCGTTTTACCCACACTTGCTATCAAGTATTGCCTTACGAAAGTTATGTCACGCTGGCCGAACGGATTAATCAACTCACGCCTGGCAAGCATGCCAAAAAAACCTGTTTTTTTAGCAGCGGTGCAGAAGCAGCAGAAAATGCAGTCAAAATTGCGCGAGCTTCCACAGGCCGCCCAGGCATTATTGCGTTCTCAGGTGGGTTTCATGGCCGCACGCTCATGGCTTGTGCGCTGACAGGAAAAGTAGTGCCCTATAAAGTAGGTTTTGGGCCTTTTCCTGCCGATGTGTATCATATTCCATTCCCGATGGCTGTGCATGGCGTGACGGTAGAAGATTCGATAGACGCGCTACATGCATTATTTAAAGCGGATGTAGACCCTAAACGTATTGCCGCGATGATGATAGAACCAGTACAAGGCGAGGGTGGTTTTTATGTTGCGCCGCCAGAGTTGATGACAGCTTTGCGTAAAGAATGCGATGAACATGGCATTTTGCTGGTGATGGATGAAGTGCAAACAGGCTTTGGCCGTACTGGTAAATTATTTGCCAGCGAGCACTATGATGTGATTCCAGACATGATGGTGATGGCAAAAAGCTTAGCCGGTGGCATGACGTTGTCTGCCGTGTGCGGCAAAGCTGAAACCATGGATGGACCAGCGCCGGGTGGTTTAGGCGGCACCTATGCAGGTAATCCGCTGGCGATAGCGGCGGCACATGCAGTGTTAGATGTGATGGAAGAAGAGCAGTTAGTTGCGCGGGCTAATGTGTTGGGCGAAAAACTGACTAAACGTTTAAAAGCTGCACAAAAAAATGTGCCGAGTTTAAAAGAAATTCGCGGATTAGGCTCGATGATTGCCGCAGAATTTTTTGACCCAAAAACGGGTGAGCCTTCTACCGATGCCATGAAACGCGTGCAAGCGGCTGCACTTGAAGACGGCTTGATTTTATTAAGCTGTGGCGTATATGTAAACGCATTGCGCTTTTTATATCCTCTGACCATTCAAGATAATGTATTCGACGAAGCATTAGATATTTTAGACCGCGCACTATTAAAAGCTTAAAAAACTTAATTTTCGTCGCTATGCTTTGTTGCCAACAAAAAATTACGCCTTACATAATAAAACATATGTGCGTTGTAATTTTTTCGTGGCGCCTCGCCTAGCTTAGAAACTTAAATTTTTTAGATGGTTAAAAATATGGACGATACTATTTCAAGCACAAAAACCGAAACTGTGGAGCAAGCTAAAGCGCGCATGCAAGCGGCTGGCGTGCACACCATTATTGCCCAGTTTGTTGATATTTTCGGAGCAGCCAAAGGCAAATATATTCCAGTAGCGCATTTGGAAGATGTTCTAGGAGCGGGCGCAGGTTTTGCAGGGCCTTCCATTTGGGGAACGGGACTTCCTAGAAACGGCGCGCGCTCTGAGTTTTATGGTCAAGGTGATATTAAAACGTTACAGGCATTGCCTTGGATGCCAGGCTATGCGCGTATTGTATGCAGTGGTTTGGTGGATGGCAAACCATTCGCTGGCTGCTCGCGACGCGTTTTACTCAAACAAATCGAACGGCTCACAAAACTAGGGTTAACACTGAATGTGGGGATTGAGCCTGAGTTTTTCCTGGTTAATACAGACGAACATGGTCGTCCAATCGCCTGTGCAAAAGACGACCAAGATAAACCTTCGTATGATTTAAAAGCGCTGGCACGCGTGCGAGATGTGCTGCGTAAGATGGAAACAGGCCTAACCGCTTGTGGCTTAGATGTGTTTCAAATTGATCATGAAGACGCCAGTGGCCAATATGAGTTGAATTATCACTATAGCGATGCGTTAAAAGCGGCTGATAATTTTGTGCTATTTAAAATGGCGGCCAGCCACATTGCGGAAGAGGCGGGTTTAACATTTAGTTTAATGCCCAAACCGTTTGCTGATCGCCCTGGCAGTGGCTTGCACCTGCATTTGTCGCTGACTGACGTGAACGGGCAAGCGGTGATGGCGGACAAAGCAGATTCGCACGGCTTATCAAAAACGGGTCGTGCTTGCATTGCTGGTTTGCTGGCGCATAGCGCGGCGCTTGCCGCGTTTCATGCTCCCAGTGTCAATTCGTATAAGCGCCTAGTGATTGGTAAATCACTTTCTGGTACCACCTGGGCGCCTGCGCATATTGCTTGGGGCTACAATAATCGAACTACTGTTTTGAGAGTTGTAGCGGGGCGTATTGAATTTAGGTTAACTGATGGTAGCAGCAATATCTACGTTGCACTGGCTTCTACCATTGCGGCGATGTTGGAAGGCGTAGAGCAAAACCTAGTAGCGCCGATGCCGATTGATGAAGATATTTATGAGTGGGATGACACGCAATTTAAGCGCCATCGCGTAAAAACATTGCCGCAAACTTTGGGGGAAGCACTTGCCGCGTTGGCGGCAGATAGCAAAATCACCAAAGCGCTAGGCGATGAATACGTGGCAGAATATTTGGCTACCAAATCGGCTGAGTGGATTGAATATTGCCGCTCAGTCAGCGACTGGGAGTACAAACGCTATCTAACTTGGCCGTAAAAGTGTTCAAATAATGCTGGCCTGCAACCCGCATGGCCATATATAAATACAGGCGCCTCTCAGATCATGTCTTATGGATTGTTTTTAATACTAAATTAACTATTAAATTGCAGTTACAGAGCAATTCTGTAGTAATTTATATGAAAAGTTATATAACATACTAATATCAAATGTAATTTTACTATTCACTGCCCATAAGATTGGGATAGAATAGCGCCTATGCAATTTAGGTTAAACTGTTCCAAAAAGTCGCCATGCGTTTTAATGACGATGGTTAGTCAGCTTTTCGCTTCTCTCGCCTTCGCGGCACCTAATCTGCCCGACCCTGCTAATATCCCGCGCCTCGAAACGCAGCCTAGCCCGCCAGTTGTTACTAGTCCAACTATCGAGAAAAAAGACAGTGAAACTTACCCCCGTTCGTTGCAAAGCCAGTCAGATACTCAGGTGACGATTCGCAACCTTAAATTTATTGGCAATAAAAATGTGAGTGATGAACAATTGTCATCATTGCTGGCTGAATACCTAGATAAATCAATTGGAATCAAAGAGTTAAACCAAATGACTGCAAGTGTGACGCGTTATTATCGTCAGCAGGGTTTTATGTTGGCAGAGGCGTATTTGCCTGAGCAGGACATCGCTCAAAACACCTTGCAAGTCGCGGTGTTAGAAGGTTATCTGGGTGAGTTAAAACTGCAAACAAAAGGTACATTGGACGAAGACTTTCTAAGTAAAATGGCTTCGAATGATTTAGCCAGTAATAACGCTATTCGAGAGTCGAATTTAGTTAGAAACATCACCTTAATTAACTCGCTGCCAGGGGTAAGAGCCATTTCTGAGCTGGCGTCTGGGCAGGAAGTTGGATATAGCGATGTATCTATTGAAGTTGAGCCGCAGCCGCGTGTGATGGGCTATCTCGCAGCAAACACATACGGCAACCGCTTTACAGGTCGAGAGATGTTAAATGCGGGCATCTATTTGAATAATCTTGCAGGGAGAGGTGATAGGCTTGGGCTAAATTTAGAAACCTCAAATGGTGAACGTCAGCGCACCGTGCAGCTAGGTTATCTGATTCCAATATCTGTAACTGGGACTATTTTAAACTTAAGTGCCGGTTATTCTGACTATCGTTTAGGCGGAGAGTTTTCTATATTAGGCGCGACTGGTGATAGCTCATATATCAGTGCGTTTTTGGATCAGCCCGTGCTACGTGCTAGGCAGGGCAATATCACTTCAAGAATCGGGCTTTCTTACAAAGATGTTTCTGACGATGTTTCAGCATTTGCGTTAGAGAATCATCGCAGTATCAATGCATTAGAGCTGGGTTTATTTGGCGATTGGCGCGATGTGAGCATGAATGGATTTAACCAATTAGGCTTAAATCTGAAATTTGGAGATGTAAACTTCAAAAACAGTTTAGCGAAATCTTTGGACGCCACCAGTGCCGAAACAGCAGGTAGTTTTTTGAAATACAATTTGTTTGGATCCCGCATTCAGCCTTTGTTTTCAGCCTTTAACCTGATTTTGCGAGCTGAGTTTCAGGGAGTAACTAAAAACTTGGATAGCTCAGAAAAACTGGCCATTGGCGGTATAAATCGTTGGCGCGAATTCGGCGAACTACGCACTTCATCTGACAGAGGTCTAGTTATTGGTGCAGAGTTAAGAAAGACACCTGTACCATTAGTCGGGTTGGCAAGGTTTTTGCCTGTGTTTAATAGCGTAGCAAGCCCGTACATTTTTTTTGATTACGGTAGGGGCATTGTTAATCACCATGCATTAAGTGATGACAATCATGTGTGGTCGTCGCACGTTGGTGCAGGTGTGAATATGCAGTTTGCAAATAGATGGGCACTGGATTTTACCGTGTCACAACAAAAGAGCAAGATTGAAGGCGTAGATGCAGAGCGTGAAACAAGAATATGGGGGCAGATTCAAAAGGAGTTTTAGAAGAACTGTAGAGATGAAAATGAAGATTAAAGCTAACCCCCTATTTAAATTAATGCAGCCTAATTTAACAAAGCAGGCACACATGCGAGTCGTGCTCACGGCGTTTATTTGCTGCGCTTTCGGCCACGCGCAGGCTTTGCCATTTGGCGAGCAAGTGCAAGCGGGTAGTGCGAGCTTTGTGCGGAACGCGCAATCATTAAATATTAATCAAACTAGTCAGAAAGCTATTGTTAATTGGCAGTCATTCAGCATCGCCAATAATGAAACAGTTAGGCTCAATCAGCCAACTCAGGGGGTTGCACTATTTAGAGTTGTCGGCTCGGATTCTTCTCAAATTTTTGGTAGTTTAAGCGCTACAGGCAGCTTGTTTTTGAGTAACCCAAATGGCGTGCTGTTTGGGCGAAGTGCGCAGGTAGATGTAGGTAGCTTGGTGGCTACTACCATGCGAATTGATAACGATGATTTCTTAGGCAGCCATTATCAATTTAATGCGCAAAGCGACGCATTGGTGAGCAATCAGGGTGTAATTCGTACTGAAGATGGCGGCTACATTGCGCTGCTTGGCAACACGGTAGAAAATAGCGGCACGCTGCAAGCCAATAACGGCAGCGTGATATTAGGTTCAGCGCAATCTGCCATACTGGATTTTTATGGTGATGGTTTGGTGCGCGTTAAGTTGAATGGTGATGCAGTTAACGCCGCCATCAAGCAAAGCGGCAATATTAGTGCCGACGGTGGCGCGGTACAGCTTGCCACCAACGCGCGCACGGCCGCCATCAACATAGATGGCGTTATTCAAGCAAATAGCTTGGTAGAGCGTAATGGTGTGATTCGCTTGGAAGGCGGAAAAAACGCAAAAGTGAGTGTGACTGGCACGTTAAGCGCAGCAGGCAACGAAACTAGTACAACTGGCGGACGCATTGAGGTGACTGGAGAGCAGGTTGCGTTATTCAAAGGCGCTAAGTTAGATGCTTCTGGCGATGCGGGAGGCGGCACGGTATTGGTGGGTGGCGACTATCAAGGTAAAAACGCGCAAGTTTACAATGCCCGAACTACTTACGTGGACAAAGACGCTAGCATCCATGTGGATGCTAAAAGCAATGGCAATGGTGGTAAAGTAATTGTATGGGCAGATGATACGACGCGCTTTTACGGCAGCATTTCTGCTAAGGGTGGCGCGCTGTCTGGCAATGGCGGTTTTGTAGAGGTTTCTGGCAAAAAATATTTGGACTACACCGGAAAAATTGATGTAACCGCTTACCAAGGCATTGGCGGTAAAGTGTTTTTCGACCCGCTTAATATTGTATTAAACTCTAGTACACAGGCCGCACCAAGCAACAATGCGAATAGCACACCTGATATTGCGTTTGCCGATGCGCCTGTGGCAGGAACCACCACTATCCAAATTAGTGATATTACTGGCTATTCTGAGGCGTTTTTTCAGGCTACAAACAATATTACCGTGGCCAGCGCAATTACCATGGCGGCCAATAACAGCATTAAGTTAGAAGCGGGCAACAATCTTACTGTCAGCAGCTCAGTGATTACTAGCGGCACTGGCGCGGTGACTTTAAAGGCCGATGCGGATAATAGCGGCACGGGCAACTTGGCGATAGGCGCAAATATTACCTCACAAGCGGGGGGGATTACCCTCGCGGGCGCTACGATTACGCAATCCGCAGGCAATATTGCTGCTACAGGCGCAGCAAATGGCAATGCAGGCAATATTAGTATTACTGGTACTGGTGCGGTTAATTTAGGTGCTGCAACTATTACAGCCAATGGCGGCACGGCATCCGCAGGCAGTGCAGGTCGCAATGGTGGCGTAATTACTATTTCTGGCGCTGGGGTTACCACAACAGGCGCAAAAACTGCTAATGGCAGTGCGGGCAGCGGCGCAAGTCAGGCTGGCGGCAATGCGGGTAGCGTGAACATAGCTAGTACCAACGGCATGAGTGTGGGTGCAATTGCGGCTACTGGCGGCAATGCTGGCACAGGCAATGCCAATGCTGGTAATGCTGGCACAATTGCGCTTACCAATAACACCACAGGTAATATTGCGGCGGGTGCACTTACAGCACGTACAGGTGTAGCGATTGGCACAGGGGCTGGCGGTACTGCGGGTAGCATTGCTGTGACCAATACTGCAGCAATTGGCAGCTTAAGTACTGGCGCTATCACCACGCAAGGCAATACAAAAGGTAATGGCGGCAATATTACGTTAAGTAGTTTAGGTGCGCTGGCAGTTTCTGGCGCCGTGACTAGTGCTGGTGGGGCTACTACTACAGGAAATAATGGTCAAAGTGCAGGCAATATTACGATTACGGGAGGCAATACTTCCGTAACAGGCGCTATCAGTGCTTCTGGTGGTAATGTGGTAGGCATTACGCAAGCCGGTGGTAATGCCGGTACTGTTTCAATCACGGCTACCGGCACGCTGACTACAGCAGCAATTACTTCGCGTACAGGTAATGCCACAGGCACCGGTGCCGGAGGTACGGCAGGTGGCATTACGCTGAGCGGTACTTCTGTCACCTCAGGCGCGCTTACTACCACGGGCGGCACTAACGGCAAAGGTGGGGCAGTGAGTGTTAGCTCCACAACCGGTAATCTGGCAACAGGCGCTATTGTGGCATCAGGTGGCGGGTCTAACGCATCCACCTCCGGCAATGCAGCGGGCAATATCAGTTTAACTTCTGCGGGTAGCTTAAGCACTACGGGTGTGATTTCTACCATTGGTAGTACTGGTGGTAGCCTAAACCAAGGTGGCGGTAATGCGGCTAATATCACCCTTAACGCCAATACGGGCATTAGTATCACAGGCGCGTTATCTGCCGATGGCGGTAATGGTTTTGCAGGCAGCACACTGGCTAGTGCGGGTAATGCTGGTGCTGTGAGCATCACAAATAATAGCAGCGGCAACATTAGTACCGCTACACTAAGCAATATTGCTGGGCAGGCATTTGGTACGGGCGCTGGCGGTACTGCCAGTAGTATTGCAATCACTAACTCTGCAGCAACGGGTAACGTGACCACCAGCACAATTCGCACCACAGGCGGCACTAACGCGCATGGTGGCAATGTGAGCGTGTTATCACAAGCTAATATTACCACTGGCACGATTACAGCATCGGCAGGTGCATTGGGCACGGGCTCGGTGAGTGCAGGCCGTAATGCGGGTACGGTAGCATTGACAGCAGGGGGCAATGTCACAGTAAGCACGATTGCTGCAACTGGTGGAGCAGGATTAGGAGCCAATCAAAATGGTGGCAATGGCGGTACTGTAAACTTGGATGCTGGCAGTGGCTCAACCATTACCTTAACGAATATGACCACTACGGGCGGTAATCGCACGGGTACAGGTACAGCGGGCGTTGGCGGCAATATCGCGGTGGCAGATGCGGCATTGCTTTCAGCTAACACCATGATTACTTCAACAGGCGGTAGCGCCGGGGTTGGCACAGGTGGCGCAGTTACATTTGGTGGCACTGTAAATTCATCTGGTGCCAGTCGCTCGCTTGCCATCAACACCAATAACGCCACTACATTCACTGGCGCGGTTGGTGAGACTTTAGCCCTAAGCAGCTTAACTACAAATGCAACAGGCAGTACCGTCCTTAATGGTGGCGCGGTGACTACCACTGTCGCACAAACTTATAGCGACAATGTGACACTAGGCGCGCCGACCACACTTACGACTACCAATAGTAATGTTACATTTACGGCGGCAAGTAGCGTAGTAAATGCAGGTGGAAACGCGCTTACTATTGCGGCTGGTACAGGTGCGGTTAGCGCCACTAATGCCGCAAATAATTTTGCTAATTTAGCAATTACCGCAGGCAGTGCTAATATTCGTGACGCCAATGCTATCGTGCTTGGTGCAACGAACGTATCGGGCAATTACACCTTGCAAACCGCAGGTGCTGTGGCGCAATTGGCTGCGGTTACGATAGGGGGCACAACGAGTATCACAGCAGGTGCTACAAACGATGTTACGCTAAATAATGCCGCGAATAATTTTAACGCCGTCGCAATTGTGAGCGGTAGAGATGTAAATTTCGTTGATGCGAATGCATTAACGGTTAACGCGTCATCCGTTAGAATAATGGCCGCGCAAACGTTAAGCAATGATTTGACGCTCGGCGGCGCAATTACAGCAACTGGCACAGGTTCTGGCACTTCAATTACATTAGCCAGTGCGCAAAATTTTATTAACGCGGGCAACTTTGCTCTAACGCCAGGTGCTGGTAGCCGTTGGCTGGTTTATTCTACCAACCCTACAGCAGACACGCGTGGCGCAGGCTTGATTACAGCATCTAACTTTAAACAATACAACGCGGTTTTAGGTGACACTATTTTAGGCACAGGCAATGGTTTTGTTTATAGCGCTGCGCCTACGATCACTGCTAGTTTAAGCGGTACGGCGAGCAAAGTTTATGACGGTACAACAACAGCTTCTATTGCTGGCCTGAGTTTAGGTCAATCAGGTGCAATTGATGGTGATACTGTAAATCTATCTGCTTTGACTAGCGCAACTTATGATGACAAAAATGCGGGCGCGGGTAAAACCGTGAGTTCAAATGCGCTGAGTATTACAGGCGCTACAAATGGTGGGAAACAAGTATTTGGTTACACCTTAGCAAGTCCAAATGCTACAGGTAATGTTGGTACCATCACCCAACGTGCGATCACGGTATCTGTGGCTACTGACACTAAAACCTATGATGGTAATACGAGTTCAGTAGGCGCACCGACGGTGACTTCTGGCTCAATTGTTGCGGGTGATTCTGCCACTTTTAGCCAAACCTTTGATAATAAAAATGCGGGTACAGGTAAAACGCTAACTGCTGCTGGCACGGTGGCAGACGGTAATGGTGGTGGTAATTATGCGGTGACTTTTGTAACCGACAACACAGGCGTGATTAATCCGCTTGCGATTACTGGCACAATTACTGCCAACAACAAAACTTATGATGCTAACAACAGTGCGGTCATCGCTAGCCGTAACCTCACAGGCGTGATTATTGGCGATACCGTAAGCTATGCAGGTGGCACAGCCACCTTTGATAATAAAAATGCGGGCACAGGCAAAACGGTGACAGCGACTGGCTTGGGCTTAAGTGGTGCTGATGCAGGCAATTACACAGTGAACACGACCACGCTGACGACGGCGGATATTGCCAAAGCTGATATTACGGCTGTTACGGGCATTACTGCCAATAACAAAGTGTATGACGCAACGACAGCGGCCAGCCTTAATACTGGCGCCGCTGCATACACGGGCATGATTGGTGGTGACAACCTTACGGTTGCCACGGCCGCAGGCGCTTTTGTTGACCAAAATGCAGGTGTTGGTAAAACGGTGAATATTAGTGGCATTAGTTTGGGCGGTGCAGATGCAGGCAATTACAACCTCACTGCGACCACAGCCAACACCACTGCGGACATTAGCCAACGCGCAATTACTGTGACTGCAACCCCTGGGCAAAGCAAGACTTTTGGCGCTGCTGACCCTTTACCGTTTGCCTTCACGGTTGGTGGGCTTGGTTTGGTAGGTGCTGATAGCCTTACAGGTGCGCTTGACCGTGTTGCGGGTGAGGTAGTGGGTGGCTACGCGATTAATCAGGGCACATTAGCTGCGAGCAGTAACTATATTCTTAACTATTTTGGCAATAACTTTAACATTCTCGCTCCCTCAACCACGGGTGGTGGTAATCCACGTAATGCTGCGGGCCTAGTAGATTTAAATCCTTCGCTAGGTAATTATACTAATCAACAATTATTTGTTTTAAATGTGGGCTTTACCGCTGCTGGCGCTGATTCTGAAGGCAATGCAGCTTGTGAAGAAAACCCAGAATCTTTAGCAAAAGATAAAGACTTTATCTTAATGTTGAATTATGGCTTAAAATTACCTAAAGGCGTTAATACCAGCTGCGATAAAACATAGCAATTATGCGAGTTGTCTGCTGGCTTTATTCGTTGAATTAACCTATAGCGAACGAGCGAAAATTGGCACAAATCATCACAAGGCAAACAACCCCATTTTTAGATCAAAAGCCTGGTACCTCTGGCTTACGCAAAAAAGTAAAGGTTTTTGCACAAGCCAATTACCTAGAAAATTTTGTACAAAGTATCTTTGATTCCATCGTCATCCCAAAAGGCGCGACGCTCACTTTAGGTGGCGATGGGCGTTTTTATAATAAAACGGCCATTCAAACCATCATTAAAATGGCGGCGGCGAATGGGTTTGCAAAAGTCATCGTTGGCCAAGGTGGTATATTGTCCACACCCGCCGCCTCACACATTATTCGCAAATATCAAACTTTGGGTGGCATTATTTTATCTGCCAGCCACAACCCTGCAGGGCCAGATGAAGACTTTGGTATTAAGTACAACACTGCCAATGGCGGACCTGCGCCTGAAAAAATTACTGAGGCGATTTTTGCTAAAAGTAAAACTATCAGCCAATACAAAATACCAAACTTGGTCGATGTGGATATTGATGCAATTGGCGAAACACAAATAGATGACTTTACTGTTCAAGTCATTCATCCAGTCAGTAATTACGCCGATTTAATGGCAGAATTGTTTGATTTTTCTGCTATTAAAGCCTTATTTAAATCTGGTTTTAGTATGAAATTTGATGCCATGCATGCGGTGACTGGGCCTTATGCTAAAGCTATCTTGGTGGAGCGTTTAGGTGCGGCTGAATCTAGTTTGATGAATTGCGAAGTGAGCGAAACTTTTGGCGGCGCCCACCCAGATCCAAACCTGACTTATGCGCATGAGCTGGTGGAAATCCTATACAAAGACACCGCACCTGATTTTGGTGCTGCATCCGATGGCGATGGTGACCGTAACATGATTTTAGGTAACCATTTTTTTGTCACACCATCAGATAGTTTGGCCATCATTGCCGCCAATGCCTCCCTCATCCCGGCCTATCAACAAGGGTTGGCAGGCGTTGCACGCAGTATGCCCACGAGTGGCGCGGTAGATAGAGTGGCAGCGAAAATGAATATCCCTTGTTATGAAACCCCAACTGGTTGGAAATTTTTTGGCAATTTGATGGATGCCGATAAAGTAACGCTATGTGGCGAAGAAAGCTTTGGCACTGGCAGCAACCATGTGCGCGAGAAAGATGGTTTATGGGCTGTGCTGTGCTGGCTAAATATTATCGCAGCGAAGCAAAAAATAAGCGGGCAAAAAGTATCAGTAGAGCAAATTGTGAAAGCGCATTGGGCAGAATTTGGCCGCAATGTGTATTCGCGTCACGATTATGAAGCGATACCGACCGAAGCTGCCAATGGCGTGATGGCACACATCAAATCCCAATTTACTACATTGCCAAATCAGAAATTTGGACAATATACAGTGAAAACAGCCGATGATTTTAGCTATACCGACCCAGTAGATGGCAGTATTAGCACAGGGCAGGGTGTGCGTATTTTGTTTGCCTGCGGCTCACGCATTGTGTTCAGGTTATCTGGCACGGGCACTGAGGGCGCAACTTTGCGCATTTATTTAGAAGCTTACGACGCAGATACTAAAAACCATCATTTGGATGCGCAAGCCGCATTGGCTGAGATGATACAAATTGCGCTAGAAGTTTCTGAATTAAAACAACGTACTGGCCGTAGCTCCCCTACAGTAATCACTTAAAAATAAAGCCAGCTTTTGCTGGCTTTATAAGATTGCCGCTATGTAAGCACGTATTATTTGCTTAACAGGCCTTTCATCGCCCACTCTTGTGCATCTAGTTGTTGGTCAGTTGAAGAGTCAAGTTTTGCAAACACTGCGCGATGATGGTTTAAAAATTCATCACGCGTCACTTTTTTGTCGCCATCAGTGTCCATTAAACGCATCATTTTCATGCTACGCAACTCACGGCTGTAACCGCCTGTTGTCAGATCAAGCTTTGAATTTTTTGTTGGACCAGCCCATTCATTTGCCTCTAATGAGTCATCGCCATCTTTGTTGAGGGCATCAAAAATACTGTTGTAATAACTGTCTGCTTCAGCCATGGTGACCATGTGGTTGCCGTCACCATCCAACATTTTCATCATTTCCATTTTTTGTAACTGAGTTGCATAACCACCCGTTGTGAGTGACGTAGCTGCAAACGCTGATGTAGAAAAGGCTAGTAATAAACTGGTCGCTAGAGTCGCTTTTTTAAGGTTGAATTTCATTTTAAATCTCCTAGAAATATAAATTGTAAATAAGTATTAAGTTTGCTAGCTAGCCACCATTGGTCATGCAAACTTGAAATTACTTACAAATATTTTGAGAGGTTTAAAGAAATGCGTTACTACGTAGTTAAAAAATTGTGCCTGCAGCCCTTATGGGTATTGGCTTGCAGGGCAGGTGTTTTGAAAGTCACCTTTATTGCTCGATTTGTTTAATGGTCATCTCGTTGTTAAACAAGCGCACATCCATGCGCCCTAAATAACTCATGCCCAACAGTACATCGCCATCTAAACCAGGCGCAATGGTGGCGGCGACATTGTTTGCTTCTACACCACCTACTTTGACAGAGTCTAGCCGCACCATATAACTCACGGTGTCACCATTTGCTGTCATGGTACGTACTGCTTGTATGCTTCTAAGTTTAAGTTTGTCGGCCACTTTTTGCGAAATGGCGACGCCTGTGGCACCGGTATCTACCAGCACATTCACTTTCTCATTATTGATCAGCGCTTCAGCACGATAATGACCATCTAAACCGCGTTTAAGAATGACAGAATTTGGGTTATCGCCCAACCGCCAAGCCTTGTTAGGGTTTTGAATATTGTCGGCTAAATAATAAACAGCTAATACGAGCGCTACCCAAACAATAGAGAAAATGATGGTGTTTTTAGACATGCCTAATTTTAGACTTTCTTGGCTTTCACACTAGTTTGGCTTTTATGCAGGTCAGGTTGAAGCTAAAACGGCAATGCTACATGTGGCGCGGCATCCCAAATCACATCACGAAACTGTGCTTGTATGCGCTTAAGCGCAGCTTCGTTGTCGGCCTCAAAGCGCAATACAATCACCGGCGTGGTATTGCTTGGGCGTATTAAACCAAAGCCGTCGGGGTACTCAACGCGTAAGCCATCAATGGTGATAATCTCAGTGGCGCCTTCAAAGGTGGCGGTTTTTTGGAGCTGGGAGATGAGCGTATGCGGCTCGCCTTCTTGCATATTAATGTGCTGCTCTGGCGTGCTGACGCTATCTGGCAACGCATTTAATACTTCAGATGGATTGGCAAAACGGCTTAAAATCTCTAGTAAGCGCGCACCTGCATATAAGCCGTCATCGAAACCATACCAGCGCTTTTTACCGTTGGCGTCCTTATCGTTAAAAAATACGTGACCGCTCATTTCGCCAGCTAGCGCGGCATTACTTTCTTTAATTTTAGCTTTTACTAAAGAATGCCCAGTTTTCCACATAATGGGATTGCCGCCCAGCTTGTTTATCCATGGGCTTAGGTTGCGTGTCGATTTCACATCAAAAATAATATTGGCACCTTTGTTTCTTTGCAACACGTCTTCTGCAAACAACAATAGTTGGCGATCAGGATAAATGATGTTGCCATCCTTGGTGACCACACCCAATCTGTCGCCATCGCCATCAAACGCCAACCCAATTTCGGCGCGCGTGGTTTTAACTGCAGCAATTAAGCTGGTCAGGTTTTCTGGCACTGATGGGTCGGGGTGATGGTTAGGAAAATGCCCATCGACCTCACAAAAAAGCTCATCCACGCGGCAGCCAATGGCGTTGTAAAGTTGCTTGGCAAACGCGCCCGCTACGCCGTTGCCGCAATCTACCGCTACTTGCATCGGGCGAGTTAGTTTAATGTCGGCTTGAATGGCGGCAATATAGCTGGGGGCAACATCATAGTTTCGTTCTAGTCCGTCGCCATAACTATAGCGATTGTACTCAATGCGGTGACGTAAACTTTGAATACTTTCATTCGATAAAGTCTCACCAGCCAGCACCATTTTTAAGCCATTGTAATCAGGCGGATTGTGGCTGCCAGTGACCATGACGCCGCAGTTGTTATTCAGGTGAAACGCCGCAAAATACACCATGGGCGTGGCCACCATGCCCAAGTTCACCACATTGACGCCTGCTTTGCGTATGCCTTGCGACAGCGCTTCTGCTAATTCGGGGCCGGATAAACGACCATCGTAGCCGATACAAATTTCGCTTTGGCCACGTTGACGCGCCTCAGATCCTAGTGCATGGCCAATCGCTTCGACAATTTTCGGGGTGAGCGTTTTGCCGACAATACCACGAATATCGTAGGCCTTAAAAATAGCCCTCGGCGCTAGAGGTGATTGTATGGTAATGGGGTTTAAGTCATTTGCTGTGGGCTGCATAGTTAAGTTTGGTCAGTTAAAGTGGTTGCAAGTTAGAATAGTTGTAAGTGAAAAGCAAAGTAAATAATCGCAAAATAAGTGATGTGATGCAACAGCTGATCAAAACCCAGCAATATCCAAAAGCGTTCGCTATTATTGGGTTGTAAATCATAGCGCTTACTGATATTCATTTTTGCCCAGTCAATATGATAATGCACCAGCATATCAATGGCGGCATACAACATACTCAAGCTGCCAATAAATGGCGCTAATACGAGTAATGTGCCTAGCCCATGTATACCCGCATGCGCAATGCCACCTGGGTGCATATAAGTGCCTTTATTGCGATACATCCACGGATTGGCCTGCAACGGAAAATCGCAAATAAAGTGCTTAATAAACAGCAGAAATAGCGCTTCAAACAAGTTTATTGTGCCTTAACTTTCTATTTGGCTTCAACTTTACTCATACTCACTGAGCCAAGCCAGTTGAATAGCTTCTAATATTTTCTCGCCACAATGCTCAGGCGCATCATTAAAGTCTTCTAGCGCCATCACCCACGCCATTAAATCAGTAAAGCGAATCGTGCTAGGGTCAATATCTGGGTATTTATCGAATAATTCTTCGGCAATACGTTGACTATCAGTCCATTTCATCATTATGCTCAAATCATTATAAAAATATGATTATAGCGTCAGCGCTAGCTATATGCTTAATAATAGACGAATGGGCGAAAAAATAGCAAAAAAATCCCAGCGTTAGGGTTTAAGCTAAGCTGGGCTAATGGGATAAACTTGGAGATATGAAACTAATTTACTACAAGCAATCGCTGTGCCATAGTTTTATGCAATAAAAAACAACAAGTTAGATTAAATTGTTTTTAAGGTCCGGTTGTGGTGCACCACAATGCTGGCTGGAGTGAACCAAGTTGGTGCGGGCTTAATCTGTGTAGATTTTACTTGCAGCGCTATTAAGTAAAAGCGTGCCCGTGATAAAATAATGTATTCAACTCAACCAATTTTTTGGAAATAAACTACTACCATGTTTAGTACCGCCAACACACTTAGCAAAGCCGACCCTGCATTAGATGCCATGATTAACGCAGAAGTGGTGCGCCAACATCAACACATTGAGCTGATTGCCTCAGAAAATTACACCAGTCCAGCAGTGATGCAGGCGCAAGGTTCACAGCTCACCAATAAGTATGCAGAGGGTTATCCGGGCAAACGTTTTTACGGTGGTTGTGAATATGTAGATCAAGTGGAACAACTGGCCATTGATCGCCTGAAAGCTTTATATGGTGCAGAATACGCCAACGTGCAGCCGCATTCTGGCAGCCAAGCCAACCAAGCGGTGTATTTCAGTATCTTAAAACCGGGCGATACGGTGATGGGCATGAACTTGGGCCATGGGGGGCATTTAACCCATGGCTCCCCAGCCAATTTATCGGGCAAATTATTTAATATTGTGGCGTATGGCCTCAATGATAAAGAAGAAATTGATTACGATGAGATGGAACGCATTGCCATTGAAGCGAAACCAAAATTGTTAATCGGTGGGGCTTCAGCATATGCCTTGCGTTTCGATTGGGCGCGCATGGCAGAGATTGCCAAAAAAGTAGGCGCTTATTTCATGGTGGATATGGCGCATTATTCTGGTTTAATCGCGGCGGGTGTATATCCAAACCCAGTGCCACATGCTGATTTTGTCACATCAACCACACACAAAACCTTGCGTGGCCCACGTGGTGGTATTATTTTGGCTAAAGCAGAGTTTGAAAAATCGCTCAATTCTAGCGTGTTCCCAAGCTTGCAAGGCGGCCCGCTGATGCACGTGATTGCTGGTAAAGCGACGGCTTTCTTGGAAGCTGCTCAACCTGAATTTAAAGTGTACCAAACACAAGTGATTAAAAATGCCCAAGCGATGGCGGAAGCCTTAGCTACGCGTGGTTTGCGTATTATTTCTGGCCGTACAGAAAGTCATGTATTTTTAGTGGATTTACGCCCGAAAGGCCTTACAGGTAAAGCGGCTGATGCGTATTTGGGTCAAGCGCACATCACCGTGAATAAGAATGCCATTCCAAACGATCCAGAAAGCCCATTTGTGACTTCTGGTATTCGTATTGGCTCGCCTGCGATTACCACGCGCGGCTTTAAGGAAGCGGAAGCCAAACAAGTGGCCAATTTAATTGCCGATGTACTGGATAACCCGACTGATGAAGCAGTGATTGCCGCCACTAAAGAAAAAGTGCATGCTTTAACAGCTCAATTCCCTGTCTATGGCTAAAGTCACTTAAAAATGTCTGCGCTTGCTAACTTGTGGTTACGCGGTACTCGAAATCCTCATGTACTCTATGTTTCAAGCATATGTACATTCTGGTTTCTGCGTGCCGTGCGCTTCCAATTTAACTGTGCTCGCCTGATTTTTAAATTGACTTTAGTTGGTTCTCTTATTCATGATCAATCACTTCAAAACCGTAGCGAGCGTTTCAGTCGCGCGAAGACGCAGAGCTTGGTGCGAGACATACCGTTGTTGGGTAGGCGAGCAGCAAGTAAGCACGCGACAAAGCGAATGAAATGCGCAGCAGGTTTGGGAGGATTGGTGTAATGAAATGCCCTTTTTGCGGTGATCCCGATACCCAAGTCATTGATTCCAGAGTCAATGACGAAGGTGATTCAATTCGACGTCGCCGCAAATGCGGGGCTTGTGACAAACGCTTTACCACCTACGAAACGGCAGATTTACACCTGCCGCAAGTGGTGAAAACCAATGGCACGCGCGAGGAATTTAGCCGCGATAAATTACGTTTATCTTTCACTCGCGCTTTGCACAAGCGGCCTGTGCCAACCGAATATGTCGACCGTGCACTTGATCATATTGTGCAAAAAATGCTGGCGCGTGGTGAGCGCGAAATACCTGCCCGCGATTTAGGCGAAAGTGTGATGAGTGAACTCAAACTGATGGATAAAGTGGCTTATATACGTTTTGCCTCGGTCTATCGCAGCTTTTCCGATGTGGATGATTTCCACGATGCTATACGTGATTTATAGCCGCGACTTATAGCGACTTAATTATTCTTTAGCCACATGGCTTTTACTTCTCAAGATCACCTTTTTATGAGCCGTGCCCTGCAACTGGCAGAGCAGGGCTTGTTCACAACCAAACCCAATCCGCGTGTGGGCTGCGTGATTGTAAAAGATGGCAAAGTAGTTGGCGAAGGCGCACATTTAAAAGCGGGTGAGCCGCACGCAGAAGTGTTTGCCTTGCAGCAAGCTGGTGCTAATGCAAGCGGCGCTACGGCTTATGTGACGCTAGAACCCTGCAACCACACTGGCCGAACTCCCCCCTGCTCCCATACCTTGCTCAAAGCTGGAATTTCTAAAGTCGTTGCCGCTATGCAAGACCCGAATCCGCTTGTCGCTGGCAGTGGCTTGGCGCATTTGCAAGCGCATGGCGTAGAAGTCGCCAGCGGATTGATGCAAGCACAAGCAGAAGCTTTGAACCCAGGTTTTATTGCGCGGATGACGCGCAACATGCCTTATGTGCGCAGTAAAATCGCCGCCAGTTTAGATGGTAAAACTGCGCTCAGTAACGGCGTCAGTCAGTGGATAACGGGCGAAGCGGCAAGGGCAGATGTGCAATATTGGCGCGCGCGTAGTTGCGCCATCCTCACTGGCGTGGGTACGGTATTAGCAGATAACCCGAGCATGACGGTGCGCTTAAATGGTCAGCCGCAAATTGATGCACATGGAGCCCGCATGGATATTGGTCTGCAGCCTATGCGTATTATTGTGGATAGTGCATTAAAAACGCCACTCAATGCAAAAATATTGGCTGGAGGCAATGTATTGATAGCCTTTGCACACGATGCTGAATATAAATCCGCCGCATTACTTGCTGCAGGTGCCGAGTTGCTTTGCATCCCGAATGAACAGGGTAAAGTGTGCCTAAAAACGCTATTAGCGCATCTAGCAGCCCGCGAAATCAACGAAGTGTTAGCGGAAGCTGGCGAAGGCCTAAATGGTGCCCTATTAGCACAAAACATGATTGATGAGCTGCTGATTTACTACGCACCTAAATTGATGGGCGGTGCTGCCAAAAGTATGTTTGCCATGCCTGCATTTTCCGCCATGCAGCAAGCAGTTGATTTGCAAATTTTAGATGTGCGCAATATTGGTAGCGATATTCGGCTACGTGCAAAGCCAGTGTCAAAGTAATCATGTTAATCGACACCCACTGCCATCTGGACGCTGCTGAATTTGATGTAGACAGAGACGCAGAGGCCAGTTTTGCTGCACAAGCAGGTGTGCGTATGATAGTCGTGCCATCCGTTACGCCCGAAAATTTTCAAAATGTGATTCAGTTATCAGCCCAACATTCCCATATTTGTTTCGCCCTGGGCCTGCACCCGATGTTTATCGACAACGCCAGCCCAGGTGACATCAAACGCTTACATGCGTTGATTACCCAGCAAC
Source organism: Pseudomonadota bacterium (assembly GCA_020053735.1). Classification (GTDB taxonomy): domain Bacteria; phylum Pseudomonadota; class Gammaproteobacteria; order Burkholderiales; family Methylophilaceae; genus Methylotenera_A. The sequence continues at coordinate 50,980 of JAGVMP010000013.1, forward strand.
TGGCCACGGCAAATAAACTGGTAGCAGTGGGTGAAATTGGGTTAGATTTTTTTGTCACGCAGCAAAATCGCGAAACGCAGGAATATTTTTTTGCTGAGCAGCTCAAACTTGCCAAAGAATTTAATTTGCCTGTCATTTTGCATGTGCGGCGCGCCGTAGATGATGTGCTGAAATACTTACGAAAATATAAAATCAATGGTGGCATTGCGCATGCATTTAATGGCAGCCCACAGCAAGCTCAAGAATTTATAAAACTCGGTTTTAAATTAGGATTTGGCGGTGCCATGACTTATTCGCGCGCACTAAAAATTCGTGAACTCGCCAAAAACTTGCCGATAGAAAGCATTGTATTAGAAACTGACGCACCAGATATTCCGCCTGAATGGTTGGGCACAAAAGGCAGAAATAGCCCAAAAGAGCTTTTGAAGATTGCGCAAGTTTTAGCTGATTTAAGGCGCATGTCTGTGTCGCAAATCATTGAAATTACAGGCAAAAATTCTGTACAAATTTTACCAAAATTAGCCGATTTATGCACACCAGTTGAAGTGTTACATTAACAATTGTAAAAAACCTTGTAAAACCAATAGCATACTGTAAGTTATTGATTTTTATAGTAAAAAAAGTAGATTAAAAAATGAACTTTCAGAAAAAAGCCTTTAAAATTGGTAAGTTACGTTTTTAAGACACAGTAATCCACAAAGTTATCCACAGATTTTGTGGATTGAAAAGCGCAAAAAACAGAAGCTAAAAAAACGCAAGCATTTTAATTATATTTATTTATACTGTTTTTTAAATTGATGGCATGAAAATTATAATTAAAACTGATAAACGCTATGCAAAAATTATCGTAAAACTATGAAAGTCGCCCAAAAGCATTGCCGCACTATTTGGCCTGATGCCCGCTGCAAGTTTGTCCAGATTATCGACCAAACCAAGCTACCATTTGCGTTTGAAATTGTGCGCGTGCAATCGTTAGAACAAATGGTGCATGCCATTTCTACCATGCAAGTACGTGGCGCACCTTTAATCGGTGTTGCAGCAGCCTATGGCATGGCGCTTGCGATGCTAGAGGATGAGTCCGATGCTTATTTAGCTCAGGTGGCCGAGCTGCTCATTGCTAGCCGCCCAACTGCGGTGAATTTGGCATGGGCTGTAGGTCGCATGGTGGCTGCGTTGCAGGCAATGCCGCATACAAGGCGAAACTTTACCGCTTGGCGCTTAGCGGCCAATATTGCCGAGGAAGATGTAGCGCAGAATCAGGCGATTGGCCAGCATGGTTTCGAGTTAATCAAAAGCATGTATCAAAACCAGTTAATAAAAGACAGGCCATTCAATATTTTGACCCACTGCAATGCGGGCTGGCTGGCCACCGTAGATTTTGGCACAGCGCTGGCGCCGATTTATGCTGCGCACGATGCTGGTATCAAGGTACACGTGTGGGTGGGTGAAACGCGCCCACGTAATCAAGGTGCATTTTTAACGGCTTGGGAGCTGGCGCAACACGGTGTTCCGCACACGGTGATCACTGATAATGCTGGTGGTCATTTAATGCAGCAGGGTTTGGTCGATATGGTGATTGTAGGCGCAGATCGTGTCACAGCTAATGGCGATGTCTGCAATAAAATTGGCACCTATTTAAAGGCGTTAGCGGCGTTTGATAACATAGTTTCTAATCAAAGAATCCCTTTTTACGCAGCTGTGCCGAGCCCTACCATTGATTGGGCTTTAACTAGCGGCAAAGATATTAAAATTGAAGAGCGCAATGGTGATGAAGTATCTAGCATTCAAGGGTTGGACAAAGGTGGCAAGCTGCAAACAGTGCGCGTCATACCTTTAGAATCAAGTGCCGCCAACCCAGCGTTCGATGTGACGCCAGCGCGCTTAGTCTCCGGTATCATCACAGAAAAAGGCGTGTTTGCACCACAAAATTTACATGAGTGTAAATAGCATGCCTGCAGCCCGCATGGGTATTGGCTCGCAGGGCATTGATTTGGAAGGTAGAGCATGAATGGTTTATCTGAACAGTTACTAAAAACCAGCCAAAAGCTTGCTGAGCTGGGCCTGAATAAAGGCACGTCAGGCAATTGCAGTGTGCGCTCTCAGGACGGCTTTCTCGTTACGCCATCTGGCATGAGTGTGGAGGACATGACGCCAGCCAGCATGGTGCAAATGCGCTTTGACGGTAGTTTTGAGCTGCAGGTAGAATCAAATGCCAAAAAACCTTCATCAGAATGGCGTTTTCATCGCGATATTTTAAGGCCTAACACTTTTTCTTCGCGCCCTGAAATCAACGCGGTTATCCACACCCACAGCATGTTCGCTACCACCCAGGCTTGCTTACACAAAGATATTCCGCCATTTCACTACATGATAGCGGTGGTGGGTGGCGACACGATTCGTTGCGCGTCTTATGCCCTATTTGGCTCGCAAGCCTTGTCAGATAACGCACTTAGCGCGTTGCAAGACCGCAAAGCCTGTTTGCTGGCGAATCACGGCATGATAGCGTTGGGGCGCGATTTAGAAGATGCGTTGGCGGTAACGGTGGAGGTCGAAAACCTGTGTGAGCAATATTGGCGGATTTTGCAGGTTAACCCAAACCCACCGTTACTTAGTGAAGCTGAAATGCGCGAAGTGTTTCTGCAGTTTAAGGGTTATGGGAAGTGGGCGAAGTAGCTTGTCATTCCGTGCTTGACACGGAATCCAGTGGCTTTTGAAACAAGTCGGGGGTAGCCCGACACCTAGTCACTTTCTTTTGCTTGCCAAAAAGAAAGTAACCCAAGAAAACGGCACCCCGCTGCCGCTTTATCCTTCGGTCTTAGCGCCGCATCTGGGCGGCTGTGGAACTCGTGCTTTCAGCACTCAAACAGTCCTCGCCGCTTTCCATCTGCCGCTCAAGCCGAAGGCGCGGCAAGGGGATGAAAGTCAAAAACAAACCATGCGACTGCCAATTTATATAAAATGATGCTCTGTAAGGCGTATGGATATTGGGCTGCAGGTGTGCCCTACGGGCTTGTTCGCAGCATAGGGTTAAGTATCCGTTGTAACTTCGTCCCAAGGCAATCCTTCATAACCTACAATCCAATTGATTGCATAGTGACGTTCCTGAATGATTCCTATATCAAGGTGCGGAGGGATTGGGTGGCCATTTAGCGCTGCATCACGGGCTTGCCAGTGAAACTCTAGTAACTCATCGGCGGCAGTAAGTAAAATTTCATCGGCGCGGCGCGCGGAAGAGGATATGAAGTCAGCAACCGAAACTGGCCCGTAGGGTGGAAGCAGCTCTTGAAATAAAGACGTATTGCATTGTTCATTTGGTGCTGGCAGAGCTGTAGTTTTATTTAGCGCCCAAAGAAGTACAATTAAGCGCTCACTATTCCAAGAGGCGTTGATATTTTGTTTCTTTGATGGTTTTTTTGCGCTTAGGTATGCTAGCTCACTTGGAGATAGCTCTTCCCATAGATTGCTATCTTTTAGCCAAGAGATAACTTTGTTGCGTGGTGCACCAAAAGATAGGGCGACGGTACCGAAAAGAGCAAGCGCTCGACGTGCGATCGATTTTTCATCGCGAATTTCGTCCTGAGGGAAATCGGAAGTATCTAAGTTGTTCATATTATAGCTTTCAATCTAAAATTTAATGTGAAACATCTTCCACATGCAGCCCAGTATTCTGCCGCACATAAAGTTCTTCCCATAAATCTTCTGCGCGTTTATCACGTGTTAACAGTGAAAATAAAATCACCATTAAGAAACCGAGTGGGATGGAAATAATGCCTGGGTTTTTCAAGCGAAATAGCGGTTTCTCAAGCCCCATCATGCTAGTGGTTTGGTGTTGATATTTAGCTAAATCTTCTTTGGCTTTATCAATTTGCTTTTCTAGCGCAGCTATTTTGATTTGTGCCTTTTTGGTTTCTTCAAGCGGGGTGTCGTGGTCAATTGAGCTGCTAATGAGCACCACTTGCAGCGGCAAGCTATCTAGCGCTTCTATTGTAGGTTTGGCGGGTTCTGCTTTCTGGCAGAAGGTAAAAAATTCGCAAAGCAAGCCTTCACTGGCCTTTGCTGCAACAGCAGGTTGACCAACTGCACCTTCTAATACGATGTTGGCATCGGTGACCATTTTTTGCGGGTAAGTCATATTGGGTGAAATTAGCACCAATAAAATCGCGCTGCCCGCGCCAATCAGCATGCCCATCACCACGCCAGTGGTGTTGCATTTTTTCCAGTAAAGCGTGAGGAAAATGGCCGGTAAATTGCTGCTGGCTGCCACCGCAAACGCCATGCCAACTAGGTGCGCAACGTTTTGGCCTTTGGCGAGTATGCCAATTAAAATAGCGATAATGCCCACGCAAATGGACGCAATTTTTGCTGCTTTCATTTGTTGCGCTTGCGAAGCCATGCCGTCTTTAATCACGTTGACGTATAAATCGTGCGCAATCGCCGAAGCCGAAGCCAGCACCAAGCCTGCGACTACCGCGACAATGGTGGCAAAGGCGACTGCGGCCACAAACGCCAACATAAAATTACCAAGTAGAGAACTCTCGCCGCCACCTAGATATTGTGCAAGCAGCGGCGCCGCCATATTGCCACCTTTATCAATGCCGCCAATGGTTTCTGGTCCAACATGTATCGCCGCGCCAAAGCCCAAAAATAAAGTGAGCACATAAAAGCCACCAATAATCGCCATCGCCCACACCACGCTTTTGCGCGCTTCTTGCGCGTTTGGCACGGTAAAAAAGCGCATGAGAATGTGCGGTAAGCCTGCGGTGCCAAATACCAGCGCCATACCGAGGCTGATCTGGTCAATCGGATCCTTTAAAAACAAGCCCGGTTCTAAAAAGCGTTGCCCAAGCTCTTGCGCACTCATGCTGCTGGCAGCAGTGCCTAATAATTTAGCCACTTGCGCTTGAATTTTAGGGTCGTCAACTACCGCTTGTAAAAATGCCGGCAGACTGAATCCATAAGGTAACCAAACCAATGTCACTAAAACCAAAGAAGCGATTACCAATAAAACAGCTTTCACGATTTGCACATAGGTGGTGGCCACCATGCCGCCAAATACCACGTAGGCCAACATGAGGGTGCCGACTGCGATGACACTGACTTCATAATTAATGCCAATCAGCGTTTTAACCAACACACCGCCACCGACCATTTGCGCGGTGAGGTAGAAAATAGATACGGTAATGGTAGAAAGCGCGGCCACCATGCGCGCTTTTTTGGGATCGTTGCGAAACGCCAAAATATCACCCAGCGTGTATTTTCCGATATTGCGGCAAGGCTCGGCGATGACTAATAGCACGGCAATATAACCCATTAGGAAGCCGACGGAATACATAAAGCCATCGTAGCCGTATAGCGAGATTAAACCTGCGATGCCAAGAAAAGATGCGGCAGAGAGATAGTCGCCTGCAATTGCCCAGCCATTTTGCAAGCCAGAGATTGAGTTGCCTGCCGCATAAAAATCCGCGGTAGATTTCACCCGTTTGCTTGCCCAATAGGTGATGTACATGGTGGCGGCGATAATACTGCTAAACACTATAAATGTGAGCCAGCGGTAATCTGTGGAGACTGCGCCAGCAGCCATTGCTGGTGAGGCTTGCAGGGCAGATAAAATTAACAGTATTTTATTCGCCGTATTAGCAAACTTACTAGTCATCACGAAAATAACAAATTTCGTCATACCAGCGGAGGCTGGTATCCAGGCAGGCAACGTGCTTAGCTTTGTGATAATTGTATTAAAAGTGGGTTTAAAATTCATAACAAAAAATGACATGAGCGCATTGAATAAAATCACAGCGTCATTTACCTTGACTGGATTCCAGCCTTCGCTGGAATGACGGGTTTGGATGTTTTCAGTTTCAGTTGTCCGATGTAGCATTTTTGAGAATGATTGCTTCATACAACGCCTTTAATATTAAGCGCATCATCGACTAAGGCTTTTGCGCGCGCATCAAACTCGCTATTGGCGCGCTTGGCATAAATGGCGGCGATGACCCACGCCACTACAAATTGTGCCAATGCAAACAGTAAGCCAATGTTGATGACGCCCCAGATTTTTATATTTAAAGTGTGCTGAAAATACGCAGTGCAGATGAGTAATAAGAAATAAAAAATCAATGCAAACAACATCATTCGCCATAAAAAGCGGTTTTTATCGCGGTGCAATTGCTGAAAGCGCGGGTCAGCTTCTACCGCTTCCCAGTGAATAGTCAATGGCATGTTGGATTGTTTCAATGCAATTTCCCCTCTAATTTTTATTCGCTTTAAACGACTTTTAATCCTGATTTTACTGGTGATTCTACTGGTGATTGTACTGGCTTTGCGGTAAAATTACTTCCCGTCTGTACGAATTTACTCGTGCACAAATATTCAAGGGTTTTATGACCAAATATGTATTCGTCACTGGCGGTGTAGTCTCCTCTTTAGGCAAAGGTATCGCGGCTGCTAGCCTTGGTGCAATTCTCGAATCGCGTGGTATCAAAGTGACCATGCTGAAACTCGATCCCTATATCAACGTTGACCCAGGCACCATGTCACCCTTCCAACATGGGGAAGTGTTTGTGACCGATGACGGCGCAGAAACTGACCTGGATTTAGGCCATTATGAGCGATTTATTTCGCAGCGCATGGCTAGGCGCAATAGTTTTACCACTGGTCAAATATACGAAACCGTGATTAAAAAAGAACGTCGTGGCGAGTACCTTGGTAAAACCGTGCAGGTGATTCCGCACATTACCGATGAGATTAAAAATCACATTAAACGCGGCGCAGAAGGCGCAGATGTGGCGATTGTGGAAGTGGGCGGCACCGTGGGTGATATTGAATCGCTGCCGTTTTTAGAGGCCATTCGCCAAATGGGTTTTGAGGAAGGCAAGCAAAATGCTTGCTACGTGCATTTGACTTTATTGCCATGGATTCCAACCGCGGGCGAACTTAAAACCAAGCCTACGCAGCACTCGGTGAAAGAGCTGCGTCAAATCGGTATTCAACCTGATATTCTGCTGTGCCGTGCTGAGCGCGATATCCCAGAAGAAGAAAAACGCAAAATCGCGCTATTTACCAATGTGGCGTTTGAGGCGGTGATTAGCGCGATTGATTCAGACTCTATCTATAAAATTCCAGGCTTGTTGCACGACCAAATGATGGATGAAATTGTCTGCCACAAACTGAATATTTTAGCCAAAGCAGCTGATTTAACCGCTTGGAAAAATATTGTAGCACGCTTGGAAAACCCCAAACATCTCGTCAATATTGCCTTTGTCGGCAAATATGTCGATTTGACTGAAAGCTATAAATCACTCACCGAAGCCTTAATTCACGCAGGAATTCACACTGAGTCAAAAGTAAAAATTCACTACATAGATAGTGAAGAGATTGAAAAATTGGGTACAGATAAATTGCGTGAAATGGATGCAATTTTAATTCCGGGTGGGTTTGGTGTGCGCGGCACAGAGGGCAAAATTGCTGCTATTCAATTTGCACGCGAAAATAAAATTCCTTATTTAGGTATTTGTTTAGGCATGCAATTGGCAGTGATTGAGTTCGCACGCAATGTAGCTAATTTAACAGGTGCCAACAGTACTGAATTTAATGCTGAAGCGCCACACAAGTTGATTGGCTTGATTACTGAATGGAAAGACGCCACAGGTAAGGTTGAAGTGCGTGATGAAAGTTCTGACCTTGGCGGTACGATGAGGTTGGGTGCACAAGCTTGCCCGATTGTGCCAAACACGCTGGCAGCGAGTATTTACGGGACGCAAGTGAATGAGCGTCATCGTCATCGTTATGAGGTCAATAATCATTATGTTGAGCAACTGAAAAAAGCAGGTTTGGTAGTTTCTGCGCGTACGCCCACAGAAGATTTATGCGAGATGATAGAGTTGCCACAAACTACGCATCCATGGTTTGTAGGCGTACAGTTTCACCCAGAATTCACCTCAAACCCGCGTGCAGGGCATCCGCTATTTAAGGCGTATGTAGAGGCTGCTTTAGCGCATAAAGGTAGCAAATAGATGAAACTATGTAACTTTAACGTGGGGCTACAACATCCGTTATTCTTGATTGCGGGGCCGTGTGTGATTGAGTCGCGCGAATTTGCATTAGAAACCGCAGGTAAGCTAAAAGAAATTTCTGCGAAGGTAGGTATTCCATTCATCTATAAATCGTCTTATGACAAAGCGAATCGTAGCTCGACCAAGACGTTTCGTGGCTTTGGTTTGGATGAAGGCTTACGCATTTTAGATGAGGTGCGCAGCCAAATTGGTGTGCCAGTGCTCACCGATGTACATACAACAGAGCAAGTACCGCATGTGGCGGCCGTCGTCGATGTATTACAAACCCCAGCTTTTTTATGCCGCCAAACCGATTTTATTATCGCCGTGGCCACTTGTGGTAAGCCTGTGAATATTAAAAAAGGGCAATTTTTAGCGCCGCACGATATGCTGCAAGTGGTGAATAAGGCTAAAGAGGCGAATGGTAATCAGGATACAATCATGGTGTGCGAGCGTGGCGCCAGTTTTGGTTATAACACCTTGGTTTCGGATATGCGCGGCTTGGCCATTATGCGTGAAACTAACTGCCCAGTGGTGTTCGATGCCACACACTCCGTGCAGCAACCGGGTGGTCAAGGTGATAAGAGCGGCGGCCAGCGTGAGTTTGTGCCAGTGCTAGCGCGCGCCGCAGTTGCCAGCGGCATTGCAGGTGTATTTATGGAAACACATCCAGATCCTGCCAAGGCATTATCAGATGGCCCCAATGCGTGGCCACTGCACAAAATGGAAGATTTGCTGCATGTATTGGTAGATTTAGACAAATTAGTAAAAAAGGCGGGCTTTATTGAAAGCACACTTTAACATTCGCCTTAATATAAATTAGCATTAATACACATTTAGAGGAAGAAACATGAGCGCCATTGTAGATATCATCGCCCGCGAAATTATGGATTCACGCGGCAACCCAACGATCGAAGCAGACGTGTTGCTGGAAAGCGGCGTCATTGGACGCGCAGCGGTGCCATCAGGCGCGTCCACAGGTGCCAAAGAGGCGATGGAATTGCGCGATGGCGACAAGAGTCGCTATTTAGGTAAAGGCGTGTTGCAAGCGGTTGAAAATGTGAATACTGAAATTACTGAGGCGATTATTGGTTTGGATGCCGAAGAACAAAGTTTTATCGACAAAACGTTGATTGAATTAGATGGTACTGAGAACAAAGACCGCTTAGGCGCAAATGCGATTTTAGCGGTTTCCATGGCCTGTGCGCGTGCAGCAGCAGAGGAAAGTGGTTTACCTTTGTATCGCTATTTAGGCGGCTCAGGCGCGATGCAATTGCCAACACCGATGATGAATATCATCAACGGTGGCGCACATGCAGATAACAGCGTGGATATGCAAGAGTTTATGATTATTCCTGCTGGTTTACCTACTTTCCGCGAGGCTTTGCGTTGTGGTGCAGAAATCTTTCACCAGCTCAAGAAAACTCTGCATAAAAAAGGCTTGGCCACCACAGTAGGCGATGAAGGTGGCTTTGCCCCTAACTTACCGAGCAACGAAGCCGCACTACAGCTGATTATGGAGTCTATCTCTGATGCGGGATACGAGCCAGGTCGCGATGTATATTTAGGCTTGGATTGTGCCAGTACCGAATTTTATAAGGATGGGAAATACCACTTAGAATCAGAAGGTTTGGCATTATCTAGTGCGCAATTCACTGATTACCTAGCGACTTGGGTAGATAAATATCCCATCATCAGTATCGAAGATGGCATGGGCGAATTTGATTGGGATGGCTGGGATGTTTTAACTAAGCGCCTAGGCAAAACCACGCAACTGGTGGGTGATGACTTGTTTGTGACCAATTCAAAAATCTTGCGCGAAGGTATTAAACGTGGCGTGGCCAATTCGGTGTTAATTAAAGTCAATCAAATTGGCACGCTCACTGAAACATTCCAAACCATAGAGATGGCTAAACGCGCGGGTTATACGGCAGTGGTGTCACATCGCTCGGGCGAGACAGAAGATACGACGATTGCGGATATTTCAGTGGCTACCAATGCGCTACAAATTAAAACTGGCTCGCTCTGTCGCAGTGAACGCATTGCTAAATATAACCAGTTACTGCGTATTGAAGAAGAGTTGGGCGACGCATCGAGTTATGCCGGTATGGACGCGTTTTACCAGTTATTCAAATAATTCCAAATGTATTCAAGCCTATACGTTGTTACCTTGACTCGCCGTACTAAATGTACTGTCTTCGTCAATGTGCCTAGTCTAGGCTCGACTACAGTTGGAATTGCTACTAAGCAGGCTTGGTATACATCCAAGACATTGTTTTGAAAGCGTTGACGCTTATTTTTGTGATTCTGATTGCGTTGTTACAGTATCCATTGTGGCTGGGCAAGGGTAGTTGGTTGCGGGTGTGGAATGTGAATCAACAAATTAGTGAGCAAAAAGAAAAAAACACCTCGTATAAACAACGCAATGAAACCTTAAACGCGGAAGTGCGAGATTTAAAACAAGGCAACGCGGCAATTGAAGAGCGCGCGCGCAGTGAGCTGGGCATGATTAAAGAAGACGAAGTGTTTTATCAAGTCATTGATCAACCTTTGCCAATGCAGCCTGCCAACCCGATACCAGCGACACCTGCTGAAAAAGAAACGCCTTAAGTATCTATATTATAGGGTAGTGTTTTAGTGCTAATCGGCACATTATTCCAAAATACTTTGCCAGTTTGTTGTGCGTCTATCCGCATTTCAATCAGCGCGTCGTAACCGTTAGATGTGTTAGGTGCGGCTCTAACAATTTGGCCGACTTCATTTTGCGTAGCATCTATTACTTTGTCGCTCGCATTTGGTCTCGAATCGTCTGTAGATGTTAAGCCTATAGAAGTTAAGTAAGTACGGCGTTTTACACTCCCTAAATAATGGGTGCGAGCGACAATTTCCTGCCCAGTGTAGCAACCTTTTTTAAAGTTAATGCCATTTAAAATATCTAAATTAAGCATTTGCGGCACAAACTGCTCTTGTGTCGCTGGCTCAATGTCAGGAATTCCAGCTTGAATTTCTAGCCAATCCCAACAAGGCTTGCCGACTAATTGGGTTTTGCTTTTCAGCGCATCCCATACGAGGGGCGCATTTTCAGCATCGGTGAAAATTTGAAAGCGTGCATGGTTATTGATACTGGGCAATTTAAGAACGACGCCATTATCTAAACTGATTAATTGGTAATCTTGCGTAGGAATTTTAGCAAAGCTGAAAGCTAATATTGATGAGGCTTCTGGGCCATTGATTCCGAACTTAATAATACTTTCTGAAGTATCTTTGATTTCTACCTTAGTGCGCATCACATACATTTTTAAGCGCTTCATGATGGGTTCTAGTAGTGCTCGATTGAATTGCAGATGCAGGTGGTTCCCAAGTTGATTATTATGGTGTGCAAACGCCAAAAACAGCGCCAGCATGCGGCCTTTTGGATTGCAATAGGCGGTATAGTGCGCATTTGTTCCAGTAAGCAGTTTCACATCGTTGGTCACTTGACCTTGCAGAAAAGTCACTGCATCTGCTCCGCTGATTTCTAGTAAACCTAGATGGCTTAAGTCACACAGCACGTTACTGCTGGTTGTAGTGACTAGTTCGTCTTTTGCATCACCAAAATGCATGATGGCGCCATTCTCAAGTATTGCGCCTTGCGCGATTAAACTCTGTTGCCACTGTGTTGTTGTGGTAAGCGTTGCTGTCATGCCCATTTCAACCTATTATTTGTATTGATGAAGCCAATTTTACACCAAGCCATTCGCATTCAATTTAAGTCTTCTGGCTTAATGTTGGGGCTACTCAGCTTGATTTCAATTATTTGTTGCTGGATTTTACTCGCTTTGGCAATTGCGCCAACGATTAAATTTGCGGGGATATTGTTGGTGGTTGCGAGTAGCATTTATTTTATATTGCGTGATGCTTTACAAATGTTGCCTTGGTCGTGGCAAGTGTTGGAGCTTGATGCTAAAGGGCAGCTAACACTTACTGATAGGGGCGGTGAGAAGTTTCAGCCAGCACTGGCAGGAAATACATTCATTCATCCCATGCTAACGATTTTAAATTTTAAACGAGCGGGCGCAAAACTTGTACTGCCGCCAGTGATTTTTTTATTTACCCAGGAAAATACAGATGATTTAAGACGATTGCGTGTCTGGCTGCGCTGGGCCAAACACAATCAAAATCTAGATCAAGAGGATTTAGGTGCAACTAACGATTGACGCTTTCTACGCGCCATAAAGCCCTTAAGCATTTCATGCGATTCTTTGATAGGGTGTTTAGGCAAGTAAGCTGCTAAGAATAGCAGGCCTGCAATCCCAGCGATAATCCATTTTAAATCGAAAGCTGCTTTTTCGTGGCGTGCTGGTGGTTGTTTCTTCATGGCGGCCAGAATGTTTTGTAAGCTATTACCATTGACATAATTAGCACTGATTTCTTTGGCGACTGAAATCAAATACTTCTCATCTAGACGCGACATGTAACGATCGCTCTCTGAACTTGCTACGCTGTCTTCACGTGCGCCAATGTTTTCTTGGGCAATCTGTGCAACACCAGGTTGCATGGCAAAACTTTCTGCAGACCAATAACCAATTAACTGATTTTTTTCATCAAGCTTGGGGATGGCCGTACCTTTATCGCCACCAATGCCCACCAATAGCCAATCTTTACCGCCTTGGAAGCCTGTTAAATCGCGGGTGTTAAAAATATGCAGTTTAGGCGTTTCTTCGCCGTCACTAAAATACACCACTTGTGCTGGTTCAGGAAAGCTGCGAATGAGCTTAGCCAACGTTACCATGCTCTCACGTACGCGGCTATTGCCAGACCAGCCATTGCGCCAGTCTAGGTGATCAATGGTGTCTTCAATTGCAGCAAAATTTTGGCACACCTCTATTGGTGTGTACAGCGCAGCCACGCTCACTCCTGCAAATAGGCCAATGCTGACTTGTGTACCACAAGGCATTTCGCCAATAATGCGGTGCAATAAATGTTGTTGATATTGCATGCGCGACACTGGCTTGCCGTTTAGCTGCATATCTACGACGTTCATACTTTGCGATATATCTGCCACCAACATATAGCTGTAAATGTTGCGTTTAATTGGAATGGTTGGCTTAAACAGCGCAATAATAAGCAACACTAGCGCGATACTGAGTAAGGTGATGTCGCGGCGATGTCGTAAATAGTTAAATAGTTTTTTCATGAAAATTTAGGTATTAAGGCAAGCATGCCAATATTAAGGTAAACCCACGGGCACATTGCCCATGATTAAGCCAGCTTTTTCACCATCTCCTACACCTGGCGTGGGGGTGCTTGGTAGCATGCCCAACACGCGATCTAAATTGTGTTTTGCATCCCAGTGGCTATTGTCTAACTTAAGTGAGTTGATATATGCCGTTTTGGCTTGGCGCACCAAGTATTCGGCTTCGGCTTTAACCGTCATATTGTTACCGTTAATGGCTAACCCGCGCAAAAACGAAATATTGCCAATGTTATATTGCACCGCTGATTTCTGGTTGTTATCAGAAGCAATAGGCATCAATGCGGAAAACAATAAAATAGATTCTTTATAACGTTCTTTTTTTGCTAAATATAATGCGGTGGCAAACTTCGCCTCAAAGCTTTGCCGATCTGTTTCTGGGGGCTCCCCAGCTAGTACAGCTTGATTAAACGCATCAATTTCCACGATACGTTGGTAGGCATAAATACTGCCTGCTGCACTAAGCAAAGCGACAATGCTGAATGCCCAAGTGAGTTTTTTAACTGTAAAAAATCGAGTGATTTTAAAGGTTGTATTCTGCGATGTAAGCTTTAGTGCCATGTTTTGACCTCTATGTATTTCACGCCCAGCAACAGTGCAATCATGCAGGCGGCTAATATAAAACAAAGGTTAGATAAATCTTTACCTGGAATTTTTTCTAAATACTTAATCGGCTTTTTTTCCTTGCGATTAATATCGTCAATTGCCAGCTGCAAGGTTTTCGGGTCTTCTGCTTCATAAGCATTAAACGGCGTTTTCATGGTTTTAAAAAACTCATACAGCTCAATTTCGGCAGGTAGCGCTTTGTCTGGGTCAGGTTTGTAAGTCTTGTCAAAAATACTTAAACCACCTGGCTGACGCAACACAATCCAATATAGGCTAATGTGCATGCGGTAGTACCAATCACGTATTTTTTGTTGCGCATCAGAGCCAATACGACCAGCACCGTCCGATAGCAAAATAACTGCACGAGAGCCTGAATCAGGTACTTTTTCAAACAAACCTGCGCCAGAGGTAAGACCGCTGCCGATGTTGGTTTGAAATAGTGCGTTGCCCGCAGTGGCACGCACTGCAGCCACCATGGTGTCTTTATTTTCAGTCAGTGGTAGCACATACATAGCTGAGTTGCTGAAAGTAATCATGCCCAACATATCATTTTTGCGCGACTTTACAAATTGGGTAATCAGGCGCGCCGCAGCCGCAGATTTAGTTTCAGCAACGCTACCTGTGCCAGAAAAAGGGTCGTCCATACTGGCGCTTCTGTCTAGCACTAAGGCAATTTGCGCCCCTACGCCAATGCGCTCTACTTCTTGTTGATTAGTATGGGGGGCACTTAGACCCAGCACAATAAAAAACAGTGTAAGCACGGCTAATGCTTTTAAAATTAGACCAACTAAGTCTGATAGCGGGTCGGCAGGCAACATATCTAGCCAAGAATAGTTTTTGCTGTGCGCACGCTGAAACACCAAAGGCAATAAAGCCAAGGGCAGCAACCACAACAACCACGGATGCGAAAAAGCCATGCTTAAGCCTTATTCTTTGTACTTAAAGTATCTGGAAGCAGGCCGCGCTCGCAATCACGGCAGCGACGACAAAACTGTTTAAGCCAAGCAACAGGTTCGGCACCCACGTTATGCTTAGCGTTAGCCTCAAAGAATACTTGGTTGGATAAGCCAAAAAATTGTTGTATTTCCGATTTGATTGCCGTAAAAGCAGGTTTTTTAGCTAAAAACTCATCTAGGTTATCAGCAAATAAGCTGTGACCAGCAGAGGTGTTTAACGCAGCATGCATACTGGACACCGCAACTCTAAGACTTTCAGACATATTTCCTTGTGGCGTATTGGTTTGCTTTTTAATGGTGCGGTACGCTTTGGCAAATGGCCCTCCCATACGTGGTAGCCAAGCATTTTTGCCAACGATATACAGCAAGCCTAGTAAGCTTAACACCAAAAGCACTAACGACGTTTTAAGGCGCTTTTCCTGATTGCTGGTATCCATCAGCAAGGGGCCTCTAAATTGGCTCATGTCGTCTTCTATTTTAATTTGGCCAAAAACAGACAGTGGAGAAATGACAAACTCCCACATGGGTACGCGGTATTTAACCACTTCTCTATCTTTAGACTCGGTATTCAATAAGCGCACATATTCTGCTAAGACGGCAGCGCGTTTGGCGACGACGCTGGAAGTGAATATTTGATAATCCAGCGTTAATTGATGAACGACTTGGTCGCCTTCATCTTTTTTGGTGTGGCTCAAAGCGCTTAAATAAACACCAATCGGTTGGCCCCGATAAGTCTTTTCGTAACCAACAATCGGTAGTGATTCTTCAATCAGCACATAAGGTTTTTTAATGGTTAAAGTAATATGCCGCGTCACTACATCACCCACCACATAACCTACATCTTTGACGGGATCTTGGGTTTGAATGCTAACGATGCCATCTTTTACGTCTGGCAGCTTTGTCACATCTAACGCGTAAGCAGCAAAAGTGCTTAAGCTTAATGTCGTCATCAGTAATAAATTGCGCATTAATTTTTTCATGGTTTGTATATTGGGTTTTTAGTGTTTAAGCAGCTACAAATTGGTGGAAATACTCAGTCAGCATGTCGGCATCAAAATCGCCTTCCACGTAAAATGGCGGCATATCAAATTGCATAAATAGTTTGTAAATTTCTTCCCGACGCGCTTCAAATGATTTAACAATTTTGTCACGGTAGCCTTTGCGCAAGAAGAGGGTGCGTTTTTGACCAGACTCGGGATCGGTCACTGCGGTAATACCAAACTCAGGCAAGTTCTTATATTCGTCAGCATCCCACAACACCACCGGCACAATATGGTGGCGCGTTAAGTTTGACAGGGATTCTTCAAGTTGCGACATTGGCATATGAAAGTCAGAAATCATAAATACCAGTGAACGCTCGCGTGGTAAAAAACGCCATACATCGCTTACACCCGCACCAGAAACATGCTGTGGATGATATTCTTTTAGACGCTCGGCCAGTTCAATGGCGCGATGCGATTTAAATGATGAAGTGCTAATCCAATCTTCGCGCACAACATCGTCAAAACCCACAAAGCCAAATGGGTCAGCATTTTTAGTCGCTGAGCGTGCGACAGATTCTGCAATGTCGGCCGCTTTACGAATTTTGCGTTCTTTGGCGCCAAAATTCATACTGCCCGATAAATCGCAAATCACAAATACCGGCGTGGCACTTTTTTGGTTAAAAAGCCGCACATACACTTGTTCTAATGGGTCACGCAGGGTTTGGCGCAAATCGATGCGGCGCGGGTCTGGGTAATTAAGCAGTGACGTATGCCCAATAAACTCCATGCCCATGCCGCGCTGTGTGCTGGCATGGCGACCTGGGTGGCGGCCACGGTTACGCCAGCCGATATGGTAGCTAAACTCTTTAATATCCTCGATTGACATTGCTAAAAGCTTATCTAGAGGCTAATTAAGGCGCAGCAACTGCGTTTACAATGTTTGACAGCATCTCACGCGCAATCTCAGTGCGGCGCATTTCATACACGGGGCTAAACACAATTCTGTGCGCAACCGTTGCGTGAAATACGGCGTGAATATCTTCAGGCGTAATAGCAGTGCGCTCATTTAACCAAGCGTTTACGCGCGCAGCGCGCAGCATCATGCTCATGCCACGTGGGCTGGCGCCTGCTAGCACAAGACGGCTCATGTCTACATTGGTCACTTTAACGCCATATTCTGTTGGTTGGCGCGTAGCTTTCCACAAGTTAAGCGCATATTTTTCTAAGGTAGGCGATGCGGTCACACTTTTTTGAATGACACTAGAAAAGCCATTTAAGTCATCAAATTTTAATACATCAGGTTTAACCGTATCAATTAGGGCGTCGGCATTGTGAAAGCGCGTATCAAACATCAGGCTAGACATGATCGTATCGTCGTTTGGCACAACAATCGGGATTTCCATCATAAAGCGGTCGCGCGCAGCAGAGGGAATCTCAAACGTTTCCTCGCGTTCAACCTGGTTACGGTCAGCAAACACAATCATGTGCGGAAACACGTGCTCTTTGTTAAATGCAGACAACGTGCGCTCAGCCATAACGCGTAAAAGCAAAGAGTGCACTTGTGGGCGGGCACGGTTAATCTCGTTGAAGAAAAACACACTTAAGTTCTCACCAGACATTAATAATGGGCCTGCACTTACGTGTGGCTTGCCATCTTCACCCAAATAAGTGTGATACACCAAATCGTTAGGCATCAAGTCAATGGTGCCTTCAATACGCTGGTAACCGCCACCAATGCCGCGCGTAAAAGCGCGCAGCAATGTAGTTTTACCCACACCCACATCGCCTTCAAGCAACACGTGACCACGCGCAAAAATCGCGGTCGTAATTAAGCGGATAGGGCTGGCTTGGCCAACCACCACTTTATTCACTTCGGTTTCTAAAGTTAGCGCATGTTGACGCCAGTCGGCCAATTGACGGTCGCTCATTGAGATTTCCCTAAAAAATGGTTAATTTGGATTAAGTAAAATTATAGTAATTGGTTTTGTTGCAAGTTTATTTATAACTTTAATAAGTGATAATACTAAATGAATATTTATAAGCTGTATACAGGTTTGTATAGTTTGCAGCAACTATTTGAATTGATTTACGCCGATGCGTTTTTTCGCAAATATCCTTTTGGCTTACATTTTTGATGAGTGATTACATATAATTTCCTTAATAGTTTGCAGATATTGCTTTCGCTAAATGCGTTTTCCAGCGAAAATAGCCTGAATACACAAAATCATCATTAAAACCATTCAAAGTATATAGATAATGCAAAAACAGCCTATTGTTAGACAAAATAGTTTTACCAAAGAGGAATTATTAAAATGTGGACGGGGAGAGATGTTTGGTGAAGGCAATGCGCAACTGCCATTGCCTCCCATGTTGATGTTTGACCGCATTGTAAAAATCACCGATGAAGGTGGAAAATATGGCAACGGGCAAATTATTGCCGAGTTAGATATCACGCCAGATTTGTGGTTTTTTGATTGCCATTTTACAGGTGATCCAGTGATGCCGGGTTGCTTGGGCCTAGATGCTATGTGGCAGTTGGTGGGCTTTTATTTAGGTTGGGCGGGTGGTCCAGGGCGCGGCCGTGCGCTAGGCGCAGGCGAGGTAAAATTTAGTGGGCAGGTACTTCCAACTGCTAAAATGGCGACTTATACTATCGATTTAAAACGTGTGATTATGCGAAAATTAGTGATGGGGATTGCTGATGCCACCATGACTTTAGATGGCCGTGAGATTTATGCCGCCAATGATTTACGCGTGGGGTTGTTTACCCGTACAGATAATTTTTAAAGTTTAATTTTTATTTTTAAAATACAGAAAAAAGCTAAGATTTAGGGAGAGCACGAAATGCGTCGTGTGGTGATTACGGGTTTAGGTATTGTATCAAGCCTTGGTAATAATAAAGCTGAGGTAAAAGAGAGTCTGTATGCAGGTCGCTCTGGAATTAGCTTTCAGCCAGAGTATGCTGAACGTGGCTTGCGCTCGCATGTTGCGGGCTCTGTCAAGTTGGATGTGCAGGATTTGATTGACCGCAAGTTGATGCGCTTTATGGCTAAAGGCCATGCCTACGCATGGATTGCCTTGCAAGAAGCAATTGCAGATGCCGTATTGGGTGAGGATTTAGTCTCCAATGTTCGTACAGGGATAATTGTGGGTGGTGGTGGTCCCTCGACTGAGAGTATCGAGGAAAGTAACCGCGTACTTGCCGAAAAAGGCATTCGTCGTGTCGGCCCCTATATGGTGACTAAGGCGATGTGCAGTGGCATTGTGGCTACTCTGGCCACTGGTGCCAAAATCAAAGGTGTGAATTATGGTATTAGTTCGGCTTGTTCCACCAGTGCACACTGTATTGGCGCTGGTGTAGAGCAAATTCAACTTGGCAAGCAAGACATTGTATTTGCTGGTGGTGGGGAAGAAGAGCACTGGAGCTTGTCTTACCTGTTTGATGCAATGGGTGCTATGTCTACCAAATACAACGATACTCCTGATAAAGCATCGCGTACTTACGATGCCGACCGCGATGGGTTTGTAATTTCAGGCGGCGGCGGCATTGTAGTGCTAGAAGAATATGAGCATGCCAAAGCACGTGGCGCAAAAATTTATGCTGAGGTGGTCGGTTACGGCGCTACTTCAGATGGTTATGACATGGTGGCGCCAAGTGGTGAAGGCGCAGAACGTTGCATGAAACTAGCTTTAGAAGGCGTTGGAGATGTTGATTACATCAATACACACGGGACGTCTACTCCTGTTGGCGACACTAAAGAGCTAGAAGCGATTAGCAATGTGTTTTCTGGTGGCGCATACGGTAAATTGCCGGCCATTGCCTCAACAAAATCGTTAAGTGGCCATGCATTAGGTGCTGCTGGCGTGAATGAGGCGATTTATACCTTAATTATGATGGAAAATAATTTCATCGCCGCATCGGCCAATATTGAAACCTTAGACCCCGCTGCGGCTGGCTTACCGATTGCCACTAAGCGCATTGATAATGTCAAAATCACCACTGCACTATCCAACAGCTTTGGCTTCGGCGGCACCAATGCCACGTTGACACTATCAACCAAAAATCTGTAAGGTGCGTTGTAGCTTAATAATCAAAGGAGAGCTACATGAAAAAAATCTTAATCGGGATAATTGTGCTGATTTTAAGTGGCTGTGCCACCATGATGGGCGACCGCACGGTAAATGTGACAGGTGACCAAATTGCCCAAAAGTTAAACGAGAAGCTAGCTTTACCTATCTCACTGCTTAAAGTGTTTGATGTCAATTTATCTAATTCACTGGTCACTTTTGACAAAACGACTGGCCGTATGCTGACAACGATGGACACCAAACTCAGTAGCCAGTTGCTCGATAAAAGCTTAGCAGGAAAATTGGGTATTTCTGGTAAATTGCGTTTTGATGCAGCGACTAGTACAGTGGTGCTAGATGAGCCAAAAATTGAAAATATTAACTTTGATGGTGCTGATAGCAAGTTCAACGAGGTTTTTAATGCCATGGCCAACACGGTAGGCAGTGAGATGTTAAATGGCTTAACTTTATATACGGTTAAACCAGAAGACCTGCAGTTTGGCGGTATTAATTATGCGCCAAAAGACATGCTGGTGACGGATAACGGTTTGCAGTTAACACTCACACCACAACGCTAATGGCGACTTTGAGATTAATTTTAATTGTTTAATTTTTGAATTTCGCGGATATTTATGAGATTTTTACTAGCTGCTCTTGCTTTAATTGTTACATCTAATATTTATGCTGAAAATGATCTTGCAGCTGAGATTAAACTAATAAAAGTAAAGATGATTTAACGTTAATAGAAGAAGCAAAACAAAAAGTCATTCTTAACTTAAAAGATCCTGATTCTGCTCAATTTAAAAATGTCTTTGTATCAAAAGGGATGAAAGTTGTTTGTGGCGAATTGAATGCTAAAAATGGCTATGGTGGTTATACAGGCTATGGCTATTTTTATTATGGGTTTTATTTAAAAGATACAAAGTTAAGAGTGCCTGAAGATGAATTTGAAATAATGTGTAAAAAATAAATCTTTAAAATTGTAAATGAATAAAATTGTCTAATCGGATAAATCTAAAAATCAATCTTGGACTTGCTAAGATCAAGATTTTCAACGTTTTTTTTCTAACTTTTTTAATGGCTCTCACCGCAATAAACGCGGATGCAGCAACCAATAAAAAAAGCAAAAAAAAGCTTAAAAAAAGCATACCTATCGTTTCACCGTATGTGATTGCGATTGGCTACCCAAGTACAGAAGCCGCATTTAAGGCGATTAAAGCGCGCACCGATATTGCCAATAAGCCTAATTCTCGCCCCTTTGGTTGGCAACAGCGCAGCGGCGAATGGTATGTGGCCAATGAGCAGCCTAATTTAGAGTGGGCGTTTACCGAACCTAGCCATTATGCGCATCCCAGCGTCGTTAAACGCATGATAGATGTAGGCTCAACCGATCACGTCTATGTGGATATGGCGTTTAGGTGCGGTGCATCAAATAAGAGAGATTGCGATAAATTGCTGACCGAATTTAAAGACGTGAATTTACTTATCAGGAAAGTGTACCAAAAAAAATATATCGTTAGCGCAGAGGGAAAGCCTGCATGGGCTGGTGCGGACAGCCTAGAATAAGCCTTGTTTACAGTCACTTATTAGCACGCACTTTGTCATAACTAAAACTAAATGCCTGTAAGCCGCATATATACTGGCTTGCAGGGCTGCTTACTTGATGCTTGGTTTAATGTCAGTCTTAATACGTTAGCTTGTGAACGCTTAAACCAACAAAACGGCTGCTACAATGCGATCTTCGCTCATCAAGATATTGTAGGTTCGGCACGCCGCGGCGGTGGTCATGCATTCTAGCGGGATACCTTGTGCAGTCAGGTTTTGATAGACTTTTGGATGCAAAAACTGATGTTTTTCACCTGTGCCAAATAACACCACTTCAGGTTTTAATGCTATCAATTTCTCAAACTGTACCACGCTTAAGCTGGCTAAATCCGCTACTTGCCAATCTAGTATTAATTGATTAGCCATCACAATTAAGCTTTGCGTATATTTTTGTTTGTTAATTTCAATAAAATGCCCATCGTCACCTAGGCCATATGCAGTGATTAAGTAGTTATTTTCTGCGGTAGTTAGATGTAGCATCATACATCTATTTTAACCTAATTTTTGACATGGTTTCGGCGCGCCTTACGTTGAATGAAAAGCCTATTCTAAGGTAAACTAGCGGTCTATGACTTCAGCCAAAAAACCAGCTATTAAGCGACTCGCCAAATCCAATAAGCTTGCCAACGTTTGCTACGATATTCGTGGCCCGGTGCTGCAGCGCGCGCGCCAAATGGAAGATGAAGGCCAGCGCATCATCAAGCTCAATATTGGCAACCCTGCCTCATTTGGCTTTGAAGTGCCAGAAGAAATTATGCAAGACGTGATTCGCAACATGGGTAACGCAGGCGGTTATACCGATAGCAAAGGCTTGTTCGCGCCGCGCAAAGCCATCATGCATCAAACGCAAAGCAAGCACATTCAGGGCGTAACGGTGGATGATATTATCATCGGTAACGGTGTATCCGAGCTGATCGTGATGGCGATGCAAGCGTTGGTGAATAATGGCGACCAAGTGTTGGTGCCGATGCCAGATTATCCCCTGTGGACCGCGGCCGTGACCTTGGCGGGTGGTACTGCACGGCACTACCTGTGTGACGAAGCTACTGGCTGGTTGCCCGATTTAAAAGACATTGAAGCAAAAATTACCGCCAATACGCGCGGTATTGTGGTGATTAACCCGAATAATCCCACAGGCGCGCTGTACCCACGCGAAACTTTGGAAGGCATTATTGAAATTGCCCGACATCATGATTTGGTAATTTTTGCGGACGAAATTTACGACAAAGTGTTGTACGACGAAAATGTGCATACATCGATTGCTTCGCTGGCTGATGACGTGCTGTTTGTGACGTTTAATGGACTATCTAAAAATTACCGTACGTGTGGTTATCGGGCTGGTTGGATGGTGATTTCTGGTGAAAAAGACCATGCCAGCGACTATATAGAAGGGCTGAATATGCTGGCTAGTATGCGCTTATGTGCCAATGTGCCCGGTCAACTCGCTATACAAACTGCCTTGGGTGGCTATCAAAGTATTGAGGATTTAGTCGCGCCTGCGGGTAGGTTGTGCAAGCAGCGCGACTTGGCATATGACATGCTCACAGCAATTCCTGGGGTGACTTGTGTTAAGCCAAAAGCGGCGATGTATTTATTTCCCAAGCTTGACCCAACAATTTATCCTATTGAGGATGATCAGCAATTTATATTAGATTTATTGCTAGAAGAAAAAGTGTTGCTAGTACAAGGTACTGGCTTTAATTGGAAAACGGCAGATCACTTCAGAGTAGTGTTTTTGCCCAACATAGATGACCTGACCGAAGCAATGAAACGAATTGCCAGATTTTTAGAAAATTATAGAAAAAAGCATGGAGCATTAGTTTGAAGCATTTAAATGTAGGTTTGTTGGGCATCGGTACAGTTGGCGGCGGTACTTATGCCGTTTTAACACGCAATGCGGCAGAAATCACCCGCCGCACAGGCGTGGCGATTAACGTAGTGCAGGTAGCCGATAGAAACGTTGAACATGCTAAAACACTGACAGGCGGCAATGCGGAGGTGACCAACGACGCATTTGCTGTGGTTAATAATCCAAATGTAGATGTGGTGGTAGAGCTCATTGGCGGCTATACGCTGAGTAAAGAACTAGTGCTTAAAGCCATCGAAAATGGTAAGCACGTAGTGACGGCTAATAAGGCATTACTGGCATTACATGGTAATGAGATTTTTGCAGCTGCGCTGGCAAAAAATGTCATCGTGGCGTTTGAAGCAGCTGTAGCGGGCGGTATCCCCATTATTAAAGCGCTGCGTGAAGGCTTAGGTGCAAACAAAATCGAGTGGGTGGCAGGTATTATCAACGGGACCACTAATTTTATCCTCACAGAAATGCGTGAAAAAGGCTTGGCGTTTACAGATGTGTTGGGAGAAGCACAACGTTTGGGCTATGCCGAAGCCGATCCGACATTTGATGTGGAAGGGATTGATGCCGCACATAAGTTGACGATCATGAGCGCGATTGCTTTTGGTATGCCGATGAAATTTGAGCAGGCTTACACAGAAGGCATTACCAAGCTGCAACAGGCCGATATTCAATACGCAGAGGAGTTAGGTTATCGCATTAAATTGCTGGGGATTGCGAAACGCACAGATGCCGGTGTTGAGTTACGCGTGCACCCTACGCTTATCCCAGAAAAGCGCTTGGTGGCCAACGTCAATGGTGCCATGAACGCAGTGGTGGTGAAGGGCGATGCAGTTGGCCCAACTCTGTATTATGGCGCAGGCGCAGGCGCAGAGCCGACAGCCAGTGCAGTGGTAGCCGATTTAATGGATGTGGCGCGTTTACAGAATGCTAGTGCAGAACAGCGCGTACCTTACCTGGCCTTCCAGCCCAACAGTGTCGCTGATTTGCCGGTGTTAAACATTGCAGAAGTGCATAGCGCCTATTACTTGCGATTGCGCGCCAGTGATAAACCCGGTGTGCTGGCTGGGGTCACCAAAATTTTGGCCGATCTAAATATATCAATTGATGCCATGCTGCAAAAAGAACCTGCAGACAACGAAACTGAGGCAGATATTGTGATTTTGACGCATATTACCCAAGAAAGAAATATGGATGTAGGCATTGCGGCGATTGAAGCGCTACCTGCGATTGTCGGTAAAGTGGTCAAAATTCGTATGGAAGAGCTTGGTAAATAAACCCAAGTAATGAAACCCAGGTAAATAATTAATAGGCTATGAAATACATCAGTACGCGCGGGCAATCGCCAGCAATTGGTTTTAGTGATATTTTATTAGGTGGCTTGGCGCCCGATGGTGGCCTGTACTTGCCAGTCCACTATCCACAACTCAGCGACGCTGATTTAAGCGCCATGCGCGGTTTAAATTATCGTGACTTGGCGTTTTATATTTTAAGCAGATTAATTGATGATATTCCAGCAGTGGATTTAAAAGCGATTATCGACAAAACGTATCGTGCCGAGGTATACGGCTTTACACGCGCAGGCCAAAACGCAGAGGATATCACGCCCACACTTAAGCTAGAACACAATCTGTATTTGTTAAGCCTTTCCAATGGCCCAACGTTGGCGTTTAAAGACATGGCCATGCAGTTGCTTGGTAATTTATTTGAGTATGTGCTTAAAAAACGCAATGAAACCACCAATATTTTAGGCGCTACTTCGGGCGATACTGGCTCAGCTGCTGAATACGCCATGCGTGGTAAAGAAGGCGTGCGCGTATTTATGTTATCGCCCTACCAAAAAATGAGCCGCTTTCAAACAGCGCAGATGTTCAGTTTGCAAGATGACAATATTTTTAATATTGCCGTAAAAGGCGTGTTTGATGATGCGCAAGACATGGTAAAAGCTGTCAGTAACGACTCACTTTTTAAAGCCAAGTACAAAATCGGCGCGGTCAACTCTATTAACTGGGGCCGCATCGTTGCGCAGGTGGTGTATTACTTTAAGGGGTATTTCGCTGTCACGCAAAATAATGCACAGAAGGTGGATTTTGCTGTACCTAGCGGCAATTTTGGCAACGTATGCGCAGGCCATATTGCACGGATGATGGGCTTGCCGATAAACAAGCTGGTCGTGGCAACCAATGAAAATGATGTGCTGGATGAGTTTTTTAAAACTGGCATTTATCGCCCACGCGGGGCGGCCAATACTTATCAAACCAGTAGCCCATCGATGGACATCAGCAAAGCGAGTAACTTTGAGCGCTTTGTGTACGATTTGGTTGGACGCGATGGTGCAAAAGTGCGCGAATTATGGAGCAGTGTAGATAAAGGCGGTGCGTTTGAGATTAAAGAATTGTTACCACAACTGGCTGATTATGGCTTTGTGTCAGGTAGTAGCAGTCATGCAAATCGTATGCAAACCATTCGTGAAACTAAAGCTAAATATAATGTGGTTATCGATACGCACACCGCGGATGGCTTGAAAGTTGCGCTACACTATTTATCTCAACCCCAGCGAAATAAAGATATACCAATGCTGGTGCTGGAAACTGCTCAACCTGCTAAGTTTGAAGATGCCATTGTAGTAGCACTAGGCCAAGTGCCAGAGCGGCCTGCGAGCCTAAATAATATAGAAGATTTGCCGCAAAAATTTGAGGTGATGGATGCTAGCGTGGATGCCATTAAAGATTTTATCGTGACGAAAAGCCAATGAAACAATATACCGATTTACTGAGACACGTGTTAGCCCACGGCGCGCAAAAGCACGATCGCACTGGGACTGGCACAGTATCAGTATTTGGCTACCAAATGCGTTACGATTTGAACGCAGGCTTTCCGTTACTGACCACTAAAAAAGTGCATTTAAAATCAATTATTCACGAGTTGTTGTGGTTTTTGCAAGGTAGCACCAACATTGCTTACCTGAAAGAACATGGTGTGCGTATTTGGGATGAATGGGCGGATGAGCATGGCAACTTAGGTCCAGTATATGGTTACCAATGGCGCAATTGGCCAACACCAGATGGCACGCACATTGACCAAATTACGCAAGTGGTGAATGCCATCAAGACTAATCCTGATTCGCGCAGACTCATTGTAAGTGCATGGAATGTGGCCGATGTGGATAAAATGAAATTGCCGCCATGCCATGCTTTTTTTCAGTTTTATGTGGCACCTGCATCCCCAGACGAGACGGATCAAAGGTCAAAATTGAGTTGTCAGTTATATCAACGCAGTGCCGATATATTCCTAGGCGTGCCGTTTAACATTGCTTCTTATGCTTTGCTAACGATGATGGTCGCGCAAGTATGCAATTTAAAACTAGGTGATTTTGTGCACACGCTGGGCGATGCTCACATTTATAACAACCATTTTGAGCAGGTCAATGAGCAGCTTTCGCGCGATTTGCGGAGCCTGCCTACTATGCGTATCAATCCCGCAGTCAACGATATTTTCAGCTTTAAGTTTGAAGACTTTACGTTGGAAAACTATGATCCACATCCTGCCATTAAAGGCCTTGTTGCCGTTTAAGCTGGTTTTAAATCGTCATTTTCTGGCTGGCTATAACCAAAAATGTAATAAAAGTGTAAAATATTCAAACACTTATTGAAATTTTTTGCAGTTGCCTTAATCTATGTGTTGGCTAAGATATTTGGTTTGTATTTTTGCTTCGCTTACATTTATTCATTTAGGAGATAAACCATGAAATTACACTTAACATTAGGCGCTGCTGTATTGGCTGCAACTTTTACATCAATTGCAACAGCAGATCACGCCAGCATCAAACCAAAAGCTTACGATAGTCTAGGTAAATGCGTTAAAGCTGCCCTGAGCAAGCATGATGGAAAAATTGTTAAAGTTGAACTTAAATCAGAGAATAAGCAACCTGTGTATGAGTTTGACATTGAATCTGCAGATGGCACCGCGTGGGATATTGAATGCGATGTTAAAACCAGTAAAATTATTGAAATTGAGCAAGAAGTAAAAGCTGACGACGCTAAATTCAAGGCAATTGCAAAAGTAAGTGAAGCTGATGCTAAAGCAACAGCACTTGCGGCGCATCCGGGTACGGTAGTAGAAACTGAATATGAGCTTGAGTCAGATGGTAAGGCCACTTATGAGTTCGATATTTTAGAAGCGGATAAAGAAGAGATTAAAGTAGAAGTTGATGCCGTAACAGGTAAAATTGTTGAAGTGGATTACGAGGTGTATCAGGTAGGACAAGAATAATTTACCGAATCTATTATTAAATTTATTTTAATTAAGTTTATTTTTTATGGAAAAAAAGCCACACTGCAGGGCAGTGTGGCTAAACCTACAAATCTAAGGGGAGACTCATAGGGTTATTGCTCGGGGAATTTATGGAGTTGTAGGTGGCATCACGCTAGAGGCTGAACTGTCTAAGGGCTTTACGGTGCTACCTTTGAAGCTGGCATATTCATCGGGTGTAATGTTGCCATCTTTATTCAGGTCAGTGACATCAAAGCCAGTTGCTAATGCTTTGTCTTTTACAGCTTCTTTCAAAGAGATTTTTTTATCGCTATTTACATCTAGCTGCTTAAAATCAGCATCAATTGGTGATTCTGCAGCCACATCTCTCACTTTAGTTTCTGCCTTTGCGTACGGTATCGTAAGGCTAGCAAGTGAAATGCCAGTGATAAGCATAATTGACGCTTTATTAAATGTGCTTAATTGATTTAACTTCATCATGATCGGGCTCCTAAAAAACAATAAAAAAATAATTATGTTTTAGTATTAGCATATGCCGTGCCACAATTATTTCTGTATATAAAACAACTGCTTAGGTTAATTTTAAAATATTAGCTTTGAGAGTAATGTCTTTAAAAAGAGACAGTATTTACGGCAAGATAGATAACTTGATGAAAACTAAGCACTTTTTTTGTCGCCAAACTGCGACGTTATTCTGCGTTTTGTGAATCTTTAAGCACAGAGTCTTTGAATAAGACAGGGTTGATTTGATGACGCTGCAGTAATTTATAAAAATCAGTGCGGTTGCGGTCGGCAATGCGTGCTGCTTGGGTCACATTGCCTTGTGTTGCCTTAAGCAGGTTAATTAAATATTGCTGCTCAAAATTTTTGCGGGCAGCGTCAAATGAGACCATGCTGGCAATGTTGTCATGCAGCGCTTTTTGCACGAGTTTGCTAGTGATAATGGGTGTAGTAGCCAGCACCACTACTTGCTCAATAATATTTTGCAGTTGCCGCACATTTCCTGGCCATGGCGCTGCCAGCAAGGTTTCAAGCGCTTCTGCGGCAAAGCCGTTTAGTTTCTTTTGATATTTTTTGTTTAAATTTGTTAAAAAGTGGTTGGCTAGCAGGGTAATATCTTCACGCCGCTCTGTTAGCGGCGGAATTTCTAAACTCACCACATTAATACGGTAATAAAAATCTTCCCTAAATTGATTGGCTTGCATCGCTTCGAGCAGGTTTTTATGCGTGGCACAAATAAGGCGGATATCAATGTTGGTTTGTTCGGTAGAGCCAACAGGACGAATCACACGTTCTTGCAAGGCGCGCAATAGTTTGACCTGGATCGCCAGCGGCATGTCGCCAATCTCGTCTAAAAATAGCGTACCGCCATGCGCATTCTTGATTAAACCTTGATGGTCACGCGTGGCGCCAGTAAAGGCGCCTTTGCTGTGTCCGAATAATTCAGATTCTAACAGAGCTTCAGGCAGTGCCGCACAGTTAATCGCAACAAATGGCTTGCTGCTTCGAGTGCTGGCCTGATGTATAGATTGGGCTAGCAGTTCCTTGCCAGTGCCACTTTCGCCTTGAATCAGCACGCTGGCGTCCGAGGCTGCAATTAACTTGGCTTGCGCCAACAGGCTTTTCATTTTCTGGCTGCTACATACAATGTTGGCACACCAACTGTTTTCATTCGACAATACATGTTGCGCGCTGGGCGCAATTTTGAGGGCATACTCCACTTGTTGCAGTAAGTTTTTACTATCGAACGGTTTGGTTAAAAAGCTAAACACGCCTTGTTGCGTGGCATGTACCGCCTCGGGAATAGAGCCATGTGCCGTCAGTAATATAAACGGTACCGTGGGATTAAGCGCATGGATCGCCTCAAACAAAGCAAACCCATCCATATCGGGCATGCGTAAATCGCTAATCACGAGTGCGGGCATTTGCATACTAAACAAAGATAAGGCTTGTTGCGCAGAGTGCGCGCTGGCAACTTGGTAGCCACTGGCAGTAAGCCGCATCTCAAGCAGCTTTAAAATATCTGCATCATCATCAACGATTAAAATAAGTGGCATCATGCTAAGTAGTGATTATAAGTAGTGATTATTTTTTGGGCGTAGCGTTATCTATCTTTTAAGGGGCAGCCTAGCGCTCGCCCATGGATTTTTCAATTTTCTTCAATTCATCTAGTTTTTGCTGGGCAGCCTCTAACTTTTGCTGCGTGACATCTAATTTAATTTGCAAAACTTCATTTTTTTGCTGCAAGCTTTCTAACCGTTTTGGGTCACCATTATTATTTTTGGCGGCTTTATTAACCACCACTAAATGGTCAAATAGCAAGTTGGAAAATGCCAGTTGTGAGTTAGCTAAAATATCTTCCTGTAAAATTTGTTGTAACAGGTTTTGGGCTTTGGGCGTATCAAGTACACTGCTAGTGGGTAAACCATAAATCATCACCAACTTCATGCGATGCAACAGGTCATTCGGGTTAAGCGCTAATGCATGATTGGTTTCGATCAGCACCTGCTTTTGCAAATCTGCAGGGGAGTTGGAAAAAGTTTCTGCAAAGGTTAAAAACTCAGTCGCATCTAAGCTTTTAGTGGGGTTTACCTTCACTGGTTGGTTTGCCTTGACTGCCTCATGCTGCTGCCTTACAGGGCTTACGCAAGCAGTTGCCAGGCAGGCCCACAGTAATATTAGTGCGCGTATTTTTGTCATGTTAAACATTCAAATTAGACGTTGGTATGGTTAATATAAAGTGTGCACCAATTTCAGATGGTACAAGGCTAAGCACGCCGCTAAGCGAGTTGGCAGCCTCTTTGGCAATAAATAAGCCTAAGCCGCTACCAGATACTAAACCAGTATTAGCTTGGTTACCACGATAAAATGGTTCAAATAGTGCAGACTTATTATTTTCTGTAATACCAGGTCCAGTGTCGATGACGGCTATCGTCATCGTTGTTTTAGTTTGGCTGGCAATCACACTTATCTCGCCATGTTCTGGGGTAAATTTAACTGCATTCGAAACTAAATTATCCAATATGCTGCGCAGTTTTTCAGTGTTTTTTCGTATGACAATATTTTCTGCATGCGTCTGTACCGTAATTTTTTTATTAGCAATGCTTAATTCATACGCTTGCAAAGTCTCATCTAGTATATTTTTAAGAGGCTGTGAGCGCAGATTAAGTTTCGAGTCACTCTTTGCATCATTCAAGGAGATGCTGGCAAATTGAATCTCAGTATATTTAAGTAGATTTTCTACCATGTTTTGTAGACGAAGGCCGTTATCACGCAATATTCGAATCACATCTACCTGTTGCGGACTTAGCTCGCCCGTCACGCCATCATTTAACAGTTCGCTGGCCTCCCGAATGGCGGTGAGTGGTGTTTTCAGCTCATGCGATGCCTGTTGTAAAAAAAGTTGTTTATGCTGGTGTAGGTCTTTGAGCGTAATACGCAGCCAATCTAGCCTTGCACCGAGTGTGCGCAAATCGCCAGGACCATTAATTTTAATCGCTTGTTCATAATTGCCAGCGCCCAGCTGGTTAATCGCATCGTCCATGCGGCGAATCGGCCGCGCAATCATCCACGTAATAATGCCAGCGATGATAATGGCTAGCGGGATGAGCGTGAGCATTTGCCAAAATAACAAGCGTTGCGTGCGTGCCACTTTGGCGGTAAACAAGGCGGATTCTTTGTCAATTAACTGATTGTTTTCTTTAATCATTTGATTGGCCTGCGCACTTAGCTCGATAAATGCATTAGTGATTGCTTGGTCATAATCAAAAGAGTCGCTGGCTTGGCTGATAGTGGAAAATAAGCGGTACTCTTGGTTAGAAAACTGCTTTAGGGCAGCGGCGAGCGGTTTAATCATTGGCTGCTGTTGCAAGCCATCGATAGCGATGTTAAAGCGGCGATGCGCATTAATGTAATTGGTGAGCAGTAATTTGTCTTTTAATACAAAATATTGGCGTGCGCTACGCTCCATCACCGCAAGCTCTTCTAATAAAATACGGCTAGCGCGCGTGGTTTCCACCGCCTGTGACATATTAAACAAGCTTTGCTTGGTCAGGCGGTCAAAATAGAGATTGGCGTTCACAAATGCCACCAGCAAAGGTAGCATCACCAAGGCAAAGCCAATCAGCAACAGCTTTAAAAACGATTTTGGATAGCTAATTTGCAAGTGAATTCTGATTTTTAATCTAGAAATAAAAGACTAGTATAATACGCCCATGAAACCACTTTCGCTTATTGTTGCCCACGCAAAAAACAACGTCATTGGCATTAATAACACATTACCGTGGCACTTACCCGAGGATTTAAAACGCTTCCGCGCACTTACCATGGGGCATCATATTATCATGGGGCGCAAAACCTATGAGTCGTTGGGGCGTTTGTTACCAGGCCGCACCACTGTCATTGTTACCCGAAACAAACATTATCAAGTAGAAGGTGCGTTTATTGCACATAGCTTACAAGCCGCTTTACTATTGACTAATAATGATGCAGAACCATTTTTAATTGGCGGTGCAGAGTTGTATCAAGAGGGTGTAAAACATGCCAACAAACTCTATGTGACAGAAGTGCAAGCCGAGTTTACTGGTGATGCTTTTTTTGAAACGATTGATTCAAATGTGTGGCAATTAAGTGAAAAAAAAGACCATTTGTCTACAAATGGTCTGCAATATAGCGACTTAATTTATGTTAGAAAATAATCATTAAATCGATGCTCTGTAACCCGCATGGGTATTGGACTGCAGAGCACATTTATTTCACATGTAAGTTTAAATCAATACAGCAATTGAATTTATCATGATTTGACAAGGCGGCTAGCCGAAGATAGTACGTTTTTGTACAGCGAGGCGCTGCCAACAAAGTCAAATCAAAGATAAGTTCAATTGTGCTTATTTCTCAACACAATCTACGAAATAAACCGCCTTACCTTCCACAATCTCCTTCACCAGACCGTGATTGTCCGCCTCAAACCCAGGAAATTTCTCGTTAAATTCGCGTGCAAATTTTAAATAATTCACAATCGTTTTATTAAACTGCTCGCCCGGAATCAATAGTGGAATTCCAGGTGGGTAGGGCGTGAGTAGCACCGCCGTCACGCGACCTTCCAGCTCATCAATCGGCACGCGGTCAATCTTG
Source organism: Pseudomonadota bacterium (assembly GCA_020053735.1). Lineage (GTDB taxonomy): Bacteria > Pseudomonadota > Gammaproteobacteria > Burkholderiales > Methylophilaceae > Methylotenera_A. The sequence goes on from JAGVMP010000013.1 coordinate 83,742, forward strand.
CGGTGGGCCATTTTAGCAAAGGCATCGGTAGGCTTCATGGCTGGCACCATGTCCGATAAATACATTTCTGTGGTTAAGCGCGCCACATCATTGGCTTTGTACACCGCATGAATTTGTTCGCACAAATCACGTAGGCCAGTCTTTTCATAACGGGGCTGTTTTAGACAGAACTCTGGCAATACCTTCCATAGCGGCTGATTCTTGTCGTAATCATCTTTAAATTGCTGTAAAGCCGCCACCAGCGTATTCCAACGGCCTTTAGTAATGCCGATGGTGAACATAATAAAAAATGAATACAGACCTGTTTTTTCTACGATTACGCCATGTTCAGCCAAGTATTTAGTCACAATGGCTGCGGGGATTCCAAACTTATCTGAGAAATCACCTTTAATGCCTAAACCTGGCGTGATGATGGTAGCTTTGATTGGGTCTAGCATATTAAAACCTGGCGCTAAATTGCCAAAATCATGCCAAGCATCGTTGGCGTGCAGCATCCAAGATTCGCGCTCTTCTAAGCCTTCCTCACTTAAATCATCTGGCCCCCAAACTTTAAACCACCAGTCTGCACCCCATTCTTCATCTACTTTGCGCATGGCGCGGCGGAAATCGAGCGCTTCCATCAAGCTTTCTTCTACCAATGCAGTGCCGCCGGGCGCTTCCATCATGGCGGCAGCGACATCAATGCTGGCAACGATAGAATACTGTGGGCTGGTTGAAGTGTGCATTAAGTAAGATTCGTTAAATACATCGCGGTCTAGCTTATTATTTTCGGCATCTTGTACCAAAATTTGGCTGGCTTGACTTAGGCCTGCCAGTAATTTGTGGGTAGATTGCGTTGAAAATACCATGCTTTCTTTACAGCGCGGACGTCCTTCACCAATGGCGTGATAATCACCATAGAAATCGTGGAAGGTGGCGTGGGGTAGCCAAGCCTCGTCAAAATGCAGCGTATCAATTTTTCCGTCCAACATGTCTTTAATTTCTTCCACGTTGTACAGCACGCCGTCGTAAGTTGATTGCGTAATGGTGAGCACACGTGGTTTAGCAGTTTTGTCCAAAATAAACGGATTACGATCAATTTTCTTTTGAATGTTTTCCCACTCAAATTCGCTTTTTGGTATCGGCCCGATAATGCCAAAATGGTTACGGGTAGGCATTAAGAACACCGGCACTGCGCCAGTCATGATAATGGCGTGCAGAATCGATTTATGACAGTTACGATCCACCACCACCACGTCACCTGGCGCAACGGTACTGTTCCACACCATTTTATTGCTGGTCGATGTGCCATTAGTGACAAAATACAAATGATCGCAGTTGTAAATGCGTGCCGCATTACGCTCTGATGCTGCGACTGGGCCAGTGTGATCCAGCAATTGGCCAAGTTCATCCACTGCATTACAGACATCGGCACGCAGCATGTTCTCGCCAAAAAATTGATGGAACATTTGGCCGACAGGCGATTTTAAGAACGCCACACCGCCGGAGTGCCCAGGGCAATGCCAAGAGTAGGAGCCATCGGCCGCGTATTCCGTCAGGGCTTTAAAAAACGGCGGGGCAAGGCTATCTAAATAAGTACGCGCCTCGCGTAAAATATAGCGCGCCACAAACTCTGGCGTATCTTCATACATATGAATAAAGCCATTCAACTCGCGTAGGATTTCATTTGGGATGTGGCGGGAAGTGCGTGTTTCGCCATGCAAAAAGATGGGAATCTCTTCGTTACGATAACGAATCTCATCCACAAATTTACGCAAATTATCTAACGCGTCTTGATTCTCTTCCACAAATTCATTGTCATCAATCGACAAGATAAAGGCCGAAGCACGACTTTGTTGCTGCGCGAATGAAGTGAGATCGCCATAACTGGTAACACCCAGCACCTCAAAACCTTCTTCTTCGATGGCTTTGGCCAGCATGCGAATGCCTAAGCCAGAAGAGTTTTCAGAGCGAAAGTCTTCGTCAATGATGACGACTGGAAATCTAAATTTCATTCAAATACCTTCATAAATTAATTTTGCGAGCGAATCGCAGCCTGAAAATTCTTGGCGCGTGCTCGCTCAATCCTCGCCGTAATAAAACATACTGTCTCGTCTTTCGCTCCGCGTCTTCTTGCGCTACATCCCACAACATTTATTTCTGTTAGGTATTTTTTAGCCATATTACGCCATTAAACCGTCACGAGCGATGCCATAAGAAAAACCAGGACAAGGCGGCAATTGAGCATCAACGAAATCGTATGTTTTATACATTGAGGCAGATGCGAAAGAAGCCAACACGGTATTAGCGAGCTTAGTAGGTTTAATTAAATTTTAGGTAGCGTTACGCCCACCTGGCCTTGATACTTGCCGCCACGGTCTTTGTAGCTGGTTTCGCATACGTCATCCGCGTCCGCTTCAAAAAATAGTACTTGCGCACAACCTTCATTCGCATAGATTTTTGCAGGTAATGGCGTTGTATTACTAAACTCGAGCGTCACATAGCCTTCCCACTCTGGCTCAAACGGGGTGACGTTCACGATGATGCCGCAACGCGCATAAGTCGACTTGCCTAAACAAATAGTGAGTACGTTACGCGGGATGCGGAAATACTCTACCGTGCGGGCAAGCGCAAATGAATTAGGTGGAATAATGCAGAAGTCGGCATTCACTTCCACAAATGAATTCGGGTCGAAATTTTTCGGGTCAACAATGGTGCTATTTAAGTTGGTAAACAGCTTAAATTCTTTACTGCAGCGAATATCATAGCCATAACTAGAGGTGCCGTACGACACCATGCGTTCACCTGCAGTGTTCATCTTGACTTGATTGGGCTCAAACGGCTCTATCATGCCGTGTTCGAGCGACATTTTACGAATCCATTTATCCGATTTTATACTCATAGTTTGTGTTCTTTACGCTAAAAAAATAATGCCCAATGAATAGATTGGGCATTATAAAGTGCGTGACAGGTTTGTGTGCGATTTTTTGTACTAGGTGTACAAATTCTAACTTAGAAAACAGTGAGAAAGTGCTTGCGTGAGATTAAGTGAAAGGCGCACGCAACGCAGAAAGCGGAATGTACACGTAGTGCAAGAGCATTTCGAGTAGCACGCAACGCATCAATTAACTCGTGCAGGCTTTTTATCGCGTTTTCTACTTATCTCCGCCTAACTCAATGCTATACCGCCAAAATTGATCTTCTGCTTCAAAAATTACTTTTGAGGCTTCTGGGTCGCGCGAACCAGCAGGATATTGATGTACAGGCGTTTTGTCGGTTGCCCAAGCTTTTACTACTGGGTCAACCAAACGCCATTGTGCTTCGGCCTCACTAATATGCAGGTAATTTGAGTTGTCGCCCTGCATTAAGTTGAGCAACAAAGCTTCATAAGCGTCTACTGTATCATCCTCAGGCAAGCGGTTAGCCGCATCTAGCTGAATCGTACGTGTTTTAATGTCTAAGCCTGGCACTTTGGCTTGAATTTCTATCTTAATGCACTCGCGCGGTTGAATGCCAATAATCAGCCAGTTTTGGTCTTGGCTGTTGACTTGTAACGGCGACTTTTTAAAGCGAATCGCAATGCGTGTATCGGCCTCGTGCAAGCGCTTGGCGGTGCGAATGTAAAACGGCACGCCTTGCCAACGTGGGTTGTCGATGAATAATTTAAGTGCAGCGTAGGTTTCAACAACACTGTCTTTGTTGCCCAACTCTTCTAAATAACCAGGTACTTTTTCGCCCCTGCCGTCAGAAGCAAAGACTTCACCTGCAGCATATTGGGCACGGAAAGCATGTTTGCTCAATTCATTGACAGGAATAGCACGAATTTTCTCTAACAACTTAATTTTGGCTTCGCGCATGCCTTCTGGTGTTAAGTCTTTTGGCATTTCCATGGTGGTAAGCGCCAATGTTTGTAAAATATGACTTTGAATCATGTCACGTAGCGCACCCGTGCTGTCATAAAACTGGGTGCGGTCGCCTACGCCCAGCATTTCGGTATTGGTGATTTGCACGTGGTCAATATATTGATTGTTCCAAATCGGCTCTAGCAGCGTATTGGTAAACCGTTGTAATAAAATATTTTGCAGTGCCGATTTACCTAAGTAATGGTCGATACGGTAAATTTGGTGCTCTTTTAGGTTTTTAGTCAGTGCAGCTTGTAGTTCTTTAGCGCTAGGTAAATCAGTACCAAACGGTTTTTCTACCACTACACGGCGCCAAAATTTATCTTCTTGCGTCAAACCCACTTTAGCCAGAGATTCCACTACTGGCGCAAAATCAGTTGGGCGTACTGATAAAAAGTAAGCCAAGTTTTGCGGGAATGTATTTGTGTCACTTAATGTGTTTTTAAGCTTATTAAATGCATCTGGATCGGTTGGTGGATTGGCATGATAAAAATTACGTGCGATAAACCGCTCAAAAGCCGCTGCATCGTAGCCTTTTTTAAATTTAGCATCTAGCATACTTTTAATATCAGCACGCCACGCTTCTAAATCAACCAATTGGCGACCTACCGCTAAAATTTTAAGCTCAGGCGGTAAGCGCCCAATTAAATCTAGCCTAAACAGGCCGGGGTATAGCTTAACGCGTGCCAAATTACCGCTGGCACCAAATAGCACAAGCGTGCAAGGGTCTATAGTGTTCGTCATTGATTAAACCTTATCGTTAAATACAGTGGGTTAGATGCTGTGCTGTTTAGTTCTTTTTAACGGCATGGCCACCAAAAGCATTGCGCATCAAGGATAACAGTTTGTAGCTGTATCCATCTGAGTCTTGGCTTCTGAAGCGGGCCTGTAATGCTACTGTCAATACGGGTGCCGCGACACCTTGCTCAACCGCTTCAACCACTGTCCAGCGACCTTCGCCAGAGTCAGCAACGTAAGGAGCGATGGCTTCCAGTGTCTGGTCATCTTTCAGGGCTTCGGCTGTCAGGTCGAGCAACCAGCTACGTACAACAGAGCCATGACGCCAGAGTTCAGTGATTTGCGCTAAGTCTAAATTGAATTCTTCTTTACCTTTTAATAAGTCCAGACCTTCGGCTAATGCCTGCATCATGCCGTATTCAATGCCGTTGTGTAGCATTTTGGTAAAGTGTCCAGAGCCAACTGGGCCTACGTGTGCCCAACCACGGTCTGCGTGTGTCAATGCTTGCGCATAAGGAGCCAATACATCTGCATATTGTTTCTCGCCGCCGTACATCAGGCAGTAGCCGTTATCCAGACCCCAAACACCACCAGAAGTACCACAGTCAATAAAGCCAATACCTTGTTCCGCCAGCATAGCGCCACGACGTTGACTGTGTTTGTAATTGGAGTTGCCGCCATCGACGATGATATCGCCTTTACTTAATAAAGGAATTAAATCTTGAATTTGTTTCTCGGTGATTTCACCAGCTGGCAGCATCATCCATACGATTTTCTGACCTTCTAGCTTACTGATTGCATCAGCTACTGAAGTAGCGCCAATCATGCCTTCTTTTTCGACTAAATTATTGACAAATTCTTGGTTGAAATCAAATCCAACCACATCAATTTTGTGACGTAATAAACGAGCTGCCATGTTGCCGCCCATTTTTCCTAAACCTAACATTGCTAATTTCATTATTTACCTTTAAATGTTCCCTGTGGTAGAGGGAAATGAACCATCAGGTTTTTGGCCTAGATGGAGTTCGTTGTGTGTGAAAAAACCTAAAAAATCTTATACTGAAAAAATAGAACTGAAAATAAACCTAGTTAATGACGCGCTTCAGCTACCGCGCCGTCAATTTGTATATCCAAATCGCCATAACCTAAGCGACGGTGGAACAGCGCAAGTAACAAGTTCCAGCTTTGCAGTGCCAATTCAGGATCGTAACGATGACCTTCGTCACGCATAAAGGCGTGTTGGCCGTTAAATTCGTGCCATGTATAGCGTGTGCCCACTTCATCTAAACGCGCTTTAATCATATTGCGCCCTTCAAGTGGCACATGCGGGTCTTGTTTGCCCCAAATATGCAGTAGCTCACCTTTAATTTCACCTGCACGCTCCAGCGAGTTATCGTTTTTTCCTAATCCTAGCGATTTTTTGTGAATATCTGTGGCGTAAAAACATACGGCCGCTAATACTTCTGGGTTCATGGCGGCGCGAAACGCCAAATGACCGCCAATGCAAATACCCATTACGCCCAATCTGCCTGTGCAGTCTTCGCGTGAGGCTAAATAGGTTAATACAGCTTTAGCGTCGCTGTCGTAAGACGAAAGCTTTTTGGTGATTTTATGTGCATTGCCGCGTTCTGTACCATCAGTGTCATACGCTAATACAGTGCCTGCAGGCTCGAGCTCGTGGTAAATCTCTGGGCAAGCCACAATAAAGCCGTGTCCTGCCAGCATCGCTGCGGTGCGGCGTATGGGTGCAGTTACTTGAAAAATCTCTGAATACATTAAAACTGCTGGATATTTACCTGGGGCAACTGGGCGAAAAATGTGCGCATTCATGTCGCCAGTTGGAGTGTTAATCTTTACAACTTCACCATCTTTAATCAGCATGTTTTATCCTTTTGCGTAACCCGATATAATAATGCATGCGCAGGTTTACGTAAAATAGTAATGCCAAAAAAAACATAAAAAGCATGACAATTTGCGTAAAATAGGGTCAAATACGCGCAAAATTTTCTCACTGATTTATTCTCACTTTTTAAAGATTATGCACTCAAAAAATATACGCTGGAATTTGTTCGATAGTATTGAATCGTTGCGCCACATTGTGTGCGATGTGATTATGAATCATGCTGCAATCGCCATTACAGAAAAAGGTGCATTTTCGATTGTGCTGGCAGGTGGCAGTACACCGCGCGCCATTTACCGTTTGTTGCGTGATATGCCGACCGATTGGTCTAAATGGCATATTTATATTAACGATGACCGCTGCCTGCCAGTAGATGATGAAGAGCGTAACAGCTTGATGGTAGACCAAGTGTGGTTAAGCCATGTGGCCATTCCAAAAAACCAGATTCACGCCATTCCGTCTGAGCTTGGGCCGGTGGAAGGCGCAAAAGCCTATGCAAAAACTTTAGCCAATGTACCCACGTTTGATTTAGTGCTGCTTGGGTTGGGTGAAGATGGCCATACCGCAAGTTTGTTTCCAGGCCATGTGGTAGATAACAGCGCAGATGCAGTGCCAGTGTTTAACTCACCCAAGCCACCTGCAGAGCGCGTGACCATGAGCCAAAATCGTTTAAACAATACCAACGTAGCCATGTTTTTAGTGACAGGTGAGGGCAAGCAATGGGCAGTTGATCAATGGCGAAACGGCGGCGATATTCCTGCGACATTAATCACGCCAGAATGTGGTGTCGATGTGTATTGTTATGACGTTAAGGTCGCTGTGTAGCAGCGGGCACTTAACGGGCATGACCCTTGCGGTTAAGATGTGGAACTAAGATAAGCTTCAAACCAATGCCCTGCAGGCCGCATGGGTATTGCTTTGCAGGGCATGTTTTTACGCATGAATAACCAGCTTTAGCGTGTGAATAATACACTTTGACGTGTAAATAACCAACTTTAGTTGATATATTTCACGGGCAAGCCAATGACTGGCTTAGCGGTCATTCTGAGCAAAGCGAAGAATCCAGGTTTAGTTCCATACCTGCGTGAGTGTGAAGTTAAGTGTTTTGAATCACAATATTTGGGAATTTGCTACTGTGGTCTAGTCCTGCGTTGGCGATTTTAATCGCCGCTTTACGCGCAATTTCTTTGTAGATGCTGGCGATTTTTGAATCAGGCGCAGCGATCACCGTTGGTTGCCCGCTGTCAGTTTGTTCGCGGATGCTGATGTCTAGAGGTAGCGAGCCAAGTAAATCGACGTTGTAATCTTTGCTCATTAACGCGCCGCCACCAGCCCCAAATATATGTTCTTCATGGCCGCAATTGCTGCAGATGTGCGTGCTCATATTCTCGACAATGCCCAAAATCGGGATGCCAACTTTCTCGAACATTTTCAAACCTTTGCGCGCATCTAGCAGCGCGATATCTTGTGGTGTGGTGACGATTATTGCACCAGTGACCGGGATTTTCTGCGCCAGTGTGAGTTGAATATCGCCTGTACCAGGCGGCAAATCAACGATTAAATAATCTAAATCGCGCCATTTAGTATCGCGCAGTAACTGCTCCAGCGCACCCGTCACCATTGGGCCGCGCCACACCATGGGCGTATCGGTATCCACCAAAAAGCCAATACTCATGGCTTGTATGCCGTGTGCCAGCATCGGCTCCATACTTTTGCCATCCATGCTTTCTGGGCGACCGCTAATGCCTAGCATTTGTGGTTGACTGGGCCCGTAAATATCGGCGTCTAGCAAACCCACTGTTGCGCCTTCAGCTGCCAAAGCTAAAGCCAAATTGACTGAAGTGGTCGATTTACCTACACCGCCTTTGCCCGATGCTACCGCGATAATATTCTTGACGTTTGGCAGCAGCGTTACACCTTGCTGTGCCTTGTGCGCCACGATACGGCTGCCAATATTCACCGTCACTTTGCCAATATCGGCAATGTCCTGCAAACTACTTTCTATCAGCGTTTTCACGCTAGCCATCACGCTAATTGCTGGGTAGCCCAGCACAATATCCACGCTTACATCACTACCATTAATTTGAATATTTTTGGCGGATTTGCTGCTGATAAAGTCCCTGCCGGTGTTCGGGTCGGTAAGGTTTTTAAGCGCGTTCTGGATGATTTCTTGGGTAATGGCCATGGTAAATTCTATTTGAAACAAAACGCCATTTTAACAGCTTGATTTGTTAAAATAGCGCCTATGAGAAAAATACTGGTTACTTCCGCACTGCCTTACGCTAACGGCAGCATTCACCTTGGTCATTTGGTGGAATATATTCAAACGGACATTTGGGTGCGCTTTCAAAAAATGCAGGGGCACACCGTGCACTATGTGTGTGCGGATGATACGCATGGCACGCCGATTATGCTGCGGGCTGAGAAAGAGGGCATTACGCCAGAAGCCTTGATTGAAGCTGTACATAAGGAGCACAGCGCAGACTTCACAGATTTTCTGATTGAGTTCGATAACTATTACTCCACCAATTCGGAAGAGAATAAAGAGCTGTCGCAAACGATTTACAGAAAACTCAAAGCCAACGGCAAAATTGCCACTAAAACCATTGAACAGTTTTACGACCCTGTTAAAAACATGTTCTTGCCAGACCGTTTTATTAAAGGTGAGTGTCCAAAATGTCATGCGAAAGATCAATATGGCGATAATTGCGAGGTATGCGGCGCAACCTATAATCCTACCGAGCTGATTAACGCCTACTCTGCAGTTTCTGGCGCCGCGCCCATCCGCAAAGAGACTGAACATTACTTTTTTAAATTAAGTGAATGTGAAGATTTTTTAAAAACTTGGACGCGAAGCGGAACGCTTCAAGGCGAGGCCGCCAACAAGATGGGTGAGTGGTTTGAAAATGGCCTAAACGATTGGGATATTTCACGCGATGCGCCGTATTTTGGCTTCGAGATTCCAGATGCGCCAGGCAAATATTTTTATGTGTGGCTAGATGCGCCAATCGGTTATATGGCGAGCTTTAAAAACTTGTGTGATAACCCCTCTCTCCAACTCTCTCCCGCAAGGGGAGAGAGGGCAGGGGAAGTGAGAGTAAATGCAGAAAACGCTGCCGACTCAATTCCCTCTCCCTTGATGGGAGAGGGTGAAAAGCTAAATTTCGACGAATATTGGAAGCAAGATTCAACCACTGAACTTTATCATTTTATCGGCAAAGATATTCTATATTTTCATGCCCTATTTTGGCCTGCAACCCTTGAATACAGTGGCTATCGCAAACCGACACAGATTTTCGCACATGGCTTTTTAACAGTGAATGGCGAAAAAATGAGCAAATCGCGCGGTACGTTTATCACTGCGCGCAGCTATTTAGACCATATTAAAAACCCTGAGTATTTACGCTATTACTACGCGGCTAAGTTGAATTCAACAATGGAAGATATCGACCTAAACCTGGAAGATTTTGTTGCGCGCGTGAATAGCGATCTGGTAGGCAAATATATCAACATTGCAAGTCGCACAGCAGGTTTTATTAACAAAAAATTCGATGGTAAGCTTAACACTACCGCTAATGCGGTGATACTTGAAATGCAATTAGCAAGTACCATCATTAAGCAAGATTTTGAAGACAGAGAATACGGTAAAGTTTTGCGCGAGATTATGCGCTTGGCAGATTTAGCAAATGGCTTCGTAGCCGAGAAAGCGCCATGGTTGATGGCAAAGCATGACGGTGCAGAAGCGGAGCTTCAAGAGGTCTGCTCTAATGCTCTGGAAATGTTTAGATTGCTAACTTTGTTCTTGAAGCCTGTTTTACCTAAGCTTGCAGGCGAGGTAGAAAAATTTCTTAATATTGCACCTTTAACTTGGCGCAATATTTCTTCCGATTCTCTTTTACAAAAAAATCATACTATTAATTCGTACGAACATTTAATAACGCGTATAGACCCTAAAGCGATTGAAGCGATGACAGAAGCCAATAAAGAAAATTTAGCACCTACACCTGCACTTATCAAAACGGCATCGCCAGCCGCCGCACCGGTATTGGCTGCTAGCGATGCTGCTGAAGGCTCGTATATCAGTATTGATGACTTTACCAAAGTAGATTTGCGTATTGCCAAGGTTGTAAATGCCGAGCATGTGGAAGGCGCAGAAAAGCTGTTAAAACTTACCTTGGATATTGGTGAAGAAACTGATGGTAAACCATCTACGCGTCAAGTGTTCGCAGGTATTAAATCAGCTTACGATCCTGAAACCTTAAAAGGCCGTTTAACTGTGATGGTGGCCAATTTAGCACCACGTAAAATGAAGTTTGGCATGAGTGAAGGCATGGTGCTGGCGGCCAGCGATGAACATGGCGGACCGTTTATTTTATCCCCTGATGTAGGCGCAATGCCTGGCATGCGCGTTAAGTAAGCTGACATACTTGTTACGCTAGATAGTCATCATAATCAATGTAAGAATTTTCTTACATTGATATCAGCGATACCCGATGTTGTGTATTTTTAACATCTTGTACACTTTACGTACTCAAACATAATTTTTCTAAATAAAGAGGGATACACATGAAGTTAGTTAACAGTTCATTATTAGCAATTTTATTATTTTCTAGCCAAGCGATGGCTGCGGATAGCAACGCTAAAACTGCTGTAGGCGGCGGTTTAGGTGCAGCAGCTGGTACAGCGCTTGGTGGTGTCGTTGGCGGAAGCACTGGCGAAGTATTAGGTGGTGCGGTTGGTGGCGGTGTGGGTGGTGCTGTTACCACTAAAGGCGACGGCCAGGCAGGTGCTGTGATAGGTGGCGCTGCAGGTGGTGCTGGCGGTGCGTATGTAGGCCGAAAAGTTAGCGGTAGTGGTACAGGCGCGGTTGTTGGTGCTGGTTTAGGCGGTGCTGGTGGTGCAGTAGTAGGTAAAGTAATTGATGAGCCATCATCTAAAACTAGTAGCAATAAAAAATATAACAAAAAACATCATAAAAAATACAAGAACGGAAAAGGTCATAATAAACATGATCAACAAGGTCATGATGATTGATTGAAATAGACTTGTTACGTTAAAAAGCCCGCAATTGCGGGCTTTTTGATGAGAGCTATATTTAACACAATCGTTAAATAGAAGTTACTCAGCTTTTTTCTTATCGGCTGCTTTCTTTTTTGCATCCGCTTTTTTCTTATCAGCAGCAGCTTTCTTCTTGTCTGCCTCGGCTTTTTTGTCTTTGTCAGCAGTATCAGTTTTTTTAGCTTTAGCTTCTTTTTCCTTTTTCACATCTTTGTCTTTAGTATCTTTTTTTGTTGTAGATTCTTTAGCTGGTTTTTCTTCTTTAACTTCTTTGCTATCCGCAACTTTTCCACTAGCCGCTGCTTTTTCAGTGCCAACCTCTTTGCTTTTGGTTTCCTTGGCAGGCTTGTCTACTTTAGTTTCTTTTACCGACTTCGTATCTTTAGCGGGCTTGGCATCTTTTGTAGGTTTAGCTTCCTTGGCTTTTTTATCAGAAGCTGCTTTATCAGCTGCTGGTACAACAACCGTGGTGCGACCACTTACTGCAACGTCTTTACGGACATTTTTTAAGGTAATTTCACCGACTCCATCTACTTTTTCAAGCTCGTCTACAGACTTAAAGCCCCCATTTTTTTTGCGGTAATCAATAATCGCTTGCGCTTTTACTGGGCCAATGCCTTCTAGAGATTCTAATTCTTCCTGTGTGGCGGTGTTTAAATTAACAACTGCAAATGCGTTAAAGCTTAAAACGAGTGTTGCAAAAAGTGCGATGAGTATTTTCTTCATTTATTATTCTCCCTATAGTTATATTTAAATAAGCATTTTTTTAATGCGTCGTATTAAATAACACCTATCTAACTAGATATACAAACGACGACGAAAAACGTCAGTGTAATGCTTTGTTTAACTTTTAACTACTGTGGCTGAGTGATTTCTTTGTAAATTTGCGTCAAGGCAGCCAGTGGTTGTGTGGCTTGTGTAATCGGCCTGCCAATGACTAAATAGCTGGCACCCATGCTAAGTGCTGCTTTAGGGCTTGCAACACGTTTTTGGTCATCCAAGCTTGCATTCTCTGGGCGGATGCCAGGTGTGACTAAGCAGAAATCAGATCCTAATTCTTTCCTAAGTTTTGGCGCCTCGCCAGCAGAACAGACAACACCATCTAAGCCGGCCTGTTTGGTCAGTTTAGCTAGTCTAACAACATGATTTTCTAGTGTTCCTTTAATCCCGATTAAAGAAAGCTGTGCCTTATTCATGCTTGTCAGCACAGTAACCGCAATTAAAAAAGGTCGGTTAGGGCTTTTTTCTACTGCCTGCTTAGCAGCTTGCATCATCTCTAAACCACCGCTTGCATGTACATTTAGCATCCATACGCCTAAATCACTTGCTGCTTTGCAAGCTTTTGCAACGGTGTTGGGAATATCATGAAATTTTAAATCTAAAAAAACCTGAAAGTTTTTTGCGACTAATTGCTCGACTAATTGCGGGCCAGCAGCAGTAAATAACTCTTTGCCCACTTTTAGTTTACATAAAGTCGGATCTAGCTGATTCACCAGACTCATTGCGCTTGTCGCATCAGCATAATCCAGCGCTACGATTATCTTGCTGCCGCTGATTTTATCAATATTTGTTTTACTATCTGCTTTGTTATTAAGCACTTGGTTGCTTTCTATTTTTTTTACTATTTTATTTTTTTAACTGTCATTTCACGGCTAATTGCTTCGCTAGGCTCAGCAGGTAGTGCTTCCCAAGCATTGCAAGCTGGGCATTGCCAGTGGTGTTGCTTGGCGCGAAAGCCACATTGATTGCAATGGTAAGCGGCGCGATTGCCTATGGCATTGCGCACCGTTTGCTGCATCAGTTGAATGTCTTGGTTGTTGTTTTGTTGGCTGGTTTGTTTCTTGGTGTTGGATTCGTCAGCCATTGCACGCGCCTGCAGCAGCTGGTCTAGCGTGGTTAGGCTGGGCTGGCGTATCAATTCATTTCTGGCTAATTTGGCGGCTTTTTCGGCGCCTTCTTCAGCCAATGTAGCTTCGTATAGTGCGGACATCAGCGAAGGTAATTTGTAAGTCTCTAAATAAGTATTTAGCTGTACTAAACCTTGTTTTAGCTTGCCATCTGCACGATAGCTTTTCAGCATTTTATTGGCGATTAAGCCTAAATACTCAGGCTGTTGAAACTCAATGCACTTCCAATGTGAGATGGCCGCCTGATGTGCGCCGTTGCTGGCTTCTAGGTCGCCCAATAGCACGTTAGCGCGCACACAATTTTTATTCGCGCCCAAAGCCAAATCAAGCTGCACGCGTGCTGCATCTTGATTTTGTGCAATTAAGGCATTCATCGCTAGCTCACAGTAATACTGGGCAATTTCGCGCCTGAAAGGCACACCAGATAAGCGTTCCAGCTCAGTGGCGGCATGTATGGCTTGTAACCATTCACGTTCACGCACATAGATTTCTAGGAGTGAATGCAGCGCAGGCTGGCGATAGCGCGTGTCATCTAAGCCTTTAAATAGCTCCTCTGCGCGGTCGTACAAACCTGCTTTCAAATAGTCTTGTGCTAGCTCGGCTTTCACTGCACTTTTTTGATTGGCGGTGAGTTCTTTTTTATCCAGCAAATTCAAGTGCATATTAATGGCACGATCAGTTTCACCGGTGCGCCTAAATAAGCTACCCAGTGCAAAATGCAACTCTAGCGAATCGGTATTAGCCTGTACCGCTTCAGAAAAAGCCTCTACTGCTTTAGCGTGTTGATCGCTAATAAGAAAATTTAAGCCCTTAAAGTAAGCTGCAGGAAGTGTAGTGGATTCGGCGAGGAGTTGTTTAATATCCACGCGCGCAGCTATCCAGCCCAGCGTAAAAAACAAGGGCAGAATCAATAACCACCAGTATTCAAATTCAATATTCATATATTATTAATTTTTAGCTAGATTCCAACTAGTGATATTCTACCTGTGCTTGTTCACACTGGCTAATTATTCCTAATTACTCTACGAAATACTCTAAGTAGCTATAGTCAGAAACCATAAAAAAAGGCGCTTGAACCAAGCGCCTTTTTAAAATCAACTATTACTAAACCGCAGAATCCACACGATCGCGTAACTCTTTACCAGCTTTAAAGTGCGGGACATGCTTGGCAGGTACTTGCACTTTACTACCAGTCTTTGGGTTGCGACCCAACCGGGGAGGGCGATAATTCAAGCTAAAACTACCAAAGCCACGAATTTCGATACGCTCGCCAGTGGATAGATTATCAGTCATCGCATCTAAAATTGCTTTTACTGATAACTCAGCGTCCTTCACCACTAACTGCGGAAAACGCTCTGCTAGTAAATTAATTAACTCAGATTTTGTCATGGCTTATGCTTGCCTTTTAGTGATTAATTATTTCTTGCTGTCCATTTTGGCTTTTAATAACGCGCCAAGGTTGGTAGAGCCAGAAGCTGCCGCTGCTTCTTCAGCAGAAGGTGCTTCTGCTTTAGTTTTAGCTGGTTTTGCTTTCGGTTTAGCTGATTTTTCATCAGCAGTAACTGAAGCAGTCGCGCCTGATGGGTCATCTGTCAGTTGTTTAACACCCAATGAAATACGCTCTTTTTCCACATCAATGGCTAAGATAACTGCATTTAGCTCGTCACCTTTTTTAAAGTTGCGAATGGCTTCTTCGCCAGTTTGCGTCCATGATAAATCAGACAAATGCACTAAACCATCAATGCCGCCTGGCAAGCCGATAAAGACGCCAAAGTCGGTAATCGATTTAATTTGGCCAGATACTTTGTCACCTTTAGCATGTGTCGCTGAAAAGTCGTCCCATGGGTTGGCTTTACATTGTTTCATGCCGAGTGATAAACGACGACGTTCTTCGTCAATTTCTAAAATCATCACTTCAACTTCGTCGCCCAATTGTGCGATTTTACCTGGGTGAATATTTTTGTTGGTCCAATCCATTTCTGATACGTGGACTAAACCCTCAATGCCTGGCTCCACTTCAACAAATGCGCCATAATCCGTAATATTAGATACTTTGCCAAACAAGCGTGTGCTGACAGGATAACGACGGGTTAATGCTACCCATGGATCGTCGCCCAACTGTTTAATACCCAATGAAACACGGTTTTTCTCTTGATCGAATTTCAAGATTTTCGCTTCAACTTCTTCGCCTACTGTCAGCACTTCTGATGGGTGCTTCACGCGACGCCAAGCTAAATCAGTGATATGTAGCAAGCCATCAATGCCACCCAAATCAACGAATGCGCCGTAATCAGTGATGTTTTTAACAATACCTTTAACAGTTGCGCCTTCGGTGAGTGTGCCCATTAATGCTTCACGGTCTGCACCAGCAGAAACTTCCATTACCGCACGGCGAGAAACCACGATGTTGTTACGTTTGCGGTCTAATTTGATAACTTTGAAATCCCATTCTTTGTTTTCGAATGGAGTAGTGTCTTTTACTGGGCGCACATCTACCAATGAACCTGGTAGGAAAGCCATAATGCCATTAACCGCAACGCGTAAGCCACCTTTAACTTTACCACTCACAAAGCCTTTTACTACACGGCCTTCGTTCATAGCATCTTCTAAATCTAGCCAAGCTTGCATTTTCTTCGCTTTTTCGCGCGAAAGTTGCGTAGAGCCAAAACCATCTTCGAGTTTTTCAATACATACTTTGACAAAGTCGCCTACGGCCACTTCGAGTTCACCAGCACCATTTTTAAATTCGGCAACGTCGATGACGCTTTCAGATTTTAAGCCAGCGTTCACAATCACGTGGTCGCTGTCGATAAAGATAACCTCGGCGGTAATTACTTCGCCAGAGCGCATTTCTTGGCGCGCTAAGCTTTCTTCAAAAAGCGCGGCAAAGGATTCCATTGAAGAAGATGGAGTTGATTTAGAAGTAGAAGCCATTAAATTAAAGATACCTAAAAAATTAATTAAGCTATATTTTTTATTAAATACAGCCTAAAAGTATTCCCACCTAGCAGTGGGGTAGTTAAATAAACGTTATGTGGCAAATTTGTTTGCTAACACACAACACGAATCACGCATCTTACACAAAAAATTGCTTATGTTCAATGACTTAAATATGTTTTTATTTAAAATTATGACAATTTTTTGTAGGCGGTTAATACAAAATCTACTGCCTGCTGAATATCGCGTTGGGTAGTGTCCAGCAAAAGCGCATCAGGCGTTTGTATCAGCGGCGATGCGCTGCGCGCACTATCGCGCAAGTCACGCTGTTGCAAATCAGTTAAAATTTTATCGTAGTCTGCATTCAGACCCTTATTTTTGAGCTGTTTATAGCGACGTTCGGCCCTGATTTCAACGCTGGCGGTAAGAAATATTTTGAGTTTTGCATCGGTAAATACCACGCTGCCGATGTCGCGGCCATCGCCCACTAAACCAGGTGGTTTTCTAAAACTGTGTTGTAAATCAAGCAAAGCGGCCCGAACTGGAACATGCACAGCCACCTCAGATGCACCGCGACCAATTTCTTCTGTGCGTACCAGCTCGGTAATGAGTGCATCATTTAAATAGATTTCGCCATCTTTAAAGCGAATATCAAGCGTTTTAGCGAGCGTACCGAGTGCTTCGGCTTCACTCCAATTCACTTGCTGTTGCTGTGCAGCCAACGCGACGATTCTATATAAAGCACCAGAATCTAAATAATGAAACCCAAGTTTTTCGGCGACTAGTTGTGCCACCGTGCCCTTGCCAGATGCGGAAGGGCCGTCAATAGCAATAACTGGAGCGAGGACTGAGGTGCTTGAGCTAGCTGACAATTTTTGCAAATTCTTCAAAATAATTGGGGAAAGTTTTCGCCACGCATTTGGGGTCGTTAATGGTAATTGGCACACCACCTAAACTGACCAATGAAAAGCACATCGCCATGCGATGGTCATCGTAGGTATCAATCACGGCGTTGGGGGTGAGTTTTTCGGGTGGCGTGATTTTGATGTAATCAGCGCCTTCTTCCACAATTGCGCCCACTTTACGTAATTCAGTTGCCATAGCAGCAATTCTGTCAGTTTCTTTTACGCGCCAGCTGGCGATATTTCGCAAAGTCGTTGCGCCTTCAGCAAATAAAGCTAGTATCGCTAATGTCATGGCAGCGTCTGGAATGTGGTTACAATCTAAATCAATGGCTTTGAGTTTGCTAGTTTTTGCCCGTTCTACATAAATGTGATTGTCATAGTATTCAATTCCGGCTCCCATTTTTTTGACTTCTTCAGCAAATTGAATGTCGCCCTGAATACTGTTTTTTGTAATGCCGAAGATACTAATTCTGCCAGCTATCGCGCCAGCAGCCAGAAAGTATGAGGCGCTGGAAGCGTCACCTTCAACAAAAACTACTTGAGGGCTTTGGTATTGCACATTAGCTGGAACCGTAAATTGTTGCCAACCATCATGCGTAATTTCAACGCCAAATTGTTTCATTAAATTTAATGTGATTTCAATGTATGGCTTGGAAATCAGTTCACCAATAACTTGAATGGTAGCTGCTTTGCCTGTAAGCGGCAGCGCCATTAAAAGCGCTGTTAAAAATTGGCTGGATACGTCACCACGAATTTGAATGGATTTGTTGACACTAATATTTGCTGGGGAAATTTTGAGAGGTGGAAACCCTTGATTCTCCAAATACTCAATGTTCGCACTTGCTTGACGCAAAGCATCGACCAGATCACCAATCGGACGTTCATGCATGCGTGGCACGCCGCTTAGTGTGTAATGACCGTTCGAGAAAGCCAGAGCCGCAGTGAGTGGTCTAAACGCAGTGCCAGCATTACCAAGAAAAAGTTCGACATTTTTGTTGGGAAAGTCACCATTGCAACCATGTATACGCCAATCGGTTTCACTTAGTTTTTCTAACTTTACGCCAAGCTTTTCCAAGGCTTCCAGCATTCTTGCTGTGTCGTCAGAAACCAATAAATCACGGATTTCTGTAACACCATTAGCAAGTGCCGCCAATAAAAGCGTGCGATTTGAAATACTTTTTGAGCCAGGTAACTTAACCGTGCCTTCGGCGTGGCTAGAGGCGGGGAGAGAGAGTTGTTCCATAATTCCTGTTATTTTTTAGAGTTTGCCCAATCGTTACGCGCTTGGCTGGCGCGCTCAAACAAAGCTTCTAAGCCATTTGCATCTTCGTCTTTAAGTAGCTGTTTTAATTGCGCTAACTCATGCTCAAACGCGCTTATTTCGTCTAGAAGTGCAGGCTTGTTGGCAAGGCTAATGTCACGCCACATTTCGGGGGAACTGCCTGCAATGCGCGTGAAGTCTCTGAAGCCGCTAGCTGCAAAGCCGAATAATTGTTCTGCATTAGGACGTGAGGCAATATCGTCTACCAAGGCAAACGCTAATAAATGTGGTAAGTGACTCACAGCGGCGAAGATACTATCGTGAGTTTTATCTGTCATTTCGCTTACATTTGCACCGCATGCACGCCATAATTCAGATGCCCTGTGAACCGCATGGATATTGGTCTCCAGGGCAGGCGTTAAGACAACGTTTTTGCCTAAAAATAAGTCACTTTTAGCTGCTGTAACGCCAGATTTCTCTGCGCCTGCAATTGGATGACCGCCAACAAATTGGCTAAATTGCGCACCTAAAACCTCACGTGCCACTTTCAATACATCACCTTTGGTGCTGCCGGCATCGGTAATCACTGTGTGTGCGTTTAAATGTGGCTGAATGCTTAGTAATATGGCTTTGGTTTGTGCCACAGGTGCGGCGATGAGTACCAAGTCAGCATCTTCTAGCGCCGTATGTAGATTGATTTGCTTTTCGTCTGGAATACAAATGGTATCAATAACGCCCAGATTCAGCGCTTCATTTAAACTTGCCTGAGTACGCCCAACGCCGACGATGCAGGTTGCACTGCCTGCTTTTTTCAAAGCTAATGCAACCGAGCCGCCAATCAGCCCCACACCAAAAATGACAATTTTTTTCAAAGCTTTAAGGTTGTTTCAATAAGAAAATGATTGAAAAATCAAAAACCGAATTGTAGCATGCAGGAACGTGTTCTTAAGCGGACGCAGGTTTAAGAAAGCTGCTTAAACCCATTCACCGTCAATCAATTTCTCTTGTGGCTCAAACAATTGTTTATAAGCCATTTTTTCACTGGCCGCTATCCAATAGCCTAAGTATAAATAAGGCAGGTTGAGGATTTTTGTCCATTCGATTTGCCACATGATTGAATAAGTGCCGTAACTGGCACGCTTTATATGGTCGCCGTAGCTAGACTTGCTGTCAGATGTATCGTAAAACGTATACACAGCAGAAACGCCATCGCGCACAACGTCAATTACGCTAACGATTTTGAGTTGATCTTTAGCATCGCGAAATTCCACCATCAAGCTTTCTACATTGCTCATACACAAAAATTGCCGATATTGTTCGGCCTCGCGTTTTTGATCAAAATCACTGGCGTCAGCGTTGAAATTTTCAGGCTCGGCATGGCGTGCTGCTTGGTAGCTGGCGTATAGCTCAAAATGGTCTTGATGATATCCCAGCGGTAGAATGCGCGCACTCAAATCGCCATGTTGCTTAAAGGCGCGTTTTTGGCTGCGGGTGGGCACAAAATCTTTTAGCACAACACGTACTGCAATACATGCATTGCAATTTTCACAGTGCGGTCGATAAACGAACTTTCCGCTACGGCGAAAGCCTTGTTGAATCAGGCCGCTATAGACGTTGGTATCGACGAGGTGATGCGGCGTGGCTATTAAGCTTTGCGCCAGTTTGTTTGGCAAATAGCCGCATTGATACGGCGTAGTGACGTAAAATTGTAGTTTGTGTAGTGGTAGTTCGCTAGGTAAGGTCATATTAAATTGGCCGAGCTCATATTAAGAGTTTACCAATTTTGTCAGCGTTTGTATAAAGTCATCTCGACTAATTTCACGTCCGCCAAAGCTGCTTAAAAGTGGCGTTTTCATTTGACAATCTATCATGCCAACTTGTTGACTTTTAAGATATTCAACTAAATGCACAAATGCAATTTTAGAGGCGTCCGTCACAAGGTGAAACATGCTTTCACCATAAAACATACGACCTATTTTAACGCCGTAACAACCACCGACTAATTCGCCATTCAGCCAGGTTTCGGCACACACGGCAAAACCTTGCGTGTGCAAATCACAATAAGCTTCAATCATGTTGTCGGTAATCCAAGTGCCTGGTTGATCATTTCTGGGCGTATTGCTACAAGCGCTTATAACGGCCTGAAAGGCAGTATTGATGCGGATTTCAAACATATTACTTTTAAGTGTTTTTGCCAGTGATTTGCTTATCTTTAATTCGTCAGGGTACAGCACCATGCGTGGGTTTGGGCTCCACCACATGATAGGCTCCCCCTCGCTGAACCATGGAAAAATGCCTTGCTTGTAGGCACTGAGTAAACGCGCTGCGCTTAAATCACCACCGATAGCGATTAAACCATTCGGCTCTATGAGTGCGTCTGATAATGCGGGAAAGGTGTTTTCGGCATCAAGCGCAATTACATAGCCGCTAGGAAGTTTGTAATAAGCGCTTGCCATGCTGAACGATTGAATTATAGGATTTAACTAAACAGTGAAGCTTGTAACTGAAATAAATGATGATGTCCGCCACCATTTGTTTTAGCTTGATACATGGCTTGGTCGGCATGACGCAACAGAATATCGGGTGGGTTGTTATCAGATGGATAAAAAGTATAGCCAATGCTGGCAGAAATTTTGAGTGTTTCATCATTAATCATAAATGGTGTTTCAATTTCGGCAAGTAATCGATCTAAAGTTTGCCTGTATTCATCTAATGTTTGCAAACCACATAATAACAAGGCAAATTCGTCGCCTCCTAACCGTGCAATGGTATCTGTTTCGCGTAGGTTGCCACGCAAACGCTCAGCCAGCATGATGAGTAATTGATCGCCCGCTTCGTGCCCAAGCTTATCGTTAATGGGCTTGAAATTATCTAAATCAAAATAACAAATGGCGACAGATTCCTTAGTTCGTGCCGCACGTGCTATTGCTTGCTGCAAGCGATCTGAGAATAACGCGCGATTAGGTAACTGTGTGAGCGGGTCGTGATAAGCCATATGCTCCAGCGACTTCTGGTGCTCTTTTTGTTGGGTGATATCAGAAAATAGGCCGACATAATGCTGAAACTGCTGTGCATTATCATACACAGGGAACACATCTAACGATGCCATGTATTGACTGCCATTTTTATTTTTGCACCAAGCTTCACCCTGCCACTCCACCTTGTTTGAAGCATTGCTGAACAACTTCGAAAAAAATGATTTTCTTAAATATACAAAGCCTAATTCATGAGGATTCCGCCCAAGTGCTTCTTCTCTACTATAGCCCGTGAGTGTGGTAAAAGCAGGATTTACCTCAGTAATCTTGGCACCAGCATCTGTAATAAAAATACCATCGTGCGCGTGTGCAAATACACTGGATGAAACGCTGAGGCGTTCAGCATTTTGCTGTAGCTCGTTTAACATTTCACGCAGACGTTGGCGCATTTTAAGCATATTCCCAATCAGCGTACCGGGTGCGGCTCTAGTACCGTCTTCCTCAAAATCTCCTTGTTCTATGCGGCTTACTAAAGTACTGGCAGTTTGCGGATCGCCACCCAGTGGCACAATCACAAGCTGACGTAGCTTTTGTAAGGCAAGAACAATTAAGATGAGTCCAAATAATCCGCCCATAATTAACAATGGATACAACTTGCTTACACTATCCCAGAACGCTTCGCGTGCTGGATAGGCAATCACAGCGTGAAAATCCCACTGTGGAATATTCTGACTCACTATCACCCATTTATCGGTAGGATTTTTTAAGATTTTCGACGCTTCGGGTTGGGTGACGCGCTCGGACAAAAACCGAATATTATTATTGTAATCGGTGATTGCAGCAAAACCTGATTGAAGAAACGCCCACTTTTTGATGGCTTGATCGAGAGCTTTTACATCCACCTTATAACCTACATACCAAGCCCCAATCAAGTTGCCAGATGGGTCGATGATAGGCTCATAGCCAGAGATATATGGTTCGCCTAAAATATCAACAACCCCATAAAAAGGTTTTTTGGCTAACAAATAAGGGATGGCTTTTCCCTTTGGGTCGAGCACTGTACCTATTGCGCGAGATCCATCTTTTTTGCGAACACTGGTGGCAATGCGCACAAAATCACCTTGTTTTTTGACAAACAAAGTGGCTGTGCCAGTGACTGTATCGGTTACCCCATCTACCAAGTTTGTGCCAAAGGCTTGTGACTGTACCCCAAATTTTAAGTCGGCCAACTGCTGATTGTTGAGAACAATATCGCCCTTAATGCTGGGTGTACCAATATCCAAACTTCTTTGTTTTAGTATTTGCATTGAAAGCTGTACGTGCTCGCCGACTAGGCTTTCAGCCATAACCAGTAAATCTTCAAGCTCACGCGCCTCGTTTAAAGCATGTGCTTTGATTCTTTCCATGTCCACGGTGAACATGTGAATAGCGGTGGATATAATAGATAAAACCCCTACAAACAGCAGGGGTAGCAGAATGCGTTGTATAAACGAAAATTGCTTCATGGTAGCAATTGCTTGATACAGAAAAAAGTGAGTCTACACGATGCTTAAAGTTTGTTCTAGAAAATATTGGTTGTATGCATAAGCGGCGTAAATTCTGGCTAAATCAACATCCAAGCCGCCATGGCTGCCATCAGTACGTCTTCAATAATGGTAACAGTGGTCATCGGTAAATTAAACCCTGTACCCAAACAGGCACATTTGATTTTTTGTTTATTCACTACTGCCAAAATCACGCCGATGCTAGAAAACGCCATGACAACCAATGTAATCGTGTTAATTAACGCTGGCCTGTAGCCCAATAGGTATGCGGCCCCCAAGGCAAGCTCAATAAAGGGATAAATGCAGCCATACACTGGCACGCGTTTTGCCAGCACATCGTACATGGCGTAGCTGTTGGCGAAGCCAGTTAAATCAAGCAGTTTAAAAAACGAAAACACTAGGAAGAAACCCGCCATAAAGTTAGACATAAAGCGGTGTAAACCAAACTCACCATTTGCAAGCTCTACTAGCACGGTCACACCCAAAATATAAGCAAATACCAGTATTAATGGTTTATAAGTGGCTATGCTTTCAGTAAGAAATTCAGTGTTTATGGATACTTGAGTGTTTGAAGACTTGCTTACTTCAGTACCAATTTTATAGTTGCCTGCGCTTTCCAGTATTTCGTTCAGGGCGCTAATCTCTAATTTTTGATTGGTGAGCTTTACTTGCGGTGGATCGAGCGTCACTTCAACCGCCTCTGCATAAGGCGCTAACGTCGACTGCACCCTAGCAACGCAATTGTTGCAAGTCATGCCGGTCATCGTGCAAATAGTGTTTGTATTCATCATTTTATTAGTCTATATTTAAATGGGTGTAAACGAAAAGTATATTAATAATAAGTCTAAAAAATAAATTTCTGGGGAGATATTGTATGAATACGGTATACAAAAAAACCCTTAAAGGGGTTGAAGAGTGCGCGCTACGCAGTCAAGGCTTGCAGTTAAAGTTACGCGAATATCTAAAACAAGTCGATGGCTTAAAATCTGCAGAGGATATTCAGCGTGCGAACCCAAACTTGCAGGAAGTGGATGCAGTATTAATCGCGCTTAATGAAGATGGTTACATCGAAATATTACACTAGGTATATTCATTAGTTATATCGCTTAACCGCAATAATAAACTCGAAATTTATTCGAGATAAGCCTTTGTAATTTAATGAAAAATGCGTAAAATGCGCAGCTTGTTCTTATGCTGAGTTATTAGCACGCTATTCATGGAAATTTACACCAACAATCTCGCCAAACCGATTCATAGCTATCGCCCGTATTGGGCGAAGCGCTTTGGTGCGGCCAATATGCTGCCGATGACGCGTGCCGAAATGGACGCACTGGGCTGGGATTCGTGCGACATTATTTTGGTGACGGGCGATGCTTATATTGACCACCCTAGCTTTGGTATGGCGCTAGTGGGGCGGTTATTAGAGGCGCAGGGCTTCCGTGTTGGGGTTATCGCGCAGCCCGATTGGCAAAATGCCAGCGCTTTTAAGGCGCTTGGTAAGCCTAATCTTTATTTCGGCATCACTGCCGGCAATATGGATAGTATGGTCAACCGCTATACCGCAGATAAAAAAATTCGTAGCGACGATGCTTACACGCCAGATGCCGCACCGAACAAACGCCCAGATAGGGCGGTGTTAGTCTATTCGCAACGCTGTAAAGAAGCCTATTCTCAAACGCCCATAGTAATCGGCAGCATTGAAGCCAGTTTGCGCCGCATTGCCCATTACGATTACTGGAGCGACAAAGTGCGCCGCAGTATTTTGGTAGATAGTAAAGCCGATATTTTGTTGTATGGCAACGCGGAAAGAGCTTTAGTGGAATTGAGTCACCGCATCGCCAAAGGCGAGAAGGTCAGTGAAATTCAAGATATTCGTGGCACAGCATTTTTGCGTAAACAGATTCCTGATGGTTGGGATGAAATTGAAAGTACTAAATTAGATCGCCCAGGTACGGTAGATAAAGCGATTGACCCGTATGAAATGAAGATGGGGAAAGCCGATGCCAGTTGTGCGACAGAATCCCCCTCGCCCGTAAGCGGGAGAGGGGCTAGGGGTGAGGGGCAATTTTTCGCAGCCTCGCGTCTGCCTGTAAAAATATTAACTTTTGCACGCGAGCTACGCGCTAATCAAACAGACACGGAACAATTGATTTGGGGTTTGTTGCGCGATAGAAGATTTTTAGGACTTAAATTTCGCCGCCAACATCCTTGTGCTGGCTATATCCTTGACTTTTATTGTGATTCTTTAAAACTAGCGATTGAGTTGGATGGTAGCCAACATGCTAAGAATGTGGATTATGATGAAAATCGTACGGTAAAAATGAGCGAGCAAGGCATACAGATTTTAAGATTTTGGAATAACGATGTGCTTGCAAACACGGAAAGTGTGCTAGAAGAAATTTTTCAGCAAGTTATAAAACTTAATCCTAAATTACTAGATAGCCCCTCACCCCTAGCCCCTCTCCCGCTTGCGGGCGAGGGGAATAAAAGCCTTGCGCTGCATAATAGCAGTGCTACACATGTAATCGCTATGCCTGTATCACGCAAACCTAAGGCCGATAGAAGCAAACAGGTGGTGCGTTTGCCTGATTATGAAGCCGTTTCGCAAGACCCCGTGCTGTATGCGCATGCTTCACGGGTGTTACATCTGGAAGCCAATCCTGGCAACGCAAGAGCTTTAGTGCAAAAACATGGCGACCGTGAAGTGTGGCTAAATCCACCACCGATTCCACTGACGACCAAAGAGATGGATTATGTGTACGATATGCCGTATGCGCGCAAGCCGCACCCCATCTACAAAAATGCAAAAATCCCGGCGTGGGAAATGATTCGATTTAGCGTGAATATTATGCGCGGCTGCTTTGGCGGCTGTACGTTCTGTAGCATTACTGAGCATGAAGGTCGTATTATTCAAAGTCGCAGTGAAGAATCTATTTTGAAAGAAGTAGAAGAGATTCGTGACAAAGTGGATGGTTTTACCGGCATCATTTCGGATCTTGGTGGGCCTACCGCGAATATGTATCGCATTGCCTGTAAATCTGAAAAAATCGAGCAATCGTGCCGAAAATTAAGCTGTGTGTATCCGGGCATTTGCGAGAATTTGAATACCGACCATAGTGCGCTGATTCAACTTTACCGCAAAGCGCGCGCTATTAAAGGCGTCAAAAAGATACTTATCGGCTCTGGCCTGCGCTATGACTTGGCAGTGAAATCGCCAGAATACGTGAAGGAGCTGGTGCAGCACCATGTGGGTGGTTATTTAAAAATTGCGCCCGAGCACAGTGAGGAAAACGTACTCAGCAAAATGATGAAACCGGGCATGGGCGCGTATGATGAATTCAAAGCCATGTTCGAAAAATTCAGTGTAGAAGCAGGCAAGAAGCAGTATTTAATTCCCTATTTTATTGCGGCTCACCCGGGCACTACAGATGAAGATATGCTGAATTTAGCGCTGTGGCTGAAAAAATATGAATTTAGATTAGACCAAGTGCAAAATTTTACGCCCACCCCGATGGCGATGGCGACTGCTATGTACCACAGTGGCAAAAATCCGCTGCGTAAAGTCACCGCAGATTCCGATGACGTGCCAATTCCAAAAAACGGCAACCAGCGTAAACTGCATAAAGCATTTATCCGTTACCACGACCCCGCTAATTGGCCGATGCTGCGTGAAGCGTTGAAAAAAATGGGGCGTGCAGATTTAATTGGCAATAGCAAAAAGCACTTGGTGCCAGCGTTTCAACCTGCGGTGATGGCAAATATTAAACAATCTGATGGTACGAGCTTTAAGGCTAAACCATTACCTAAAGCATTTAATAATTTTAAAAACGCAGCTTTTAAAGCTGGTGGCAGCCAGTCGCCATCATTTAAAAGCGCACCATTCAGAAATTCCCCGGTTAAAAAAGCACGTTAAGCACTTAATTCAGCTACGAGAAAATAAACATGCCCTGTAAGCCTTATGTATATTGGCCTGCGGAGCATGCCGATGAATGTATGTGTAAAAGTGTGCAACCAAATGCTTTATCAATAGTCATTAAGCATAGTTTTTTACACCCAATATTGTAGGAAAATTCTTTATGTTACGTAAACAGTTTTTATCTATCACTTTCGCCTTTTTATGTTTTAGCAACGCCGCATTTGCCACTGACAAAGGCTTGTTTTGGAAGCTAGAATCGCCCACTGGCGTGGTAAGTTATTTGTTTGGCACCATCCATACTGATGACAACCGCGTGGCGGATATTAGCCCGAATGTGGTTGCTGCCATGAATAGTGTCGATACCTTTATGATGGAGGCGGGTGAAAATAATGACCCCAATATTTTGTTGTTAAAGGAAGGTAATTTGGCCTCGCAGCTCACCGATGCTGAATTTGAACAAGTACGCGAACTGGCTGATTTTCATGTGATGCATATGGGTGCCGCGATGCAAATGAAACCCTGGTTGCTGGCGGTGATATTTGATTTACCCAAACCACAAACGCCATTTGCACAGGATAATTTACTGAGGGCCAAAGCGGAGGATTTAGGCAAAAACGTGGTGGGGATTGAGACCGCTAAGGAACATTTTGGGGTGATGGATGACTTTAGCATGGAAGAGCAAATGGTGATGCTGCGTGCCGTATTGAAGCGTACGCCAGAGCAAAAAGTGGCCGACTTTGAAAGCCTGATGGCTGTCTATTTAGCAGGCGATAGCGATAAGATTACAGCGCTGAATGAGAAGATTACTGCTGGCATGTTGCCAGGCGATTTGTGGATAAAAATAAAAGATAGATTGCTAGATAAGCGCAGTGTGCTGATGGCTGAGCGTGCGCTACCACTTGCTAATGAGAAACCTGTGTTTATTGCGGTCGGCGCATCTCACTTGGCTGGGAATGTTGGACTAATTCATGCTTTTAAAAATGCTGGCTATAAGCTCACTGCCATACAAAAATAGTGTAGTTCCAAAAGAATGGCTAGTACAAAACAAAATGTCGCAACGCAGTGAAGCATTGCGCCATCCGCTGTAGGCGTTGGACTCTTAAACTTTAGTTTCAGTCTTTAAATAAATTGATTGTAGTGTCAGATTAATTTAAAAAGCAAACACTAGCCTGCAAAGTTTTTCTCTACAAAATCCCAATTAATGATGTTCCAAAATTTTTCTACATAATCTGCCCGCACATTGCGATAGTCAATGTAGTAAGCATGCTCCCATACATCACAAGTGAGTAGTGGGATAGCCTGACCAGTCAACGGCGTAGCAGCATTGCTGGTTGAAACGATATCAAGTGTGCCATCTTCTTTTTTAACTAGCCAAGCCCAGCCTGCGCCAAAAGTGGTGACGGCGCACTGTGTAAATGCCGTTTTAAACGCATCTGCAGAGCCCCATTTTGCTTGAATAGCTTCTGCTAACTTTCCAGAGCTTGGGATGCCGCGCGGGATCTCGCTGGTATTGGGTTTTAAACCATTCCAGTAGAATGTGTGATTCCAAATTTGTGCTGCATTATTAAAAATCCCACCTGAAGATTTTTTGACAATCTCTTCAAGGCTAGCATTTTCAAATTCGGTGCCTACAATCAGTTTATTCAGATTGGTCACGTAAGTTTGATGGTGTTTACCATAATGAAACGCAATGGTTTCAGCTGAAATATAAGGCTCTAAGGCGTTATTCGCATAGGGTAAATCAGGTAATGTATGTTGCATATTGTTCCTTTAGTTTATTAATTGCTGTATTTTATTTTAAGTCGCTTGTAGTCCGCGAGATATTCTTTGGCTAATTTGATTTTTTGAGTATCGCTTAAAATTTTGCCAGATAACTGGAAAAATACTTTTTCTTCTTCATCGAGGTGATGGTTCACTTTATCGCACAAAGCTTTTGCACGCGTCAGCCAGCCTTGTACAGTGGGATCGTTGGTGGTGAGTTCTTCCATCAGCTCTTCCATTTCATGGTGCTCTGCCAGCGCATGGCGCGATATAGAAAGGCCAGCATCTTCCATCAACATTGGGCTATACAAAAAACGTTCCTCAGCTGCGGCGTGGGCTTCAAGTTCAACTTTTAAGCTTTTAAATAGTTGTTTGCGCGTATTCACATCAGGCGCGCTTGCCAATAAGTTGGCACATAATTCTCGTTGTGCGTCGTGACTTTCTCTAAGTGCTTCATAAATATTCATATGGACTCCTATAAGAGCTGAGTTTGTAGTTTAATTTAGGCTTTGGCTTCTTCGTTTGCAATTTTTTGGATGTAGGCGGAGAAACTTGCGTCTTCGCCTTGTAACAAGCGCGGTAAAGTATATTTAAAATCATCCCGCTCACACCACTCGCGCATATAGTCAACCCAACTTGCCCAACGGCGCGTCTGTTTAGCTGACATTTTGTCTTCAAAAGCCAATAAATATGCGCGTTCAAATAATGAGATTAAAATCTTGAATATCACATTGGTACGTTCGCGCTGCTCTTCAGTTAAATCATTCACCATGGTTTGTGAACGCAACTTTAGGTCAGGATTCTGCATCACCAATTTTAAGAAGTCGGTGTAAGCATCAGAGAGC
Organism: Pseudomonadota bacterium; assembly: GCA_020053735.1. Lineage (GTDB taxonomy): Bacteria > Pseudomonadota > Gammaproteobacteria > Burkholderiales > Methylophilaceae > Methylotenera_A. The sequence goes on from JAGVMP010000013.1 coordinate 113,370, forward strand.
ATTTGGTAAACAGCTTCTTCTTCGTTTTCGCGCTCTTTACGTTGCTGCCAAATAAAGGCAAATATGCCCAAGGGTAGGCCAAAAACAGTGACAATATAACTGGTGAGTTCCCATGACTTAATATCAAGCATGCTTCAAAAAGTCTATTTAGTGTTGCGCATTCGAAAAGCGATCTGCTTCTAACTCAATTGCATCAATCGCCAAGTCAAAATCCATTGATTTATCAAAGAAATAGGGCACACCTAAGGATTTTGCCAAATTGCGGTAATGCGGATGCGCATGGTTGGTGAGCATCATTAACACAGGCTGCTTAAACGCATAATTTTGTTGTTGTATGTGCTTAATTACCTCAAATCCATTGCCTTGTGCCAACTCAATGTCCAGCAACACAATATCAAATGCGGTGTCATCCAACAAGCTAATGGCTTGCTGCTGGGTGGCGGCAGTGCCTGTTACAGTAATATTGTTTAGGTGGCCAATGGCATCGAGTAATATGTCGCGCAGCAATTTTGAATCTTCAACCAGCAGCATTTTCATCTGTTGAGATAACTTTTTTTGCTTGCTGTTTATTACATTTTTTTCAAAAGGGGTTGAGTAGGCGGACATGTTTGCTACCACAGGCTCACTATTATTGATTATAAGACATTGTAGCGCGTGCATTAGCGCATGCGTATCAGGTTTTGTCTGACAAGTGCCTACAGGGTTTGATTGGCCTTCAGTTTTAAATAGCATTAAGAGATCAATCCATTTTTAATAGCGTAATAGGTTAAATCCGCGTTGGTTTTAAGGCTCATTTTTTCTAAGATACGTGTTCTATAAGTACTGACAGTTTTTACACTGATGTTAAGTTCTTGCCCAATCTCGGTTGGGCTTAAGCCGCCTGCCAGTTTAAAAAACACTTGAAACTCGCGGTCACTTAAAGTTTCATGCAGTTGCTTTTCACTAGGGTGGCTAAGTTGCTCACTCATTAACTCGGCTAGTTCGGCTGAAATATAGCGTTTGCCATTAGCAATCGTTCTAATGGCTTTGATGATTTCGTCGGAATCGGTATCTTTGGATAAATAGCCCTTGCAACCGTTACGAATCAAATTAAGCGCATATTGTGCTTCGGCATAGCCACTTAAAATCAGCACAGGTAAATCTGGCGCAACATGTTTTAAATCGTGCAAAGTGTCCACGCCATTTTTATCTGGCATCGAAATATCTAATACCACGACATCATATTTGTTTGAGCGCACTAAATTAAGAGCCTCTAAGCCAGACGCTGCTTCGCCTGTGACGGTTAAATCGCCTTCCAGCGAGATTAGATTTTTTAAGCCTTGGCGTACGATGCTGTGGTCATCTACCAATAACACGTTTTTCATTGTTTTAGTTCCATGGTTTTAAAATCAATAGTTTTCAAATCTAATGGTTAGCTTGCAATAGTTGATTAACGAGTAGCTTCGTCCGAAGTATCAGCAGTGCCATCTAAGCCGTTTCTAAATACTTGCCAATCGTGCTCAATTTGTACCATAGATTTTGCAAAAAGGGGTTGTTTTTTCCAGCTGTGGCGAATCGCCAGAAAAATGCCTGTGGCAACTAGTATTGGTAAGATCATTGTTATTCCTAAAATTAAATCTCGATGCGCACTGTTCCAAGCGGTGGCGAATAACCACATTAAAGCAGTTAGGCCAGAACATAGCATGGCAAAAAAGATAAAAGTTAAACCTAGTAAGCTATTTGCGACGCGCTGCATATCAGTATGAAATTGTGCTTTAAATAGGGCGGCGTGGTTTTCAACCAACGCCGCCAGACTATTTTTAACTGCACTAAAATGATGTTGGGCGCTGTTGCTCATATTACTTCCTGCATCTTGCATCTGGGTCCGCAAGAATCTAGCAATTAATAATTGACCAACTAATTTAAGCACAGTTTTTAGCATAGTTAATCTTTCGACAATTATTTGGAAGAATTTTTAGTGCCTAAGATATAACCCAGAAGAACGCCAGCACCAATGGCCAAACCTAAACTTAATAAAGGTTTTTCTTGCACTGTTTGCGCTGTACGCTGTTTACCTGTGTGGTAAGCGTGACTTACTTCATCGTGCACAGTGTTTTTTAATTCATAGGCTTTGTCCAAAATTTGCTCTTTTAACTCGTTAACATTAGACGAGTTGGTATATTGTGCCAATAGACCTTTTAAGCTATTAATCACACCCATGGCTTCTTGTTTGCCTTCGGTTACAGAATCTTGCAAATTATGACCAACATCTTCAGCACTGCGTTTTACGCTGGTGGCTAAATCTTCTGCACCACGTTTCACGTCAGAGGCAGTTTTCTCGACATTGTTTTTTGTGGTTTCTGCTAAATGTGTAGCTTTGTCTTTTAATTCGTCTTGTTTGTTAATGTTAAACATAGTGGTTCCTTTTATTAATTAAGTTAATGCACTCAAATACGGATAACAAGGCTTGATTAGCCTTTTCTACCCAGTAAAAATGAAATGATGGTGATGACTAAGAATACAAAAAATAGAATTTTTGCAATTTCAGTTGCTCCAGCGGCAATGCCACCAAAGCCGAATACGGCAGCTATCAGGGCAATCACAAAAAACACAACGGTGTAATGCAGCATGATTTGTTCCTTTCTAGAATTAAGTTAATGTTTAATAAGGTTTGTCAAAATACAGGAACTACTTTACGGTTTTTATCGATAGGTAGTCAGGCGCTTTTATCTGAAACTCTTGTCAGAATGCGCTGACAAACACGTTGCTATGTAAACAAACTAATCCCAAGTAAAGTAGAGAGGACGACAACGATGGCTAACACAATAAAAATAAAGAAGAAAAACTTAGCGATTTTTGTAGCGCCAGATTCCACACCTTTAAATCCTAATAAGCCAGCAATAATGGCAATCACAAAAAACACTAAAGCATAATAGAGCATGGTCTATCCTTGTGAAAAAATATAGAATCGCAGTGTACAAATGATTAGCGCACACTTTCAGCAGGTATAATCCGATTTTTATGTAAGAAAGCGATGACAACACTTGAATAAATTTTGGCAATCAATCAAACCATTACCTGACTTACTGTGGAATTGGTTTGAACGCATTGTAATCATGCTCGGCGGGCGCACCATTGCGATGTTGTGTGCTGCGTTGCTTATTGCGATTGCCTCTGTGATTTTCAGCGATAACTGGATTGTTTCGATGAATCGGCAGGGTGAGGTGATTCGTTTAATAAGAGTCAATATTGCCACTTTGAATCAGCTAAAAGCTGATTTGTTTGAGGCGGAAAGTGCGCAACGTGGCTACATGCTAACTAAGCGTACTGAATATGTAGCACCTTTTAATGACGCCCTGAATAACGCTAGAGCTAATGTTAAATTAAGTGAGAGGTTAGTGACAGAAACGTCGAGTCAACTCAATCAAGTGATTGAGTTGGATTGGTTAAAAGCCATCAGTTCGAGTATAGAAGCTAAATCTGCCGAAATGTTGCTCAGCATCCGGCTAGTGCAAGAAAACAAGATTGAAGAGGCGAACCAAGTGATGAATTTGGATCTTGGCATGCTCCAAATGCAAAAATTTGTGCAGCATACGGACGAGTTGATTAAACAACAAACTGCTGATGTTGATGCCATGATGGAAAAGCGTAAATCTACCGCGATATTGGCGCGTATCTCTGTCATCGGTGGCTCTCTACTGCTGATATTTCTAGTGGTTTTGGTCATTAAGCAACTGTTAAATGAATTGTATGTTAAAAGTCAGCTACAACTACAAGCTGCTAAAGAAAATGAAGCCTATGAGAAAAAGCTACAGCACCAAGCCAAATTATTAAGAAATTGTACTTTAGATTTTCAGGCCGACGTTGAGCGTGAGCGACAAAAATTATCGCGAGAACTACATGATGAGCTAGGTTCAATTTTTACTGCCACAAAAATGGACATTGCTTGGGTTATCAAAAAAGTCAAAGCAACCGCTCCAGATATTGCCGAAAAGCTCAAAAAAACCAGCAGCTATGTTGATAAAGGTATCCAGTTTCAACGCAACATCGTACAAGAGTTACACCCCGCAATGCTCACCACTTTTGGTTTTTGGCCTGCGCTTAACTCTCTTATCACTGACGCCGCTGAGCGTAATAATTGGCAATTATCACTCAATCTGCCAGATGAAAATGTCAATTTAAACGAAACGATTAGCTTGGTGACTTACCGCATCGTGCAAGAAACGTTAAACAATGCCCATAAATATGCCAAAGCGACAGCCGTTTCAGTAGACGTTATTGTGGATGAACAGCACATCAAGTTGGAAGTTCAAGATAATGGCGTTGGCATGGATACAGAACTTGAAAAAGAAAAAACGCATGGCTTGAAGGGTATGCGCCATCGCGTAACTGCGATTGGTGGCCATTTTGAAATAATAAGTGAACCTGGTAAAGGCGTTTTAATGCGCACTTTAATTCCAATTGATTTTGAAGTGGCTTAATTTTTAAGCTTAGACTTTAAATTTAGGCCTTGTATTTAGACTGTAATTTTATAAGTCATCTCGTAACAAGTCATCCGTAGTCTATTTCTGACAGCATAATCAGTAGAAGTTGGACTTTCTTAACTCCTTGTCTTAAGTAGTATGGTTGCATTACACAGCCAACCTCACAATAAAAACATGGTTGTGTTTTATTAACCTGACTATTAGGAGTTATTACCAGATGAAAACATTATCAACATTAAAATCTACGACATTAGCGATTGCATTGGCTTTCGGCGTCACTAGTATACAAGCGGCTACGTTAGGTGCAGATGCTGTCCAAGATAGTGTTCAGGATGAACGGTTCACGTTGGAAACCGAATTTAAACAATTAGATACAGATTCAAATGCGCTACTCAGCCAAGCGGAGTTCAGTAATGATAAATTTTTTACTAAAGGACATTTTGTAAAAGCTGATGTCGATAATAATGGCACGCTAAATCAAGAAGAATTTGTCAGCTACAAATCAGATACTCAAAAGCAAGCAGCTAAAAGAGTGGCTTCAGATACTGTGATTACCTCTAAAGCAAAAGCCCAGCTTTTAGCTGAAAAAGATTTAAAGAGCTTACAGATCAGCGTAAAAACCTACAATGGCGCAGTAATTTTAAGCGGCTTTGTGGATGACGAAATATCTAAATCAAAAGCTGAAACAATTGTTTCAAGAATTGAAGGCGTTAAGTCTGTTAAAAATAGCTTAGTAGTAAAAAGCTAAATTTAAAATTTAACAACCACTAATAAAGGCCATGCCCCGTTCGGGTCGTGGCCTTTTTTATTTCTGTGACGCACCATACCTACTCTGATTGCATACCTTTTCAATGGTTGTGTAAACCTTACCTGTAGTCTATCACTGACAAAAGAATCAGCTTTTTGATGGCTTTTTAAATGATGGTCTTTCCCTACTATCATGATTCTGCAAGATTAAAAAATTGCTCACAGCCCTGATGAGTAATTACTTTAATTGAACTCTTGTAAAACCAATAGGAGCAAATATGATGAAACAGAATATGATGAAGCCAACCCATACATTTAAACCTTTAAGCTTAGCAATGGCTTTGGTGATTGGCATAAGCGCAACAAGTGCTTTAGCAGAGGACGCGATGAATGTAGACATGCAAACTGCTACCTACAGTAATGACTGGAAAACGTCAGCTGCAATTGAGTTTGACCGCCTAGATACTACTGGCAATGGTTTGCTATTACCTCATGAAGCGTCAAAAGGTAAAGCTTTTAACAAAAAATCATTTGCCGCCGCCGATGCAGATCGTGATGGTTACATAGATATTAACGAATATGTATATCATAAAACAGGCAAGTGGCCAGAAGCCGCACAGCCAGTCAATATGGGCGCTACAGACAATAGTACTGGTGGCAATGCGCTAATGAGTGAAGAGCCAGTGATTATGGCAGATGCTCAAACCACCGCTAATAATGAGGCGTCGGATGATGCCAATAAAAGAAGCGTTGGTGTGGTGATAGATGACAGCGTTATTACCACTAAAGCAAAAGCTAAAATTTTAGCCACTAAAGATTTAAAAACTTTGCAAATTAGCGTAGAAACGCGTGAAGGTGAAGTCACTTTAAGCGGTTCTGTAGATAATGAAGCGGCCAAAATGAAAGCGGAGCAAGTGGTATCCGAGATAGAAGGTGTCAAATCTGTTAAAAACGGGCTAGAAGTTAAAGGTTAATAGCTAGGCTAATTTAATACCGTTTTAAATAAAAAAAGTCGCCAGTTTATGGCGACTTTTTTGTCGTCTAGATTAAGGCCAAATTCTTAGTTAATGTATGACGTGTCTGCCAGATTCATATTCTACCTGATTGGCTTGCTTCACAAATATCAGCTTCTCTGTGGCGTAACCCAAATGTTTAGCGCGAGCGATTAATTCTTGCTTAATGGGGTAGGTAAGTTGCGGTGTGCGAGAAAGTATCCACAAATAGTCTTGGCCACCACTCACCATGGCATAGTTGTAGTAAGGCTTATCTAGCTCAATGATGTTATACGCCCCATAAAACGGGCCAAAGAACGATACTTTAAGCCGCCCAGTGCGTGTGCCGTCAGCATTGGCGGCATCGACAAACAAGGCTTTGCCAATGGCTTCTTTCCATTCTTTGGTTTCTGGTTTATAACCGCGATTCACCACCTTAATGCTGTTATCTTTATCTAAGCTATAGTTGGCAGTGACTTGCTCTAAACCGCGCTCAAAGCTGTGGTCTAACCGCGCAATTTCATACCATGTACCTAAATATTGGTTAGCATCCACGCTTTGCACTATATTTTCTTTAGCAGCTTGCGGCATTTCTTTGCTGCAAGCCGCTAGCAGAACAAAAATCAGTAGGCTAAAAATTCTCATGGTTTGCATTTAATAGCGCGCTTTCAAAAGATATAAATGATGAGCGTTAAGAGTATTTAAATGCATGATAAATTCAATTGGTGTGAAAGGCGCATCCCGCTTGCCTTGCAGGGCAGTGGATTTGATAATAAATGCGCGCGTAAGCTTTTCTGTCATTCCCGCGTAGGCGGGAATCCATTTTGAATTTAAATCAAAACCGTCGCTTTCGCGCGACTTGTGACCCTATTTCTTTTGCTTAGCCAAAAGAAATAGGGGAAAGAAAAGGCTACCCCGCTGCCGCTTTATCCTTCGGTCTTAGCGCCGCATCTGAGTGTCGGCTGCGGAACTCGCGCTTTCAGCACTCAAACAGTCCTCGCCGCCTTCCATCTGCCGCTCAAGCCGAAGGCGCGGCAAGGGGGGTTGAAATCCATGCGGCGTGGCACAAGCGAGTACGTCCTACGTGCTGGTTCCTTTGTTTAGTAAGATCAAATACGTGTCTGAGCTAACCCGCATTTGACGGACACACTGAATTAAGCACATTGTTGTACATAATACCTATTTTCCATTTCCACTGGCGTTAAATAGCCCAACGATTG
>JAGVMP010000001.1 GCA_020053735.1 Pseudomonadota bacterium
TGGAGAGCGTCACTGTGAGTGCACTTGTAGGTGCCTGTGTCACTGTTGCGGTATAGATGATATTGCCGCCCGCTTCAGTAATACTTGGAGTTGCGCTTAGTCTAACCAAAGGAATAGGTGGATTACTCCCGCCGTTAACGTTATCACCCAAATTATAACTATCATCCAAAAGACGATCTGTAATAGGCTGCTCTTGGATGTTGGCGTTAAAATTAAAATCGTAATCAAAGCCAAACTGATTAAGAACATCATTAATTCTTAGCAGGGCAATAAAATCAAATCCATATGATGTCATTAAGCCATTATTGCCAGCAGCTGTTTCTTCAATAACTTCATTGATATCTTTGCCACTTTCGATAGCCTTAATAATCGTTTCTATGGTGGCAATATCCACCCGACCATCAGCACTGTCAAAACCCAATGCATTGGTAAGTTCTTCTGTAAAGGCAACTAATTGGCCTGCACCAATATGCATGGGGTGCCCAAAAAGCATCTCAAGCTCGACACTTGAGCCTTGCATGGTTTGTATGGTGTCGCCTGTCTGTATGGTATCCCCAAGCTGTAACTCACGCTTGGCGCCATTATCTGTAAGGAGATATACCGTACCTGTTAGTGCTACTACTTTACCAATTAATGCCATGTTTGCATCCTAAAAAAATTAATTTCTTTGTTTAATAGCTTTTTTCACAGTCACATTAAATACTCAATTTAGCTATATATATATTGTACTGATGGCCAATATAAATAAAGCTGAATGTGTACTGCAAATAAAACACAAATACTGATCTGATTACCTTATTATCAAATACTGTTTGATTAAAAGACTATAATGAATTGACAAACTTCAGACATTTGGACTTTAGTCTTTTGCCTGATATTTATTTATCGTCACCTGGGGTACGCGTTATTTCAGATTTCAAGCAACAATTCACTTTTTTAAGGAAAATCAACAGCGCCATTTCATTTACGATACTGTTGATTTTCTTTACAAGAATTTACGCAGAAAGTTACGATTTCTACAAATTTAGTAGCTTAGCAAAACAAAGACATGGTGAAGAAGCCTACAAAAACACAGTAGAGCTTGAGCAGTTAATAACAAACTTGCAAACCGCTTCGGAGTCTGAAAAGCTTAAACAAATTAATGATTTTTTTAACCAAAAAATAGACTTTGCTGAAGACATTAATCTCTGGGGGAAATCAGATTACTGGGCAACGCCATTAGAATCCTTAGGACGCCAAGCAGGCGATTGTGAGGACTATAGTATTGCCAAATATACTTTTCTGAAAATATTAAATGTGCCTAACGACAAACTACGACTTACCTACGTTAGGGCAAAAGTAATGAATCAAGACAAAAGCGTTGTATTAGCGCATATGGTGCTTAGCTACTATTCAACCCCACAATCTGAGCCATTAATTTTAGATAGTTTGGTATCTGAAATTATGCCATCATCTAGCAGAAGAGATTTGACGCCGATTTTTAGTTTTAACGACAAAGGCCTGTGGGTGGGCGCTAGCAGCAAGTCTAAAGGCCCATCAACTTCTCATCTATCCAGATGGCGCGATGTGCTAGTGCGCATTCAAGCAGATGGAATAAATTAATTGTAAAGTAAGGATCAATATGTCACTCATCAAACAACTTTGGCTAGCGATATTTTTTATCGTGATATTAACGGCTTCGGGGAGCTTTATTCTAAGCATACTCTCTAGCAAATACTATTTAGAAGAACAATTACAAACTAAAAATACTGACAATGCCACTTCACTTGCGCTTTCAATGTCGCATACGAATAAAGACCCTATCACCTTAGATTTACTGTTGTCAGCACAATTTGATTCTGGTCACTATCGCTACATTGGCCTATTTGACCCAAATGGGAAATTGATGAGTGAGCGTGTAGCTACAAACAGCCAAACCAAAGCACCTAAGTGGTTTGTCAAGCTTATTCCATTTAATGTGCAAGCTGGGATTGCTGAGATTCAAAATGGCTGGACGCAATATGGCTCGTTAACCTTAGAAAGCGACATCAATTTTGCATACGATAAACTTTGGAATGCTACTTTGTTGATTGCAGCGTGGACATTTTTAATTGGCTTGCTGGCTTGTTTTGCTGGCGAAATCATCTTGCGAAAAATTATCAGTCCCCTCGCTGACGTAGTCAAGCAGGCAAAGGCTGTTGGTGAAGGTAGATTCATTATAATTGATGAACCCAAAACTTTAGAGTTTAAAGCGGTTGTGCACGAAATCAACCTTCTTTCAAGTCGAATCATACAAACAATTACCAACGAATCTGCTCGTTTAGAAGAATTGCGCTACAAAATTAATTATGATGATGTTACTGGCCTGATGAGTCGTGATTACTTCATGAATATCATGGAAGCAGACCTTCATAATGATGAGTACAATGAAGGTGTTTTAGTCATATTTAGACTTTCAAATCTGGCACAATTAGATGAAGCCTTGGGTTATCCTCAAGCAAATGCGCTGCTTAAACAAATCGGCAGTGCACTGGAATCCAATTGTAAAGAGGATTTATCACTCATCTCTGGCCGATTGAGTGGAACTGAGTTTGCAGTATTTTGTAAACAAGCGACAGATGAGTTTGCACTTGCCAACAAACTTAAAGATTCCGTGACTAAGGCGGCTGAAATTAACAAGGCAGAACTGACGGCTCGTTTTTTGGTGGTGACAACAAAAACAGGGAGAACGGTAGAGGCAAACTCGCTATTTAAAGCACTTCAACTCACCTTAAATATTTCTAGCGCCAGTGAAGAAAACTATCTTCGGGTTATTAATGCAAGCAATATAGTGGTGACAGAAAATGACTATCTAGTGGAGTGGAAAACATCACTTACTGACGCGCTTTCACATAAAAGAATCAAGCTTGAACACTTCCCAGTAATTAATGCTGAAGGAATACTCATTCACAATGAAAGTCCGGTAAGACTTCAGCTTGAAGAGGATGGAAAATGGTATTGTGCAGGTGAGTTTATCAATTGGGCAACACAACTCAATTTAATTACAGTGGTCGATGAATTAGTTCTAGAAACTGCCGTCAGGATATTATCGCAAGGCGCCCAGCCCCTATGCCTAAATGTATCCGCATACTCGATGTGCGATCCTAAATATGCTCAAAAAGCAGCAACACTTGTCCTGCAACATCTACAACATCCAGAGCACCTAAGCTTTGAAGTCTCAGAAGTGGCTGTATTTGAGCATTTGAACGAATTTAAGCAATTCTGTAACGTGTTAAAAGCGGCGGGTTGTCACGTCGGTGTTGAGCATGTAGGTTTGCGTATTTCTCGTCTAGGTGAACTACATGACATTGGCTTAAGCTATATTAAATTTGATGCATCGATTGTTCGTAACATTGACACCTTAGAAAACAACAAATCACTCCTTCGAGGCTTGTGTATGGTCGTACACTCAATCGGTGTGCAAGCAATTGCTGAAGGCGTAAATAGCAAAGGAGAAATCAAGGCACTGAAAGAAATTGGCATAGATGGCCTAACGGGCCCTGCTATCAGACTGGATGAAGCTACTTAGCGGCTTAATTTCACCGCCTGTAATTCCTGTTCAGCATCAGGGCTAATTGCAACCTATCTTTAACTTTCAAGCATTCAAACGTGGCTGCAAGGTGCGCTTTAACCGTACGCTCTGTTATTTTTAGAATCCGTGCTATCTCCTTGTTGCTTAATCCCTTTGCCGCTTCTATCGCTACATCTTTTTGCCGTTTTGTTAATTGAGCCAGCAAGCTTTCTACATGTTTGGGCTGATTACCTACCAGCTTCGCAGAAACTTCAATCAGGCGCTTTAATAGCTCGCTCCCAAGCCATAAACCGCCATGACTAATCACCGTTTTGATTTCTCTTAAAACCTCTGGTGCAGAATAGGCGTGACAATATCCAACAGCGCCTAAACTTAAGGCGTACAAAGCTTCCGCTTGAATCGGTACATTGGCAAGCACAATGATTTTCGATTTTTTGTAATTCTTTTGGATAAGCATAATCGCATTAGTCAACCACTGCTGCCTATCTTCATTCATATGCAACCAGAATAGAATAGCTTCTTCACTTTGCGATTCAGTTGGCTTCACTTCCAAAATTAATTTTGCTTTAGGGAAAGCCTCTACCCAACTCATTAACCCCTCACTCAGCGGTGAGATAAAAATATCTTGCATACTAGTTTTTATCTTTCAAGCTATCTCTCGCTGAAGGCGTATGACTTGGCTTTTAGTACTGGTTTTAGTAGGTAAGAAAGTATGGTTTTTTTACCAGTTAAAATGTCTACCTGCGCTACCATGCCAGGGATAATTGGCAAACCTTTACCCAAGCTTGTTTGTAGGGTACGTACGCGAACCAGATAATACGCGTTGCCTTTATCATCAACAATTGAATCAGCCGCAATACTTTCAACCATTGCGTCTAGCGTCCCATATATAGTGTAATCGTAAGCAGTTAGCTTCACAATGGCTGGCTGGCTGGGGCGTAAAAACGCAATATCTTTAATTTGCACTTTGGTTTCTATCACCAAAACTTCGTCTGTGGGCACGATTTCCAGAACTTCTTTTCCAGGCTGAATCACGCCACCTACAGTATTATTAAATAAGCGGCTGACTTTGCCGTTTACAGGCGATTTTAAGGTAGATTGCTTAACCTTATCACTGAGAGCGACACTGGTTTCAGTTAGGCTGTTGAGTTTAGCTGTGACATCATTCAACTCTCCACGCACCTTGCTGCGAAATGTCTGTTCGGCTTCTGTGATTTTGCGCTTAGCCTCATTAATGCTCACTTTAATGCGGCTAAGTTGTGCACGAGACTGGTCAATTTCGCCGCGGGCACGCGTTACTTCGCGCTCTAGTTTTAAAATATCAATTTCAGAAACCGCGCCACTCACTAACAAAGGCTTATTAGCTGTCAATTCTTTATTGGAAGATTCAAAGGTTTTTTCTGCCAGTTCCTTTTTAAACTGCACTTCATCCAGCTCCTTTTCACGCTGCACCATTTGATCACGCGCAATGCTGACGATTGAATCCAGCTCTTCGCGACTGCTGATATACAAAGCGTATTCTTGCTCATAGACTTGTGGTGCTTCGATTTTTACTTCACTTGGCGGATTAAATGCTGTCCCTTCTGCCAGTGCTTGCAACCGTGATTGCCGACCTAGTAAGGCCAAGTATTGGCTTTTATTTTCACGTAAAGATGAAATAGCGCGCGTTTCGTCAATTTTGATCAGGGGCATGCCCACTTTGACTAAATCACCCTCTCTCACTAAGATTTCAGTAACAATACCTCCATCCAACGACTGAATCACTTGCACTTGACGAGAAGGAATCACCCTGCCTTCTCCGCGCGTAATTTCATCGACTTCAGCCAACCACGCCCATGCAAGCACGACCAGCAGAATCACTAAAATCGCGTATAACAATAACTTAGCCTTAAGTGGCGTTTGCTCTGCAATCGCCAAATCAGCTTCTTCGTGCCACTCTAAATCGTCCCGACTTTCGGTTGGCACAGCGCGATCGACCAGAAAATAAATCGGTTTTGTAATCCACGATTGGCGTTTAACAAAGTTATTAAAGGTACCAATTTTATTAAATAATGATTCGCCCATAGTGGATTCCGTTTATAAGGCCTTAGCGACTTTGCCGGAGCGCAAAGCTTCGATTACTTGATCTTTAGGGCCATCTGCCACGACTCTTCCTGTATCCACCACGATGATACGATTAACCAAATCAAACATGGTAGAACGATGTGTAATCAATACAACGGTTTTGCCTTGTGACGAGCTTGCTAAACGTTTTTTAACATTATCTTCGCTGGAGTGATCCATCGCACTAGTAGGTTCATCTAACAATAAGATATTGGGCTTGGCAATCAGTGCCCGCGCAATCCCTACACCCTGCCTTTGTCCACCAGAAAGCGTCTCGCCGCGCTCGCCCACTTGCAAATCGAAGCCTTTAGGGTTTGCATTAATAAATTCGTCTATGCCACCCGCATGTGCCGCTTCAAGCACGGTAGCATCATCAGCATGTGGAAGCGTCATAGAAATATTTTCACGCATCGTGCCATAAAATAAATGCGTATCTTGTTGCACATAACCTATGGAACGGCGTAGCTCGGCGGGATCTATTTGTCTCGCATCAATACCATCTATCAACACTGCGCCCTCAGTGGGTTGATATAAGCCAAGTATCAATTTATGTATGGTTGATTTGCCTGATCCCATGCGCCCCAGCAACGCCACACGCTCGCCCGCTTTAATTTTAAAACTGACTTTGGTGAGCGCATTTTCTTCCGCTCCAGGATAGCGAAAGCTCACCTCTCTAAATTCTATATCCCCATTAAAACTGGAACGAGATAGAAAATTTGAATCAATCGGTCGTTCAATCGGTTTATTCATCACTTCGTCAAGCGATTGTAGCGAAGTCGTTGCGGTGTGATATTGCGTGAGTAAGCCGGCAGTTTGAGAAATAGGCGCCAGTGCGCGTGAAGACAACATGGTGCAAGCAATCAAGCCACCCATGGTTAAAAAGCCATTGATGACTAAATATACCCCTAACAACACCAATGCCACACTGGTCACTTGTTGTATGGCGTTTGAGCCGTTATTAATCGATTGGGACAGCAATCGCAATTTACTACCAACCTCGGTTAGAAAACTGGCACTGTGCTCCCACTTACGCTGCATGTTACCTTCAATTCCAAGCGCCTTCACTGTTTCCAAACCAACCAGACTCTCAATCAGTGTTGCGTTACGTAAGGCTCCTGCGCGATACATACTCTCAGATAGTGCATGCATTTTAGTTTGCACGCTAAAAGCATATATCAGCATAAGAATTGCGCCAAGGATGACTGGAATCACCATTGGCGGAGAAATCCAAGCCATCACCAACACAAAAATCAAGCCGAAAGGAATATCTATCATGGTGGTAATAGTGGCAGAGGTAATAAAATCGCGCACACTCTCAAATGAGCGCAAATTGCTGGCAAAAGAACCTACCGAGTTGGGCTTTTGTTCCATACGCAAGCCCAACACCTGCTGCATAATACGGCTACTTAATTTGATGTCGATGCGTGCACTGGCCCAGTCTAAAAAATAGCCACGCATACTACGTAATATTAAATCGCCCACTACAATGATGCTGACACCAATCGCCATTACCCACAAAGTTTCTATCGATCGATTAGGCACTACACGATCGTACACATTCATGGTAAAAAGTGGTATCGCCAGAGCGAATATGTTGACCAAAAAAGCGGCCAGCATGACATCACGATAAATACGCTTATTTTCTGCTAGTGTGCCCCAAAACCAGTGTTTTAAACGTACAAAACCTACAGGTGGGGTACGTCTATCAAAAATATACTTTGGTTTAGTAACAATAAAATAACCTGCATATTGTTTAGCCAGTTCGACTAAAGGCACATCCACTTCAGCATCACCAAATTCAGGATAAATCACATAAGCGGTATTGGTTTTTTTATCAATACGTGCCAGCTTACAAGCCTCATCGTTATTTAACAGCAAGATAACAGGCAATATTTCTGCACGAATCTGATTGAGCGGTTTTTTGTGTGTGGTAACAGACAAATTGGCGCGTTCTGCAGCGCGTGTAAATAAGGCTGGCGTCATTTTTCCATGACGAAGTGGCAGGCCAGCGGTGAGCGCATCCTGCGTGGTTGCTACCTGATTCGCCCGACAAGCAAGCATTAAACAGCCTAGCAGGGTGTCGTATCCACCCGCTGGCGAATCAGCCAAGTCTGTTAAGGTAATATCATCCGTGGGCACTGTGTTCAACCTATTATAATTAGCATTTTAAGGTAATGTACCAATTTTTTAGCAATAGTACTATGGTACATAGGTTTGTACATAGGTACATGCACCAAAAAAGTAAAAAAATTAATTACTGGCGCTAGGAAAACAACAGAGTTTGATGGGTGGAGGCGCGACCCGGAGTCGAACCGGGCTAAAAGGCTTTGCAGGCCTCTGCATAACCGCTTTGCTATCGCGCCATATGCATGTAAAACTACAACCAGCGTAATTATACACAATGCTGAAACTAAAACGGCGAAAGCATGACTGCGTTCGCCGTAATAATTTTTTAAAACTGCGTCTTAAACAAGTGGTTTAAAAAACCTGTATTTAAAACAAATATGGAGCGGGAAACGAGGCTCGAACTCGCGACCTCAACCTTGGCAAGGTTGCGCTCTACCAGCTGAGCTATTCCCGCGTTAAGAAGCGAGCATTTTAGCGATTTCTGGGTTTCTGTCAAGGCTGAAACACAGCTATTTACACTATTCTTAAACAATTTTTGCTGTACGGTGCTTTTATAAAATTTAGTTGATTGACTTTTTAATTGTTGGCCAAGCAGCTTTTAAATAATAAGCCATTGATAGCAAAGTTAAAAACGCCGCAAGCACAATCAGCACCTGCCCAACCAGTTTAGTATTGAAGCTACCTAAAGCACCTAAATTAAAACTGTCATAATAGAGTAATAACAATATCGCCAGCATTTGTGCAGCAGTTTTCACTTTCCCAATCATGGCCACACCAACACTCTGACTTTTACCTAATCCCGCCATCCATTCACGCAGCGCGCTAATGGCAATTTCGCGACCAATAATAATCAGCGAGACGATAGCGCCAACGCGTTGAAACTCTACCAGCACTATTAATGCAGCAGTCACCATCAGCTTGTCGGCCACAGGATCTAGAAATGCACCAAAATTACTGGTTTGATTAAATTTGCGCGCCCAATAACCATCCAGCCAATCAGTGAATGCGGCTAAAGCAAATACGCTTGCTGCAGCTACATTCAGCGTGTGGGTAGGCTCTAAACCAAGCGCAAATAAGTTGTGAGGTATATAAAATATACCTACAAACACTGGGATAAGGGCGATGCGCAACATCGTTAAAATATTGGGGACGTTCCAGTTCATGTTTTACTCATTATTAATTCAATGCTTTTAATGCAATGCATCATAGATAATTTGTGCGAGACTATTGCTTACGCCATCAACTTCTGCAATTTCATCCATACTAGCACTTTTTATACCCTCTAATCCACCAAAGCGCGTCAATAGTGCTTTGCGGCGTTTAGCGCCCACGCCTGCAATATCTTCCAGGCTAGAAGTAATGCGTGCTTTAGCACGTTTAGCACGATGCCCTGTAATGGCAAATCGGTGCGCTTCATCACGAATTTGTTGCAGTAAATGCAAGCCAATATTATCAGTGGGCAAATTGACCATCTCACCAGTTTCGCTAAAAATCATCGTTTCTAAGCCTGGCTTTCGATTTTCGCCTTTGGCAATGCCAATTAGCAAGATATCTTCCAACCCCACTTCTTGCATCACCTCAATCGCCACGCCCAGCTGACCCTTTCCGCCGTCGATAAACACCAAATCTGGCCTTTTACCCTCACCTGCCGCTACTTTTTTATAACGTCTGGTCAGCACATCGCGCATGGCCGCATAATCATCACCAGGGGTTATGCCAGTGATGTTATAACGCCGATATTCGCCGTTTTGCAAATCGCCCTTATCAAACACCACACAGCTCGCCACCGTCGCCTCGCCCATGGTGTGGCTAATATCAAAGCACTCCATACGTTCGATATTGTCGGGCAAACGCAAAGCTTCACGCAACGCCAGCAATCGCGCTGCTTGATTACTGGATGTTTGCTGCTGCTGGGTTAGTGCCAACTCTGCATTGGTTTGTGCCATTTTTAGCCAAACTTTTTTATCTCCAATGATGTTGGTTTGAATGCGCACTTTTCTACTCGCCTGCTCGCTTAGTGCTTGCTCAAAGTCTTTAGCTTCAAACTCCACCCCGCACACAATGAGTGGCGGCGTATTTTGTGCAACATAATGCTGTGTTAAAAAAGCTTCTATCGTTTCTGCCATTTCGGCGTCTTGACTGTTTTTTGGAAAATAACTTTTATCGCCCAAATGGCGGCCACCACGTATCATCACCAAGTTAATGCAACTGCCGCCTTTATTAATTGCTAAGGCAATCACATCAGCGTCATTCACACTAAAGTCGCTCACAAACTGCTTGGCTTGTACTTGGCGCAACGCCTGCATACGGTCGCGAAACACCACCGCAGCCTCATACTCTTGATTCGCTGCTGCTGTGTTCATTTTATCGCCGAGCACATTGAGCACTTCGTTGGTTTTACCTGCTAAAAACATCGCGGCGTGATGCACATCATGCGCGTAATTTTCAGGCGAAATGTAGCCCACACAAGGCGCAGTACAGCGCGCAATTTGATACTGCAAACACGGCCGGCTACGGTTTGCAAACACTGTATTCTCACAAGTACGCAGCTTAAATACCTTTTGCATCAATTGAATACTTTCACGTACTGCAACTGAGTTGGGGAAAGGGCCAAAATACTGATTGTGCTTTTTTTGAGCACCTCTGTGAAACGCCAAGCGCGGAAATTGATCACCGGTGAGCGCAATATAAGGGTACGATTTATCATCGCGAAACAACACGTTGTAGCGCGGCATGATGCTTTTGATAAGATTGTTCTCTAGCAACAAGGCCTCCGCCTCACTCCGCGTAACGGTGGTCTCAATCTTGACAATTTGCGACACCATCATTTTGGTGCGCGGACTTATTAAGTTCTTATTAAAGTAGCTAGAAACCCGCTTTTTAATATCTTTGGCTTTACCCACATAAATCACCACCTCTTCCGCATTCATCATGCGATACACACCTGGCAGATTAGGCAGAGTTTTTAAGATGGGTTTTGGGTCAAACATAAATATTCATCAACATGATACTCAATGGCGTTTGCTGCATAGTTCAGGTCTATGTCACTGGCAGCATTACTTAATAACTCAACTGCTTCATCATGTCTGAGAATAACATGCTCGGACAATGCCTTTTTGTAAACCTCATCAAGATAAATCGCTGAAGTCGTCATTGCAACCTCAAACTCTTTCAAGCAACTCAACAGCCTATGCTTTAAATCATCTTCTGGTAACTTTGGCAACGTCTCCGTTACTAACCTCAGAAGCTGTTCAACAAGTATGGTTTGAGGAAGATAGTTAATAGCCATTTTAGTCCCCACTAAGTTTATATAAGCCTGGTCTTACAAAATCGATATACCCTTTATCTCGCAAGAATTGTAATTGCTGCCGAATTTTATCCTTAACATGATGATTATTTGGATGATTTAACGATAACTCGCTTTCAAACTCATACATTTTCTTTAAGCTAAAACTATCCGCTTTCAATCGCTCAATGCATCTAATAATATCAAGCATCCACCCTCTACTTTCGGAATTTTTTTCGCTAGCTATAAACGCTGTTTTAGCCCATATTTTCTGCACTTTTGAAGTTTTAGCTATTTGATACTCATCAATCATACTAACTTTTCCAGCTTCAGGTATTTGACTAATAATAATGTTACAACCTACCCAGCCAGCTCTTATGGCGTTGTCAGACAGAGGTTTTCGCCTTTCAATAAGACTTGGCTGAAGAAAGTATGAAGGTACAGCGATGAGATTTCTAACTTTAAAATCTGCCGAATAATTTAAAAAGAAGAAATGAGGACTATTTGAGTCTGTCAGCCTATCTATCATAGCGGAATATGCACCATCACTGATTTTTTGACCAAAAATGCCTTTTTTACTCTTTAATTCAAACTGATTAGTACAATTTGAACAAACAAAGTCTAAAACTCGAGAGTTGGCTTTTGCTTGACTTAATAATGACAGGCAAGATGGGCAGTAACTTTCACTTGCCAGCCAATTTTCGGTCAATATCTTTGCTACCTGAGATTGACTAGTGTATCCATGAGCCAAACTCAGATTCATCTGCAGATTCATAAATTTACTTGATATCTAAATCAACCCAACAAGCTACCACCTATCGCCCAATCTTCCATTTTCACTTCTTCAAACACAATGTAGGTATAGCTGGGTGGTTTATGCGCGTGTTTTTGCAGGGTTTCGGTGATTTCTTTGGCGATTTCTTTCTTCTGTTGTTTGGTAATACTTCCAGCAAGTTTTACATTGACATAGGGCATTTGATTTCTCCTTTAAGTGAAGTGATTAAAAACTGAATCATTAAAACACATGCTCTGCGAGGCAATATACATAAGGGCTACAGGCGTGCTATTTTCTCTCGCACTTGAATACCTTATTTTTAAAGGTTTATTAGCCATTTTTGTAAGATTGCCAAATTTCTATTGTGAGCTTGATGGTGACGAACAAAAGCAGTAGCGAGATAAAAATAGATAGTATCGGGTCGGCTTGTAGCCAACCAGTAAAATAAATGACAGCACCTGCCAACAGCGCCGCAACTGACCCCAACAAATCGCCTAACACGTGTAAATAGGCTGCGCGCTTGTTATGGTCATTCGCATCAGCTTTTGCATGGCGATGGCCATCGTCATGCGCATCACTGCCTAACATCATTCTTGCAACTATTAAGTTGATGACTAACCCACCAAATGCAATCAACATAACGTAGCCGCCTGTGACAGGTTGCGGGTTATTAAAGCGCTGCAAAGCTTCGAAAATAATATAGACCACGACCGCCAGCATCAACAAGGAATTGACAGCCGAGGCAACAATTTCTAAATGGCTTTGTCCGCTGGCATGTTTGTGTGTGTTGGGTTTGGCTGATAAATGCGCAGCGAACCAAGCCAAACCTAGTGCGAAGGCATCAGAGAACATATGCCAAGCATCGCTTATCAAGGCAAGCGAGTTAGTCCAAATGCCACCTAAAAGCTCGATGACGGCAAAAATTAAGATTAGCAAGAAAGGAATTGCGTAGGTGTTACCAACTTTGGTCTCGTGCTGATATTGATGTGGTTCATTCATAAGCTTGATGCTAGCCCTAAGTGGCGATAAAAACAATGTGCCAATAAAGACAACAAGCAAAACAATAAAAAAGCACGCTAATGCGTGCTTTTTTAACCAAGCCAATTTGATGGTGCTGCGGCTTATTCAGCTTTTTGTTTGCGTTTTTCGCGCATGGCAAGCATTTTATCTTTTTGTGCTTGCTTTTCAGTAGCATCAATAAAGCCGTCACCATTGTTATCCATTTTTTTAAATTGACGCTCGTGGGCTGCTTCCTTAGAAGCACGATATTCGTTATAACTCACCTTGCCATCGCCGTCAGTGTCTAGTTTCATTTTTTCTTCGGCGAGTGAAAAAGGTGCAGCACCCATAAAACAAAAGGCAAATAAAACGGTTAATTTATTTTTCATTTATGCTCCATTTTAATTAAACAAACAGTTATAAGGTCAATACCACAATGCATACAGCCAAAGTAGCTGGGCTATAATACCGCATGTTCAGCTGTTTATTACTATGTTAAGTTATCGCCACGCCTTTCATGCAGGCAACCATGCCGATGTGTTGAAACACACAATTTTTAGCCTTGTGTTGGATTATTTTAATCAAAAAGACAAGCCATATTGGGTAATTGATACGCATGCAGGTGCAGGTATGTACGCATTAAAAAGTGAGTTTTCGCAAAAGAATGCCGAATTTGAAAACGGTATTGCTAGACTGCTGATGACGAGAAATTTACCAGACACACTAGATGATTTTGTAAAAATTGTAAAAAAATACAATGAGAACAATGCATTAATGTTTTACCCTGGCTCGCCAAAAATTGCTGAAGCACTGATGCGTAGCGATGACAAGCTGCGTCTATTTGAGTTACATCCAAGCGACTGCAAATTGTTGATAGAAAACTTTAAGGGTAAAACCAGACAAAGCAAAATCGTCCAACAGGATGGTTTTGCAGGCATTAAAGCCTGTCTGCCGCCACCGACTAAGCGTGGGTTAGTGCTGATAGATCCACCTTACGAGCTGAAAGGCGACTACCAACGTGTAGTGGATTGTATTAAGGACAGCCTGAGTCGCTTTGCCACAGGCACTTATCTCATTTGGTATCCACTGTTGCAGCGCACGGAACCACTTGCTATGGTAGAGGCTCTTAGAAAGTTGCAACCCAATAATTGGCTAGATGTGAGTCTAAGTATTGAAGCGCCGAATGCGGATGGGTTTGGTATGTTTGGCAGCGGCATGTTGATTATCAACCCACCATGGGCGTTGCCAAAAATATTAGCAGAAGCGATGCCAATTTTACGTGATACGCTAGCAATGGATAACAATGCTCACTTTACGCTATCACACAACATCAGTTAATACCTAAATATCAGTTAAAATAGCGCAGTCAAAATTAACCAAATAATTTAACCCAGAAAGCTAACACAACGATGAGTCCCGCACAAAAACCTAGTAAAAACGAATACCGTCAAGGTAACGTGATGACCAATATTTTATTCGGTAGCCGCTGGCTGCAATTACCCCTATATTTGGGTTTAATTGTCGCACAAGCAGTCTATGTATTTCATTTTGGGGTTGAGCTAGTTCACTTAGTAGAAAAAGTGCCCAACCTTAAAGAAGCCGATATCATGTTGATTGTATTGGGTTTAATTGACGTAGTGATGATTTCAAATCTACTGATTATGGTGATTGTGGGCGGTTATGAAACGTTTGTATCGCGCTTAAATTTGGCGGGCCACCCGGATGAACCTGACTGGCTATCGCATGTTAATGCCAATCTGCTCAAAGTAAAACTGGCTACAGCAATTATCGGTATTTCATCGATTCATTTGCTTAAAACGTTTATTAACGCCGAAAACTTAACCGACAAAGTGTTGCTGTGGCAAACAGTGATTCACATGACATTTGTGTTGTCTGCCGTTGCCATCGCCTATATTGATAAACTCATGTCACACAATGATGCTAAACATTAATCACTTTGGCATTCATTAATAACTTTGCATAACGCGGTGAGGGGCGGTTAGCCCCTCTTTAGCGCTGGAATTACTCACTGTGAATTTATGCACCGCGATGGTTTTTTCATTTTCAGTTTTAATGATGACGCGCCAATCACCAACAATTGGATTGCTTTTGTAGGTATAACCTCTAAAGCCGTTATAACGACCGCCACTGACGGTAAAACTTGCACGCGATTGTAGAATCCAGCCTTGTTTGGTATGTAGTTGCCAATCATGGAACAGTTTGGTTTTTAAGCCAGCTGGCGCAAAAATGGTTGAGAAACAATAAATACGTTCCCCGCTTTGCACCTCCAAATCATTACTGGTTTTACGCCAAAACACCCACCAAGGCGATTGTTGCTGGCTTAGCTGATACTTTCCATTCACTTTATCTATGGCATATGCCATGGCAATATCACGTTTGACTAGTGGCACTGGCGGAATCATATCGACCGCATAAGCCAGCATGAGCAAGCCCGCAATCACCGAAACCGGCCAAATACTACCTAAGTGATTCGGCGTCTTTCTGTATAGCCAATAAGCCAGCATGGCGCCTAATAGCGTGCTTAAGTAAAACCAAATACTGAGTACGCTACCCAGCAAAAACGGCAAGGCAAAATTGAACAGCAACATGGCGCATAAGCCAAACTGTGCCCAACTCACCGTAAAGCGCCTGTATTGGTCTTCTAGAAACTCATTCGCTACCAGTAGGCTAGCTAGCAACAAAGACATTAACCAAGCTAACCAGTGGCTAGAACTTTTAAAATATAAAATAAATAGTGCGCTTAATAAGCTGCCAAATAAGAACTGCAGTAAAAAATATGGCCAGCGGGAAGTGATGATTGCGTATAAGCGTGAAGGCGCTTTAATTTTATCTTGGGCATCATCCGCTAAAATAAAGCTTGGGCGACTGGTAACAAAAAGAATCAAGCCAGCACCTAACAAATAGCCCGCAAAAATGATTAAATCAGATGCTGCCACATTGCGGCCAATGGTGAGCGCGTCCCAAATAAAGCCAGCAAAAAAGAAAACCGCTGGTAGATAACTGGCCACATTTTTCAATGTGGCTTTTGATGCTTGTTTAACGCTTTCTAGCAAGTTAAGTGCAGCTTAAATAGCGACTTAAATGGCAACTTCGGCAATCGGAATCACTTTTTTGCCGCTGCTTAAAGTATCCAACGCCGCTTTATATTCAGTCATTTGGTCAAAATTTAGATACTTATAAATTTCCGCGGTATTTTGCAATTTACTACCAATCGTTTCCATATATTCGGCATAACTGGGCATACGACCCAACTTAGCACACACCGCCGCTAACTCAGCTGAGCCCAAGTAAACACGGGCATCACGACCCATGCGATTATCAAAGTTGCGCGTACTGGTGCTAAATACCGTTGCTTTATCCGCCACGCGCGCTTGGTTACCCATACACAGGCTGCAACCAGGCACTTCAGTACGCGCACCCGCAATACCGAATACAGAATACACCCCTTCGTCGCGCAATTGTGCTTCATCCATGCGCGTAGGCGGCGCGATCCATAAACGGGTTGGAATATTGCCAGTGCCTTCCAGCACTTTTGCCGCCGCTCGATAATGGCCGATATTGGTCATGCAACTACCGATAAATACTTCGTCGATTTTATCGCCCACCACCGCTGACATTGGCTTGATATCATCTGGGTCGTTTGGACAAGCGACTAATGGCTCTGTAATGGTGGCTAAATCAATTTCAATCACGTGCGCATATTCCGCATCCGCATCAGGCTGCAATAATTCAGGTTTGGCCAGCCACGCTTGCATATTCTCAATGCGGCGTTGCAAAGTCCTTGCGTCTTCGTAACCGTTTTCAATCATATTTTGCATCAGCACAATATTAGACGTTAAAAACTCAATTACGGGTGCTTTATCCAATAAAACCGTACACCCATTGGCAGAGCGTTCTGCAGAAGCATCAGCAAATTCAAACGCTTGTTCAACCTTTAAATCAGGTAAACCTTCTATCTCTAAAATACGACCATTAAATACATTTTTTTTGTTGGTTTTACCAACCGTTAATGTGTCTTCTTGAATCGCTGCGTAAGGGATTGCATTCACTAAATCACGCAAGGTAATACCAGGCTGCATTTCACCTTTAAAACGTACCAATACGGATTCAGGCATATCCAGTGGCATCGCGCCGGTGGCGGCAGCAAATGCGACTAAGCCAGAACCCGCAGGAAATGAAATGCCGATGGGGAAACGCGTATGTGAATCACCGCCGGTACCAACAGTATCAGGCAAAATCAAGCGGTTCAACCATGAGTGAATCACACCATCGCCTGGGCGCAATGAAACACCGCCGCGGCTGCTCATAAACTCTGGCAAGCTGTGTTGCAGCTTGATATCGACTGGCTTGGGATAAGCTGCGGTATGGCAAAAGCTTTGCATCACTAAATCACTGCTAAAACCCAAACAAGCTAATTCTTTTAGCTCATCGCGCGTCATGCCACCAGTGGTGTCTTGCGATCCAACTGTGGTGGCTTTAGGCTCACAATAAGTGTTGGGGCGCACGCCAACGCCTTCAGGCAAACCGCAGGCACGACCGACCATTTTTTGCGCCAGTGTGTAGCCTTTGGTTGAAACAACAGCTGGTGTTGCTTTGATAAAAATTTCTGTCTCTGGTAAATTTAAAGCCTTACGCGCATTGGCGGTTAAGCCACGACCAATGATCAAAGGTATACGACCACCGGCGCGCACTTCGTCTGGAATCGTGACAGGATTCAGCTCAAAGGTAGAAATGACCTCGCCCGTTTCATTTACCACTTTGCCCTCATAGGGGGAAATGGTGATTTCATCACCAGTCTGCATTTTGGATACATCACACTGAATCGGCAACGCCCCAGAATCTTCTGCGGTGTTAAAGAAAATTGGGGCGATTTTTGCGCCCAAAATCACACCGCCAGTGCGTTTATTTGGGATATTGGGGATGTCATTGCCCATAAACCATTGCACGGAATTAATGGCTGATTTGCGTGAAGAACCCGTACCAACTACATCTCCTACATACACCAATGGCAAACCTTTTTGCTTTAAGCTAGCAATTTTGTTTAAACCATCTGGCATTTTATTAATTAACATCGCTTTGGCGTGTAGCGGAATATCTGGGCGGCTCCAAGCGTCCTGCGCCGGACTTAAATCATCCGTATTGGTTTCGCCATCTACTTTAAACACCACCATTTTTAGCTGATTTTCCAACGCAGGTTTGCTAGTAAACCATTCTGCGTTTGCCCAACTTTCCATCAGTTTTTTAGCGTGCGCATTGCCTGATTTCATCAATACATCAACATCATGAAATGCATCAAACATTAAAATGGTTTTACTTAATGCAGTTACTGCATGCGCTGCCACTGTATTATTTGAATTGTCTGTGCTTAGCAGTTCCACCAAAGCCTGAACGTTATAACCGCCCAGCATGGTGCCTAATAATTGCACGGCTTTTTCAGGTGAAATGAGCGGTGAAGTTGCAGAGCCCTTGGCAATATCAGCCAAAAATGCTGCTTTAACATATGCAGCCTGGTCTACACCTGCTGGCGTTTGATTCTCGAGCAAATCGAGTAATAAAGCCTCGTCAGATTTGGCAGGACTTTTAAGTAACTCAACCAATGAGGCTACTTGTTCAGCACTCAAAGGCAAAGGGGGTAATTGTTGTGCGGCACGCTCTTGGACGTGTAATTGATAAGCTTTTAACATGTTGATTTAATGCTCTTTAAAATAATATTTTTAATAAAATCGTATTATAAACTAGCCTAAACCAGTCACTCTCCCATTTTGAAAAGTTCAAAATATTGAAATGCTCGGTTTTAAACTAGTTGCTACTCTCTGATACAAATTCTTTTGCAAACGGGATTGGGCAACCACCGCCCATCGCGCGCACTTCCCACCTGTCTAGCAGTGCTTTTTGGTAATCTTTGCCGTTTTTAAGTACTAAAAATGCGCGAACTTCCAGCACATCAGCAAAACCATTTTTATCGGTATCCATTGCCGCTACGTTCTGCTCCACCGTGGGGCCAGTGTACTTGCCATCTTTGTCAGTCAGATAATCTAATATATCTTCAGCATTAGAAGCGTTAGCACAGAAAAGCAAGCATGCAGTTATTATCAGTTTTGTCATTTTATGGTCTACCTCAAAAACATGCATAAATTATGACTGATATTACTGCTAATGGTGCAATTCACTATGTGACTTTAGACACACTCACAACTTACACACGTTCTACGAAACACTTTGTATATCGATTACCTTATGTTGCGCAATCTTATTTTTCCAAAGCGCTGGTCCAGTTTGGTGTACAGATTCACCTGTCGCGCTGACTGCCACTGTTACTGGCATATCTACCACATCAAACTCATAAATCGCTTCCATGCCTAAATCGGCAAAAGCCACCACACGTGATTTTTTAATCGCCTTGCTCACTAAAAAAGCTGCGCCACCAACTGCCATTAAATACACAGATTTATACTTCTTAATCACCGCCAGCGCTTCATCGCCGCGCTCTGCCTTGCCAATACTGCCCAGCAAGTTGAGTTGCCCTAACATTAATTCAGTGTAATCATCCATTCTAGTGGCAGTCGTAGGGCCGGCTGGACCAACGGCTTCATCTCTCACTGCATCCACTGGACCAACGTAATAAATAAAGCGGTTGGTCAAATCAACTGGCAATGTTTCGCCTTTAGCCAACATGCTGGCAATACGTTTATGCGCCGCATCACGTCCTGTCAAAATTTTTCCTGTTAATAATAGCGTCTCACCCGCTTGCCAATTTGCAACATCTGCTTTGGTTAATGTATCTACATTCACCCTTTTAGCTTGTGCGCTTGGCACCCAATGTACATCTGGATAACTGGATAAATCAGGTGGTGTCAGTTCCGCCACACCCGAGCCATCCAGCACAAAATGTATATGCCGCGTTGCCGCACAATTTGGAATAACCGCCACTGGCAGCGACGCGGAATGGGTTGGATAATCCAAAATTTTCACATCTAACACGGTTGCCAAACCACCCAAACCTTGCGCACCGATGCCTAGATTATTCACTTTTTCAAAAATTTCTAAACGCAGTTCTTCGACTTTAGTTAGTTTCTCAGTATTTTGTGCGCCTCTTAGTTTAAGTTCATGCATATCAATGGGCGCCATTAGTGACTCTTTTGCTAGTAGTACCGCTTTTTCTGCACTTCCACCAATGCCGATACCCAACATGCCCGGAGGACACCAACCCGCACCCATTTGGGGCACAACTTCCAATATCCAATCTACAATTGAATCATTCGGATTTAACATCGCTAATTTGGCTTTGTTCTCTGAGCCGCCGCCTTTTGCCGCGATACTTACTTCAACTGTATCACCCGCTACCAACGAAACATGCACCACTGCAGGTGTATTATCTTTAGTGTTGATGCGCCTTCCAGCAGGGTCTATTACGATAGAAGCACGCAATTTATTTTCTGGAAGCAGATAAGCACGGTGCACACCTTCATTCACCATCTCTTCTAAAGTTAAGCCTGCCTCAAAGCGCACTTGCATGCCTACTTTAACAAAAGCAACAACAATGCCAGTATCCTGACAAATAGGCCGCTTACCTTCTGCGCACATTCTGGAATTAGTGAGAATCTGCGCAATCGCATCTTTAGCCGCAGGCGATTCTTCTAATTTGTAAGCCTCACCCAACGCCTGAATATAATCAGTAGGATGGTAGTACGATATATATTGCAATGCATCTGCAATGCTTTGAATAAAATCGGTTTGATTAATAGTTGTCATCTAAAAAGCCGCTATCTTGAGGATTTTGCAATTGCAATATTAGGGCTAATGTCTTTACGCAAAATTTTACCATTTTTGGTGCGAGGAAAATCCTTAGCCAAATATACTGTCTTAGGTGTTTTATAAGCAGCTAAATGTTGTTTACCAAAAGCCAATAACTCATCTGGGCTGGTAATCGCATCAGGTTTTAAAATTACATAAATCACCACCAGTAACTTGTCTTTTTCAATCTCTTCGCCAACGGCAGCACAATCCGCCACATCGGGGTGGCCCTTATATACACGCTCAATCTCATAAGGCGAGACGCGATAACCGAAGCTTTTGATAATGTCATCTTTGCGACCTAAAAACCAAATATAACCATCGGCATCGTATTTGGCGTAATCTCCAGTGAAAAAGTAGTCGTCGTGCTTATATTTTGCCGTTTCTTCCGCTAGGTTCCAGTAATTTAAAAATATACCAGGGTCATTCAGCGGCACGCTAATCATACCCTCTTCACCTGTTGGCACTTCTTCTAAAGTTTCGGGATTAAGCAATTTGATATTGTGCCCAGGTTGTGCGAACCCTGCGGATCCCGCACGTATAGCACGGTATTTGCTCTGGCTTAAATAATAAGAAAACTCACTCATGCCGACAGCTTCATAAATATCTAAGTGAAAACGCTCCCGCCACTGATTTAGCACCTCATCTGACAAATGCTCGCCAGCGCTCATAAAATGACGCAAGCTGGGGATATCCTGATGAGTAGCTATAGTTTTTTGCAAAATTTGGCGATAAATGGTGGGCACGCCAATAAAAATGGTGGCTTGATGTTTTTGAATCAGGCTTAACCATACCTGCGCATCGTTTTTACCTTCATGCACAATCACTGTTTTGCCTAAATAAAGCGGATCCATCAAACCAGTGCCTAACACATAAGTCCAATTAAACTTACCTGAGTGCATGATACGGTCATTCAAGCTATCGTCATAATTAAACCAGTATTGGGCTGCGGGCTGGCGGCCAAGCAAGGCGCGGTGCGCATGCAACACGCCTTTGGGGTAGCCTGTGGTACCTGATGTGTACACCAAATATGCTGGCTCATCGGCTTTACTATTATAAGAAGCATCACACTGATGCGTAACGCTTAATGCATTTTCTAAACTTAGCACATTTAAGCAACCATGCGGTTGCGTGTGGGTCGTTTGGGAGAGCAAAATATGCGATAAATTAGGCATGTCTCGCAAACTTTCTACCAATTGCTCTTCCATGCCCACCCAAGCTTTTGCATCTGTGACCAACACACTTGCACCTGAATCTTTGGCTAAATAAGCCACTTCTTCTGCGGTCAGTAATGTCGAAGTTGGTACTGAAATCGCACCCATTTTCATTGCACCCAAAAATGCAATCGGGTAATCCAAGCTATTCGGTAGGCGAATCAATATGCGATCACCCACTTTTACTTTTAAGTTGCGTAACAACTGTGCAAATTGATCAGTTTTATGCGCCAGCTCGGCGAAGGTAATGGTAGATGTACCAAGCATATCATCTTCCACAATCATGGCGATGTGATCAGCTTGCGGCGTGCCTAAATGCCTATCGCTGCAAGCTACACCGATATTGAAGTGAAGGGGAATATTCCATTGCCACTCTGGGAATTGTTCAAATTTTTGCATTGTTACACTTTCAGTAAACATATCTTAAAACCGTCATTCCCGCGTAGGCGGGAATCCAGGTCGCTATTGATTTAACAAATATCTTTTTTTACTGCTGTATTAAAATCTTCTCAAGTTTTAACAGTAGTGCAATTACCAACTCAACTGGATTCCCGCCTACGCGGGAATGACGGTTATAAAAATTTAAGCGCTGCACAACGTAGTAAGCCATTTAGGAGAAATGTTTTCACAAAAGCACCCCGTATGGCCAATTCTGTCTTACCACTTGTTCTGGCAATTGTTCTAATACATGCACCGCAAACTCCATATCTGAAGTCTTGAGTGCGCGCAAGGCATGTGCGCGCAGCAAGGTTTGCAGCGCCTTGCCGAACATCGGCGGATCTAACATTTCGCCTTCAAACTTAATGGCGCCGCCATGCAAAGCATCTGCCTCTATCGCTGCTTTTAAAATGGCTACTTTTTGTGCCACATCCGTTGGCGATGGCGTGTAGGCAGTTTTACATAAATGAATATGCCCTGGATGAATCACCTGTTTACCTGTCAGGCCCATGGCTGCTTCTTGGCAAGCGTGTTTGTATACGATGCGTGATTCACTATCGCCATGCAAATCCAACCAGCGGCGCACATCGTGCGGCTCTAAATATTTCTCTGGCATGATATTTTGACCAATCAGCGTTTCAACACCGCCAATCACACCCTTACCCGCAATGCGCGCCTCAAACATCAGTTGATTCATATAAAACTGCAGCTCTTCTATCCAGCCATCAGCCGTAATATGAATGCCCATGGCTTTCGAAAAATCGTGTATGCCAAATACCACATGTTTTACTGTGTTGTATTGCATCAGCTCGGGAGCAATTTTCAGCGATTTTGGGTGCTCGATAATCGGTTGAATCGTGATATGAGGATTCACACTCAGTAGCAAACTGGATAAGTCGCGTACTTCTGGCGCACCATACACTTCACCAGCCTTGGCCAGCATCACCACATCGATGTATTCACCCATATCGCGCACTAATTGCATATCCAGCTCATATTCATCGGTGCGGAAAGAGTTACAACGGATGGCAACCGTCACACGCTGATTGACTTTACGCAGCTCTGGTAGCTCTTGTCGCAGCAAATCGCGACTCATGACTTTTTGACGGCAACCATCTTCCAAGTCAAAAATCAGCGTATGGGCGATGGTGTGATGCGCATGCTTCTTCATACGCGCACTGGCTTGTGCCATATCTTCGTAAATACCTAAACTGGGTGCATATTTAACAGGCGGGTAATAGAGCTGTATGCCTGGCCAATAGTCACCTAAGCTGGTTTTACTTAATGTTGTTTGCTCACTCATTCCTCACCCCTAAACATATGCTCTGGAAGCCAATATCTACGCGGGTTTCACGCATGAATAACCAGCTTCAGCTGGTATATTCTGCGGGGACAACCCTTGCGGTTGCAGGCCATGTATTTTATCGATGATCGATTGCTGTGCTTTCGTTTTTGAATCCTGACTTTTTAAATGTAAATTCTTCATCTGTAAAATAGTCCAAAACTCGTTATCTGGCAGTGCTAACATCACATCAAGCGCGCTTAATTCATCTAGTGTTAAATCATTAAAATGCTGCGCCATAAAACGTTGCAACACGATATCCAGCTCTAACATGCCTCGCCTGCAACGCCAAGCTAAGCGGCGTTGTTCTGCATCTCTCAAATTTTCAGCATTTAACATTTTCTAGATTGCCTTAATAGGGATCTCTTTTTTAACAGTTTTAGTTTCACGCGCACGCTCAATTTTTAAATCTTTAATATTGGCAATCGCTGCATTTGGGTTAAGTTTTTTGGGGCACACTTCCACGCAATTCATAATGTTGTGGCAACGATATAAACGATACGGGTCTTCCAGGTTTTCCAATCTTTCCTCGGTTGCTTGGTCTCGGCTATCCATGATGAAACGATTGGCCTGTAGCAAGCCCGCTGGGCCTACAAACTTATCTGGGTTCCACCAAAAACTCGGACAGGATGTGGTACAGGCACCGCACAAAATACATTCGTACAAGCCATCTAACTTGGCACGGTCTTCTGGGCTCTGCAAACGTTCCGTTTCTGGCAATGGGTCGTTGTTAACCAAGTAAGGTTTCACTGAGTTGTAGTGCTCAAAAAACTGCGTCATATCGACGACCAAATCGCGGATAACCGGCAAGCCAGGCATTGGGCGTAACACAATCGGCTGATCCAAATCGCTCAGTTTTGTAATGCAGGCTAAGCCATTTTTACCGTTAATATTCATGGCATCACTACCACATACACCTTCGCGACACGATTTGCGCATACTCAAGGTTTCATCATGTTCTTTAATGCGAATTAGCGCATCCAACAGCATGTGGTCTTCATCACGCAAGGCAATATCGTAATCTTGCATGTAGGGTTTTTTATCGGTATCAGGGTTGTAACGATAAATAGAAAATTTCACTTGTTTTGCCATGCTTGATTTTTCCATATTAGTACACCCGTTTTTTCGGTTCAAACGATTCCACCGTCAGTGGTTTTAAGCGCACCGGTTTATAAGCTAAGCGATTGTTTTGTTTGTAAAATAGTGAATGCGTTAGCCAGTTTTCGTCATCCCGTTCACTGTAATCCTCACGGGCATGTGCGCCACGGCTTTCAGTGCGGTTATTGGCTGCATGCATGGTAGCTACAGCCACTTCAATCAAGTTATCCAGCTCAAGCGCTTCAACCCTTGCCGTGTTAAATACCTGGCTTTTATCCTTAATCACGATGTGCTGTGCACGTGCTGCGACTGCGTCAATCTCTTCAACGCCAGCACTTAATAGGTCTGGGAAACGAAATACGCCGCAATGGGTTTGCATCGCCTTGCGCATCGCATCGCCCACTTCAGCCACGCTCTCCCCTTGTGCACCTGATTTTTGATATTGGTCTAAGCGGTTCACACGGGCGAGTGTCGCATCGGCGGCATTGGTCGGCAATGGTTTATGCGCTTTGTTTTGTGCGATTTCTGCCACCATTTTATCGCCAGCAGCTTTGCCAAAAACCACTAAATCCAACAGTGAGTTTGAACCTAAACGATTGGCACCATGCACCGAAACACATGCTGCTTCGCCCACGGCATACAAGCCATTCACTGGACTTTCAGCCTCTAAAACGACCTGCCCATCCAAATTGGTAGGGATGCCGCCCATCATATAATGGCAAGTTGGCACCACTGGAATCGGCTCATAAATTGGGTCAACATTGGCAAATGTTTTGGCAATTTCACGTATGCCTGGCAAGCGCTTATTAATCAGCTCTTCACCCAAATGATCTAGCTTTAAGTAGACTGCGTCTTTATTTTTTCCAACACCACGCCCCTCTTTTATTTCCGTGGCCGATGCGCGCGCAATCACATCGCGACTGGCTAAATCTTTAGCATGCGGTGCGTAACGTTCCATAAACCGCTCACCCTCGCTATTCACCAAGTAGCCGCCTTCGCCACGCACGCCTTCAGTAATCAACACCCCAGCATTCAACACACCAGTGGGATGAAACTGCCAAAACTCCATATCTTGCAATGGCAAACCAGCGCGCATCGCCATGCCCAAGCCATCACCCGTGTTGATAAAGGCATTGGTACTGGCTTGGAATATTCTGCCAGCGCCACCAGTGGCGATTAAAGTGGTTTTAGCCTGAAAAATATGAATCTCACCTGTTTCAATCTCGAGTGCAATCACCCCCAGCACATCGCCATCAGCATCACGAATTAAATCGAGCGCAAACCATTCCACAAAGAATTGTGTATTGGCTTGAATGTTGCGTTGATACAAGGTGTGTAGCATGGCATGGCCAGTTCTGTCAGCCACCGCGCAAGTGCGGGAAATGGGCGTTTCACCGAAATTCTGTGTCATGCCACCAAACGGACGTTGGAATATCTTGCCATTGTCTAGGCGGTCAAACGGCATGCCAAAATGCTCTAGCTCAATAATGGCTCTTGCGGCGTTTTTACACATAAACTCAATCGCATCTTGGTCGCCTAAAAAGTCGGAGCCTTTGATGGTATCGTACATATGCCACAGCCATTTATCCTCGGCCACATTGCCTAATGCCGCCGCAATGCCGCCCTGTGCCGCCACCGTGTGCGAACGTGTGGGAAACACTTTGGATAACACCGCCACCTTAACGCCAGCTTCCGCCAACTGTAATGACGCACGCAAACCCGCACCACCACCACCGATAATCACTGCATCAAATTGATGTGTCTCTAACATAAATTCTTTTCTATTCGTTTAAACACAGTTATAAATATAAATATCTAAGCAAGACTAGGCGCGAATTAAAAAAATTGAGGCGTATATGCATTTATATATAACGGTATTTTTTTAACGAGCAACAAAGTATTGCAACGATATTTGCATTTATAAATTCCATAAAATAAAACTTACCCAAATTAAATAAATGACTAACAAAATATCAACGACAGTCTGCAAATAAGCTCTTAGTTTTAAATTAAAAATGTAGTCTTTAAATACGTCGCTTACGCCTAACCAAGCGTGCATAAAAAGACTGATAAAAAAAACAAAAGTCACCAACCTAAACCAGATTGGCGCAACAAAGTTATGCCAATCGCTGTAACTGGCTGGCTGATAAATCGCCAGCAATATCACCAGCAATAAAATATATGCAGCCATCATGAGCGCACTCAGGCGCTGCGACAGCCATAAGCGCATTCCGGGATACTTATTGGTAAGCAGCTGAATTAACATAAAATAACTGATGCACTCGTTAATACTGCGTTAAAAAGCGGCTCAAAATCCTCATGTATAACCCATACATTGCGGTTTTTTACCGCTTTTTGCCTTGTCTTAACTTCGCTCGCTACGTTATTTTTGTGTAAATTTTGCATTCTAATTACCAGATCACAACGGCAAAAATCGCTACTGAAATCCCTACCAGCCACAACACCACGCGGCCAGAAAATCGTGCTTTTTGCAGGCTGGTCATCCAATGGATGTCTTGCAACAAGTGTCGCAAGCCTGCATAAAAGTGATGAAAAAAAGCCCATGCCAACCCAATAAGCACGAGCTTTATAAACCATGTATCAAATATCGCTTCCAATTGCGTATAGCTTTGTTGTGACTTTAACGAGTACTGCAAAGCCAGCAATAGCAATGGCAACATGGCAAATAGCGCCATACCTGAGGCGCGATGCAAAATGGATACCACCGCATTAATCGGCAGGCGAATCGTGAACAAATTCAGGTTTTTAGGCCTGTTTTTCAAGGGCTTATTTTGCATATTAATTATTCTTTAGCCGCTTTTGCAACCGCACCCGAAACCCTTGCTAGCAAGCGTTTATCAAACGGTTTAGGAATAATATATTCTCGCCCAAACTCAAGCGATTTCAGGTTATAGGCTTGCAGCACGTCAGCGGGTACTGGCTCTCTCGCTAGCTCACTTAAGGCATGCGCAGCCGCAATTTTCATTTTTTCGGTAATTTTGGTGGCCTTTGCATCCAGTGCACCACGAAACAAATACGGGAAACACAGGGCATTGTTCACTTGATTCGGGAAATCACTGCGGCCAGTCGCCATCAAAATATCATCCCGAACCGCATGCGCTACGCTTGGCAATACCTCTGGATCTGGGTTTGCCAATGCAAAAATGATAGGATTTCTCGCCATCCCTTTGATTAGGGAAGCATCCAAGGCATTTTTAGCTGAAACACCAATAAATACATCCGCTTGCGGCATCACATCTGTGAGCGTTTTATTGCTGCTTGGCTTAACTGCTAACTCACGGTTATTATCGTGCAAATCTGGGCGCGAACTATCGATAACACCCGCTCTATCTACCATCGTCACATTAGTCGCACCCATAAGTTTAAGCAATTTTGCACATGAGCAGCCCGCCGCACCTGCGCCTAAAAACACAATTTTTGCAGTCGCTAATGTCTTACTTTGAAGCTCAAGCGCGTTTAATAAGGCAGCGGCGACAATCACGGCTGTGCCATGTTGATCGTCATGAAACACGGGAATATCAAGCCGTTTTTTAAGCTCGTTTTCTATATAAAAACAATGTGGCGCAGCAATATCTTCTAAATTAATGCCGCCAAACGTAGGAGCAATATTCACCACGGTTTGAATAAACTCGTCGGGCGTGGCAGCAATTACTTCAATATCGAATACATCAATGCCTGCAAAGCGCTTAAACAATACGGCTTTGCCTTCCATCACTGGCTTGCTGGCAAGCGCACCCATGTTGCCCAAGCCTAAAACAGCCGTGCCATCGGTAATCACTGCTACTAAATTACCTTTATTAGTATATTTGTAAGCATTGGCAGGATCGGCATTAATCTCACGCACCGGCTCGGCTACACCTGGCGTGTAGGCTAGGGACAAATCATCTTGCGTGGCACATGGCTTAGATGATTCTACGCTCAACTTACCAGGAATCGGAAATTGGTGATAATCCAGCGCGCGTTTTTTCAAATCGTCCATCATTTGGCCTTATTAAAATTTTCTCATTCTTAAAGTGCTTTTCAAAATGCGCAATGGCTAGAAAGCCAAGCGCAGACAGTACGCTTTTGTACGGCAAGCGCAGGCTGACAACGCCAGTGCGTATTTTCAAAAACACTCATTCCAACTCGGACATGTAATGATGATCATCAGTTAAACACAGCCCCAATCGCCACTCCATCGGCTTATCGCCATAAGTGTAAGAAACACGTTCGATGCTTAACAATGGTGCCCCCAGCTTCAAATTGAGCGCTTCCGCTACATCTCCGCTAGCGGCCACTGCAGTCAGTCGCTCTTCAGCACGTATCATGCGAATGCCATACTCAGTCTCGTACATGCTATACAACGAGCCTTTGTTTTCCTCTATGCGCGTACCATTCAGTCCTTTAAATGGTGCGCCAGGAATGATGATATGGTCATATATAAGTGGCCTGCCAGAGAATGTTAACAAACGCTTTACTTCAATAGTGGCGGCACTTGCTTTTAGCTCCAATATTTTTGCCATATGATTATCGGCTTTAGATTTGATGCAGCTTATCAGCTCATTATTTAACACTTCTTTATGGCCATCTACCGCCGTCAGGCGCAAAAAGCGCAATTTAATGCCTTCTTCATTGTGTGTAGCAACAAACGTGCCTTTACCTTGACGACGAATTAGAATATTTTCGCTTGCCAAGCTATCAATGGCTTTACGCACCGTGCCTTGACTGACCTTATAACGTCCAGCCAAGTCTATTTCACTCGGTATCATTTCGCCTGGGCGCCATTCACCACCAATTAAACTTTGTGTGAGCAATACTTTAATTTGGTCGTAAAGCGGCCTATAGTTTGGGGCATTGAGTGTTTTATCTATCATGATTATTTTGCATCGTTACAGTTACAAAGATATATGATGCAAATTAAAACACATCAAATAAAAATAGTCTAGTAATTTATATCTTATACAAGACTTATCTTATATAAGACATAAGATATTTGTTGACAGCATCCAAAAGCCGTCTATATAATCACTGCAATTAAATAAAATTCAAGCCCACACTTATGGAACATTGCTTTCGCCCACGCCGCTCTGCGCTATATGTGCCAGGCTGTAACCAGCACTATTTGGATCGCGCGCGTACCTTGCCTGCAGACGCCGTCATACTTGATCTTGGCGACCCTATCTTGATTGATGCCAAAATTGAGTCGCGTCACAACATTGTAGCTGCCATTAAACAAGGCGGCTACGGCGCGCGCGAAGTGATTGTGCGGGTTAACAATCTTGATTCTATTTGGGGTCACGACGACATTAAAGCAGTGGCCAATATCGGTGCCGATGCCATTCTTTTCCCCAATATAGAATCTGCAGAGCATGTGCATACCGCATTAAAACTATTGGATGCGGCTGGTGGTAGCCATATGCCAATTATGGTCATGATAGAGAGCCCGCTTGCGGTGCTGAATGTTAAGGAAATTGCCTCTGCATCAGACAGAATTGTTTGCATGATGATGGCGACATCAGATTTAACCTCGCAGCTTCACGCGCGCGTCACGCATGAGCAAAGCGCGATTTTAACCGCGTTATCAATGGTAATACTGGCGGCACGTGCTTATGGCCGTTGCGTAGTGGATGGCATTACCAGTGATTTTAAAAATATGCATTCGTTTGAATACGCCTGCCGTTTAGGCCGCGATTTAGGCTTTGATGGAAAAACGCTAGTTTCGCCATCGCAGATCGCTTACAGCAACGATGCCTACACGCCAAAAAGTAGTGAGGTGAATGATGCGAGGACAATCATTCAGGCACTAAAAAATGCCAACGAAAATGGCTTAGGGACGGTTGTCGTTAACGACAGGTTAGTTGAGCACCACCACATTAAAGCCGCCGAGCGCTTGCTAAAACTGCACAACATGATTGCTGAATTAGAAGAAGAGTATATATGACCAATAAAATTAGCTCTCAAAAAGTGAGTGTGGGCCGCTTTTTTGAAGACTTCACCTTAAATGAAGTGATTCAGCACGCCACGCCACGCACCATTACCGTTGGTGATTGTGCGCTTTATATTGCACTGTATGGTGCGCGCCAGCCTATGTTTTGCAGTGCGCCATTTGCGCAAAGCTTAGGCTATAAAACTTCGCCTGTAGATGACTTACTCGTGTTTCATATTGCATTTGGCAAAACTGTGCCTGACATTTCGGTAAATGCAGTAGCCAATCTTGGCTATGCCGATGTGCGTTTTATACAGCCTGTTTTCGTGGGCGATACACTTTCCACCTCAAGCCAAGTCATTGGTTTAAAACAAAACTCCAACGGTAAAAGCGGTGTCGTTTGGGTACGTTCGATCACCACTAATCAACGCGGCGAGCCCGTATTGAGCTGGGTACGCTGGGTCATGATTCATAAAAGTGATTTAAACAGAACAGCACCAATGACGGTTGTACCAACTTTACCAAACTTTGTAGCGACCGAAAACTTGCAACTACCCAGTTATTTTTCGGCAGCTAACTTTGATACCAAAGCGACTGGTGGTCAGTATTATTGGGAAGACTATCAAGTTGGCGAATGCATCAACCATGCCGCTGGCATGACCATTAATCCTGCAGAGCACTCGATGGCCACGCGTCTATATCAAAACAATGCCCGTTTGCATTTTGATGATCACTTGATGCGCACTTCGAGCTTTGGTCAGCGGTTAGTATACGGCGGCGTGCTCATTTCCATATGCCGCGCACTGAGTTATGAAGGCCTAGAAAATGCGATTTCTATTTTAGCCATTAACGCTGGCACCCATGCCAACCCAACATTTGCAAACGATACGATATATACACGCACCGAAGTGCTAGATGCTTGGGAATTACCCAAACGTGGTGATGTTGCTGCTTTACGTCTGCGCATGATGGGAATTAAAAATATGCCAGCTAGTAATATAGAAAATATCAAAACAGAGAACGGCTACCACCCTAATGTGGTGCTAGATTTAGATTACACCGTGCTGATGCCACGCAGAGGAAAACAGTAAATGGTACATCCAAATGACGCTTTATTCGGCGGTGAAAAGCCGTTTCCACTCATCCCTGCCTGCGAACATTTTGCTGGTAGCGAAAAGCTTATTTTAAAAGCCTTAAGCCTGCAAGACGCCAATAATCTCAACGCACCTGGTGCGGTGTTTGATATTACCTGCGATTGCGAAGATGGTGCCGCCAGTGGCCAAGAAGTTGAGCATGCCGAGATGATTGTACGTGTGCTAAACAGCGAAGCTAATATACATAGAATGGCGGGTGCGCGGATTCACGATTACACGCACCCAGCTTGGAAGCAAGATATTGATATTTTGGTCAGTGGTGCAGGTAAGTTGCTGAGTTATATCACCATTCCAAAATGTACCAGTTTGGCACAAGCCAGCGAGATGATTGCCTACATTCAAAAAACTGCCGCATTTAATGGCATTGAACGGATTATCCCTGTCCATATTTTGATTGAAACGCACGGTGCGTTAAACCAAGTACACGAAATCGCTAAATTGCCTTGGGTGCAAGTGCTAGATTTCGGCTTGATGGATTTTGTCAGCGCGCATCATGGCGCCATTCCCGCCAGCGCGATGCGTAGCCCAGGTCAATTCGAGCACAAATTATTAGCACGCGCCAAAACTGAGGTGGTTGCCGCTGCTCTGGCAAATGGTGTTGTGCCCGCACACAACGTGACCTTAGATCTTAAAAATGTAGAAACCACGCAAAGTGATGCAGGCCGTGCTCGCAACGAGTTTGGCTTTATGCGCATGTGGAGCATTTATCCCACGCAAAT
The DNA here is from genome assembly GCA_020053735.1 of Pseudomonadota bacterium. Lineage (GTDB taxonomy): Bacteria > Pseudomonadota > Gammaproteobacteria > Burkholderiales > Methylophilaceae > Methylotenera_A. Next base: position 32,547 of record JAGVMP010000001.1, read on the forward strand.
CCAGGCGATTGTTGATGCTATGAAGCCCAATTACGACGAGGTAGCAGATGCGTCTAATATTCTGATTGCTGCGCAAGATATGGCTTGGGGACCGATTCAATACGAAGGCGAATTGCACGACAGGGCGACGTATCGATATTTTTGGGAAGTGCTGCAAAAAGCCAAACTGACAGGCGTCACCCTCTCCGACGAAGCACAAAAAAGGTTTTTCTCATGAGCACATTAAGCTCTACTGAATTAAACTCAGCTGGTGCACGTTTTCGCGCAGCTATCGCTACTGAAAAGCCGCTGCAAATTATTGGCGCCATTAACGCTTACCATGCCATGCTGGCCACGCAAACTGGCTATAGAGCCTTGTATTTATCAGGTGGTGGTGTGGCGGCGGGCTCACTCGGCTTGCCAGATTTGGGCATCTCAACACTGGAAGATGTGTTAATTGATGTGCGACGCATTACCGATGTAGTAGACACGCCTTTACTAGTGGACATTGATACTGGTTTTGGTAGCGCTTTTAACATTGCCCGCACCGTGAAATCAGTCATTAAAGCAGGCGCAGCAGCAGTGCATATTGAAGACCAAGTGAGCGCCAAGCGCTGCGGCCATCGCCCAAACAAAGCGGTCGTTTCACAAACCGAAATGGTCGACCGCGTGAAAGCCGCAGTGGATGCGAAGATTGACAGCAACTTTGTCATCATGGCGCGTACTGATGCGCTGGCAGTAGAAGGTTTGCAATCGGCCATCGACCGCGCTTGTGCTTGTGTTGAAGCGGGTGCAGACATGATATTTCCCGAAGCAATGACCGAACTCAACATGTACAAGCAATTTGTAGATGCGGTCAAAGTACCCGTTCTAGCAAACATAACCGAGTTTGGCAGCACCCCTTTATTTACGGTGGATGAGCTAGCAAGCGCCGATGTGAGCATGGTGTTATACCCGCTGTCAGCCTTCCGCGCCATGAATCAGGCCGCGCTTAAGGTCTATCAAACCGTGCGTAATGAAGGCACGCAAAAAAATGTGATTAATTTAATGCAAAGCCGTGCGGACCTATACGAATACTTGGGCTATCACGCGTTTGAGCAAAAGCTTGACAGTCTGTTTAGTGAGAATAAATAGTAAAAAGCAATCAAGGGGAAAGTAGCAATGGAAACAACTGCAGCTTCACACGAACCTAAAAAGAAAAAAGGCGTAGCACTCGCTGGTGTCAATGCTGGCTCTACCGCCGTTTGCACGGTTGGCCATACCGGCAACGATTTACATTACCGCGGCTATGACATTATTGATCTGGCGCAGTATGCCAGCTTTGAAGAAGTGGCTTATTTGTTGATTCATGGTGAATTGCCAGGCCAAGCGCAACTGACTTCATACCATCAAAAACTCAAAACACTACGTGGGTTGCCAACTGCGCTTAAAACAGTGCTGGAGCAAATCCCGAAAAACGCTCATCCAATGGACGTCATGCGCACCGGTTGCGCCATGCTGGGGACATTAGAGCCTGAAGATGCAAGCCGAAAAACTGAGGCTGCCAAAAATTTAGGTGACCGCTTAATTGCGTGTTTTGGTTCAATTTTATTGTATTGGTATCACTTTAGTCATCATGGTAAACGTGTTGAGGTTGAAACAAACGACGACTCAATCGCTGCGCACTTTCTGCATGTGTTACATGACAGCGCACCTAGCCAACTACACATTGACGCCATGAACACTTCACTGGTGCTATACGCAGAACATGAGTTTAACGCCAGCACGTTTACAGCCAGAGTAATTGCAGGCACTTTATCTGACATGTATAGCAGTGTTACCGGCGCGATTGGTGCGCTACGTGGTGCGAAGCACGGCGGAGCCAATGAGGCCGCAATGGAAATTATCGAGCGCTATAAAAATGCCGATGAAGCCGAAGCGGATATTTTGGCGCGTATCGCCAAAAAAGAAATCATCATTGGTTTTGGGCATCCTGTGTATACAATCGCTGACCCACGCAATGAATCAATAAAAGCAGTTTCACGTAGATTAAGCGAAGATAACGGCAATATGACGCTATTTAACGTTTCTTCACGCATTGAAGAAGTGATGTGGCGTGAGAAAAAAATGTTCCCGAATTTAGATTGGTACAGCGCTTCCAGTTACCACATGATGGGTATCCCGACTGGCATGTTCACGCCGATATTTGTTATTTCGCGCACCACGGGCTGGGTCGCACACATCATCGAGCAGCGTATCGACAATAAAATCATACGCCCGAATGCGGAATATACAGGACCAGAAAATCGTCCTTTTGTACCTTTAAACAAACGTTAAAATTATTTGTCGCCGATTAACCCACCACTGTCATTCTGAACGTAGTGAAGAATCCATAATGACCTAAGTAAATAACTGGATTCTTCGCTATGCTCAGAATGTCGGAGTTTTTGAAATTAAGATTTTTTGAAAGAAATACATCATGTCAGCCCACATCTCCAACGTCCGCCCTGCACCAGATCAAGTCATTGTCGATATTGCCAATTACGTTGCAGACTACACAATCCAATCCGATGAAGCGTTTGATACCGCCCGCAATTGCTTAATGGACACACTAGGTTGTGGTTTTGAAGCACTTGATTACCCCGCCTGTACTAAAGTATTAGGCCCAGTCATTCCAGGCACAGTCGTACCAAATGGCGCAAAAGTACCTGGCACTTCATATCAATTAGACCCAATTTTAGCCGCATTTAATATCGGCGCAATGATTCGCTGGCTGGATTTTAACGATACTTGGCTGGCTGCTGAGTGGGGTCATCCTTCCGACAATTTGGGTGGCATTTTGGCTTGTGCAGATTATGTTTCACGCAAAAACGTAGCCGAAGGGAAAGCGCCGCTGACCATTAAAGACGTGCTCACCGCTATGATTAAAGCGCATGAGATTCAAGGCGTATTTGCTTTAGAAAACAGCTTTAACCGGGTTGGCTTAGATCATGTGATTTTAGTGAAAATCGCCTCCACTGCGGTGGTAACGCAGCTACTAGGCGGCAATAAAGAAGATATCATTAATGCGGTTTCTAACGCGTTTGTGGATGGTCAAAGCCTGCGTACTTATCGTCACAGCCCAAATACAGGCTCGCGTAAATCGTGGGCGGCAGGTGATGCAACCTCTAGAGCGGTTAGATTGGCGTGGCTGACCCTACAGGGCGAAATGGGTTATCCAAGTGCACTCACCGCAAAAACATGGGGCTTTTACGATGTATTGTTCAAGGGCAATGCGTTTAAATTTCAGCGTGATTATGGCAGCTACGTCATGGAGCAAGTGTTATTTAAAATCAGCTTTCCAGCAGAGTTTCATGCGCAAACTGCGGTGGAATGTGCCATTCAGCTCCACGCTCAAGTGGGCAGCGAATTACAAACTGTAGAACAAATTGCGCAAATTGATAAAATCGTCATCACTACACACGAATCCGCAATTCGTATTATTGACAAAACCGGCCCACTCGATAACCCAGCCGACCGTGACCATTGTATTCAATATATGGCGGCAGTTGGCTTACTGAAAGGTAACTTGGTAGCGCTTGATTATGAAGATGCAGTAGCGGCTGACCCACGGATTGACGCGATTCGGAGCAAAATGACTTGTGTAGAAAAAGCTGAATATACGACGGACTATCACGACCCAGAAAAACGCTCGATTGCCAATGCCATTCAGGTGTTTTTTAAAGACGGCTCAAGCTCAGACAAGATTGCGGTGGAATACCCAATTGGACACCGCCGCCGCCGTGGTGAAGGCATTCCAGAGTTAGTAAAAAAATTCAAAGTCAACTTAGCACGTAAGTTTGACACAAAAAAACAAGCCGATATTTTAGCATTGTGTTTAGACCAAGCTAAGCTAGAAGCCACTCCAGTGAACATATTTGTGGATATGCTGGTGGTTTAAAACGGTTAAACAACGTCGACACAAAATTAATGCTCTGCAAGCCAATATCCAAGCGGCTTGCAGAGCATCAAAATGAACACGCAGTAAATTCAAGCATTTTTTAATTAAATGAATGGGATTTAAACCCATAAAACGCAACTGTAAATTTGTAGCTGTAAATTTAAGGTAAAATAGCGTTTTACTGAACTGCTGTTTGAAAGCTTTTTATGTCACTCACCACCCTTAACGCCCTTTCCCCTCTTGATGGCCGCTACCAATCCAAACTAGATGCACTGCGCCCTTATTTTAGTGAATATGCGCTCATCAAACACCGCGCTTGGGTTGAACTGGAGTGGCTGAAAGCTTTATCTGCAGCTAAAGACCTGCAAGAAATTGCGCCGTTTTCTGCTGATACCATAAAAGAGTTAGATGCAGCGATTGCCAATTTTTCTGAGGCGGATGCGGCGCAAGTAAAAGCGATTGAAGCACGCACCAATCACGATGTGAAAGCGCTTGAATATTGGCTTAAAGAGAAGTTTGACGCCAACCGTGAAGTAAAAAAAGCCAGCGAGTTTATTCACTTTGCTTGTACGTCGGAAGATATCAACAACCTTTCACACGGCCTGATGTTAAAAAGCGCTCGCGACACAGTGATGTTGCCATTTTTAGGCAATCTCATTGCACGCTTAACTGAGTTATCGCATCAACTAGCTAACCAGCCCATGCTGTCGCGTACACACGGCCAAACTGCCAGCCCCACCACCATGGGCAAAGAGTTAGCAAATGTCGTTTATCGTCTGCAGCGCCAACAAAAACAATTACAAAACAACGAGATATTAGGCAAGATTAACGGTGCAGTAGGCAACTTTAACGCGCATTTATCGGCTTACCCAAATTTTGATTGGGAAGCGTTTGCGAAAAAGTTTGTCGAAAATCTAGGTTTAGTTTACAACCCGATGACCATTCAAATTGAGCCCCACGATTATATGGCGGAGCTATATGATTGCTTAGCCCGTATCAATACTATTTTAATTGACCTCAACCGTGATATATGGGGCTACATCTCAGTGGGCTATTTCAAACAAAAAGTCAAAGCGGGCGAAATTGGCTCGTCTACCATGCCACATAAAGTCAACCCGATTGATTTTGAAAATAGTGAAGGTAATTTGGGTTTGGCCAATGCGGTGCTGCGCCATATGGCTGAAAAATTACCGATTTCTCGCTGGCAACGCGATTTAACCGACTCTACAGTGTTACGCAATATGGGTGTCGCGTTTGGCTACACGCTATTGGGTTACGACTCTTGTTTACGTGGCTTAAATAAGCTAGAAATTAACGCTGCAAAATTAGCCGAAGATTTAGATAATAGTTGGGAAGTACTGGCCGAACCGATTCAAACGGTGATGCGCCGTTATGGTATTGAAAACCCTTACGAGCAATTGAAAGAACTCACTCGCGGCAAAGGTGGTATTAATAAAGAATCGTTACACGCATTTATACAAACACTAAAAATACCAACAGATGCCAAACAATCACTGCTAGAAATGACCCCAGCAAGTTATATTGGTAAAGCAACGGAATTGGTAGAACGGCTTGATTAACTTCTAGGAGTTACCGCTTTGAATACTGACAAGGATAATCCAAGGTTAGCTGTATTAATAGATGCGGACAATGCAAGAGCTAACATTATTGAAGGCTTGCTTGCTGAAGTGGCAAAGTTTGGAATTGCTAGCGTTAAACGAATCTACGGTGATTGGACAACACCGAATTTGGGCCAGTGGAAAACTGTTTTATTAGAACATTCTATTCAGCCTATCCAACAATTCCGCTACACTACTGGCAAAAATGCTACAGACAGTGCCATGATTATTGATGCCATGGACTTACTCTACACAGAGACATTTGATGGATTCTGCATCGTATCGAGTGATAGCGATTTTACACGACTAGCATCTAGAATCCGTGAGTCAGGTAAACGAGTTTATGGCTTTGGAGAACGAAAAACACCACGTCCGTTTTTAATGGCTTGCGACAGATTTATCTACACTGATAACTTGCTGATTACATCCGAAAACATTGTGCTTGAAAGCAACAACTCAATACTCACAGCGACTAAATCTCCTGATGCTAAACCTGAGCAAAAAAAGATAATTAAAGACGACAATCCAATAAACCAAGTACAAAAAAAACTAACTGGTAAAGAATTGCGCCAAGACACGAAACTAATGAATTTAATTCGAAAAGCAATTGAAGTTTTAGCTGACGAATCTGGGTTTGCTGACTTAAGCGGGCTTGGTAACTATATATCTAAGCAAGCACCTGACTTTTTTTCTACAAACTATGGATACGATAGACTGAGCTCGCTCATAGAAGCTATTGGTTATTTTGAAATAAATAAAGCTGGTCATAAAGTTTTCATAAAAAATGTTAAAAAATGATTGAAATTCTAGTGCTCTATTACTCACAAGGCGGTGCCGTTAAAGAAATGGCACAGCTGATTGCGCGTGGCATAGAGAGTGTAAAAGGCGCAAAAGCACGCATACGCACTGTGCCAAAAGTCTCGGCCAATTGTGAGGCTACTGAACCTGACATTCCTGCCAGCGGCGCGCCTTATGCTGAGCTTGCCGATTTAGAAGAATGTGCGGGGTTGGCGTTGGGCAGTCCTACCCGCTTTAGCAATATGGCCGCACCGATGAAATACTTTCTAGATGGTACAGCTGGTTTATGGTTAAAAGGTGCGCTCATTGGTAAACCTGCCTGCGTGTTTACCAGCACCGGCAGTATGCACGGCGGCAATGAAACCACTTTAGTCACCATGATGTTACCGCTTATGCACCACGGCATGTTAATCGTCGGTTTGCCATATTCAGAACCTGAGTTATCCAGCACGCAAAGTGGCGGCACGCCCTATGGCGCAAGTCATATTGGCGGTGCGATGGATGACAAGCCAATCACAGAGGATGAGAGAAAACTGTGCATGGCACTGGGCAAACGCTTGGCTGAAACGGCATTAAAACTTGGAACTTAATCTCTTGGAAAAACCTTGCGTATATTGCCAGCACTGAGAATTGGTGCAGGCTCCAGCCTAGTTGCTTTAATCTTTTTATGCCTAGCTTGGGAGAGCGTTCTGGCTCCATTCAAGCCAAACGGCTCATTCCTGATATTAAAAACATTGCCACTGCTATTGCCCTTATTCGGCATCCTTAAAGGCCACCGCTATACTTACCAATGGGCTAGCATGTTTATCCTGCTGTATTTTACCGAAGGCGTGGTGCGTGCTTGGTCCGACACAGGTTTATCTGCAAAATTGGCAATGATAGAAGTGGTTTTTTCTGTCGTATTTTTTATGTGCACAATTTTTTACGCAAAACACACAAGACAGCTGCCGCAATAACTATAGCCTTAATATTCCATCAATTCATGCGCCCTCACTTGTTTTATACTTCGTATTGCCGTTTTATTCAGTCGGATGTATGAATCACTACACCACTCCTTCATATAACGACCATACAAAACAAAATCCTGCGTGAAAATCACATGAATTCATAAAATATTAAGGCTGCATCCTTTATAATAAAAGCATGAAAATTCTGACTTTTAATCCCGTATGAAAATACTACTGTCTAACGACGATGGCTATTTTGCGCCGGGCTTGAATATATTAGCGCAACACCTTAGCCAGATTGCCGAGATTACCGTAGTCGCGCCAGAACGTAACCGTAGCGGAGCCAGCAACTCACTGACTTTAGACCGCCCACTGAGCGTTAAAAAAGCCAGTAACGGTTTTTTTTATGTGAATGGCACGCCAACAGATTGCGTGCATATCGCACTGACAGGCTTGATGGATGACATGCCTGACATGGTCATTTCTGGCATCAACGATGGCGCCAACATGGGCGATGATACTATTTATAGCGGCACGGTAGCAGCAGCCATGGAAGGCTATCTGCTGGATATTCCCTCTTTTGCAGTTTCTATGTCGCAGCACAACGCCGCTCATTTTGATAGTGCCGCACAGGTGGCGGTGGAGCTGGTGCAGCATTACCAAAAAACTGGTTTTCCTGGCCCAACCCTGCTCAATATCAATGTGCCAGATGTGCCTTACAGTGAGCTAAAAGGCAAAGTGATCACCCGCCTAGGCAAGCGCCACAAGGCCGACCCAGTGATTCAACTTAAGACACCGCGCAATGAAACAGTGTATTGGGTAGGCGCTGCAGGCAAGCCGAATGATGGCGGCGAAGGTACTGATTTTTATGCAGTTGCACATAATCAAGTTTCTATTTCGCCGATTCAGGTAGATTTGACCAAGTATAGTCAAATGAATGAAATCAAAGATTGGTTGAATAAGTAATATGGCACCAGTGACATGGCAACATTAAAACTCACCACCAAAGCAGGTATCGGCATGACCTCTCTAAGAACTAGAGAGCGTATGTTGGTGCGTCTGCGTGAGCAAGGCATTAAAGATGAAGTTGTCTTACATGCCATGGGTGAAATTCCAAGGCATATTTTTGTTGATGACGCGCTATCAACGCGGGCTTACGAAGATGTGGCACTACCCATTGGGTTTGCGCAAACAATATCGCAGCCTTACATTGTGGCGCGTATGACCGAGATTTTGCGCAACGGCAAACTGTTGAATAAAGTATTAGAGGTCGGCACTGGCTGCGGCTACCAAACTGCAGTGCTATCAAAGGTCGCCAAAGAAGTACTATCTGTTGAACGGATTCGCCCGTTGGTAATGAAAGCACGCGGGCATTTACGTACACTAAAATGCAGTAATGTAAAATTAGATCATGCTGATGGAAGTAATGGATTAAGCGCATACGCGCCTTTCGACGGCATTATTGTGACAGCAGCAGCCAGCCATGTGCCACAAGAGCTGCTAGAACAACTGGCCGTGGGCGGCCGCATGGTAATCCCTGTGGGCACCAGCACGCAAGTACTACACTTAATAGAAAAAACGGCCACCGACTATAAACAAACCAAGTTAGAGCCAGTAAAATTTGTACCTTTATTGGGTGGTATCAGTTAATGCGTGTTTTTGTCGGGGTTTTATTCATTTTGCTAACAGCTTGTACTAGCAACCCACCTGCACCAGTAGTAGACCGCACGCCACAAAGCAAACCCCAGTCTCCCACGATTAAGCCCGTCAGCAAAAGCACGGATGTGGGCAAGGATTGGCGACCTGATAGCCATATCGTTAAAAAGGGCGACACGCTTTTTGGTATTGGCTTGGAGTACGGCGTAGACTACAAAGAAATTGCTAGCGCCAACAATATTGCCCCACCCTACCCGATTCAAATTGGCCAAAAGTTAGATTTAACTAGCTTTAAAGCTAAAACTACATCTGTTGCAGAAGCCAGTAGAACAGAAGGCGCCAAGAATGAAGATGGTGTCGTTATTACGCCGATGAAAACTGAGCCAGCGGTTGTGGGTGATGTAACGGTGCCTAGTACTAGCACAAGTGCAGAGAAACCGATTGTGTCTGAGGTTACACCTGTACTCAGTGAGCCGAAAGCTATACGCGAACCCTATAGCTTAGAAGCGATGAATCGAGCACCAAGTACCAGTAGCCAACCGAACACTGCTAGCCAACCTAGTACAAAAAGCACAGTAGCGACTAAACCTGCTGAAACAAAACCGACAGAAACTGCAAGTACTGTTACTACAGGAACAGCAGCCACAGGTGATGAGTCGATTGCTTGGGCATGGCCAACGCAAGGTAAAATCAGCGCAAACTTTAACGAAGCTACCAACAAAGGCATTGATATTGCAGGTGAAACAGGCCAAGCCATTAAAGCGGCCAGCGCTGGCAAAGTAATTTACAGCGGCTCAGATTTGCGCGGCTACGGCAAATTAGTGATTGTTAAGCACAATAAAACCTATTTATCTGTCTACGCGCACAACAGTAAAATTGTGGTGAAAGAAGGCCAAAATGTAGTCGCTGGCCAAAAAATTGCCGAGATGGGCAACACCGATAGCAACACCACAAAACTCCATTTTGAGATTCGTCGCTTGGGTAAATCTGTTGACCCAGCTAAGTATTTAAATCAGAATTAGTCTCTAAATAGCATATCCAATCTTAAAGGGATTAATCATGGCCGCACCACTGAAAAAAGAACCCAACAAATACGCCAAAAACGCCGACATTAAAGCTGATACGCCCATGAAAACTATGATTTCCGTAGTGGGGATCGTACTCATGTTGATTGGTCTTGTGGGTATTGGCTTGGAATTTTTTAAAGACGGTGGCTGGCTAAAATCTGCGCTGGCTTGGTTGTTTGAATCCACCACTCGCATGATCTTTATCCCCGTGATTATTTTTGTGTTATGGTTAATCAATCGCATGATGTCGTCTACCAACCCTAACGAAAGCAAAAAATCAGGCAATATTCCGATGTACGTTATGATGGCAGTAGGTGCATTTTATGTGTATAGATTAGTGACTACCGGCAGCTTGTAGATTTCAATGCGCATAAAAAAGCCACTCATTGAGTGGCTTTTTTGTTCAGTAAATTAAATCAATGTTTCTTTTGAGCTTCAGCCGCGTAATGTTCATGTACCGCCGTCATATCACGCTCGCGTGCCCATTTAATAATCTCTTCAAGCGCAGCAGCACCAATTTCGCCTACTTGCGTATGAATGCCAGCTTGATCGCGAATAATCAAGATGCCTGGAATTTGCGCCACTTCAAAATATGCGCTAATTTCAGGATCCGCTTCTGTATCTACCATGCCAAATACGATGTCTGGATGATTCTCTGAAACCGCTTTAAATGTGGGCGTAAACGCCACACAAGGCTCGCACCATGGCGCCCAAAAATCCACAATCACAAAAGCATTGCTTTCTATAGTGGCCTTAAAATTTGCTTTAGTGAGTGCTACAACTGCCATGATTTTGCCTTTAATTGAACGAACGCGTGATTCTAACAGAGCTTGGCATTTTAGTTAAGCACTTGGTTGGCACTCGACTTACTTACCCGCAAGTCTAGTATTTAATGATCTTCAACAATCAAATTTAATAGTTTATTCACCAATGGCGCAATAATTAAAATAGCCACGAACACAATCGGCCATGCGGTGATAAACGCCCCTAACCACACTTTAATAAAATCCACATGTGGCTGAAGGCGCAGATAAATGATGACGCCAGACACAATTAACGCCGTGCTTGCAGACATAATGAGCGCAAAGAGCAAAGTACGATAGCGGTAAGGGATTTTAATTGCCATGTGTTTTAATCTCTTGAGTTAATGAGTGGCTAATACAAATTCAACCAGTTTGTGTGGGTTATCAACAAAGGCAAAATGTCCAGTATTGGCTACGGTGCTAATCGCTACCCCACCTAGTTCATCTGCAGTGCGTTTGCGTTCATCTAAGGTAGACCAATCATGTTCGCCGTATATAAGATTGACAGGCGCTTTTACATTAGCATACATAGACCGAGCCTTGCTCCACGAACGCCAGTTGGCGAAGACGTTGCGCTCTACATAACGGTAGCCCTTGCGATATCCAGCGCGATTGAATTCAGTGAGTAATTGATTGGGCATCCAACGCTTCATGCGCAATCCGCCACGCAGTATGAGGCCAAGCAATGGTTTGTTTTCCATTGCCGCAAACACTGCCCCTAGAACTGGGATGGAGAACTGACTAAGAATAAAGTTGGCAACGAAATTGCCACGCCGCACACCATCTGCATAGCGCGTGTCGTAGTCATAAGTATTAGATGAAACTACAGCCTTGATGCGCTCTGGTAATGCGCTGGCAACGGTGAGTGCTAAAACAGCGCCAATTGACTCGCCTACAATAGTCACCTCCCGTAGATCAAGTTTCTCTATAAAAGCAATGACCGCACTGCGGAAGTACGGTTCGTCGTAGTTGACCTTGGTGTCAATTGATGAGTAACCATGTCCGGGTAGATCAACTGCATAGACCGTGTAATGCTGCGCAAGTAGTGGGATTGCCTCTTGAAAATAGTCCAGCTGCGTGCGAATGGTATGCAGCAAAATCAATGGCGCGCCTGTTCCTGTTTTTAAAAATCGCAAGGTCCTGTTCGCGTCTATTTGAATATCTGCTACTTGGCCAATTTTGGATAAATCTTGCATATGCATGTCCTTCTATAATTAAGTTCCGAGTGCGCCACAGTCAAATAAATTTACCAAGGCAAAGATTCACCTTCATGGAAAAATCCGCCATTGACGCCTTTGCTGTCAAGGGTAGCTAACTGCACACTGGTTTTGTAGCTGTCTGCTACTTCCATCGGTGCGTTATCGCCGCCGAGTTCCGTTTTTACCCAACCAGGATGCGCTGAGTTTACTTTGATATTGGTATCGCGTAATTCATGCGCTAAATGCACGGTGTATACGTTGAGTGCAGTTTTTGAAGCGTTGTAGGCAAATGCTTTGGCTGGGTCAATCGGTGAATTGGGCATACTGTGTAAGGTGAGTGATGCCAATATACTAGACAGATTCACGATGCGGCCAGCAGGTGCTTTTTTAATCAAGGGTAATAGTTTTTGTGTCAGTGCAATCACCGCGAATAAGTTGCTATGGAAAGTCTGTTGAATGGTGTCGGTGCTAACAGTACTACTGTTGTTGTTACCCATCAGCTGCTCTTGATTAATGCCCGCGTTATTCACCAAGATATCGAGTCTTCCGTAGTGTTTGTTTAAATATTCATAAACAGCATCAACAGTTTTTGAGTCGTTGGCATCGTAACGAATCGTCTCAGCTTGATAGCCCAGTGCTTTTAATTGTTTAGCTGCTGCTTCGCCTTTAGCGATATCACGTGCGCCGATGACCACGCTAATACCTAATGCACCCAAACCCTTTGCCGTTTCAAAACCAATACCGCGATTAGCACCTGTGATAAATGCTACTTTTTGTTCCGATGTTGCTAGTTGTGACGTTGTTTCCATTTTATCTCATCCTTTGAGTTGCAATTTAACTACAAATAATATATTTTGTACCGATTGGTAAATAAATAATAACCGAGGTAAAATAATTTGTCAAATATATTTGTACCTAGTGGTACAATAATAATTTTAGTCGACAGTAATCACTTATGAATGATGTAGTTAAATCTGAAAAGTCTGAGAAAAAGCTTACGAAGGTGCGTGGACGCCCCTTAGCCTTTAACCAGGACGAGGCGCTAGATAAAGCATTAAATGTCTTTTGGTCGCGTGGATACGAAGGTGCTTCAATGGCAGAACTAACCAAAGCACTAGGCATCAATAAGCCTAGTATTTACGCGGCTTTTGGTAATAAAGAAACATTGTTCCGTAAAGCGTTAGTACTATACGCAACAGGACCAGTTGCTTTTGTGGGCGATGCCATGAAACAGCCAACTGCACACCAAGCAGTTGAAAAGTTTTTGATGCAAGCCGTTGATTTTTTTAGCGATAAAACTACGCCCAATGGCTGCATGATTGTGCAAGGCGCCCTGACTTGCGGGCAAAGTTCACTTGCGATTCAGCAAGAATTGATTGCTTACAGAGGTAACTTTGAAACTACCCTCACAAAACGTTTTGAGCTAGGCAAAGCGCAAGGGGATTTATCGCCAACTGTGAATACTAAGCAGCTAGCGAAATATATCGCAACCGTTCATCAAGGCATGTCGGTACAAGCCACTAGCGGCGCAACACGAGAAGAATTGTTAGCAGTTGTTGAAATGGCAATGAAAAACTGGCCTAGCCAGTTAAACCAGCCCAAAAGAATAAAACATGCTCTGTAAGCCTTATGGATATTGGCTTGCAGAGCACCTGTTTTGATGATTATGCCTTAACGGGCTTGCCCCAAGTACCAGTAAAGAAGTGTTCACCCAGTGGTTTGCGTTTGCGTGGAGCCAGCTCTCGTGTTTTTATCTCATCTGGTAAGTCATTGGCATCGCCTTCATAACCAACGGTTAGCATCGCCATCGGCGTGATTTGCGCAGGAATTTTAAATGCCTCACGTGCAGCATCGGTATTAAAACCACCCATCTGGTGTGCCACTAGCCCCATACTGCTGGCCTGCAGACACAAGTTTTCGGCGGCAGCGCCCGTGTCATATTGCCCCCAGCGGTTTTCTTTCTGGTTATGTCCAAACAGGCTGTCTGCACAAACCAGCATTAATATGGGGGCGTTTTTAACCCAGGTTTGATTACTAGGTGCCAAGCAGTCAAAAGCCTGTTGCCAGCTTTTAGCATCGGCATTTTTATCCCAGACAATAAAGCGCCAAGGTTCATCACCAAAGCAAGAAGGCGCCCAGCGCGCGGCCTCTAGCAAGGCAATGATTTGTTCGTGGCTGACTGGCTTACTGGCGTCAAAAGCGCGCGGGCTCCAACGCTTGGCAATCAGTTCGTTGATAGGCTGTTGAGTGACGGCAGTTTTTTGCATGGCATTTATCTTTCAAGCGTTCAAAAATGGATAATCAGTGTAACCTTTTTCGGCGCCACCATAAAACGAGTTTGCATCTGCCTCGTTTAATGGCGCATCAGTTTTGTAACGCTCAACCAGATCTGGGTTAGCGATAAACGGCACACCAAAAGCAATCACATCGGCGTGGCCACTGGCAATGGCAGCATTGCCACGGGCTTTGTCGTAGCCAAAATTAGCCATATAACTGCCTTTAAACTGCTTACGCATTTGCACAAAATCAAAACTCCCCATATCTCCGTCCATGCCACCTTCTACCACATGCAAATAAGCCAGATTAAATTGGTTCAATGCACCTGCAACATAGTTAAATAGCGCCTGTGGGTTACTATCTTGCATGTCGTTAAAAGGGTTTACTGGCGATAAACGCAAACCAGTTTTATCGGCGCCTGCAACATCTACTACCGCTTTTGTCACTTCCATCAACAAACGTGCGCGATTTTCAACGCTGCCGCCATAATTGTCGGTGCGTTTATTGCTACCATCCCGCAAAAATTGGTCTAGTAAATAGCCGTTTGCAGCGTGAATCTCTACGCCATCAAAACCTGCTTCTAGCGCACATTTAGTCGCATGCACATATTCTTGCACAATGGCTGATATCTCACTGGCTTCTAAGGCACGCGGCTCGACAAAATCAACCAAACCTTCGTAAGTAAAGGCTTGTCCAGCTGGCTTAATGGCTGACGGCGCAACAGGCAATGCCCCATTGATGAGACTAGGATGGGAAATGCGGCCAACATGCCACAATTGCAGCACAATCTTGCCGCCTGCTGCGTGTACCGCATCTGTTACTTTTCTCCAACCAGCCACTTGTGCTTTGGTGTAGATACCGGGTAATAAAATATAACCATGTCCCATTGCAGATATTGGCGTGGCTTCTGTCACAATTAAACCAGCACTAGCACGCTGTTGGTAATAAGTGACATTTAAATCTTGTGGCACACCCGTTTCTTTTGGCGCCCTGCTCCTTGTGAGCGGCGCCATCACGATGCGGTTTTTTAGGCTAATTGCACCTAATTTTGTTGGGCTAAATAAATCTAATGCCATGCGCTACTCCTGGTTAATTTTAAAAAATATTAAAGTGAATTTAGTATGTGGGCTGGTTTGGCTGGACTACTTGACAGGACTGGCAGCTGGCAATTTCACACCCTCAATCAGCAGCGTAATTTCAATGTCGTCGCCGACCGAGGCGTTGGGCTTAATGCCCCAGCCAAACCCAAAATCGCTGGCTTTTAAGCTGGTTTTGGCCTCAAAGCCTGTGCGATAGCCACCCCACGGGTCTATACCGAAACCCAGCACCTTGAATGAAAATGTCATCTCTTTAGCGATACCATGCATCGTCAGTACACCTGTCATGACGCCTTCGGTGTTAGAGATTGCCTCTATTTTTTTGCTTATAAAAGTCGCGCTAGTGAATTTTTCTGTGTCTAAATAATCAGCTTCTTTAATGTGTTTATCGCGCTTGGCATGGCTACTGTTGACGCTCAACATATTAATTTTTGCTTCTACACTGGAGTTAGCCAGATTTTCACTGTCGATGATAATTTTGCCAGTGATATCGCTAAATGTGCCTGATGTTTTGCTGGCGACATGGCGCACACTCCAATTGGCAAAACTGTGTGAATCATCAATCCGGTAAGCTTCTGGTGCTGCAAATGCATGGCTGCTAGCCAATACCAGAGCGGACTGCAAGGCGATTATTTTTAATGATTTAAACATATTAACTCCCTATTATGATGATTTTTTGTTTACTCTTAATTGATCTCTAGATGAACTCACAAATTGACATCTGCATGCTGGAGTTGTTCATTAAAGTTTGCTGCCTCGTGCTAATATTAGGTCAAGGTTTGAATTTTTCAAGTAGCAATGTTGTCGCAATATTGGCCGCCACACGAATAAACCGTTTTTAGCAGACCTGTGGCGAATTAAATGATAAAAACCAATGAAAATAACGAAAAAATAATGATGCAAACTGTTCTAAAAGCCATTATTGATGGCACTTCTCAAGTGATCCTAGGTAAGCAAACGCAAGTAAAACTAAGCTTAGCGTGCTTATTATCGGGCGGACATTTACTGATAGAAGATTTGCCTGGTATGGGCAAAACCACATTGGCACATACACTGGCACAGGTGCTAGGCCTCAATTTCAGGCGCAGTCAATTTACTAGCGATTTGCTGCCTGCAGATATTATTGGCGTATCGGTGTACGACCGAGCCACTTCGGCGTTTCAGTTTCACCCAGGACCAGTGTTTACCAATGTGCTGCTGGCCGATGAAATCAATCGCGCCACGCCAAAAACACAAAGTGCGCTATTAGAGGCAATGGAAGAACAGCAAATTACCATTGATGGCGAAACGCACGCACTGCCTAAGCCATTTTTTGTGATTGCCACGCAAAACCCTAAACATCATATCGGTACCTTCCCCTTACCAGAATCGCAGCTAGACCGCTTTTTAATGCGCATCACATTAGGCTACCCCGATGCACAATCTGAGCGCGCTTTGCTGAAAAGCCAAGCGGGACGTCACTCAACAACAGGCGCATTGATTAAACCAGTATGTGATGTCAACACGCTGATCTCACTGCAGCATGCAGTCAAAAATGTGCACGTATCAGATCAATTATTAGATTACCTACAAGATTTAATTTTATACACGCGCACGCAATTTAGCACTGGCTTATCACCACGCGCCGGGTTGGGCCTAAGGTTGTGTGCACAAGCATGGGCGCTACTCGAGGGGCGTGATTTTGTTATTCCTGAAGATGTGCAGGCTGTGTTTGCCAGCGTGGTGTCGCATCGTTTAGCTGCTGAAAATAGCGAAATTGCCAAGCAAATACTTGAGCGCGTGGCGATTCGCTAAATCCTAAATGGCGAGTGCTAGTTTATTTAAACCACGTTATTTTACGGCTGACTATTGGAAAAGGTGGTTTCGCGTAGCCAGCAGTCACGATAACGTTGCTACGCTAAACCCACGCCAAATCTACATTCTGCCAACACGCTGGGGCGTTTTATATGCCTTCATGCTAATCTTATTGCTGGTGGGCTCGATTAATTACTCCATCAGTTTGGGCTACTACGTCACGTTTTTGCTGGCATCCCTAGGCAACATAGCCATGCTACACACCTGGCGCAATCTGGTACATTTGCAAGTCACCATATTGCCAGCCAACCCAGTATTTGCAGGCGATGCGGTGCAGATGCAATTACAAATTGCAGATACAAGAAACCGTGCACGCTATGCCATTGCCGCACAGTTTGAAAGCAACTCAATTGTCACAGAGGATATTGCAGCGAATAGCAGCCAGACTTTTTTAGCGCCGTTACAGACCCAGCAACGTGGCTGGCAAAAGTTGCCACGCATTAAGTTGCATACCGAATTTCCACTCATGTTGTTTCACGCATGGGCTTATGTAGATTGCTCTCAACAAGTATTGGTTTACCCCAAACCCAGCGCAAACAATATTGCTCCACCCATTTCCAACACTGGGCAAACTGGTGGTAAAAACCATGTTGCACGTGGTGATGAAGATTTTGACGGCCATAAGACCTACCAAATAGGCGATGCCCCCAGTCGCGTGGATTGGAAGGCGTCGAGCAAAGGCATCGGTATGTTGAGCAAACAATATAGCGGCAACGGCAGTGCAATATTATATTTAGACTGGGCAGAAACCAGTGGTCTAGCGTTTGAAGAACGCATCTCGCAACTGACCCGATGGGTAGTAGATGCGCACACGGCACAACAGCATTTTGGCTTGAGGCTACCCCATTTAACATTACCACCCAATAATTCAGAAGCGCATTACCATGAAGCGCTAAAAGCATTGGCATTGTTAGACTGATTTAATAAAAGCCATGCCAAAAGCCTTACTTAGAAACACACTTAGCTCACAGCACATGTATTGGCTGCTGGCCAGTCTAGCGCTTATCTTGGCTATACACGCCCCCAACCTGCCCATTTGGGTCACCGCTAGCTGCGGGCTATTTGGTGCTTGGCGCTACTTTGCAGTTAAGCAACTCTTGCTGATGCCTAATCGCTGGCTGTTGATGTTGTTATCGTTGCTGGTAGGCGCAGCCGTTTTGCTTAGTTTTAAAGGGCAATTTGGACGTGATGCTAGCTTAAGTTTATTAGTGCTAATGACCGTGCTGAAGCTGCTGGAAACCCGTGTCATACGTGACTACGTGTTCATGGTAATGCTAGCCTACTTTTTAATTGGCAATTTGTTCTTGTTTAACCAAAGTATGCTCACTTTTGCTTTAAGTATTCCACCGCTGATTTTACTCACGGCAACGCTCATTCATGCCAGCCTTAAATCGCCCCAAAACTGGCAGTTTTTACTCAAACTCGCAAGCAAAATGTTGTTGCAGTCTGTGCCTGTGATGCTGATTTTATTTGTACTGTTTCCGCGTATTCCTGGCCCCCTATGGGGTATTCCACAAGATGCATACAGTGGCATGACGGGCTTGGGTGACAATCTAAAATTTGGCAATATTAGTAATCTTACGCTAAACACCAGTGTCGCATTTCGCGTGCAATTTAAGGGCAATATGCCAACTAACAACCAGCTGTATTGGCGTGGGCCAGTGTTGTGGCATCAAAATGGCAACGAGTGGCTGATGCCCAGCAAGCGCATAGGCTTGCGTAACGAGATATTAGCAACGACTGGCGCTGTGTTTGATTACACCATTACGCTAGAGCCGCACAACCGCAACTGGCTGCTGCTGTTAGACATGCCGACATTAGCCCCTGCTGGCGGCAATTTTACCCACGATTACTCTGCAGTCAGCAACCAACCTGTGCGCAAGCGCATCCGTTATACCGCTAGCTCATACCCCAGTTATCAGTTAGGCGTAGCACTTGGCGAACGTGAACAAGTGCTTAGCCTACAACTTACCGAAGGTGAAAATCCACGTGCATTTGAATTGGTGAAATCATGGCAAAGCCTATCACCCGAGCAAAAAATTAACAAAGCACTTCAAATGTTTCGCGAACAGCCTTTCATTTACACCCTGCGACCGCCTATTTTGCGTGAGAACCCAATTGACGAATTTTTATTCAATACCAAGCGTGGATTTTGCGAGCATTATGCCACCAGCTTTGTTTATTTAATGCGGGCTACAGGCGTGCCTGCACGCATTGTCACGGGCTATCAAGGCGGCGAGTTGAACCCCAATGGTAATTATTTAATCGTGCGCCAAAGTGACGCGCATGCGTGGGCCGAAGTTTGGCTACAAGGTCGAGGCTGGGTGAGAGTTGACCCGACCGCAGCAGTCTCGCCAGAGCGCATAGAGCACGGCATTAGCGAGGCACTACGCGACAGCAGCGAGCTGCCTTTGCTGGCAAGGGGCGATTTTCCGCTACTTAAAAAAGCATTTTTTAATTTTGACAGTATCAATAACAGTTGGAATCAATGGGTGCTGGGCTATGATGATAAAAAACAGCTAGAATTTTTAAACCAGTTGACTGGCAAAAAGTTAGGCTTATCTGACTTGGTATTTTGGATGACTGGCGCGATTGTATTGGTCATGCTAGCCACCAGTTACTTTTTGTTTAGACAAGTTAAGGCCAAACTTAACCCTGCACAACAGCTTTATCAACAATATTTACGCAAGTTAAAACGCGTAAACTTGCAACCCACTACAGGAGAAGGCGCGCTAAACTTCGCCAGCCGCGCTGCGCAATTGTTGCCAAGCTATCAGCAACAAATTTTGCAGATTGCCAGCAGCTATAATGCACTGCAATATAGTGAGCAGTCTAGTGATGGAGTACAGCCAGATATGTTGAAACAACTAGAAAATCTAATAATGCAACTGAACATTAAAAAGCCGTAATATTAAACTTGGGACATTAGAAAATCTTGACTTCTGATAACAATATTGACATTGAATTGATGCAGCAAGCGCTAGCGTTAGCAAGCTTGGCTGGGAGCAATGGCGAGGTCCCTGTAGGTGCCATTGTAGTGAAAAATGGTGAAATTATTGGTCGTGGCAGCAACGCGCCGATTAGCCAGAACGACCCCACTGCGCATGCTGAGATACAAGCTATGCGTCAAGCTGCCGTACATTTAGGTAATTATAGGCTTGTCGATTGCACGCTGTATGTCACGCTTGAGCCCTGCGCCATGTGCGCAGGTGCAATACAACATGCGCGCATTGCCAAGCTGGTATATGGCGCCAGCGACCCAAAAACTGGCGCTTGTGGCAGCGTGATTAACTTAATGGCAGAACCTAGGCTCAATCATCACTGCGAAGTAGTGAGTGGTATGCTGGCAGTAGAATGTGGCACGGTGCTGACTGATTTTTTTAAACAGCGCAGATTAAAAAATAACCAATAAAAAACCCGAACCTTAAATGAAAAAACCCGCCTTAGCGGGTTTTTTTGCAGGTTTATTAAAGCTTAATCGTTACTTCCCATTAAACCCATCAGCAACTGCAACAAGCTGGTGAAAAGGTTGTAAATACTCATGTACAAGCTTAATGTTGCCATGATGTAATTGGTTTCGCCGCCATTCACAATACGGCTAACGTCATACAAAATAAAGCCTGAGAACAACAGCACACCCACGCCAGAAAGCGCCAATGCCATGGCTGGGATTTGTAAAAAGATGTTAGCCAGCGATGCCACAATCAACAAAATAATGCCCACCAACAAGAATTTACCCATAAAGCTAAAGTCTTTTTTGGTTGTCGTTGCAATTCCTGCCATGGTCATCAAAATAACGCCCGTACCACCAGCCGCTAAGCCAACAATTTGGCCGCCATTACTTAAGTTTAATGCGTGTTGCAAAATAGGGCCAAGCAATAAACCTAGAACGAAGGTTAACCCAAGCAATAACACCACACCTATACTGCTGTTGCGGTTAGCAGAAATCGCTGCAAACAAGCCAAACATTACAGCCATTGCGCCGATTGCAAACATAAACGGATGCAAAGCAGCAAATGCAAAATTCATTTTCATGCCGACCATTGCACCGATAACGGTTGGAATCATGGTAAGGCCAAGCATGGCGTAGGTGTTGCGCAGCACTTTATTTTGCGTAGCCAGCGTACCTTCACGACCTAATACTTGAATATCATCTAACATTTAATTTCCTTATAAAACCTTGCCAAATGGCAACATGGTTAAGATAGCGACTATCAGCAAAAGTTTCAAGTGAATTTATGATGAAACTGGCATTTTCTGTATATATTTTATTTGCAATTGTAGCGTCTGCAAGCCTTTGTATTCATTGGCTTCTAGCGCATATGCCGCAACAATATGTTCAGGCAAACTATCCGCATAATTAAAATAAATCGCGTCATATCTTTTTTTATCAGCATGCATGCTGTCTTTTTCAAGAATCAGTTTTGAGTGCTTTTCGCCCAAAATGCGCTGATTGATAACTTTAAAAGTATCGCTGAACACTGGCTGCGCAAAGCCCTGACCCCATACACCAGAAGCCAATATCCATGCGGTCTGTAGGCTCATCTCATTTACATCTAACTGACCGTCTGTTTCTAAGACTGACTGTAAATCCGTCTCAGCGAGCAAACTACGTGTCACCACCTCAAATGCAGATTGAAACGCTGCAAAATCAGCTTCGCGTATAGTCAAACCCGCAGCCATGGCATGACCACCAAACTTAATAATCAGCTTCGGGTGTTGCTTGGTAACTAAATCTAATGCATCGCGCAAGTGTAAGCTGGCAATTGAGCGGCCAGAACCTTTCAACAGTCGTCCATCTTTTGTATCTTGACCCGCATCTGCAAATACTAAAGTTGGTCGGTGATATTTTTCTTTTAGTCTAGAGGCCAAAATGCCGATGACACCTTGGTGATAATTGGCGTTGTAAATGCTTAAGCTATATTGATCTGTCACTTCAATATTTTCTAGTGCGCTCAATGCTACATCTTGCATATCCGCCTCAATATTGCGGCGCTCCATATTGAGCTCGTGCAGCGTTTGTGCCTTTTGCATCGCATCGACCTCAGTTTCGGCCAGCAAGCAGGCAATACCAAGCCGCATATCATCTAGCCTACCTGCTGCGTTAAGGCGTGGCCCCACATAAAAACCTAAATCTTGTGCAGTGACTTTTTCTGGCGTTTTGCCAGCAATTTTTAGCAGTGCAGTAATGCCTGCACAACAAGCACCCGCACGAATTCTCCGCAAGCCTTGTTCTACAAGGATACGGTTATTAGCGTCTAGTTTCACTAAATCTGCCACTGTGCCCAGCGCAACCAAATCGAGTAACTCAGTCAAATTTGGCTCAGCCTTGTTTGCAAAAACTTCTCGACTTCTTAGCTCGGCACGTAGCGCCAGCAGCACATAAAACATCACGCCTACACCCGCTAAATTTTTGCTCTTAAAATCACAGCTATGCTGATTTGGATTCACAATACAGGCGGCGTTAGGCGTAACTTCCGCAGGTAAGTGGTGATCGGTAATCAGCACTTGTAAGCCCAATAAATTTGCAGCTGCCACGCCATCGACACTGGCAATACCGTTATCAACGGTGATTAAAATATCTGGTCTTAACGTGTTTGCTAGCGCTACAATTTCTGGCGTTAACCCATAGCCATATTCAAAGCGATTGGGTACCAAAAAATCCACTTGCGCGCCCGACTTTAATATTGTGCAAATTTGGCGCAACCCTTTTACCGCCACGGCAGTGGCAGTTGCACCATCGGCATCGTAATCGCCAATGACGAGTAGTTTCTTGTTGGCAGCAATAGCATCTGCCAGCAGCTTAGCCATGGTTAAGTTATGAGTAAGCTGCTCCGGCGGGATAATGCCACTTAGTGAAGTCTCAAGCTCACTTTTAGCTAATACGCCACGCGCCGCATACAGCCTAGCCAGTAGCGGATGTGTACCATCCGCGATGAGTTCGCCAACAATTTTTTCATCATAAACGCGCTGTTTAATTTGCATCACTTGTCATTTCTGATTAATCACTTTCACTTGCCCACCGCCATAACACCACACACTATTAATTACTGGCAAACCTTTAGTCTCACGCATTTGATTAATTGGGTGTACAAACAACAACATTTGTAGCTCGTTCGTAAAACTTGCCCATTTGATGGCGCCCTCACCTGTTGGCAAGAAAGCACTAATGTCTTTATTAATGACACTTTCTGGTGGGTTTGTTTGAATATTTGGATTGCATTTCAACCTTAAAAACCATTGTTCATCATGCCAAAAAAACATCAGTCCGTCAGCCTCAAAGTGCTTATTTAATGTGCTTGTCAGGGCGCCTATTTCTTCAGGTGCTAAAGGCAATGGCACTGGCACAGCCAAACTAAAAGTATCACGTAGCAACACCAAATGCACAGGTGCTGCGTATAGCCAGTAACCACTACCAGCGTCATTTCCAAGCTGTTGCCAAGCCAATGTTGCGTTGAGTTTTTCGGATGTAAATATTTTTTTAAGAAAATCGAACATGCATGCTATTTTATAGCAAAACCCTCAAATATCGTCATTCCCGCGCAGGCGGGAATGACGAGTGCGAATTAACAACCAATAAAGAAGCCACTTTGTGAGTGGCTTCTTTAACTACTTAGATATAATTTAGGGGGCTAAAATTAAAGTTACCAGTTATCGCGATCGCGGTGTTTATTATTTTTACGATAATCATTTTTATAGCCACGATTTTTGTGACGATCATCATCATTGTAACGTGCTGGTTGATACGTCACATTCGTTACATAACCGTTCGGCCTTACTTGCACATTTACAGGAATATAGCGACCTGGGTCTTGATCTGTTACCGTTGAATATTGACGACCGTTGTATTCGTAATTCACTAGGTAACCCGCAGGCACTTGGTGCCAGTTCTCCGCCGTCACACAACTTTCCACAGGGCGCGTTTCCACTCGCTCACGGCCACGACTATCACGACCCGTATTATCGTAACGGTCGCCTATCACGGCACCTAAGCCAGCACCAAGCGCTGCGGTTGCAATACGGCCATTACCGCCACCAAATCGGCTACCCACTAAACCACCCGCAACACCACCAATAATGGCGCCTGTGTTAGAGCGTTGTGGCGCTTCATAATAGCTTTCGCGCACATATTCTGTACGACATTCTTGACGTGGTGTATTCACACGTTCAAATTGTGGTGTAACGTTTGTTACACGACCGCGATCTTCATAAGCATCTTCATGGCCCGCTAACGCAGGTACAGAAACTGTCGCAGCAATTAAACCAAACAATAATTTTTTTCGTAATGTTTGACGCATTTTAAATCTCCTTGGGTTGTCTGCTTAATTAAGCAGTCTGCTTTTTATTGCAGCAGATGAGTCTACAACGAGGCAAAATTGACTTTGCTGACTCAAGATTTCAGATTAATGATTTTACTTAGCCACCCTATATTCAACTTTATGTAAGAAAGCTAGGCTTGTAACGACTAAATATAAAGCTTTGATTGCTGTAAGCAATTGATTATTTTACTGTGTGACTTGAGTTACTGTGGCTATGCTTTAAGCGCCTATACTTGCGACACATGCTAATAGGCAGCAATAATTGGAGAAGTACCATGAAACATTTGATACAAATATTTGCAGCAACTATAATCACTTTTAGTGGGCTCATTTTTAGCAGCGTTAGCTTTTCTGCCGAAATGAAAAAGATGGGCGAAGCTATGCCAAACAAACAAATATTAGAAGTCGAGCGCACTAAAATCAATCAAGCTGACGCACTCAAGCAAATTAACAGTAAAAGCTGCAATTTGAGCAATAAGGACGCAGGCTATTTAATTTTTAATGGCTTAGATTTGCGTCACTGCAACTTAGAAAACGTTGGCTTTTTTGGTGCCGAGTTAATGGGTGCCAACTTAAGTGGTACCAACATGAAAAACAGTTATCTAAACTTGGCTCGGCTAGAAAACGCTAATTTAAGCAAAGCTAATTTAACCAACGCGACAATATTCCAACCTATTTTTGGCAAAACCAATTTTGAAGGCGCCAACCTCACCAATGCGCGTATGATAGGTACTCTGGGTGATGTCAACATGAGTAACGCCAAGATTAAAAATGGCCGCTTTGGCTTGGATATTGGCAATCAGCCGATGGGCGCCATGCGCTTTGATGCGATTGGTGGTAATTTTGCCAATACCAATTTTGAAGGCGCAGACATTAACCGCAGTAACTTTAGGTTTGCCAATTTACGCGGAGCAAATTTGCGCAATACCGATTTATTCCGTGCCGATTTTAGTAAAGCTGATTTAACTGGCGCAGATATTACAGGAGCAAAAATGGGCGAAGCAGTGTTAGATGGCACGATGATGACCAAGGTAAAAGGCTTAAAAGCAATTAAAGGCTATGACGAAGCTAAAGGCAAATGTATCAATTGCGAGATTGTTGCAGGTGCTACAGAATGATCAAGCTACAGTTTCACCACACCCCAGTGGGAATGCGAGACAAAATCGCATTTAGTTTCACCAAGTTTTTGCGTTTCTTTGCTGATACATTTTTTAGTGGGCGATATGGCCACCGGGCGGTGGTGTTAGAAACAGTTGCCGCGGTGCCTGGTATGGTGGCGGGTGCGCTGCAACATTTAAAATCGCTGAGAAAAATGCAACCCGATAATGGCTGGATTAAAACATTATTAGATGAAGCTGAAAACGAGCGCATGCACCTGATGACTTTTGTACACATTGCGCAACCCAATGGGTTGGAGCGTTTTTTGATTATTTTGGCGCAAGGCATTTTTTATAACTGTTTTTTTGTGCTGTATTTGTTATCTCCCAAAACCGCACATCGGGTGGTGGGCTATTTTGAAGAGGAAGCCATCATCAGCTACACAGAGTATCTAGCCGATGTGGAAAGTGGGAAATACGAAAATGTACCAGCGCCAAAAATTGCAATCGACTATTGGCATCTAGACCCAAATGCGCGCTTACGTGACGTCATTATTGCGGTACGCAATGATGAAATCGTCCACAGGGATGTTAATCATGATTTTGCAAACCAACTAAGTTAGCAAACCAGCTTAATTAACAATACAGGCAAAATTAACTACTCGCCATTTTCTCCAGCTTGGCACGGTCGCTAATTTCCACGTGACCGCGTCCAAGCGCTACCCAGCCTTTTTTCTCAAAACGTTTTAGTTGGCGGCTGACTACTTCGCGCGCAGTTCCCAATTCATCGGCAATCAGTTGATGCGTTCTACCAATGCTCACACTGCCAGCATCTAACAGCAGTTTGGCCAAACGCGCATCTAGGCTGTGAAACGCCACCTCGTCCAGCAACACAATTAAATCAGTAATCAGCGCGCCATAATTCGTCATCACAAAAGTACGAAACACTTTAGAATCTATCATTAACTGATTAAACGCAGATGACGGAATAATCACATCACGAATCGGCGCTTCTACAATGGTGGAGGCAGGATAATTGCTGTTGCCTAATAAACAGGTGGTAGTAATGACGCAGGTTTCGCCTGCTGCTACACGATACAACAGAATCTCCCGCCCTGATGACGACATCTTGTACACCCGCGATTGCCCTGCAAGCCGCATGACATAGGCCCCACAGGCGCCGCCTTCACGGTAACCAATCGTGCCAATTGGTGCCTCTACAATACGTGCAGATTTACTTAATATCTCACGTGCGCTGGATTCCAAAGCCAATAGTGGCGGGAAATGCTGTAGCCATTTTAAGTCGTCCAATTTCTGCTCCCCAATTAACTTATCGTTTTTGTATATATTAATTTATATTTACTAATTCGAGCCTACCAGTCGAAAGGCACGTTTGCAACATATCAAAGAAATAACAACTAATTGGTAATCAAACGTTTCACCATCTCTAAGCCAAAACCTACGCCAAAACCGTTCACATCACTTTGCACTGCACCTAACCCACCTTTGCGGTTGGTGCTGGATAAATCGGCATGACACCACGCCACTTCATTTTCGATAAACTTGCCCATAAAGCGTGTGGCGTGCATGTGGTCGCCACCGCCCTCCAAGGTACATTGTTTAATGTCCGCGATGTCACTGTCTAAATCGCTATCCATATCTTCTTCATATGGAAAAGCGACAATACGCTCACCCGCTGCAGCACCCGCCTCCATTGCTTTACAAGCCAACTCTGGGCAATTTGCAATCACCCCACTCATGCGGTCGGTCACTGCAACAGCCATGCTGCCAGTAAGCGTGGCGTAATCTAAAATTACATCTGGTTTTTGTCGCGACGCTAATGTCAGCGTATCCGCCAACACCATACGGCCTTCAGCATCAGTATGCACAATCTCAATGGTCATGCCATTGAGCGCAGTCACCACGTCGTTTTGTTTATACGCCAATGGCCCAATGTGATTTTGTGCAATTGCCAACCAACAATCCAATTTCACAGGTAATTGTTGCATGGTTGCTGCTAGCAGAACACCCAATGCTACCGCACTACCGTTCATGTCCTCATGCATGCCTTGCATATATTTAGCAGGCTTTAGGTTATGCCCACCTGTATCAAAACAAATGCCTTTGCCGACTAAAGCAATATGCTTGCTGGTTTTTTTTGGTTTGTATGTCAAATGCACAATCGCTGCGTCCATCGGCTCACTGCCTTGCCCTACTGCATAAAATGCCCCCGCACCCATTTTTTTTAAGGCTGGCATATCAAACTCTTCCCAGCCCCATCCATGCTCTTTGGCTAGCTTTTTCACTTTCTCACGATAAATCGTCGGCGTTAACTCATTCGGTGGCAACATGGTCAGGCTACGACACCACGTGTTGCCAACCACGCGTGCGTTCACATCACCATAATCGTGATCGGCCTTGTGACCATAAATACTGATAGCTTTTAACGGCTTAGACTTGCTGTCTTGCTTACTTTTGCTACCTTTTCGACTAGGTAGCTCAGCCGAATTTACCGTCATCACATAATAAGCAGCGCAAGCATTAGCTTCACGCTCAACATCCGAGCCAAACACGCAAATGGCTAAAGCTTCAGGCTTTTCATCCAGTAAAGGCTTAACAGCCTTACGTAGCAAGGTATGCTTTTGAAACATGCTCAGTGTTTCACCTAAAATGACAAAACTACCCATGTTGCCATTGGGCAATTCACAACTCACTGGGCTTTTGTTTAAGTCTTTAAATTTACCATGACTGCGCTTCAGTTTATTATTGAGAATATCAGTGAAAGCATGGCTATTTTCTGCTTTTTCATTCAGCACAAAAAGTATGTGTTTTTCTGATGTCAGCATGTTTTCGCTGCAAATCGCTGCATTTTGTGATAATTTTAACGACATTTATTAACCCTTAACTCTTATATAAAATCTAAGATAACACTAGCAAATCTCTTGTTTTTTATGCTTAGGTATCCTATTTTAACTTGACCAAAATTCCTAAAAAAGCCACACTACTGCCTTTAATAGCGGTACCTAGTTATAGTAATACTTTATAGAACATTCATATTCACGTTTAGTTGCAGTGTCTAAAACCAGCACCTAACCTTAAAGTATAACTATTTAAATTATACGCGCAGCAAACGCACTGTTGTTATAACGCGCAATTGCGCGCGATGGAGAAATCTCACGCATGGCAATAAATCAACAAGTTGGCTTAACTGAAACAGACGCACAAGAGACTCAAGAATGGCTTGACGCACTGCTGTCAGTCATTGAAAACGAAGGTACAGAGCGTGCCCACTTTTTACTTGAGGCGATGATTGATACCGCACGCCGCTCTGGCAGTAACCTGCCTTACAATGCAACAACCGCTTACTTAAACACCATCCCCACCCACTTGCAACAACGTTTGCCGGGCGACCCTGAGATGGAGCGCCGTGTGCGCGCCCTAGTGCGCTGGAATGCGATTATGACTGTGTTGCGCGCCAATGAAAAATCACCTGGTGTGGGTGGTCATATTGCCAGTTTTCAGTCCGCCGCTACTTTGTATGACACAGGCTTTAACTATTTTTTCCGTGCGGCTGGTATTAAAGAGAATGGTGAAAATTTTGGCGGGGACTGCATTTATTTTCAGGGGCACTCTTCACCAGGTGTGTACGCTCGCGCTTTCTTGGAAGGCCGCTTTACTGAAGAACAAATGGATAACTTCCGTCAAGAAACTGGCGGCAATGGCTTATCAAGTTACCCGCACCCTTGGTTGATGCCAGATTTTTGGCAGTTTCCAACTGTATCAATGGGTTTAGGGCCCTTAGCAGGTATATACCAAGCGCGCTTTTTAAAATACATGCATAACCGCGGCATTGCAGATACGAGTGATCGTAAAGTTTGGGTGTTCTGTGGCGATGGTGAAATGGATGAGCCTGAATCGCAAGGTGCGATTTCATTGGCCGCACGTGAAGGTTTAGACAACTTAATCTTTGTCATCAACTGCAACTTACAACGCTTAGATGGCCCAGTGCGTGGCAATGGCAAGATTATTCAGGAGCTGGAATCCAACTTCCGCGGTGCAGGATGGAATGCCATTAAGGTGGTGTGGGGTTCGTATTGGGATCCACTATTGGCAATGGATAAAGATGGCTTGCTCAAAAAACGCATGGAAGAATGCGTGGATGGCGAATACCAAAACTTTAAAGCCAAAGGCGGCGCTTACACGCGCGAACACTTCTTTGGTAAGTATCCCGAGTTGAAAGAAATGGTGGCGGCGATGTCTGACCAAGACATTTGGCGCCTCAATCGCGGTGGCCACGACCCACATAAGGTCTATGCAGCCTACCATGCAGCGGTAAATCACAAAGGTCAACCGACTGTGATTCTAGCCAAAACGGTCAAAGGCTATGGTATGGGCGAAGCGGGTGAAGGCCAAAACATCACCCATCAGCAAAAAAGCATGGATATTGAATCGTTGAAAAAATTCCGTGATCGTTTTGACTTGCCGTTAACTGATGAGCAAGTTGAAAACTTATCGTTCTACAAACCAGCCGATGACAGCCCAGAAATGAAGTATATGGCGGAACGTCGTGATGCCATGGGTGGCTTTGTGCCACAACGTCGTCGCAAGGGCAATGAACTTAAAGTGCCTGATTTAGCAGCTTTTGACAACATGCTCACCGCCACAGGCGAGCGTGAAATATCTACCACCATGGCATTTGTGCGTATTTTATCCACACTGGTACGCGATAAAGAAATCGGCAAGTACATCGTGCCGATTGTGCCGGATGAAGCGCGCACTTTTGGCATGGAAGGCATGTTCCGTCAATTGGGTATTTACTCGTCTGTGGGTCAGTTATACGAGCCAATGGATTCTGACCAAGTGATGTATTACAAAGAATCAAAAACTGGTCAAATTTTAGAAGAAGGTATTAACGAAGCCGGCTCGTTCGCAAGCTGGTTAGCCGCTGCGACTTCATACAGCGTCACCGGCACGCAAATGATCCCGTTCTATATTTATTACTCAATGTTTGGCTTCCAGCGTATTGGTGATTTGGCTTGGATGGCAGGCGATAGCCGTGCACGTGGCTTCTTGCTGGGTGCTACAGCAGGTCGCACCACATTGAATGGCGAAGGCTTGCAGCACGAAGATGGTCACAGTCATTTGATGTCGGCCCTGATACCAAACTGCGTTTCTTACGATCCGACTTTTGCTTATGAGTTAGCCGTCATTATTCAAGAAGGCTTGCGTCGTATGGTGCAAAACCAAGAAGATGTTTATTACTACATCACCTTGATGAACGAAAATTACACCCACCCAGAAATGCCAAAAGGTGCCGAGGCAGGCATTCTCAAAGGCTTGTATAGCTTTAGCAAGTCTAAAAAAGCAGCTAAAGATTTAGCTGGAAATTTAAAAGTGCAGTTGATGGGCAGTGGCGTAATTTTACGTGAAGTGATTGCAGCGGCTGACTTACTCGAAAAAGACTGGGGCGTTTCAGCCGACGTGTGGAGCGCAACCAGTTTCACAGAGTTGCGCCGTGAAGGATTAGATTGTGAACGCTGGAATATGCTGAATCCAGAAAAACCACAAAGACTGAGCTATGTTGCACAATGCTTAAAAGATGCAGCTGGCCCAGTGATTGCCTCGACCGACTACATGAAAAGCTTTGCCGAGCAAATTGCACGCTTTGTGCCAAACAATTTTGTGGCGCTGGGTACTGATGGTTATGGCCGCAGTGATTCGCGTGAGGCGTTGCGCGACTTTTTTGAGGTGAATCGCTACTATGTGGTGGTAGCCGCATTAAAAGCGCTGAGCGATGAAGGAAAATTGCCCGCCGCTAAAGTAGCTGAAGCGGTTAAAAAATATAAATTAAACAGCAACAAACCAAACCCGACCAGCATTTAAACACATGGCATTTAAGGGCATTTAAACATGGCATTAAAAGACGTCCTCGTCCCCGATATTGGTAATTTCGACTCAGTCGATGTAATTGAGCTATTAGTCAAAGCTGGCGACGTGATTGCTAAAGATGATTCGCTATTGACTGTTGAATCTGACAAAGCATCCATGGATATTCCTGCGCCTTTTGGCGGTACGGTGAAAGAAGTTAAAACCAAAGTGGGCGATAAAATCGCCCAAGGGCATTTAATTTTAACGCTAGAAGCTGCCGAGGACAACGCAGCATCGCCAGCAAGCAGCACCCAAGCAGAAACTATAAATAAAGTCTCTAGCCCTGCCATTACAAAACCTGCAGCAGAAACACCTAAAGTTGAGCAAGCTATCCCCACGCCCAGTCGCCCCGCGCCTGAGCCACCAAAACAAGTGCAGCCAGCACATCAACCGCTACCCGTAGGCGAAAGTGTGGTGGTAAATGGCGGAAAATCCTCACATGCCAGCCCATCGGTACGTAGATTTGCGCGTGAATTAGGTGTTAACTTAGCATTTATAAAAGGAAGTGCGCCAAAAAATCGTATTGTACAAAACGATGTGCAAGCCTATGTAAAAAATGAGTTGGCCAAACCACGCAGTGAAAATATGGGCGCAGGCTTGGGCAGCTTGGCCACGCTACCAATGCCTGTAATTGATTTTAGCCAATTTGGCGAGATTGAAACCAAACCGCTATCACGTATTAAAAAAATCTCTGGTGCCAATTTGCATCGCAATTGGGTCACTGCACCGCATGTGACACAGTTTGACGAAGCTGATATTACCGACCTAGAAGACTTTAGAAAATCCATGATGGCTGACGCGGAAAAGCGTGGCGTGAAACTGACCATGCTGGCGTTCTTAATCAAGGCTTCGGTCAATGCTTTAAAAGCCTATCCAAACTTCAACTCTTCACTTTCGCCCGATGGTGATAGCCTGATACTTAAAAACTATTACAACATTGGCTTTGCCTGCGACACGCCAGATGGTTTGGTGGTGCCGGTGGTAAAAGACGTGCAAAGTAAAGACGTGCTGGATATTGCACGTGACTTAATGGAGCTTTCGACCAAGGCACGTGAACGCAAATTGAAAATTGAAGAAATGCAAGGCGGCTGCTTTACCATTTCTAGCTTGGGTGGCATTGGTGGCACCATGTTCACGCCAATTATTAATTGCCCAGAAGTGGCGATTCTTGGCGTGTCACGTTCTAGCATGCAGCCTGTTTACGACGCAAAAACCAAAAGCTTTGAACCACGCCTAATTTTGCCGCTTTCTCTGTCTTACGACCACCGCGTGGTTGATGGTGCCGATGGTGCACGTTTTACCAGCCACATGCGCATGATGCTGTCAGATGTGCGTCGATTATTACTATAGTCAACGCGCAATTCACGCACTTCTTTAGTGCACAATTCATCAAAATTACCCATTAGCCTACTGATTTAGCAGGTTAATGGGTATAAATCCCCAAAAAGCACAGCCAATTCAGCATTTTCAAGTTGGTATAACACTTGCTAGTAATTAAATACATGTATCTTATGTAATTTGGCGCACATAACAATTGCTTTAGAGAGGTTACACTTAACACTGACAACTGGGGATTATCATGACAAGGCTTGTTCCTGCATTATTAAGTTCCGCTTTATTGTACTGTGTCTTCGCGACATCCAGCATGGCCGCACCTACTGACGAAATCGTGCAAAAAATCAGTGCGCATGTCGTCAAAGTGCAAGTAAGTCTTGAGAATGGCGGCTACGGGTTGGGTTCAGGGGTTGTAGTTGCCAAAGACCAGGTGGTCACTAATTGTCATGTCATTGCAGGCGCGGTTTCAGTCAGTGTTAACCGCAATGGTGAAAACTACATGGCAAGCGCGCTTAAGCCAGATTGGCACCATGATTTATGCATACTGACAGTCACAGGACTTAACGCCCCCATCGCACCCATTGGCTCAAGCGAAAAACTGAAATATGAGCAACCCGTATATACCGTCGGCTTTGCAACCTCCTCACCGCGTCCAAATGGCATCTACGGCTTTGTAAAAGGCCTATACCCCATGGATGATAGCGTGGTGATTAGAGCCAGTAATGCCTTCAGAATGGGTGATAGCGGCGGCGGCATGTTTGATGACACAGGTAATTTAGTGGGTATCGTCACCGTTAAAAGCCCGGGCCATCATGCGTTTTACTACAATATGCCAGTGGAATGGGTACAAGCTTTGGTCAACAAGCCAGAACAGTCTATTGTCAGCAAAAGTGAATTGCCTTTTTGGGCTGAATCGCACGAGAAATGGCCATTTTTCATGAAAGTTGTACAGCCACTTAAAATGGAAGACTGGGCTACATTGGAGACTATCGCTACAGATTGGGCTGAAAAAGAACCACACAGCACAGAGGCTGTTTTTTACCGTGCGGTGGCTGAATTTAGCTTAAAAAATACTGCGCAAGCAGAGCTACATTTAAATCAAGTGGTGGCTAGCAATAGCAACCATAGTAGCGCACTGTATTATCTAGGCATCATCGCAGAACAGAACGGCAAACACGAAGATGCGCTAAAGCTAGTAGCCGCGCTAGATGTGCTGGATGTCAATGTGGCAAACAACCTAAAACTAGCCATGGGTATTAAAAATAATTAGTGCAATATTTGCTCGTAGTTGATTATAGTGAGTCCTATTAAACATGCCGCCTAGATTAGGCGGCATTTTATTTTGGCAGTATCCACAATCTATCGCTGCATAAAATCTAACGCCAGCCTGACGAATCGCGGTTTTAACAGCTTAAATATCCCACTTTAATGCTAAAATTAGCCTAAATTATATAAAGCAATTAAAGGTTAAGCATGAGTAATTTAGTGGAAGACCGTATTGAAATTCGGGTGCCTGATATTGGCAATTTTGACAGCGTTGATGTCATCGAAGTATTAGTAAAAGTGGGCGATATGATTGCCAAAGAAGATTCACTCATTACGGTTGAATCTGACAAAGCCTCCATGGACATTCCTTCTTCACAAGCGGGCATTGTGAAAGAAGTAAAAGTGAAAGTCGGTGATAAAATTGCCAAAGGCTCACTGATTTTACTGATTGAAGCAGAAACCTCTGCCGCAACTGCAAAAACTGAAACCATTAAAACAGCGGCTCCAGAAGCCGCACCAATATTGGCTCCCAAGCCTGCCGTTTTAGATACTAAGCCTGACACGAGTAACGATATGACAACCCAAGTGGTCGTGCTTGGCTCTGGCCCTGGCGGCTACACTGCTGCTTTCCGCGCTGCAGATCTTGGTTTAAAAGTGGTGCTGGTAGAACGCTATGCCACGCTTGGTGGCGTGTGTTTAAACGTGGGTTGCATTCCCTCAAAAGC
The DNA here is from genome assembly GCA_020053735.1 of Pseudomonadota bacterium. Lineage (GTDB taxonomy): Bacteria > Pseudomonadota > Gammaproteobacteria > Burkholderiales > Methylophilaceae > Methylotenera_A. The sequence goes on from JAGVMP010000001.1 coordinate 67,432, forward strand.
ATTGCTTCATACTGCCAAAGTAATCACAGAGGCGGAAGAAACCGCTGCACACGGCGTTAGTTTTGGTAAGCCTAACATTGACCTTGAGCATCTGCGCAACTGGAAAGCCAATGACGTCGTCGCCAAACTCACTGGTGGCTTAGCCGCCATGGCGAAACAGCGTGGTGTGACGGTAGTGGAAGGATTAGGTAAATTCACTAGCCCTCACCAAGTCGCTGTGACAGCAGCTGATGGAAAAGTGACGAGTATTGGCTTTGAAAACGCCATTATCGCCGCAGGCTCGCAAGCGACCAAATTCCCCAATGCGCCTGATGATGACCGCATTATGGATTCTACTGGCGCGCTGAAATTAGAGGACATTCCAAAGCGTTTATTGGTCATCGGTGGCGGTATTATTGGGCTAGAAATGGGCACGGTATACGATGCATTGGGCAGTAAAGTCAGTGTAGTAGAGTTCATGGACGGCCTGATAACAGGTTGTGACCGAGACTTAGTGCGTCCGCTGCAAAAGCGTATGGATAAACGTTTTGAAGCCATCATGCTGTCAACCAAAGTAAGTAAAATGGAAGCCAAAAAAGACGGTATTCATGTGAGCTTTGAGGGGGAAGATGCACCCGTAGCCGCCGAAGGCGCAGGTAATCAAACGCAAACGCAGATTTACGATCGCGTACTCGTTTCCATCGGCCGCAAACCTAACGGTAACAACATCGGTGCAGAGCTTGCTGGCGTTGTGGTGGATGAGCGCGGATTTATTGCTGTGGATAAGCAAATGCGTACCAACGTGAGTCATATTTTTGCGATTGGCGATATTGTGGGGCAACCCATGTTAGCGCACAAAGCCACGCACGAAGGTAAAGTGGCTGCAGAAGTGATTGCTGGACACAAAGTGGAGTGGATTGCATCGGTGATTCCAAGCGTGGCCTATACGGACCCAGAAATCGCATGGGTGGGTATGACCGAAACCGAGGCCAAATCCAAAAACATTGAAATTGATAAGGCTTCGTTCCCATGGGCAGCCAGCGGTCGCGCGATATCGGTCGCGCGCCCTGAAGGGTCAACTAAGTTGATTTTTGACAAAACCACACACCGCTTAATCGGTGCAGGCATTGTCGGTGTGAATGCCGGTGAGTTATTGGCGGAAGCGGTATTGGCGATTGAAATGGGTGCTGATGCGCACGATTTAGGCTTAACGATTCATGCCCACCCTACACTATCGGAAACACTCTGCTTTGCTGCAGAAATGAAGGAAGGTACGATTACGGATTTGTATATCAAGAAGCGCTAAATCTAGCGTTTCTTAATACTTAGGCTGGGCAGGCAGCTGGCGTCAACTCTGTGCCGACAAACTCTGGTCTAATTTTCTGTAATTCTAAAGCGGTTTCTGCTGTTACCGCTTTAATCAGTAAACTGCTTAAAGATTTTCCAGGGGTGCGCAGCGCTTTAGTTGCGCCTTTTACGCCTTTTTCTTGCAACTCTTTTAGCAGGCTGCTCGCCAACTGCTCTTCTTGAAATAAACCAAATGAAATCGCATTGCGCCACTGTGAATCTTGCACAATAAACAATTCATCTACACCCATCGCTTCAATCTCATTGGCTTTTTGTTGCGCTAACGCTGCGCTTTTTAACGGCGGGTAATATACCCAAAAACGCCTGTCTTCATTTGTACCTTGCTCTTGATTAACCGTGCTATCTAAACCCAATCGCACCAATACAACTTGTGCTGCAGGCAAATTGCTTTTAGTAAAGTTACCCCATTTGTAACAACTGGTAGCGCCATCTAACACACCCACTGGCGCCACCTCTAATACTGGCGCTGCCACTTTTTTAGGCATAGCATCTAGCTCGGCTTGACTTAAAATTTTTAATTTATCAGGATTAATCGAACGATCAGCCAAGGCTGGCTTTGGCGCAATTAAATCTAAATTAAAATACACCAGCAAACCTACGTTGAGTAACACTAATAACCACGCCAATAATTTCATCTTATATTTTCCAAACTTATGCTTCTCACACTTATTTTTCTTTCGCTTAAATTTCTCAGTCTGGTATTTCCTAGTCTGGTATTTCTTTGCTTAGCAACACTAAACCTTGCAATACTAGATTTTCTATTATGATAACCTGTTTCGTGCCCGTGTTTGCAGCTTGCGCATTTAAAGCCTGCGCTACAGAGCGCGCATCACCGCCCGTCATCACCAGCTTGGGCAACCAGCCACTGCGCTTTTCTAAGCGTTTTTGCATCAAATATATCGCGCCTACCACTGCATTTAAACAGCCTGTTTCAATGGCATCTGGCGTGTTGATGGGAAACTCAGCATAAGCACCCTCACCCACATCAAGTTGAGCAGTATTTTGGGCAAGTGAAGCACGCAGCGAATGCAAGCCAGGCATAATAGTGCCGCCCAAAAACTCAGCCTTGCTAAGCGTATCTATGGTGATGGCGGTGCCAGCGTTGACCACTACCGTGGCGTGCTTGGTGTGATGCCAAGCCGCTACCAGTGACGCCCAGCGATCTATCCCCAAATTAGCAGCGTATGCATTTTTAACACTGCACGCCTGTGGTTTGGTGGTGACAAAATGTACAGGTAGTGGACTTAGCAACTGGCTAAGTTGCTGCGCCATCGCCTCACCTGCCACGTTAGCAACCAGCACTTTGGTCGCCTGTGCTTTGGGGAAATTTGCTTGCGCTATCTCACTGTTTAAACATACTTCTGACTCTTGCAATCTTCCCATAGCATCTGCCATTGCCCATTTAGTACGGGTATTACCAATATCAATTACTAACAACACTATTCAACACCTCTCAAAGAAATTTCGCCTGCCGAAAACCGTTGCAAGCCAAGCGCAGTTTCCACCAGCAAAATGCCATCCTCCGCCACGCCTTTCACTACGCCTTGTACATCGGTGCCGTTGGGTAACAACATACGTACTGGTTTATTTTCGTAGGCATGATAGCGCAACCACTCATCGCGTAACCCAACAAATCCGTTTGTCTCAAAGCCGCTCAACACATCCGCCATGTGTTTTAATATAGCGCCCAATAAAGCATTTTGGTCTATGACTTTAACACTCGCCAAATCAATCGCTGGTTGGTCGATGCTTTCCAGCACATTTTTTGGCAGGTTTAAGTTAATGCCCACGCCAATCACTGCCGCACTTGGGCCTTCTAAATCGCCCTGCAGCTCAATTAAAATGCCTGCTAGCTTTTTACCCTCAACGAGCACATCATTCGGCCATTTTAACTGCGCTGTGTTCACATCAAAATCGCGTAGCGCACGTATTAACGCAACACCCACGCACAAACTTAAGCCAGACAAGGCCGCTGCACCGCACTGAAAACGCCACAACAATGAAAAAGTTAAACTTGCGCCTAGCTGCGACACCCAAGTGCGCCCACGCCTACCTTTGCCGTTGGTTTGCACATGCGCCGCCACACAAGTGGCATGCGCCGCATGCTTATTTTGCATCAAGTAAGTATTGGTTGAATCCACTTCATCCAGCACCTCTAGCGCAAACCAAGCACGCTGCTCACCTATGGCTTTTAATACTGCATTTTTATCTAATAAATTGATTGCTAACGGCAATTTATAGCCACGACCGCGCACGGAAAAAATCTCGATGCCTAGATTTTCTGCATGCTGAACTGCGTTCCAAATGGTGGCGCGCGTTACTTTGAAGTGCTGCGCCAGCGCCTCGCCCGAATGAAACTTTCCATCCGCAAGCACCTGTAAAACGGGAAATGTAAGCGTAGTCATATTAGCTTAAGTTTAACATAGGGCTGGACACACACATACGCCGTCATTCCGACGAAAGTCGGAATCCAGTGACTTTAAAATAGTTTAAAAAAGACGCTAGATTCCGACTTTCGTCGGAATGACAAAAATTACAGTGTAAAATAAGCGAAAATTAACCGAAAACAAATCATGTCAGATAAAGAATCCATCCCACTAGCTTCCAACTTCATTCGCGGCATTATCGACCGCGATTTAGCCGAAAATAAATTCGCCACCAAAAAATGGGCAGGTAGCCCAGGCGGTGCCGCACATCAAGCTGCAGGCCATATTGATACCGCCAAAATCCGTACGCGCTTTCCGCCGGAGCCTAATGGTTATTTGCATATTGGTCACGCTAAAAGTATTTGCCTCAACTTCGGCTTGGCGCGTGATTACGACGGCATTTGCCATTTACGCTTTGACGACACCAACCCTGAAAAAGAGAGCCAGGAATATGTTGATAGCATCACCGAGATGGTGCATTGGCTGGGCTTTGGTTGGGAAAATGGCAAAGAATCTAACTTGTATTTCGCCAGCGATTACTTTGAGTTTATGTACCAATCAGCAGAAGCGCTCATTATGGGTGGCCACGCTTATGTAGATGAACAAACTGCAGATGAAATGCGCATCAATCGTGGCACGCTGACTGAAGCTGGTAAGGATTCGCCCTACAGAAATAGAACAGTAGAAGAAAATTTGCAGTTGTTCCGCGAAATGCGCGATGGCAAACAGGCTGATGGCAGCATGGTATTGCGTGCCAAAATCGACATGGCATCGCCCAACATCAACATGCGCGACCCCGCTATTTACCGCGTACGCCGCGCCCATCACCACAACACGGGCGACACTTGGTGTATTTACCCCATGTACACCTTTGCGCACCCGATTGAGGATGCGCTGGAGCAAATCACCCACTCTATCTGCACGCTGGAGTTTGAAGACCAACGCCCTTTCTACGACTGGCTATTGGAGCGGCTTGCTGAGGCTGGTTTACTCGCACATCCACTACCGCACCAATACGAATTTGCACGGTTAAATCTCACCTACGTGGTGCTTTCTAAACGCAAACTGATTCAATTAGTAGAAGAAAAACATGTTTCAGGCTGGGATGACCCACGCTTACCTACCCTAGCAGGCGCACGCCGCCGCGGCTACACACCAGAAGGCTTTAGGTTGTTTGCCGATAGAATCGGCGTTTCAAAAGCCGATTCGTGGATTGAATACACCATACTCGAAGACTGCATGCGCGAAATGCTTAACGATTCCGCTGAGCGAAGAATTGCCGTGCTAGACCCGATTAAACTGGTGATTGATAACTATGAGGACGGTAAAAGTGAAGATTGCTTTGCGCCTAACCATCCGCTTAAACCAGAGCTTGGCAAACGCACCATCCAACTCACCAAAGAGTTATGGATAGAGCGCGAAGACTTTATGGAAGTGCCTAGCAAAGGCTTTTTCAGGCTGGTGCCAGACGGCTTAGTACGACTTAGATATGGCTACGTGGTGAAATGTACAGGCTTTGAGAAAGATGCAGCAGGCAACGTGACTGTAGTGCATTGCGAATACCTGCCAGACACCAAATCTGGCACCGCAGGCGCAGATGCCATTAAGGTAAAGGGCAACATCCACTGGGTCAGCACCAGCCATGCATATACTTGTGAAATCCGCATGTACGATAGATTGTTCAAAGAAGCGCATCCGGGTGAAGGAGAGCGTGACTTTTTGGATGACATTAACCCCAATTCAGCCCACACGATTACGGCACAATTAGAGCTGGCGTTAAAAGATGCTAAACCCAGCGATACGTTCCAGTTTGAGCGCCACGGCTACTTTGTGGCAGATAGAAAAGACAGCTTAGCTGGTAAGCCCGTGTTTAATAGAACCGTGACGTTGCGGGATGCTTGGCAGAAATAATGCTAGTATATTTTTAAAGTATGTTTAAAAAAATTATTATCATTGCAGGGCCTAACGGCGCAGGGAAAACCACCTTTGCCCGCGAATATTTACCTAATGAGGCCAACTGCCCTATTTTTGTAAATGCCGATTTAATCGCTGCGGGTTTAGCGCCATTTGCGCCAGAAACCGCATCAATCAAGGCTGGTAGACTTATGCTAAAAGAAATTAAAGCTTACGCGGCAGCCAACCAAAGTTTCGCTTTTGAAACCACGCTCTCTGGTAAATCTTATGTAAAACACATTATAGATTGGAAAAAACAGGACTATCATATCACCCTCGTTTTCCTTAGTTTACCCGATGCAGAAATTGCCATTTCACGCGTGGCTGCTAGAGTTGCAGCAGGTGGGCATAATATTCCAGAAGCCACCATACGCCGCAGGTTTAAATCTGGCTTCTATAATTTTGAAAAAATCTACAAGCCACTGGCGGATACTTGGACCCTATACGACAATTCAGGTGAACAGCCAGCTTTAATTCAAAGAGAGGATAAATAATGCAAAATAGCAAAACAAAAGTTAACGCAGAATTACTTGGTATAGATCAAGCCTTACACCGCGCTGCAGCTAACGCAAAAAAACAAGCTGAGCAACAAGGTACACCTTATGTCATTTATGAAAAGCCTCTACCGATATTGGATTCTGGAAGACCGATAACAACTAAGCCAAATAAAAAAGCTGCTTAGAGTATTTGTCTTTATGAAAAAACGTCTCCGCACACGCAAAAAGCATTATTCTAAAAAAGTGGGTATGCCACCTGGAATGCCCATTTATATTGGCGATGCAGACATCGCCGAATTAGACAAACCTAAAATCAGCAAGATTGCATATAACGCAACTGAGCTGATTGAGTGCGAGCTGAGCGCAGAAACATTAGCGACTTTTAAACAGGATAAGAACAAGAAACTTTGGCTAAACGTGCATGGCGTGCACGATGCCGCGCTGATTAAGCAGATTGGTGAGCTATTTAAGCTGCACCCATTGGTGGTGGAAGATATTTTAAACACCGAGCAGCGACCCAAAATTGACGAATATGAAGATTATATTTTTTTAGAAACGCGCAATTTTTATTACGAAAAAGACAGCATGTCGGCCAGCAGTGAGCAGATTAGTTTGGTGCTTGGTCACAACTTTTTGCTAACGTTTCAAGAACGTTCAACTGGCGCTTTTGAGCCTGTGCGTGAGCGTTTACGTGCCAACCATGCGCACACACGCGGGCAAGGCGTAGATTATTTAGCTTATGCCCTGTTAGATAGCGTGGTGGATGGTTATTTTAAAGTGCTGGAAGATGTGAGCAACGACAGCGAGGATTTGGAAGACCGCCTACTAAGCAAACCCAGCAATACAGAACTGCATAATATTCACCAACTAAAACATGTGAGCATTGAGCTGCGCCGCGCAGTGTGGCCGCTGCGTGAGGTGATTAACAGCTTAACACGCAACGAAAAAGCGTTTTTTCAGCCCAGCACCGTGCCTTATTTGCGCGATGTGTATGACCACACCGTAAGTTTTATTGAATCGCTGGAATCGATTCGCGATAGTTTAAGCGGCATGATGGATATTTATATGGCGAGTGTGAGCCAGCGTGTGAACTTAGAGTTGCGCGCGCTGACGGTGGTAGCCATGCTGTTTATGCCTGCCACGTTGATTGCGGGGATTTTTGGCATGAACTTTAACTGGATGCCGTGGATAGACGATAAAGATGGTTTTTGGTGGGCGCTGGGCATTATGGCCACCATTGCGCTCATCATGATTTTGATTTTTTGGCGCCGGCAGTGGTTGAGTAGCAAGACTTAACCGATTAAACATTTAAACCCAACCATTCAAACAGTAGCCCTGCATGCCAATATTCATAAGGCTTGCAGGGCATCGTTTTTCTCTCGTAGCTTTAGCGCCGTTTTAGCCTTTAATCAGCTGTGCATATTTGGCACGAATTTTCGCCGCTTTGGGTGCAGCCACCGCCAAGCAATACGGGTTGCCAGGATTTTTATCAAAGTAATATTGGTGATAATCTTCCGCTGGATAAAATTGGCTAGCGCCATTTACCTCAGTCACTATCGGCACGCTGTAAATTTGTTGCGCATTAAAAGCCTCAATCATGGCTTTTGCCGCAGCCATTTGCGCATCATCTTGGCAAAATATGGCAGAGCGGTACTGCGTGCCAACATCGTTACCTTGACGGTTGGGCGTGGTTGGATCGTGCGAAACCAGAAATATCTCAAGCAAAGTTTCAAAACTCACCGCAGCCTCGTCAAACGTAATTCTAATGCCCTCGGCATGGCCAGTATCGCCATTGCAAATATCTTTGTAGGTTGGGTTTACCGTGTGCCCGCCAATATAGCCAGATTCAACCTTGCTAACGCCTTTTAGCTGACTAAACACAGGTTCGGTGCACCAAAAACAGCCTCCTGCGAATATTGCGATTTTTTCGTTACTCATTTTATTCTCCACATACTTTTATTCGACGTGATAATTGTCTTTAAATTGCACACTTTATTATAAATAGGTAATGCACAAATATTTATTATGCGAAATATAAAATGCGCGTAGAATAAATATCGCAACATAATATCTACTAAGCTAAGTTAGATGGTTATGTATATTCAAGATAAAGAGAAGTTTGCTCCACTTGAAATTGCCCTAGAAAATGTAGGTAGGTCTATATTTTTGTTCGATAAATACGCACAGTTTTTATATGCCAATCACAAAGCATGCATGACTTTGGGATATAACAAATTAGAACTGATGCGCTTGCATTTAGATGACGTAGACCCAGACTATCCTGCACATATCTGGTCTAGCTTAATTGATGAGCTTAAAGTCAAACAACACAGCTTAATCGAGTCACAATATCGCGCTAAAGACGGTCGGCTTTTTCCTGCTGAAATAAGTTCATATCACTTTGTGTATCAGCATGATGATTATGTGTTGGCATTTGTGCGCGATATATCTGACCGAGACTCACTCAAAGAGCAGCTGAGACTTAGCGAAACCAAGTTCCGCACACTGGTTGAACATTCACCCGACGTTATCATTCGCTATGACAAACACTGCAAACGGATATTTATTAACGGTGCCTACGAGCGTGCTTATGGCTTATCTGCTGATTTAGCCCTAGGAAAACTGCCAAGTGAGGCTTGGGGAAAATCTAGCATGCCCGCTGAAGAGTTTGAGGCAAAATTACGCCATGTAATGGCCACAGGTAAGGACTTGGAAGTAGAGCTGGAATGGCGTGACGCCAATGATTATTACATGGCACAAGCGTTATACATGACACCAGAAAGAGATGATTATGGCGTCATTAATGGCGTGTTGACTTTTAGCCGCAACATTACAGAGCGTAACTTGTTACAACAAAAGTTAAGTAAAAACGAAGAGGATTTCCGTACTTTAGTAGAACACTCTCCCGACAGTATCATCCGATACGACACGCAATGCCGCCGCACTTATGTCAGCCCCAAAGCGCTGAAAGAGTTAGATTGTGACCTTGATTTTTTGCTAGGCAAAACGCCCACTGAGTTTCCTGATGATGCCTCTGCTATATTGATTGAGCAAAAAGTAAAAGAAGTAATCAAAACGGGAAAATACTTAGATTTTGAACTAATAAACCCTGACAATAAAATCTGCACACACATGCGCATGACCCCTGAGTTTGATGCTAAAAACAATGTGACACACGTGCTGGCAATTGGCCGTGACATTACTGAGATTGACCGCTACCGCAAACAAATTCATCAGCAGGCATTTTTTGATAATCTCACAGCTTTGCCTAATCGCGCGCTATTGCTAGACCGCATTGCACAAGTAGTGGCCGACGCTAGCCGCCACCAGTTCCAGTTTGGATTAATGATATTAGATTTGGACCATTTTAAAGAAATTAATGACACACTCGGCCACAATATCGGTGATTTATTATTGTGTGAGGTGGCCAAACGCTTGCGAGAATGTGTGCGCCCTTATGACACAGTGGCAAGGCTAGGCGGGGATGAGTTTGCAATATTAATCACACAAATACCCAACGGCCAAGTACTAAGCAAAATTGCTCAGGTTATTTTAAAAAGTTTAGTTTTGCCATTTGTAATAGATAGTAAAGAACTATTTGTTTCGATCAGCATAGGCATTGCTGTCTATCCAATGAACAGTGATGAGATTGATGGATTGTTTAAATACGCTGATTCAGCCATGTATTCTGCAAAAAAACAGGGCCGCAATAACTTTCAATTTTACGATAAAGAACTCACATTAACTGCTAATAAGCGTCGATTGCTAGAAGTGGCTTTACGCAAAGCCAAACAAAAAGACGAACTCGAAGTATATTATCAACCGCAAATTGATATGCCGCTGAATATACTGATAGGTGCTGAGGCATTATTGCGATGGAATCATCCTGAGTTCGGGCCGGTATCGCCAGATATATTTATTCCTATTTTAGAAGAATCTGGCTTGATTACCGATGTGGGCGAATGGGTGATGCGAACAGCTTTTAAACAGGCCGCCATATGGAACAGCACTCAGAGTGAGAGTAATGCCGATGCCAAGCCTTTTGTCGTGGCTATTAATTTATCCACACGCCAGTTTATACGTAACGACCTTATAATGCAGATTAAGCGTTCACTAAAAAGCACGGGCTGCAAAACCGCCTGGATAAAATTAGAGATTACCGAAAGTTTATTACTTGAAGACAACGAGGATACGAAGGCTACCTTGAAAATTTTATCTGGCATGGGTCTAACCATATCTATTGACGATTTTGGCACAGGCTACTCTGCTCTAGGCTATTTGAACCGATTTCCAGTCAATCAAATTAAGTTGGATCGCTCGTTTGTTTGCGACATTCCAGCCAATATTCAAAAAAGTGCATTAGTGAAAGCCATGCTCTCTATCGCCAGGGCACTTGACCCTGAAGTGGTTGCCGAAGGCGTAGAGTCCAGTGAAAACTCATCTTATCTTATTAGCGAAGGCTGTAGGCTCGGTCAAGGTTACTTTTTTGGTAAGCCGATGTCTCTGAGTGCATTTAATATGTATATGAGTACAGCAAAGATGCATCACTAATATAAATAAATGTGGCTTTAATTTAGCTGACTTAGTTTAAGCGACTTTAGCGAGTATTTTACAAAAAATAATTTAGGTTCCCATGGCATGCATTACAATGATTTGTATGCCCTTAAATGCACTTTATGTAGATTTTAACTCTTACTTCGCCTCGGTAGAGCAACAGTTGCGCCCAGAGCTACGCAGCAAGCCCATCGGCGTATTGGCGGTGATGGCGGAAACCACTTGCTGCATCGCCGCCAGTTATGAAGCCAAAGCCTTCGGAATTAAGACAGGCACAGGCGTGCGCGATGCACGCGAACTTTGTAAAGATATTATTTTTGTAGAAGCACGCCCGCCACTTTATGTGCAATTTCACCACAAACTGATTGAGATTGTAGAAAGCTGTACGCACGTGGAAAAAGTGCTCTCGATTGACGAAATGGTGTGCAAGCTGACAGGTAGCCAACAGAATAAAGAGAATGCACTAAAACTGGCCGCTAAAATTAAGCGCGAAATTAACAAGCAATTTGAATACATTCGTTGCTCGATTGGCATTGCGCCCAATACATTTTTGGCCAAAACGGCCTCTAATATGCAAAAGCCTGATGGCTGCGTGGTGATTGAAGACAACGATATCCCAAATAAACTTTTTAAACTCAACCTGCGCGCTTTAAACGGCATTGGTAGGCAGATGCAAGCGCGGCTAGAACGATATGGCATTGATACGGTAGAAAAGCTCTACACCGCGGATCGCGCGCAACTGCGAAGCGCTTGGGGCAGTATAGAGGGTGAGCGCTATTACGATAAACTGCGTGGCATTGAGCCTTTTTACGTTAAAAATAGTCGCAGTAGCTTGGGGCATAGCCACGTGTTGCCACCTGAGCAACGCTCGGTAGAAGGTGCTAAAGCGGTATTGCACCGTTTACTGCAGAAAGCCGCCATGCGCATGCGGAGTTACGATTTACTGACGTCACACATCAGCATTAAAATTAAGCTGCGCCATAGAAAAACCAAAGAAGCAGCACGATTTTATAATGAAAGTGCCATTACTGCGACAGATAACAGTTTAAAGTTAACTGAATCATTAGAAACGCTACTGCATGGATTTACTACAATAGACACCAACTTTGATCCAATTGCGGTAGGTGTTAATTTTGGTAGGCTGATTAACGCGAATGAATATATGGATGATTTGTTTGCCGAAAAACCCTCTGCAAGCGAGAAAAAACTGAATAAAGCGTTGGATATTTTAAATTTGAAATATGGCAAAAATACCGTATATTTTGCAGGGGCGCATAGCGCATTGGCTAGTGCGCCTATGCGTATCGCGTTTAATTACGTACCTGATTTAGTGGTCGAAAGCGATTAGTCGCAGCGGCTTAAGTTATCAGTATCCCTACCGCGAGATAAATCATCGCTACGGCGGCCAAAAGATAAATCTCCAGAGCGCGAGCTACGCGATAAGTCATCACTCTTACGATTCGAAGCTAAAAAATCATTGCTTGCGCCGCGCGATAAATCGTCACGCACTTTACTAAAGATTAAAGATTGCGTATCTTTGCCACGATTTAAACCATCCTGTCTGCGATGCATTTCTAAAACATTTGTGTCTTTACCACGACTCAAATCATCATGCTTACGATTTGTGGCTAGGTTGAGTGTTTGCTTGCCAAATGACAAATCGTCGTGCACATGGTTGAGTTTTAACGGTGCTGTTTCAGCGCCACGTGTCAGGTCGACAGGCAGGCAATGCTTATTGCAATTGGCGCTGTTTTCAGTGTCTTGCGCAACTGCAACACCGCAAAACACCAACGCGTTTAAACCTAAAATCGCTATTTTCATCGTTAAGTCCTCATTCACACAACCCACTATACAACGATTTAATATTAAGTTTCAAGGCTTTATTTTCTATACTCACATTCGTGCCCTACAAACAATAAAACCCTCGCTGGGAGGGTTTTTTGTAAACCATACTGAGATGGTTTGGTATAAATAGCTTGGCAGTGACCTACTTTCGCATGCAAAAA
>JAGVMP010000016.1 GCA_020053735.1 Pseudomonadota bacterium
ATCGCTGCCGTTAATGTGGTCTTGCCATGGTCGACGTGGCCAATCGTGCCAACGTTGACGTGCGGTTTGGTCCGTTCAAATTTGCCTTTTGCCATTTTTAGTTCCTTTAAATATTCAAAAATTTAAGATAAACGAAGTATTACTTCTTGTTCATAATGGCTTCCGCCACGTTTCTTGGTGCTTCAATATAATGCTTAAACTCCATGCTGTAGCTTGCACGGCCTTGCGATAATGAGCGCACCGTTGTTGAATAACCAAACATTTCTGCCAATGGCACTTCTGCACGAATCACTTTACCTGTTGCATTGTCTTCCATACCTTGAATCATGCCGCGACGTGATGACAAGTCGCCCATAATATCGCCCATGTAATCTTCTGGGGTTTCAATTTCAACCGCCATCATCGGCTCAAGTAAAACTGGGTCCGCCTTACGCATACCGTCTTTAAAGCCCATAGAAGCCGCCATTTTGAAAGCGTTTTCGTTTGAGTCAACGTCATGGTAAGAACCATCAAACAGGGTGACCTTCACATCAACTACCGGGAAGCCAGCCAACACGCCTGCTGGAATCGTTTCACGCAAGCCTTTTTCAACCGCTGGAATAAATTCGCGCGGTACTGTACCACCTTTAATTGCATCGACGAATTCAAAGCCTTTACCAGCTTCATTTGGCTCCATAATTAGCCATACGTGACCATACTGACCTTTACCGCCAGATTGCTTAACGAATTTACCTTCGACTTCAACTTTTTTCTTGATTGCTTCACGGTAAGCCACTTGCGGCGCGCCCACATTGGCTTCAACACCAAACTCACGCTTCATACGATCAACCAAAATCTCAAGGTGCAACTCACCCATACCAGAAATAATCGTTTGGTTGGTTTCTTCATCGGTTTTCACACGGAAAGACGGATCTTCTTGCGCCAAGCGATTTAAAGCAACACCCATTTTTTCTTGGTCAACCTTGGTTTTTGGTTCTACCGCAACGTGAATAACAGGCTCAGGGAATATCATGCGCTCTAAAATGATTTCATCATTCAAGCTGCATAATGTATCACCTGTAGTCGCTTCTTTTAGACCAATCGCAGCAGCAATATCGCCTGCACGCACCTCTTCTAGAGGTTCACGTGCGTTAGCATGCATTTGCACTATGCGGCCGATGCGTTCTTTTTTACCTTTAATCGGGTTGTAAACGGTATCACCTGCTTTAATCACCCCAGAATACACGCGGAAGAATATAAGCTGACCCACAAACGGATCCGTCATGATTTTAAAGGCTAATGCTGAGAATTTTTCATCATCAGAGGCTTTTAAGAAAATCTCTTTGCCATCTTCATCTTCTGCACGTGTTGGTGGAATATCGGTGGGCGCTGGCATCAACTCAACCACTTTATCCAACATGGCTTGCACGCCTTTATTTTTAAAGGCTGAACCACATACCATTGGGACGATTTCAAAGGCAATCGTGCGGATACGTAAGCCTTTCATAATGTCAGCTTCTGACAAATCACCTTCTTCAAGGTACTTATTCATCAGCTCTTCATTGGCTTCAGCGGCCGCTTCAACCATATTTTCGCGCCATTTATCGCACTCGGCTTTTAAATCAGCAGGAATGTCACGGTAGTCAAATTTCATGCCTTGAGATGCATCATCCCAATAAATGGCTTTCATTTTGATTAAATCGATAACGCCTTCGAATTTCTCTTCGGCGCCAATTGGCACTTGCAAAGGTATTGGGTTGGCTTTAAGACGTGCACGCATCTGATCGTACACTTTGAAGAAGTTAGCACCAGCACGGTCCATCTTGTTGACAAATGCTAAACGTGGCACTTTGTACTTGTTGGCTTGACGCCATACTGTTTCAGATTGTGGCTGCACACCACCCACAGCACAGTAAACCATGCAGGCGCCATCTAGCACACGCATTGAACGCTCTACTTCAATAGTAAAGTCAACGTGGCCTGGGGTATCAATAATATTAATACGGTGTTGATCGAATTGACCTGCCATACCTTTCCAAAAACAGGTAGTAGCCGCAGAGGTAATGGTAATGCCACGCTCTTGCTCTTGTTCCATCCAGTCCATGGTGGCAGCACCATTATGCACTTCACCAATTTTATGGTTTACGCCCGTGTAGAACAAAATACGTTCAGTTGTTGTGGTTTTACCAGCGTCAATATGCGCAGAAATACCGATATTACGGTAACGTTCAATAGGGGTTATACGAGCCACGATGCTTTACCTTTGCTTGTCAATTCAATCTTAAATTCTTAAAGAGCAGTGTTACTAAATTATTTTTCTTGAAACTACTGCATTAACACATTTTAGAAACGGAAATGTGAGAACGCTTTATTCGCTTCTGCCATACGATGCACTTCTTCACGTTTTTCATGGCTGAACCACGGCCTTCTGAGGCTTCAGCCAATTCTGCTGCCAAACGTAAACCCATTGATTTCTCACCACGCTTACGTGCAGCATCGCGCAACCAACGCATAGCCAATGCACTGCGGCGGCTTGGACGTACTTCAACTGGCACTTGGTAGTTAGCACCACCCACACGGCGACTTTTAACCTCTACTAGTGGACGTAGATTTGTCAATGCAAGCGTGAACACTTCTAGCGCATCTTTACCTGTTTTACTAGTTACCTGATCAAATGCACCATACAAAATACGCTCAGCAACAGATTTTTTACCGCCTGTCATCAGTACGTTTACAAACTTAGACACTTCTGTGCTTCCAAATTTCGGATCAGGCAGAATGTGGCGCTTCGGAACTTCTCTACGTCTTGGCATACTTTACTCTTTTCTATACTCTGTTTTCAGTTATGTTTTGCTAGCAACTGCATTAGCAAGGCCTTTGGATAGCCGCTTTCAATATGTTTTAACTACTTTTTAGCTTCTTTAGGGCGTTTAGCACCATATTTAGAACGTGATTGTTTACGATCTTTCACGCCAGCAGTATCTAAACTACCACGCACCATATGGTAACGCACACCTGGTAAGTCTTTTACACGACCACCACGCAGTAATACCACGCTATGCTCTTGCAGGTTATGGCCCTCACCACCAATATAGCTAATCACTTCATAGCCATTGGTTAAGCGTACTTTTGCGACTTTACGTAAAGCTGAGTTTGGCTTTTTAGGCGTTGTGGTATACACGCGAGTGCATACGCCACGCTTTTGCGGGCAAGCTTCAAGTGCTGGCACTTTACTTTTTGTGACCACTTTTGCGCGTGGTTTACGAACTAACTGGTTAATGGTTGGCATTGCCTCAAAACCTCTATATAAATTCTACAATTAATCGCTTTATTGATGACAATAAGGCTATTCTGAAAAACCAAGCATTCTATTTAGCATAGGCACATGTGTCAAGATAAAAATTATCTCGACACATGTTATCTATCTAATAAATTACTCAGCTGGCGTTTCTACAACGTGCACTTCCGTTACGGATACCTCAGCAACTTCAGCTAGTGTTTCTGTCCCTGCATTTGCTGAATCACCACCAAACAACGCTTCTGCAGCAGCAGCTTGAGCAGATGATGTTGAAGGCACTGAAGGTGTTAATGCTGCAAGAGCCGCACGCTTACGTGATTCATGGTAAGCCAAGCCAGTACCTGCAGGAATCAAGCGACCCACAATGACGTTCTCTTTTAAGCCACGCAATTCATCACGTTTTCCTAAAATAGCCGCTTCAGTTAATACACGCGTTGTTTCCTGGAAAGACGCCGCTGAAATAAACGAATCTGTGGACAATGACGCTTTGGTAATACCCAGCAATACATACTCAAACTCAGCTGGACGTTTGTCTAGCGGAATCACACGTTCGTTTTCTAGCAACAAATCAGCACGCTCTACTTGTTCGCCCATAATAAAGCCAGTATCACCCGCATCTGTGACGCGTACACGACGCAACATTTGACGCACAATCACCTCAATGTGTTTGTCGTTAATTTTAACGCCTTGTAAACGATACACATCTTGCACTTCATCGATGACGTAGCGCGCCAATGCCTCACGGCCTTGTAGACGTAAAATATCTTGCGGATCAGCTGGACCATCGACAATGGTTTCACCTTTAGTGACCACTTGACCGTCATGCGCCGTCACATGCTTATCTTTAGGAATCAAGAACTCGCTAGCAACGCCATCTAAATCGGTAATCACCAAACGCTGCTTGCCTTTGGTATCTTTACCAAATGAAACCGTACCTGTAGTTTCGGCTAACATACCTGCATCTTTGGGTGAACGTGCTTCAAACAGCTCAGCAACACGTGGTAAACCACCGGTAATGTCACGGGTTTTAGATGATTCTTGCGGAATACGCGCAATCACTTCACCCACGCCTACTTCCTGGCCATCTTTCACGGTAATAATGCAACCCAATTGGAAAGTCACGTTCACAGATTGCTCACCACCTGCGATTTTTACTTCATTACCGCTCGCGTCTAATAATTTAATTTGTGGGCGCAAACCTTTAGTCTGACCAGCACGCTGTTTCGGATCAATCACCACTAATGACGATAAACCAGTGACGTCATCAATTTGCTT
This sequence comes from Pseudomonadota bacterium, assembly GCA_020053735.1. Taxonomy (GTDB): domain Bacteria; phylum Pseudomonadota; class Gammaproteobacteria; order Burkholderiales; family Methylophilaceae; genus Methylotenera_A. The sequence goes on from JAGVMP010000016.1 coordinate 4,553, forward strand.
GGCAACGGTAATACCTTCTTCTACGTTCTCAAACTTCACGTTACCCGCATACTCAGTAATAATCGGACGCGTGTGTGGATCCCAAGTTGCTAATGCTTGACCTGCTTTAACGACTTTACCATCCATCACCGTCAATGTTGCACCGTAAGGTACTTTATGACGCTCACGCTCGCGGCCATTATCATCGGCAATAATTACCTCACCGTTACGTGAAATCACAATTTGCTCTTTACGCGAGTTCGTCACGTAGCGCATAGTTGAGGTAAAGCTCAATACACCGTTCGATTTACTCTCTACTTGGCTCACAGATGCAGCACGCGACACTGCACCACCAATGTGGAAAGTACGCATGGTTAACTGTGTACCAGGCTCGCCAATGGATTGCGCAGCGATAACGCCCACCGCTTCACCCATGCTAATGAGTTTGCCGCGGCCTAAATCGCGACCGTAGCAGGTTGCACAAATACCATAGCGTGTATCGCAAGTAAGTGCAGTACGCACTTTTACCTCATCAATACCAAGCGCATCAATTTTCTCAACCTCATCTTCGCCCAAAAGCGTACCTGCGGCATACACCACTTCTTGCGTTTCAGGATGGATCACATCCAAGGCTGCTGTACGACCCAAAATACGGTCATGTAAGGGTTCAACCACTTCACCGCCTTTTACCAGCGCTTTAGTCACCAAACCATCAGCTGTGCCACAATCAAGCTCAGTCACCACCAAGTCTTGCGTCACATCCACCAGCCTTCTAGTTAAGTATCCTGAGTTAGCAGTTTTTAATGCAGTATCGGCCAAGCCTTTACGCGCACCGTGTGTTGAAATAAAGTATTGCAACACGTTCAAACCATCGCGGAAGTTTGCAGTAATTGGCGTTTCAATAATCGAACCATCTGGCTTCGCCATCAAACCACGCATACCGGCTAACTGGCGTACTTGGGCTGCAGAACCACGCGCACCTGAGTCTGCCATCATATAAATAGCATTGAATGACTCTTGTTTGAGCGCTTTGCCATCTTTATCTTTAGCTTGTTTGCCATCGGCATCGAGTACATTTTCTTCACGCAATTGCTTCATCATGGCATCTGCCACTTTGTCACCGGCGCGACCCCAGATGTCGACCACCTTGTTGTAGCGCTCACCTTGCGTGACCAAACCCGAGACATATTGATCTTCAATTTCTTTCACTTCTGCCTCAGCCGCGCCAATTAAAGCACCTTTTTCTGGCGGCACTAACATGTCGTTAATTGAAATTGAAATACCTGCTTTAGTCGCATAGGTATAGCCTGTGTACATCAATTTATCAGCAAAAATCACTGTTTCTCGAATGCCTACTTTACGGAACGAGGCATTGATTAGTTTTGAAATCTCTTTCTTTTTCAATGCCTTATCGATTAAGCCAAATGACAAACCTGCTGGCAATATTTCTGACAACAAGGCACGGCCTACTGTAGTTTCGTAACGAGTCGTTTTCTCGGTTTTGTTGCCCTCAACATCTAAATCAAACTCTTTAATACGCACAGTCACTTTGGCGTGCAAATCAATTAAGTTTTGGTCGAATACACGCTGTACTTCTTTAACATCAGCAAAACGCATACCCTCACCACGCGCAGCTACTTTGTCGCGCGTCATGTAGTACAAGCCCAACACGATATCTTGTGATGGCACAATAATCGGCTCACCGTTTGCTGGTGATAACACGTTATTTGAAGCCAACATTAAAGTGCGGGCTTCCATTTGCGCTTCTAAGCTCAATGGAACGTGCACCGCCATTTGGTCACCATCGAAGTCGGCGTTGAATGCCGCACAAACCAGTGGATGCAATTGAATAGCCTTACCTTCAATCAGGATAGGCTCAAACGCTTGAATGCCTAAACGGTGCAATGTAGGTGCACGGTTTAATAGTACCGGATGCTCGCGGATTACGTCTTCCAAGATATCCCAAACCTCTGGTCCTTCTTCTTCCACTTTTTTCTTCGCTGCTTTAATGGTTGTGGCTAAACCTAACACTTCCAGTTTATGGAAAATGAATGGTTTAAACAATTCCAAAGCCATTTTTTTCGGCAAACCGCACTGATGCAGTTTCAATGTTGGGCCAACCACAATCACTGAACGGCCAGAGTAGTCCACACGCTTACCAAGCAAGTTTTGACGGAAACGACCACCCTTGCCTTTAATCATGTCAGCTAATGATTTCAATGGGCGCTTGTTCGCGCCTGTCATCACTTTACCGCGACGACCATTATCTAATAGTGAATCCACCGCTTCTTGCAACATACGTTTTTCGTTACGTACGATAATTTCAGGTGCTTTTAGCTCCAACAATCTTTTCAGACGATTATTACGGTTAATCACGCGACGATATAAATCGTTCAAATCAGATGTTGCAAAACGGCCGCCATCCAACGGTACCAATGGACGTAGCTCTGGTGGCAACACTGGCAAGATTTCAAGAATCATCCACTCTGGCTTAATGCCAGATTTTTGGAATGCTTCCAATACTTTTAGACGTTTAGCGATTTTCTTGATTTTCGCTTCTGAGCCTGTTGCGCCTAAATCGGCACGTAGTGTCTCAATCTCGTTATGGATGTTCATCGTACGTAACAATTCACGCACCGCTTCAGCACCCATTACCGCGTTGAATTCATCGCCGTATTCTTCTACTTTGGCAATGTAGTCATCCTCTGTTAGCAACTGACCACGTGTCAGTGGCGTCATGCCAGGATCAACCACGATAAATGCTTCAAAGTACAATACGCGCTCAATATCACGTAAAGCAATATCCAACACCATGCCCAGACGGCTTGGCAATGATTTCAAGAACCAAATATGCGCAACTGGTGAAGCTAGGTCGATGTGACCCATGCGCTCACGACGTACTTTAGACAAAGTGACTTCAACGCCACATTTTTCGCAGATGACACCGCGATGTTTTAAACGCTTATATTTACCGCATAAACATTCGTAATCTTTGATAGGACCAAAGATTTTTGAGCAAAACAAGCCATCACGCTCTGGCTTGAACGTACGGTAGTTAATGGTTTCTGGCTTTTTTACTTCGCCATAGGACCATGAGCGGATTTTTTCAGGCGAAGCCAACGCAATTTTAATCGCGTCAAACTCTTCTTCTTGCGTTACCTGTTTAAATAAGTCTAATAGAGCTTTCATGTGAATTCTCCTAATGCGCCATCAAGGCGCATAAATAATAAATTAGTTACGGTCAAGGTCAATGTCGATAGCGAGTGAACGAATTTCTTTCACCAACACGTTAAATGATTCCGGCATACCCGCATCAATTTTGTGTTCACCTTTGACAATATTTTCGTACACTTTGGTACGGCCATTTACGTCATCTGATTTCACCGTGAGCATCTCTTGCAAGGTGTACGATGCACCATAAGCTTCCAGCGCCCAAACCTCCATCTCACCAAAACGTTGACCACCAAATTGCGCTTTACCGCCCAATGGTTGTTGTGTAACCAATGAATATGGGCCTGTAGAACGCGCATGCATTTTGTCATCCACCAAATGATGTAATTTCAATACATGCATATAACCCACAGTCACAGGACGCTCAAACGCATCACCAGTACGACCATCAAACAATTTCACCTGTGTTTTACCAGCAGAGAACTGCAATTGTTTAGTGCGTGCGTCATCATCAGGGAAAGCCAAATCCAGCATGGCTTTAATGTCAGACTCCGCAGCTCCGTCAAACACGGGCGTCGCAAACGGCACACCATCCTGTAGATTACGTGCCAGTTCCAATATTTCGGCGTCGCTGTAAGATTTAATGTCTTCTTTTTTGCCGGTGCTGTCGTTGTAGATTTGTTCGAAAAACTTGCGAATTTCCGCCACTTTTACTTCCGACTCAAGCATTTCTTGGATACGCAATCCTAAGCCTTTAGCCGCCCAGCCCAAATGCACTTCTAAAATCTGGCCAATGTTCATCCGTGATGGTACGCCTAGTGGATTTAGCACAATGTCCATCGGCGTACCGTCGGCCATGTGTGGCATATCTTCTACTGGGACGATTTTTGAAATCACACCTTTGTTACCGTGACGACCGGCCATTTTGTCACCTGGTTGAATGCGACGTTTTACCGCCAAGTACACTTTCACCATTTTTTGTACACCTGGTGGCAATTCGTCACCTTGTGTCAACTTGCGTTTTTTCTCGTCAAACTTACTGTCAAAATCGACACGGGCTTGGGCAAGACTGTCTTTTAACTGCTCTAGCTGACGTGCTGCTTCTTCGTCAGACAGGCGAATATCAAACCAATCATAACGACCGACAGAATCCAAATACTCAGCGCTTAATGCTTCGCCTTTTTTCAATTTATTTGGACCGCCAGTGGCCGCCTTACCTTCCAGCAAACGGCGGATACGACCAAACGCATCGTCCTCTACAATCCGCATTTGGTCAGCTAAGTCAGTTTTATAGTGCGCCAATTGGTCATCAATAATTTGTTGTGCGCGTGAGTCGCGATCGATTCCTTCACGCGTAAATACTTGCACATCAATCACGGTACCGCTCATGCCTGATGGCACGCGCAATGAAGTGTCTTTAACGTCAGATGCTTTTTCACCAAAAATCGCACGTAGCAATTTCTCTTCTGGTGTCAGTTGTGTTTCACCTTTTGGTGTCACTTTACCGACCAATACATCACCTGCCTCTACTTCAGCACCAATATAAATAATGCCAGACTCATCTAAGCGACCAAGCATACGCTCACTTAAGTTAGAGATATCTTGCGTGATTTCTTCTGCACCCAACTTAGTATCACGTGCGACAACTGATAGCTCTTCGATATGAATAGATGTGTAACGGTCATCTGCCACGACACGCTCTGAAATCAGGATCGAGTCTTCATAGTTATAACCGTTCCAAGGCATAAAGCCCACCAACATGTTTTGGCCAAGTGCTAGCTCACCCATGTCGGTTGAAGCGCCATCAGCAATGATGTCACCGCGAGCCAAGTTATCACCCACTTTTACTAGCGGACGTTGGTTAATGTTGGTGTTTTGATTCGAGCGTGTGTATTTGGTGAGGTTGTAGATATCTACACCTACTTCACCTGCTTTAGCCTCAGCATCATGTACGCGAACGACTATACGGGCAGAATCGACGTAATCGACGATACCACCACGGCGCGCCTGCACAGTCGTACCGGAGTCAATCGCAACCGTACGCTCAATACCCGTTCCTACTACCGCTTTTTCAGCACGTAAACAAGGTACCGCTTGGCGCTGCATGTTGGCACCCATCAATGCACGGTTTGCATCATCATGTTCCAAAAACGGAATCAACGAGGCTGCAACTGAGACGATTTGACTCGGTGCCACGTCCATATATTGCACGCGCTCTGGCTGCGTCATGGTAAATTCATTTAAATGACGCGATGAAATCAAGTCATCAGTAAAGACATTTTTTGCATTCAACTCTGTATTTGCTTGCGCAATCATGAATTGACTTTCTTCAATCGCTGACAAATAGTCAATGGTGTCAGATACTTTGTTACCTTCTACACGGCGATAAGGCGTTTCCAAGAAACCATATTGGTTGGTACGCGCATACAAAGCCAGCGAGTTAATCAAACCAATGTTTGGACCTTCCGGCGTTTCGATTGGACACACACGACCATAGTGGGTTGAGTGTACATCGCGCACCTCAAAACCAGCACGCTCGCGCGTTAAACCGCCTGGGCCTAATGCAGAAATACGGCGTTTGTGCGTAATTTCTGATAACGGATTCGTTTGATCCATAAATTGTGAGAGTTGGCTTGAGCCAAAAAATTCACGAATAGCACTAGAAACCGGTTTCGCGTTAATCAAATCATGCGGCATTAAATTATCAGACTCGGCTTGGCTCAAGCGCTCTTTAACAGCACGCTCAACCCTTACCAAACCTGCGCGGAATTGATTTTCTGCCAATTCACCCACTGAACGAATACGACGGTTACCTAGGTGATCGATATCATCAATTTCACCACGGCCATTGCGTAGCTCAAGCAGCACGCCAATTACAGACAAAATATCATCATTAGATAATACATTTGCACCTTGATCACCTTGCGCACCAACGCGCTCGTAGAACTTGCGCATCCAATTAGCACTGCGCTCTTCTTGCTTAACTGGGTAAGCACGGCGGTTAAATTTCATACGACCAACCACTGACAAATCGTAGCGATCTTCATTAAAGAACAAGCCGTTGAATAAAGCCTCAACCGCTTCTTCAGTTGGCGGCTCGCCTGGACGCATCATGCGATAAATCGCTACGCGTGCACTGTATTGATCTGGAATTTCATCAATACGCAAAGTTTGCGAAATAAAATCACCATGATCTAAGTCGTTGGTATAGAGCGTATTGATTGTTGAAACTTTCGCTTCAATCAATTTTTCGAGTAAAGTTTCAGTCACTTCATCATTGGCATTCGCAATGATTTCACCTGTCTCAGTGTCGATAATGTTATTAGCAATCGCGCGCCCCATAATAAAATCAATCGGCACTGTAATTTTTGTTACGCCAGCTTTTTCAATGTCACGAATATGCTTCACGGTAATGCGCTTGTCTTTAGCAACCAAGACTTCACCAGCTTTATCAGTAATATCAAATTTCGCTACTTCGCCACGTAAGCGATCTGCAACCAAAGTAAATTCCACGCCTTTGGGGCCAATATGGAAAGTATCCGTATCGTTGAACGTTTCTAGAATTTGTTCTGGTGTGTAACCCAATGCTTTAAGCAAAATGGTTACAGGCATTTTACGGCGACGATCGACGCGGAAATACAAGTAATCTTTAGGGTCAAATTCAAAATCTAACCATGAGCCACGGTAAGGAATAATACGTGCAGAAAACAGCAATTTACCTGATGAATGGGTTTTACCACGATCATGCTCAAAGAACACACCTGGGCTACGATGTAATTGCGAAACAATCACACGCTCGGTACCATTAATCACAAATGAGCCATTTTCAGTCATCAAGGGCAATTCACCCATGTACACTTCTTGCTCTTTCACTTCTTTCACGGTGGGCTTCGAAGCCTCTTTATCCATGATGGTGAGACGCACTTTAACGCGCAATGGCGCAGCAAAAGTGAGGCCACGTTGTTGGCACTCTTTTACATCAAATGGCTCGCTACCTAATTGATAGCTCACGTAATCTAAACGTGCATTGCCAGAGTGGCTGACAATAGGAAATACAGAACTAAACGTTGACTCTAAGCCAGCGTCAGCACGTTTGTCTGCGGGAATTTCTGCCTGTAAAAATGCTTTGTAAGATTCCAACTGCATAGCGAGCAAGTAAGGCACTTCTTGCACGCTCTCACGTTTGGCAAAGCTTTTACGAATGCGTTTTTTTTCGGTAAAGGAATAGCTCATAGCGTCTCCTGATATTTTGAGGGTAGAAGACAAAACACTTTTCATCCACTGCAATGTTTTGATTTCTAACATCAAAGATTTATTATCTTTAAGGTTTAATTACGTTCAATACACCTGTTACATTTTGTTACAAGTGGTGCTGCTTAAAAACGCCGAAGGCCGACGGTCTCCCGTCAGCCCAAGTACGTTCAAATCTAGGTATTACTTGATTTCGCCAGTTGCGCCAGCTTCGATCAATTTTTTCAATGCTGCATCAGCATCTGCTTTGTTTACGCCTTCTTTAATTGCTTTTGGTGCGCCGTCAACTAAGTCTTTTGCTTCTTTCAAGCCTAGTGCAGTTAATTCACGCACTGCTTTAATTACACTCACTTTTTGCTCACCGGCTGTTAACAAGATCACGTTGAACTCTGTTTGCTCAGCTGCTGCAGCTGGAGCTGCACCACCTGCTGCGCCACCAGCTGCTACTGCAACCGCTGCTGCTGAAACGCCAAATTTCTCTTCGATTTCTTTAATAAATGCTGTTAAGTCCAGCACTGACATCTTGCCTACTGCTTCTAAAATATCTGCATTTGTAATTGCCATTTGAATATTCCTTAAAAATTAAATTATGTAGTTGTAGTGTATGTGCAATGTAAAGTTAAGCTGCTTTTGCATCACGAACTGCTGCAAGTGCGCGGGCGAACTTGGTTGGCACTTCGTTGAGGGTACGTGCAAATTTAGCAAGCAACTCTTCACGGCTTAATGTTGATGCCAAGGCTTGAACACCAGCAGCGTTCATCACTTGGTTTGGCATTGCGCCTGCTTTAATCACAAATTTGTCATTTGCTTTAGCAAAATTGTTCATTACTTTTGCGGCAGAAACTGCATCGGTAGAAATACCGAATACCAGCGGCCCTACCATATCGTTGGCTAATGCTGAAAATTCTGTGCCTTCTACTGCACGACGCACCAATGTGTTTTTAAGCACACGTAAGTAAACGCCTGATTTCCTAGCTTCAGCGCGTAACAAGGTCATATCCGCTACGCCCATGCCACGATACTCTGCAAGAACAATTGCTTGCGCTTGTGCTACTTGCGCACTTACTTCAGCAACTACTGCTTTTTTCTCTGTAAGATTCAGACTCAAGGTCTTTTCTCCTTTCCGTTAAAATCTCTGCTTTATTGCTAAAACAGAATCTGCTTTTATAGCGGCACAGCCTATAAAAACCATTTTACGGCGTCCTTATCCAGGTCATTCTCAACAACATATCCTGTGTCTGGTTTCGCCATCTGCGTTGGATTTAGAAGATTGCAAACAGAGGATTGAAGACAGTTACATCTTCCTTCACCCATCCACTTTCCGCCTCAATTAAAACCTGATTAATAATAATCTAAGTTTCCAACGGTCTTTGATGCTCTTGCTGCTTCACCATCAAAACAGCAAGCCCAAAGTTCTTGTTACAAGCGCCTCTCAAGGCACTCGTTAATCTTATGCACCGTTTTTATACTACGGTCGCTTGATCAACACGCACGCCAGCACCCATGGTGCTAGAGATTGAGATTTTTTTCAAAAACACGCCTTTTGCTGAAGCTGGTTTTGCTTTGCTCAGTGCATCCACTAAAGCGGCTAAGTTACCTTGCAATTGCTCAACCGTGAACGAAGCACGACCAATTGTGCAATGCACAATGCCGCCTTTATCCGTACGGTATTGCACTTGACCTGCTTTTGCATTCTTAACTGCAGTCGCTGCATCTGGCGTCACTGTGCCCACTTTAGGGTTTGGCATTAAGCCACGAGGACCCAATACTTGGCCCAAAGTACCCACAATACGCATCGCGTCTGGTGTGGCAATCGCCACATCAAAATCCAGGAAGCCTGCTTTAACTTTTTCAGCTAAATCTTCAAAACCCACGATATCAGCACCAGCCGCTTTTGCTGCTTCAGCTTGCGCACCTTGCGCAAACACAGCCACGCGCGTCACTTTACCTGTACCGTTTGGTAGCACTAAAGCACCTCGTACCAACTGGTCAGATTTACGCGCATCAATACCCAGATTAATTACTGCGTCAATTGATTCGTTAAATTTTGCAGTCGCGCCAGCTTTAACCAAACCCAAAGCTTCGGTAGCTGGGTAAAGTTTGTCACGATTGATTGTTGCGCGTAGCGCGTTAATTCTTTTAGCCATGTTATGCACCCTCCACTTCAATACCCATGCTGCGTGCGCTACCAGCAATGGTACGCACTGCCGCATCCATGTCTGCCGCTGTTAAGTCTGGCATTTTGGTTGTTGCAATTTCTTCCGCTTGTTTGCGGGTAATTTTGCCTACTTTATCGGTATGCGGGCGCGCTGAACCTTTTTCAATCTTCGCTGCTTTTTTGATGAGAATCGTCGCTGGCGGCGTTTTCATCACGAATGTGAAACTCTTATCCACAAACGCGGTAATGACCACTGGAATTGGCAGGCCAGGCTCTACACCTTGCGTTGCAGCGTTAAACGCTTTACAGAATTCCATAATGTTCAGGCCACGTTGACCCAATGCTGGACCGACTGGTGGACTAGGGTTGGCTTTACCTGCAGGAATCTGCAGCTTAATGTAGCCAAGGACTTTTTTTGCCATGTTGCTCTCCTATGTGGGTAATAACGCTTTTGTCTTGCAAAAGCTCCCCTGTTTACCGAAATACAGAATAAAACCTGCTTTTACTACAACTTACTTTTTTAAAACTTAAACTTCTTTTTCAATTTGACTGAAGTCTAATTCCACTGGCGTTGCGCGGCCAAAAATCACCACTGACACACGTAACTTACTCTTCTCGTAGTTGATTTCTTCTACTGCACCAGAGAAGTCTTTAAACGGACCATCCACCACACGCACAGACTCCCCTTTTTCAAAGGTCAATTTTTGGGTTGGATTTGATTTACTATCATCCATACGTTGCAAGATAATTTCGACTTCTTTATCTTTAATCGGGGTAGGCTTTTGTGCACTGCCACCAATAAACGCAGTCACGCGCGGCGTACTTTTGATTAAGTGCCAACTTTCGTCGGACATACTCATTTGCACTAGCACATAACCTGGGTACAGGCGGCGCTCAGAAATCTTCTTGACGCCTGCTTTCATTTCAATCACCTCTTCAACCGGCACCAAAATGTCACCGAATTGATCTTGCAAGCCTGAACGCGCAATGCGCTCTTCAATGCCCGCTTTTACGGATTTTTCCATGCCTGAAAAAGCTTGGACTGCATACCAACGCATACTCATTAAGCACTCCGTCCCATTAACCACTGCACCATGTAGGCAAACCCAATATCTACGACTGCTAAAAAGGCTGCAACCACCACCACCAACACAAAAACTGCAATTGCGGTCTGGATAGTTTCTTTTCTGGTCGGCCACACCACGCGTTTTGCTTCGGCAACAGATTCACCAAAAAAAGCAAACGCCGTCTGACCAATCGGGGTTGTCCATAGCACAGCAATAGACGCGGCTAAACCTGCCAAGATGACAAGAATACGCAACACCAAAGCTTTGTCTGCAAGCACATAGAAGCCAGCAATGCCAGCTGCCAATAGCAGCGCGGATAGTACTAGCTTAACTTTATCTATCATATATGGTCTTAAATTTAACTAACTTAAAATTTAACTAACTTACGGTTCACTCAGCCTATTTTTATAGGCTATTCATAAAACTGGCAGGCCAAGAGGGTCTCGAACCCCCAACCCTCGGTTTTGGAGACCGATACTCTACCAATTGAGCTATTGGCCTATTTAACTTTTGGCTAAATTCAAAGTGTCTAAATTTGAATTTAGCGCTAAAACTACAAAAACTAGGCTGGGTTGTTAGCCTAGTTTTTAATTTTTAAACTACTGCAATTAAGCAATAATTTTTGCTACGACACCAGCACCAACGGTACGGCCACCTTCACGAATCGCAAAGCGTAAGCCTTCTTCCATCGCAATCGGTGCAATCAGCTCTACCGTGATCGATACGTTGTCACCTGGCATCACCATTTCTGTACCTGCTGGCAACTCTACCGCACCCGTTACATCGGTAGTACGGAAGTAGAACTGTGGACGGTAGCCTTGGAAGAATGGTGTATGACGACCACCTTCATCTTTACCTAGCACGTAGATTTCTGCTGTGAATTTAGTGTGTGGTTTGATGGTG